>CAVQQI010000010.1:0-385322 GCA_963714875.1 uncultured Microthrixaceae bacterium | reverse complement strand
AGCCCGGAGCGTCGATCCGGATGCCGACCTTCATGTCACCGGGTCAGCCCGCCATCCAGGCGAAGGAGTCGTCCGGCTCGACCTCGCCGGACAGCTGAGCCACGGTGGCGGTGGCTGGTCACTGGGCGAGGATGGGTCGACCGGCGGATCATGACTGGAGCGGCGTCCCGGGCTGCGGCGAGCCCTCCTCGTCCCGCGTGCGGGGGAAGGCGAACCATCCGAACAGGAACGCCCCGAACGCGACCGCGGTCCCTGCGAGCTCCGCGACCAGGATGCCGTTCACGAACACGTCGTCGGTGATCTCGACGACGTCGTCGCGGTCGACCGGGTCCGTCTTCGGTCCGATGGTGGCGGGGACCGCCGACGGATTGGCCGCGTCGACGACGTCCTGCGACCACCTCGTCTCGTTCGGTGCTGTCCGGGATCACCGGCTCGAGCTTGCTGGGGAGCTGCAGTCCCACCACCAGGGCGAGCAGGCTGCCCATCACCGCGAAGCCCGCCGTGGAGCCGATGGCCCGTTGTGTGCTGAGGATGCCCGAGGCCATGCCGGAACGTTCCGGACTGATCGTCGCCATCGCCATGGCAGTCGCGGGGCAACCGACAGGCCCGCACCGCAGCCCAACAGGAAGAGCCCGACGCAGGTGAGCACCAGGTTCCTTCCGGCGCTCCCGGCCAACGTCAACGAGCCGAGGGTGACCAACGCCAGGCCGACCAACGCCGGCCTGCGGCCACCGAAGCGGGCCGCGAGTCGCCCGGCGATCGGAGCGAAGGCCATTGCCGGCAACGAGAACGACAACATCAACAGACCCGCTTGCTCGGGGGAGTAGTCGCGCACGTTCTGGAAGTACTGGGTGATCACCAGCAGGGTCCCGTAGGCACAGAAGAGCGCCGACAGCATGGTCAAGATGGCCGCGGTGTAGGCCTTGTCGGCGAAGACCCGCACGTCCATCATCGGATCGTCGGATCGGAGCTCCAACCGTACGAACGCAACAAGCACGAGGATCGACAGCACGAGGGACCCGATGATGATCGGCGACCCGAAGCCGAACACGGGAACCTCGACCAGGGCGAACGTGACCGCACCGATCCCGACGATGAACAGGAGTTGGCCGATGATGTCGAAGCTGTGCTTCGTGGGCGACGCGGACTCCCGCACAACCGCCAGGGTCAGCACGATCGTGACAAGGCCGACCGCCGGGTTGACGAGGAACACCGCTCGCCAGCTGAACTGCTCGGTGAGGAAGCCACCGGCTGTCGGCCCGATCGCCACGCCGATGCCGGCGATGCCGGTCCACAGCCCGACCGCCTTGGCCTTCGCTGCGGGTTCGGGAAACGCGGCGCCGACCAGTGCGAGTGAGGCCACGTTCACCACCGCGGCACCGACCCCCTGGACGGCCCGGGAGATGTTGAGCACGGCGATCGACGGTGCGAGCCCGCAGGCGAGGGACGCGACGGAGAACAACGCGATCCCGACCACGAACGCTCTGCGACGCCCATGGGAGTCCGACAACGACGCCGAGGTCATCATGAACATGCCCATGGTGAGGCTGTAGGCCGCCACCACCCACTGCACGCCGCTCTCGCCCACGTCGAAGTCGGACTGGATGGCCGGGAGCGCGACGTTCACGATCGTCGCGTCCAGGAACACCATGAACAGTCCGAGGCCCGTGGCCACCAGCGTCAGGGCAGGGTCGCGGGGCGGACCCGTCGCTGCCTCGGTCACCCCAGGGCCGGGCGCCCATCGCATCCCCGGCTGGCCTGCTCACGTCGGCCACCATACGTGGGCAGGCGGCCACCACGCTTGCCCACAGACCCCGCCCGGAACGGCTGTCGATCAGCGGGACCCAGCCCCGATACCATCAGCCACCACGGACCAGCGGCAGTTGTCTTCCACGAACTCCGCCACTCCCGCCCGAGTAGCTCAGTTGGCAGAGCAGCTGTCTTGTAAACAGCAGGTCAGGAGTTCGATTCTCCTCTCGGGCTCTGTTCAGACCCACTCGGGAACCCAGTAGCCACAAGGGTTTCCGGCGATGGTCAGGCTCCGGTCTAGACACCGGTCGAGACCTCACCATCACCCTGTCTCACGGAATCTCACCGACGTCTCACGAATCGGTGCGAGAACGGAGACGGGATGAAGGGCAACAAGCGCAAGGGACGAGTTCCGGGGACCTGGGAGCTGCGCGTCGACGCAGGTGAGGACCCGTTGACGCGCAAGCGTCAACAGAAGTCGGTGACCTTCCACGGCACCTCCCGCGAGGCCGACATCGCGTTGGCCGAGCTGATCACGAAGTCCGCACGTGGCCAGGTGTCGGTCGGACAGCGCACGGTCGCGCACGCCGTCGAGGCAGGACTGCGCCAGGCCGAGCTCGAGGGGCTCGAGCCGACGACGCTGCGCGTGCTACCGCACCTCGGCCGAGTGCCACGTGCTCCCGGCGCTCGGGTCCCGTCGGCTGTCGCACCTGACCGCCGAGCACCTCGACCGCTTCTACGGCGCGCTGGTCGAGGCCGGGCTACTCGCGCTCGACCGTGCGGGGCTGTCACATCCTGTTGTGCCGGGTGCTCGACCAGGCGAAGCGCTGGGGCTGGGTCGCGGTCAACGTCGGTCGAGACGCGCGTCCGCCCCGACAGCACACCTCGAACCCGAAGCCGGTGCCGATCAACATGGCACGGGCGATGATCGACGAAGCGTCGAAGGTGAACCCGACGCTCGCGACACTGATGGTGCTCGCTGCCGACACAGGAGCGCGCCGCGGCGAGCTGTGCGCGCTCCGTTGGCGGCACGTCGACGGAGACGCAGGCACGGTTCGGATCGAGGCGGCGATCGGTGAGACGAACGTCGTCTACGAGAAAGACACCAAGACCCACCAGCACCGAACGGTCACGCTGTCGTCGTTCGCGCTCGACTGGTTGCTCGACCACCTGGAACGTCACGCCAAAGCGTGCGCACTGTGCGACATCGAGCTGAGCGACGACGCGTACGTGCTCGCACCTGAACCGGGCGGCCTCCAGCCGCTGCACCCGTCGAGCGCGACGAGGGCGTTCAGCCGATTGCGCGACCGGATGGACCTGCCGAGCTGGATCCACCTTCACGGGCTGCGCCACCTCCAGGTCACCCAGCTGCTCGACGCCGGCGTACCACTGCGCAGCGTCTCCGGCCGCGTCGGCCACCGCAACCCGTCGACGACGACGAACATCTACGCCCACTGGGTCCAGGAGTCAGATGCCCGATCCGCCGATGTCATCGGCGACCGCGTGTGGCACGGCGACCGTCCACGGCCCGGCTGACGATCCGAGGGCGGTCGGCACCGCCTTACAGACCTGCCCCGAGATCGGGCTCGGCGTCGTGGTCGATGCCGAGCTTCTGGGCTCGTGTTTGTTCGAGTGCGTGGGTGAGCACGTCGAGCGGTTCACGTTCGGTGCGGAGGTGCTTGGGGATGTGGGCTTCGGGGTCGGGTGCTGTGGAGACGGCGTAGATCCGGTTCGATTCGCGGCCGCGGGAGAGTCCGACGTAGCCGGACTCTCGGTAGAGCTCGTCGCTGCCGAGCAGCAGCGCGTGGTCACACGTGATGCCTTGGGCTTTGTGGATGGTGACGGCGTAGCCATGACGGACATGCCCGATCGTCGAGGTACTCGCCCGGTACGCCGCCGTGTCCCGTCGGGGGTGTCGATGGTGAGGGTGCGGTGCTGGTGGTCGATGTGGGTGATGTCGCCGACGGTGCCGTTGCGCACGCCGAGTCGCCGGTCGTTGCGCAGGCACACCACGCGGTCGCCGATCTGGAACGGCCGGCCATCGAGGTGGAGCGCCTCGCCGTGGAGGTGGCCGTGGTCGGCCATGAGCTGATGGGCTCGCCGGTTGAGGTCATCGACGTCGCTGTTACGGCTCGCCATCATCACCGCAGACGCCCCGCTGCTGCGGTGGACGGAACCAGTCGTCGGTCATGCGTTGTCGGACCAGGTCGGCGTTGTGTCCGACCACGACACCGTCGTTCGCGGTCATACGTTCGAGCGCTGCGTCGACTCGGCCGTGGGCGAGGTCGCTGATCGTGTCGCGTTCCCAGCCGACGCGTTGACGGCGGTTCTCGGTGAGCGAGTGACACCTCGTGGTGTTGGGCGAGGTGGCGGAGGAAGCCGCCGGCTTCGATCTCCGGTAGCTGCTTCGGGTCACCGACGAGGATCACCTTCGCTCCCGCGGTCGCTGCGTGGTCGAGCAGCGGCGCGAGGGCTCGGGTGCCGACCATGCCCGCTTCGTCGACCACGAGCACGCTGCGGGCCCGGAGCTTCCGCTCGCCTGTATCGAGCTGACCTCGGAGCCGGGCGATCGTCATCGACTCGATCCCCGAGCCCTGCTCGAGCTCATGCGCCGCGGAGGCGGACAGGGCGCAGCCGATCGTCGTGTACCCGCTGCGTTGGAACGTGTCGCGGATCGCGTCGAGACAGAACGTCTTGCCGGTCCCCGGCCCGGCGACGACCACGCTCACCGCGTCGGTGCTGCGGCACACGTCGCCGATCAGGTCCCGTTGCTCGCCCGACAGTGACGGTCGTTCCTCGAACACCGACCAGACGATCGAGGGCATCACCTCCGGTGACCGCTCCCCCAACCGCGGGTCAGCGACCTGGTCGGCGAGGCGTCGTTCGAGCGCGAGCAGATCGACGGTCGAGTAGCACTCGCCCTTCACCGGATCCGATCCGAGCGCGACGACCTCGACACGTTCGAGATACCGATCCGCGGTCGCTTCGAACCATTCGGCGGGCGGTCCTGGTGGGAGGTGGTCGACGAGATGCTGGATGACGTGGCGGCGGTCGAAGCTCGACGCGTGCGCCGTCAACCCGACCGGTGACGACATCTCCTCGAACGCAGCGTCGACGAGGTGGTCAGACGGCTGGTCACCCCTGACCACGGCACCTCAGCCCCGTGTTGACCGGACGGATCAGCGCCTGGTCACCCGTGACCGCCAGCCCCTCGGTGGCGTTGACCGGTCGAACGCGCCAGCAGTCGAGTGGCGTTGACCGGTGAACGCGGCCGCGGTCGAGTGGTGTTGACCGGTCAACACGGCCGGGCACGCTCCGAGCAGATCCCGTTGGGTCCAGCCGATCTCGGCGGCCTCGGTGCGCCACCGGTCGCGCAGCTCGTCTGTGTGCTCCACCCGGCCGGTCTTGGCCTGGCGGGTGTCGAGCGCGGAGACCTCCGCTGCTCTCGCGGAGGTGAGCCCCCATTCGGCCATGCGGTCCTCGATCGCGCTGCGTCGTTTCGAGAACAGCTCGCGCACCTCGGCGTCGATGCCCTCGATATCGGCGAGCCCGTTGACGACCGGGCCCCACTCGACGCCGAGGCGTTCGGTCAGCTCGTGGCGCAGCTGCGCGTCGTAGACGTAGCCGGCGGTCTTCATGTGCACCAGCAACCCGCGGCCATCCAACGTCCGCCACCGCCCGTCCGGCGTGCGCACCGAGTTCGCCACCAGCACATGAGTGTGCAGGTGCGGGTCGCCGTCACGCGAGGTGCGATGCCGGAACCCCGCCGCGATCAAGCCCGTCCGCCGCGGACCCGGGTTGCGCCGCCTCGGCCGGTGCGGGTGAACCCCGCCCACTCCTCGACGTAGCGGAGCCCGACCTGCATCGCCGCCTCATGCGCCGCCACGACCACGTCCGCGATCTCCGGGTCAGCGAGGCCCCACAGGACGCTGACGGACTTCGGCGCACGGAACGTCAGATCCCAACCCGGCACTGACCGACCCGACCCGTGATGCAACCCGTCGCCCGAACCGGGATCCACACCGAGCAGCACCGCCCGCAGATCATCCGGATCAACCCGGCCCTCGAGACCCAGCAGCGCGGACGAGGCGAGCCACTCACCCGGCGCCTCGCCCGCGCCGGCGTAGTAGTCCTCCACCCCGGCCACGACCTGGTCCAGGTAGTAGCCCTCCGACCCGGCCCCCAACCGGTGCACGCTCAACACGAGCAGCCCCCACCGACGGCCGCACCCTGCGTGCTGACGCTCGCTCGTTCCACACCCTCCTAAGCGCAAGTCAACGACACGCCGAGCGGAGAAATCGGTGCGGTCGAGACACCGGTCGAGCGCGTGGTCAGAGTCCCGGTCACCCCGGTGCATCTCTGTGGGCTTCACTCGAGCGCGGTCAACCCCGCGTCGCCATCGCGCATCACCAGCTGAGGACCGCCGAATCGCGCTGCCGAGCGAGACCGGCCGGTCAAGGCTCCCGGCGAACGTCGACGGTCGCGGGGAGCCCCTGCCGGCACCTTGAGGGCACCCGCGATCCCCCAGCGGAATCGCTTTCCTGCGCGCGGCGCCAGATTTCCGCGGCCTCACCCGGCGGGACCGGCCTCCGCTGAAGCACCGGGCGGGCCATGATCGAGGATGACGCAACAGACGGTGGCCCTTCGCGTTGGGCTTGGCGAGCAGCGGCCGCTGGTGATCCGGCGCGGGCGTACATCGCGCCGGACCACGGGGTGGCGGGTCAACCGAGCCGCACGGCTTCGGCTTCGAGCGCGCCGCCTTCGGGCAGCTTGCTCCAACTGCGACGCTCCCACTCTTCTTCGAGGACCTGCTTGGAGGCCTGCTCGAGGAACTCTGGTCGGGCCCATTCGTCGACGTCGAAGTCGTTCTTGATGTAGCCGTGGCTGACCATGAAGTCCTTGCCGATCTTGACGGTCTCGATGTTCTGCGCATTGAGGCTCGGGACCATGTCGACGTGCTTGATGCCCTGGTAGGTGTCCTCGGCGTCGAGGTAGAACGTCTGGCGGTTGAGGATCGCGCCCGCTGCGCGCTTGTGCTCGTTGGCCCACCTGCCGACCTTCACCATCGCCCGCATGTAGGCGAGGACGAGCTCGGGGTGCTCGTCGGCCATCTCCTGGGTGCAGGTGATGACGGCGGGCGTGTTGGCGACCTGGATGGTCCAGTCGGCAAGCCTGGAGAGGTCCTCGATCATCGTGATCTTGCCAGTCGCCTCCTGGAGGTGCTGGAAGGGCTTGCTCTGCGTGTAGATGGCGTCAACAACTCCGCCGAGCAGGGCGTTCTCGAGGGGTCGAAACGCCAGGTCGTGCTTGTGGTCGCGTCGCATCCACAGCTCTGAGGGGTTGTTCATCGGCGGCGTGAGCATCTCGGGCTTGTCGTACCAGTCGTCCGCATAGGGGAACTCGACCAGCTCGATGTCGTCCATCGTCATGTCATTCAGCATGAGCATGTTCTCGATGCCCATGTGCTCCTGGATCCGCCACCAGTCGTTCTTGATGGTGTTCAGGCTCTTCGAGATGCCGACCTTCTTCCCGCGCAGGTGCTCCATGCGGTGGATTCCGTCCCGTGCACGCACGGCCATGCATCCGCCTTCGTGCACCCACGTCGCCCCGAGCAGGACGGTGCGGCGGAGGTCCGCGTGGACGTGGATCGGCGGGTAGAGACCGCCGAAACGGATCAGGTTGTCGAGGTTGTGGATGTAGTGCGGGTACCAGTTGTTCTCGGGTGCGTGGCGGAAGTAGGCGTACTCGACCCCGATCTTCTTGAACTCCTCACGACACCACCCCAATTCCTGGTCGACGTTGTTCGCCGACACCATCGGGCAATTTGTGAACCACACTTCGTTCCAGTCCAGTGGAACGGTGGTCGATACTCGCTGTTCGGTCATCGGGGATGTTCTCCTGGCGTTGATGGGGTCGTGGGTGGGCCGCTAGTGCTGCCGCTAGCGCATGCGAGAGGGGTCAACGGCGTAGGTCCATGGAAGGCCCGAGTTCTTCCAGCCGTTGCAGCGTCGCTTGCCGTGATCAGGACTCGTGGGGTCGTCGACCTTGTCACCCTCGAAGCCGTCGATGATGTTGTAGGCGTTCGTGAACCCGGCACCGGCGAGCGCGTTGACCGCCATCGCGCTACGGCCACCGGAACGGCAGGTGACGAGGATGAGGTCGCCCTTGTCCGCCCAGTCGGAGACCTGCTCGACGAACTGAGGGTTGGGCACCCACCGCAACGAACCGGTCGCGGGGTCGACCTCGTCGGCGACGGTGGCCAGCGGGATGTTGACCGCCACCTCAGCGTGGCCGACGAACACGTACTCCTGCGGGCAGCGGACGTCGAGCAAGCGGGCTCCCTCGTCCGAGCTCAGCAGACCGAGGGCCTCGCCGGAGGTGACGTAGAGCCCGAGCTGGGTCTGGCGGGCCTCGGAGACCTCGCCACTTGGGGTTGGCTTCACCATCGCGATATCCCTCCGGGCAACTGTCAGATCCGACGCCGCCGGCGACCGCGTCCCGGCGTGACGGCGGCGCCCACGACAGCGGCCTTCGCGACGGGTGAGGGTCCCGGGGTGACGGCCTTGGTGACGACGGCAGCCTTGGCAACGGGAGCGCCGACGACTCCTGCTCGTCCCCTTCGTCCTGGTCGTACTGGCATATCAGGCTCCTTGCGCTTCGAGTGCTTCGTCCGCCTCGATGGCTGCGATGATGGCTTGGGCCGGGATGCGACCGTTGGCGATCAGCTGTCCTCCGGCGCGGCGAGCAGCGGACGCGAACGGCGCCACCCAGAGGTTCTCGTAGACGATCACACCGGCGACCGAGCCGGGTTCCATGGCCGCGGCCAGGTGCTCGACGTCATCCTCGGCCAGGAACTCGGCGAGCTCTGCTTCGAGTGCCTCGAACGGGCCCAGGTCGTCGAGATCGGCCAGCTCCACCGCGTCGACGTTCCCATCGTCGTCCTTGGTGAGGATGAGCAGGTCGACAAGGCGGATGGTGCCCGCCTCGATCAGCGCCGCGAGTTCTGCCGCCGCCTCGCCGGTGAAGTTCGCCTCACCGGCGGGGAATTCGATGATGACGAAGTCGACCGGTCCCAGTTCGTCGAGCGGGTCATTGGTCATACGGCATCCAATCGTCGGCTTCTCGCATCCCCCGCCTGCTCCTGCTGAATCTGGCTGTTCCGGGTCATCAGAACGGCTCCTCAGGACTCTCGACGAATGTTGGGACGCGCCATCGAGTATGGGAGTTGCCGGGCGACGCTGCATCACCCGCGCAGGGTGAACACCGACGACAGGGACCTCGCATCAGCGGTCGCCGAGTGGAAGCGGCCGACCTAGGTGGAGCCGCTTGCCCCATACGACCGAAGCGGACCCTGCCGAGACCGAGCGATCTCGCCGAGGAATCACCCGGCGCGGGTGAGGGGTACGCGAGGTGGGTCGAACATGCTGTGACCCATGTCCATTCGCTACGAGATTGTCATCGCGGGTCCCGCTGGCGAGATGTTGCTCGGCGAGTTCGAGGGGTTCGAAGTCCAGCCGTCCCTTCCCGACCGGTCGCGGCTGGTGGGAGCGCTCCCGGACGAGGCGGCGCTGCACGGGGCACTGCACCGGTTGCAGGACTTCCACGTCGAACTACTCGAGGTCCGGAGGCTCGGCGACGAGTCCTCCGGTTGAGCGGTCGAGCAGGAGAGAATCGGCACCGACGGTCTGAGCTCCGCTGACTTCTTGGGTCCGACACCGGTCATGGCAACCTGTCACGGTGGAAGGTGCGTCTGGAAATCTGCGAGATCGGGTGCCGGGCGCACCCATATCGTTCGTCGGTCGGCCGCGCTTGGAGCGGCAACTCGACGCGGTTCAGCGGGGCGGAATCGGCCTCGTGGTGGCCTCGGCCGGTTCCGGCAAGTCGGTGCTGCTGGGGCAATGGGCGGAATCCCGACCCGACCTGTGCGTGTGCACCGTGGCACTCTCCAGCCGCCACAACGACTCGGCGGCATTCGTCCAGGCGCTGCTGATCGCGCTCGCCCGGGCACCGCAGCCGATCACGGCCAAGCTCGCCGAGCTCCGAGCGACCGGCGGCAGCAAGCTGGGGGAACCGTTCATCGAAGGGCTCCTCGCAGAGCTGCGGGCGCAACCCGACGACATCGTCGTGGTGCTCGACGACCTTCACGTCCTGACCAACAGCGCCCTGATCGCCGACCTCGGCGATCTCATGTGCCGCCTCCCCGACAACGTGCGCCTGGTGCTCGCCGCACGGTGGGATCCGGCGCTCCGGCTGGGCGACTTGAGGCTGGAGGGCAGGTTGATCGAGGTGCGAGCGTCCGACTTGGCGTTCGACTGCGAGGAGGCCACGGAACTTCTGAGTTCCGCGAGCCGCACCGGCCTGTCCGCAGCACAAGCCGAATCGCTCGTCGAGCGGACGGATGGCTGGGCGGCGGGGCTGCGCCTCGCAGCGATCTCGCTGCAGTCCACCGATGATCCGACCGACTTCGTCGAGTCGTTCTCCGGCTCCGACCGCCTCATCGTCGAGTATCTCACTCAGGAGGTGCTCGACACCCTGGATCCGGCCACCCGACGATTCCTGCTCCACACCTCGGTTCTGCCCTGGCTATCAATTGACCTCTGCGATGCGGTCACGGGCGACGGCAACGCACGCGAGATGCTCGCAGCCCTGGAGCAACGGTCGCTCTTCGTTGCACGGCTGGACCCCGCGGGCAACCGGCTGCGCTACCACCAGCTCTTTGCCGACCTGCTGCGCAACCGCTTGCGGGCCGACGACCCGCACCTGGGACACCGCCTGTCCCGGCAGGCGGCTGAGTGGCTCGGCGCGAACGGGTTCGTCGAGGACGGCATCGAGCAGCTGATGTCCGCCGGCGACCACTCGTCGGCGTTCGAGCTGGTGCTCGAACATGGGCACGGGCTCTTCGAGCGGGGGGAATCGGCCACCTTGGTGCAGTGGCTCTCAGCGATCGAGCGAGGGCTCCCCGATGCTCCGCCCGCCGTCGGCATCAATCTGCTTGCTGCGCAGGTCGCGGCCAACAGGTTCGTCGACGCAGCCGAAACCCACCGTCGACTGCGACGGCGAACGGACCTCACTCCGGGGGCGCGGGCCACAGCGGACGCCCTCTATGCGTGTCTTGTGCTCGATGACCTGCCGACCGCCGAGACCATGAGCGCGGCATCAAGGAGCTTGGGAGCTCTGTCTCTGCTCGACGATGACGACATCGTCGACTTCCTCGGCATCGGTGGCCGCGACTCGGTCAGGGTCATCGCCGAGTACACGGCCGCGCTGGCAGAGTTCTTCGACGAGGACGTTCTGTCGAGCCGGGCGCGGCTCGCACGAGTGGCCGACCTGCCGGGCGTGAGCTACATCATCTGGCGGCTCAACACACTCGGTGCCCAGGCGCTGATCGAAGCCTGGCTCGGCCACCTCGACGAAGCGCATCGCCTGGCGACTTCCGCGTTGAGCGCCGCAGCGGCCGCCGGAGTCACCTACCACGTCGCCGCGTCGAGCGCCTTCGCTGCGCTGGGCGTCGTCGGACTCGAACGACACGACATCGGACTCGCAACCCGGAGCTTGAGCGAGTCCGCCGCTCGTATCCAGCGGGGACGCGGGGCAACGTTCGACGACCTGCAGCGGCTGCTCGCAGCGCGCCTTGCTGCCATCACGGACGGGCACGTTGCGGCTCTTGCGGCACTTCGCAACCCCGCGCATGTGCCGGGCCGTCCGCTCCTTGCACATGCAGAGGATTCATTCCGCACCCAGTTGCTCATAGCTGAAGGCGATCTGCTCCAGGCGAAGTCGGTCATGTCGCGAGGCGAGAGGCCACCGGCGACGGGAGCAGCGCTGATCGACCTCGACCTGGCCACACGCGAGGTCGACACCGCCCGGCGGAACCTCGATCGATGGGTGCCCGACTCTCGGAACCTCACTGAGGTCGTCGAACACCGCATCCGCACCGCTGCGGTGTTGGACGCGGAGGGGCATCCTGATGAGGCACGAGCAGCGCTCCTCCACGCGGCGAGCGAGGCTGCGGCGGAGGGACTCCGCCGGCCGTTCCTGGACCACTCGCCGCTGCTACGTCTCCTCGCGCCGACGTCACAACGCGGCTCCCAGACCTTCGTGAGGTCGTTGCTCGACGCGGCAGCGAGCGCCGAGGCGCGACGGTCAGGCCAGGCTCAACTGATCGAGCCACTCACCGAGCGCGAGCTGGCCGTCCTCGATTTCCTCCCGAGCAGACTGTCCAACGCCGGTATTGGCCGTGAGCTCTACGTCTCGACCAACACCATCAAGACGCATCTGCGCAACATCTACCGGAAGCTCGACGCCACAGACCGCGACGACGCCGTGGAACGAGCCATCGAGCTCGGCCTGCTCTGATCGCACATCGAGGGTTCGTTCAGCCGAGCCTACGGGAAGCCGTCCGGGCGAGCGCGTGGCGAGCGGGAGGATGAATCCGCGCTGTCCTCGCAGTCCAGCGCAACTCCATCACCCGGCGGGGGTGATTCCATCTCGCCGGGTCAACCTTACGATCCATCGTTGAGCGCGACGGAGGTTCCGAAGCGCGAGGAGGTAGTGACGTGTCAGAGCAACCGAGTGGATGGGCCGCTGGCTATGCGGCGTTCGCTGGCGTCGTGCTGGTGGTCGTCGGGTTCTTCCAAGCGTGCGCAGGCCTGGTCGCAATCTTCAACGACGAGTTCTTCGTGGTTGGCGCCGAATGGATCTTCAAGTTCGACATCACGACATGGGGCTGGATCCACCTGATCCTCGGCGTCATCATCCTGGCCTCGGGCTTCGGCATCTTCACCGGCAACGCCGCAGCACGAACCGTCGGCGTCGTGGTCGCTGGGCTGAGCGCCGTCGTCAACTTCCTGTGGCTTCCTTGGTACCCGGTGTGGGGGATCCTCGTCATTGCGCTGGACGTTGCCATCATCTGGGCGCTCACGGCGCACGGCCGTGACATCCAACGGATCTCCGACGCCAGCTGAGGGTCTCAGGGTGTCATCTCGGCCCAGGAGTTCGACGCGCAGAAGGCCGACTTGCTCGCCTGAGCACGATCCCGATGCATCGCTTCCGTCGCATCGCCGCAGATGTCACTCTGCTCGCGACGGCCGGGCTGCATCACCGGACCGCCGGACACCCAGAACGCAGAATCCCAACAAGGAGAACAACGCATGGCAATGGACACATTCATCGCATACGTCGGGGTGTACCCGAACGTGGACGCAGCGAGGGCCGACTACCAGGCGGTGCACGACCTCCACGTCCAGGACGGTCTGATCGATGCCTATGACGCCGCGGTCATCGAACGCAAGGACAACGGCAAGGTCAAGATCGTCAAGAAGCACGAGACCCCGACCCGGGTCGGCGGCGTCGGGGGCGGGACACTCGGCCTCGCCACTGGACTCGTGGTCGCGCTGTTCCCGGCTGCTGCAATCGGTGGCGGCCTGCTTGCTGGCACCACCGCCGTCGGCGCCGGCCTCGGAGCACTCGCCGGTCACGCAGCGGCGGGAATGAGTCGGAGCGACCTGAAGGAGCTCGGTGAGCAACTCGACGCCGGACAGGCCGGGCTCGTCGTCGTGGGCGCCTCCGACATGGGAGCGAAGGTCGAAGCAGCGATGCGCCAGGCCGACAAGGTCCAGCAGAAGCAGATCGAGGCCGACGTCGACGAGATCCAGAAGGACGCCGACGCCGACGGCTGACACATCACCTGCTGACGTGGTGTCCGGCCCGTGATCGGTTCGGGCACCACGCTGCAGCGGGTGCGGAGCGACGGCTGCGATCACTTCGGAGGATTCGATGAGCCATGACGTCGACACCCGGGCCGAGGCCGAGGAGTTCTCGTGACGCCCACCCCAGATGATCGCCGCTTCGCAGTCAGGCCGATGAGGAGCGACCCATGACACCCGACGACGCACCCAGCACCGCACGAGCGCCGGAGCAGCCCGGTTCGATCAGGCGGTTCATCCCGAGCCTGGTCTGGTTGCCGAACTACCAGCGGTCGTGGTTGAAGAACGACGTGATCGCCGGGCTGTCGGTGTGGGCGCTGACGGTCCCGACGTCGCTGGGCTACGCGTCGCTGAGCGGCGTGCCCGTCCAGAACGGCCTGTACGCCGCTGCGTTCGGCATGATCGCGTTCGCGCTGTTCACGACCTCCAAGCAGTTGGTGCAGACCCCGGGCTCGTCGACCGCCCCGGTGCTGGGTGCGGCGGTGTTGTCCATCGCAGCAGCGGGTTCCGAGGATGCGGTGGCGATCGCGGCCGCCGTGGTGCTGGTGGCGGGCTTGTTGTACGTCGTCATGGCGGTGCTCAAGATGGGGTGGATCGCGGAGTTCCTGTCGGCGGCCGTTCTCACGGGATTCATCTTCGGCGTCGCCATCAACGTGGTCTCGGGCGAGCTGTTCAAGCTCACGGGAACCGAGAAGTCCGGCTCGAACACATGGCAGAAGCTGTGGAACTGGGGGGCGAGTCTCCCCGAGGCGAATCGGACCACCGTCCTGCTGGGTGGGGCGGCCCTGGTGTTGTTGTTCAGCCTCAAGTTCCTGGCACCGAAGGTTCCGGCCGAGCTCGTCGCGGTGGTCGTGGGCATCACCGTGACCGTTGTGTGGGGCCTAGGTGACAGCGGCGTCGCGCTCGTGGCAGAGGTCCCACGCGGATTCCCGACGCCGTCGATCCCCGACCTCCAGCTCATCGTCGACAACTGGGAGACGGTGATCGGGGCTGCCGTCGGGCTGGTCCTCATCGGGTTCTCGGTGACGACCGCGGGTGTGCGCCAGTACGCGACCAAGCACAACTATCGGGTCGACGTGAACCAGGAGCTGCTCGCGCAAGGCATGTCCAACGTCGCGTCGAGCGTCTTTCAGGGGGTCTTCAACAACGGCAGCCTCTCCAAGAGCCCCGTCAACGACGGCGCAGGCGCCAGGTCACAGGTATCGAGCCTCGCCCAGGCGGGATTCGTCATCCTCACCCTGCTCGTCCTCGCCCCGCTCTTCTCCAACCTGCCCGAGGCGGTCCTCGGCGCGGTCATCATCCAAGCAGTGACGCTGGGGATGATGAACGTGGGCGAGATGAAACGCCTGATCCTCGTCAAGCCCTACGAGTTCGCGGCCGCCCTGGCGGCCCTTCTGGGAGTGATGACGTTCGGCATCCTCCAGGGCGTCTTCATCGGCGTCGGAATCTCCATCATCTGGCTCGTCGCCGTCTCGGCGCTGCCCTACATCCCGGAGCTGGGACGCAAGCCCGGAACCGACGCGTTCTACGACCTGGAACAGCACGACGACTGCGAGACGATCCCCGGAGTGAAGATCCTGCGCTTCGACGGCGGCCTCTTCTTCGTCAACGCCGACGCGCTGTCCGACCGCCTGCGCCAGATCCGTGTCGAGACGCCCACCGGGATCGACGGGGTGATCCTGAGCATGGAGGGTGTCAACTTCATCGACGCCGAAGGGGCCGACGTCCTGATCGCGATCGCTCAGGCTGGCATCGACCACGACATCGACCTGCACCTCGCGCGGGTGAAGTCGCAGGTCCTCGAGGTGCTGGAACGCGACGGGTTCTTCGAACTGGTGGACCGCGATCGCGTCCATGACAACATCGACGCCGCGGTCCAACGGCATGCAACGCTGCATCCTCGCCGCCCGATCGAGTGATCACCAGGTACTGAGGGGACAGACGATGGCGACGCCGATACCGATCGACACGCCGTGGTACCGGCAGCTGCTGGTGGCCTCGGGCGTCATGGGCCTCATCGTCGGGCTGCTCGGCCTCGCCTATCTCGGAGCCACGGGCAAGGTGACCGACCTGGTCTTCGGCGACCCCCGGATCGACGCATGGTCCGGTGACTGGTGGTGGATCGCCGTCACCGCGGCCGGAGGCCTCATCGTCACCGCGCTGCGCGGCTGGTGGAAGGTCCCCGAGCACGTCCCCGGGGGTGTCGCCGTCATCGAGTCCGGCGAGGTCGACCATCGGGTCGCAGCATCGTGGGTGGGATTGGCGGCGGTCTCGGCGGTCGCCGGAGCCAGCCTCGGCCCGTCGTTCGCCCTGATCATGATGGGCGGAGGCCTCGGCTCGTGGATCGCGTCCCGATGGTGGCCCGGCAACGAGTCGGCACGCCTCGACGCGACGATGGCAGGCATCTCCGGCGGCTTCGGCGGAGCGTTCACCTCTCCGGGCCTGGGCACCCTGATCGTCAGCGAGCTCGCCCCGATTCCCAAGCAGCGCTACATGGAAGGGATCCTGGCCCAGCTCATCGCCGCGACCGTGGCCTTCGCCGTGTTCTTCGGAGTCGTCGGCACGACGTTCCTCAACAGCTTCGCGATCCCCGTCGAGGAGTTCCGCGTCACACAGCTCCTCATGGGCGTCGGCCTCGGCATCACCGCGAGCGTGCTCATGATCGCGTTCGTCGTCATCGTCAAGCTGGTCCAAGCGGCGGCCGACAAGGTGCCGAACCAGCTCGTGCGCGGCGTGGTTGGCGGAGCGCTGGTCGGCCTCATCGCCGTCGCACTTCCCCTCACCGTCGGTGCCGGCAACGACCAGCTCACCACCGTGATCGACAACTCCGCGTCGATCAGCCTCTGGATGCTCGCCGCGGTCGTCGTCGGGAAGATGGTGGCGATGGCGCTCAGCCTGGCGACAGGGTTCATCGGCGGCAACGTCCTCCCGATGCTGTTCGTGGGTGGAACGGCCGGCGTGATGATCCACCTCGCGATCCCTGACATCCCCTACGCCATCGCCGTCGGCGCCATGCTGGCCGCCGTGCCGGGAGCAACCATCAAGGCCCCGATCGGCCTGACCTTCATCGCCGTGCTGTCCATCGGCCTCGGCCCCCTCACCGCCGCCCCGATCGCGATCGCCGTCGTCACCGCGCACCTGCTCACCGCCGCGGTGGTGGCACAGCTGAAGTCGCGCAAGGCGGAACTCCCGACGCCCCACGCCTGACGACCGCGGTTCGACGCAGCGCCCTATCGGAGCAGGCAACCTGCTCGAAGTGATCGCCGAAGACCGAGAGATCCTCGACCGTCTCGCGAGCACGTGATCGGCTAGAACGGATAGATCTTGTGTCTTGCGTTATAATTCAAGACGCATGAGAAGTCGCACCTCGCAGGCTGAACTCCAACGAGACGCAGTCCAGACGTTCATGGACGCAGCGACCTCGCTCGGGCTCACGGTTCGCCAGCCTGACCAACCGGACGTCGTGATCGTCGAGCGCCCCTCCCGCCCGCCGACCGAGATCGAGGTCACCGCGGCGTCGGTCTTGTCCGGTGCCATGCCCAAATTCAAGGTCGGCCACCGCAAGCTCGGGACGTTCCACATGGTCGTGGCGGACCAGGTACCTGCGTCGCTGCGGCCGATCCTCAACGACGCTGGCATCGGTTGGCTCGACCGCCGAGGTCACCTTCGGCTCGTCGCTGACGGCCTCTTCATCGATACCGACATCGCCCCTGCCAGCCGATTCGACCCAGACCGGTCGAGCACGACGGCGATCGCCGGCCGCTCCGGCCTGAGCGCTGCCATGGGACTCCTCACGCGACCCGACGATCCGATGACCCTCACGGCGATCGCTCGTCTCGCCGGGCTCGACGTCAGTTCGGTGAGCCGGGCGATGTCGGCTCTGGGTGACGCGCAGCTCGCTGAACGCGTGGGTCGGGGCAGATACCGTCCGCTGACCCCTGAGCTGTTCTGGGCCGTCGCCGATGTCTGGGCCGCTGGGAGTACGTCGGCTCGGTTGTCGATCGCTGACCTGAAGGACCCGCGTCTGGGAGCGAACATCGACGACCTGAGCGCTGCGGGTTGGGCGATCGCTGGCGAACGTGGCGCCGTGGCCTGGGGTGCGCCGCTGGTGCTGACCGGCGACTACCCGACGCTGCTCTTCGTGCCCGACGACGAGTCGCTCCGTCGCGCCAAGATCGTCGGCGGCGAGGTGGCGTCCGACGAGTCCCGGCCATCGATCGAGCTCGCGGTCGACCCGGTGGGGCTGCTGACCCACGACCGCTATCCCGCCAGGAGGGCCGGGGCGCCGCTCGCACATCCGGTTGCCTGCGCGCTCGGTCTCGCAGCCACGTCCCGTGGGCGCGAAGTGCTCGATCAGTGGGAGCCGCCGAAGGGGTTCGTTCGTGTCTGGTGACGTCGCACTGATCGACTCCGGCGACGGCGCGATCAGCCGACTGATCCGCACGGCCACGACGCTGTTCGAGACGCCACGATTTCACCCGGCAGCGCTGGTCGGCGGCCTGGCAGTCACCGTCCGGCTCGCCACCGTGCACCGAGCGACGAACGACGTTGACACGGTTGCCGAAGGTGAAGGCCCTCGGGACCTGGCGCTGCAGTACTTGGGGGACGGAGAGGCAGCAGATCAGAACCGAATCGTGGTCGACGGCGTGAAGGTCGACGTCATGGCGACCTGGCCGCTACCTGACCACAGCGATGACCTGCCTGATGCCGATCTCGACCGGCTGTTCGTCGTCGGCCACCGATGGGCGTTGGACAGCGCGACTCCCGTAGAGATCGATGCGGTGTCGCCCGACGGCGCCGTCCTCGAGACGGGCACACTGTCCGTCGCGACAGTGCCTGCGCTGGTCGCGTGCAAGCTGCACGCCATCGCGGACCGGAAGGGACCGTCGCTGTCGAAGCGCGAGAGCGACGCACTCGACCTCGTCCGCCTCACCGGCGACCTGATTCGCTCCGACGAGTCAGTCCGAGCGCTCCAGTCCGCGCCGTTCGATCTCGCCTCGCTCGTCGCTGCAGGGGTCGAGCGCTGGTTCATCGACGACGCGCTGCGCACCGCACGTCTGGCGAATGCCGCAAGCGCCGTCCAAGGCCGCCTCGAGCCCGTCGAGATCTCCACCGCAGGTCGCCTTCTCCTCGACCAGCTCGGCCGCTAGCCCGGCCGTCGTCGCGACGCGTCGAACGCCGCTCGCACCGACGCCGGGATGCGCCCCTTCGCGGAGACCGGGTGGCCGTTGGCGTTCGCCCAGGCACGGATCTCCGCAGCGGTCGGCTCCGCTGGCGCCAACGGACCAGCCGCCGGGAGTTCCGCGGCACGCTCGGCGGCCGGCGCGTCCTCGGCGTGATGCGCCAGCGCGGCGCCGAGGAACCGATAGGTCCACTCCTGTGCCAACGGTCGCGTCTCGCAGAACACGATCGGCACCGCAGGGAACCGGACCTGCGCCTCGGCCAGACCTTCGACCAGCACACCCGGTGACGACGAACGTCGACTTGAACACCGCCGAGTAGCGGTCCTCGACCACCAGCGCGGCACGAGGCAGTTCGTCGAGCGCTGCGAGCAGGTAGCGCAGCTTGCCGGTCGTCAACGTCGAGGACAGGTCCGCCAAGCTCTTGCGCTCGACCGCGGCGACGACGCCGACCGTCGATGCTCGACCGCGTAGTCACCTGCCGGCAACGCCTGCCGACGGGTCGTTGCCTGCTGCGCGCTGAACTTCCACGGATACCGCTCGTGGCTGTCGACCAGGATGTCGAGCACCAACCCGGACGCGCGTCGTGTCGGCGTGCTCACTGCGGGCCGGGCCTGCTTCGCAGTACGAGCGCTCTGCCAGAAGATCACCTCGCGACCACGAGCCCGGGTGAAGACGAACTGCGACCGGTTCTCCCGGCCTCGGTCCAGCACCAGGTCGATCGCCGCGCCGCGACGCACACACGAGCGCACCGGCACCCGCTCCACCACCTCGACCGAGTCGTCCCAGTCCTGCGACGGGTGGCAGTACACCTTCGCGGTGCGCGGCCACGTGTCGCGCACCTTCAGCACCACACCGTGAGCGCCCAACGGCAGCCGAACCAGATACGGCAACCCCGAATCCCCATCCGGATTCCGGGCGACGACGAAGTCCTCCACAGCGTCCATCATCGCGTCCTGGGGCCACCCGAACCCAGTCTCACCGTTCCCGGCTGGAGACCTCGAGTAGTCCGCCACCTCGTAGGCATCGCGTCTCACGGTTTGTCTCACGAATCTCTGGACGACCACGGATATCAGCGGTTGAATCACGTGAGACGTCGACGCAGATTCCGCGACCTGGCGGGCCTGAACGGCACTCGGTGGACACTCGACCCACGACTTGTAAACAGCAGGTCAGGAGTTCGATTCTCCTCTCGGGCTCTGCCAGCGCTCCTTCGATCCCACGTCCGACGCTGCGTGTGCTGCTCGGGAGATCGAGTTCCTGAACGGCGCAGATTCAGCCGAGTTCGACGTCGTCGCCCAGGATCGAGAAGTTCGGGACCTCCTCGCCGTACGGCGACCACGATGCTCCCTCGGCCAGGACGCGTGTCGCTGGGCTCCTTGCCGTCGGTGGTGAGCAGCAGGCGCCCGTCCCAGGTCATGACCCAGGCGAAGTCGGCTGACCAGACCGGTCCGCTCTGGAGGCTCCAGTCGGGGTTGGCCCGGTCGATCTCCAACAGCGTGCGGGTTCCGGACGGACCCGACATGGTGTCCGTCCCCACGCCAGGCCGCTGTCGCCAGTGCGCTCTCGGGCGGGGGGCCCGCACCGGAACCGGACCGGACCGGGACCCGTACCGAGGACTTGAGCAGATCTTGAGGTTCGACCTCCTGTGGTCTTGAGGTGGGTCCCCGACAGTGATTCCTGCGCCGGCGAACGCCGCTGCGATCCGGAACCACCGGACCAACCCAAGGAGAGCAAGAGCAATGGACACCACCCTCGACACCACCCCCGCACCGGCACGCAGGCGCCACCGTCGCGGCCTCGCCGTCGGCCTGGTCCTGACCGGCCTGGTCGCCGCCGCACCCGGCGTCGCCACCCTGGCAGGGTTCACCGCCCAGGACGCGAACACCGACAACGAGATCTCCTCCGGCACCCTCGACGTCGCGTTCGGGCAGGATGCCCGGTACTTCGAGGTCGGCAACATGAAGCCCGGTGACACCACGACCCAGAAGGTCCAGGTCATCAACACCGGCTCCCTCACCGAGGACTTCGCCCTCGACGCGATCAACGTCGACGGCGCCCTCGACGACGTGCTCGTGGTCACGGTCTCCCAGGACGGCAAGGAGCTGGCCAAGGGCTCGAAGCTGTCCGAGCTGGAGCCCATCGCCGCCGGACTCGAATCGGGTGAGGCGACCGCCTACGAAGTGGCGATCAGCTGGCCCGAGAACGCGCCGGAGATCGACAACAAGTACCAGGGCGCCAGCGTCGGGTTCGACTTCCAGGTCGACGCCTCGCAGCTGGCCGGCCAGGAGATCGACAACGGCGACAACGCCGGCAACTGAGCTCCCAGCACACACCCAGGCCCGGTGGGGCGGCTCGTCCGCCCCACCGGGCCCACCACGTTGATCAGGCGTCCCTGATCGCCCCGGTTCCCGCCACACCCACCGCTGATCCACCGCACCGCTGTCGCACCGCCGACGTGCCGCCGACGTGCCGGCCCGGACCGAACCAGGAGCTGCCCGCCATGTCCGTCGTCCCAGAGCTGATCACCACTCCCGCGACCACCTCGCCCGGGACCGCACCCCGCCGCCGTCGCCGCTCCCCTCTGCCGGGCACCGCTCGGCGCGACGCCGGCTCAGCCGCGTCGGCGGCCTGCTGCTCACGCTGGTGATGAGCCTCGCCCTGGTGGTCTTCGTGGCGATGACCGTCCTGCGGTTCTCCGGCGGAGAGCTCCTCGCGATCCGCACCGGCTCGATGGCCCCCTCGATGGAGCCCGGCGACCTGCTCATCAGCCGCGACGTCGACCCCCGGACCGTGAGGAGGGGTGACGTGATCACCTTCCGGGTGCCCTCGGCGGACAACACGCTGGTCACGCACCGGGTGACGAAGGTCAGCGACAACGGCGACACGTTCTCGACGAAGGGCGACGCGAACGACACCGAGGACCCGTTCACCACCAAGGCCCGCGACGTCCTCGGGACCCGCTGGTTCTCGATCCCGAAGGTCGGTCGCACCATGGTCTTCCTGTCGACCGGGCTCGGCACCCTGCTGCTGATCCTGGTTCCGGGTTCGATCTACGTCGGTCAGACCCTGCTCGACCGACGTGCGGCCCGGCTCGCGGCGGCCGCCCCCGGCCCGGCCCGGAGCGCTCCACCCCACCCCACAGCGCCGTCCGACCACACAGCGCCATCCCGCGACGCAGCGCCGTCCGTCGATGTGCCGGTCGACGTGCCCGCCGAGGCGACCCCCGGGGATCCGCCGCCGCCCCGGTCGACCCCGCCACCGTTCGTCCAGGTCCCGCCGCCGGTCCCCCACACCGCCGGAGCCGCGCCGCCGCAGGTCATCGTCGTGCAGGTCCCGACACCCACCCCGTGCGCCCACCACGCGCCGCCTGCACCGACAGCACAGCCCGTACCGAACCTCACGGTGGGCTGGGCCCCGGGGTCCTTCGCCGTGCCGGTCGACCAGCTGCCACCCGAGATGGCTGGCCGGGTCGGCTCGGCCTGGGTGCTGCTCTCGCCCGTCGAGGCGCCCGCCCCTGCGACCCCGTCGTCGCGCGCTGGTGCACCGCCGTGTGCCCCCTGATGCAGCGGGTTGCTCAAGTCGCCCCGGTACGAGCCGATGCAAGGAGATGGCGGCCCGGTCGGGCGCAGACGCGCGGATCGGGCCGGTTGCGAGGAGCGTGGACGTGAAAGGCGTGCTGTTCAACGTCACCGAGGACGTGGTCGACCAGACCCTCGGGGCTGCTGCGTGGGACGCCGCGCTCCACCATGCGTGCGTCGAGGGCATCTACACCTCCCTCGGTGACTACCCCCACGCAGAGCTGGACGCCATCGTCGACGCGATCGCCGCGGCGAGCGGCCTCGACCCCGCCGAGGTGCTCCGGCACGTCGGGCGCCACGGCTACGAGCCCCTGGTCCGACGTCAACCGTCCCTGGTGGCCGGCATCGCCGACCTGGGGGCGTTGCTGCACCAGCTCGAGGACGTGATCCACCCGGAGGTGCACAAGCTGTACGCCGACGCAGCCCCGCCCGAGTTCTCGGTGACCGATCTCGGCCCCGGATGCTGGGAGCTCGTCTACCGCTCCGATCGAGGGCTCTGCCACCTGGCAGAGGGGCTCGTCCAGGGTGCGGCGGCGAGCTTCGCCACCACCGCCGAGGTCGTGCAGACGCAGTGCGCGCTCGAGGGTGGGGACCGGTGTGTCCTGCGGGTGCGCACGGAGACCGGGCATGACGTCTGAGACCCCGCTCGCACACGACGCGGCACTGATGGAACGCCGCTGGTCGCGCGAGCGTGCGGCGCGCCTGGAGAGCGAACGCATCGCGGAGGCCGGGCTCCGACGACTCTGGGAGGCCACCGCCGAGCTCGACTCCAGGGTCGAGGAACGCACCCGCCAGCTCCGTGCCGAGCACGACCGCGCCGAGTCGGCCGCGGCGGCGAAGACGGCCTTCCTGGCCAACCTCGGTCACGAGGTCCGCACACCGCTGCAGACCGTGCTGTCCGCGCTGGAGCTGGTGCGGACCAGCGATGCGGACGACGCAGGTCGCATCGAGCTGGCCGCCGCCGCGACCCAGGAGCTCTGCACCCTGTTCGACAACCTCCTCGAACTGGCCCAGACCGAGGTGGGCAGCATCGAGGTGGACCCGATCCCCACCGACCTCGACGCCGTGGCCGACGAGCTGGTGGACCGCTGGGCCAACCCGCTGCGCGCACGTGGGCTCCTGCTGGTGCCCGACTCCGGGGGCGCGGCGTTGGTGGACCCCGATCGGCTGACGCAGATCGGCGACGCGCTCCTGTCCAACGCCCAGAAGTTCGCCATGCCCGGAACCCTGCACCTGCGTCTCTCCGCCCACGGCGACCGGGTGGAGCTCCAGGTCGAGGACGAGGGACCAGGCGTCGACCGGGCCGAGCTGAGCAGGATCTTCGAGCCGTTCGTCCAGCTCGAGAACGGCACCGCCCGGGTGGTCGGCGGCTCCGGCATCGGTCTGGCGATCGTCGCGGGACTCACCGCCTGCATGGGCGGCGACGCATGGGCCGAGATCTCCGACCAGGGCGGACTCGTCGTCACCGCGACGGTGCCCGCGGGACCGGCCTGTGGCCCGGACACGACGGTGCAGCCATGACGCGCGTGCTGATCATCGAGGATGCACCGGACGCCGCGGAGCTCGCGTCGGCGGTGATGCGCAGCGCGGG
Source organism: uncultured Microthrixaceae bacterium (assembly GCA_963714875.1). GTDB lineage: Bacteria > Actinomycetota > Acidimicrobiia > Acidimicrobiales > Microtrichaceae > JBAOHV01. The sequence goes on along the minus strand of CAVQQI010000010.1, from coordinate 361,516 downwards.
GTTCGAGACCAGCTCCGCGTCGACCGGCCGCGCGGGCCTGACCGCTGCCAGCGCCCTGCGCCCCGACGTCGTGTTGTTGGACCTCGGTCTCCCCGACATGGACGGCACCGATGTGTGCCGCGAACTGCGGACGTTCTCCGACGCGTTCGTCGTCATGCTGACGGCTCGCGACGACGAGATCGACAAGGTGCTGGGCCTGAAGCTCGGCGCCGACGACTACGTCACCAAGCCGTACTCACCCCGGGAGATCCTCGCCCGGGTCGAGGCGATGATGCGGCGTCGCGGTGACCGCAGCGCCCGGACGTCGGCCGAGCGCCGCATCGGCACGCTGGTCGTGGAACCCGCAGCGCACCGGTGCACCGTCGACGGCGACGAGGTGCCGCTGACCCGGATCGAGTTCGCGATCCTCGACGCGTTGAGCGAGCACACCGACCGGGTGCTGTCACGACAGGCGCTGTGCGAGCGGGTCTGGGGCGATGACTGGATCCATGACGACCACGTCGTCGACGTCCACATCGCCAACCTCCGCCGCAAGATCGATCGGCCGGGGATCCACAGGATCCGCACCGTGCGCGGCGTGGGCTACGGGATGCACCAGCCGGCGCCCGAGCCGATGACCGAGGGTGGCGACGGGCGCCCCGGGCGGGCGGTGGCCCGATGAGCATCGTGTCGACCACCCGGTCGGACAGCGACGAGCAGGCGCTGCGCCGGATGCAGGCGATGCTGGCCAACATCAGCGACACGGTCACGCTGGTCGACGCGGACGGCCACGTGCTGGACACCACCGGACTCCACGCGCAGGTGATGGGCTACGAGCCGGACTACTGGCGCGAGCGGTCCATCTTCGACCTGGTCGACCCCGACGACCTGCCGCGCCTGCTGGCCACCCGCGAGCTCGTGCTGCAACGACCGAGGGAGCAGGTCACCATCGACGTCCGGGTCGTGCAGTCGGACTCGTCGTGGGCCGACATCGAGCTCACCGCGGTCAACCTGCTCGAGGACCCACTGGTCGCAGGAATCGTGATCACCTCTCGCAACATCACCGCCCGCAAGGCGATCGAGGCCGAGCTGGCCCTCCGACGCGACGAGGCCGTCGAGCAGTCCCGGCTCCGCTCCGAGCTGCTCGCGCGTGTCAGCCACGAACTGCGCAACCAGCTCCACGCGCTGCGCGGCCTCACCGAACTGCTCGGCGAGGCCGACCTGCCCTGGTCGTCCCGCCGCCTCGTCGACTCGACCCATCGACAGGCGCAGGCGTTCCAGCACCTGGTCGACGAGCTGCTCGAGTACTCCCGGACCGACGCCGCTCGGAACCCGCTGCGACCCGAACCCACACTGGCGCGTCAGCTGCTCTCCGACGCGACCGCACTCGGCCGCGAGCTCGCCGTCGACGGCGTGGTCGTCGAGGGGCACAGCGACGAGGACGTGCCCGACACGGTCCTGATCGACGGGGCGAAGGTCCGCCAGGTGCTGGCCAACCTGGTCACCAACGCGGCGAAGTTCACCTCGTCGGGTCGCATCGTGCTGCGGGTGTCGCTGTGCCGACGACAGGACTGCGTCGGGTTGCGGTGGACCGTGACCGACACGGGACGGGGCATCGACGCCTCGGACCTGGAACGCATCTTCGACCCCTTCGACCAGGGCTCCCAGGGAGACCGAACCAGTGGGGTGGGCCTGGGGCTCGCCATCACATCGGGTCTGGTCGACCTGTTGGGCGGGAGCATCCGGGTCGAGTCGACACCGGGCGAGGGGTCACGCTTCACCGTCGAGATCCCCTACGAGGTCGGCGGCGACGCGGCCGACCGCCCGACCGGCGATCCGGTCCGCGCCCGCGGCGGCGCACACGTGCTGGTCGTCGAGGACAACGCGGTCAACCAGATGCTGGTCGCGGAGCAGCTGGCACGTCTGGGTGCCCGCACGACCGTGGTGGGTACGGGCAACGAGGCGCTCGACGCGCTGTCGGGCGACCACGACATCGACTGCGTGCTGATGGACTGGCAGCTGCCCGGCCTGGACGGTGTCGAGACGACGCGGCTGCACCGGTCGCTCGAAGCGCCCGGACACCGGGTCCCGATCATCGCGATGACCGCCAGTGGGAGAGCCTCGGACCGCACCACCTGTCTGTCGGCAGGCATGGACCTGATGTTGGTCAAGCCGGTCGGGCTCCTCGAGCTGGGACACGCGTTGCAGCCCTACATCGGCGAACGGCGGTCCCGGCCGCGCTCGGGAGAGATGGTCGACGGTGCCCCGGCCGACACCGATGCGCTCGACCTGTTGGTGGACCAGCTCGGATCGGTGGTGCCCGTGGTGTCCATCGTCGGGACGTTCCTGGTCGAGCTCGAGCACCGTCGACGGGCCGTCGCCGAGTCGGTCGGAGCGCTCGACCCGGAGGGCCTGACACGGACGACCCACACGTTGCGGTCGACCTGTCGGACGTTGGGGGCGGTCGAGCTGGACCGCCTCAGCCAGCAGCTCGAGGACAGTCCGTTCCCACCCGACCCCGAGCTGTTGGACGCCTTCGAGGTGGCCTGCGACGCGACCCGGTCGGCGCTGCAGGGTTGGCTGGCCAGGAACGAGCGGTAGCCAGCGGCAGGGACCTCGATCTGGGCGACGCGAGCACGTGCGTGCTGGGTTGCACGGCGTTCGAGGGCGCACCCCCGATCAGCGTGGCAGCTGCGAGCACGGTCGCCCGTGACACCGATCGGATCCGCCTGCCGTCGACCCGGCTGTCATGATGCTCCGCACCACTGGCGCGCGCAACGATCTCTGCGCACGGTGGCCCGACGACGGGGCGCGGGTTCCGCTTGAACGACCACCGCCCGCCCCGTACCGTCGGCCCTTCGACGGGCGGACGGTGGGTGGGCGTGTCTGGAGACGTGACGATCAGCCGGCGAGGGGTGCTGGGCGGTGCACTCGCAGCCGCCGGCGCCGGGCTCATCGGGACCGCATGTGCCCCTCTGCCACGCCCCGGCCGCCGGTCCGAGCGCCGGCGGGTGGTCGTGGTCGGGACCGGGTTCGGAGGATCGGTCACCGCGCTCCGCCTCGCCGAGCGCGGTGTGGACGTCACCCTCATCGAACGGGGCAAGCGGTGGCGCAGCGGGGAGCGGGGGACGTTCCCGACCATGTTCGGCGCCGACCGTCGGGTCTCCTGGCTGAGCCCGGAGAACACCGCCGCGGGCAACTTCGTCCCCTCCCTGCCGTGGCAGCCGTACACGGGGCTGCTCGAGCGCATCAAGGGCCGGGGCATGGACATCGTGTGCGCAGCGGCGGTCGGCGGCGGTTCCCTGCCGTACCACGGCATGACGGTGCAGCCGAGAGCTGACCTGTTCGACCGGGTCATGCCCGACGCACTCGACTACGAGGAGTTCGACGACCGCTGGTACCCGCTGGTGCGACAGAACCTCGGCGCGTCGCCGATCCCCGCCGACGTGCTCGCGTCGGCGCCCTACCTGTCGAGTCGGCGGTTCGCCGAGTTCGTGCGGGCCGCCGGGCTCCCCGATGCGGAGGGCGTCCCGATGCCCATCGACTGGGACGTCGTGCGCCGGGAGATCCGCGGCGAGCTCCCCAGGAGCATCTCGTCGGGCGACGTGATCTACGGGGTGAACGGACCCGGCAAGCGGTCCCTCGACACCAACTACCTGCCCGCGGCGGAAGCCACCGGCCGCGTCGAGCTCCTGGCGCTGCACCGCGTCGAACGGGTGCAGCGCGACGGCGACGGCCGCTGGGTGGTCTCCACCGACCGACTGGACCTGGACGGGGTCGTGCGGGAGCACGTGGAGCTGGTCGCCGACGCCCTGTTCCTGTGCGCCGGCTCGCCGAACACGACCAAGCTGCTCGTGCGCGCCGACGGAACCGACGACATCCCGGACCTGCCCGACGACGTCGGCCGATGGTGGTCGACCAACGGCGACCTGATCACCACGCAGCTCCTGTCGACCCCGATGGGAACTCTCCAGGGGGGCCCGGCCAGCATCGGATCACTCGACTGGGACAACCCGGCCGGGCCGGTCACCGTGTTGTTCGCTCCGCTCCCGATCCCGTTCGAGGCGAACGTGATGGAGACCGTCGGCATCTTCCTCCCCGACGGCCACGGCAGCTTCCGCTACGACCCGATCCGTGACGAGGCCCGGCTGGACTTCCCCGCGAGCGCACACGGACCTGCGATGGAGGAGGCCCGGCGGCGTGTCGCACGGGTGGGGACCGCAGCGGGCGCGATCGGGTCGATCGACATGACCGCGATCGACCCGACGACGTTCCATCCGCTCGGCGGTGCGGTGATCGGCAAGGTCTGCGACGACCATGGCCGGGTGCTCGGCCAGCGTGGCCTGTACGTCAACGACGGCGCGCTCATCCCCGGTTCCACCGCGTGCGCCAATCCGTCGCTCACCATCGCTGCCCTCGCGGAGCGCAACATCGACCACATCGTGCGCCACGACGTGGACCGGATCTTCTGAGCGACGGACTGGGCACCTGCCATCGCCGGGTACCTGTCGGGCGGACGAGGTGCTGCGGCCGTCACCGACACAGCGTGTCCACGAGCGGGCCCAGCATGTTGCACAGCCCGTGCGGGTCCTGTTGTCCGGCGATGGGGCGCATCCACCGGAGAACAGGACCCGCGATCCAGCGCCGACGACTCGGCGCAGCCGGCGCCCACGAGGCGGACACCCACGAAACTGCCTGCGTTCACGATGCCCGCCGAGGCCACCGCTAGCATCCTCAATTCCTGCCACTGCGACACGCGCGTGGGATCACAAGGCTGGCCGTGAACGATCCCCACCATGATCACTCCCCGTGGGCCCGGTCCGGACGTATCTGCGTGTGTGCCGACGAACTCGCGCTCGCCGGCGTGAGGCGAGAGTTCCTGGCTGCAGGATGGATACCCTCGACCCCGGCCGACCCGGCGGGCCCGGGGCGGCGGAGCGCCGCACACACGGTGTGCATCGTCGAGGCGGCACGGAAATCGACATCGCCGGGATCGTGGATCTGCTGATGTCAGGAGTCTCTGTCGCAGTGCTCGCCACCGACCGGGCGATGGCGACCGACCTGTTCGATCAGTGTCGGCGGGTCGCCACCGCCGAGTGGTTCGACCACACCCACCGGCCGTTGGCCGACCGGTTGACCGACGAGCAGCTGGCGCTGTTGCTCGCCGTCCGGTCCGGGGACGACATCGAACAGGCCGCTCGACGTCACCACCTGAGTGCTCGCACCGCCGCCCGCAGACTCGCAGATGCCCGACACGCCCTCGGCGCCCGCTCCCGCGCAGAGGCGGTGTCGATCATCGGTCGTCGTATCGATGAGCTCCGCCCGAACGCCTGATCATCCGGCCTGCAGCCCGACCATCGCCGCTGCTTCGATTCGGGTGCGTGCGCCGAGCTTCCGCCTCGCGCTGCGGACATGGGACTCGACCGTCGAGGTCGCGATCCCGAGACGACGTGCGATCTCCCCGCTCGTCAGCCCCTCGACGACCAGCAACATCACCTTGTGCTCCTGCGCGGTCAGCAGAGCTGTGCCTCGCGGGCCGGGCGACGACGACGAGGTCGTCGACGGTCGGGCCGCCAATCGCAACGATGACCGGATTCGAGGACGCAGGGCCGGCAGACCAGCCAGGTCGAGTTCGGCGTCCACGCCGTCGAGCATGTCGATCGCGGTATCTCTGTCGCCGATCAGGGCCAGGGAGTGGCCGGCGGCCCACCGACACCGCAGCGCACACCGCCAGAGGATCGGCCGCCACGAGTCGGCTGCTGCGATGAACCCCTCGGCCGCATCCGCAGCACGACCGTCGGCGAGCATCTCGATCGCGGCCGACTCGATCATGGCGCAGTCGAGCAGACCCCCGACCGGATCGGGCGCGGTGAGCGGCAGTCCGGACTCGTACTCCGCCCACCGCCACACGACCTGGGTCCCGGCGACCGACGGGTAGCCCGGTGGCACCGTGTCGGTGAGCCAACGTGCGATCCGGATCGTCTCGGCGAGGTCGCCGACGATCCACGACCGCTGCGCAGCGCCCCACGCGATCAACGCCTGGACGAACGGGCCGAGCTCGTTCAGGTGCACCTCCTGCATCCACGGCCCCAGCACTTCCTGGCTGCGCTGCGAAGCGCCACGATCAGCCAGCAGTGTCGCCAACGCGGCGGTCGCCATGGCACGGGTCTCGAGCCGGACCGGCGCAGTGCGCACGAACGAGAGCCAGGAGAGCGCATCGTCGTGGTCGACCTCGTCATAGAACCGGCTGAGCACCTCGAGCGTCCGGAACTCGATCGCCCATGACGCCTCGCCCGCACGCGCAGCGGTCGATTCGGCTGCGCGTGCCGTCGCCCGTGCCTCACCGTGGCGACCCAGGGCGATCTGGACCGACACCAGATTGCGGGTCGCATCGAGCTCGGATGCCAGCTCACCACTACTCGCCGCCTCCTCCCGCGCTGCGCTGAACCACTTCATCGCAACGTCGATATCGACGGAGTACGTGGCCAGACCCGCAACGATCGCCGCCTGTGCCCGTTGCGCGGCGTCGGTCGAGGCGTCGAGCTGCCCATCGGCGGGCGCTCCGAGCTCGCGTTCCGTCGACGACGACAGCGTCAGCGTGTTGCGCAGCCTGCGCGCCCGGACTCCGTCCATCCCGACGGCCTCGTCGATGAGCGAACGCTGCTCGTGCAGGAGCCGACCGGCCCGCCGCCGGTCGCCCATCCCGAGGGCTGCTCGCAGACGTTCCACGACGACAGCGATCGTGAGTGGTCCACCGCCATGATCGGCGCCGTCGAGCAGTTCCCCGGACTCTGCGAAGCGGGCGCTGTCGTTGAGCGCCCGGGCCGCGCCAGCGAGCAGCGGGTCGAGCTCCGACGACGGAATCTCTCCCTTCGCATGCAGCTGCTGCGCGCTCCCGTCGGCGACCAGCAGGACGCTCGCCTGCTCGGCACGCGAGATCGGCCCACTCGCAACTGCGAGCGCGTCGCGCATCGCACGCGTCAGCTGGCCAGCGGCAAGCAGGTACTCCGAGCGCTGCTGGGCGCCGATGCCGGGTAGGCCGGCGAGCCGCTCGAACACCGCTCTGCGCTCGGCATCACCCACCTCGAGGAGTCCTGGGCTCGCAAAGATCCGGTTCGCCAGCTCACAACACCCGTCCGCGGTGCGGCGGACCATGCCCGCACCCTCCAGAGCATCCACATCCTCGAGCAGATCGACCGGCAGCGGCCCGGGCGCCGCGCCGAGGGCGAACAACGTCGACCGCGCGGCTCCGGACTGGCGGGCCAGCGCCGCCGCCAGCACCTTTGAATGCGCCGCCGGAGGACCGATCGGGCTGTCGTCAGCTGCCGCAACGAGCATCTCGGCGATGAGTGGGTTTCCATCAGCGCGTTCGACCATACGAGCGATCTCGCCGTCGAACAGGTCGGGCTTCGCCATCCGGATCGACGCAGCGATGACCGACGGCTCCAAGGGGCCGAGCTCGACCACTTCGCCACCGCAGTAGGTGACCAACTCGGGCGTGTCCGCCGTCGGATCGGTGGGAAGCGTGTAGCCACCGTCGGGGGGCGCAGGGGGGTTGGGATGTGGTCGGCGTCCCGCAGGACGCCGCCAGCAGCACGACAGCCACCAACGCGATCGAGATCGAACTTGCCCGCACAGCCATCTGTCCCCCAACCCTCTCGGCCAGTCGAGGGTACGAGTCGATCGCATGACCGCAAGGCACGCGCCGGCCATCCGCGACGTCGCGAACGTGGCGCCACGTTCCCGACCACGCAGCAGGTCGCGACCGACCGGAACGCACGTCGCGCTGTGCCGTCGCGCGCCCCCCGGACATCGGGTGACCGAGAGGTAGGGTCCGCTCATCGCCGCTGATGCCCGATGACCGGGATCTACCTGTTCGCTGCGGCTGCCGGCGTCCCGCTGGTGGTCTGGTTCCTGCTGAGCGGTGCCGACGACGGTACTGATGGCGGCGGAGGTGACGGCGGCGCCGACGACGGGTCCGGGGGTGGGGACGGACTCGCAGCGGTGACGCTGCGGATGCTGCCGTTGAGCACGGTCGCCATCGCCGTCGCCATGTTCGGCATCACCGGGCTGGTGCTCGGCGCACTCGACACCTCGGACGCTGCCACCCTGGCTGCGGCGATCGTCATCGGCCTCGGTGCCGGAGCGTTGAACTCGACGGTGTTCGGCTACCTGCGGCGCTCGAGCTCGACCGCCGCGATCGCCGATGATCAGGTGGTGGGCGCGGTGGGACGCGCCGTGTTGCCCATCGCTGCCCGACCGCCGCGGTCGCGTCGCGGTCGACGTCGGCGATCAGCGCCTGTACTTCTCGGCGGTCCCGTTCGCCGAGGCCGACGGCGCACCGACGTTCGACGTCGGCGATCCGATCCTGATCGTCCAGGTGGCCAACGGCGTCGCCAGCGTCACCCGCCTCGACCCGGAACTCACATGAGCCAGCTCCGGCCGGCCCTTCCGCCCGACACAGGAGCAGACCTGCCATGACCACACTCGTTCTCGGAGGACTCGTCGCGCTCGCGATCATCGTGGTGCTGACCACGGTGCGGAGCCTGATCATCATCTGCCCACCCAACCGGGTCGCGGTCATCTCGGGTCGCTCCCGTCAGCTCTCCGACGGACGCACCGTCGGCTACCGGGCCATCCGAGGCGGCCGCACGATGCGCGTGCCGCTGCTGGAGCGGGTGGCGTGGATGGAGCTCAACACCATCCCGATCGAGGTCGCGGTGCAGAACGCCTTCTCCCGCGGCGCCATCCCGCTGAACGTGCAGGGCATCGCCAACGTGAAGGTCTCGAGCGTCGAGGGGCTGTTGCAGAACTCCGTCGAGCGATTCCTCGACGTTCCGCAGTCCGAGATCGCCGCGATCGCGAAGGAGACGCTCGAGGCGAACCTGCGCGGTGTGCTGTCGACGCTGACGCCCGAAGAGGTCAACGAGGACCGGCTCAAGTTCGCCCAGACCCTCATCGACGAGGCCGACGACGACATCAAGACGCTCGGGCTCGAGCTCGACGTGATGAAGATCCAGAACGTGACCGACGAGGTCGGCTACCTGGACTCGGTCGGGCGTCGCCAGACCGCCGAGGTGCTCAAGGAGGCCAGGGTCGCGGAGGCGCAGCGCACCGCCGAGGCCGAGGAGTCCGAGGCCCAGTCCCGCCAGCGCGGCGAGATCGCCACCGCGCAGGCGGACCTGCAGATCGTCGAGGAGCAGAACGCCCTGCGTGTGCGCCAGGCGGAGCTGGAAGCCCTCGCCGGCGCGGCCGAGGCGGAGGCCATGGTGGCCGGCGAGAAGGCTCGGGTCGTCGCCCAGCAGGAGCTCGAGCGCGAGCGTGTCGAGCTCGAGACGCGACGCCTGGAAGCAGACGTGGTCGCCCCGGCCAGGGCGGACCTGGAGGCCAAGGAGCTCTCGGCCCGGGCGGATGCCGCCAAGATCATCGAGGAGGGCAACGCACAGGTCGAGGTGTTCCGGCGGCTCGTCGAGCAGTACCAGGCCTCAGGGCCCGACGCGCAGCGGATCTTCGTGCTGCAGATGCTGCCCGAGCTCGTCGACTCGATCGTGTCGACCGTGGCCTCGGTGGACATCGAGAAGGTGTCGATCATCGACAGCGGCGGGCAGGGCAACGGCGTTCCGGGGTTCATGCAGCAGCTCCCGGCATCGGTGATCAGCCTGGCCGAGCAGCTCGAGACCGCCACCGGCGTCGACCTGTTCGCCGCCCTGCGGCCCGACACCGACCCGACCGAGATCGACGCGACCGTCAGCGTCGACCACGACACCGGCGCCGCCGACGCCGACGCCGACTGACGGTCGAGCGGTTCCTGCCGCGGGGTTCGCGTCCCGGGGCAGCGTCCGGGCCCGGCGCGATGGCGCTCGCCCGGCCCGTCGTGCCCTTCGCCGCGTTCAGCGCAGCTGGTTGCGCAGGCGACGGAGCTGGCTGTCGAGGTACCGCCGGGCACGGCGCTGTCCGCCCCGGACCTGGATGGCAGCGTCGAGCCGCTCGAGTGCATCGACCAGCGCGCCCCGGTCCGGGGTGCGGCCGAGCCCCTCGCACTCGTCCGCGAACTCGGCCAGACCACGGTGCCCACGATCGTGGTTGCAGCGTGCGCACGCGGCCAGCTCGTTCTCGATCCAGGACGGACCGCCCTTGGATCGCGGCACCACGTGTTCGGTCGTCGCACCCACCAGGTCGGTGTCGATGTGTCGTCCGCACCACACGCACACCGCACCGTCGCGGCGCATGACCTCGGTCCAGGCGCGCCCGCCGGTTCAGCACCTGCGCACCGTCGACGGGTCGGCGAGCGGACACGCCCGCGGGCATCTGCGACGGCCGGCGCGGCACCTGCTCCCGACCAACTCTGCTGGCACGTCCGGCACGCTACGGCGAGCACGGTCGGGCTGCCCGGCCGGGCGACCGCCGCGCCGCGCCCCCCCCCCCGTGCCCGGAGCTTGCGTTGACTCCGAGTCAGCAACTACAAGGTTGCCGACGCTCGATGGCGAGGGCGTTGCTGAACGGGGGAACAGAGATGTTGCGACACCGGACGACTGCACTGCTGTGTGCAGGTGCGGCACTCCTGCTGATTGCAGCGGCCTGCACCGCTCCGACCCCGGGCGGAGGCGGTGGCACCGGCACGAACCTGTCGCCGATCGCCGTCGTGTCGGCCCTGCCGACCGCAGGCGCTGCGCCGCTGCAGGTCGACTTCTCGGCCGCCAGCAGCACCGATTCCGATGGGACGATCGCCAGCTACGCCTGGGACTTCGGTGACGGGACGACCGCGACCGGCGTCGAGACATCACACGAGTATGCGGCCGCCGGCAGCTACACGGTGACCCTGGTGGTGACCGACGACGGCGGCGCCACCGGCTCCGCGACCGAGGTCATCGAGGTCATGGAGAACCTCGATGGCGTGGTCTTCGTCGACGATGCCGGCTCGGACTCCGGGACCTGTGGCGAGTTGGCAGCACCGTGCGCGTCGATCACCCAGGGCCTCGCCCGCGCCGAGGCGACCGGCGGGTTCCAGCTGCGGATCGCCGACGGCACCTACGGAGCGTTCCGTGTCCTGCCCGGCGTCGACGTGCTCGGCGGCTACGACGACGACTTCCTCGGAGCGTCGGGCACGACCCGGGTCACCGGCAGCTTCGACGGCGCAGCGGGGGTGTCCGCAGCGATCATCGCGGTGGACGTCGCCGCACCGACCACGATCTCCGGCCTGCGCGCCGCCGGCGGCGACGAGTCGGGCAACGCCCGGCCGGCGTTCGGCCTGCACGTCAGCGGTACCGGTGCCGGCCTCGCCCTCGACAGCGTCCAGGTCGACGGTGGGGCCAGCGGCGCCGATGCCACCGGGTTGTTCGTGAACGGTCCGTCGACGGTCTCGATCGAGGCATCCGACATCGCCAGCGGCACGCCGTCGGGCGCGGGCGCGAGCGCCTACGGCCTGCGAGCGGTCAACGGCGCGATCGTCAGCGTCACCGGCGGCTCCCTGACCGCCGCCGACGGCGTCGCAGGAGCATCCGGCGGCGCAGCGCCGCCGGCACCGCCCGCGGCGTGCAACGGATCCGGCGGCGGCAACGCCGGCGGACCCTCGTCGCCGGGCAACGGCGGCAGCGGGTGCGCAGGCCCCGCCCCGACCGTCTCGGGCGCCGGTGGACGCGGCGGCGACTACAGCGGCTCCGGCTCCGCCGGCACGGCCGGAACCGGAGCAGCCGGCGGCAACGGCGGCTGCGGCAGCCTCTTCGGGTGCGGCACCGACGCCGGTGGCGGCGCGGCCGGTCCGGCGGGCCTGGCGGGCGCACCCGGCGCCGGCGGCCCCAACGCCCCGGGCGGCGCAGAGTCCTACGTCGGTGCCAGCGGCGCGGCCGGTACCGCCGGTTCGGCCGGCAACGGTGCGGGCGGCGGCGGTGGCGGCAAGTCCGCGTCGGCCTCCGGTGGTGGCGGTGGCGGTGGTGGCGGCGGCGGGCTCGGCGGTGCCGCAGCGACCATCGGCGGCGGCGCCGGTGGCGGGTCCTTCGGTGCCTACAGCTACGACGCGACCGTGCAGCTGACCGGCGTCGAGATCATCGCAGGCTCGGGCGGCGCAGGCGGCGTCGGCCAGGCCGGCGGTCAGGGCGGCAACGGCGGCGCCGGCGGCAACGGCGGCACCAGGTCCTGCTGCCTCGCCGGTGGCGGCGGCGGTGGAGGCGGCGGTGGCGCCGGCGGCGCCGGCGGCGGTGCGGGTGGTGGCGCAGGCGGCCCGTCCATCGCGGCGCTGCACCTCGGCATCGGCTCCATGTCGCTGACCGGGAGCTCGCTCACCGCGGCTCCGGCCGCGATCGGCGGTCCGGGCGGCGCAGGGGGCGCACCCGGTGCTGGTGGCACCGGCGGCTCCGGCACCCAGGACGGCGGCAACGGCGCCTCGGCGGGTGCCGGCAACGCCGGCCCGACCGGCAACCCCGGTGCGGTCGGCCTGCAGCTCGGCAGCTGGGACAACGGCGTCACCGGTGCACCGACCAGCACGACGCCGACGACCACCACCACGAGCACGACCACCACGGTTGCGCCCACCTCGACCACCTACACCGCGGTCGCCAAGACGTGTCAGACGACGGCGTCGGGTCAGACACGCATCAACGCGAACCCGACGGGTGCGACGGTCACCGCCCCGACCTCGGTCGCCCAGGGCTCGACGTTCCAGATCGAGCTGACGCCCGACCCGATCGACGTGCCCACCTCCGGCGAGGGCTACCCCATCGCCTGGCTCGGCAACGTCAACGTCCGGTTCAAGATCCCCACCGGCACGTCGTTCGTCGGCGCCGAGTGGAGCGGCGGCAGCGCTCTGGGCACCGGGACGATCACCGTCGGCCAGAACGACGACGACGTGCTGCTCGTGGTGCCGGGCACGCTCGCTCCGGGTGTCACCGCGGTGCTGCCCAAGGTGACGGTGACCCTGACCGCCTCGGGTCCGGTCGGTACCAGCATCACGACGCAGTACGGCGGCGTGTCCTACGGCGATCCGTCGCTGACGTTCCAGACCCGGGTGACCGGCATCCCGTTGCTCGGCTCGGTCACGTCGAACTCCCGCTGCTACGCCCAGGTCAACCCGGTGCTGAGCACCACCACCATCAGCTGACCGCCCGCCGCGGGTGGTTTCAGTCCGGTGCGACCCTGCGTCGGTCCGACACGATCCAGGCAGCCGCCGCGCTCACCCCGGCGGCGGTGAACACCGCCGGCCAGGCTCCGATCTTCTTCGCGAGCGGATGTGACGCGCCGAAGGCGCCCAGGTACACCGCGGTCAGCGCCACGGTGCCCGCCGGCCCGACGCGACGCGCCCACTGACGTCCGGCCAGCACACCACCGGCAGCGAGCACGATGCCGCCGAGGGGCCGGATCTTCGTCTCGCGGGCGACGACGTAGCCGCCGATCAGCGAACCGGCGACAACAGGTGCAGTAGGTAGGCCCATGCGCCGACCCTACCGGCGACTCCGTCAGGACAGGCTCGCGCTCGCCCGGTCGATCGCCTCGGTGATGAGCTCGGCCAGGTCCGCCCTCGACGGGTCCTGTTGCCACCGCTCGAACGCCACGTCCAACGCCGCCAGACACACCGCAGCCGACAGCGTGTCGGCGAACTCCGCCGACGAGCGGCCGTCCGCCGCGGCGAATCCCGCCGCGAGCTCACGGCGGTCCACACGGTCGCGCTGGGCAGCAGCGGCCCAGATGGCCGGCTCGGCATAGACGAGGCGCAGTCGGCGCAGGAACAGGTCGCTGTCGTTGCGCTCACCGAATGCCACGACCATCGCATCTCGGAAGGCCTCGACCGGACGCTGGATCGCGAGTCGGTCCGTCAGCTCGGCCTCGACCACGTCGTCGCGCTCGTCCCAGAGCACCAGCGCCTCCTTGGTGCCGAAGTAGCGGTAGATCGTCGAGGCCGAGACCCCACTCTCCCCGGCGACGTGCTCGACCGTCGTGGTCTCGAACCCAGCCAACTCGAACATCGCAACCGCAATGGCCTGCACCGACCGCATGGCGGCCAGCCGGTTCCGGCGACGCAGGGGAACGGTTTCGGCCATCGTCGGAGCTTAGCGACGGCTACTGAAAGTCACATTTGATCTGATAGTCACTGTCAGTACCATCAGTTCGTGCACCCCCAACGACGACCACTCCGCTTCCCACCACGTCGTCGGGTCGACCGGTGAGCGGCCGCGCGACCACCTCGATCGACACAGCGGCCAACAGCACACGGATCATCGGCCTCGACATCGCGCGGGCGTTCGCGATCATCGGCATGGTCATCGTGAACTTCAAGATCGCGATGGGCGCCGAGGAGGCCGGACCGCAGTGGCTGCGCACCTTCGCCGCGCTGTTCGACGGGCGCGCTGCAGCCACGTTCGTGATCCTGGCGGGTGTCGGCGCCAGCCTGGGCTCACGCCGAGCACGCGAGGGCGGCGACCCCGACCAGCAGCGTGCGGCTCGCATCACCTTGGCCAAGCGGGCGCTGTTCCTGTTCGTGATCGGCTGGGCGTTCTTCCCGCTGTGGCCGGCCGACATCCTGCACTACTACGGCGTGTATCTGGCGATCGGCTCGATCGTGCTGTTCGCGCCGTCGAAGTGGCTGATCGGGCTGGCCGCGGCCTCGGTCGCGGTGTCGTTCGTGTTCATCGTCGGCTTCGACCCGCTCGCCAACTGGAACCTGGACGACTACTCCTACGTGGGACTCGCCACCCCGGCCGGGTTCCTGCGCAACCTGTTCCTGGACGGCTTCCACCCGGTGTTCCCCTGGGTGGCCTTCTACCTGTTCGGTATGTGGCTCGGTCGCACCGATCTGCGCGATCAGGCCTGGCGGCGGACCCTGGCCATCCGCTCCGCCGGCGTCGTGGTGGTCACCGAGGTCGCCGCGTGGATGGTGCTCGGGCCGAAGGGGTCCAGCCTCGACGACCTGGACGAGCAGAGCTGGCGGTGGCTGTTCTCGGTCGGCCCGGTCCCTCCGCTCCCGTTGTACCTGGCGGCCGGCGCAGCCACCGCGGTGCTGGTCATCTGCGGGTCGATCTGGCTCGGTGAGCACCTGCGGCTCAAGGTGTCCGAACCGCTGGTGTCGACCGGGCAGTTGGCGTTGACCATCTACCTGGCCCACGTCGTGGTCGGCATGGTCGCACTGGACGCGTTCGGCCGTCTGGAGGACCAGACCCTCAGCTGGTCGCTGCTCACCAGCCTGGTGTTCTGCGCGGCTGCGATCGTCGGCTCATGGGCGTGGCGACGACGCTTCGACCGAGGTCCCCTCGAATCGGTCATGCGCCGGGTCGTCGGCTGAGGCGGGTCGGCCGGACCGTCGGGGCGAGTCACACCTGTTCGGCGGCACGTCCGGTCTGGGCGAACCGCGCCAGGTAGACGGCGCGCACCGCGAAGTTCTTGCGCATCTCTGCGGTGTTCTCCTCGACGAACTCCTTGCGGTAGCTCGTGTCGGTCAGCGCCGAGACCGTGAACTGGAGCCCTCCGACGGCGGCGATGAACGCTGCGCACCGCAGCAGCGCCCCGGTGAGCACGATGTCGTTCTCCCACAGGGTGAACTCCGCGACGACTCCGGGCGACTGGTCCCCGGTCCACAGCGCGATGGTGTCGGGGCTGACGATCAGGATGCCCAGCATCACGTAGAACACGAAGATGGCCAGGGTCACGAAGGCGATCTGGATGGACTGCGCGGTGAAGAACAGCAGACCGACGTTCAACCGGGAGCGACGGTGTTGGGTGGGCGTCACCGGAGGCTCCGCCAGTCCGTCGATGCCAGTCGCCTCGAGGGGCGTGTCGGCCAGGTAGCCCCGGACCTCGCTCCACTCGCCGAACGACCCTGCATCGTGCACCTCTCGGGGCAGCCGGATGGCCATGAACAACGATCCGGTCACGACCAGCAGCACGATCGCCGCGGCGTAGAAGTCGCCGGGGATGTCGGTGGCCACCTTCCACATCTCGGCGTTGACGAACATGAACATGGTGAAGATCAACAGCAGCGGCAGTGCACGGATCATCAGGTTCGCGACGTTGGCGAACTGACGGAACAACTGGGCGACGGCCCACGCCGGTCATCGGCAACAGGCCGTACGACACCACGACGTACACGACGACCAGCACCACCAGGTTGAACACGATCGTCACGCCGGCGGTCGCCGCGTCCAGGCCGAACAGGAGCGGTAGCAGTGGCGGCACCAGCACGAAGGCAGCCAGCTCGGGCAGGCCGATCGTGTCGGGACGCCGATACCAGGGCCGTGCCCGTGCGCGATTCAGCAACGCCAGCGTTGCGACCACCAACACCACGCCGGTGAACACCGCCGCGACGTTGGCCCAGGCCGGCAGGTCGTCGGACACGGCGCTGACCGTCTCGAGCACGAAGATGAACGTCAGCACCGGCCAGGCCCTGGTGAAGACGTCCTCCGAGGCGCTGTAGTCGGTCGATGAAGTGCGGCACCCCACGTCGCACGAACCACTTCTCGGTCCGCTGCTGCAACTCGATGCCGTCGGCTGGTTCCGGGGTCGCCACCGGTCCAGTCTGGCGTGAGCCACGCTGGGTATCGTGGTTCGGCGCCGCCGTCGCTAGTGTTCGCCGACGAGATCGCCCCGGGCGGCGACACGGACAGGACAGGACACGACGAGGTGCACCCGTGAAGAAGTGGTGGCCGCTGGTGGCGCTGGGGACCGCTCAGTTCGTGATGGTGCTCGATCAGTCCGTGATGAACGTGTCGATCAGTCAGCTCGTCGAGGACTTCGACACCACCGTCACCACGATCCAGGGCGTCATCACGCTCTACTGCCTGGTGATGGCCATGCTGATGCTCACCGGCGGCAAGATCGGCGACATCATCGGCCGACGCACGGCCTTCACCGTCGGACTGGTCATCTACGCCTGCGGCTCGGCCGTGACCGCCGTCGCACCATCGGTCGCGGTCCTGGCGTTCGGGTGGTCGATCCTGGAAGGCATCGGCGCTGCGCTGGTGCTGCCGGCACTGGCAGCGTTGATCGCCGGGAACTTCGAGGGGTCCGGAACGCAAGGTCGCCTACGCGGTCATCGGCGGCGTCGCCGGCGCCGGCATCGCCATCGGACCGATCCTCGGCGGCTGGGCCACCACCGAGCTGTCGTGGCGGGTGGTGTTCGTGGGCGAGGTCGTCCTGGTGCTGTTCATCCTGGCGATGACCCGCCTCATCGGTGACGCACCGCGCATCGGCGACCGCACCCCGACTCGACGTCGTGGGCAGCATCCTGGCTGCGACCGGTCTGGGTGCGGTCGTGCTGGGCACGCTGCAGTCCAGCACCTGGGGGTGGGTGGTGCCCAAGGACTCCCCGGTGGAGCCGTTCGGCTTCTCGCTGACCATCTTCGTCATCGCCGGCGGCGGCGTACTGCTGTGGGGCTTCGTCCAGTGGCAGCGCCACCGCGAGTCCTCCGGTGCCGATCCGCTGGTGCACCTGGCACTGCTGCGGATCGCGCCGCTGCGGTCCGGACTGATCGGCCTGTTCACCCAGAACCTCATCCTCATGGGCGTCTTCTTCGTCATCCCGCTCTACCTGCAGCTGGTGGTGGGCCTGGATGCGCTCGAGACGGGCATCAAGATGCTGCCGGTCTCCATCACCATGTTCCTCGCCTCGGCCGCTGGTTCCCGACTGTCGAGCACGGTGGTCCGGTGCGCACCATCGTGCGTGGCGGACTGGTGACCGCCGTGGTGGCCGTGCTCGCCCTGCTCGCCACGGTGCAGCCCGACCTGGGCGAGTCCGGCTTCGCCATCTCCATGGCCGTGCTGGGCATCGGCATGGGGCTGATCGTGTCCCAGCTGGGCAACGTGGTGCAGTCCTCGGTCGACGCATCCGGACGCGGAGAGGCCGGGGGCCTGCAGTACACCGGCCAGCAGCTCGGGTCGTCGCTCGGTGTCGCGCTCATCGGCGCGATCGTGCTGGCCGGGCTGACCGGGGTCTTCGTCGACAGGATCGAGGACGACCCTCGGATCAGCGACGAGATCGCGGCACAGGTCGGGGTCGCCGTCGGGGGCGGGATCGACTTCGTGGACTCGGACCAGATCGCCACCGCCGCCGCTGACGCCGGGCTGGACGACGCGACCAGCGCGGCGATCGTCGATGACTACGAGCAGGCCCAGATCCAGGCGCTGAAGGCCGGGCTGCTGGCCGCCGCGCTGCTGGCGCTGATCTCGCTCGCCTTCACCCGGGACCTTCCCAGCGAGTCACCGACCCGAGACCGCGAGGGTCCCATCGGGGTTGCTGCTCCCGCGGCATCGGCGGCTGATGGCCAGTCGGACACACGACCGCCCGGGACGGCGAGACGAGCCAGGACAGCGAGATGAGCCAGGACAGCGAGATGAGCCACGACGACAACACGGATGAGCACAGCGAACCGGGCCAGGACAGCGACACCGGTCACGGGAGCGGACCGGATTCCCGACGCCGGGTCATTCCGGTCTGGCTGGTGCCGCTGCTGATCGGCGTCGTGACGGTGACCGCCGGTCTGTTCACCTGGCGTGCCGGCCAGCTGGGCTCCAGCGCAGCGTTCGAGGATCGCCAATCGGTCGGCCAGACGATCCAGCAGCAGGAGCAGAACGTCGAAGTCAGCCTGACGGCAGTGAACGATGCGGTCGCCTACGTCCGCTACGTGGCCGACTACGCCGAAGCGGCTGCGCTCGACGACATCGCGGACGAGTTGGAGGCCCAACAACAGGACCCGTTCGCCGCCAGCTTCTCCGATGACGCCGACACGCTGAGGCTCTCGGCGTCAGAGCTGGCTGCGGCGGCGGGGGTATTCGGTGAACAGACGCTGCTGACCGAAGTCGTCACGGCGTCGGACCAGCCGCAGCCGTTCGACATCGATGACCAGATCGCGACCCTCGAGGCGCAGGCGACGACGGGTATCGCCTCAGCCGGCCAACTCGACCCCCAGCGATGGGCGGACCAGGCCGACGACACCCGCAGCCGGGTGCGGGGCCTCCGGCTGGCGACACTGCTGCTCCTCGTCTCGGTCGTCGCCTACACCGTCGCGCAACTCGCCGAGCGTCGACCCGTCAGGTGGACGGGATTCGCGGTCGGATCTGCGTTCTTCTCCGTGGTGACGGTGACGACGATCGCGACGGTGTTCTGAGATGGTCGACGACCACGACGCCGCACCGGACCAGCCGACGACCGGCCGTCGACGACAGCCGACGCCGACGAGCGGACCGACGGGACCGACAGCTGCCGAGGAGACCCCGGGCGAGCGTCGGTACCGACGGCGGATCGGGATCACGCTGGCCGCGCTGGCGCTGCTCGGCGCCTGGATCGCGGTGTTGCAGACCAACGCTGCCACCAACGAGTCCCGCACCACCCGAGAGGCCACCAGACTCGCCGCCGAGGCGCAGACGGCTCGGGTCGTCGACCGCGGCGTGCAGGCCGGGCTCGAGCAGGTGGCCGCCGAGATCGACGTGTTCCCGCTGCGCGACGCCTTCAACCTCTCGCCCGCTGCCGTCGACGCGGCCGGAGCCGAGCTGGACCCGAACCGGGAACAAGCCCGCGTGGACGCCGGCCAGGCGCTCGTGAACGACGCACTGAAAGGTGACGACGCGCGGGTGACCGCGATCAGCGAGGAAGCACGACGCCTGTCGCTCGAGCAGCGTGCGGTGGTCGACCAGCGGATCACCTGGAACGCGCGTGCCTCGCAGTACGAGACCGTGCTGACGACGCTCGCCATCGCGATCTTCCTGATCGGCTTCACGATGGTGGTGGGCCCCAGGATCCGCCCGCCGTTCGTCGGGCCCGGCCTGCTCCTCGCCCTGTTCTGCTTCGGCTGGGCGGTCCACATCTATCTGAAGCCGATCCCCGAGGTCGACCTGCCCGCCATCTCCGCCACCGCGGCCGGGGAGGTCGCGCTCGCCCAGGGGCGTGCGGAGGACGCCGTCGACGACTTCGACACCGCCATCGAAGCAAGTGACACCTACGCGCCGGCCTTCGCGGGGCGCGGACTCGCCCGACTGGTGGTCGCCAATCCGGACCTGCTCACGTCGCTGGCGATCACCGATCAATCCCCCCAGGTCGTCGATGCAGCCGTGGCCGACCTGGATCGGGCATTCGAACTGGGAGCCACCAAGGACGCGCAAGCAGTGGCGATCGCGGCGCTGGCCAGGATCGTCGGGGAGGACTGGGACGCCGCCGCGACGCTGCTCGAGGACGCCGTCGACGAGCAGCAGCGGACGCCCGGGCTCCAGCTGTGGAGATCCGCGATCGCCGTCGCCCAGGACGACCCGACGACAGCCTCGGAGTGGTTGGAACGAGCAACGGACCAGATGACCGCGATGCAGGGCACCGACACCAACCGGACGCTCGCCGCCCAGTACCTGACGCTGCTCGAGTTCGTCGGCGACGCCGTGCCGTCGAGCGCAGAGCTGGCCACCCGCTTCGCCGATGAGGGGGTCGCCATGATCGCTCTCGCAGCGGGTGCGGACCCGTCGGCGCCCCCACCGACCGATGCGACGCTGCAGATCGTGCAGGCCGCGTTCGCCGACGGCGTCACCACGATCGAGTTGGCACGCAGCGGCGTCCCGACGGGCACGTCGGTGGTGATCGCCGGCTACGAACGCCCGGCTCCCGGCGCCTCGTGGGTCCAACCCGCAGCGTTGTTCTACGCAGGGCCGAGCGGCGACGGCGGCGTCATCGAGTTGCCGACCCCGCAGGTGTGCGCACCGGTCGAGTTCCGCTTCGACCTGTACGTCAACGGCATCCCGACCGACTCGGCCACGTCACCCGGCGGATCGCCGACCTGCTGACCGGTCCGCGCGGCGGGACGTCCGGGTGGCGCGAGCGAACCGCTGGAGCTCGGCGGCGGGAGTTCCGGCGGCGTCCGGCGAAGCCGCGGGGCTCCAGGTCACGCCGGGCTGGCGCAGAGGTGACGGAATCCGTCGCAGCTGCGACAGCCTGACGGCTCGGCCCCCAGAACTGACACACCCTCGCTCCGCACTGCCCGCACCGCTGGCAAGGTCGCGTTCGTGGCCGGTCGATCGTGGTCGTGGTCGATCGCGGTCGTGGTCGGTCGCGTCCACAGAGGCTGCTGCGAGAGGGTCACCGCGGATGTCGTCGGGTCCGCCCACCTGGTGGCGGCGTTCGTGACGATCTCACCGTTCGTCGGCCGTCGGTGGCGCCGAGCCGGGCGTTGACCGTCACCGCGATGATCGTGATGCGCCTCGTGTGGCCTCGGCACCTCGACCCACGTGGGCTGGTGCTGTTCGTGTCGCGACGATCGGCTCGGCCGTGTTGCTCGCGTTCGGTCGACCGACCACGCGACCGCGACTCTCCTCGATCATCGATGCGCTGCGCTCGAGCGGCATCCCGGTCGCCGAAATTCACCCGGCGAGTGTCGATGCACGTGGCTCGGTTCCCTACTTCGCCACGCTCGACGACGGCAGTCGAGTGTTCGCGAAGGTCCTCGGCGCCGACCAGCGGGCAGCAGACCTGCTGTTCCGGATCTACCGGATGGTCCACCTGCGCAACGTCGGCGACGAGCGGCCGTTCTCGTCGCTGCGCCGAACCGTGGAGCACGAGGCGCTGGTCGCGCTCCAGGCGCGCGACATCGGGTTCGCACGCCGCGCCTGCGCTGCGTGGCACCCGTCGGCAACGACTCGTTCCTGCTCTGCTACGACATCATCGAGGGCAGCTCGCTCGACGGCGTCGACGAGGACCAGCTCACCGACCACGTGTTGGTGGGCCTCTGGGAGCAGGTGGCGATGCTCCGCCAGTACCGCATCGCACACCGCGACCTCCGCTTGGCCAACGTCTTCCTCGCCGACGACGGCGAGCCGTGGCTCATCGACTTCGGGTTCTCCGAGATCGCCGCATCCGACACACTCCTGCGAGCGGACGTCGCACAGCTGATCGCCTCTGTCCGTCGCGGTCGGCGCAGAGCGCGCTGTCCGCCCGCGATCGAGGTCCTCGGGCCCGATGCCGTCGTCGAGCTGCCTCGGTCGGCTTCAGCCCGCAGCCCTGAGCGGTGCAACCCAGACCGACCTCAAGGCCCACAAGGGCCTGCTGGAACAGGTCCGCTCGGAGATCGAGCAGCGCTGCGAGGCCGAGGAGCCGGAACTCGAGCCGGTGACCCGGTTCGGCGCGAAGCAGATCTTCACCCTCGTCATGCTCGCGGCGGTCTTCTACTTCCTGATCCCGCAGTTCGCCGACCTCCCCGGCATCGTCACCCAGGTCAAGGACGCCAACTGGGACTGGCTCGTACCGATCCTCCTGGCGTCGGCCGGCACCTACCTGCCGCCACGATGTCCACCCTCGGCGCGTGCCCAGCCGGCTGCCCGCGGGCCGACCGCCGCCGCGCAGGTCGCGTCCTCGTTCGCCAGCAAGGTCGCCCCCGCAGGCTCGGCGGCATGGCGATGAACGTCCGCTACATGCAACGCCAGGCGTCGACACCACGGTGGCCACCTCGTCGGTCGGCCTGAACGCCGGCGCCGGAATCATCGGCCACGTGACACTTGCCGGCTGTTCCTGGTGTGGGCCGGACGGACGCGTTCGGCGGCATCAAGCTCCCTCCGACGCCAGAACGAACTGCTTCACCCGGCGATGGCCCGGTCGATCGGCGTGGATCCGGAGTTGAACTCGATCGTGGAGCGAACCGTGCCGGGGTTGTCGACCACCGCGGCGATGACCGCCGCGACGTCGTCGCGGGCCACGCTGCCGGCGTCGAGCTCGCCGTCACCGCCCGCCACCTCGATCATGCCGGTGCCGGGTTCGTCGGTGAGCGCGCTCGGCCCGACGATCGTCCAGTCCAGCCCGGAGCCGCGCAGGTGCGCATCGGCTGCGCCCTTCGCCTCGGCGTAGGGGAAGAAGCTCGAGTCCTCCGGCACACCGTGGTCCGTTCCCGCACCGAAGTAGGACAACATCACGTACCGCTGCACGCCCGACGACGCGGCTGCGTCCATCGAACGGATGGCGGCGTCACGGTCGACCGCGTAGGTCCGCTCCGGGTTGCCGCCACCGGCACCCGCGCACCACACCACTGCGTCGTGCCCGGCCAGTCGCTCGGCGATGCCGTCGACGTCCAGGTGCTCGACATCAGCGACCACCGGCACCGCGCCGGTCGCGGCGACCTCATCGCTCTGGTCGGGGTCGCGGATCAGTGACGACACCTCGTGGCCCGCCGCGACCAACCGGGGCGACAGCAGCATGGCGACCGTCCCGTGTCCTCCGATGACTGCGACTCGCATGGTGTCTCCTCGTTCCCCGTGATGTCACCCGCCGCCGGCCTGACCGCACTCCTACCCCGAGAGCGACCGGTCGATCAGAACCCGTACGTCTCGCCGACCATGTCCTCGGACAGTCGCCACAACGCGGCGGCGGTCTCCGGGTCGAGCGCGTAGCCCATGACGCCCGGGGACTCGGTCGGATCATCGATCACCGGCGCGACAGCGCAGTCCTCGCAGTAGCGGCCCCCGACCTCCTCGGCGTCCGCGACGACCGCTGCCCAGACCGAGGTGGCAGCCCCCTGCTGGGGCGACTTCCACGTGACCTCGGTGCTGCCGCGGGCCTCGACCAGTGCGTTCATCGACTCCTCGGTCAGGTGTCGGCCCAGCTCGGTGATGATGCCGCCCGGGTGCAGCGCCGTGGCCCGCACGCCACGGTCGCGCAGCCGACGATCCAGCTCGACCGCGAACAGCACGTTGGCGGTCTTGGAGCGGCCGTAGCCCAGCCACGGGTCATAAGGGGTGCGCTCGAACCCCGGGTCGTCCAGGCTGACGTCGCAGAAGCCGTGGCCGGCCGAGGAGACCATCACCACCCGCGCCGGTGCGCCGCGCACCAGGGCCGGAACGAGCCGGTTGACCAGCACGAAGTGGCCCAGGTGGTTGGTGCCGAACTGCAGCTCGAACCCGTCCTCGGTCGTCCCGAACGGACACGCCATGATGCCGGCGTTGCCGATCACCGCGTCGATGCGGTCGTGGTCGGCCACGATGGCGTCCGCGCAGGCCCGCACCGAGGCCAACGAACCCAGGTCGCCGGCGTACAACTGCACGCCGGAAGCACCCACGTCGTCCAACGCCCGGCGAGCCTTGTCGACGTCACGCACCACGCCGACCACCGTCGCTCCGTGAGCGGCCAGCGCCCGCGCGGTCTCCACCCCCAACCCGGCCGACGTACCGGTCACCACCACCGTCACGTCGGTGAGGTCGACGCCGTCCAGGACGTCGTCGGTGGTCGAGTCGGGTCCCAGCGCTGCCATGTCCGGCATCCTGACGCAGCTGCGCCGGACGCGCCACCACCACGCACCGGTACCATCGCCGACCATGTCCGACGACGCCCGGCAGGTCGAGAACCTGATCTACGCCTACGCCGAACGCATCGACGCCGGCGATCTGGCCGGCGTCGGTGAACTGTTCCGGCACGGGCGTCTCCAGGCTGCGCCGGGGATGGAGTTCGTCGGGGCCGACGAGGTGCGTTCCATGTACGAGAGCGCCACCCGGTTGCACCACAGCGGCACCCCGCGCACCCATCACGTCACCACCAACGTCGCGGTCCGGGTCGACGGCCCGGCGGGCACGGCCACCGCACGCTCGTACTACACGGTGTTCCAGCAGACCGACGAGTTGCCGCTGCAGCCGATCATCGCGGGGCGGTACCACGACACGTTCCACCGTGTGGACGGTGAGTGGTGCTTCGAGTCGCGGGAGATGATCGTCGATCTGACCGGCGACCTCTCCCACCACCTCCTCTTCGAGCTGTAGCCGCACGCCGGTGCCGGCGGGTCTGCTCAACTGGGGGCATGGACGTCGCCGCGCTGCTGCTCGAGCTCTATGGCCGGATCCCCCCGCTCGCCGAATCAGCCGTCGACGGGCTGACGCCCGAGGAGCTGACCCGATCGCCCCGTCCGGGGGCCAACACCATCGGGTGGCTCGTGTGGCACCTGGCCCGTGTGCAGGACCACCACGTGTCGGAACTGCTGGAGTGCGACCAGCTGTGGCTGCGTGGCGGGTTGGCGGAGCGGTTCGGCCTGGCCCCGGACCCGGACAACATCGGCTACGGGCACGACGCGGAGCAGATGGCGGCAGTGCGGCCCGACGGACCCGACGTGCTCGTGACGTATCTGGCCGAGGTGCAGCAGCGCACCGCCGACATGCTGGCGGGGCTGAGCGAGGGCGACCTGGACCGGATCATCGATGAGCGCTGGGACCCCCCGGTCTCGCTCGGGGTCCGGCTGATCAGCGTCGCGGACGACTCGCTGCAGCACCTCGGGCAGGCCGCCTACGCACGCGGCCTCCTCGGCTGTTGACCGCGACCGGCCACCGACGCCCCGGACAGGAGCCTCATGCAGCGAATCGACCATGACGGAGTCCGCAGCGTCGCCCGCTGGGCGCTGGGCGCGGCGCTGATCGTCGCGGGCACCGGACACCTGACGGTGCAGCGCGAGGAGTTCCAGGCCCAGGTGCCGTCGTGGTTCCCGGTCGACGCCGATGCGGTGGTGATCGTCTCGGGCATCATCGAGCTGCTGCTGGGCGCGGCGCTGATCCTGAGCGGGCGGCGACGATCGGCGGTGGTCGGTGTGGTGGTCGCCGGGTTCTTCATCGTGATCTTCCCGGGCAACATCGCGCAGTTCCTGGAGGGCAACGACGGGTTCGGACTGGACACCGATGCGCAGCGGTTCGTCCGGCTGTGGTTCCAGCCGTTGCTGGTGCTGTGGGCGCTGTGGTCCACCGGCGGGTGGGGGTGGCTCAGGAGCCGCTTCAGCAGCAGGGTCGACTGATCCGATCGGCCGACAGGCCGAGGTTCGACCTCCGGGATCGGCGACCGGGCACGTCACGCCACCAGCCGGGTCGCTAGGGTTCCGACAGGTTCGACCCACTCCCGTGCAGCAACTGGCGACACGGGCGGAGGACCGATGACGAGGGGGCTTCCATGATCGCCACACGAACGCGTCGAGTTGTCGCGGTCCTGGGAGCGGCCGTCGTCGCAGTCGCCGTCGGGTGCGCTCCGGCGCCGACCCCACCGGGTCCGCCCGCCACCATCGTCGTGACGACCACCGTCGACGTGGTGGACAACGCCGACGGGGTCATCTCGCTGCGTGAGGCGTTCACCGCAGCAGCGAACGACAACGCGGACTCCACCATCGTGGTCAGCTCGGGCGCCGAGTACGCGCTGACGCGGTGCACCGGTCAGCCAGCCCTCGTCCACGGCGGCAACAGAGCGCTGACCGTGACCACCGACGGCGCGGCCCGCGCCAGGGTGCGCCAGACGTGCTCGCCCGCCAGGGTCATGTCGGTCGGCGGCTCCACGGTCACGCTGGAGCGTCTGGTCGTCACCGGCGGACGCCTGCAGTCGCCGCTGCCGTGCGGCATCTCGATCTACGGCCAGCCCGACTGCGCCCGCGGCGCCGGCATCACCGCCTCCGGGCCGCTGGTGCTGGACGACGTCGAGGTGACCGACAACCGATCCATCGGCAGCGGCTCGGTCGAGGGTGGCGGCGTGTCGGCACGCAGCGGCGCCACCATCATCAACTCGGAGTTCTCGGCGAACGCCGCCAACCGCGCCGGCGGGGCGATCGCGTCGTTCGGTGCGGTCAGCATCACCGGGTCGACCTTCACGTCGAACACCGGCGGCGACGGCGGGGCGTTGTCGGTCCACGACGGCTCGGTCACGATCGACGACTCGCAGTTCGTCGCCAACGGCAACGGTTCCGGCGGTGCGATCGTGTTGGAGGGCGCGTCGCTCGCGGCGACCGACACGGTGTTCCGACAGAACAACTCGGGCGGCGGTCCCGGCGCTGCGATCTGGGCCAGCTCATCGGTCAGCTCGCTCGTGCTCGAGCGGGTCGCGATGGTGCAGAACACCGGCCGCACCGGAGCGCTGACGGCCTTCGCCGGCGTGGCCGACTTCCGGATCATCGACTCGACCATCACCGACAACGTCGCCACCTACGCCTTCCGCGACCAGCTGAACCGTGCCGCAGGCGGGATCGCCATTCACGGCACATCGAGCCTCACCATCACCGGGTCGACCATCGCCCACAACACCGCGACACCGGGTGGTGGCGCCAACATCGATCTGCGGGCCGGGGGCGGCACGACCGTCACGGTCACCTCGTCGATCATCTCGGACCCGCAGGGCAGCCCCGCCAGCTGCGAGCCCAACGGCAACACGTTCGTGGTGACCGACTCGATCATCTCCGACGGCACCTGCGGCGTGCCGGCGAGCCCGACGCCGCCGGCGCTGGGCCCGCTCTCCGAGGTGGGCGGGACCTGGTTCCGTGCACCCTCTCCGGGCAGCCCGGCCATCGACGCCACGGGCGGACCCTGCAGCACCGCATCTGACCAGCGTGGTGTCCCGCGACCGCAGGGTGCCGGCTGCGACCCGGGCGCCATCGAGAACTGAGTTCAGGGACTGGGTTCGGGTCTACCTGTCGGCCGAACCGGCTCGCAGCGCCCGTCGGGCCGTGTCCAGCAATTCCTCGAGCTCGGCGCGCTGGGCGCCGTCCAGCGCGGCCAGGTCCTCCGCGAACCGGCGGTCGGTCTCGTCCTCCGCGGCCTGCCAGCGTGCACGCAGCGCCTCGTCGGGCTCGGGGCGGGGTTCGGGCCAGCCGAACACATCCGCCATGAAGGGCGACTTCACCATGACCGCCTCGAGCGGAGCGAGCCCTGCTTCCAGCACCGCCACCCCGTGGCGAGCGGCACGCAACTCGCGCAGGGCGTTGAGCCGGTGCAGCGCCAGTGCCCTCGGGTCGTCGGGTTCGTCCAACACCCTCCATCCGGCGAACACGGGCGCCCCGGTGGGATCGGCCTCGCGGATCACGATGCCCAGCAGCTCGGCCAGGCGTGCGTAGTCGAGTGCGCCAGCCGGCATGTGCATGTCGGTCCAGGTCGCCAGGGCACCGGCGAAGCGCCGCGCGCTGGCGTCTCGCGGCTCGATCGCGGCCGCCGAGGTCCAGGCCACCTCGATCGAGGTCGGCGGGAAGAACACGAACGCCTCGGTGACGACCTCGGCGTCGACGTCGCCGAGCACGCCGGCACGACCGGCGTAGTAGAAGGCCATTCCCTCGTAGCCGACCTCGGCGGCGGCCTTGTAGGTCTCGCCGTCGAGCATGAAGTTGGCGGGCAGGTCACCGATCGTCCGGGCCGTGCGGCGTGCGGTCTCGATCGGGGTCGGGTGGGCCTCAGCGGTCATCGTCCGAACGATACGCGGCCACCGATGCCCGCTGCGGCGCCTTGCCGGGTCGCGGACTCCTCGATTGCCATGGGGTTCGGCCGATGGAGCCCCGTGCCCTGTCGCGAAGGATCCGCATGAACCCTCCGAAGAATCCTCGGGCGCTGCTCGGCGCCTCGCTGCTGATCGTTGCTGTCGCCTGGGCGGTGCTGCGCGTCACGCGCACTGCCGAGGGAGTGAACCCCTGGCTGTTCTGGCCGTTCCTGGCAGCTGAGCTCTTCGCCCTGATCCGACTGGCCATGTTCCTCCGGCGCACCGCGCCGGCTGGTGCGAACGATGCCGATGACGCGACCGGGGCCGACGTGACGACCGGCGTGCGTGAGCCAGGCCGCGTCGCGAACGGCGGCGGCGGAGCCGGCCGGGCAGTCGCTGTGTTGGTGACCGACCAGGAGCCGGCACGTGTGCGCATGGCACTGCTCAGCGCATCGTGGGTGGACCGCCGGACCGAGCTGTTGCTGGTCGGCCCCGTCGGACACGACCTCGACGTGTTGGCCGAGGACCTCGGTGCTGCTCGGGTGACCGCGCAGATCGGGCCGTCGGACGCCTCGGGCGGTCTCCCCGTCCTCGTGGCGGCTGCGCTCGCCGCCACGGATGCAGAGCTGATCGGACTCCTGACCTCGGACTCGGTCGCGAACGAGCAGATGTTCTCCCTGACCGAGCTGGAGTTCCGTGACAGCCGGGTCGCCTGGGTGCAGTCGATGTCCACCAGTGCTCCCGAACGCGAACGTCGTGGACTCGACCGACAACGACCTGGTGGGACCCGCCGACTCGGCACGGGGGATCGCCGCGTGGTCGGTCGGTGCGTCGGTGGTCCGTCGCGCGGCCTTCACCCAGCTCGACCCGGACGCCGGGTCGATCGCGCAGCTGGGCGACCAGCTGATCACCCAGGGCTGGCGCGGTGCGTGGAGCCCGACGTCGCTGGCGGTGCTGAACGGGCACGAGTCGAGTCGCATGGTCGAGCCGGTGGCCGCCGCTGCTGACCGGCTGCGAGCCGCCGCCGCCGGCCCCGGCGCCCTGCTGCGCCGCAACCTCCCCCGAGGGATGCGCTCCGCGGCGCTGGCTCGGACGATGGACACGCTGCGCGGGACCGTCGCGCTGGGCGTGCTCGCGGTGCTGGTGGCCTCACTGCTGAGCGGCGAGCTGCCGTTCAGCGTCGAGGTCTGGCAGGTGCTGATCGCGGGCGTGGCACTGCACGGCGCCGCTGGCCTGATCCGCTGGGAGCTGTCCGACCGTCGCCTGGGACCCGCCGCCACCGTGCGCGGCGCGTTCGAGGAGATCGACGCCTCGGTCGCCTCGCTCGCCACAGCTGTGACGGGACGGCCCATGACCGGTGCCGGTCGATCGTTGGGCATCGCGTTCGTCGCCACGGTCGCAGTGCAGGTCGCCCTGGCGACGCGCGCCCTGTCGTCGGTGCTGGGCTGGCCGTTGGCCGACCCTCCGCGCGACGTCGAGATGGCGCTGCTCGCGGGCGCACTGCTGGTGTCGGTCCCGCTGCTGCGGGCGATCGGCGTGATCATCCCCCAGCGTCTGCGCCGAGGCTCGGCGCGTGTCGGATCTCAGCTGCAGGTGCAGATGGGCGGCAACGAGCTCGAGGTGCTGGACGTCGGTCCGCTCGGCATGGGCGTGCGCGTCGCGTAACCCGCAGAGGTCGGCTCGAGCACCTCGGTGCTGCTGCGGCCCATCGACCGTTCCGCCCCGCTTCGCGTCCGTGCCACGGTGCGGTCCTCGTTGGCGCTGGCCGATGGCACCCACCGCCTCGGCATCGCGTTCGACGACGAGGACCCCGAGGTGCTGCACACCCTCATGGGCATCTGGGCAGCCGCCTGGATCCCCGCCGCGGCCGATCCCGGCCGTGAGCCGGTGGCGCCGCGCTCGGTCAACGACCTGCGGGTGCGGGTCAACCATCGCTCGAGTCCTGCGTTGCGCCTGCTCGCCGCGGTGACCCTGATCGCCACTGGCGCAGCAGCGCTGCCGCCGTATGCCTCAGCGTCGGCCGATGCGCCGTTGCCCGAGGACACGCTGGCATTGACCAAGTCCTTGCCGGCATCCACGCTCTACGGCGACGAGACCTCGATCGAGCTGACCGCGCACAACACCTGGTCGACCGACGATGCCGGGCTGCAGCGCTACTTCAACGTGAGCTTCCGCGATGTCGTCCCCGCCGGAGCGACCTATGTGGCCGGCTCGGCCGACATCGCACCGACGCGCATCATCGCCGATCAACCCGGCCCCGGCGCCACCACGCTGATCTGGAGCAACATCAGCGACGCCCAGCCCGGCTCGTCGACATCGGTGGGCTACCGCATCTCGCACAACAGCTCGGGCAAGGACGACTCGGCCCTGTTCGTCGGCGCCGAGGTCGGCAGCACCGCTGAGGCGTTCGCCAACACCAACCCCCGTTTCATCACCAAGTTCGCCCTGGACGGAACCGCCGTCCCCGGCAAGGACTCCTACACGGACCGGGCGTCCGCTGCGGGGTCGACCACGATCGTGCCGTTGGTCGTGACCAAATCCGAACCCAGCAGCGAGAACGAGCTGCTGCGTGGCGCGCACCGCCCCACCGTGTACACGGTGCGGGTCGAGAACAACCTGGTGGCCCCGACGAACGCCGTGTCGGTCGAGGACTGGTTGCCGGCAGAGCTGGAGTTCCTGGGCTGCGGCACCGTCGACAACACGCCGGACACCCCGAGCACGCCCGGCGGTCTGGAATACCCCGGCGCTCCACGCCTGGACGAGGCGCGGCAGTTGGATGCCGGGGAGGGCTGCATCGCCCCCGATCGGGTCGAGACCGTCGACGTCGATCCCGACGGCGCAGGCCCACTGCCCCGCAGCGTGTACACCCACGTGCGTTGGACGATCGGCGACCTGGCCCCTGGTGCGTCGCGAGAGATCACCTACCTCGCCGCGGTCCCGGAGCGGGAGAACGCGCTCTGGCCCGAGGTGCCCACAGCGCGCGAGACCCCGGCCGAACCCGAGACACCGGCCGAAGCTCCGACTCCCGACGCAGCGCCCGGTGCTCCCGTCGAGGCCGTGTCGAGTGCGCCCGATCCGATCTGTGGCCGCCGTGCGGACTCATGCGGACAGGTCGCGAACCTGGCGAACAACACCGGCGCCCCGACGACCGAGCGCGGCACGGAGCGCAGCGCCACCAACGGTGTCTCGGCCGCGGGCGCCTACACCGGTCGCGTTCCCGCGGGCGTCTCGCCCGATCAGACCTGGGACCGCGCCACCGAGACCGTGGTGATCGAGGACCTGGCCATCCAGAAGTCCGCCTGCAACTCGGTCGCCAACGGCAACGGCTCCGGCCGTTGTCGCAACGGGGTGGAGTACGGCGGCGTGACCGCTTGGAACCTGTCGATCCGGACCGGCGAGTACCGCGACGCGGCGAAGGTCGTCGTGACCGACGAGCTGCCCGACGGGTTGGCGTTCCGCCCCGCATCCTCCTCGGTGTCGGTCGATGGCGCCCGCACCCCGATCGAGCCGGAGATCTCCGACGGACCCGACGGCGTGCAGACCCTGCAGTGGACGCTGCCCGCGACCATCGGCGTGAACAGCGACGTGCAGCTGAGCTTCGACTCCGTGACGCTCGAGACCTACCGCGCCACCGCTCAGCCCGTGCTGGTGTTCGACACCTTGCGGAACCGGGCCAGCCTGTCCGGCACCACCTCGTTGGTGAACGGCGATGACGGCCTCGCCCCGATCGAGGTCGGCGACGTCTCGGGCGCCTCGCTGAGCTCGCGCTGGTACTCGGTCGCGAAGCAGACCCTGAGCGGCGCCGCCGCTGCGGCGCAGCAGATCGGCCGCGAACAGTGCGCCACCGGATGGGTCGACCCCGACGATGCCGCCGGCACCGACGGCCCCCGCTTCGCTCCCGGCGACCTGGTGTGCTTCGACCTGGCGGTGGACCTGCCCTCGGGCATCCGCATGCGCGACGTCGTCATCACCGACTTCCTGCCTGCGAACTCGTCCTTCGTCGGCGCGGTCGAGGCCGCGGACAACACGCCGGGCCAGTTCGGCACCCCCGAGGTCGTCCCGTCCTACGGCAACGCCGTCATCTGGAGCTACGGCACACCGATCGGCACCCAGCCCCGCTACACCCCCGCCGAGGGCGGTCGTTTCCACGTCGTGCTGGGTGCTCGCGTCACCAACGACCCCCGGGCCAACAGCGACGCCGACCTCTACCAGAACCTGCTCAAGGTCACCATCGCCAATACCGCAGGCGCCTCGACGGTGAGCCCCCGGGCGCTCAGTCCGTACCAGGTCGCCGAGCCGGTGCTGTCGCTCACCAAGGGCGTGGTGGACATCACACGCGGCAAGGACACGCTGAAGGGCTACCCGCGCACGAACCCCGCCGCGGGCCGCGATGCGCACACCGCTATCCAGGGCGACCTCGTCACCTACCGGGTGGACGTCGCCAACACCGGCGTCCAGCTCCGCGACAACGGGCGCGACCCGTTCGACCCGTCCGATGACGTCGCGCTCACGCGTCCCCGCACCACCCAGACCCCCCGCACGCTCGTCCGACCGCTGCTCGACCTGGACGAGATGCGACGCACCAGCAGCACGGTCGACTTCGCCGAGCCGCAGACCGCGAACCGCCTCCGCACAGGTCTGCGGATCACGCGGGCCGACGGGCAGGTCCAGGCGTCCGACGCGTTCGACGTGCAGATCTGGGACGACCTGCCGCCGGAGATCAGCTGCGCCGACATGCAGCCCGAGGCCGGCTATCCCGAGGTGTCCTCGGCACTGGTGCTGCGACCGGGAGCTCTCCCACTCGCCGACGCGCCGATCGCCGCGCTGAAGGTCGACTGCACCACCGATCCGTCCCGCATGGCGGTCATCGTCGATCGGATTCCTGCCGGCTACGACCTGCAGCTGAGCTACACCGCACGGATGCGCGACACCGCCGCGGCGGGGTCGTCGCACCTCGACACCGCCGGAGTGCGGTCGTACCTGGACCTGACAGGGACCGGCGAGTACCTCCCCGAGTCCAACATCGACCCGACGGTGGCCCCGAACGCTCCCACGGCGATCGACGATGCACTCGTGCGACTGCCCGACGCCCAGGTCGCGAAGACCCGGGTGACCTCGATCGTCGAGGCGAGCAACAATCTGCCGACCACGGGCCCGACCGGCCAGGCGACCATCGGCGAGGAGGTCCGCTACACGGTGCGCGCCACCATCGCTGCCGGCACGACGCTGTACAAGGGATCGGTGGCGGACACGCTGCCTGCCGGCCTCTCCTACGCCGCCGGGTCCGCCCGACTCGAGCTCCCGGGCGGTGTCGACGCCAAGGGCTTCACCTTGTCGGACCGCAAGGACGGACGGGGATGGACCCTGGATCTGCCCGCCACCTTCGACAACGCCTCGGGCGAGGACCAGGTCGTCACGATCACCTACGTCGGCGTCGTCGCCGACGTGTCGGCCAACCGTCACGGAACGGCCCTGACCAACACCGCCCGGCTGTCCTGGCGCTTCAGTGACACCGCCACGTCGACCGACCGCAGCCGCAGGTCGCGGTCGACCACCAGGGTGGTCGAGCCCGAACCGTCGATCACCAAGTCCCACACGCCCACCACGACCGTCGTCGGCACCAACCGTGTCGACTACACCGTGACCGTCGCGAACACCGCCGGGCGACCGCCGTTGCACGACGTGGTCGTGACCGATTGCGTGCCCGCGGGCCTCTCGCGGGTCACACCCACCGGGGCGCTGGCCGGCACCGCCACCGTCAGCGAGGGGACGTCCCCCTCCGCGACCGACGCCACACTCGTGCGGTGGGATCTGCGGAAGCTCCTGGAAGATCCTGCGACACGGCCCGACGGGATCGGCCTGCAGCCCTCCGAGCGCATCGCACTCACCTACTCGGCCAGCGTCGATGCCCCGGCGGTCGCGGAGGCGGAGCTGATCAACACCGCCACCGTCACGGGCTCGTCCATCACGGGCGACGTGAAGGGGGAGCGCACCAGCTACTCGGCATCCACCAAGGACACCGTCAAGGTGGCACCCCCGGCCATCACCAAATCGGTCGACCCCGGCACCCGCCTGCCCGGCACCCAGGCGAGCTACTCGATCCGCGTCACCGTGCCCGAGGGCGTCACCGTGCCCGACGCGACGGTGATCGACATCCTGCCCGCCAACCTGCGCTTCGGCGGCTACGGCGAACTGACGCCGCTCGACGCCAGCTGCGAGGTGGACCGCACAGAGCCCCACACCATCGCCGCATCGGGTCAGCGCGTCGGCTGGTTCCTCGGCGATCTCCGCGCCGTTGGCGGGGACTGCACCATCGCACTGACCTACACCGCGACCGTCGGCTCCGCCGCCGTCGCGGGCGACGTGCTCACCAACACCGCCACGTTGCACTGGAACCTGGTCGACCGCTTCGACGACGTCGACGAGCTCTCCGGCAAGGGCTTCGATGCCAGCCGCACTGCAACCGCGAAGCTCACCGTCGTCGAGCCGGTGCTCGCCGTCGCGAAGGACCTGGACGACGACGACCGCGTCGTCGAAGCAGGCCAGCGGCTGGCCTACACGGTCACGATCACCAACTCGGGGACACACCCCGCGTACGACATCACCACCACCGACAGCTACCCGGCCGGGTTGTCCGCGCCGGACTCCATCGGTGGCTCCTGCATCGGTTCCGACGCCGCGACGGTCGACCGCGACGAGCGTGTGGTGACCTGGCCGGCGTTGTTCGCCGGCACCGACGGCCTGCCCGCCGGGGCGAGCTGCACGCTGACGTATGCGCAGCGCGTCGACGCCGCTGCTGCCGACACCCTGAACGACGGCGGCACCTTGGTCAACACCGCGGCGATCCCCACCTTCTGGGGAGATCCGACCCACGACGGCGACGACTTCAAGGAGTACGAGGGCCCTGAGGCCGATGCGACCGTGACGACGTACCTGCCGAAGCTGTCGATCCAGAAGCTCACCGGGGCCGGGACAGAGGTCGCTGATGCCGATGTCGGCAGCCCCTTCGCCTGGACCCTCGAGGTGGCGAACACCGGCAAGGGCACCGCCTACGGCATCGATGTGACCGACACGCTGCCGACCAACTGGAGCTTCGACACCGGTTCGGTCGCTATCAGCGCGGCACCCGGCGCGGCGTGCCGCACCGAACCGCGACAGCTGACCCCGCCCGTGTCGACCACCGCTGTCGACGGCGGCGCACAGCAGCGGATCATCTGGACCGACCTGTGCGACCTGGCACCGGGCTCGACGGTGACGGTGCGCTTCACCGCCACCCCGCTGCCCGCAGCGACCGAGGTACCGGGTCTGCTCGACGAGGATGGCGACAAGGTGCTCCAGGTCAACGACGCCCGGGTCGACGGCGGCGACGCCGGCGGCACCGCCCTCGCCGGCGACCGTGACGACGCAGCTGCGACGCTGCGCAGCGCCGATCTTCGGATCCTGAAGACCGACGCCTCGGCC
The DNA here is from genome assembly GCA_963714875.1 of uncultured Microthrixaceae bacterium. Taxonomy (GTDB): domain Bacteria; phylum Actinomycetota; class Acidimicrobiia; order Acidimicrobiales; family Microtrichaceae; genus JBAOHV01. Next base: position 325,944 of record CAVQQI010000010.1, on the reverse strand, counting down.
GACGACGACGGGTCCCCCGACAGCGCCGGCTTCACCGTCGGCCAGCCCGGCTACTACTACCTGGACCTCAGCAACGCCGGCCCCGACCCGGCCACCGGGCCGATCGTCGTGACCGACTCGGTCCCAGCCGGCCTGCGTGCCGTCGCACCTCTGGCAGCGGTCGGGTCAGCTGCGTGCGCACCGCGGCCGACAGCCCTGCACAGAGCACGTACCCGGCCATCGTCGTCACCGCGGCGATCGATCCCGCCACACCGGGCCGGGCGACCGTCACCAACGTGGCGAAGGTGACCCATCCCAACGACCCGAATCCGGCCAACGACTCGAGCGACAAGTCCTCGTCGGCGGATCCCGTCGCCAGGTTGACCATCTCGAAGTCGGACGGCGACGCCACCTTCCGCGCCGGACAGGACGACGCCCGCTACTACGTGGTGGTGTCCAACACCGGACCCTCGGTGGAGACCGGCCCGGTGGAGCTGTCCGACGGGATCGCCGCGCACCTGCGCCTGGTCTCGGTCGATGCGCCGGGTTGGGACTGCGACGTGACCGCCGGGACCGGCTTCGGCGACGGGGACCGCGGCCGTTTCGACTGCACGTGGATCGGAGCAGATGCCGACCCTGACCCCGTGGGTGTCGGGGAGTCCCTCGGCATGGTCACCGTGCAGGTGGCCGTCGACCCCGCAGCGGTGATCGACCCCCGCCCCGGGGCGGCGAACCTGGTGTCCAACACCGCGACCGTTCGCGGCGTCGTGGATGACCGCGAGCGCAGCGACACCGAGGACACCCCGGTCGTTCCAGTCGCTCAGCTGCGGCTGGACAAGTCCCACGTCGCCGACAGCGCGCCGTGGACCGTGGGCAGCGACCAGCAGTTCCGTCTGCTGGTCGGCAACGACGGGCCATCCGGCGAGTACGGCCGTGTGGTCGTGACCGACGTCCTGCCCGAGGGCCTCGAGTACCGCGATGCCGACGGCCGCGGCTGGGAGTGCGAGCTGCGCACCGGCGGCGGCAACGGGCCCAACGGGACGGTGCGCTGCGTGCACGACCGGTCCGGGCTGGACGAGAACGCGGTGCTGCTCGCCGCCGGCGCCGAGCTCTCCCCCATCGAGCTGTCGGTGCGGGTCCTGCCGGCCGCTGCGCCGACGCCACAGCCCGACCCGGAAATGGCGACCAACACCGTCACCAACTCGGCCAGCGCGGCGGGTATCACCGACGACGTCGACCGCGCCGACGCCGATACGGTGCCGGTGCGGCCAGTCGCGGATCTACGCATCAGCAAGGACCACGAGGGCGACGCCTTCCAGGTCGGTGCCGCCGGCGAGTACACGTTCGTGGTGACCAATGACGGCCCGAACCTGGCGTCGGGTCCCATCACCGTGACCGACTCCCTGCCCGACGGGCTGAGCTTCGCGGAAGGTTCCGGCAACGGCTGGGTCTGCGCCGCTGACGACGGCGGCACCGACGTCACCTGCACCCACGAGGGCGAGCTCGGCGTCGACGAGTCGTCAGAGATCACCGTCACCGTCGACGTCGCCCCCGGCGCATACCGCGGGGCCGAGGACCCGACTCTGGCCAACACCGCCCAGGTGGGCGGACCGACCTTCGACGACGACCCCGGGAACAACTCCGACGACGACCGGGTCCGCATCGACCCACTGGTCGACCTGGCGATCGACAAGTTCCACGAGGGCGACTTCTCGGTCTCCGCACCGGGGTCGTTCACGCTGGCGGTCACCAACAACGGTCCGAACGACCTGCCCGAGGGACCGATCACGGTGAGTGACACGCTGCCCGACGGACTCGAGTTCCGTTCCGCCGAGGGTGACGGGTGGACCTGTTCGACCGATACCGATCAACGGATCATCGCCTGCAGCACCGATGCCGCGCTCGCGGTCGGTGATGCTCTTCCGGCACTGGCGGTCCAGGTCGACGTGACGCCCGCGGCCGAACCCGACGCGACGAACGTCGCCGAGGTGTCGACCCCCGTTGCGGACGCGGATCCGAGCAACGACCGCGACGAGGACACCGTCACGGTGGTGCCGCTCGCCAACATCAGCGTCACCAAGACGCTGCTGGGCCAGCTCACGGTCGGCCAGGAGGGCCTGTGGCGCATCGAGGTGCGCAACGACGGCCCGTCCGCTGCCAGCGACGTGACCGTCACCGATGAGCTGCCGGCGGTGTTCGACGACGTCACCGCGAGCGGCACGTCGTTCGACTGCACCGTCGTGGCTCGTCGGGTCACCTGTCAGCGGTCGACGCCGCTGCCGGCGGGTGCCACCGCAGAGCTGGTCATCTCGGGCACCGTCACCGAAGGCGGCGGGTCGTCCGTGGTGAACACCGCCAGCGCGACCACGTCGACCGACGAGACGGACCCCGACGACAACTCGGGCAGCGCCAGCGGCCAGATCATCGAGGTGGCGGATCGCACCCAGGGCAGCGCCACACCGGCGGGAAGCGGAGCCGCCGGCACCGCGCGTTCGCTGCCCGAGACGTTGGCCTACACCGGTCTGACGATCCTGGGGCTGCTGGCTGCTGCCGGAGCGTTCCTGGTGGGCGGGTTCCTGCTCACCGGATTCCGCCGCCGCCGCGAGACCACCTGATACACGAGAGCTGTCCTCGGGGATGCTCCGCGGCAGCGTCCCCGAGACGCATACCCGGCTCAGGTGATCTCGCGGGCTCCGGTGTCGAAGTCGATGACGAGCGAGCGGTCACCTCGGTCCAGCGCCAGGAACCGGCCCTGGCGGCACACCTGACCCCAGGGGCTGTCGAGCCGGGGGTGGTCGCCCAGCTGCTGCGCGGCACCGTCGACGCTGAACCCGCCGCGGTGCGACAGGACCAGCTCGCCCTGGGACGGTGAGACGTAGCGGACCCGATGCTGTCGGCCGGCGACCTCTGCCTCGATCGCGGCCGAGGTGATGCTGTCGACGAACGAATCGAACCCGCCGGCATCGGCTCGGCGGCCGACCTCGACCACCCAGACGTTGCGTGCGCTGCCCTCGGCGACCAGATCGAAGGGCTGCTCGAGTCCGTTCGTGGCCACCACCGACGGGTCGTAGCTGCGCCACACGGTGGGGCGCATCGACCACAGGGCGATGTACCCGTCGCCGCGCCGCCCGATGGTCCATCCGTTGGCCTGGACCACCTGGTCGAAGTGGTCCTGGGGGAAGTAGGCGTGGGTCTCGCGCAGGTAGCCGAACACGGGGCCCAGCAGCGGATCGGTCGCCGGCAGGTAGTCGGGTGAGTAGACGTGGATGGCGACGTTGTGGTGCTGCGCGGTACGCGGCATCGACGCAGAGCCGGTCCAGTACCCCTCGTCGTCACCCCAGTTCGTCGACTGCTCCGTGGGCTGCGACGGGTGCGTGGTGAACACCAGCGCCTCGGGATCGATCGTGGCCTGCCAGGCATGCGCCTGGTCCCGCTTGTCGCCGAAGCGGTGGTCGACCACCGAGGACAGCATGACCTCGGGGCTGCGCCAGGTGTAGGTGTTGGCCTCGGCCAGCACCCCGAACGCCGCCATCGACGCCAGCTCGTGCGCAGCCAGCTGCGCGGCGGCCGGACCCGCAGCCGCAAGGCTGCGGATGGCCCCGAACTCACGGAACAGATCCGTGTCCCACAGTCGCCAGCGCTCCGCGGTCGCCAACGTCATCGGCACCAGCTGCCATGAGGTCAACGCACCGTGTGACCACCAGAAGGCAAGGTTCGCCGGGTCGTCGTAGTCGTAGCCGAACGCCGCCTGCGGGTCGGGTGACAACGGCTCGTGGGGGTCGAGCGGCACGCCGTGACGCTCCCGGCTCGTCGACACCTCCTCGCTGCGCGCGATCTCGCCGATGACCTCGGGCATGCGGTAGCGCTGGGCCCCGCAGAAGTACGTGGCGCCGGTGTCGCTGGTCGACCGCCAGCCCCGGTCGGTGTCCGCGAAGAGCAGCTTCGCCGAGCCGAACGTGGCCTCGTCGAGCGAGGTCATCTTGTCCTTCTTGTAGGTCCTGCCGCGCGTGGCGCCGTAGGCACCCTGCTGGCAGTGCATCGCCACATCGGCCAGGCACAGGTCGAGCGCACCCGAGGCCCGCCGGATCAGTTCGTCGTCGTCGCACAACTCGATGAGCGTGAGCAGCGGAGTGATGTTCTTGAGCATGTAGACGTTGGAGTGCCACTCGCTGAAGCCGAACCGGGCGCGCTCGTCGATCCACTCGAGGATGGCGGGGCGGGCACGCTCGGCGTGCTGTGCCCCGGTCAGTCCGGTGACGGTGAACGTGACCTCGGGCAGCGCCAGACCGCCCAGGTACTCATCGACGGCCAGGATGAGCCGGTGGTTCTCGGACCAGAACCACTTGTGGTCCAACCGGTCCGCGGGCAAGGGGTCGTCGTAGCGGTAGCGGAACTCGGCGAAGCGCTGTTCGATCGCCGTCAGCAGCGTCGGGTCGAGCACGCCCGGGCCGAGCCGCAGGACCCACAGCAGGTACATCAACTGGAAGTCGCCGGTGTCCTTCCAGTTGTCCAGCATGGTGAACACCGATGCGAGCGACGTCTCGGAGACCATGGACGGGTCCCACGCGAAGCCCGGTTCCCGCTGCTGGCGGATCAGGTGGGCGACGACGTTCGTGACGTCGTTCGGGCGCAGCTCGGCCGTGGCGAAGCGCAGGTAGTCCGCGGCCCGTGCCTGGAAGGCGGCCTCATCGATGAGCCCGGTGGCGCCGGGCAACGGCATCGGTCCGGGCGGACCCGTCGGTGGCGCCGCACAGGTGGGCACGTGATCCACTCCCGGCGGCGCGACACAGGCCGCGCTCACCGCCACTGCCGCGGCCGCCACCGCAGATGCCCTCAGGAACTCTCGCCGTGTCGACCCCATCGCCCTACCCCCGTGCGTCGCCGACGGATCGTACCGAGTCCGGGCGTTCGGCGGCGATCGCGGGCCCGCCGTCGTGTCACCAGCGAGCGGCGTTCGCGCCCCCGGCCGGTGGCGGGTCCGAGGGCACGGTGGGGAGATCCGACCCGTACAGCCATCGGTGCGGTCGCAGCTCCAACACGACGACCTCACCCACGTCGGCATCGACGTCGACCGTGATGTCCCACTGGTACTTGGCCCCGAACGCCGCCACGACCGGCGCCGGGCGTTCCAGTTCGTGGATCAGCACCGTCCCCTCTGCGGCGACCGGCGCGTCGCCGTCCTCGAGACACGCCGACGCCGCCCGGTTGCTGCGGAGGTTGCGCACACGGACCGACCCCAGCCCGGTGCCGATCCAGATCCGGTCATCGACGTAGACGAACCACACCGGCGCCAGGTGTGGGCGCCCATCGGGACGTGTCGTCGCGAACCAGAGGTTGCGGGACTCGAGGAGACGTTCCACGCTCACGGCGCCGAGGGTACCGATGCTGCACAGCGCTCCGGGCGCGCCGAGACGGCCAGGCTGCGCGCACAGGTGACGGAATCCGTCGCATTTGCGCGCAGGAAGGTGCACACAGGGCCTCGGACGGCGCTACAGGTCGAGCGGCGCCAGGTCCACCACGGCACCGGTGCGGGCCGACTCCATCGCGGCGAACGCGATGCGGTGGCTCTCGACGCTGTCGCGGGCCGAGACCGACGGCTCACCGCCGGTCTCGATGGCGGACAGGAAGTCACGGAACAGCGGCATCTCGCCACCGCCGTGCCCGTCGAACGCCGTGGGCACCTTCTCGCTGCGCACGCTGCCGCTTCGATGGTCCGCCACCTTCAACCAACCGTCGAGCGCCCGCAGCTCACCCCATGCCGAGCCCTTGGTGCCGTTGACCCGCACGGTGCGCATCGTTCGGTGCGACGCCGACTGGAGCGTGAAGTTGGCCAGCACGCCGTTGGCGAAGCGGATCTGCACGGTCTGCGCGGACGGCTGGTCGTTGTCCTCCACCCGGTAGACACATCGACCCCAGCGGGTGGTGCGCAAGGCATGGTCGAGCCCCTCTGGCGTGTGGTCGTCGGTCACCGCGGCGACCGGCCAGCGCCACCACTCCAGGCGCTGCTTCGCAGCATCGGGCAGGCCCGACGACATCAGTCTCGGGCGGAGGTATCGCAGCCCCTTGGCCGCTACCCCCAAGCCGAGCGGACGTTCGGCCATCGCCAGGTCCGACAGCATCGGCGTCAGGTCGCGGTAGGCCGCCACCGCGTCGTACGGGCACGTCGCTGCATGCGGGCAGCCCTCGATGCAGTGCTCCGGCGCGCCCTCGGGCGCGTTGGCCTCGGTCAGCTCGGTCGGGCGCAGGAACGACGAGACCGACTCGGCGGTCGAGCCGGCCATCCATGCCAGCAGGTCCAGGTCGTGGCACGACTTCTGCAACAGCCACGGCACGGTGCTGCGCCGGGTGTGGCCGCGCACGTAGGAGTGGGCGTAGTGCCAGAACGCGACGTTCTCGGCCAGCTGGATCGACACGAGGTCACCCAGTTCGCCCGAGCGGATCAACCGGCCGAGCGCGGCGAACAGGTGGGAGTAGCGATAGACGTGGCACACCGCCACGGTGCGCTCCGCCGCCCGGGCCGCGGCGACGATGCGCACGCAGTCGGCCTCATCGAGCGCCATCGGCTTCTCCAACAGCACGTGGTAGCCGGCCTCGAGCGCGGCCAGCGTCGGTTCCACGTGGTGCGTGTCGCCGGTGGCGACGATGGCGTAGTCCGCCATCCGGGGCTGTGCGAACAGCTCCTCCCAACCGGGGTACCCGGCCGACGCGTTCAGTGAGTAGCGGCGGGCGAAGCGGTCACGCCGGGCGGCGTCGGGGTCGGCGACGGCCACGATACGGCCCAGGTCGGGTTCGTCGAGCAGCAACGTGGCGTACGCGTCGTAGCCACGATCGCCCGCACCCACCACCACGCCCGTCGTCGACACGGGCCCATCATGCCCTGTGGTTCGTCCCGACCGCAGAGAAGGTCAGGCGGTGGTCCAACCCCCGGCGACCATGTCGTCGAGACCCCCGCCGTCGAGCACGTCGAGGCCGATGGCGGTCATCTGCTCGGCTGCGACTGCCGAGCGGTTGCCGGAACGGCAGTACACGACGTAGTCCTGTTCGGGGTCGAGCGCCTCGATGGCTTCGGTGAAGCCCGGCGCCTGGATGTCGATCAGCTGGGCGTCGGCGATGTGTCCGGCGTCGTACTCCGCGGGCGTGCGCACGTCGATCACCACCGCGTCCTGTTCGAGTGCGGTCGTGGCCGCCGGAACGCCCGGCGCCGTCGAGCCCTCGCCACCCGAGGCGTCGTCGTCACCGCCGCACCCCGCGGCGAACAGGGCGATCGCCACGAGCGCGATCAGGACCGGGAGCACCGGTCGGCGGGCAGCACGCCGGGGACGAGCGGTACCGGTGTGTGAGGTGATGCGTGCGGAACTCCGCAGCGAGGTCGGGGCCATGGGGCACACCCTTCGATCGACGGTGGGCTCAACTATACCCATGGGGGTATGCCTGGGGCAGTCGCTCCCGGGAGCTCCGAGGCTCACTCCACCAGGTCGCGCTCGGCGGGGCCGAACACGAAGAGCCGATCGAGGGAATCGCCCGGGTCCTCGGACCAGTCCATCCCCAGTACCTGCGACCGGCTGCGGCGCCCGAGACGGAGCCGGAAGGCGTCGAACGCCGAGCAGCGCAGCTCCAGCGGCCCATCGGACCCCTCGACACCCGCATCGGCAGCCCCGACCGCGGACGACAGCACCGAGGTGCCCGTGTCCACCTGGAACGGGCGGCCCAGGTCCGCACTGCGCACCAGGAGCTTCGCCGCGAGGGCCACGCCCGCCGAGTTCCGATCACCCTCGGTGCCCAGCGCACCGTGCAGGTCGTGCTCATGGGACAACACATCGAAGAAGGCCGGCCACACCGAGGCCGCAGAGACCTGTTCCTCGAACGCAGGCGCGATGGCGGCCCAGCGACCGAGCAGCTCCGATGGCTCGGCGTCGACGTGCCGTGCCACCTCCTGTGCGGTCTGCTCGGGGTCCGGCGGACCGCCGAGTCTGCCGTCGAGTGCGTCCTCGGCGACGCCGACCAGGTGCGCGGTCACATCGTGCACGTCCCACCCGGGGCACGCCGGGACCGGCGTGGACCACCGCCCCTCCTCGAGGCCCTCGAGCAGGTCCATCACGCGCAGTCGACCCGCCCGGTAGAGGTCGCCGACCTGTAGACGAGCTGCCATCAGAACGACACCTGCGGGGGCGCGCTCGATGCGTCGGGGGCGTCGTAGTAGTCGCCCTTGGACACCCCGGACATGCCCACGAAGACCGACCACGGGATGGTCACCATCGTGCGGTTCAGGGTGGCGCACGAGTCGTTGTAGTACTGCCGTGCGAACGCCAGCTGGTCCTCGGTGCGCGACAGCTCGGTCTGCAGGTGGGCGAAGTTCGTCGAGGCCTTCAGGTCGGGGTACGCCTCGGCCACCGCGAACAGGTTCGCCAACGCCTGTTGCATCTGGCCGTCGGCGGCGGACTTCTCCCCGACGGTCGAGGCCGCCTGCGCGTTCGCACGCGCCTGGGTGACCGCTTCGAGCGTCTCGCGCTCGTGACCCATGTAGCCCTTGACCGTCTCGACCAGGTTCGGGATCAGGTCGGCGCGCCGTGACAGCTGGACATCGATCCCGGCCATCGCCTCCTCCACCGACACCCGTTGGGAGCGCAGGCGGTTCAGCGCGACGACCGCGAACAGCCCGAGCACCACCACCAGCACCACCACGACGATGATCGCGATCAACACAGCCTCGTCCTCCACTGCCCCTCAGGGCCTACCGGTCCGGCTCCCCGAACGCCACGAGCATGGCTCACCACGAACCTCCGCCGCCTCCGCCGCCTCCGGACCCGCCCGAGAATCCGCCGCCACCACTGCTGGCCTTGGCAGCCTGCGACGCGACGTACGCGGCTGATGCGCTGGAGATGGCGCGGTCGAACGAACTGGTCATCGAGCGGGTGCTGAACCGCTGACCACTTCCCACCCAGATCACCCACGGCACCTCGGGCAGCTCGACCCCCTGGGCCTCGTAGCGCGCCGCCCACTCGTCCGCGACGCCCAGCGCCACCGCCCACGCCAGGTAGCGGGGATACCAATCCAGGTGCGCCGATGCGTCGAAGCGGGCCTCGGAGGAGTCGGTGGTCAAGAAGCGTGCGAACCCGCCGGCCCTGGACCACAGGTCACGTCCCTCGGCGGTGCGGACCGTGGCGGTGCCCGCGGAGAACATCATGCCGGCGGTCACCAGCGCGAACGCGCTGGTCCCCGCCAGCAGCGGCCACCGCACCCACCCGGAGTCGATGAAGTACCGACCGACCATGAACAACGAGGCGACCAGGCAGATCCACCCCAACACGACCGCGGCCACGCCGGCCGGCGATGACCGCAGGTACTCCGACGAGCTGGCCGAGGTCTGCGCGTGCAGCGCCTTGCGGGCCGCGGCCACGACACGACCCGACGCCTCCGAGGACGACACGGTGAAGGTGCTGCCCACGCCGGTCAGTCCGAGTGAGCGCAACAGTGACTGCTCGATCGGATGCAGGTGTTCGGCCTCGAGCGGCTGCACCACCTCGATGTGCCACGTGTCGTCGTCGCCGCGCAGCTGCAGCACGCCACGCTCGGCCAGGTCGAACAACGTCGCCTGCAGCGACTCGTCGGAGTCCTTCTCGTCGAGCACCCGGACCCCGAGGGCGGGCGGCACCATGAACGGCGGCTCGAACAGCACCGGGAAGCCAGGGGCGGGCTCCTGGGTGCGGCGCCACAGCGCGAACGCGATCCCCGCGGCGACGATCGCCGCGAGCACGCTGAACAACAGGTCGCGGTTCGCTGCGGGCTCGATGGGGGGCGCCACGTCCGCAGCATCGAACGCCACCCGCACCGTGACCGGGGTGAACGGCTCGAGCGCGCCGGTGCTGACCCGCAGGCTGGTGCCCTCGACGGTCGCGGTGCACGGGTCGCCGTCGCCGGCGACGCAGTCGGCCCGCAGTGGCTCGGCGGGCAGCGTGGCGACCACCGAGGTCTGCCCCATCGGCATCTGCCAACCGGAGCCGACCACGTCCCACCACCACCAGGTCTCGCCGTCGTCACCCGGCTCGAGCACGTCGCTGGTCGACGACACGATGCGGTACGTGTGGGGCCCGGGATCCAGGTACACCGACGGCGAGCCGATCCGGATGGTGTCGGTGCCGCGAGCGCTGTCGGTGCGCGTGTAGGGCTCGATCTGGCCGTCGCGGTCGACCGCCTCGACCTCGACCGGGTGCTCGACGTTGCTGCGACGTGGGTCGGCGGTGTCGAAGATCCTGAAGATCCCGCGCTTGCCGGCGGGCATCTGGACGTCGATCGTCTCGATCGTGCGCAGGTCGCCATCGCGCGACAGCTCCATCTCGGCGCTGTAGGACGACACCGTGGCCGTCTCGTCGTTGGTGGAATCCTGCGGCAGCGGCGGCAGGAACCACACGGCGGCCACCGCAGCCACCACCACGATGCGTACCAGCCAGGTCAACGCGGCGCGTCCCTGGCGGCGCCCCTTCAACGGTCGAACAGTCCCATCGGGTCGAGGCTATCCGCGTCGTCGCGATCACCCCGGCCCGATGCGAGCTCGGCGCGGTTCAGCCCATGAGTGCGGGGGCGAGTGCCCGCCACTCGGCCAGGCTCGGCGTCATCAGATCGCCGGTCAGGACCTGTATGCAGACGTGGTCGGCGCCCGCGTCACGGTGCTCCTGCACACGAGCAGCGATCGTCGCCTCGTCGCCCCAGGCCACCAGCGCGTCCACCAGACGCGTCGCTGCCACCGTCAGCGAGGTCCTCGTCACCGAACCCGACGCGCTTCCAGTTGTTGGAGTAGTTCGGCAGACCGAGGTACATCGCCAGATGCTCCCGGGCCAGGTCACGGGCACGCACCGGATCGGTCTCCAGCACCACCGCCTGCTCAGGGGCCACCAGGGCGTCGGCGCCCAGCGCCGCTCGAACCGTCGAGGTGTGCTGCGGTGTGACCAGATAGGGGTGTGACCCGACGGAGCGGGTGCGGGCCAGCTCCAGCATCTTGGGGCCCAACGCTGCCAGCACACGGTCGCCGACCGGCAGGGGCTGCGGTGCTGCGTCCAGTCCGTCGAGGTACTCAGCGGTCCGGGCCAGGGGCCGGCGGTACCGGTCGGCCTCGATCGAGTTGACCAACGGCGCGTGGCTGACCCCGACGCCGACGAGGAGCCGCGGTCCGTGGCGCTCGACCATGTCGTGGTACCACTGCGCGGCCGACGCGGCGTCGTGCATCCACAGGTTCAGGATGCCCGTGGCGACGGTCAGGGACGTGGTGGCACCGAGCAGGTTGTCGACCGCGGCGAAGAGGTCGCCGCCGACGTCGGGCACCCACGTCGCCGAGTAGCCGAGCTGTTCGATCTCGGCCGCGGCGTCGCGGGCCGCCGCGGGATCGCCATAGCGCAGCGCGGAGCTCCAGATCCCGGTTCCGGCCAGTCGTGGTGCCATCCGTCGGTCAGGCCGGCGGTGTCAGGACGTCGTCGATCAGGTACACGACGCCGTTGTCGACGGTGATCGGGCCACACAGCACCTTGGCCCCGTTGACGGTGAAGCTCTGGCCGTCCTTGGCGATGTCGACCATGCCGCCCTGCACGGTCTCCACCTCGCCGGCCTGGATCAACTCGGCGGGTGTCTCCGACCCGGCGATCACGTGATAGGTCAGGATGTTCGCCAGCGCTTCGGGATCCTCGAGCAGTCCGCTCAGGGTCTCCGCCGGGATGAGCGAGAACGCGTCATCGACCGGCGCCAGGATGATGAAGGGGCCGTCACCGTTCAGGGTGGCACCCAGATCCGCAGCCTCGACCGCCGCGGTCAGCGTCGAGAGCAGGGGGACGTTGCCCGCTGCGGTACCGGCGGGCTGTCCGGCGAGCGCCGCCACGTCAGCGGCGGGGATGGCCGGGCAGAGCGGACCGACGGGGCCGGAGACGGGGTCGGCCACCGAATCGGGCAGCAGTACGTGATCGATCACGTAGACCACGCCGTTGGCCACCGGGATGGGACCGCACAGCATCCGGGCGCCGTCGACGGTGAAGCTGTCGCCCTGGGCGACGAAGGTGAGCGGCTGACCCTCGACCGAGTCCAGCGAGCCCTCGTCGACGAGCTGCTCGGCGGTGTAGTCGCCGGCGACGACGTGGTAGGTCAGGACGTCCGCAAGTGCGTCCTTGTCGGCGAGCAGTGCATCCAGGTCCTCCGCTGGCAGCTCACCGAAGGCGCTGTTGGCCGGGGCGAACACCGTGAAGGGGCCGTCACCGTTGAGCGTGTCGGCCAGATCGGCCTCGACCACCGAGGTGGCCAGCGTGCTCAGCACCGCGCTGTTGCCGGCCGCTGTGGCGACCGGGACCTTTGCCAGCTCCCCGATGCTGCCGGGACCGTCGCCGGGCAGCACGCCACATGCCGGACCGCTGGGGCCCTCCTTGATCTCGGGCGCAGCATCGGGCTCATCGTCGCTGGAGCACGCTGCGCCGGCGAGCGCCAGGGTCAACGCCATGGCCACCAGCGCAAGGCGGGATCGGGTCGTACGCATGGGGGTGCTCCTTCGTTCGGGGCGAGATCAGGGCCAAGGATGCCCGCTGCGATGCTCGTACACCGGTTCTTCGACCGCTCACCGTGTCGCGGATCAGGTCGCCGGATCAACCTGAGCACCCCACGGAACGCTCGGGAGGCAGCTGTGCACGCGTCCCGACCGGCCCCTGCGCTGTCCAGCACGACCCCAGGAGGGTCCGGAGCGACGTCCGCTCGGCCCTGAGCGACCCCTGATCCGTGCAGTCGCGCCGCCATACTGGTCCGGTGAGTTCTCCGGCCACCTCGCCCCCGCGCACCGATCCGGCGTCGGGCGACGCCGCTCCGTTGTGGGCGGGTGCCGTGGTCGGCATCGTCGCCGCGGCATGCGGGCTCGCTGTTGCCGAGCTGATGGCCGGGATCTGGACCTCGCTGAGCTCGCCGGTGCTGAGCGTGGGCGACAGGGTGGTCGACAACGTGCCGCGACCGCTCAAGGAGTGGGCGATCTCGACCTTCGGCACCTCGGACAAGGCCGTCCTGGTCGGCGGGGTCCTCATCCTGTTGGCGCTGTTCGCGGTCGGCGTGGGGGTCGTTGCGCTGCGCCGTGGGGTGCGCGCCGGGCTCGTCGGTGTGGCGGTGTTCTCGCTGCTCGGCGTGCTCGCGGCGCTGGGCCGGGGCGGCACGGGATGGTCGGGGATCGTGCCCAGCTTGGTGGCCGGTGTCGTCGCCGCCGCGGTGCTGGTGCTGCTGGTGCACCAGGCAGGCCACGATGTCGCTGCGGCGGGGCTCGGCTTCGTCGACCCACCTCCGTCGGGCACCGGCGGCGACGGGCGCGGTGCGGTGCCGATGACCGCCGCGACGCGCCGCCAGTTCCTGGGCACCGCTGCGGCGTTGAGCGCCGGCGCGGTCGTGATGGTCGGCGCCGGTCGATGGCTGCGTCAGCGAGGGGTGGCGACCACGGAACGCCTGCGCGTCATGTTGCCCAGCGCGTCCCGCCCGCTCCCCCCGGTGCCCGCGGCGGCAGACCTCGGCGTGCCCGGTGCGGTCCCGTTCATCACCCCCAACGCCGACTTCTTCCGGATCGACACCGCGCTCACCCTGCCCCAGGTCGATCCGCGGGACTGGACCCTGACGGTCAAGGGACGGGTCGACCGCGAGCTCACCCTGACCTATGAGCAGCTCCTGGAACGGCCCATGGTCGAGTCCGACATCACCTTGTCGTGCGTCTCCAACGAGGTGGGCGGCGATCTGGTGGGCAACGCACGGTGGCTCGGCTGCCGACTCGACGACCTGTTGACCGAGGCGGGGATCGACCCGTCCGCGGATCAGATCGTCGGACGCTCGGTCGACGGGTTCACCGCCGGGTTCCCGACCGCACTGCTCGACGGGCGCGACGCGCTCGTCGCAGTGGGCATGAACGGAGAACCGCTCCCGATCCGCCACGGGTTCCCGGCCCGCCTCGTCGTGCCAGGCGTCTACGGCTACGTCTCGGCGACCAAGTGGTTGAGCGAGATCGAACTGACCCGCTTCGACGAGTTCGAGGGGTACTGGATCCCGCGCGGCTGGTCGGTCGAAGGGCCGATCAAGACCCAGTCACGCATCGACACTCCGGCCCGGGCAGCGACGGTGGACGTCGGACGACCCACCCCGATCGCCGGCGTGGCGTGGGCTCCGGTGCGTGGCATCGAACGGGTCGAGGTGCAGATCGACGACGGCGACTGGCGAGGACGCGGAGCTCGGCGAGGCGTACTCCGACACCACCTGGCGTCAGTGGAAGCTGTCCTGGGAGCCGACGGCGGGACAGCACCAGATCCGGGTGCGGGCGACCGACGGCGACGGCGTGACCCAGACCGAGGAACGCACCGACGTCGCACCCGACGGTGCCAGCGGCTGGCACACCATCCGCGTCACCGCCGCCTGACGGTCCCGCGCGCGCCGACGCCGTCCTGAGCTCGAGCCGTCCTGAGCTCGAGCCGTGCTGCGCCGGTCCTGTCGGAGTCACCGGACCCGATTCGCCAGCGGTCAGTTCGCCCGGTTGCGGCGGCGGGCGACCTCGTAGCAGGCAACGGCACCGGCCGAGGCGACGTTGAGCGACGCCAGCCGCCCGTGCAGCGGGATCGATGCGATCATGTCGCAGCGTTGGCGCACCAGGCGCGACAGCCCCTTGCCCTCGGCGCCCAGCACCAGGCACACGCCGTCGTCGGCCACCGTCAGCTCGTGCACCGGCGTGTCGCCACCGGCGTCGAGACCGACGACCCAGACCCCCGCGGCTTTCATCGACTCGATCGCTGCGGGCAACCCGCCCACCAGTGCCATCGGCAGGTACTCCGCGGCACCGGCGGCCGCCTTGGTGACGGTCGGCGTGACGTGCACGGCCCGGTGCCGTGGCAGCACCACGCCGCTCACCCCGGCGCACTCGGCGATGCGCAACAGCGCGCCCAGGTTGCCGGGGTCGGTCACACCGTCGACCGCCAGCAGGAACGGCGGTCCGCCCTCCCCCGCGACACAGAGCTCGTCGAGCTCCGACTCGGGCAGCTCCGCTGCTCGTGCGACCACACCCTGAGGTGCGTCGGTGCGGCTGAGCGCGTCGAGCTTGCTCCGGCTGATCTCGGTGATCGGCACCCGCAGCTCGCCCGCCAGCGCCACGATGTCACCGACGATGTCGGACCGGTCGACATCGGCTGACAGCACGATCTCGTAGGTCTTCCGCCGCCCGGCGAGCAACAGCTCACGCACCGCCTGTCGGCCCTCGACCTGCGAACCACCCAGGCCGCGCTCCTTGACCTCGGAGCGACGAGCGCCCGCGGGTGCCCCGCTCGACCCGCCTCGACCAGCTGGGCCGGCGCGACCGCGGCCCCCCTTGGCCGGCCGCCCGCTCGGCGCAGCTCCTCTGACTCCGCCCTTCGGGCCGCTCTTCGGACCGCCGCTCGGCCCACCCTTGCGCCCACCACTCTGTCCGCCGCTCGGTCCACCCCGGGAACCGCCGCCCGTAGCGCCGCGACCGCCGCCCCGCGACGCTCCGTCGGATCCTCCGCGTGCAGGTCCCGACCTGGGGGTCCCACGACCACCTCTTCCAGCACTCACCACGATCCTCGTTCCTCGTCCGACACCGTCGGTCGGCACCCGTTGCGCTGCACCGGTCCACTCACGGCGCACCGTCGATCGACTCGATGAGCGCAGAGGCCAGACATGCGATCCCCTCGGCGCGGCCCAGACCGCCGATCTGCTCGGCGCGCCTTCCCTTGATCGTCACCGGCGCGCCGACCACCTCGGTCAACCGGGTCTGCATCGCGACCTTGTGCGGCGCCAGCTTCGGACGCTCGGCGATGACCGAGCAGTCGACGTTCACCGGCTGCCAGCCCGCTGCCCGCACCCGTGTGACGCACTCCGCCAGCAACTCGATGCTGTCCGCACCCCGCCAACGCGGGTCGGTGTCGGGGAACAGCGTGCCGATGTCGTCCAGCCCTGCCGCACCGAGCAGCGACTCGGCCACCGCGTGGGCGATGACGTCGGCGTCGGAATGCCCGGCGAGCGCGAGCTCGCTCTGGATCACCTCGCCGCCCAGGACCAGCGGACGCGCCGGGTCGTCGGTGAAGCGATGGATGTCGAAGCCGTTGCCGATACGGATGCTCACCGCGGCAAGTCTCCCGTGTCCGGCGGCGTCCCGGCGAGCCCGCCAGCGGTCGGCGGGCCATCGGCGGTCCCCGGCTGCCCGGGCTCGTCAGCCGATCCCGCTCGCCGAGGAGCGCCTCGGCCACGACCCGGTCGAGCGGATCGGTCAGCTTCAGGTTGACCCGGTCACCGTCGACCAGCACGACGCTGCCTCCGGCAGCCTCGACCAGCCCGGCGTCATCGCTCGCCTCGGGGGCGCCGCGATGCACCTCGCGCAGCATCGCGGCCCGGAAACCCTGGGGGGTCTGCACCGCTCGCAGGTCGTCGCGATCGACGACCCCGCCGCCGACACGACGGATGGTGTCGACCACTGCCACCACCGGCACCGCCGCGTCAGCACCCGAGCGCACCGCCCCGATCACCCGTTCGAACAGCTCGACCGGGGCCAGCGGGCGCGCCGCGTCGTGCACCAGGACCACCCCGGCGTCGTCGGGCACCGCAGCCAGACCAGCGCGAACCGACCCGGAGCGGGTCGCGCCGCCCACCACCACGTGCTCCGCGCCCGGCACCGCGACGACCGGCGCGCCGGTGTCGTCGGCGGGCACCACCGCCACCACTCCGTCGCACGCACCCGCTGCGGCCGCCACCGACCGGTCGATCACACGAGTGCCGCGCAGCGACTCGAACTGCTTCTGGCCACCCCACCGGCGACCCGACCCACCGGCCACGACGATGCACCAGACCGGTGACGTGGGGTCCTGTCGGGGGTGGACACCTGAGCGACGCTACTGCCAGCGCCCGCACGAGACGGACGTCACCTCCATTGTCGGTACCATGCAGCTGTGAGCGACATGGATCTCCTCAAGGGCATCGAACTGTTCGACCAGTTCGGTGACGACGACTTCCGCCAGTTGGCCGATGCGGCCGAGAGCGTGGAGCTGATCCGTTCCGACGTCGTGTTCTCCGAAGGCGCCGAGGCGGACGCCTGCTACATCGTGTCCGATGGTCGGGTCGCCATCTCGAACAAGTCGATCGACGGACGCGAGTCGATGTTCGCGATCATGGAGCGCGGCGACCTGTTCGGCGAGATGGGCCTGTTCGACGGGCTCGGCCGCTCCGCCGAGGCCCGGTCGCTCGAGCCGTCGACGGTCATCCAGATCCCCTACGACGTGCTGCGCGGCGTCTGGGAGACCAAGCCCGAGCTGTTGTGGTCGGTGGTGCGGCTGCTGAGCCAGCGCATCCGGTCGACCGACGAGGCACTGGCCGACGCGTTCTTCCTGGACGTCACCGGCCGCACGGCCAAACACCTGCTGGAGCTCGCGGGAGAGCGTGACGAGTTCGAGATCCCGATCACCCAGGAAGAGCTCGCCGGTCTGGTCGGCGCGTCGCGCGAACGTGTCAACAAGGCGATCGCCAGCTTCTTGAAGCTGGGCTGGATCGAGCAGAACGATCGTTCGTACCGCATCCTGAAGCGCCGCGAGCTGGAGATCCGCTCGCAGTAGCTGCCCGGCCGGCCTTGCTCCACCGACAGGGCTCGGCCGAGCGACGGGGTTCAGCAGTCCAAGAACCCGATCGCCCGGTTCCACGCGTCGGCCGCGTCGTCGGGACGGTGGGCGGGCCGCGACGGGTCGTGCACGAACCCGTGGTCGGCCCCCTCGTAGCGCACCACGGTCGCTCCGGCGGCTTCGAGCGCGTCGACGTCGGCCGGTGGGGTCCAGGCGTCGACGGTGCCCACGATCGCCATCACCGCGGTGTCGCCGCGTCGGGCGACGGCGTCGAGGGGCTGGCCCTGACCGGGACCCGCCCACGCATCGGGCACCCGGATCATTCCGTAGCAGCCGACGACGGCATCGAAGCGGTCGAGCGCAGCTGCCTTCAACGCGTACATGCCGCCCATGCAGAAGCCGATCAGCCCGGCATCGGCGCACCCGGTCAGCTCGGCGGCTGCCACCGCATCGCCGAGGAGTCGGGCATCGTCGATCGAGCGCAACGCCGAGGATCGTTGATCGAACCCGTCGGGATCGTCCGCGCCGCCGAGCGACTGCCCCGGGAACGGCTCGATCGCGACGACCGACCAACCGGTTCGGGCGGCGAGATCGTCGACCATCTGTCGCGTACAGCTCCCGCAGGCCCCAGATGTCGGGGACCACGACGAGCGCTCGGGTCGCTCCGTCGACGATGTGGGCGAACGCAGGTGTGCCGCTGGGCAGGGTCAGCTCCATGTGCGGACCCTACCCAGCGCCAGGACCGGGGCACATCGCGTCGGTCACCCCTCGGTCACCCCCCATCCATGCCCTCGTCGAGGTTCAGGAATCGGTGAGCTCATCGATGGTCGCCGCGAGACGCTTGGCCCGGGTCGGGGCCGTCTTGGCCAGGACCAGGGCGGCGAGCACCTGCTTGCGGCGACTCGACGCCCAGGCGTCCCATGTCGCGCGTACGTCGGCCGCGTCGATCGCGGCGACCAGGTCATCCGGTTCGATCATCGCCTCGACCGGATCCAGGATCGTCCACGACCCGTCCGCGATCGCCGCATCGATCACCCGCTGCCCGGCCGGCTGCATCCGACCTTCTCCGACCAACCGGGCGATGCGCGCCTTGTTCACCGCCGACCACACGCTGCCGCGCTTGCGAGGTGCCAGCAGCAGCAGATAGCTGGTGTCGTCGAACGCGTTGATCGTCGAGTCGATCCATCCGCGGCACAGCGCCTCGTCGACCACGTCGTCGTAGCCGAGCTTCCCCGGTCCCGCGGCCCGCTTCCACACGGTGAGCCAGATCGAGTCGGACGAATCGCCGTTCGTCGCGAGCCACGCACGCCACTGCGCAGCCGTGTGGATCACCACGACACGGCGACCCTTGTGCTCCGACGGGTGCGGCGTCGGGTCGTCCGTACTCAAGGGCCAGCCATGTTCGATGGTCCGACCATGTTCACCGAGCTGTCCATGCTCGACCGGCCAGCCGGCTCAGGAGTAGCGATCGAGGATGCTGGACTCGGCGATGCGGGCCAGTGCGTCCTTGATGGTGTGCGCCCAGTGCTCGCCCACGCCGTCCACCGCAGCCAGGTCCGCGACACTCGCCCGGGTCAGCTTCTCGAGCGCACCGAAACGATCGACCAACCGCTCGGCGATCCCCTCGGGCAGGCGAGGGATGCGCGCCAGGATCCGGTACCCACGCGGTTCGATCGACGCGTCCAGGTCGTCGTTCTGGCCCGACAGGTGCAGGCTGTGCACGACCTCTTCGGCGTCGAGCAGCTCGTCGATCGTCAGGTCCGACAGCGTCTCGATGGCCTGTTCCAGGTTCCACGACGCGTCCTGGTGGAAGTAGTCGCGCACCACCAGACGGCGCTCATCCTCCACGCCGGCCATGAGCTCGCGCAGCTGCAGACGGATGAGGCGGCCGTCGGTGCCGAGCTCGGTCAGGTACTGCTCGATCTCCTCGGAGATGCGGGCCACCAACTCCGCACGCTGCAACAGGTTGACCACGTCGCGCAGCGTGACGATGTCCTCGACCTCGAGCGAGGTGAGGTTGGCAGAGACCTCGTCGAGTCGCGACTTGTACCGCTCGAGTGTCTGCAGCGCCTGGTTGCATCGCCCCAGGATCGCCGGGATGGACTCCAGCTGGTAGCGCTCGTTCTTGGTGTAGACGGTGACGACCGCCATGTCCTCGGAGACCGAGATCACCGGCACGCCGATGGACCGGGCGACACGCTCCGCAGTGCGGTGACGGGTGCCGGTCTCCTCGGTCGGGACGTTGGGATTGGGCACCAGGTGCACGTTGGCCCGGGCGATGTAGCCGGCGTCCGGCGTGAGCACGATGGCGCCGTCGGTCTTGGCCAGCTCCGAGAGACGCTGGGGCGAGAACGACGGCGTTCACCAGGAACCCGCCCGAGGAGATGTTGAGCACCTCGGGGCCGTCACCGATGACGATGAGTGCGCCCATGCCGGCCTTCAGCACGCGGTCCAGGCCTTCTCTGAGGGGACGTCCCGGCGCCACCGCTGCCAGGGCGCTCAGGAGCTCCTTGCTGTGCCGCTCGGTCACCCGGAGCCTCCCGGCCGACCGCTGGGCCCGGTCGATCGGCGCCGCGACGCGCCGGAGGCGTCATGGTCGGATCGGCACGGGCGGAACATCGACACAGTCTAGGTGGCCGGCGTCACGTACGCCGCAGGTCGAGCAGGTCGAGCGCGGCGGCGAGCGTCGGGACGCGCAGCAGCTCGATCGGGGCGTCGACGGTCGGCGCCGGAGCGCGGCACGACAGCGTGGGCGAAGCCCATGCGCGAGGCCTCTGCGAGACGGCGTTCCAGTCGGCCGACCTGGCGCAGCTCGCCGCCCAGGCCGACCTCGCCGCACACGACGGTGGTCTCCGACACGGGGCGGCCGACGAACGACGACGCGAGTGCGACGCAGATGGCCAGGTCTGCGCCGGGTTCGACCACCCGAACGCCACCCACCGCCATGGCATACACGTCGAGCGCCCCGATGGGGAGATCCGCCCGGCGGTCCAGCACCGCCAGCAGCAGGGCCAGGCGCCCGGAGTCCAGCCCCTGGGCCGAGCGGCGCGGCTGGGACAGCGTCGACGCGGCGACCAGCGTCTGCACCTCGACCAGCAACGGACGGTGACCCTCCAGCGCCGGGGTGACCACCGCGCCCGGGATGCCGGGGCGACGGTCGCCGAGGAACATCCCCGACGGATCAGGGACGGGCTCCAGCCCTGCGCCGACCATTGCGAACAGACCGAGCTCCTCGGTGGAGCCGAAGCGGTGCTTCTGTGCCCGCAACAGCCGCAGCGCGTGGTGGCGGTCACCCTCGAACGACAGCACGGTGTCGACCACGTGTTCCAGCACCCGGGGCCCGGCGAGCTGACCCTCCTTGGTGACGTGGCCCACCAGGATGACCGTGGTGCCGGTGGTCTTCGCAGCCTGGACCAGCTGGTGGGCGCACTCACGCACCTGGGTCACCGAACCGGGCGCCGAGCTGTACTGCGGGTCCTGCAGCGTCTGGACCGAGTCGACCACGCAGATCTCGGGGCGGAGCTGCTCGAGGTGGGCCACGACATTGGGCAGCGAGGTCTCGGCGGTCAGCAGGAGGTTGTCCGACAAGGCGTCCAACCGGTCCGCACGAAGACGGACCTGATCGGCGGACTCCTCACCGGTGACGTACAGGACCGTTGCGCCGGCACGCGCACGGGCCCCCATGAGCTGGAGGACCAGCGTGGACTTGCCCACACCGGGCTCGCCGCCGACCAACGTGACGCTGCCGGGTACCAACCCGCCGCCGAGCACGCGGTCGACCTCGGACAGGCCGGTGGGGACGGGCCGCCCGTCCGAGGAGCGGACCGAGGTGATGGGCACCGGGGCGATGAGCGGCTGGCTGAGCATGCTGGCCGCCGAGGGCACGTCGAGTTCCTCGGCCATCGTGTTCCACTCGCCGCAGCCCGTGCACTGTCCTGCCCACTTGGGGGCGTCGGCGCCGCAGCTCATGCACCTGAAGACGGTCCGGGTTCGTGCCATGGGCGCACCCTACGTCCACCCACTGACAACCACGGTGAGCCCTGCGACCGGGGTCCCCGGTGAGCGTCGTCGCGACCACACCTCCGAACGAACTGTGCCGCGGAACGCGCCGGAATCCGGCGCGTTCCGCGGCACAGTTCGGGGTCCCGGGGTTCGGGGTCCCGGGGTTCGCGGGGTTCCGAGTCGCGTCAGGTGGTGCGGCGGATCAGTGCGAACCCGCCCAGACCGAGCGCGGCGATCAGCGACAGCAGCCCCACGACCACCAAGACCCGTGGCAGCTGCTGCTGCACCGTCGACGTCGAGGAGATCGACGCCGATGTCGGCTCGCCACCGGTGACCGGGAACGACCAGGTTGCGACCCCGTCCTCGACAGCACCGTCGGTGTCGGGCGTGCCGCCGGGCAGCTCGACCGCCACCCGCAAGGTCACGGCCTCGGGGTCGGCGCCGCCCTCCAGGGCGAGCTCCTCGGGGGTGCGGGCCAGCGGTGCACCACCCAGCACTGCCGTCAGGGCATCGTCGCCGAACTGCTCGACTCCACCGGTCAGCTCCACCCGAGCGTCGAAGTCGTAGTCCGTCACCGCGAAGCCGTCGGTGATGGTGAGCGACACGTCGCGGAACACCCCGTCGGCTCCGCCGACCTCGTCCAGCACCACCGGCAGCTCCTGGGGCGAGGCGAAGTCCCGCCGGGCGCGCAGCGTCAACGCACCGTCGTCGGCGACCTCGGGAGCGTCCACCGCCCACCCTGCGGCGGCCAGGTCATCGGTGCGCAGCGCGCTGGCCGGATCGCCCAGCCGTCGAGCTGCCTCGGGATCGAGCCCGACGGTCACCGACACCTGGCCGGAGCCGTCGTCCTCGACCCGGATCGCCACCTCGGAGGACACCCGACAGGCCGACAGCACCAGTGCCGCCACCACGGCGACGAACAGGACGGCCAGCGAGCGGTTGCGGCGGAGCACGACGGTGGAGGCTACCGCTGGGACTGGTCACCGGACGCGACGATGGCCGGCCACTTCAGGCCGGCCATCGTCGTCGCGCTCGGAGCGGACCTCAGTCGGTCGTGGTGGTGACCACCAGCTCCTCGATCGGGGGCGGGGTGAACCCCTCGACCCCGGTGAAGGTGAAGATCTGCTCGTCGGGGTTGTCGGGGTCGGGTGCGACGTCGACCTTGATCGTGTGGCCGGCGTGGAACTCCTTGTAGAGCAGCCGCTCCGACACCGGGTCCTCGACCAGTCGTTGGATGGCACGACGCAGCGGGCGTGCACCGAGGGTCGGGTCGTAGCCGCGATCGGCCAGGAGGATCTTGGCCTCGTCGGAGACCTCGAGGCCCATGCCCAGACCGACCAGCTGCTCGCCGACCCGCTTGATCATGAGGTCGACGATCGTGGTGACCTCGTCCTTGGACAGCTCGTGGAAGACGATGACGTCGTCGATGCGGTTCAGGAACTCGGGGCGGAAGTGGGCCTTCAGCGCCTCGTTGACCTTCTCCTTCATCCGCTCGTAGGTGACCGCCTCGTCCCGCTTGGAGAAGCCGACGTTGGCCTTGCGGAGATCGGCCGTTCCCAGGTTGGAGGTCATGATCAGCACGGTGTTGCGGAAGTCGACCGAGCGGCCCTGGGAGTCGGTCAGTCGGCCTTCCTCCAGGATCTGCAACAGCGTGTTGAACACGTCGGGGTGGGCCTTTTCGATCTCGTCGAAGAGCACCACCGAGAAGGGCTTGCGCCGCACGGCCTCGGTCAGCTGACCACCCTCTTCGTAGCCGACGTAGCCCGGGGGCGACCCCACCAGGCGACTGACGGTGTGCTTCTCCATGTACTCCGACATGTCGAGGCTGATCATCGCCGCCTCGTCCCCGAAGAGGAACTCGGCGAGGGTCTTGGCGAGCTCGGTCTTGCCCACGCCCGATGGGCCCAGGAAGATGAACGAGCCCGACGGGCGCTTGGGATCCTTCAGACCGGCCCGGGTGCGGCGGATGGCCTGGGAGACGGCCTTGATGGCCTGCTCCTGACCGATCACCCGGCGGTGCAGCTCGTCCTCCATGCGCAGGAGCTTGGCGGTCTCCTCCTCGGTGAGCTTGTAGACCGGGATGCCGGTCCACAGCGACAGCACCTCGGCGATGCCTTCCTCGTCCACCTCGTCGAAGAGATCGACGCCGGCCGCCTTCATCTCGACGTCCTTGGCCTCCTTCTTGGCCAGCAGGTCCTTCTCGCGGTCACGCAGCGTGCCCGCCTCCTCGAAGTCCTGCGACTCGACGGCGTCCTTCTTCAGACGGACGACCTCGGCGAGCTCGTTCTCGATCTCGCGGTAGTCGGGCGGCGTCTGCATGCGACGGATGCGCAGCCGTGAGCCGGCCTCGTCGATCAGGTCGATCGCCTTGTCCGGCAGGAAGCGGTCCGAGATGTAGCGATCGGCCAGGTTGGCCGCAGCGACCAGGGCCTGGTCGGTGATCGTGACCCGGTGGTGCTGTTCGTAGCGCTCGCGCAGGCCCTTGAGGATCTCGATGGTGTGCGCCACCGAGGGCTCGTCGACGACGACCTTCTGGAAACGCCGCTCGAGCGCCGCGTCCTTCTCGAGGTGCTTGCGGTACTCATCCAGCGTGGTGGCACCGATGGTCTGGAGCTCACCTCGGGCGAGCATCGGCTTGAGGATGCTCGCCGCGTCGATCGCTCCCTCGGCGGCGCCTGCGCCGACCAGGGTGTGGATCTCGTCGATGAACAAGATGATGTCGCCGCGGGTCTTGATCTCCTTCAGCACCTTCTTCAGGCGCTCCTCGAAGTCGCCGCGGTAGCGGGAGCCCGCCACGAGCGCGCCCAGGTCGAGGGTGTAGAGCTGCTTGCCCTGCAGGGTCTCGGGAACGTTGTCGTCCGCGATCTCCTGGGCGAGCCCCTCGACGATGGCGGTCTTGCCGACGCCGGGCTCGCCGACGAGGACCGGGTTGTTCTTGGTGCGACGACTGAGCACCTGCATCATGCGCTCGGTCTCGCGGTCGCGCCCGATGACGGGGTCGAGCTTCTTGTCGCGTGCGAGCTGGGTGAAGTTGCGTCCGAACTGGTCGAGCACGAGCGAGCCCGACGGCGTCTCGCCACCGGAGCCGGTGCTGGCGCCGGCCTTCTCTCCGCCCTGGGGCGGCTGGCCGGTGGCGCCGGGGTAGCCCGACAGCAGCTGGATGACCTGCTGGCGCACCCGCGACAGGTCGGCGCCGAGCTTGACCAGGACCTGGGCGGCGACGCCCTCGCCCTCTCGGATGAGGCCCAGCAGGATGTGCTCGGTGCCGATGTAGTTGTGGCCGAGCTGGAGCGCCTCTCGCAGCGAGAGCTCCAGAACCTTCTTGGCGCGGGGTGTGAAGGGGATGTGGCCCGACGGCGAGGAGCCGCCCTGACCGATGATCTCCTCGACCTGCTGGCGGACGGCCTCGAGTGAGATGCCGAGCGACTCGAGGGCCTTCGCGGCGACGCCCTCACCCTCGTGGATGAGCCCGAGCAGGATGTGCTCGGTGCCGATGTAGTTGTGGTTGAGGAGGCGAGCCTCCTCCTGAGCCAGCACGACCACCCTGCGGGCACGGTCAGTGAAGCGTTCGAACACGTTGCTGCCTCCAAGAAGCGGGGATGGATCAGTGTAACTCCGGGGGATGACAACGCCTTCCCGCACCGCCCGATACCGCTCGACGGACCGCGGTCAGCTCTCAGCGATTCGACGACCTGAGCAGCCCCCGGGTCCCCGCATGGGGTCCTCGGCGGCGCAACGGGTATCTTCGGCGCCGTGGCTGGAGTCAACCCCCTGACCGTGATGCCCTCGATGGCCGCCGACCTGGAGCGCATCGAGACGCAGTTGATGGCGGCTGCGAGCACGGCGGATCCGACGTTGACCGAGATCGCCACGCACCTGATCGCCGCCGGCGGCAAGCGGGTGCGGCCCGGGTTCACGATCGCTGCTGCAGCCACCGCGTTGGCCGAGGACGCCCCGGCGTCGCAGAGCTCGGTCACCGGCGGTGTCGCGGTGGAGTTGGTGCACCTGGGTTCGCTCTACCACGACGACGTGATGGACGAGGCCGAGGTGCGCCGCACCGTCGACAGCGTGAACGCCCGATGGGGCAACCTCAAGGCCATCCTCGCGGGCGACTTCCTGCTGGCCCGTGCGTCGGAACTGGCGGCGTCGCTCGGTGTCGAGGTCGCGGGGCTGCTGGCCGCCACCATCGGCCGGCTGTGCGAAGGACAGCTGCTCGAGCTGCAGCACGCGTTCGACGTGAACCGCACCGAGGAGCTGTACCTGCGATCGATCGACGGCAAGACCGCCTCGCTGCTCGCGGCGAGCTGTCGCATCGGGGGGCTCGTCGCCGACCTGCCCCGCGACCAGGTCGATGCGTTGACGGCGTTCGGCCACAGCTACGGGATGGCGTTCCAGATCGTCGACGACGTCCTGGACCTGGTCGCCTCGGAGGCCGATCTGGGCAAGCCCGTCGGTCACGACATCGAAGAGGGCGTCTACACGCTGCCCGTGCTGTTGACGTTGGACGGCGCGCACGGCGCCGAGCTGCGCTCGCTGCTCGGTGGAGCGGTCGAGCCCGACCAGCGCGACCGTGCCGCTGCCATCGTGCGCGACGGCGACGGCATCGAGCGGGCCATCGAGCGTGCGAACGAGTTCGCGTCACAGGGTCGGACCGCGCTGGCGATGCTGCCGGGCAGCCCAGGTGTGGTGGGTCTGTCGGCTGCCGCGGACTACCTGCTCGACAGCGTCGAGGCCGCCGCCGCGGTCTGATCCGAATCCGGCCGGGCCTCGCCCAGTGCTCTGGGAGGCACCACGACGCCCGGCGAGCCCCATTGCCGCCCAGAACCGGCCGCAGGCCAGGTCGTGCAACCGCAGGGACGAGCCCCCAGGTGCTCTGGGAGGCACCACGACGACCGGCGAGCCCCATTGCCGCCCAGAGCGCGGGGATTCGGGCGGCTGCAGTTCGGATCCGGGGACAGGAACCCGGAACCCGGAACCCGAAGCCAGAGGCTCCAGAGCTGGACGCCGGCGTGGGCCCGGATCCGGGGCTGCGTCAGAGCACCGCCGGCGGGCGCAGGGAAGGGATCACATGAAACGGGTGCTGGCGGCCACCTCGTGCTGGTGCAGCTCGATCTCGGTGACCTCGAGGTCACCCATGCCCGCCATGAACGTGGCCATGTGCTCCGAGGACATGTGCAGTCCCATCGGCTCGGCCGACTCCCACTCCTCGTAGACGCGGAAGACTCCACGGTCGGTCGGGTGCGGCCACATGCCGTAGGTCAGGTTGCCCTCCTCGGCCAGGGTGGCCTCGACGAGCGGGCCGAGGAGCTCGACCATCTGGTCGTGGCTGTCCGGTGCGACGGCGATGATGCCGGAGATGATCAACATGGGCTGGAGCGTACCCGGGGCCGGCCTCCCGGGAGGCCGGCGCTGCACCCGGATCACGCGCCCCGAGCCCGACACCTCAGCGCGCCCCGAGCCCGACACCTCAGCTCACCCCGAGCCCAGCCCCGCATCCGGACCGCGACCCCTCTCGATGACCGCCGCGAGCGAGTTCGGAACAGCGGTTCCTGAAGCATCGCTGCGATTTCTTGTCGTGGGGGGTGGACCAGACGGGTTCGGCATGCTTAACATCGACATCGTGATCGTCTGCCACTGCCAGGGAGTGAGCGACCGCCGCATCCGGCGGGAAGCCCGACGAGGTGCCGCGACCCCCGGCGAGGTCGCCCGGGCATGTGGCGCCGGCACAGACTGCGGTGGATGCGTGCCAGTGATCGAGGATCTCCTGGTGGACGCCTCCTACGGCGGCGCCGTCACGACGCCCAGCGTCACCACGGTTCAGCTCGCGTCCTGAACGAGCCCGGCATGAGGGTGGGAGCCCCGGGCCACGACGCCCTAACGTCAACCAACCCCGACCAGGAGCTGCATACGTGAACGGCGATCCCGAGATCATCGAATTCCTCAACGAGGCGCTGACCGCCGAGCTGACGGCGATCAACCAGTACTTCATCCACGCCAAGATGAACGAGAGCTGGGGTTACCAGCGCCTGGCGAAGATGTACTACGACGAGTCGATCGACGAGATGCGCGACGCCGAGAAGCTGATCGAGCGGATCCTGTTCCTGGACGGCATCCCCAACCTGCAGCGCTACGGCAACGTCACCGTCGGCGAGACCGTGCCGGAGCAGTTCCGCCTGGACATGGCGGTCGAGGCCGCGGCGATCGAGCGATACAACCGCGGGATCGCCCTGGCGGTGGCCAAGGGCGACAACGGCACCCGCGAGATCTGCGAACAGCGACTGCTCGGCGAGGAGCACCACCTCGATTGGCTCGAGACCCAGCTCTCGACCATCGACGACATCGGTCTCCAGAACTACCTGGCTCAGCAGCTCCACGCCGCCGGCTGACCGTCACGACGCCAGCCGTGCGTCGCAGCCCTGCCCCACGGCGCTGGCTGTGCGTGGTGACCCACCCCCACGGCGCACCTAGCATCGGCGCATGCCGAACGGACTGCTCCCAGCTGCCGCGGACCCGGACGCTCAACGTCCGACCGACCCCCAGGGGGTGGCCGAGGCCTTCATGGCAGCGCTCGCCGAACCGGACCTGGACCTGGCGATGTCGCTGCTGGCCGACGACGTCGTCTACTCCAACGTGGGACTGCCGACCCTGCGAGGCCGCGAACAGGTGACGAAGGTGCTGGGCGGCCTGGACCGCCCCGGCTCCTCGTTCGAGGTCTACCTGCACTCCATCGCGGCGGACGGTCCGGTGGTGCTGACCGAACGCACCGACGTGATCGTCCTCGGTGCGTTGCGCACGCAGTTCTGGGTGTGGGGCCGCTTCGACGTGCACGACGGTCTGATCACGCTGTGGCGCGACTCGTTCGACTTCCTCGACATCGCCAGGGGGCTGGTGCGGGGACTCGCCGGCATCGCCGTGCCGGCGCTGCGTCCCGCTGCCCCCACGACCGGGGACCTCCCCGGCCGCTGATCCTGCCGCCGCGGCCACCCGACCGTCGCGACGACCCACCGCGGGCGCCCGCCCGGCGGCCATCGCCCTACCCTGCTGCTCGATGACTGAACCGCCCACGCCGAATCAGCACCCCACGCCGACCGAGCCCGGAGCGCAGGTGCACAGCCCGGTCGACCGCTTCGACGAGGACGGAGGCGTCCCCCAGCGCCGCTTCGAGCCGCCACCCGGGTCGACCACGGTCTACCTGGTCCGCCATGGGGCGACCGAACCGGCCCACGCCGACCGGCCGTTCGCGACCAAGGACGGCCATGGCGACCCCAGCCTGGCCCCCGAGGGGGTCGACCAGGCCCTGCGGGTGTGTCGCCGGCTCGTCGAGGAGCACGACATCAAGGCGTTCTCGACGCTGTACGTCACGAGCCTGCGCCGCACCAGCGAGACCGCTGCGGCGTTCGTCGAGTCCACCGGCATCGACGTCCGGGTCGAGCCGGACCTGCGAGAGGTCCACCTGGGCGAGTACGAGGGCGGCCTGCTGCGCCTGCGCGGCGCTGCCGGCGACCCCGTCGTGCGGGAGGTCTACGCCCAGGAGCGTTGGGACGTCATCACCGGCGCCGAGGCATGGGAGGACTTCCAGGGGCGCTGTGTCGCTGCGCTGGACCGCATCGTTGCGGACCACGCCGGTGAACGAGTGGTGCTGGTGGTGCACGGCGGGGTGATCGCCGCGTTGCTGTCCCACGTCACCAACGCTCGGAACTTCGCCTTCATCAGTGCCGACAACACCTCGGTCAGCGAGATCGTGCGCCTGGCTGCGCCGATCGACCGCTGGGTGCTGCGTCGATTCAACGACATCGCCCACCTGGACTGACGCCGCTGCCCGACCCGGACACTCCCCCACCCAAGAAATGCCAGCCCCGGAACGACCCGGACGCCGGGGTCGATCGCGTCGTCAGGCGGCGCTGGCCCGGTGGTCGGAGCGGTACCACCGCTGGAGCATCTCGGTGTCGTCGATCTGCCAGGGATGGAACCTCGGCGAGAAGTAGGCCAGGAGCAGCCGCGACTGCTGGCGCAGGATCTGGCGCTGGAACGCCGCAGCCTGACGCCGTTCGGACCGGCTCGGCACGTGCGGATCGTCGCGCATCATCGAGCGGGTGATCCGCACCATCGGCCAGGCCAGGAACACCGCTGCCGCCAGCACCGACGCCATGCGGGTCACGTAGCCGCCGCCGACCTTGCCGAACAGGTCGAACGCGACCGACTTGTGCTCCAGCTCCTCTGCAGCGTGCCACCGCCAGAAGTCGAGCATCTGCGGGTGCATCTCGTCCTGGACGGTGTCCGAGCTCAACAAGGTGTGCGCACCCACCGCGGTGAGGTGCTCGGAGAACACGGTGATGCCCAACTGCACCTTCGCCGGTAGCCACCGACGCGCCCGCCGGAACGTCCGCGCCGCGTACCGCTGCTGACCCTCCACATCGATGCCGAACGCCGCGAGCGTGGCATTGAACGTGTCGTGGGCCTGGCCGTGCAGACCCTCCTGCTGGACGAACGCACGGATCAGCTCTCGTCCCTCGTCATCGACCCGGCCCTCGAAGTGGCGCACCGAGTCGATGAAGAACCGCTCGCCGGGCGGGATCATGATGGAGAACGCGTTCTCGAAGTGCGTCAGGATCGGGTTGTCCATGTTCCAGTACTGCGGGATCGCCTCGAGGTCCTCGAAGGCGTACTCCCGCGGCTGCATGGACACACCGTCGGGGAACGCCGCTGATCGTGCGGGGGCGTGTACTGGTGTGGCCGTCATGGTGCTCGTCCTCCGGTCCCGATCAGGATCCCAGCACAGTGGCCACGATGCCAACCGCGCAGGAAACTCCCACGACCCCGGGCCGGCCGCTGCTGAAGACTCTGCGCATGACCGACCCGAGCGCTCACGCCGCACACCACGGCGCGGTCAGCGCGGTCGTGCTCGCAGCAGTCCTGCTGGGAACCGCCGGCACGATCTCGTCGCTCGGACCCGACACGGTTCGACCGGTCGACGCAGCCGCATGGCGGACGCTCGTCGGGGGTCTCGGGTTGATCGCGGTCGCCGGGGTGCGGCGATACCGGTCGCCGGCATCCGGACGACCGGTCCCGCCCCGACCGTTCGTGCTGGGCAGCGGTGCGGTCGCACTGGTGGTGAACCAGCTGGCCTTCTTCGACGCCATCGACCGCATCGGGGTCGCCGGCGGGACGCTGCTCACGATCGTCACCGTGCCGATCGTCGCAGGACTGATCGACGTCGCCTCGCGACGACCGCCGACGCGCACCTGGTCGGCCGGCGTGATGATCGGCGTCGCGGGGGTTGCGCTGCTCGTCGTCCCGGGCGCTGCACCGGGCGCACCGACAGATCCGATCGGCGTCGTGGCCGCCCTCGGTGCGGGCGGCGCAGCTGCCTGGTGGGGACGGAGCGCTCAGGTGCTGATGGAGGACCGCTCCCCGATCGACGCGATGGCGGCGCTGTGCGGGCTTGCCGCGGTCATGTTCGCCCCGCTCGCCGTCGCCGGTGCGTCCGAGGCGATCACGTCCGTGCCGGCGGCGATCACCGTGTCGGCGCTCGGCCTGGCGACGATGACCGCGGCGTTCTCGCTCTGGGGGATCGGCCTGGCGGCGCTCCCACTCGGGGTGGTCGCGAGCGCAACCCTGTTGGAGCCCCTGGTCGCCGGGACGTTGGCGATCGCCGTGGTCGGCGAGCCCGCCACCCCGGCCCTGTTGGGCGGCGGGGCGCTCGTGGTCGCCGGTGTGGCGCTCGCGACCCGGCCCGCACCGCGCGGTCATCGTCCATCTCGGAACAACCGGCCACGTGGGGAGCTCCGATGACCTGCCGACCGGGGCGATGTGGCCCCGCGACCCCGCGCGGGGTAGGCCCACGGCATGGAATCGGTGATGAAGCTCATCTACACGGGCGTGAACTCCGTGGTGGAGCCGTTGGCACGCGCCGGTTGGCTCGCTCCGCTGCCGGTCGGCGTCGGCGTCGTGGTCCTCGAATCGACAGGACGGCGATCGGGTCGCCCTCGCAGCCGGCCGCTGCTGGCAGCGCGACTCGGCGAGCAACTCGTCGTGGGGACCGTCCGGCCACGTTCGGACTGGGTGGCGAACGCGAAGGCGGCGCCGACCTCGACGGTCTGGTCCCGCGGAGGGCCCGAAGCGGTGACCGCCCGGGTGACCGACCTGCCGAGAGGCTCGATCACCACGCTGCGGCCGGTACGCGCTGCCGGCTGAGCGACGTCCGATCTCGAACTGAGTACAGCCGGGCGACGACCCCGCCGGCGGCTCGGTGCGATCCTCTGACATGACCACCGAGGCCCAGGACCCGTCGGAGCCCTCCCCCGCCGACCCGCTGACCGCGCTCGGCTGGGGCGAACGCTGGATGGCGCTCGCGGCGGATTCCGGCATCGAGGGCACCGGCCCGGACCCCGTCGGACTCGGCGACACGCGGACTGCTGCGGTCGAACCTGCCCGGGTGGTACGTCACGACGGATCGGCGGTCATGGTCACGACGCGCCACGGCACCTCCCACCGCCACCTCGGAGCCGACCTGGACCCGCTGGCGACGGGCGACTGGGTGTTGGCCGACCAGGATCGGGTGCGACACCTCCTTGCGAGGCACTCCCTGCTGCAGCGCCGCGACCCCTCGACCGGCGGCCAGCAGCTGATCGCCGCCAACATCGACACCGTCGGCGTCGTGTGCGCGCTCGACCGACCGGTCACCGCCGGCCAGGTCGGCCGACTCACGACCATCGCGTGGGACTCCGGGGCCGTGCCGTTGATCGTGCTCAGCAAGTGCGACCTGGCGGTCGATGCCGACGAGGTCGAGCGCCTCGCCCGTGCCGCCGCCCCGGGGGTGGATGTCATCAGGGTCAGCACGCCGGCGGGCGAGGGCGTCGACGAGCTCCGACGTGCGCTGGCTGGCCGCACGGCGGTGCTCCTCGGTTCGTCGGGAGCCGGCAAGTCGACACTCGTCAACGCCATCGCCCGGACCTCGCTCGCCGCCACAGGAGAGGTCCGCTCCGGCGACCACAAGGGCCGCCACACCACCACCGCACGACAGCTGCACGTGATCGGCGACGACATCTGCCTGATCGACACGCCGGGGGTACGCGAGCTGGGGCTGTGGAGCACCGTCGCCGCGGTGGATGCCGCGTACGACGAGATCGCAGCAACTGGCCGACGGGTGCCGCTTCACCGACTGTGGTCACGACGACGAGCCGGGATGCGCCGTGCGGGACGCGGTCGACGCCGGGGAGCTGGACCCGCAGCGTCTCGACGCCTGGTTCTCGATGCGGCGCGAGGCGGCGTCGGCCGAGCTGCGCGGCGATCCCGCAGCGCTGCACCGGGCAGGTCGCGCCCAGGCCCGCGTCTACCGCGAAGCGCAGCGGATGAAGCGCCAGCGCCGATGACGGTCGGCGCCTGTCTGCCGGCGGGCTGACCCACACCGAGCGGCAGCCCTCCCGGCGCCGAGGTCGGCTCGAGGTGTCAGGTGCTCGGGTCGAACCAGGTGACGGGCTCGGGGGCGACCACGCGGACCAGGGCCCGGTCACCGCGTCGCAGGATCGGCAGTGACGGCCGACGGATCCGCAGTTCCAGGTCATCGAGACGAACGCGGTAGGTCGTGTCGTGGCCGACGAAGTCGACCAGCTCCACGGTCACCTCGGATCCGGGCTCGCTGCTCGCCCCGCCGGCGGAGCCCGACGACGACACTGCAGCGCCCGACGGCGACGACCCCGGGTCCGCGGCTGCCGGCACCGCCACGATGTCCAGATGCTCGGGCCGCAGCAGCACATCGACCGCCGTGCCGTCGTCGCCGGGGTCGGCCAGCAGCACCGGGCCCAGCGGGGTGGTTGCGGACGACCCGTGCACGACCCCCGGCACGAAGTTGGCGTCACCCACGAACCCCGCCAGCCACCGGGTCGCCGGGCGCCGGTAGATCTCGACCGGCGGACCGACCTGCACGACCTGCCCCTCGGCGAGCACCGCGACCCGGTCGCCCAGGACGAACGCCTCGTCCTGGTCGTGGGTGACGAAGATCGTCGTGATGCCCAGGCCGACCAGCAGCTGGTGGATCTCGGCACGCACCTGCGAGCGGAGCGAGGCATCCAGGTTGGAGAACGGCTCATCGAGCAGCAGTACCGACGGACGCGGCGCGATCGCTCGCGCCAGCGCCACGCGCTGCTGCTGTCCACCCGACAACGTCGAGGGCATCCGATCGCCAAGACCCGCCAGGCCCACCATCTCGAGCGACTCGTCGATGCGCGCCGAGACCTTGCGTTCCGGCCGCGGCAGCCCGAACCCGACGTTGCGGGCCACTGACAGGTGCGGGAAGAGCGCCCAGTCCTGGAAGACCATGCCGACCCTGCGTCGTTCCGGGGGCACGAACGACCCGGGCGAGGTGAGCAGCCGATCGCCGACGGTCACCGTGCCGGCATCGGGACGCTCGAGACCGGCGATGATGCGCAACAGGGTGGTCTTGCCGCACCCGCTGGGACCCAACAGCGCAAGGGTGTCGCCGGCATCGACCTGGACGTCGACCCCACGTAGCACCTGGGTCTCGCCGTCGAAGCTCTTGGTGACCCCGACCACCTGCACACCGGCGGCATCGACCTGCCCATCGGCCGATCGCGGCCCGACGGTCCGGTCCGGCGCGACCGGCATCGGATCAGCCATCGGTGGCGGGGCGCGGCGTGTCGGGGGACGGGTCGGCTGCGGACCCGGTCGCCGGTGCTGTCTCGCCGTCGTCGTCCGCCTGCAGCGGCAGCTCGGACAGGTCCTGTTCGGGCCGAAGCGTCGGGAACAGCACGATGTCGCGGATGGTGTGGGTGTCGGTCAACAGCTGTGCGAGCCGGTCCATGCCGATGCCGAGTCCCACCGTGGGCGGAAGTCCGTAGTCGAGCGAGCGGAGGTAGTCGTGGTCGACCGCCATCGCCTCGTCGTCACCGGCCGCCTTCTGCTCGGCCTGGTCCATGAAGCGGTCGCGCTGTTCGGTGGGGTCGGTCAGCTCGCTGAAGCCGTTGCACAGCTCGCGGCCGACCACGATGGCCTCGAATCGTTCGACCAGCCCCGGTTCGCTGCGGTGGTCGCGCGACAGCGGGGAGACCTCGGTCGGGTAGTCGATGACGAACGTGGGGTCCCACAGGGTGTGTTCGGTGGTCTTCTC
Source organism: uncultured Microthrixaceae bacterium (assembly GCA_963714875.1). Lineage (GTDB taxonomy): Bacteria > Actinomycetota > Acidimicrobiia > Acidimicrobiales > Microtrichaceae > JBAOHV01. The sequence continues at coordinate 291,237 of CAVQQI010000010.1, read as the reverse complement.
GTACAGCTCCAGCAGCAGCTTGCCGGTGCCGTAGCTGTCCTTCCACGGCACGCCGTGGGTGTCGCACAGCTCGCGCAGCTGCTCGACCGGCGTGTGGATGTCGACCTGCTCGCCGACCTCGGCGGAGGTCAGCTCGGCCATCGTGGCCCGACGCCAGGGCACCGACAGGTCGACGTCACGTCCGTCGAAGGTGACCGTGGTCGACCCGTGCAGCTCCTCGGCGAGATGTGCCACCAGCTGTTCGGTGAGCGCCATGTGCACGTGGTAGTCGCCGTAGGCCTCGTAGGCCTCGAGCATGGTGAACTCGGGGTTGTGGCGGTTCGAGATGCCCTCGTTGCGGAACACCCGGGCGATCTCGAACACCCGCTCGAAGCCGCCGACGACGAGCCGCTTCAGGTAGAGCTCGGGAGCGATGCGCAGGAACATCTGCTGGTCGAGTGCGTTGTGGTGGGTGCTGAACGGACGTGGCGAGCGCGCCACCGGGGATGGGGTGCAGCACCGGGGTCTCGACCTCGAGGTAGCCGCGGTCCTCCATGAACCGGCGGGTCAGCGACATGATCCGCGAGCGCTGCTGGAAGGCCCGGCGAGCCTCGTCGGTCACCCAGAGGTCGACGTAGCGCTGGCGGTACCGCGTGTCGGGGTCGGTCATGCCGTGCCACTTGTCGGGGAACGAGCGGCGTGTGGGTGCCAGCAGCGCCCAGGAGTCGACCCGCACCGACAGCTCACCGCGGCGGGTCGTCATGACCTCGCCGCGCACGCCGATCCAGTCGCCCAGGTTCAGCTCGCAGAACTGCTCGAAGTCCGGCGTGGTCGCGGACGGGGCGAAGAGCTGGATTCGTCCGCTGGAGTCGGCCAGCGTCCCGAAGGCCAGCTTGCCCTGCACGCGCCGCAGCATCAGGCGGCCTGCGATGCTGACGACCTGGTCGGTCTCGATGCCGGGTTCGAGCTCGCCGAACCGGTCGACGAGCCCCTGCGCCGAGTCGGAGACCTCGTAGGTGTAGGGCTGGTCGAAGCCCCGCTCGCGGGCCACGTCGGGCGAGATCTGACCCGAGGTCGGATCCGGCGTCGGATCTGCGGCGGCGCCGGTCTGGTCGGGGTCGGTCACGACTGGTTCTTCTCCCAGATCAGGCGCAGTCCGTGCAGGGTCAACCACGGCTCCTCGTGTTCGATGGACTCCGCGATCGGGGCGATGAGCGACGCCAGGCCGCCGGTGGCGATGATGGTCGCCTCGCCGACGACCTCCTCGATGCGGTCGCACATCCCGTCCACCATCGCGGAGGTGCCGTAGACCGCGCCCGACTGCACCGACTCCATGGTGGTCTTGCCGATGACGCTGCGCGGTTCGCTCAGCTCGACGCGGCGCAGCGCGGCGGCCCGCCCGAAGAGCGCGTCCATCGAGATCTCGATGCCGGGGAAGATCGCGCCCCCCAGGTACTCGCCCTTCTCCGAGATGACGTCGAAGGTGGTCGCGGTGCCGAAGTCCACCACGATCGTCGGACCGCCGTACAGGTCGAACGCGCCGACCGCGTTGGCGATCCGGTCCGCGCCGACCTCTCTCGGGTTGTCGTAGAGCACCGGCATGCCGGTCTTCACCCCTGTTCCCAGGATGACCGGTTCCACCCGGAGGTAGCGCTCGCACATGCGGCGCAGCTCGAAGGTGATGCTGGGCACGCCCGAGGACACCGCCACGCCCCGGATGTCCTCGGCCAGGTCCAGGTCGCGGGTGGCGAGCAGGTGTCGGATGAACAGCGCCAACTCGTCGCCGGTGCGCTCGGCGCGGGTCGCGATGCGCCAGTGGTCGACCAGCTCGTGGCTGCGATCGCCCGAGTCGTAGAGGCCGACGACGGTCTGGGTGTTGCCGACATCGATGACCAGCAGCACGGTGGCCTCCTCGGGCACGAGTCCTGGAGGTGGCCCCCCGGGGTCGGTGGAGCTCTCATGGGACGGAACCCACATGATGCTCGCCCGGCAACACCCGGCGCACGTCGAATCGGATCAGCGCTGCGCCGACCGGGCGCGAACCGCAGCGGCTGGCCCGGGGGAGCTGACGACGCTCAGACCAGATCGAGTCCCAGATCCAGCACGGGCGCCGAGTTGGTGATGGCACCGACCGAGATCATGTCGACGCCGGTGCCGGAGTAGTCGGCGATGGTGTCCAGCGTGATGCCACCGGAGACCTCCAGCAGCGACCGACGCGTCGCCCCACCCTGGACCTGACCCGCGATCTCCACACATGCCACGCACCTGCTCGGGTGTCATGTTGTCCAACAGGATCGAATCCGCACCCGCCTGCAGCGCCTCGGAGCACTGCTCCGTGGAGTCGCACTCGACGTGCACCGTGCGCCCGGGCCACCGGTCCCGTGCGGCGAGCACCGCGTTGGTGATCGAGATGCCACCGAGGTGGTTGTCCTTGATCAGCATCCAGTCCGACAGGTTGCCCCGGTGGTTGCGGCCCCCGCCGGCACGCACCGCGGCCTTGGCCAGTGCCCGCAGCCCCGGCACGGTCTTGCGTGTGTCCCACACCCGAGCGGGGCCACCGGTCGAGGCGACCTCGACATAGCGGGCGGTCATGGTCGCGATCCCCGAGAGGTGGCCGAGGAAGTTGAGCGCCGTGCGCTCGCCGGTGAGGATCGACCGGAACGGGCCACGCACCATGCCGAACACCTCGCCGGGCGCCAGCTCCGTCCCTTCGGCCACCGACCAGGAGACCTCGACGTCGGGATCGAGCTGGGCGAACGTCTCCTGCGCGCACAGGGTGCCCGCGAGGCGACCCCCCTGCCGGGCAGCGAAGCGTGCCTCGCCCGGGGAGTCGGGCACCAGGGTCGCGGTCAGGTCACCCAGCGGTGTCAGGTCCTCCGCGAGTGCCCGCTCGACCGCACCGCGCACCGCGGCGATCGGAGGATGGACCCAACTGTGATCGGGAGTCGTGCTCACCCCGGCAAGTGTTGCACGCGACCGACTCGGTGTGGATCGGCCGATGGGTCAGCCGATGACGATGCGGTGCACCTGTCCGGGATCGGTGAGCGGGTGATCGGTGCGGGCGTGGGTCCCGCGGCTCTCGGTCCGCTGGGACGCCGCGGCGACGAGGGCCTGCGCGATCTGCGCCAGGTTGCGCAGCTCTGCTGCCTCGACGCCGGGGGCCTCGCCCACGGCGTCGAGCGTGGCCGTCACGACCGTCGACACCTCGGCCAGGCTCGACGCACTGCGCAACACGCCCGCGCCGCTCGACATCGAGTGCTGCAGTTCGTCCCGCAGCGCTGCCAGCGACTCGGGGACCCCCGCTGCGGATCGGACTCGGTCGAGCGACTCCCGCGGCTCCGTCCGCAGCGCAACGCCCCCGATGCACAGCTCGTCGTCGTCCCGACCGTCGGGCAGCGCTCCCCCGCCGGGCCGGGAGGCGGGGCGCTGCAGGACGGCTCGCATCGCGCCCGTCGCCGAGGGTCCGTCCGCGCCCTGTGCGATGGCCTCGACCGAGCGGGGGCCGAACACCATCCCCTCGAGCAGCGAGTTCGACGCGAGCCGGTTCGCTCCGTGGACGCCGCTGCAGCTGGTCTCGCCGGCCGCCCACAGCCCCGGCATCGATGACGCACCGGAGAGGTCGGTCAGGATGCCGCCGCACTGGTGGTGCGCTGCGGGAGCGACCGGCAACCAGTCCACACCGGGGTCGAGTCCGACCGCCGCCAGATCACGCCAGATCGTGGGGAACCGGCGGTCGAAGTGCTCGATCCCGGTCGCGTCGAGCCACACGTGCTCGCCGTGGTCGGCCATCATCGCCGCGAGGATCGCCCGCGACACGACGTCGCGGGGGAGCAGCTCGTCCACGAAGCGCTCGCCGGCGCGGTTCCGCAGCAGTGCGCCGTGCCCGCGGAGCGCCTCGGACAGCAGCGGCCGGGGCATCCCCGGGTGATGCAGCGCCGTGGGATGGAACTGGAAGAACTCCATGTCGGCCACTGCGACACCCGCTCGGAGCGCCATCGCCACCCCGTCGCCCGTCGCCACCGGCGGGTTGGTCGTGACCGCGTAGAGCTGACCGGCGCCACCGGTGGCCAGCAGCACGTGTCGTGCCCGCACGTCGCGGACGTTCGCCCCGCCGTCGAGCACCCGTACGCCCACGCATCGCCGGTCCTCGACCAGCAGATCGAGCGCGAACGTGTGTTCGTGGAGCACCGTCGCGGTGGCCCTCGACGGCCTCGACGAGGGCCCGCTCGATCTCTGCGCCGGTGGCCGCGCCGCCGGCGTGGACCACACGGGCGACCGAGTGGCCGCCCTCGCGGGCGAGCTCCAGGTTGCCACGCTCGTCACGGTCGAACTCGGCTCCCAGGGCGATCAGCTCCTCGATGCGTCGCGGGCCTTCGTCCACCAGGACCCGGACCGCATCGACGTCGCACAGCCCCGCGCCCGCCCCGATCGTGTCGGCCAGGTGCAGGTCGATCTCCTCGGGGTCGCCCGACAACGCGGCGGCGACACCCCCCTGCGCCCATCTGGTCGTCGCCAGCTCGAGACCGCCCTTGGTGATGACACCGGTGCGCAGGTCGTGGACCTCGGCCGCGCGCACCGCCGCGGAGAGACCGGCGACGCCGGAGCCGAGGACCAACAGGTCGAGGTCGTCGTCACGTCGCCGACGCGGTGGCACCGGGTGCGTCGGCCGCGTGGGTGGTCATGGGGCCAGGAGCGGGAACGGCCCGGTCGGCTCGACCTGGTCCACCGCGACGTTGTCGATCAGCCGGGCCCGACCGAACCGCACCGCCACGAACAACCGGGCGTGCTCGTCCGCAACCGACAGGGGCTCCAGGGTCGTCGGGTCGGCGACCTCGACGTAGTCGAGCTCGCCGAGCGTTGCGGCCTGCACCTCGGAGCGCATGAGCGTTCGCACCTCATCGGCATCGGTGGTGCCCGTGCGGATCGCCGCGGCACCGAGGCGCAACGCCCGCTGCAGCACCGGCGCCACCTTCCGTTCCTCGGGGGTCAGGTAGACGTTGCGCGACGACATCGCGAGACCGTCGGGCTCGCGCACGATCGGGCACCCCACCACCTCGACGGGGAACGACAGGTCCGCAGCCATCCGCCGCACGATCGCCAGCTGTTGGAAGTCCTTCTCGCCGAAGTAGGCGCGGCACGGACCCACGATGTTGAACAGCTTGGCCACGACCGTGCAGACCCCTCCGAAGTGGGTGCGGCGGGCGACTCCCTCCATCACCGAGGACAACCCGGCGACCTCCACGCCGGTCATCACCGCGTCACGTCCGGAGGGGTACATCTCGGACTCCGCCGGCGAGAACAGGATCGAGACCCCGGCGGACTCCGCCTTGGCGGCATCGCCCTCCGGATCTCGCGGGTAGGACGCCAGGTCCTCCCCGGGAGCGAACTGCAACGGGTTGACGAAGATGGTCATCACCACGACGTCGCACTCGGCGGCGGCTGCGCCCGCGAGCGACAGGTGACCCTGGTGCAGGTAGCCCATCGTCGGCACCAGGCCCACCGACGAGCCCGCGGCACGCGCCCGGTCCAGCTCCGAGCGCAGTTCGGACACGGTCGTGACCCGGTGCATCGCCGGCATGCTACGGCGCGGTGCCGCCAGCGCGGCCCTCGGACCCGCCGTCACCGCCGCTGCCGACCGCATCGACGCCGGCGCGGTCGCGGTCGTCGTGGTCCGCCAGGACGCGCAGCAGCTCGGCGACCCGCTCCGGCCCCACCAACCGTGCGGCCTGCTCCGCGAGCGCCCGGTAGGCGAGCTGCTCATCGGGCGGGAGCACCTCCAGGTGGCGTCCCACCGTCGCCCAGTCACCACGGGCGACCGGCCCGGTCAACGCAGCGGCAGGGTCGCTCCGCGCGACGTTGGCGAGGGAGCCGGACGCCAGCTGCACGAACGCCTGCGGTGGCACGCCGATGGAGCCTGCGAGACGTTCGACCTGTCCCATCAGCGCGACGAGGTGGTTCGACGCCACCACCGCAGCCGCGTGGTAGGTCGCCCGGTCGACATCGCCCACTTCGACGGCCGTACCACCCAGCGACGTGACCACCTCGGACACCAGCGGGTCGCCCGCGACCGCGAACCAGGCGCCCTGCAGCCGCGCTGCCCCGGTGACCGGGTCCGGCAGCGACACGAGCGGATGCAGCGACGCGATCCGGGGGTGCGCGTCGAGCACCTGCAACCCGAGCGAGCCTGCGCAGTGGGCGACGACGGTTCCGGCATGCACCGGCCAGGATCGCACCGACGGCTGGATTGCGGCGTCGGGGAGGCAGCACAGCGCCAGGTCGACGTCCTGGCCGGGGTCGGGGTGGTCCCGGTGGACCAACTCGACGACGTGACCCGCCAGAGCGAGCGCCGATGCGAACGACCCTCCGGCCCGACCGGCACCGACGACACGGACCCGGATCGGGCCGTCGGTCACAACGGGTCGACCTGCGAGACGCTGCCGTCGGCCAGCTGCAGCTCGCGCTCCCCGACCAGCTCCGGTGCCAGGTCGCGCAGCGGTGCGAGCACGAAACGCCGGGCCTTCCACCGGGGGTGGGGGATGGTGAGCCGCTCCTCGTCCATCTCGATCCCCTCCATCCAGATGATGTCGATGTCGAGCGTCCGGGGACCCCAGCGGGTCTCACGGACCCGTTCGGCGGAGGACTCGATGCGGTGGCACACCCCGAGCAGTTGGAAGGGCGTCAGCTCGGTGTCGAGCTCCACGACCAGGTTCAAGAAGTTGTCCTGCTCGGGTCCCCCGACCGGCGCCGTCTCGTACACGGGGGACACGGCGACGACGTCGGGCAGGGAGTCGACCGCCTCGCGCAGCAGCACTCGCCGGTCACCCAGGTTGGACCCCAGCGACAGGAATGCCCGCACACTCATGACCCCCGCCTCCGGGTCACCCGGACCCCCGAGGACGCGAGTGGATGGGGCACCGGCGGGCGGAGCTTGCGCACCGCGAGCTCGACCGCGTCGATGCGGCCGTCGAGGGCCAGCACCGCCTCGGCCAGGTCCACCGCGAGCCGCTCCAGCAGCTCGGGCTGCAGGCGGCCGACCAGGTCCACCACGGCGTCGCACACGGCGCCGTAGTCGATGGTGTCGGCCAGCGCGTCGGAGCCGGCAGCGGCGGCGACGTCCACCACCAGGTCGAGGTCGACCTCGAGCGGCTGGGCACGGGTGCGCTCCTCGGGCAGCACGCCGACCACACCCACGACGCGCAGCGCCCGCAGCTCGATCCGATCGCCCTCGACGGTCACCGGGGGCTCAGTCCTCGGCGACCAGACGGGCGGCCTCGCCGACGAGCAGTCGACCATCCGCACCGATCTGGCGGCCGGTGATGTGCTCGATGAGCGCGATCGCCTTGGGTGGCTCGGGCACCATCGCGTTCCACACCAGGTACCCGGCGAGCAGTCCCACGAGGCGCTCCGACAGCTCGTCCTGGTGCAGGATCAGCCGCTGGCGCTCGGTCAGCAGCCGGCGCAGCTCGCTGTAGGTCTGGTCGAGGTAGCGGGGAAGGTCCTCGGCGGCGGGGAACGGCCAGTGCCGCCAGTGCACCCCGAGCTCGTCGTAGCTGTGCAGGTTGTTCGGCGCCGACGACATCGAGATGACCAGGTCGAAGCCCTGCTCACGGATCCAGATGATCTCTTCCTGGCGGCGGACCTTGCGGTGGTTCGTCCCGAACCCTCCGGGCCGCTCGCAGATGGCGAGCTGGTCCTTGATGATCCAGTGGAAGTGACGGGGTTGGATGCCCTGCGCCCATTTGCCCTTGGCTGCCATGTCGTCACCTCCTGTTGTGCCGGGCCGTCCCGACGGGAGGCTCGCGGACGGCTCCGTGCGGATGCGTCGGCGGCGATCGTAGAGGATCTCAGCTGCCCCGGAAGCCGCCCGCCACGATCGTGGCCGCCTGCACGGTGGGGGCGACGTCGTGCGCACGCACCATCCGCGCTCCCTGGGTCATCGCCCACGTGGCCGTCGCGAGTGAGCCGTCGAGGCGCTCATCGACCGGCACCGCAGCGACCGGCGCGGGTGCCGACAGGGCGCCGAGCCCCGCACCCGGCGCATCGGAACGCGACAGCAGCTCGCCCAGGAACCGCTTGCGACTGGTGCCCACCACGACCGGGAATCCCTCGGCGACCAGCACGTCGAGGTGCGCCAACAGGTCCAGGTTGTGCTCGGTCGTCTTGCCGAACCCGATGCCAGGGTCGACCCACACCTCGACGCCGTGCGCAGCGGCGGCGGACGCCCGTTCGACCAGGAATCGCCGGACCTCGTCCACGACGTCGTCGTACCGGGGTTCGGCCTGCATGGTGCGTGGGTCACCTGCCATGTGCATCGCCACCCACCCGACCCCGAGCTCTGCGGCCACCGGCCACAGCGATGCGCTGACGTCGTTGATCAGCGACGCTCCCGCCGCGACCGCCGCCCGCGCGGTGACCTCGTTGCGCGTGTCGATCGACAGCCGTGCATCGTGTCGCTGCACCAGCTCAACGGTCGCCTCGATCACCGGCAGCACGCGGGCGCATTCCTGGGCCGGGTCGATCGGCGCGGCCCCCGGACGGGTGGACTCACCACCGACGTCGATGAAGGACGCTCCCTCCTCCAGCACCTGCTCCACACGGAGCACCGCGTCGGCCGGAGCGTCGAAGCATCCGCCGTCGGAGAAGGAGTCGGGCGTGACGTTGATCACGCCCATGACCTCGATGGGGGACACCGTCGCTCAGCGGGACGGTTCGACGAACCGCATCGCTTCGGCGCGGGCTGCGGGATCGGATCGGAACACGCCACGGACCGCCGATGTGACCGTCGAGGCGCCCGTCTTGCGAATGCCGCGCATGGCCATGCACATGTGCTCGGCCTCGATCACCACCAACACGCCGCGAGGGTCGAGGCTGGTCTCGATCGCGTCGGCGATCTGGGTGGTCAACCGCTCCTGGACCTGGGGACGGCGGGAGAAGCCGTCGACCAGACGCGCCAGCTTCGACAGCCCGGTGACGCGACCATCGGTGTTGGGGATGTAGGCCACGTGGGCCTTGCCGTAGAAGGGGACCAGGTGGTGCTCGCACATCGAGAACATGGAGATGTCACGCACCATGATCATCTCGTCGTGGCCGGCGTCGAAGGTCACCTTCAGGTGACGGGTCACGTCGTCGTGCAGCCCGGAGCAGGTCTCGGCGTACATCCGCGCCACTCGGGCCGGCGTGTCGAGCAGCCCCTCCCGGTCGGGGTCCTCGCCGACCGCAGCGAGGATCTCGCGCACGGCCGCCCGGATCCGGGGCTGGTCCACCTCCGGGGAGAGGTGCGACGGCAACGGGAGGCGGTCCGGGACGTTCAGGTCGGTCCCGTCGTCATCGAGGCCGAGATCGATGTCTGCAGCATTGTGGATCTGGGTCATGTGACCGTTCCTGTGGTGGAGGTGCTGGGGTCAGTCGGGGCGACGTGTCGGTCAGTCCGGTCCGCGTCCGTCGTCGGCTCGTGCCAGCAACCCTGCGAGGTCCTCATCTGCCAGGGTCTCCCGCTCGAGCAGGGCTGCGGCGATCGAGTCGAGCACAGCACGGTGTTCCTCGAGGATACGACGCGCCCGCGAATGTGCCTCGTCGAGCAGCCGCGACACCTCCTCGTCGATGCGCGCCGCCAGCTCGTCGGAGTGATCGTCGGAGCGAGCGTGCTGACGCCCCAGGAACGGCTCACCGTCGGCGCGGGCGAAACGTTGCGGGCCGAGCTTCTCGCTCATGCCGAACTCGACGACCATCGACCGGGCGATGCGTGTGGCCCGCTCGATGTCGTCGGTCGCCCCGGTGGTGACCTCGCCGAACACGGCCTCTTCTGCGCTGCGACCACCGAGGGTCATGGCCAGGACGTCCGAGAGCTGGGACCGCGTGTGCAGATGACGGTCCTCTGTCGGCAGCATCACGGTGAAGCCGAGTGCCGCGCCGCGGGCCACGATCGAGATCTTGTGCACCTCGTCGGTGTTCGGCAGCACATGTCCCACGAGCGCATGACCGGCCTCGTGCACCGCGACGGTGTGGCGCTCCTGGGCACTCATGATGCGCCCGAGTCGCTCCGGCCCGGCCAGCACGCGGTCGATCGCTGCGTTGACGTCGATGACGCCGATCGTGGTCGCGCCGCGACGAGCCGCGAGCAGTGCCGATTCGTTCAGCACGTTCGACAGATCCGCGCCGGTGAATCCGGGCGTTCGTCGGGCGAGAACGCCCAGATCGACGTCGGGGTCGACAGGCTTGTTGCGCGCGTGCACCTCGAGGATGGCGGCCCGACCGCGCACGTCGGGCAGGTCGACCACGACGCTGCGGTCGAAGCGTCCGGGTCGCAACAGCGCCGGGTCGAGCACGTCGGGACGGTTCGTCGCCGCGATCAGGATCACCCCGCTGGTGGCGTCGAAACCGTCCATCTCCACCAGCAACTGGTTCAGCGTCTGCTCACGCTCGTCGTGCCCGCCGCCGACGCCGGTGCCACGGTGACGCCCGACGGCATCGATCTCGTCGACGAAGACGATCGCCGGCGCCTGTGCGACCGCCTGCTTGAACAGGTCGCGCACCCGGCTGGCGCCGACGCCCACGAACATCTCGACGAAGTCGGATCCGGAGATGGTCAGGAACGGCACGTCGGCCTCGCCGGCGACGGCTCTGGCCAGCAGCGTCTTGCCGGTGCCCGGAGGGCCGCACAGCAGCACGCCCTTGGGGATCCGGGCGCCGAGCTGCTGGAAGCGCTCCGGGTCGCGCAGGAACTCGACGACCTCGCCCAGCTCCTCGACGGCCTCGTCCGCGCCGGCGACGTCGGAGAACCGCACCGGGGTGTCCGACTCCGACGCCAGGCGAGCCTTGGCCCGCCCGAACTTCATGGCACGCCCGCCACCACCCATCTGGGACACGAACCAGATGAACACGCCGACGATGACGATGGTCGGCACCAGACCGATCAGCAGATCGACCAGCGTCGTGCCGTCCTCGTTGTCGGCGCCGGCATCGACGCCCGCGTCGAGCAGGTCGGTGGTGAGCTGTTCGCCGTAGGCCTCCGGGAACACCGTGGTGTACTCGGTGCCGTCGGCGAGCTCGCCCTCGACGGTGTTGCGGGAGTTGTAGATGGTGGCCGTGCGCACATCGCCGTCGGCCAACCGGGTGGTGAACTCGTCCAGCCGCAGCGGCTCGGGGTCGGGTTGCAGGCGCGGCACGACGATCGCTGCGATGACCACGAGCGCACCGAGCGCCGCCAGCACCCGCCAGTCCTTCAGGGTCTTCGTGATCGCTTCAGCGCGCGTGGATCTCAAGGGTCGTCAGGGTAGCCATGGACCGTGACGAAACCGGTGCGACCCCTGAACCGTCAGTCGTCGTCGGGTTCGTACACCGCGAGGTACCGCAGGTTGCGGTACTTCTCCGCAGCGTCCAGGCCGTAGCCGACGACGAAGTCGCCGGGGATGGTGAAGCCGACGTAGCGCACCCCGAGCCCGTCCAGATCTGCTGACTCACGGGCCAACAGCGTGCAGACCTCGAGACTCGCGGGGCCGCGCGCCTCGAGGCTGCGGCGCAGGTACCGCAGGGTCAGGCCGGTGTCGACGATGTCCTCGACCAGCACGACGTCGCGTCCGGTCAGATCCACGTCGAGGTCCTTCACCAGGCGCACCACACCGGAGGTGCGCGTCGAGGAGCCGTAGGACGACACGGCGATGAAGTCGATCTCGACCGGGAGATCGATCGCGAACGCCAGGTCGGTCAGGAAGGCGTACGCGCCGCGCAGTACGCACACCAGCAGCGGCCGGCTGCCCGCGTAGTCCTCGGTGATCTGCGCGCCGATCTCCCGGATACGGGTGGTCAGCTGTTCCTCGGTCAACAGGATGCGACCCACCGCATCGTCAGCTGTGAGATTCGGCTCCGGTGCACTCGCCTGCGCGTGGCTCATCGTGGGTCGACGTTAGCTGTCGTGCCGGCAGGGCGTTCCAGTCGAAGTCGGCCGGCGGTCCGACAGAGCCTCCACCCATCGGTGATGTCGCTCGACGTCGCCCCACCGGCGGCGACGTCGAGCGCCCGGTCGGTCGCCGCTCGATCCGGTGGGTGGGCGCACGAGGTCTGGTCCTGCCACCACCGTCGCCACGCGGCGACCGCCACGGGTCGGGGCGCCGCGGCCAGCGCGGCGGCGTCGGTCGGGTCGAGCTCGGTGGCGAGCATCTCGACCAGGTCCGCATCCTCGCCGGCCAGCTCGGCGAGACGACACAGCAGCGGCACGACATCGCGGCCGGCGACGTCGTCCAGCAGCGGGAGCACCTCGTGGCGGACGCGGTTGCGCCGGAACCGGGGATCCAGGTTCGTCGGATCCTGGACCGGATCGACGCCGAGATGCGCGCACAGGGCGACCGTCTCCGCACGGCGCAGCTCCAGGAGCGGGTGCGTCGAGCGGCGCATGGCTGCGAGTCCGGTGGGTCCGGTGCCGCGCAGCAACCGGAGCAGCACCGTCTCGGCCTGGTCATCGGCGGTGTGCCCGAGCAGCGCCGTCGCCGGCAGGACCGCCCTGCGAGCGGTGCGGGCGCGGGCCTCGAGGTCCCCGCCGGGGGCGACGTGCACCACCTCGGCACGGAACTCCGCACCCCACGCGGCCGCCAACTCGGCGACCACGGCCGACTCGCCGTCGCCACCGACGCGCAGCCCGTGGTCGACGTGCACCGCGCACACCGTCAGGTCCGACGCCACCGCGAGCGCGAGCAGCGCGGTGGAATCCGCACCACCGGACACGCCACAGGTGACGCTGGTTCCCCCCGGCGGGAACGTGCACCGCGACAACAGGTCCGCGACGAACGGGTCGTCCCGGACCGGCGTGACGAGCTGGCCCCTACTCGGCCCCGGGTGGTGCACCCGGGCCGGAGAGGAGTCCTTCACGCCGCGTCGACACCGTCGCCGACCCGACGCAGCCAGCTCGACGGTTCACGGATCTCGGCCAGCGTCGGCAGGTTCTCGGGTCGGTCGAACGCCCGGTTCAGCAACGTCGGCCCGCCGACCTGCTCGACCGCGGCGATGAACTGCTCGCCCTGTTCGTACTGCGCCAGCTTCGCCTCGAGCCCGATCAACCGCTGCAGCAGCTTCGCCGCCAGGTTCATCTCCTTGCGACGGGTGCGCAGCACACGGGCGAATCGCTCGGCACTGGGCACCTGGTCGATCGCGGCACGGTCCATGGTGACGTCGCCGTGGCCCTCCAGCAGGCTCATCAGGCCGCCCACGCGGTCCATCGCACCGCGCTGATCGGCACTGGCGAACAGCGCCACCACCCCGCCGTCGGCCAACGGGTTGGTGCGCGAACGCGCCGCATCCGCCAGTCGACCGACCGCGGTGAAGATCCGCTGCGGATCAGGATCCGCAGCGCCCATCAGCTCCTCGACCAGGCCCAGGAAGTACGGGCGGAGCCACGGCACGCCGGTGAACTGGGTGCGGTGGGTGACCTCGTGCAGCGCGACCCACAGACGGAACTCCGACGGCGGGAAGCCGTGTCGCTTCTCGAGTCCGAGGATGTTGGGCCCGACGTAGTACACCAGGTCCTGGTCGTCGGGATCCTCCTCCTCGAGCACCAGCAGGTCGTACTGGCCCAGCACCCGCGTCGACATCCAGCCGAGCAACGCACCGAGCTCGACCGCGGCGATCTTGCCCGACAAGGCGCCCGCAGGGCCCGATGCCGCCTGTTCCAAGCGTCCCAGGACCGGACGCAGCAGCCGCTGGTACGACGCCAGGTTGGCACGCACCCAGTCGTTGCGGTCCACCACCCTGGCCCTGGCCTGTCCCGCGGCCGAGGTGAACCCGGTCTCGGCCTCGACGTAGACCTGCGCACGCTCGGTCAGGCGGGTGAACTCCTCGACCATGCCCTGTGCGTGGTACGACTCGGCGAAGGGGTCGTTGCCCGACAACCGGGAAGCGACCTGCTGCGCGAGCTCCCAGTCGACCGCGTCACCCACGACCGGTCGACCCCGACTCAGCTGTCGTTGTTCGGGTAGCGCGTCTTGGTCACCCGGGCGGCGTAGAGCCCGAGCATCGCCACAACGGCGAAGATCGCTCCGGCCGCGATCGGAACGGCGAGCCAGAAGTGCCAGACCTTTTCAGCGAGCAACATGCGGTCGAGTGTAGTTCCGCCCGATACCGAGGTGACAGCCGGGCCGGGGCCACCCGGCAGGTGCCTCCCGCGATCGCAAGGTTGTGACAGATGTCCGCATCCCGCAGGCGGTCACCCGACGAAGAACTCCACATGACACGATCACTTCGTTCCGCACTCGTCGGTCTCGCTGCTGCGACCATGCTCGTGGCCGCGGCCTGCGCGCCCATGCCGACAGCTCCGCCCGTCACGAGCACCGTCGAGTCCGTCGACGTGAACCGCTACCTGGGCACCTGGTACGAGCAGGGCAGCGTGAAGCAGTTCTTCTCGGTCGGACTGGTGAACTCCAAGGCGGAGTACTCCTTGCGAGCTGACGGCAACATCAAGGTCGTCAACACGGGCAACTACTTCTTCGCCAACGGCCCGACGGCCCGTGTGGTCGGGTCCGCCTTCCCCGTGGATGCTTCGAACGCACGCCTGAACGTCTCGTTCAGCGGCTCCAACTCGACCCAGGGCCCGGGCAACTACTGGATCGTCGATCTGGATGACGACTACCGGTGGGCGATCGTCAGCGATCCGACCGGCTCCAGCGGCTTCATCCTGACCCGGGACCGCAACGTCAGCGCCGAGTTCTACGACGAGCTCGTGCAGCGAGCTGCGGCCAAGGGCGTGAGCACCTCTGCGCTCACCGTCACGCCGCAGGTCTGACCTTCCCGGGACCGGCTCCCGGGCCGGTCGACCCCAACCGACACCCACGCGACTCGGGGATGCTCCTGGTGGAGCATCCCCGAGTCGCGTCCGTCGTCGTGCGGCGCTCGGCCGTCGGGCCGACCAGCTCGCTCTGGCGTTCGACGGTCAGGCCTCGCTGACCGACCTGCGACGAGCCACCATGACGATGCCGGCGCCTGCGGCGATCATCGCCCCGCCGAGCAGAACGCCGATCGTGGTCGATGAACCGGTGAGCGCCAGTTCCTGGGGCTGCTGGGTCGAACCGAGCACCTGCGCCGCCGGCGCAGCCGCGGAGCCGGGGGTGCCGGACGTCGGCACCGTCGTGATCGAGTCGACCTCTGGAGAGGTCGTCGATGTCGACTCGGGCACCGTGGTCGAGCTGTCGACCTCCGGTGTCGTGGTGGTCGACTCCTCGGGCACCGTCGTGGTCGGGGCGATGCAGTCCGGGTTGCCGAAGAACTGCAGCGAGGTGGAGACGTCGAACGGGAACAGCAACGGACCGTGGAACTCACCGAGCGGCGAGATGACCGCCGGGGTGGCGCCGGTCAGCACGTCGAACTGCACGGGGTCGCACTCCTTGGCGAAGGTGATCTCGGTGGTGCCTGCGGTCGAGATGGTGAACGGCACGACCTCGACCAGCGTCTGGGGCCACTGCTCGCCGTTGCCGGGCATCGCGTAGACGACCGCCTTCGCCTCGATCGGCGTGCACGGCGCCTGGGCGGCGATGACCGTCAGACGGAAGAACATGTCGTCGTTGGCGACCTTGCGATCGAGCCCCAAGGGCGCTGGCGCACACGGACCGGTCGATTCCGACGGGGTCTGCACGATGGTGATGGCGCTGTCGGCCGTGGGGGCGCCGTCGACCGACGGGTCGACGGACTCCGCCGATGCCGGTGCAACCATCGCAGCGACCCCCGCAAGCATCGCTGCGCCTGCGACGACGGCCCGAAGGCTTCTGGTTCGAACAACTCGACTACTCATGGATCGTGCTCCCTCGGCGGCCGATCACCTGACGCCCGCTGGGCGGGATGCTAGTGCCGGGGCAGGGGACGACCGCTATCCCAACTCATGCCCGGGCGCGCTGGTAGTCGGTCACACTCTCGTCACCCATCGCCAGGTCGGCCGCGACCGCAGCCAGGAGCGCCGGCACGACGTAGCCCGGCCGACCACTCGTCTCGGCCACGAACATCACCGCAGCCAGGGGGACCTGATAGCCGGCGCCCAGGACCGCCGCCACACCCAGGATCGGGAACAACCCGGATCGACCGAGGCCGACCACCGAGCCCGCGGCCCGACCGAGCAGACCGCCCAGGACGACCAGGGGCACGAAGAATCCGCCCACCCCGCCGCCCGCGGTGGTCGCGATCACCGCCACGAAGCGGATCAGCAGCATCGCCAGGACCACACCCAGTGCGAGCTCCGGGTCGTCCAGCCAGTCCAGCACCAGGTAGCCGGGTCCGATCCCGAGGGGCATGTCGGTCAGGTGGTACGCCGAGAACGCCGCGGCCACCAGCGCGGCGGAGGCGAGCGGCAGCCGCAGCGGGGCCTTGGTGGAACCCGCCCAGTGCTTCGCCCAGCGGATGGAACGGGCGATGACCCGGGCCATGAACCCGCCGACGACCCCGAGCACCAGCGCCCCGCCCAGGTCGCGCAGGTCGAACGGTGGGTTGTCCGCCACGCGGAACAGCCGCTCGGTGCCTGCGAAGCTGACCAGGGCGACATAACCCGACGCCGCGCCCACCAGCGCCGGCATCAGCTGGTGACGTGCCATGTCGGCGCGGTAGGGCACCTCGAGGGCGAACACCGCGCCCGTCGCCGGTGCCTTGAACACCGCTGCCACCGCCGCTGCGGCACCGGCGACCAACAGCGCCTGGTGGTCGACGCGCATCCGCCGGGCGAGGCGCCGACTCACGTTGTCGCCGGTACCCGCACCCAGCATGACCGCCGGCCCTTCGAGTCCCAACGCGCCGCCCGAGCCCAGCGTGGCCACCGCGGCGAACATGCGGGTGGTCAGCTGCCGCAGCGTGATGCGGCGGGTCCGGTCGTGCACGCTCATGATGTACTCGTCCGCGGTGGCTCGCGATCGCGGTTCGGGACCCAACCGCAGGACCAGCGCCGTCAGCAGCAGCCCGGCGGCCGGCGCAACGACCATGAACCCCACCGATGCAGCCCGGACCTCCTCGAGCATCGCGGCGATCACGACCTCGAAGAGGTACACGCCGAGGCCGACGAGGATCCCGACCGCGACCGAGATCGGCAACGTGCGGTCCGCCAGGACCTTCGCCCACGGACGCGCCGCTGGCGGTTCGCCATCGGCTCGTCCTGCTGGGTCACTCATTGCTTCGAGTATCGCGACAATGTCACCTGATCGCACACCGGCGGTCCGGGGCAGGTCCCGCAGCGCCGCGGCAGGTCACCAGGGTGAGTCGAGCACCGCTGTCAGCAGCAGCCCGAGCCCCAACTGCGCCGCCAGCCAGGCCCGCCGAGCAGTGCGCCCTCGGATCGCGGTGGTGGCCAGCAGCAGGAACGGCACCGCGGGCAGCCAGATCCGTTCGACCTCGCCCTTGGACATGGTGGACAGATCGGCGGCCACCACCCCGGCGAGCGCTCCGCCGACCAACCACCACGCCGACCGGTCTCGCAGCCACACCAGCGCAGCGACGGTCGCCGGGCCGACGGCGACTGCCAGCACGACCAGGTTGGACACGATGAAGTACCGGTCGGGGCGTTCCGGGGCGACGCCGGCCAGGTACGCGACCCGGGTCGCCTCCAGGCCGGCGAACCAGTTGAACCCTGCGGCCATGAACACCACCGGCAGCACGGCGAAACCCGCTGCCGCGGTCACGAGGGGTTGCCAGTTGCGCCGCTGCAGCGCGAGCACCGCGAGCGCCCACAGGGGACCCAGCAGGAGCATCGCCCCGTAGGAGAACGACAGCGACAGCCCGGCCAGCAGCCCCGCAGCGGCCGCTGCGAGGTGCACGACCCTGCGGTCCGCACTGGTGATGGCCACCGCGGCGAACGCCACCGCACCGGCTGCGACACCCATGAACATCGCGTCGGGCGACGACGCGATCCACATCGCTGCCGGCGCCAACCCGGCGAACGCCGCCGCACGGCGGGCTGCGGCGCGACCCGCGATGCGGTCCAGCGCCACCAACGAGGCCGGCGCTGCCAGCGCGGCGATGACCAGGAACGTGGCGGTCAGGACGTCGCTCCGACCGCCGCCGACCAGGTCCACGAACCAGTGGGCGAGGGTGGCGCCGGGTGGGTGGCCCTTGACGTGGGTGGGATAGCCGGGGAGCCGGTCGACGAAGGTGCGCAGGAACTCCGCCGGGGACTCGATCCCCTGGGCGGTCGGCAGGTAGGCCCGGCGGTTGCCGAGCACCGTGTAGAGCGAGTCCCAGCCCTCTGACCACTGCAGCAGCGCCGGCCACAGCCCTGCCCAGCTGAACGACCCGAGCAGCACCCACCGCCATCGCAGGCGCTCCACGATCGGCACCCACCACCCGACGAGCACCGCTGCCAGAGCGACCGCCCACCACAGTGCGGGTGTCCACAGCACCCGCCACTGCCCCACGAACGGGGGTGCCTGGAGGAAGATCTGCACGCCCTGGCGGTTGAGCGACTGGCCCCACAACAACACCGCGGCGAACGATGCGGCCACCACGGCGACAGCGACGTACCCCGCCGGCCCGTTCTCGGGCAGGTCCGCCGACCCGCTCGGGGAGGTCCCCCCACCTCCCTGCGCCGAGGACGCCGCGGGTGTGTCGTCGTCGCGCACGTCAGTCATGTCGATCGCGGCGGTCGCCGCAGGGGATCGGCTGCGAACGAGACCAGACCGTCGGCCGGCGCGACAGCGGCGCGGAAGCCCAGGTGGGCAGCAGCAGCGCTGGTGTCACCCATCACATGGCGCACGTCGCCGATGCGGTACCCACCGGTCACCTCCGGTCGCAGACCGCGACCGTCGGCCGCGGCCAGCACCTCGGCCATCTCCAGCAACGAGGTGGGGCTGCCCGAGGCCACGTTCAACGCCCCGTCGAACTCCTGCGCGCCGTCCACGTCGGGTGAGCCCAGCAGGGCCAGCTCGTTGGCGCGGGCCACGTCGGTGACGTGCACGAAGTCACGCAGCTGCCCGCCGTCCTCGAAGACCCGGGGCGCTGCACCCGCGGCGAGCTGACTGCGGAAGATGGACGCAACGCCCGCATACGGGGTGTCGCGGGGCATCCGGGGTCCGTAGACGTTGTGGTACCGCAGGGCGCAGACCGCCACCTCGTGCTCACGGGCGAAGGCCCGGCACAGATGCTCCTGGTGCAGCTTGGTCGCGGCGTAGACGTTGCGCGGATCGACCGGCGCATCCTCGGGCACCAGCCCGGCGGTCAGCGCCCGACCGCACACGGGGCACCCGGGTTCGAACCGACCTGCGTCCAGGTCCGAGACCCTCCGAGGCGCCGGGGCGACGACGCCGTGGTCACCGCACACGTAGCGGCCCTCGCCGTAGACGACCATGCTCGACGCCACGACGAGCCGGCCGGACCACCCCACCTCGTGCATCGCCCACAGCATCGTGGCGGTGCCCACGTCGTTGGCGTCGACGTAGCCCCGGATGTCGGACAGATCCACCCCCAGCCCCACCTTGGCCGCCTGGTGCGAGACCGCGTCCGCGCCCACGAGGACCGACTGCCACAGCTCCGGGTCACGCACGTCCCGGGTCAGGTAGCTGGCCGCCGGGTTGAGCCAGTCGGGTGGGCCGTCATGCGCCGCAGGGTCCAGGCTGTCGACCACCACCACCTCGTGGCCACCGCGGCACAAGAGGTCCACGAGATGCGAACCGATGAACCCCGCACCACCGGTCACGACGACCCTGCTCACCGCAGTCCCCCATGACTGACATCATGGCGCTCGTGCCCGACGTGATCCTGCCAGCGCTCGACGAGGAGGGTGCTCTGCCGTGGGTGCTCGGCCGACTCCCCGACGGCTACCGGGCGATCGTCGTGGACAACGGATCGACCGACCGCACCGCCGAGGTCGCAGCGGAGCTGGGCGCGCTCGTTGTCACCGAAGCACAGCAGGGGTTCGGTGCTGCGTGCTGGGCAGGGCTCGGCGCGGCCAGCGCCGAGGTCGTGTGCTTCATGGACGCGGATGCCAGCTTCGACCCCGCCGAGCTGCCGTCGGTTGCCGGTCCGGTCATCTCGGGCACCGCTGATCTGGTGATGGGTGCCCGCCACGCCCGACCGGGCGCGTGGCCCTGGCACGCCCGCCTGGCCAACCGCGTGCTCGCGGCCGAGATCCGGCGCCGCAGCGGCGTCCGGGTCACCGATCTGGGTCCGATGCGTGCCGCTCGACGCGACGCGCTGCTGGGCCTGGGCCTCCTGGACCGTCGATCGGGGTGGCCGCTGGAGATGGTGCTGCGGGCACAGCGACAGGGGTGGCGCATCGAGGAGGTGCCGATCACCTACCGCCCGCGGATCGGGCGCTCCAAGGTCACCGGCACCGTTCGCGGCACCTTCCGGGCCGTGACCGACATGTCGAGGCTGCTGGCCGCGGACTCCACGAGCTGAACGCCGGGCCGATCGCGCAGCCATGGCACCCATCATGGGACCGCCCAGGGGAAACGGACGCTGAAGCAGCAGCCACCCGGATGGTTCGACACCGCGATCGAACCCTGTTGTGCCTCGACCAGACCCTTGGCGATGGCCAGGCCGAGCCCGCCGCCGCCGGCGTCGCGGCCACGCGCTGCGTCCCCGCGGAACGCGACGTCGAAGACACGATCCAGATCATCCGCGGGGATGCCGCCACACTCGTCGACCACCGACACGACCGCCTCGGCGCCCTCGGCGACGACCGACACCACCACGGTGCCGCCCCGGGGTGTGTGGCGCACCGCGTTGTCGACGAGGTTGCGCAACACCCTGGTGGCCTCGGCGGGCGACGCGGAGAGGGGCGGATGGTCGCCCGGGTCGGCGCTGAGGTCCACACCGCGGATGCGCGCCGAGGGCCGGATGCCGTCGATCACCGAGGAGATGAGCTCGGCCACCCCGACCGGTTGCGGGGAGAGGTCGATCGAGCCCGCCGAGATGCGACTCAGCTCGAACAGGTCGTCGACGAGCAGGGTCACGCGATCGGTCTCGGTGCCGATGGAGTGGAGGTAGCGCCGGACGTCCTCGGGGTCGTCCACCACGCCGTCCTCGAGCGCTTCGGCGGTGGCTCGGATGCTGGCCAGCGGGCTTCGCAGATCGTGGGACACCCACGCCACCAGCTCCCGGCGGGACCGTTCCAGGGCCAGCTCACGCTCGTGGGCCTCGCCGAGCTGGCGTGACATGGTGGCGAGCTGGTCCCCCACGCGCCCCAACTCGCTGACCGAGGATGCGAGCCCCGCTTCGGGGACGTTCCCGTCGGCGATGGACCGCGACAGCTCTCCCAGCGCGTCGGCATCCAGCCGGATCCGGCGGGCGAGTCGCCAGGCCGCCAGCACCCCGACCACCGCGGCGGTCGCGGCGATGATGCCGAACGCCGTCAGGTCGTGCGGCGCGATGAACATCGCGCGGGCAGCGAGCACCGCGCCGACCCATGTCGCGACGAGCGGGGCGAGCGCGACGACCAGCACCTGTCGGTGCGCCGGCGCGCTCCCGCGCCGGCGGGTCAGCCACGACCCCAACGCCACCACCGGCAACGCACCCAGCGCCGTCAGCGCGACCAGCGTGAGCTCTGCCGGCGGGTCCCAGGCGAGCAGGACCGCCGGGACGGGGGCGATGGGGGCGAACATGGTCATGGGTCGAACCGGTACCCACCGGCGACCGTGACCAGGTGCACGGGTCGGGAGGGGTCCGCCTCGATCTTGGAGCGGAGACGGCGGACGTGCACGGTGACCGTCGCCGCGTCGCCGTAGCTCCACCCCCACACCGACTCGAGCAGTTCCCCCCGATCGAAGGCACGTCGGGGGTTCGACATGAGATGCACCAACAGGTCGTACTCCTTCGAGGTCAGGTGGACCGGCTCATCGGCGAGTCGGGTCTCGTGCGCCACCGGGTCGACCTCGATCGAACCCGCTCGCAGCGGTCCGCCGGCGTTCGGCACCACGGCGCCAGCGGACCGGCGGAGCACCGCAGCGATGCGTGCGGTCAACTCGCGCGGGGAGAACGGCTTGGTGACGTAGTCGTCCGCGCCCAGCTCGAGTCCCAGCACACGGTCGTCCTCCTCCGCCCGCGCGGTGAGCATCACCACGGGGGTCGGGGTCGAGCGACGTAGTCGACGGCACACCTCGAAGCCGTCGATGCCGGGGAGCATGACGTCGAGCACCACCAGATCCGGCTCCCACTCGATCGCCCGATCGAGGCCCGCCTCACCGTCGGCGCGGGTCTCCACGGCGAACCCCTCGCGTTCGAGGTAGCGCTCGACCACCTCGGCCAGCATGGGGTCGTCCTCGATCACCAGGATCCGCCCACGCTCCGCCAGCGATCCAGAGGGAGTTCCCACCATGGCCACATCGTACGGGCGCACCCGGGCCCCGCTCATCGAACCGGACGGAGTTTCGCGATCGGTAAGCCCACGACGCTGCTGGGACCCACGCCGAGTGGGTACGTTCGACCAATGGCGACACCACCGCGCGCCGAGCGAGCGAGTCTGCCCGACCGCGTCGAGTCCGCCCGAGCCGCAGCAGCACGACGAGAGGTCCACGACGAGCGCACCGCGTCGCTGCTCGGCATCGCGTTGGGTGTGGCGTTCCTGACGTGCTTCCTGACCGGGGTGTGGTCACACCTGCAGCAGCACCCGCCGTCCTGGTTGGTGCTGCCGATCGGTCCCGTCGGGCTGTACCGGGTCACCCAGGGTCTGCACGTCGCCACAGGTCTGGCCACGGTGCCGCTGCTGCTCGCGAAGCTGTACTCGGTCTCACCGCAGCTGCTGGCCCGGCCGGCGGTGCGGGGCCCGGTGCATGCCATGGAGCGCCTGGCCGTGCTGGCGCTGGTGGGCAGCTCGCTGTTCCTGTTGGCGACCGGGGCGGCGAACATCGCCCGGTGGTACCCGTTCCAGTTCTTCTTCCCCACCGGGCACTTCTGGGCGGCGTGGCTGGTGCTGGGTGCGACGATGATCCACCTGGTGTTCAAGGTTCCCGTGGTGCGCAGGGCGCTGGCCCGACGGGAACCTGGGTCCGACGCTGTGGCGCCCGTGCCGGGAGAGCTGACCCGACGGGGCCTGTTCGCCGCGGTGGGTGGTGCTGCTGCCCTGGTGACGCTCACCACCGCAGGTCAGACCGTTCCGTTCCTGCGTCGCCTGACCCTGCTCGCCCCTCGGCGACCCGACATCGGCCCCCAGGGTCTGCCGGTCAACCGGACCGCCGACGCCGCTGGCACGGAGTCGCTCGGCGACGATCCCACCTACCGGCTCCGGGTGACCCGACGCGGCGAGACGCTGGCCGAATGGTCGATCGCGGAGCTGCGAGCGATGCCCCAACGCACCGAGACGCTGCCGATCGCCTGCGTCGAAGGATGGAGCGCCGACGCGGTGTGGACCGGCATCCCGCTCATCGACCTGCTCGAGCGGGCAGGTGTCGGCGCCGTCGACACGACGGTGCGCTCGGCGCAGACGCGTGGCGGGTACCGCGAGTCGGACGTGAGCACGTCGGCGGTGCGGGACCCTCGGTGTCTGCTGGCACTGCGCGTCAACGGCGAGTCCCTCAACCCCGACCACGGCGCACCGCTCCGCCTCATCGCGCCGAACCGTCCAGGGGTCATGCAGACCAAGTGGGTCATCGAGGTGGCGGCCAGATGAGCGACGACGAGACCTCGGACCTCCGGATCGGGCCGTGGGGCTGGGCGATCGTGCTCGTCGGGTGGGTCGTCATGGTCGTGGCGGTCGTCGGCGCGGTCGACGAGCTCCGGCCCGATGAGGTCCGCTCCTGGTTCCAGTGGCTGTTGGGGGCCGCGTTGGTGCACGATCTGGTCGTGCTACCGCTGGTGCTGGGTGGAGGATGGATGCTGACACGACTGGTGCCGCTGGCATGGCGGGTGCCGGTGCGCACCGCGGTCGTGATCGCTGCGGTGGTGACGTTGACGGTGTGGCCGATCGCGCGGCGGTGGGGCGCCCGAGCGGACAACCCCAGCATCCTGCCGCTCCCGGTGGCCCGGAACCTGGCCGTGATCGTCGCGCTGCTGCTGGTGGGCTCGCTGGTCGCCGGCGCGGTGACGACGTGGCGCGAGCGGACCGGTACGCCGGACCGCCGGCCCGACATCGAGGACCCAGCGACGTGATCGTCATGGAGCGGGCGTCCACCGGGGACCACCACGAACTGGCGGTGGAGACCTGGGGCGGCCCCGCGACCGCAGAGGACCTGGAGATGCTCGCCGGCGTGCGGCCGACGGTGCTGGACATCGGCTGCGGCCCCGGTCGCATCGCAGCGGCGTTGGCCGAGGCAGGCCTGCCGTCGCTGGGCATCGACGTGTCGCCGTCGGCGCTGGTCACCGCCAGCGCCCACGGGGCGATCGTGCTGGAGCGGTCGGTGTTCGACCCGCTCCCCGGCGAGGGGCGCTGGTCGACCGTGTTGTTGTTGGACGGCAACATCGGCATCGGTGGCGATCCGCTACGACTGCTGCAGCGCCTGCGGGAACTGCTCGGCGAGGCGGGGACCGCGGTGGTCGAGGTGGACCCTCCGGGTCGGGCGCTGGTGTGTGACCGGGTGCGCCTGTGCGGCGACGACGACCTGCCCGGGCCGTGGTTCCGCTGGGCCTGGGTCGGTGCGGACGCCATCGGGTCCCTGTCGGTGGACGCGGGATTCGAGTCGTGCGCGGTGCGCCGGCACGGCGCACGACACGTCGCACACCTGATCGCCGGGCCCAGCCCGACGTGACCGTCGGCGACCGGACCACGAGCGACCCGGGCGCCAGCACGAGCCACCCGACCGCCGGCGACACGACGCTGGCGGTCATCGCGAAGGCGCCGGTGCCCGGACGGGTGAAGACCCGGCTCTGTCCGCCGTGCAGCCCGCAACAGGCGGCGGCGATCGCCGAGGCGTCGCTGCGAGACACCCTGGATGCCGTCGCCGCGACGGTGGTCGGTCGACGCGCCATCGTGCTCGACGGCGCGTCGGCCCGGGTGGATCCCCGACACCTTCGACGTGGTCACCCAGCGCGGCGACGGCCTCGACGAGCGTCTGGCGGCGGCGTTCGAGGACCTCGGCGGTCCGACCGTGATCATCGGGATGGACACCCCGCAGGTCACCCCCGACCTGCTCACCGAGGTGCTGTCCCGCCTGTGCGAGCCCGGTGTGGACGCCGTGCTGGGGCCGGCGAACGACGGCGGGTACTGGGTGATCGGCCTGCGAGCACCGGACCCCCGGGCGCTGCTGGGCGTGCCGATGAGCGTGGTCCACACACACCTGGCCCAACGGACACGTCTGGACCAGCTCGGCCTGGTCACCGCCACGGTGGCCGAGCTGACAGATCTGGACACCTACGACGAGGCGGTCGCCGTGGCGGCCGTTGCCACCGGCGCACGCTTCCGAGCTGCGGTCGAGCAGGTGGACCGGCAGCTGGGTCCCGCGGCGCATCGCTGAAGGACGCCGGGAGCCCGATCAGATTCACTCAGCGAATATTGACTCATTGCTTCCTGAGTGAGAACGTGGCGGGGTGCCGACCTCGACCGACATCGAACAGCGCGCCGCGGTCCACGCTGCCCTGGGCGACCCGGTGCGTCTGGCGATCGTCGACGAGCTGGCGATCTCGGACCGCGCACCGTTGGAACTGCGCCGTGTCGTCGGGATCGAGTCCAACCTGCTGGCCCACCACCTGGACGTGCTCGAGGCAGCCGGGTTGGTCGAGCGCACCCGGTCGACCGGAGACCGGCGACGGCGCTACATCTGCCTTCGACGCACTGCGCTCGACGCAGTGGTGCCGGGCCGCACGGTCCGGGCGGGGCCCGCGCTGTTCGTGTGCTCGGCGAACTCGGCGCGCAGCCAGTTGGCGGCCGCGGTCTGGCGACAGGTCACCGGCGAGCGAGCGGACTCCGCCGGCACGCACCCTGCGACGCGGGTCCATCCGGGCGCCGTCTCGGCGGCCCGACGAGCAGGGATCGACCTTCCCGACGCCGCACCGCGAGCGTTGGACGACAGCGACACACGAGCGCCGTTGGTCGTCACCGTCTGCGACCGCGCCCACGAGGAGGTCGGTGCCGACCGCGCGTGGTTGCACTGGTCGCTGCCGGACCCGGTGCCGTCCGGTACCGCAGCAGCGTTCGACGCGACGGTGACCGAACTGCGTGACCGGGTCGCAGCGGTGCTCGACCCTGCCGGGGCGGCGTCGTGAGCGACGACCAGCTCCACCCGACCCGCCCGGAGCTCGCAGCACAGGTCGAGACCGGCACAGGTCAACTGCGGCTGGATCTCACCCGTCGCCTGGCCGCCGAGGCCGTGGGCACTGCCTTCCTGATCGTCGCGGTCATCGGCTCGGGAATCATGGCATCGCGGCTGTCGCCGTCGGACGTGGGGCTGCAGCTGCTCGAGAACGCCGCAGCGACCGCCGGCGCGCTGATCGGACTGATCCTGATGTTCGGCGCAGTGTCGGGCGCGCACTTCAACCCGGTGGTCACCCTGACCGATCGCCTGCTCGACACCATCACCACCCGCGACACCCTCCTGTACGTCGCGGCGCAGGTCGTCGGCGGCTGCGTCGGCGCGATCCTCGCCAACCTGATGTTCGAGCTGCCGGCCATCGAGTTGTCCTCCACGCAGCGGTCCTCGCCGGCGTTGTGGTTGTCGGAGATCGTCGCGACCGTCGGACTGCTGTTGGTCATCAACGGCTGCGTGCGCACTGGTCGCGCCGCAGCCGTGCCGTTCGCCGTCGGCGCGTGGATCGGCGGGGCCTACTTCTTCACGTCGTCCACCAGCTTCGCCAACCCGGCGGTCACCGTGGCGCGCACGCTGTCGGACACCTTCGCCGGCATCGCTCCCTCGTCGGCACCGATGTTCATCGCGATGCAACTCGTCGGCGCTGTCGTCGCCCTGGGCCTGATCCGGCTCTTCTACCCCCGACCCGACGCGGAGTCCTCCGATGACTGATCACCGACCCGAGGTGCTGTTCGTGTGCGTCCACAACGCCGGGCGCTCCCAGATGGCCGCGGCCTTGCTGTCGCACCACGGCGGCGATGGCGTCGTGGTGCGGTCCGCCGGCACGGCGCCCGCTGCCTCGATCAACCCGGCCGTCGTCGAGGTCATGGCGGAGCTGGGCATCGACCTGCTCGCCGGCGGCGCACGGCCCAAGCGCCTCGAGGACGCCACGGTCGAGCAGTCCGACGTCGTCATCACCATGGGGTGCGGGGACGAGTGCCCGTTCTATCCGGGTACCCGCTACCTGGACTGGCAGCTGGAGGATCCGGCCGGCCGGGACGTCGATGCGGTCCGACCGATCCGTGACGAGATCGAGCGTCGGGTGAAGGACCTCCTGCACTCGCTCGGCCAGCGCACGGAGTGAGCTCCTCGATGGCCAGAATGGTCTCAGCGGATCCACTCGAGCCGCTGCGTGCCGGCGCTCACCCGGAACCGCCGCAACACCTCGACCTCGGACGTCCTGGCGCGGATCGTCCTCGGTGACCGGAACTCCGCAGCCGCAGCACCCGGAGCCAGTTCCAGCACCACGTAGCCGTGACGCTCCGACTCGAACCACTTGAGGTGCGGGTTGACCGAACGGAGAAACGGTCCGGTCAGGTCGTCGGTCGGGTACCCGTTCTCGTCCGCGTTGTTCGACGTCACGGATCCGGTGCCGAACTCGACCACCCGTGGCGACGACCGCGGATCGTCGACATCGGGTGCCACCTGAGCGGCCGAGAAGACGTGGCTGTCGCCGGAGACGACCAGCGTGTTGCGCACATCGGCCGACTCGAGCGCATCGAGCACGGCGAAACGTTCGGCCACGTAGCCGTCCCATTGCGTCAGGTTCAGGTACGTGCCGGCACCGCGTGGCTGACCCGGGAGCTGAGCCACGGTGCGCCACGGCCAGAACATCAGTTGGCTGCCCAGGATCTTCCAGCGAGCGTCGGATCCGACCAGCCCCCGGATCAACCACTCGCGCTGTTCCGCACCGAGCATCGTGCGCCGGGGGTCGAGGATCGCCGGCTCGTCGAACGTCGACGTGCCGAGCGGCCCCGCCCCGGGGAGCGTTGCGTCCCGGAACGATCGCTGGTCGGTCACGAACACTTCGACCAGGTCGCCCCAGCGCAGCGATCGTCGAAGCCGACCGGGCTCATCCTGGCGAACGGGTAGGTGTTCGAAGAACGCTCGTCGTGCCGCCGCTGCCTGCGGGTCACCGGGACCGTCCAGGCCGTCGTGGTTGTCGAACATGTGGACCACGGGATACCGGGCATGCATCGCCTGGAGGTCCGGATCCGAACGGTACAGCCGGTACTTCGACCGGAAGTCCTGCAGCGTCCGGGCGTCCTGGATGGGATCGTCGCGCCCGGGCACGCGGACCCGATCGGCGTAGCCGGTGTCGTACACGTAGTCCCCCAGGCACAGGACCAGGTCCAGGTCCGTGGCCGGATCGTCCGCGAGTCGCGCCATGTCGGCGTGCGCGGTGAACCAGCCGTGGGTGATCCGCTGGCAGCTGAACGCAGCGAGTCGCATCCTGGCGGCGCCCGACCCAGGAGCCGTGCGGGTCCTGCCCACTGGGCTCTGGTGGCCGGGGATCCCGAACCGGTACCAGTACGTGGTCCCGGGCCGGAGACCCACCGCATCGATGGTGACACAGTGGTCCGACTCCGCAGTTGCCAGCGAACGACCGGCCCAGACGACCTCGTCCATCTCCTGGGTGCGGGACACCTCGACCCGCACCGGCACCCCGCTGCCGGAGTCACGCTCGGGGTGCACCCTGACCCACAGCAGGACCGAATTGGCCGTCGGGTCACCACTTCCGACGCCCGAGGGGAATGCACCAGTTCCTTCGAAGGGCAGCCCGGACTGCGGCGGGTACATCGGCGCCGGGCCCGGCACGCAGGCGGAGACGGTCATGGCTCCCAGGCCGGCGGCCGAGGTCAGCAGCGTGCGTCGGTCCATGGCCGGACGGTACGACGAGAAATGGAACGCAGTGCAGCGAACCGCCGACCTGGAGATGAAGCTTCAGGGTCCGCACGGCACACCTACGCCGGACGAACGGCCGGGCTCAGCGGAATCTGCTTGTCTGCGCCCAGATGGTCCTGGTGGACCGGCGGGCGGTCGTGGCCCCGGTCGAACCAGTGGCTCTCGACCACCGACCTGGGCCCTGGCGGTTGCAGCCCTGCACCGACGAGTTCGGAGGCACCGCCGTGACCGTCGATCTGCTCGCGTCCATTCTGGTGTCGGACAGGAGGCGACATGTCGGAGTATGACGACGAAGCGTTGATCGAGGCGGTCGGCAAGGCCAGCGAGGCGCTCGAGTACGTCGAGCGAGCACGGGGGCACCTGTACTCGTTCCACCAGCTCATGGGTCGCGCCGACCTGCTCTTCGGTGAGGCGGCCGACATGCTGCGTGACGCAGGACAGACCGATGATGCGGATGCGCTGGAGCGGGACATCGTCGGTCGCAACGCCATCGACGGTCGCTGGTCGTTCCAGATCGTCGAGGAGTACGACGATCTGTACCACCGGGCCGTCACCGATGCGGTGCGGCATCTGGAGGCACGACACCAGGGCGGCGAACGCCACGTGTTCGAATCGCGGATGAAGGACGACCGCCGCACGAGCTCACGCCGGGGCACGAGCGGCGACCCGCAGCGGTGCACGACCGATCGATCGGCGACCACCCACCCGAACCGGACTGACGGCGAACCCCGACCCTGCGGGGAGCCCTCGGGCGGCGCCGCGGAATCAGCGCGGGGGGTCTGCCCCCAGGAGCTCCAGCAGCTCGGCCAGTGCTGCGGGTTCCGCCACCGTGACCGTCAGCGCCGGGTGGCGGACGAATCCCCACGGGTCGATGCCTCGCACCGGCTCGTCGAAGCAGATGCACACGCCTTCGTCCGCGTTGGTGGC
This sequence comes from uncultured Microthrixaceae bacterium, assembly GCA_963714875.1. Lineage (GTDB taxonomy): Bacteria > Actinomycetota > Acidimicrobiia > Acidimicrobiales > Microtrichaceae > JBAOHV01. The sequence goes on along the minus strand of CAVQQI010000010.1, from coordinate 261,484 downwards.
GAAGGTCAGCCCCCGGTCCTTGATCGAGCCGCGCGCCGGACCGATCACCTTGGGCCAGGCGTAGCCGCCGGTGACCGTCGCCGCACGCACGTTGGCGAGCGGGGTGCGCACGTGCCACGGCCCGAAGTCCGCGAGCAGCTCGTCATCCTCGATGCGCACCACTGCGGCCTCGGGGTGGATGCCGAACGGGCGGGCCACGATCCTGAAGGCGGGATCGAAGCGGAACGGGAACTCGACGGTGCTCATGACTGCTTCCTACCCCGAGCGGCCAGGCGACGTGCAGACCCGGGACGAGCCGCATGACACACGGACCTCCGGTGGCGGCTGCATCCGCTGGACGTTCCTGCGACGAACCACTGGTGCATCCACCACCACGAGGCCGCCGCAGTGTCCACTCCCGTCCGCCCCTTCTCGCCGTCGGTCAGCTCGACGTCCGCTGTCCCGGCAGATCAGGGTGTCGAGGCGGTCTCACCCAGTCCACCGGGGCTGACCGACAGGACGCTCCTCCGCCAGCGTTGGGCCGAGCTCGCGTACTTCCACTGGCGCTATCCGAGCGACGTGGTGCAGCGTCTGCTCCCGCGGGGTGTCACCGTCGACACCTTCGACGGCGACGCGTGGGTGGGGCTGATCCCGTTCGAGATGCGCGACGTGCGCTTCTGGCGGTCCCCCGTGGTCCCCTGGCTCGGCAGCTTCCTGGAGATCAACGTCCGCACCTACGTCACCGACCAGCTCGGGCGACGAGCCGTCTGGTTCTTCTCCCTCGACGTCCCACGCGCCGCGATCGTCGCGGTCGCCCGCAGCGCGTTCGCGCTGCCCTACTGCTGGGCCCACACCGAGCACCATCGCAACGGCGACCACCACCGCTACCGCACCGAGCGGCGCTGGCCCCGCGGCACCGCAGGCCGCGCCGACATGCGCTTCACCGTCGGCGCCCCCATGGCACCGGAGTCCGTCGGGGAACTCGAGCACTTCCTGAGCGCTCGCTGGGCCCTGATCACCCGACGTGGGGATCGATTGATGCACGGTCGGGTCGACCACGCCCGATGGCCGCTGCACCACCTCACCGATGTCGAGGTCCGTGGTGACCTGATCGAGGCTGCCGGGTTGCCGGCACCCGCCGGAGCGCCCCACGCCATGTACTCGCCCGGGGTCGACGTGGAGGTGTCTCGCTTCAGGACCGTGCGCACGGCCCCCACTCCCGGTCGACCGACCCCGCCATGATCGTCCTGGTCGCCGGCGCCGCCGCCACCTGGGCGATGGTCGGCCTCATCTGGATGGTGCAACTCGTGCACTACCCGATGCTCGCCAGGTGGTCGGCCCGCTCGCCCGTCGACGCGGTGGTGGACCACCAACGCAGGATCACCTGGCTGGTCGGCCCGCTGATGGCCGTCGAAGGTGTCACCGCGCTCATCCTGCTGGTCGAACGGCCTGCGTCGATGTCGGCTCTGGCCGCCTGGACGGCCGCGGCGCTGCTGGCCGTGGCGTTGGGCTCCACCGTCCTGCTCCAGGTACCGCTGCACCGGCGACTGGCCGAGCAGCACGACCCCGACGCGGCCCGGCGGCTCGTCTCGACCAACTGGGTGCGAACAGCCGCATGGACACTGCGCGGGCTCGTGCTGGCGGTGGTGCTCGCCGGTTGAGGGCCCGATCCGGTGGCGGCGCTCCCTGGGCCTCGCCCTGCTGGGCGATCGATCTTGCGTGCTCCCGGAGCCGTTGTGCGGCGTCCCATACCCTTCGACCATGCCGCTCGACCCGCAGATCGCACCCATCGTCGACGTCGTCGAAGCCATGGTCGCCGACGGGCCACCGCGATCGACGCAGTCCGTCGAGGAACGCCGAGCTGCGTACCTGGCCCTGGCCGCGGTCGCCGGCGCCGGCCCCGATCTCGATGAGGTCACGGATCGGACCATCCCCGGACCGGCCGGGGAGATCCCGGTCCGGCTCTACCGCAACGAAGGTGCCCTGGGCATCGTCGTGTTCTTCCACGGGGGCGGCTTCACGATCGGCGACCTGGACAGCCACGACCAGATCTGTCGGCAGCTCGCCGTGCAGTCCGGGGCGACCGTGGTGTCGGTCGACTACCGGCTCGCCCCCGAGCACCCCTTCCCCGCAGCGCTCGACGACGCGTGGGCAGCGGTGCAGTGGGCCGACGAGCACCGGGGCGAGCTCGGTGGCAGCGACGATGCGGGGATCGTGGTGTGCGGCGACTCCGCCGGCGGCAACCTGAGCGCCGTGGTCGCACTGGTGGCCCGAGACACCGGTCTGGAGCTTGCCGCCCAACTGCTCGTCTACCCACTCGTCGACCAGGCCGACCAGAGCCCGTCGATGACCGAGAACGGATCCGGCTACATCCTCGATGTCGAGACGATGGACTGGTTCCACGAGTGCTACGCGGCCGACCCCGACGACTGGCGTGCCTCGCCGGGCCGGGCTCCGTCCCATGCCGGGGTGGCGCCCGCGCTGGTGATCACCGCCGAGTACGACCCGCTGCGCGACCAGGGCGCCACCTTCGCGGCCCAGCTCGTTGCCGCAGGAGTCGAGGTCACGCACTCCCGCTACGACGGGATGGTGCACACCTTCTTCCAGCTGGGCCCACTCGTCGATGCCGGCGCTCGCGCCGTGACCGAGGTGGCCGACGCCGCCAGAGCGGCGCTCGGCACACCCTGACGGTTCGCGGGTCGAACCGGAGCGCCAGCCCGTGGCGGCGGGCGTCGGTCCGAGCGGGAATCAGGCCTCGGCTGGAGTGGCCGGGGTGCCTGCCGGCTGGTCGAGCCGCCCGTCGGGGTGGCGGGCGAACCGCTGCCGGCGGTCGTGCACGGGATCGTCGCTGGGCCAGGGCCAGCCACCGAACTGGGTGGCGCGGTAGTCCTCGAACGCCTGGCGGATCTCGTGCTCGGTGTTCATGACGAACGGGCCGTAGCGGGCCACGGGCTCCGCGATCGGCCGACCCTGGAGCACCAGGCACTCGACCGGTCCACCACCTGCCACCAGCGTCACCGGCGCCGAGCTGTCGATGAGCGCGCCGTGTCCGGCGGGCAGGTGCTCACCGGACAGCTCGACCCGGTCCCCGTCGAAGACGTAGAGCACCCGGTTGGTCTCCGCGAACGCCGTCGGCGGCAGCTCCCAGCTGGCACCCCCATCCAGGCGGATGTGCCAGATCGCGACCTCGGCCTCGGCCCGGGCGGCCCACGAGCTGCGGCGGCGGCGCCACCCCCGGCTGGCCGGCGAGCTCGCCGGTGATGACCGTGACCGAGACGTTGCCGTCGTCGGTCCGCACCTTGGGGATCTGCTCGTCCCAGAACATCTTGAACGCCGGATCGGCCGACTTGTCCTCGGCGGGCAGGTTCAGCCATATCTGGAACAGCTCTGCGGGGTTGGCCTCGGCCTGTTCGAGCAGCGGGAACATCTCGGAGTGCACGATGCCGGACCCGGCGGTCATCCACTGCGTGTCGCCGTCGCCGTAGCGCGCCGCAGCGCCCAGGGAGTCGGCGTGGTCGACGAAACCCGACCGGACGTAGGTGACGGTCTCGAACCCGCGGTGGGGGTGCTGGGGGAACCCCGGCACGACGCTGCCGTGGTACATGTTCCAGCCGTCGACATCGGCGAAGTCCTGGCCGATGTTGCGGCCGTCCAGCGGTTCGTCGGGGCCCAGGCGCTCGTTGCCGGCCGGGTAATCGTCGCGGTGATGCGCGACGAAGAGGAAGGGATCGATCGTCGGCCACTGGGACCCCAGGGGGAACCGTTGCAGGACGACCTGTGCTGCGTCGGTGGTCGGCGTCGTCATGGTCATGCTCCTCGTGCGATCCGTGTCATTGCGGGAACACGGTGACCGAGGAGTTGTTCCAGCGACGAGCCCCAAGAACCGCTCACCCCAGGCGACGTGAGTGCCGACTGGACCCTGCGCGGTCCCCGTCGTGGCCCCAGGACTGGCTGGCGATGGTGAACCCGCCCACAACCTGGTTCGAGGAGCAGCCCAACAGCGGGAACTCCATCTGACGGCTGGCGGATCAGGGAGCGTTGACCACCACGCTGATCGGCTCGGACACGACGCTGTCCCAGCCCAGGCCCTGCGGGGTGGTCACGGCGAGGACGGTGAACCGAACCTGGGTGACACGACTGTTGCCGGCGCGCCGGTACGTGGCCGAATGGAACGTGTTCGATCCGGCGGCGGTGGTCGTTCCGGTGATGTCCGCCGCGACCACCCAGGTACTCGACCCGTTCACCAGGTACTCGGGCCGCACGGTCACGGACGCAGCCTCGATCGGGCCGCCCGAGGAGCTGGTCACTTCGATCGCCGCCTCGGCCTTCCAGTCGCTGCCCGACGTCGAGGTGGCTGTGGCGGTCCAGCGGGTGCGGGAACTGCCCGTCGGAGCGGTGGTCGTCGTCGTGGTGGTCGTGGTCGTGGAGGTCGTGGTGGTCGTGGAGGTCGTCGGAACCAGGGTGGAGGTCGTGGTCGTCGAGACACCCGGACCGCATGGGGGCAACGGAGAGGTGGTGACCGGACCGTCGGCGTCGGGGGTCCATTGGCGGATCTCCACCTCCGGCGGTCCGTGCAGGTCGAACCGGTAGACGACCTCGGCGGCTGCACGCGCCAGCACCGCACTGTCGCCGGGTCTGCGCACCTCCGCTGTGTAGTTGACGAACCGGTCCAGATAGAGGCAGCCGTCCTCGGGGTAGGCGTGTTGTCGGCACTGGACCGTGGCCTCGAGCGAGTCGACCATGATCTGTTGTGTCGGACAGGGCCCGCCCGGCACTCCCACGTCGGGATTCGATCGACCCAGCTCGACCGCGGCGTCGATCGCGGAGCTGGCGGCGTACAGCTCACGACGATCCTCGATCACCGGCCTGGTGACCTTCGGTCCCAACATCACCAGACCGAGGATCGCCGGAACCATCACGCCCAGGAACGCCACGAGCGCGAGGACGAGCAGGAGCGAGGCACCCCTCTGCCCGCGGTGCTGCCGTCGTCGGCCCGGAGTCACGCTGACCTCTTGAGGATCTCGAGCGTCTCGACGTGGCCGGCCGGGGTGACGACCTGCAGCTCGATCGCCTGCAGTCCCGGATCGGTCGCCGGGCACGTTCCGGTCGCGCCGAACTGCGTCGTGACGTCGCTGGTGACGTCGGTCGGTGGCACCCAGAACCTGACCCCGGTGGTCACCGGTCCGTACCCCGGGGCCGTGGGCAGGTCGGCGTAGTCGCCCGCGCCGGCGCACCCGGCCAACGGCACGTAGGGCCCGGCCGAGTCCTGCAGACGCTCGGCGGCGCTGCGCAGCAAGGTCTCCGCGACCGCTTGTTCGCGGTGCTGCACCGACACCCGCAGCGCCGTCTGCAGCCCGCTGTACGCCGCGATGGCGACCATCGAGATGACGAGGATCGCGACCAGCGACTCGATCAGCGTCTCACCGAGCTGATCGCGACGGCGCCCCGGAAGGTGGGCGCAGCGGCCTGTACGACCTGCGGACTCAGCTGCCATCGACGATCACCGTCCCTGCCCCGGACGTCTGCAGGTTCTGGCCGATGACGCGACCGACGCGCATCTCGCCACCGCCGCCGCCCAACACCACGTTGGTCGAGCGGGGGGCATAGATGGTCCCGGTGAGCGCTGCCAGCACGGCGTTGCCGACGATCTCGAACTGGGCGGAGTTGCTGCGGGCCTGGAAGAAGAGGATCCCCGTGTAGATCCCCGTGGCTGGCGGCTGCAGGTCCAGGTCGGCGCCGTTGATCTTCACGTTGCCCGACTCGTTGTAGAGCAGCACGTCGTCGCCGGTGAGGGAACCGTTGGTGATCTTGATGCCATCACGGAGCGCGTAGACACCGGGCTGCAGCACGTAGTCCTTCACTCCGCCCCCGCCGCCGCCGGACGGGGGAAACGCAGTGGCGTAGATGCCCGGCTGGCACACGCGCACCCCGGCCTGCACGGGACAGTCGCTCCGCGCCGTCAGGGAGGAGGTGTCGGGCGCGGCCAGGAACCGCAGCGGGTCCAGCAGGCGGGTCCGGTAGGTACCGGGCTGCTTGTTGGACCGCGTCGGGCAGCCGGAACAGACAGCACCCTGCTGGAGCTCGAACTCACCCGAGACCCTCAGCTGGGAGCTCCCGTACAGGTCCACCGCCACCGACGACGACGTCGGCAGGTTGACGTACGCGTTGCCCTCCACCTCCAGGGCGCTGTTGCCGCCGGCCTCCAGCGGGGTGTCGCCGCCGAGGGCGACGAAGGTGGGCACTTCGAGCGGCTGGTCGTAGGAGTTGCCGTCGGTGGTGCGTCGCGAGCCGTCCAGCTCGAACGCGAACTCGGCGGTGCGCGACACACGCAAGGTGATCTGCCGAGGCGCGGTGGCCGGCATGCACGGGCCGGACGATCCATCTGGCTGTTGGCAGCTGACCTCGGGGGCGAAGTCCAGCTCGTCGATGACCACCCGGGACGCTCCGCCGGGCCCGCACTCGACACGGATCAGTTTGTGGGTGCCACCAGAGGCGCGGGTGCGGTACTCGACCTTGCGATCGGCGTCCGACGCCTGCACCGTCACCAGGTGCTGGCCGATCCCCGGGGCACACTCGGCGACGACTGCAGCCGCGCCCTGCACATCGCGGGCGAAGACCAGCGATGCCCACTGTGCGCTGGTCGCGTCAGCCTGCCGTTCCTGCGAGCTGGAGCTGATCCCGATGACGCCCGTGATACTGATCGCGCTGACCGCCACACCGACCAACGCGAGAATCACCAGGCTGACGAGGACCTCGACCAACGTGAAGCCGGCAGCCCCACGACGAGTGCAGATCCTCTCCCACATGACGCAACTCTACGGACGAGCCTGTGGAAAACCGACGGCCGCGACCCGCTGAAGGGCCGTGGAGTCGCGCATCGGACAGGACCTTCGACCCTCGCTCGCAGCTCGGTTCGCCGACGACAATCAGGAGATGGCTGCGATCGAGCTGGTGGGAGCAGGCCGGAGCTACGAGACGGGAGGCGGCACCGTGCACGCGCTGGCCGACATCGACCTCGTCGTCGACAGCGGCGAGTTCGTGGTCGTGCTCGGCCCGAGCGGTTGCGGCAAGACCACGCTGTTGAACCTGATCGGCGCCCTGGACCTGCCCACGTCCGGACGAGTCGTCGTGGCGGGCCACGACCTCGCCCGCGGCCGGGCGCACCGAACTGTTCCGCTACCGGCGCGAGACGGTCAGCTTCGTGTTCCAGAGCTTCAACCTGTTCCCCGGGCTGACCGCGCTCGAGAACGTCCGCTTCGGCGCGGACGTCGCCGGGCGGGCCGATGCGGTGGCCGCCTCACGTGCGGTGCTCGAACAGGTCGGCCTGGGCGATCGCATGGACCACTTCCCGGCGATGATGTCGGGCGGTGAACAGCAACGCGTCGCGATCGCGCGGGCGCTCGCCACCGGCAACCCGGTCGTGCTCGCCGACGAGCCCACGGGCGAACTCGACTACCACACCGGTGTCTCGATCCTCGAGCTGCTGATGGAGCAGGCGCGGGCCGGGCCGCGCCGTGCTGGTGGTCACGCACAACCGGGAGATCTCACGCGCCGCGGATCGTGTGGTCGAACTGCGCGGTGGTCGGGCGGTCGCCGATGGTGAACCACTCGGCGGTCGCCGCGACGTCGCGACGCTCCAATGGTGATCGGACCCCTCAGGTGACCGAGCCCGAGGACACCGTCGACGACCTGGGCGACGGCCGTACCGGGCGGAGCGCGCCCGCCGCTCCGGTTCTGGCTGGTCTGGTCGTTCCGGGACCTTCGCAAGCGTTGGATGCAGGTGCTGGCGATCGCGATCGTCGATCGCGCTCGGGACCGGCACCTATGCCGGGCTGTCGGCGTCGGCCGCGTGGCGCCGGGTGAGCTACGACGCCTCCTACCGAGCGACCAATGCACACGACCTGCTCGTGTCGCTCGCCGAGAACACCACCGTCGACGGCGACGCGTTGCGCGCCGCGGTGGACGCCGCCCCGCATCCGGAATGGGTCGCCGACCTGACCACCTCGCTCGCCGTCAGCGTCCAGGTCGACGCCTCCACCGCCGACGAGACGATCCTCGTCCCCGGACGGATGGTCGGCATCGAGACCGACCGCGAGCCGACACCCCCGATCGACACCCTGTCCGTCGCCGGCCGGCCGCGGGCTTGGGCCGGCGGACAACGGAGCAGATGTCGCGGTGCTGGACGCGGGCTTCGCCGCCGCACATGACCTGCCGGCGACGGGGGTGCTCCGCCTCGGTGGCGACGAGGAGCTGCCCTGGGTCGGCACCGGCCAGTCTCCCCGCTACTTCCTCGCCGGCGCCGAGACCGGGTCGCTGTTCGGTGCACGTGGCTTCGCAGTGCTCTTCACCTCACTCGCCCGGGCCCAGGCCGAGGCCGGCACCCCGGGCCGGGTCAGCGAGGCATCGATCAGCGCTCGCCCCGGGGGTGGACCCCGACGCGGCCCGGACCGAACTCGCTCGGACACTCGCCGAGCAACTGCCACAGGCCGCGGTCGAGGTCCGCCCCCTCACCGCGGAGCGCGGCTACCGCGTGCTCTACGACGACATCGACAACGACCAGAGGTTCTTCACGATCTTCGCCCTGCTGATCCTGGCGGGAGCGGCGTTCGCCGCGTTCAACCTGATCGGCCGCATCGTCGAGGCGCAACGTCGAGAGATCGGCGTGGGCATGTCGCTGGGCGCGCCCAGGTCGTGGCTGGGACTCCGGCCACTCCTGCTGGCGCTCGAGGTCGCCGTCATCGGCGCGGCCGCCGGCGTGGCAGTCGGCTACGTGGTGGGCGCGGCCATGGGCACGGTGACCGAATCGTTCTTCCCCATGCCGGTGTGGGAGCGACCGTTCCAGGTCGGGCCGTACCTGCAGGCCACTGCGCTGGGTGTCGGCCTGGTGCTGGCGGCGAGCATCTGGCCGGTGCTGCGCGCGGTACGGGTCCCGCCGATCGACGCCATCCGCACCGGGCCGCGCACCACGTCCCGCGGTGGCCTGGCCCCGCTGGTCCAACACCTCCCGCTGCCCGGCTCGGTCATCGCCACCCTGCCGCTGCGCGACGTGCTGCGACGACCCCGTCGCAGCGTGTTCACCGCGCTCGGTATCGCGGCCGCCGTCGCGACGCTGGTGGGGGTGTTCGGCATGATCGACTCGATCTACCGCACGATCGACACGGGCGAGACCGAGCTCCTCGCCCGCAGTCCCGACCGCATGACGGTGTCGCTGCAGACCTTCACACCGGCCGGTTCGCCCACCCTCGCAGCGATCGAGGGCACCCCGGGCGTCGGTCGCTCGTCCCAGGGTCTGCGCATCGGTGGGACCATCGCCCGGCCCGGCGTCGACCTGTCCTCGGTCGATCCGCTCGAGGACGGGTCGGCCACCGGGTCGAAGGACAGCTTCCCGGTGCTGCTCGACGTGGTCGACCTGCAGGACGGCGTGTGGACGCCCACTGCGTCACAGGGTTCGCTCGCGTCGTCGACGCCGGCGCTGGTGCTGTCCAGCAAGGCGGTGTCGGACCTCGGGGTGGGGGTCGGCGACCTCGTGCAGTTCCGTCACCCGCTGCGCGAAGGGGCGGGCTTTCGGTGGGTGACCAGTGAGCTGCCCGTGGGTGCCATCCACCCGAACCCGTACCGGTTCCTGGCCTTCATCGACTCCAGCCACGCGGACCTCATGAACCTCACGGGGATCGTCAACCAGGTCGAGGTCGAACCGGCACCCGGTGCCGACCCGACCGAGCTCCGCCGAGCGCTGTTCTCGCTCGGGGGAGTCGGCTCCGTGACCCCGGCAGCGGAGACCATCGACTCCATCCGGACGACCATGGACGAGTTCGTCGGCATCCTCCAGGTCATCGTGTGGGCGGTGTTGCTGCTCGCCGTGCTCATCGCGTTCAACTCGTCGAGCATCAGCGCTGATGAGCGCTCGCGTGAACATGCGACGATGTTCGCGTTCGGGTTGCCCATCCGGACCGTCCTGTGGCTGGCCGTTCGTCGAATCGGCCATCATCGGGGTGCTCGCGACGGCCATCGGGGTGCTGGCCGGTATCGGCCTCACGTGGTGGCTCGTGCAGGTGCTGTTCGCCGACACCGTGCCCGACCTCGAGCTCGTGACCGCGATCGAACCCGCGACCTTCCTGATCGCCGGACTCCTCGGCGTCGTCGCCGTGTCGCTCGCGCCGATCCTGATCCTGCGCCAGCTCCGCCGCATGGACATCCCCGCCACGCTCCGCGTCGTGGAGTAGCCGGGTGCCGGCGGCGAGCGGGTCCGACCGGAGTCCTGACCAGCTCATTGCGAGGTGCCCGGCCTCGAGCGCTGTGCGCCGAGTTGTCTCCTGTGCCTGAGACGATTCAGAAGGAGTCCGGCCGGTGGTCGCTGCCTTCGAAGATGGTGCCGCCTACATGGCCGGTGGCTATGCACGCGCCAGCGGGGGATTGGGGGTGTGCATGGGCATCGGCGGACCCGGTGTGCTCAACATGGTCACTCCCCTCGCTGCAGCGATCCCGGCCGCACAGCGCTGTGCGCCGAGTTGTCTGCTGAGGCGATGCGGGCCCGGTTGGTCACCCCGATGTCGCCGAGTCCAGGTTCGTTCGGGCCAACCATCACCGTCACGCCTTCTCAGCGACCGGCGTCGTGAACCTGTCGCGACCTCGCCGACCGACACCGCCGACGTGCAACCCGTCGGCTCCAGCGTCGCCACGGCCGCTCCCGTGGCGTCCACGTAGGCGCGGCGGGCTACAGAGTTGGAGTGAAGACGCAGGTCGCTGGTGACGTAGCTTCGGTCCCATCGGGGCAGGACGTGAAGGCGTAGATGGCCAGGTCGCCGAAGGGCACGCCGATGGCGCCAAACAGGTTGGCCGAGGTCAGGTTGGCGCCGGACAGGTCGGCAGAGGTCAGGTTCGCGCCGGACAGGTCGGCAGAGGTCAGGTTGGCGCCGGACAGGTTGGCGAACAACAGGTCGGCGCCGGACAGGTCCGCGCCGGACACGTCGGCCGCCAACAGGATGGCGCCGGACAGGTCGGCAGCAGGTCAGGTTCGCGCCGGACAGGTCGGCAGAGGTCAGGTTCGCGCCGGACAGAATGGCGCCGGACAGATTGGCGCCGGACAGGTCCGCGCCGGCCTTGTCGCAGTTGCGCCAGTCGACGTTGGGTGCGGCCGGGGCAGCACAGCCGCCGAGTGGAACGAAGACGACCGTACCGAGGGTGAGGTCCGCCCCGGTGTAGGTGAGGGTGGGAACGTCGAGGATGTCCGCCGTCCCCAGCAACCCGACGGGGCTCGTTCCGGAGAAGCGGCCCGAGGTGATACTCCACCGCAGCTCGTAGGCCCGGCCCAGCACGGGATCGGCGACGAGCACCAGCTCGCTCTCCGCCTGCCGAGGTGGCACCGTCGCTCCAGGCGATGGTGCCGCGTCGAGGGACACCGTCGTGCCGATCGGCAACGTCAGGAAGGAGTTGTCGGTCTCGCCGTTGACGTAGAGGGGCACAGTGTCACCGCTGCCGGTGTAGGTCCCGGTGAACGACCCCGCAACCGCCGTGGACGAGCACCCCGACAGCGCCATGGTGACCGCGGTCTGCTGCGCGACCGGTCCGTTCGGGTCCCCCAGGACGATCCCCGGGACGTAGTCGAGGGAGCCGATCCCGGCCGCACACGCACCGGTCTCCGCGGCGACGGGCACACAGTCCGAGGGCGACGTGGCGCCGGCGGCGAGGGTCGTGGTCCCGGCCGGGCACGCCGTTGCCTGGGTCGCTGCGACCTGGGCGACGAAGGTGCCGATGGGCGCAATCAGACAGGACTGCTGCCCGGCATCGGGCTGGAAGCGACCCAGCGGACAGGCTGACGCCTCTGCCGCTCCTTGGACGTCGACGAAGAATCCCGGGGATGCGTCCGTGGCCGCGACTGCGCCCTGGTCGGCGACGAACGTACCGAGGGGAGCGACGAGACAGAACTGCTGCCCGGCGTCGGGCTGGAAGGTCCCGATCGCGCACGGCGTCGCCTGGAGCGCCCCCGCCGTGCTGACGAAGGTCCCCGGCGGGGCCGGTGTGCACGGCTCGTTGCCGTCGGTCGCGTTGAACGTCCCGGGAGCGCAGGCCACTGGCACCACCGTCGTGGTCGTGCTGGTCGTGCTGGTCGTGGTCGTGGTGCCGCCGGGCGCCGGTGTGCAGGCCGCGGCCAGGACGACGAGCACCGCCAACGGCACCGCCGATGTGAACAAACGCCTCATGAATTGTGCCCCCCGCCAAGCGGCGCACAGAAGCGCCGCCGCGGCACCCTACGACGGAACCGCACCGGGCGCCACCGTGGTGATCGGCGTGGGCGAGCACGACCCGCACACCACTCAGGTCCTTTCAGACCATTGCCGGCACCGATGCCTCGGTCTCGTCGCTCACTCGGGTCGCCGCCTCGCGGGGGATTTCGATCGCCCGCCCCAGCGCCAGCCGGGGCAACTCGTCAGCGTCGAGGGTCGGTCGACCCCGCTCGACGATTGACGCCACCTTGGCGCACATCTCGCGAATGTCTTCGAGGCGCTTGTCGCTCCGGCTCACAGCCAGACCGCGGCCCTGAGGCCCGTCGTCGGCGCGGTCCACCCGGCCGCGAAGCGATACCGCGTCCACACGGTGGCCGAGCAACGCCTCAAGTTCACTCTGGAGCCGCACCAGGTCCAACAACGAACTCCCCAGCTCGAACTCGACCAGGAACTCCTTGTCCCTGCCAGGTGCTTCTTCACCACGAGCAACCGGTCCGAGGATCCCGATCCGACGGCCGCGGTGCTTCACAGCAACCGCGCGCCGATCCCATCGACGAGAACGGCCGGAACCCCTCTGCCTGCAGGGGATTCCGGCCCATCCGAGCCCGAGAGCGGAATCGAACCGCTGACCTGCTCATTACGAGTGAGCTGCTCTACCGACTGAGCTACCCGGGCATTCCACGAGCTGAGCGCGTGGAACGCCGAGCATACAGGCGCCCGGCCGATCTCCCGAAGCCCGATCACTACAGTGCGGGCGTGGCGATCGATCAGAACAGCCGGCTCGGGCGTGCGGTGCAGGCCATGGCCGGCAGCCGTGCGTTCTCCAAGATCGGGCCCAAGGTCGTGCCGCCGATCGACCGGCTGTTGAACCGGGCGTTCGGCGGCCGGGTGCTGATGAGCTCGATGATGCTGCCGTGCGCGGTCGTGACCACCACCGGCCGAAAGAGCGGCCTGCCACGGGAGAGCCCGCTCGCCACGGTGCCACTCGACGGGGCGCTCTACGTCGTGGGCTCCAACTTCGGGCGGCCCAACCACCCGGCCTGGTCCTGGAACCTGCTGGCCGAACCCACCGCATCGGTGTCGTTCAGGGGTGAGCAGTTCCAGGTGACCGCGGACCTGCTCGACGACGAGCAGAAGGCCGCCACGTGGCCCCGTCTCATCCAGAAGTGGCCGCTGTTCGACCAGTACGTCGAGCGCAGCGGTCGGGACCTTCGGGTGTTCTGCCTGCGCCGGAACGACGGCGTCGCGATCAGCTGAGCGGGATCCGACCCGCCAGCAGCTGCGCTGCGGTCACTTCACCACCGGCGGTGCGGTCGTGGTGGTCGTGGTGACCGGGACCCTGGTCGTCGTGGTGACCCTGGTCGTGGTCGGCGCCGTCGTCGGGGGTGCGGTCGTCGGGAGTCGGCCGTGGTGGACGTCCCGGCAACGGTGGTCGGCGGAGCAGTCGTCGGCACCACCAGCACGCTGGTGCGCTCGAACAGCACGCGGTCGATGTCGCCGGAGAAGTAGTCGCAGCCCACCGAGACCTGGTTGCAGCTCGTACTTGCCTGCAATGGCGAACGGCCACGTGTTGGCCACCTCGCCCGAGGCGCTCCGTCGACGATCGGCGAGAAGCCCGTCGATGCTGAGCACCACCTCGTCGCTGGGTGCGCACGCAACGCACCTCGTGCCAGGCTCCGTCGTCGATGCTGTCGTCCGAGCGCACGTGGACCGCGCCCTCGGAGCCCTTGAACAGACATGCGATCCGCCCGTCGTCCATGTCGAGCTTCATGTAGCCGCCGTCGACGGCGACTGGCCCTTCTGCACGACGTTGCCCTGCGGACTCGTGGTCCGGAGGCGCACCGTCAGCGCCACGTCGTCGTCGCCGGGGTTCAGACGATCATCGTGCGCCACCAGGTCGAGACGCTCGGGGTCGAGCGGCGACGTGTCGGGATCCACGACGCTGCGGCGGTGCACCCCGATCGCCCCGTCAGTGAGCACGCCGGCCTGCACGCTGGAACCGATCGATCCGTCCAGCCCGTTCGGCCCGCTGTCGACCAGGACCGATGCCCCGGCAGGCTCATCCATCTGCCAGTCCGCGACGATGCCCGACCCTGCAGCACCGGACGGCGAGATCGCCGCGGCCCACACCGTGACGGCCAGCACCGGGACAGGGAGGAGCCTCCAGAACGCCGACCGGCGCGCGACACCGTCTGACATCCGGCGCTCGCTCGATTGCTGAGTGACCCCCCGCAGGGTCGTCCAGCCGTTGATCATGTGGTCGTTCCTACTCTTCCCGCCGAAGGTTCCAGTGAACCACATGTGGCCGGGTCATGGCCATGGGAGTGAGGATGTCAGCGAGCGGATCGGACCGACGGCAGCTGCACCAGCACCGAACGCAGCTGCAGCGCCTCGTTCGGGTTGAACGCGAGCCCGTCGCACAACGCCTGCACCGCGTCGGCGGCCACCAGGAAGTCCCCGTGCGACCCGCCGTCCGCCAGCCGGTCCCGGTAGCTGCCGAGCAACGTCGCCAGCCCGGACCGGAGCTCGTCGACACGCACCCGTCGCTGCTCGCGCTTGTGGCGGTCCTCGAGCCGCTTCAGGTCACCCTTGCGTGGTTCGATCCCCGCCCGTTCGAAGCCGTCGGTGAAGCGCGTCAGCTCCTCGGCCTGCAGCGCGCCCAGCGGAGCCAGCACACCCTCGATCGACGCCATCAACTCATCGGCGACCACGCACGCCGTCGCGCCGGTGCCGTCCAGACGCGACGGTGCGTCGTACCAAGCAGCCCGACGCGCCGCCGCTTCGGGGTCGCGCGCCAACAGCCGGGCCCTCGACATGCTGCCCCCCGCTCCCGCTGCCGCGACCCGGGCGAGCTCGGCGTCGACACCGTCGGCCAGCAGTCGGTCGGCGAGCAGGGATTCCGACACAGCGGCGAACTCGACGGTCACACATCGCGAGGCGATGGTGACCAGCTCCCGGGTGACCTCCTCGGCGAGCACCACGAACACCGTCGTCGGCGGTGGCTCCTCGATGCTCTTCAACAGCTTCGGCGCCGCCGCGCCCACGAGGTGGAAGTCCACCAGCACCACGACCTGCAGCGACCCCTCGGCTGGGGCGAGCGACGCTTGACGGACGATCTCCTCGGCCTGCCCTGTGGAGATCGACGCACCGTCGCGCTCCACCACCATCATGGCGGGGTGCGCCTCGGCGGACGCCAGGCGTCGGGCGCGCGCGGCTGCGTCGTCGCTGAGTCCCGCGGCCAGCAGGTCAGCGGCGAACGCCCGCGCCGCGGCGCGTTTGCCGGACCCCTCCGGGCCGATGATGAGGTAGGCGTGCACCGGCGACGCCGCCGCTGCCCGGAGCTGTTGCACCCCGTCGGGCTGACCGACGACCTCGGACCACAACTCGGTCCCGTCCATCTCGCTCACACCGGTGTCCCCAGCACGTCCTCGACCGCGTCCAGCACCCGCTCGTGGACGTCGTCGACGCTGCCGCTGCCGTCGACCACGACCCAGGTGTCGGGTTCATCCTCGGCCTGTTCCGCGAACCCCCGGGCAACGCGTCCGTGGAAGTCATCACCGGCGGCCTCGATGCGGTCCGAGGCACCGCCGAGGCGTGACGCGGCGACATCGTCGGGCACCACGAGCAGCACGACGAGATCCGGCCAGAGACCGCCCGCCGCCCAACCCGACACCGCCCGCACGATGTCGATGTCGAGTCGGCGCCCGTAGCCCTGATAGGCGATGGTCGAACCGATGTAGCGGTCACAGACCACATCGCGGCCCGCCACGAGCGCCGGTTCGATGATCTCGGCGACGTGTTGTGCCCGGTCCGCCGCCATCAGCAGCGCCTCGGCCCGATCATCGAGCGGGGCCCGCTCGGGAGCCTCGACCGGGGCCAACAACACCTCGCGCAGACGGGCCCCCAGCTCGGTGCCACCAGGTTCGTGCGTGAGGGCAGCTCCCAGGTGCGTCGCCAGCATCGCCGCCTGGGTCGACTTGCCGCTGCCCTCGCCACCTTCGAACACGATGAAGCGGCCACGTGTCATGACGGCTCGGTGGGTGCCTTCTCCATGGCCGGCGCTGTCGTCGTCGCAGCAGCCTTCTTCTTGGCCGGTGCCTTCTTCTTGGCAGCGGCCTTCTTCTTGGCGGGCGCCTTCTTCTTCTTCGCCGCGGCCTTCTTCTTGGCGGGCGCCTTCTTCTTCTTGGCAGGGCCCCTCGCCCGCCGGTCGGCGAGCAGCTCGAGGGCCCGCTCCATGGTGAGCTCCTCGACGTCGTCACCCTTGCGCAGGCTGGCGTTGGTCTCGCCGTCGGTGACGTAGGGCCCGAAGCGGCCGTCCTTGACCACGATCGGTTTCTCGGTGTCGGGATCCGGACCCATCTCCCGCAGCGGTGGCTTCGCCACTCCCTGGCCGCGCCGCCGCTTGGGCTCGGCGAAGATCTTCAGCGCGCCGTCCAGGTCGATGGTGAGGATCTGGTCCTCGGTCTCGAGCGACCGGCTGTCGGTGCCCTTCTTCAGGTAGGGCCCGAACTTGCCGTTGAGCGCCAGGATCATCTCGCCGTCGGCGGGGTCCGGGCCGACCTCTCGGGGCAGCGCCAGCAGCGGCAGGACCTGCTCGAGGGTCACCGTCGCCGGATCCATGTCCTTGAACAAGCTGGCCGTCGGCGGCTTGAAGCCGGTCTCGTCGTCGTGCACGCCCTCCTGCACGTAGGGGCCGAACCGACCCGCCTTGAGCTGCACCTCCATGCCGGAGTCGGGGTGGACGCCGAGGACCCGGTCCCCCGAGGGTGCCTCGAGCAGCTCCACCGCGCGTTCGACGGTCAGCTCGTCGGGCGGGATGTCGTCGGGGACGCTCGCCCGCTGCCGGTCGTCGCCGTCGCCACGCTCGAGGTAGGGGCCGTAGCGCCCGACCCGTGCGACGATCTCGCGATCATCGCCCGCCTGGGTGCCGAGCGGGATGGAGTTGACCTCGCGGGCGTCGATCTCGCCCAGGTTGCCCTCGACGAGCCGCTTGAGACCCAGCCCGGACACCTCGCCGTTGGCATCCGCGACGCCGAAGTAGAACTTGGCGAGCCACGGCTCCATGTCGGCCGAACCCGAGGCGATGTCGTCGAGCTCGGTCTCCATGCGGGCGGTGAACGCGTAGTCGACCAGGTCGGGGAAGTGCTGTTCGAGCAGGGTGACCACCGCGAACGCGGTGAAGCTCGGCACCAGCGCCGAGGCCTTCTTCCACACGTACCCGCGGTCCTGGATCGTCGAGATGATCGAGGCGTACGTCGACGGCCGACCCACGCCCAGCTCCTCGAGCCGCTTGACCAGCGAGGCCTCGGTGAAGCGGGCCGGCGGCTGGGTCTCGTGCCCCGCCGCCTCGAGCGACTGCGTGTCCATCCGGTCACCGGTCGGCCATGACGGGCAGGACACGCTCCTGGTCGTCGAGCGCTGCGTCGGGGTCGTCGGAGCCCTCGACGTAGGCACGCAGGAACCCGGGGAACACGATCGTGCGGCCGCTCGCGGCGAACACGGCCTCACGGTCGTCCGACGGTCGTCGCGGCCAGGCGGACCTGCACCGACTCGCCCCGGGCGTCGCTCATCTGCGACGCGACCGTGCGCTGCCAGATCAGCTCGTACAGTCGGAGCTCGGACGCGTTGAGCTGTCCGGCGACCTCGTCGGGGGTGCGGAAGCTGTCACCCGCCGGGCGGATCGCCTCGTGGGCCTCCTGGGCGTTCTTGACCTTCGACTGGTAGCGGCGTGGCGCATCGGGCAGGTAGGCCGCGCCGTACTTCTCCTGGATCTGGCTGCGTGCCGCGTTGACCGCGGTGTCCGACAGCGTGACCGAGTCGGTCCGCATGTAGGTGATGAAGCCGTTCTCGTACAGCCGCTGGGCGGTCGACATCGCCTGCGCTGACGACATCCGCAGCTTGCGGCCGGCCTCCTGCTGCAGCGTCGAGGTCATGAACGGCGGCGCCGGCCTGCGGGTGTAGGGCTTCGGCTCGACCGAGCGGACCGTGACCGGTCGGGCGACCAGCGCGTCGCGCACCGACACTCGCCGAGGCCTCGTCCAACAACATGACCTGGGTGCCGTCGGCACGAGCGGTCAGGCGACCATCGGAGCCGAAGTCCTTGCCGGTGGCCAGGCGCTGACCAGCCAGCTCGATCAGCGTCGCGGTGAACGTGGTCTGGTCCTGGTCCGACGCTGCATGGCGCAGCGTGGCCTGCAGGTCCCACCAACTCCCGGCACGGAACGCCATGCGCTCACGCTCGCGCTGGACCACGACACGGGTGGCGACGGACTGCACGCGCCCGGCCGACAGCCGCGGCATGACCTTCTTCCACAGGACCGGGCTGACCTCGTAGCCGTAGAGACGGTCGAGGATCCGCCGGCTCTCCTGGGCATCGACCAGCCGCCGATCGAGCTCGCGGGGGTTGTCGATCGCATGGCGGATCGCCTCGGGGGTGATCTCGTGGAACACCATGCGGCGAACCGGGACCTTCGGGTTCAGCACCTCGAGCAGGTGCCACGCGATGGCCTCGCCCTCGCGATCCTCATCCGTCGCGAGGTAGAGCTCGTCGGCGTCCTTCAACAGGGCCTTGAGGTGGCGGACCTGGTCCTTCTTCTCGGGGCTGACGATGTAGAGCGGCTTGAAGTGGTTCTCGGTGTCGACCCCGAGGCGCGCCCACTTCTCTCCCTTGTACTCCTTGGGGACGTCTGCTGCGTTGCGCGGCAGATCCCGGATGTGCCCGATCGACGACTCGACCTGGTACTCGTCGCCGAGGTAGCGCGCGATGGTGCGTGCTTTGGCAGGTGATTCGACGATGACCAAGGGGCTTCCCACGGGGGACAGCTAACGAGTCACCCCGGTGTATGTCAAACATCCCGATGTTCGGACCGACGGCCCGGGCACCGGCCGGGGCACCCGTCCGGGCCCCGCAGGAGGGCGGTAGGTTCGGGCCCATGAGCTTCGAACCCAGCCAGCGCGGACTCGAGCTCCAGGCGAACCTCCTGGAGTTCATGTCGACCTCGATCACCCCTGCCGAGGCGATCTACGAGGAGCAGATGGCGGCGCTCGGCGACCCGCACGCCCACCCGCAGATCGTCGAGGACCTCAAGGCCGAGGCCCGCAGCCGGGGGCTGTGGAACCTCTTCATGCCGCATCGCACCGAGTGGACGCCGGACCCGGTCAGCAACCTGGACTACGCCCACCTGGCGGAGATCTCCGGGCGATCGATGCACCTGGCGCCCGAGGCGATGAACTGCGCGGCGCCCGACACCGGCAACATGGAGGTGCTGACGCTGTTCGGCACCCCCGCACAACAGGAGCAGTGGCTCGTGCCGCTGCTCGAGGGCGAGATCCGCTCGGCGTTCGCCATGACCGAGCCCGACGTCGCGTCCTCGGACGCGACCAACATCGAGCTCTCGATCGAACGCGACGGCGACGAGTACGTCCTGAACGGCCGCAAGTGGTGGACCTCGGGCGCCGCGTCGGACCGCTGCAAGATCATGATCGTGATGGGCAAGACCGACCCGTCGGCGTCACGGCACCTGCAGCAGTCGATGATCCTGGTGCCGGTCGACACCCCCGGGGTCACCAAGGTCCGTGACCTGCCGGTGTTCGGCTACCAGGACCGCGAGGGCCACGCCGAGATGGACTTCACCGACGTGCGCGTGCCCGTCACCAACCTGATCGGCGAAGAGGGCTCCGGCTTCGCCATCGCCCAGGCCCGCCTCGGCCCCGGCCGGATCCACCACTGCATGCGCTGCATCGGCGTGGCCGAGCGGGCGCTCGAGCTGATGTGCCGCCGGGTCACCCAGCGGGTCGCGTTCGGCGGACCGATCGCCAACCAGGGCGTCGTCCGCGAGTGGATCGCGGACTCCCGGATGGAGATCGAACAGGCCCGGCTGCTGACGCTCAAGGCAGCGCACCTGATGGACACCGTCGGAGCGAAGGGCGCGGCGATCGAGATCTCGGCGATCAAGGTCGTGGCGCCGAACGTCGCGCTGGCGGTGGTCGACCGGGCGATCCAGGCCCACGGCGGCGGGGGCGTGTCCGACGACTTCCCGCTGGCGCGCATGTGGGCGGGGCTGCGCACCCTGCGCTTCGCCGACGGCCCCGACGAGGTCCACCGTCGACAGATCGCCCGCACCGAGCTGGCCCGCTACAAGGACTGACCCCCAGCGCCGCCCCCGATCCCCATGGCCGGACCCGCGAAGCCCGCGAAGCCCGGAGCCCCCCAACTGTGCTGCAGAACGCGCCGATCTCGGCGCGTTCTGCAGCACAGTTGGCGTCGGTGCCGTGGGTTCGCAGAGGTGGGTGCGCTCAGGGTGGGGGGTCGAGTGCGGCGACGTCGTCGACCACCGTGAGGATCCGGTCGACCCCGCTCTCGGCGAACAGCTCCCGGGGCCGCCCGGCCGGGCAGACCACGGCGAACTGCGCGCCGCGGCGGGTCGCCCGGAGCGACGCGGCGATCACCACGCCGAACGCCAACGGGTCGAACAGGTCCACCCCGGTCAGGTCGAGCACCACCTGGCGCCCGTCGGTCCGGTCCAGCTGCGCACGTAGCGAGGGGATCGTGGCCAGGTCGACATCGCCGATCACCACCACCTGGTCACGGCCGTCGCGTGTGACGGTGCGCACATCGAACAGCATCGGCATGCAGCGTAGGCCCGGCCGCGGGGAGCCTGTCCCAGTGGTCCCGTAGCGTTGCACCGACATGACCGACCTGGCCCACGCACCGGACCCCAGCTGGGCCGATGCCGTCGAGCGCGACGCGGCCGAGATGGACGCCACCGCGCCCACCAGGACAGCGCCCACCAGGACAGCGCCCACCAGCACCGCGCACGATCCGGGTGCACTCATCGGTGAGGTGCTGGCCGGGTGGGCCGAGGACCCGCGTCTGGTCCATCGGCGTGAGCTGCCGGCGCGGCCGGCACGCACCGGCAGGCTCGCCCGTCCGCTGCCCGACGAGATCCAGCAGCGCCTTCCCCACCAACGGTTGTGGCGTCATCAGGCCGCGGCGATCGACATGGCCAGAGCGGGCACGTCGTTCACCCTGGCAACCGGCACCGCCTCGGGGAAGTCGCTCGCCTATCAGGTGCCCATCGCCGAGGCAGCGCTCGACGGAGGCACCTCGCTGCTGATCTATCCCACCAAGGCGCTCGCTCAGGACCAGCTGCTGTCCTTCGGAGCCTGGGACCTCCCTGGCATGATCCCCGCCACCTATGACGGCGACTGCACACCCGAGGAACGCACCTGGGTGCGTGAGCACGCCGACGTGCTGCTCACCAACCCCGAGATGCTCCACCACGGCATCCTGCCCAACCACCGCCGCTGGGCGCGCTTCCTGCACACGTTGCGCTTCGTCGTGATCGATGAGCTGCACACCCTTCGCGGCGTGTTCGGCACCCATCTCGCCCAGGTGCTGCGGCGGCTCCGACGGCTGGTGGCCCACTACGGCGGCGCGGAGCCGACCTTCGTGTTCACCTCTGCCACCATCGGCTCGCCCGAGGTGCTCGCGAGCGAGCTGTGCGGGCTCCCGGTGGTGCCGGTCGACGGCGACGGTGCACCTGCAGGTCCCCGCACCGTGGCGCTGTGGCACCCGGGTGCAGCGGCCGACGCCACCTGCCGGGCCAGCAGCGATCGCGGCCAGCCCGACCCGACCGAACGCGACGCACTGCGCAGCGACAGATGGTCGGTGCACGCCGAGGCCGGTCTGCTCGCCTCGACGCTCATCGACGCAGGACTGCGCACGCTGGTGTTCTGTCGATCGCGGCGCGGCACCGAGCTGGTCGCCGAGGACATCCGCCGCACCGTCCGCCCCGAGCTGGCCGACGCGGTCCGGTCCTACCGGGCGGGCTACCTGCCCGAGGAGCGACGCCAGATCGAGGCCGACCTGTTCGGCGGGCGACTGCGCGGCGTCGTCGCCACCAACGCGCTCGAGCTCGGCGTCGACATCGGTGGACTGGACGCGGTGGTGCTGTGCGGTTTCCCCGGCACCATCTCGTCGTTCTGGCAGCAGGTGGGACGTGGCGGTAGAGGAGGCGACCCGAGTCTGGCGGTGCTGGTCGCCGGCGAGGACCAGCTCGACCAGTGGATGATGCGACATCCCGACGAGCTGTTCGGTCGCTCACCGGAGCGAGCGGTCATCAACCTGGACAACCCCCACGTGTTCGTGCCGCACCTGGGGTGCGCCGCGCACGAGCTACCGCTGGGACGCTCGGACGGCGAGCTCTGGCCCGAACAGCTGGACGAAGGCGTCCGCCGGCTCGTGGTGTCGGACCGCGCCACGGTGCGGCGACGCAAGGGCGAGCCCACGCTGCGATGGTCGGGGCGGGGCACGCCCGCGCCCACCATCGGGCTGCGCTCCGCATCACGCGGCGAGTACCGCATCTGCGACACCGACGAGCGCACGATCGGCACGGTCGACGACGCCCGGGCCTTCTCTGTGGTGCACCCGGGCGCGGTGTACCTGCACCAGGGAAGGGCGTGGCGGGTGCTCGACCTGGATCAGGATCGCCATCGTGCGGTGGTCGAACCCGCCTCGGGTGAGCACTACACCCAGCCCCGCACCGAGACGACCATCCGGCTGCAGGACGCCGACGATGAACGCCAGGTCGGCCGGTCCACCCTGCGGCTGGGATCGGTCGAGGTGACCAACCAGGTCGTCGGCTACCGGGTGCGTGCGGTGACGTCGCACGAGGTCGTGACGACCGAGCCGCTGGAGCTGCCCCCGACACATCTGTCGACCAGGGCCGTGTGGTACGTGTTCGACGACGAGGTGGTCGAACGAGCACGCGTGGCGGCACCGGATCTTGCCGGTGCGTTGCATGCGGCCGAGCATGCAGCCATCGGCATCCTTCCGCTGTTCACCATCTGTGACCGCTGGGACGTGGGCGGCGTGTCCACCGAGTGGTTGCCCGAGACGGGTGCAGCGACGGTGGTCATCCACGATGCGCACCCCGGTGGGGCCGGCATCGCAGAGCTGGCCTTCGCCGCCGCCGACCGCCACCTGGCCGCCACCCTGTCGGTGATCGAGGAATGCGACTGCGCCGAGGGGTGCCCCAGCTGTGTGCAGTCGCCCAAGTGCGGCAACAACAACGAGCCCCTGGACCGCCGGGCCGCCATCGGCCTGTTGCGCGCCACGCTGCAACGGGGCTGACCGCCCCGGCGGTCGGCTGGCTGGTCAGGAGCACGGCCACGGGGCCGGTCAACGGCCAACGGTCACGGGTCGCCTTCGACCTGCACGACGAGGCGTTCGCTCACCGGGCGGCCGCGCAGGACCCGACCGACGATGGGCACCGTCGTCGGCCGCATCGTGACGGTGACCTCGGCCAGGCCGCCGGGGCGCAGCTCCCCTCCGAGGGCGACCGTGCCGCCGGCACCGACGCCGCTGCGCCGCAGTGCCGCACCGGCTGCGGCTCCGGTCGGTTCGACGATCACCGCTCGTGCCGCGACGCGGACCCCGTGCAGCACGACCAGCCGGTCCCGCACCGCCAGCCCGGCCTGCAGCACCAGGAGCAGCAGCACCACCACGACCGGCAGCACGAGCGCGAGCTCGACGGTCGCCTGACCCCGTTGAGACCGCCGGCCGAGGATCACGACGCCTGCTGGAGGATCCGACCGACGACGGTGTCGAACAGCCGGCCGATCAGATCGGTCCTGGTGACCCAGGCGACGACGACCAGGGCGACGGCCGCAGCCCCGAGCAGGATCAGCGCGTACTCGACGGTGCTCTGGCCGGCCTGCCCGGTGCTGCGCGCACCGGGTTGCGGCCGCGGGGACGGACTCGCCGCCAGCCACGAGACCATCGCAACAAGCGCCGAGCACAGGCCCGTCGCCGCGCTGGTCCGGACCGCGTCCAGGCGACGGCCGATCGGGGTCGGCGAGGGCATCGACGGCCCCACCCGGATCGACCTCCAGGTGACCAGCCGGGCGACGCTCGTGCGGCCGGTCCGATCGCGATGACCCTCCATGCCGGAGGTCCCGGACGTGCCGGGGGTGCCGGGGGTGCGGGTGGCGGACAGTTGACGTGGGATCACAGCATTCATCAGGGGCTCCAGTGGTGTGGGAGAGGGAGGGCCGAATGGCCGAGTACCGGCACGAGGCCGGTGCGAGCGGTGGTGGTGGCCACCGGCACGATCGTGAGCACGACGAACGCCGGCAGGACGAGTCCGACGAGCGGGGCCAGCAGCAGCACGGGCAGACGTCGGACGCGGGTCTCGGCCTCACGTCGTTGACGGCGGCGCTCGGTGTCGGCCAACCGTTGCAGCGCCGGCGCGAGCGGTGCGCCGGCACGAGTGGTCGACACCAGCGCGGTCACCAGTGGCCGCACCGCCGGTCCCAGGTCGTCCGGCATCGAGGCCAGCGCGTCCAGCAGCGGTCGACCGCGTCCGAACTCGGCGTGCGCGCTGGCGAGCCCGGCCGACACCGGACCCGTGCGTGCCGCCGCGACGACGCCCACCGCGGAGTGCAGCGTGTGTCCGGCGCTCACCGCCACCCGCATCAGGTCGGTCACCACCACCACATCCGCAGCCACCCGACGAGCCGCCCGACCCGCTCCACGACGGCGGTGAGCCGACGTCGACCGCGCACCGGAGCGACCGACCTGCAGGTGCGCGCGGCGATGCCGGGTGCCACCTCGGTGTTCGGCGGGCGAGTGCCGGCCGCGTGGGTCGAGCTCGGCGATCCGCCACGGCCACCGCCGGTCGACGCCGCTGCAGCGCAGCACCGCCCATCCCGCTGCCAGCCCGAGCAGCCAGCCACTCATCGGGGGGATCCCGCCGCCGCGATCCGGATCTCAGCGCCGGGATCGACCACGGCCCGGTCGACCATGCGACGGAGCACCCATGCACCCGCGACATCGAGACCGCCACCGATCAAGAGGCAGGACCACCCGAGCGGGGTGGTGAACAGGGTGGCCGCAACCGCAGGGTCGAGCAGACAGAAGCACAGCGCGCCGAAGGGTGGCAGCGCCACCAGCACTGCGGCGGACGATCGTGCCTGGCTCGCGAGCGCCCGGGCTTCGTCGGCGACCTCGACCCGATCGAGCAACGAGGCCGACACCGCATCGAGCGCCACCCCCAGGTCACCGCCGTGCTCCTGGCCCAGACGCACGGCGGTGACCAACAACGCGACCCCGGCATGGCACTCGGTGCCGGCCCACTCCTGCAGCGCCAGGTCCGGTGCGACCCCACGGCCGATGGCGGCGCGCAGCGAGGACATCGCCTGCGCCGATGGTTGTGGTGATGACGCTGCGGCGTCCTCGAGCGCGGTCGTCAGGTTGGCTCCCGAGTGCACCGACCTGGCCAGCGTTGCGGCGAGCGCCGGCAGCTGCTGGTCGAGGAGTCGGTGCTGCCGGCGCATGGCCCGGTGTCCGCCCGGGCTCACGGCTTCGCCCCGGCTCGGCCGGACCCGTCGGTGCGGATCGCCGCAGCTCCACGATCACCCAACAGGTCTCGGCCGACGCCGTCGGCATCGACGCGGTGTACCGCGGTGATCCGGCGGGCACCGTGCTCGGCCCGAGCCACGCCGATCAGCGCGTCGACCGCTGCGCGGACCTGGGCCCGAATGGCCGCGTGGGGCACCCCCGGCTCGCCCATCAGGCACATCGTCTCGAGTCGGGCGAGCGCATCGACGGGTCCGCCGGCGTGACAGGTGGAGAAGCCGCCGCGATGACCTGTGGACAGGGCCCACACCATGTCGGCTGCCTCAGCGCCGCGGACCTCGCCGACGACGATGCGGTCGGGCCGCAGACGCAACGCTGCGCGGACCAGGTCGCGCACCTCGGTGCGTCCCACGCCGTCCGCGGTGCCCGGCCGCGCTTCGAGTCGCACGACGTGGTCGCCCGGCAACTGCAGTTCAGCCACGTCCTCGATGGTGACGATGCGCTCGTGGCACGGAACGCGACCCGCCAGCGCATTGACCACCGAGGTCTTGCCCGCGCCCGTCGGGCCGAACACCACCAGGTTGTCGCGCCGGTCGACGAGCTCGTGCAACAGCTCCACCGCTGCGGCATCGGCGAACGCGGACAGCGGCAATGCTCGGCGGCGATGACGTCGCACGGCGAGCAACGGGCCGTCGACCGCCAGCGGCTCCAGAACCGCGGCGATGCGGGTGCCGTCGGCCAGCCGGGCGTCCAGCACCGGACTACTGCGATCTGCTCGGAGCCCGAGCGGTGCGACCAGCCGCTCGATCGCCCCCAGGATCGCCCGGGCGTCGACCACGACGTCGGTCCGCTCCAGACAACCGCGCCGTTCCACCCAGACCGGTCCCGGGCCGTTCGCCAGCACATCGGTGACGTCAGGGTCGTCGAGCAACTGCTGCAGGGGACCCAACCCGACCAGCTCCCCCGCCAGACGCCGGGCGCACGACTCGGCCCGGACGTCGGCCAGCAGCGGTGACTCCTGGAGCAACAGCTCGCGGAGCCGGTCGACAGGGTCGCCATCCGTCGGCTCCGCGAGGAAGCGGTGGCGCACCAGTCGTTCGAGCTCGGGTCCGATCACCACAGCCGTCGCAGCGAACGCTCGAGCCCACGGTGCGCGGTGCGGGTCAGCAGGCCAGCATCGACCGACCGGGCCACCGCCGGGTCCAGGTCGACCTGTGCCAGCAGCGGCACCCCGAGGACCTGTGTGACGTCGTGACGATCGAGGGACCGACCGGGCTCGCGGACGAGGACCGCGCCGTCGGCCACCACGCCCTGGCGCACCGCCCGACGCAGCGCCAGGTAGCACGAGCGGGTCACCAGCACCGAGCTTCCCGCAGCCGCCAACTCATCGAGGAGCACCTCGTGCGCCCGGCCCACCGAGGGCCCGCCACGGCGCCCGGCGTCCACCACGACATGGCCGTCGAGCGCCGCAAGGGTGCAGGCGAAGGACCGGGCGCGCCCGTCGCTCCACGGCGCGACCGATGCGGACCCGGCAGGGAGCAGGGACAACCCCGTGCCGGCATCGACCACCAGCCGGTCCAGCGCCTCGGGGGCGCTGTGCTCGTCGGCCAGCCAGTCACGCACCCCCGGGCCGTCCGGCTCGGGCAGGCCCAGCACTGCCGGCGCATCGCCGCAGAGGTCGACCAGCAGTGCGGCACCGTCGCGACGCACCCACCCGGCGGCCAACGTCGCCGCAACGACGCTCACCCCCACACCACCCTTGACCGACAAGACCGTCTGCATCCGCGCGACCTCTCTCGAATGGCGCCCGGACGGGCGCCGGTCTGAGGGGAAGGACGGCGCGGCGAAGCGCTGAACGCCGAACGTAGCCATCGCCGACGGCGGCGTCAGCGGGTCGCTCGGCCCGGTGGGCCGGGCCCCATGCGCAAGGTGAGCCGGACGGCCCATGGTCCCCGGTCGGTCACGCCGTCAAGATCAAGGGCACGACCTTCACTGCCGACCTTGTGTGGCAGAGGTCGGACGGACGAAGGAGCGAACGTGAGCAGACGGGTGCGGATCGGGCTCAGCGGTGCTGCGGGCGCTGCGCTGCTGATCCTCGGCGCCTGCGCTCCGCCACCCCCGATCGTTCCCGTGCGATCGGGTCCGGTGCTCGCTGGATGTGCCGCCACAGGCGCCACGGGCACCGCCGGCATCGACGCGGGCACCGCCGGTGCCGACGCTGCCGCAGCGCCGAGCTCGGTCGGCGCGGCAACAGCCGGGCTGCAGCATCGTCGCCGTCGATGACGACGGCCGACCCCAGATCCTCCCGACCACACCGGCTCTGGCCGGGGCCACCTCCGCGACGCTGGACGCCGGCGGCGACCTGGACGTGGTCGCGGTCGAGCCCGACCGCCCGATGACCGCAGGGACGACGCTCGGGACCGGCGAACCCCGCCGGTGGGAGCAGTGGTCGCTCGACGACCTGGCGATCGAGGGGGCGTGGGCCACCAGCCGCGGTGCCGGGGTGGACATCGCCGTGGTGGACTCCGGTGTCGCCGGCACCCACGTGGATCTCTCGTCCAAGCTGTGCACCGGCGTCGCCTTCCTCGGGTCCAACGGGATCGAGCATCGGGGAGCCGGTGCGGTCGACCCCAACGGCCACGGCACCCACGTCGCCGGCATCGCCGCAGCAGCGACCAACGGCGCGGGCGTGGCCGGCGTCGCTCCGGATGCCCGGCTCATTCCCGTCCGCGTCCTCGATGCGAGCGGGAACGGCTCCAGCTCGGATGTGGCGCGGGGCATCACCTGGGCGGTGGATCACGGTGCCGAGGTGATCAACCTGTCACTCGGAGGCTCGTACACCACAGCGGTCGACGCTGCGGTGGCCTATGCGGAGACCAGCGGTGTGGTCGTGGTCGCCGCCGCCGGCAACGACGGACCAGGTGGGGCTGCCAACTACCCGGCAGCTCTCGACACCTCTCTGGGTGTCGGCTCCTACGACGAGACCCGGGCGGTGTCGTGGTTCTCCACCCTCGGCAACTACGTGGATCTGGCTGCACCGGGCAGCGGCATCCTGTCGACGACGAAGGACGGCAAGTGGTCCTACATGTCCGGCACGTCGATGGCGACACCACACGTCGCCGCGACCGCAGCCCTGCTGCTGGCCGCCGAGCCGACGTTGTCGCCCTCGCAGGTGCGGTCCCGACTGACCTCGAGCGCCCGCGATGCCGGTCCGATCGGTCACGACACCGGCTACGGCTGGGGGCGCATCGATCCGCGGGCAGCGCTCGGCGGCTGAGCAGCGCGCTCGTGCGCCGAGCTGGGCCCGCGACGGCGGGCCGGGAGCCTCAGACCGCGAGCAGGTCCCGGGCGCCGATGTTCGACGACGGGTGACGCAGCTTGGAGATCGCACGGGCCTCGATCTGTCGGATCCGCTCGCGGGTCAGGTGGAAGTGCGCGCCGACCTCTTCGAGGGTGCGCGGCTCGCCACGGTCCAGGCCGAAGCGCAGCAGGAGGATCTCACGCTCCCGCGGGTCGAGCGGTCCGAGCAGGCGCTCCACCTCCTCGGGAAGGAGCGCCAGGGCCGCAGCGTCGAAGGGCGACACCGCGCTGCGATCCTCCACCAGGTCGCCCAGATCGCCGTCGCCGTCGTCCCTGAGCGGTTCCGACAGCGAGGCGGGCTCGGCCGCCACCAGCAACGCCTCGACGACCCTGTCCTCGGGCAGCTCCACCTCTGCTGCCAGTTCGGCGATGGTCGGGGCGCGACCCAGTTCGAGCTCGAGCCGACTGCGTTCCTTCTGCAGGCGGGCGAGCGTGTCGCCGGCGTGCACGGGCAGACGGATCGAACGACCCGTGTTGGCGATGCCACGGGTGATCGACTGGCGGATCCACCACGTGGCATAGGTCGAGAACTTGAAGCCCTTGCGCCAGTCGAACTTCTCGACCGCGTGCATCAGGCCCAGGTTCCCCTCCTGGATCAGGTCGAGCAGCGGCAGCCCGGACGCCTGGTACTTCTTGGCGATGGAGACGACCAGGCGCAGGTTGGACTGGATGAAGGTCCGCTGTGCAGCGGCGCCCGAGCGGACCAGCGCCCGCAACTGACGGCGACGCGCCGCGGAGGCCGTGCCCAGGGCGAGCTCCTCGGCCGCGGTGTTGCCGGCTTCGATCGTGCGGGCGAGCCGGGCCTCGTCGTCCTTGGTCAGCAACGGATGCCGGCCGATGTCGCTCAGATAGAGCCGGACGAGGTCCTCCTCGTTGCGTTCGACCCGATGGTTGGCCATGGCGCACCCACTTCCCCCGACGAGTTCCACTGTACGAGGCGCGTCAAGAGCCACCCCGCAGGCGATCCGGGAACGGCCGTGGTGTCGGCGACGACGGCCCGTCCGGCTGCTCCCTCATCGGCACGTCCCGCCACCGAACCTGAGCGCGAACACACACCGGCTCCCCAGCCCCATCGGCACGGCCCGGGTGCTGTACGCGAGCCGAGGACGCGCTCGGGTCAGGTCGTCAGGTCGTCAGGCCGTCCGAGCGGAGCGCCACGTGCTCCAGCTGCAGCTGATGGTGCAGGGCCCGGTCGATCGAGTCGGCGTCGAGCAACATCGAACGCAGCAGATCCTCGCCCCGGACCCACTCGTCCACATCGTCGCCGACGATGATCTCGAGCCAGCGCCCCAGCGATGGCTCGGCGACGGTGGACACCGTCGCCGCCGCCGCCCGGTACCCGGCCACGAGGAGGGGCAGCAGCACCCGATAGGCCCCCACCAGGCGCAGCACGTCGTTGCCGGGGCCCGGATCTTCGTCGCAGGCCGCGATCGCGGCCAACAGCGCCTCGGTCCCCTGCCCCGGCGACACGACCAGCGCCTCGGCGTCGACCGAGGAGAGCTCGGGCAGACGTCCGTAGAACACCTCGGCATGCCAGCCGTGGCGGCGCGACATCTCGCCGAACAGGACTGCAACACCCGGCTGGGTCGACGACACCGACCACGAACCGAGGATCTGGAACACCGAACGCTCCAGCCAGACCCAGTGTCCGAGCTGGCGCGCCCGATCGTGCAGGCCGACGAACGGTGCGACCGGATCCGCTGCGGCATCTGAGTCGTGCATCGGCGACGAGTGTACGCGGCACGCCGCGCCGCACCGAGGGCTCGCAGCGCGGGCCATGCACGTCGGCGGGCCACCACGGAACTAGGGTCGTCGGGGTAATGGGGCGCAATCGAGAATTCACCGACGCCGAGCAGGCGACGTGGCGGGATTTCCTGCTGGCCAATCGCCGGGTGTTGTCGCGTCTGGATGCCGATCTGGTCGAGCACTGCGACATGACCTTGGCGGAGTACGAGGTGCTGGCCCACCTGGCCGACGCCGATGACCACCGCCTCCGCATGAACGAACTGGCCGAGCTCGCCCGGCTGTCCCCGAGTGGGCTGACCCGGCGTTTCGATGCGCTGGTGCGGCGCGGGTGGGTGGCGCGTGAGCGCTGCGACGACGACCGCCGCGGCGTGCTGGCGCAACTGACCGAGCTCGGCGAGGCCCAGTACCTCCGCGCCGGCCCCGTGCACGATCGCGGCGAACGCGAGTACTTCTTCGACCTGCTCGAGCCCCACCACATCGAGGGTCTGGGCGAGATGATGCGGCGCCTGGCCGGCACCGAGATCCACGAGAACGCCACCCGGTAGCGGGCCGGGCCAGCTCAGTAGCGGTTGGTGATCGGGAGCCGCCGGTCCCGGCCGAAGGCCTTCTCCGAGATGCGTATACCCGGTGGCGACTGGCGACGCTTGTACTCGGCCCGGTCGATCAGGGTGGTGATGCGCTCCACGGTGTCGGGATGGTGCCCGGCCCGGACGAGTTCCGCCACCGTGTGGTCCTCGTCGATGTAGGCGGCGATGAGCGGGTCGAGCTCGTCGTAGCCGGGAAGGCTCTGGTCATCGCGCTGGTCCGGGCGCAGTTCGGCCGATGGCGCCTTGGTGAGCACCGACTCGGGGATGAGCGCCCGACCAGCACGTTCGTTGCGCCACCAGCACAGTTCGTAGACCAACAGCTTGGGCACGTCCTTGATCACCGCCAGACCTCCAGCGGTGTCGCCGTACAGGGTCGAGTAGCCCACTGCGGTCTCGCTGCGGTTGCCGGTGGTGAGCACGAGCCAACCGAACTTGTTGGACAACGCCATGAGCAGCAGTCCCCGGATGCGGGACTGGAGGTTCTCCTCGGTCAGATCCGCCGGACGATCGCCGAACGAGGGCGCGAGCAGGTCGAGCAGCGCGCCGTGGGCCGACTCGATGGGGACGGTCCGGTGATCGATCCCCAACTGCTCGCTCAACTCGATCGCGTCGGACACGGAGTGGTCGCTGGAGTAGCGCGACGGCATGAGCACGCCGTGGACCCGCTGCGCGCCGAGTGCGTCGACCGCGATGGCCGCGACGATCGACGAATCGACCCCGCCGGACAGGCCGATCACCACCTCACCGAAGCCGTTCTTGGTGACGTAGTCCCGCACGCCCAGCACGAGCGCCGCCCAGACCTCCTCCGGACCCTCCGCGGTCGGTCGAGCCGGCGCTGTGCCCGGACGGGAGAGGTCCTCGGCCGAGACCATCGGCGACCGCGTCCCCGCCGCCGCGCTGACGGCGACCGGGCTCACCGCGGCGGCAGCGACGCCACCGGCCGCACCAGCGTCGGCGACGCCGTCACGGTCGAGCTCGGACCCGCCTGCGGCGTCGTCCCCGGGGTCGAGGCGAGCCGCGACCGGCACGTCGACCGCGAGCTCACACGTGTCGAACCGCGGTGCCTGCGCGAGCAGCACCGGTTCGGATCCATCGGGCACGACGACCATCGAGCCGCCGTCGAACACCAGGTCGTCCTGCCCGCCCACCAGGTTCACGTAGACGAACGGCAGCCCCGACTCGGCGACGCGGCGGCGAGCCATCGAGGTGCGTTCGGCGTGCTTCCCGCGGTGGAACGGCGAGGCGTTCAGATTCACCACCACCGCGGCGCCCGCCCGGGCCGCATCCGCGACCGGTCCGCCCGCGACCCATGCGTCCTCGCAGACGGTCACCGCAACATCCACACCGGCGATGCGGTAGATCGGTTGATCCGCGCCGCCCGGGTCGAAGTACCGCTTCTCGTCGAACACGCCGTAGTTGGGCAACGCGCGTTTGCGGTAGCTGCTGACGATCCGACCGTCGTGCAGCACCGCCGCTGCGTTCCACGGCCCGTCCTCGGCATCGTGGGGATCTGCGCCGGCGATCCGGTGACCCTCGATCCAGCCGACCAACGCAACCGCATGTCCGCGGCACCGCAGCGCCATGGCGCGGACCGCCGCCTGGCTGTCCTCGACGAACCCCGGCTTCAACAGCAGGTCCTCCGGCGGGTACCCACACACCGCCAGCTCCGGGAACACGACCAGGTCGGCCTCTCGCTCCTCGGCCCGGCGGTAGGCCTCGACCATCTGTTCGACGTTGCCCGCCAGGTCACCGACGACCACGTCGAGCTGGCAGGCCACGACCCGCAACGACGGGCCTGACACGCCCTTCGCGGCGTTGGGATCCCCGGCGGGCCCGGACGAGGTGACGTTCATCGGCGGTGATCGTACCGGGCGACCCGAGCCGGCCGGCCCGGACCCCGGACGCGACACCGGTGCGCCGCGAGGGCCGGAGCCCACACGACGCACCGGTCGGGGTTCGGTGCTGTTCCCGGCACGTCGGCCGAGGTGAACGCCCGAGGGCCGCTCAGAGCGGCTCGATGGCCGAACACACGGTGTTGACGATCAACCGGGTGACGACGTACGGGTCGATGTTGGCGTTCGGGCGACGATCCTCGATGTAGCCCTTGCCGTCCTGGGCGACCTGCCACGGGATGCGCACCGACGCACCGCGGTCGGACACGCCGTAGCGGTACTGCGAGAAGTGCGCCGTCTCGTGCAGGCCGGTGAGACGCTCCTCGGAGCCGTGGCCGTAGCCCTCGAGGTGCTCCTCGACCTTGCCCGGGGCGCCGATCGCCTCGCACGCCGCGATGATCGCGTCGTACTCCTCGCGCATGCGGTTGGTGGAGAAGTTGGTGTGCGCACCAGCCCCGTTCCAGTCACCCTGGATCGGCTTGGCCGAGATGGAGGCGTTGACGTTGAAGTCCTCGGCGATGCGGTACAGCAGGTAGCGGGCCATCCACAGCTGGTCGCTGATCTCGAGGGGGCCGAGCGGGCCGACCTGGAACTCCCACTGGCCGAGCATGACCTCGGCGTTGGTGCCCGAGATGCCGATGCCGGCACGCATGCAGGCCTCGGTGTGCGCCTCGACGATCTGCCGACCGGCGATCTCCACCGCGCCGACGCCGCAGTAGTACGGGCCCTGCGGAGCGGGGTAGTGGTACGCCGGCTCCGGCCACCCGAGCGGACGACCCTCCTGGAAGAACGTGTACTCCTGCTCGATGCCGAACCACGACTCGTGCGCCGCGAACTTCTCGGCGACCGGCACGAGCAGCGCACGCTTGTTGGACTCGTGCGGCTCCATGGTCTCCGGCATCAGGACCTCGCAGAGCACCAGCACGTCGCCGGGATCGCGGGTGGGGTCAGGGCAGGTGTAGACGGGCTTGAGCACACGATCTGAGTCGTGACCCTCGGCCTGGTTGGTCGACGAACCGTCGAAACCCCAGATGCCCGGCTCCTTGCCGTCCTCCATGATCTTGGTCTTGGACCTCATGTTCGGCACAGGTTCATTGCCGTCGATCCAGATGTACTCAGCCCGATACGCCACGTGGAATCACCCTTCGAGTGTTTGGTCGCCGGAACCCGAGGGGGGTCGAGGTCCGGTTGGTGGTGTGCCCTGCACCGTAGAGTCCGGTGCACGACTGCCGCAGATCTGACGCCGTCGGCGCCCGCCCTGCGAACGGGGTGAACTGTGTCGCGGAGCCGTGTCACGACCGTTGCCCGATTGTGAACGGCGTGTGAACTCGATCGTCGCGAACTCGCCGCCGGGGCGACGGACTGGTACCACACACCTCGCCGAGCAGACGCCAGTGGCAGGATGGAGCCCATGGACCACCAGCAGGACTACGTGCTGCGGACCGTCGAGGAACGACGCGTCCGCCTGATCCGACTCTGGTTCACCGACGTGCTCGGCCAGATCAAGTCCGTCGCGATCTCTCCGGTCGAGCTGGACTCCGCGTTCGACGAGGGTGTGCAGTTCGACGGATCGGCGATCGACGGCTTCAGCAGGGTCCAGGAGAGCGACGTGCTGGCGCTGCCGGACCCGGACTCCTTCCAGCTGATGCCCGGCACGGACGGCGACGAGCTCACTGCACGCATCTTCTGCGACATCGCGAACCTGGACGGGACCCCGTTCGAGGGCGATCCCCGACAGGTCCTCAAGCGCAACCTGGGAGTCGCCGCCGAGCGCGGCTTCCAGTTCATGGCCGCACCCGAGGTCGAGTTCTTCTACCTGGGCAGCGACGACCCCACCGTGGCACCCCAGCCGCTCGACCAGGCCAGCTACTTCGACCTGACCACCTACGACGAGTGCTCCGACATCCGCCGCCGGACCATCCAGCGTCTCGAGGCCACGGGCATCCCCGTCGAGTACTCCTTCCACGAGGACGCTCCGTCCCAGCACGAGATCGATCTGCGCTACACCGACGGGCTCGGGATGGCCGACAACCTGATGGCGCTGCGGATGATCGTGCGAGAGGTGGCGATGGCGTCGGGGGTGCACGCCACGTTCATGCCCAAGCCGATCGAGGGCGTGCAGGGCTCGGGGATGCACACCCACCTGTCGCTGTGGCGCGGCGACGACAACGCGTTCCACGACCCCGACGACGAGTACGGCCTGTCGGCCACGGCGAAGGGCTTCATCGCAGGGCTGCTCCGCCACGCGGCGGAGATGACCGCAGTGACCAACCAGCTGATCAACTCCTACAAGCGGCTGGTGGCCGGGTACGAGGCGCCCGTGCACATCTCCTGGGCACGCAACAACCGCTCGGCGCTGGTGCGGATCCCGGTGCCGAAGCGCACCAAGGAGGCGGCCGGCACGCGGCTGGAGTACCGGGCGCTCGACCCGGCGACCAACCCGTACCTGGCGTTCTCGGTGCTCCTCGCCGCCGGCCTGAAGGGCGTCGCCGAGGGCTACGAGCTGCCGCCGGAGGCGACGGTCAACCTGTTCAACACCTCGGAGGCGGAGCGACGCAGCAGCGACACCACGCTGCTGCCGACGAACCTGTCCACCGCACTCGACGAGATGGAGCACTCCGAACTGGTGCGCGAAGCGCTGGGCGAGCACATCTTCGAGTGGTTCCTGCGCAACAAGCGTGCGGAGTGGGCCGGCTACCGCACCCACGTCAGCAGCTACGAACTGCATCGCTACCTGAGGGCTTGGTGACCCTGCCGTGCAGCCACTGTTGATCTGGCCCGACCCACCCCCGCCGGACCTGGTGAGGGTGCTCGACATGTCGGGGCTGCCCTGGAGCGCCGTCGGCGACGAGGCCGGCGCGCGGGACGGGGTGTGGTCCGGTGCGATCGTGGCGGCGGACCAGGCTCCCGAGGGTGCCTTCGCCATGGCGCGGACGCTGCGCCGCGGCGACCTGGCCGTGGCGCCGCTGCTGTTGTTGGTCCGTGGAACCCAGCTCGGCGACCTCGACGGGCGCCACGACACGTTCGACGACTTCTGCGTGACGCCGTTCCACCCCTCCGAGGTCGAGGCGCGGATCCGCCACCTGCTCGCGGCCGAGCCGGGCATCGAGACGGGACCGGAGATCATCGAGTACGAGGACCTGGTGCTCAACGTCGAGACCTACCAGGCGTCGATCGAACGGCGTCCGCTCGACCTGACCTACATGGAGTACGAGCTGTTGAAGTTCCTGTCCTCGAACCCGGGCAGGGTCTTCACCCGCGAGACCCTGCTCAGCAGGGTCTGGGGCTACGAGTACTACGGCGGGGC
The DNA here is from genome assembly GCA_963714875.1 of uncultured Microthrixaceae bacterium. Lineage (GTDB taxonomy): Bacteria > Actinomycetota > Acidimicrobiia > Acidimicrobiales > Microtrichaceae > JBAOHV01. The sequence goes on along the minus strand of CAVQQI010000010.1, from coordinate 225,029 downwards.
CCGCACCGTGGACGTCCACGTGCGACGGCTGCGGGCGAAGCTGGGCGAGGAACACGCCGGGCTGATCCAGACCGTGCGGTCGGTCGGCTACAAGTTCGGCGAGTCACGCTGGTCCAGCTGACCGAGGGATGCGAACCGGGGGCGCTGATGCGAGCCCCAGCACGCACTCCCGCCCCTGGTTCGGGTCTGCCTGGGCGAGATCTTGACGTCGACGTGAGATGCGGGCGACGGCGGCCGAGGCAGATCCGGTCAGGTGTTGAGCTCGATGAGCTCGCTGCCCTCGTTCATGTACTCGCCCTCTTTGCGCAGGGTGTGACCCAGCAGCACCGACAGGATCGTGCCGATCAGGAAGAACGACAGCGGCAGCACGACCAGCAGGGCGACGACGATCAGGATCGGTCCGAGCATGGCATCCAGTCTGCCGCAACGCCGCCGATCCGGCCACCCTCGCGGTCCTCGCACCGACGACTCGCGAAGGATCCTGCCGCCGAACAGCCGGACTCCGTCACGACGCGTCAGGCGCCCAGGTACGCCCAGCCCTCCAGCTCGACCCGGGCGCCGAAGGGCAGCTCCTTGACTGCGACCGCGGTCCGGGCGGGGCGGTGGTCGCCGAACCACTCCAGGTAGATCTCGTTGAGCGTCGCGTAGTCCGCCATGTCGACCAGGAACACGGTGATCCTGGCGATCTGGGTACGAGTGACGCCGTTGTCGGCGAGCAGTCGTTCGAGGTTGGCGAAGATCTGGCGCAGCTGCGCCTCGAATCCGTCGACGACGCCGCCGTCGTCCATCCCGATCTGTCCGGAGATGCACGCCCAGTCACCGGCGCGGTAGAGCGGCGTGTAGGGCAGTGAGGACATGGCGGGGCTCCCTGGTCGCTGAGACCGCGCTGAGCGTAGCCGTGCAGCGATGTGGCTCCGAGCCCCGCTCCAAGTAGCGTCGCCGCCGTGTCCGATCGACTCGCCCGCTCCGCTCATCGCGCCACGGACCCACAGCTGCTGAACCGCCGAGCGCTGCTGCGACGCGGCGCGGGAGGCGTCGGGATGTTGGCCCTGGGCGGACTGGCCCTGGCCTGCAGCAGCGAGAGCGACACCGTTGCCGATGGTGTCAGCGCAGGCCCGGACCGCCAGCTCCAGGCGCTGTTCCCCAGGGACATCGCCTTCGCCGCCGCCGGAGCCCCGTCGAGGTTGCCCTACACGTTCATCGACGCCGAGGGCATCCCCGTCGCCACGATCGACGGACCGGTCCGCTTCACCGTGAGCTTCGACGGCGAACAGGTCGGCGAACCCATCGAGGTCGCCCCGAGGGCCGACGGTGTGCCGCGGCCGTACCTCCCGCTGACGACGACGTTCGAGCGCCCCGGGCTGTACGACATCGATGCGTCGTTCGGCGACACGACGTTGAACTCCCAGGTGCAGATCTTCCCGGCCGAGGAGATCGAACAACCGCTGGTCGGGTCTCCGCTGCCCTCGGCCGGCACACCGATCCCGGGCCAGACCCTCGAGGTCGACCCCATCTGCACCGCGTCGCCCCAGTGCCCGTTCCACCAGGTCGACCTGGCGAGCGTTGTCGGCACCGGCCGCCCCGTGGTGGTGCTGCTGGCCACCCCCGCGTACTGCCAGACCACCGCCTGCGGCCCGATCCTCGACCTGCTCGTCGAGGAAGCCGGCGGTCGCGAGGACCTGATCGTCATCCACTCCGAGGTCTACAAGAACCCCAAGGGCGTGCCCGACCTGTCCCAGGCGTCGCTCGCGCCACTGCCCGACACCTACAACATGGGGTGGGAGCCGAGCCTGTTCGTGGCCGACTCCGCAGGACTGCTGGTCGCACGCGGCGACATCGTCGTCGACCGCGGCGAGATGGCCGAGATGCTGGCCCTCGCCGTCTGAACATCAGCCGCCGTCTGACACCGCCGCCGTCTGAACGCCAACCGTTGTCCGAACGCGACAACGGTCGCCGTCCGAGGACGACGACCGTCGGTCGGTACTGCCGGTCAGGTCCCGAGCAGGACCCGGGGTCAGCTGAAGGACTGCCCGCACCCGCAGGTGCGCTGGGCGTTGGGGTTGGTGATGGCGAAGCCCGACTGGTCGAGGCCGTCCTTGTAGTCCAAGGTCGCCCCGGTCAGGAGTTGTGCCGAGGACGGGTCGACGATGACCCGCACGCCGCCGTGGTCCGTCGTGACATCGTCGGTGGCCACGTCGCTGTCGAAGAACATCTCGTAGGAGAAGCCGCTGCAGCCACCGGGCCGCACGGCCACCCGCAGCGCCAGGGCGTCGTCGCCCTCGGCGGTGATGAGCTGACGAACCTTGTCGGCTGCACTGTCGGTCACTGTGATCATTGCGGTTCCTCCAGGCGTTCCTGCACGGTCGACCTGAATTGTACCGGTGTTCGCCGTGAGAACAAGAGCACCGAGGATTCGGGTCAGCCCACGGCGATCTGGGAGCTGCAGGGCGTACGGTCCGCGAGGTCGCTGAAGGACACCACCGTCGCTCCGCCCAGTTCGTCCACGAATCCTTCGAGCAGTCCCCGGTGCAGCGAGCAGACCAGCTCGGGCTGCGCCTCGGCCATCTCGGCGAACGGGCAGTGGCTGAACGCGACGGTCGAGATGTGCTCGTCCTCGTCGTCGACCCGGGCGGGGTCGAAACCCAGGTCGTCGAGCATGCGCATGGCTGCATCGACGCACGGCGCGGCGCGCGAGCTCCGATGTGCGATCCGGCGCCCCTCGTCCCGTCCAGCGTCCGCAGCGGCATCGCCGTCGATCCCGGCGTCGGCAGCCATCGACAGCAGCATCCGCGCGAGCATCGGGAACACCGGGGGTTCCAGCCCCAGCGACGGCGCGTCGGCTGCCAGGCTGTAGAGCTTCTGCGGGCGTCCGACCGCTCCCCTCGCGTCGGGGCGGGCATCGAGCAGCCCCACGTCGAGCATGCGCTCCAGGTGCGGCCGCACGGTGTTGGGGTGCAGCCCCAGCGAGTCGGCGACGTCCGAGGTGGCCACGGGCTGGGGTGCACGCGCCAGTTCGAGGTAGATCGCGTAGCGCGTGTTGTCACCGAGCGTCTTGAGCAGATCGAGTCGGCGCTCGGAGTTGGGCACCGGTCCAGCGTACTGCTCGCACCGGACCGAGCCGAGGGCGACACCGTCAGGACCGGGCGACGGCCGGGGTCGCCCGACACGCAGGACCGGGCGGCGGCCGGGGTCGCGGACATCCGGCCCGAACGGGGACCTGTCTCAGCAGGCGGGCATCCGCACGGTCGCGGGAGCCAGCACGTCATCGATCCGGTAGGCGACCACGCGCCGGGTGCCCGGATCGCGCGCCGCGACCAACCCGACCACCGAGCCGTCCGCGTCCAGCACGGCCCCGCCGGAGTGCCCTCCCTCGGCCTCGGTCCCGATCAACAGGACGTCCGAGGCCGAGCCGTACCCGGCGCGCCGCTGCACCTCCTGCACCGACGCGGCCTCGACGCGCAACGTCCCGCCGGGGTGTCCGGCGACGGTCACGGTGTCGCCGAGCGCTGCTGTCGCTCCGATCGTGAGTGGCGTCACGCCGGCATCGGTGACCGGCGCCGGATCGAGCAGCGCGGCATCGCGCCCCGGGACCGCGCCGAGCACCGGCACCTCGAGCTGCGTGCCCGATCCGAAGGTCACCGTTGCAACCGCAGCGCCCCGGACCACATGTGCGTTGGTCAGCAGCAGGGCCCGACCGCTGCGGTCACGCAGCAGGGTGGCGCTGGCCCGACGCCGGCTCCCACAGCCGAAGGTCTCGACCTCGACCACCGCAGCCGCAGCGGCGGCCGAGACGACGTCGTCGCGCACCGGGTTCGGGCGATCGAGCACCGCGCCGGCGACCTGCACCGGCGCGCCGGGCACTGCACCCGCCGGGTCCCACAGCACCTGGGCGCCCGCGCCCATCAGCGCGCCCACCAGGAGCGCGCCGCACACGTCGAGCACCATCGGCCGGCCCATCGATGCATGGGACCACCGGTGCACGCGGTCCACAACGGGCAGTTGTGCTCAGCTGCGAAGCTCGACGTAGAGCTGCCAGACCTCGTCCACCGCCATCGTGGCGGTCAGCTCGCCATGACGCACCCGGCCCTCGAGCGCGGCGATCCGGTCGGTCACCTCCGGGCGGGCACGCAGGTCGTCGCGCAGCCGTTCATCGAGCATCGACCACATCCAGCGCACCTGCTGCGCACGGCGGCGGTCGTCGAGCTCGCCGCTGGCGCCCATCTTCGAACGGTGGACCTCGATCTGCTCCCACAGCTCGCGGAGCCCGAGATCGGCCAATCCCGAACAGGTCACCACCGGCGGCGTCCAGGTCGGCGACGCCGGTCGCATCAGGTGCAACGCACCCCGGTACTCGGCGGCCGCCAACTCGGCGCGGGTGGCGTTGTCACCGTCGGCCTTGTTGATCGCGACCATGTCGGCGAGCTCCAGCACGCCCTTCTTGATCCCCTGCAGGTCGTCGCCTGCACCGGCGATCATCAGCACCAGGAAGAAGTCGACCATGTCGGCCACGACCGTCTCGGACTGACCGACACCGACGGTCTCGACCAGGACCACGTCGTAGCCGGCCGCCTCGCAGATGAGGATGGTCTCGCGGGTTGCCCGTGTGACACCACCGAGGGTCGACCCGGCGGGCGAGGGTCGGATGAACGCCCGGGGGTCGACCGCCAGACGTTCCATGCGCGTCTTGTCGCCCAGGATCGACCCGCCGGTGCGTGAACTCGTCGGGTCGACCGCCAGGACCGCGACCCGGTGGCCCGCCGCGGTCAGGTTCACTCCGAGCTGATCGATGAAGGTCGACTTGCCGACACCCGGCACACCGGTGATGCCGATGCGGTGCGCGCCGCCGGCATGGGGCAGCAGCTCGAGCACCACCTGCTGGGCGAGCACGCGGTGGGCCCGGTTGGAGGACTCGACCAGGGTGATGGCTCGCGCCATGACCGCAGGGTCGCCGCTGCGGACACCGTCGACGTACTGCTCGACCGAGAGAGGACCAGCCATCGGCGGCACACTACAAGCCCGCTTCCGGTTGCCTCCGAACGGGTCGCGCCGCTGCCGTAGTCTCGTGACCGTGCCTGACCGACCACGACCGGACGCTGCGCCACGCCTGCGAGACACCGTCGGGTCCGTCCCGCGCCCGGTTCCGGGACGGATGCGGTGATGCGCCGCTCCAAGGAACAACGCCGGACCGACTACCTGGACATCGGCGCGGCGTTGGTGGCCGAATCGGCAGGACCCGGCGGAGCCGAACCGGGGTTCGCTCTGGCCCATGTGAAGCTGGCCGACGTCGCTGATCGAGCCGGCGTGACCAAGGGCGCGCTCTACCACATCTGGCCGTCCCAGGAGGTGTTCTGGAACGACCTGCTGACGTACCTCCTGGACGGCCAACAGCTCTTCGGTGCAGAGCAGCTCGCGGCGATCGGATCGGACCTGGCGGCGGCGGCCGGCACCGCTCCGACCTTGCGCGAGTTCGGCAACGCCTTGTTCGACACACTGAGCCACGACCCGTCGTTCTTCGCACGGGTCAGTCTGTTCTCCTACCTCGATGACGACCGGGTGCGCGCCGAGCTCGACCGGGCGTTCCGCGACTCCGTGGAGCGGATGGTCCCCGTGCTCGAGTCGTCGATCGGCTCCATGGGTCGGCAGATGATCGACGGCGCCACGTCGTGGGACTTCGCCGTCGCCGTCGCGGCGTTGCTCGACGGTCTGTGCCTGCAGTTCCGGATCGACCCGGCTCGCACCCCCGACGTCCCCCTCGCCGCCGGCGTGCGCTGGTCGCTCTTCTCGGCCGCCGCGGATGCCCTGCTCGATGGCTACACCCGACCCGTCCACGACGGAGCGGGCGACGCAACGGGCTCGGGACCGCTGGCGGCGACCGGAAGCGGCAGCTGATGGGCCGACCCACCGCAGAGCAACGGCGACGGGACTACCTGGCGATCGGCGCCGAGATCGTCACGAACTTCAGCGCCGAGGAGTCGCGGGCGGCCACCGTGGATGCGCTCGCCAACGTGAAGGTCGCGGACGTCGCGGATCAGGCCGGCGTCACCAAGGGCGCCGTGTACCACGTGTGGCCCTCTCAGGAGGCCTACCGCAAGGACCTGTTGCAGCGCCTGCTGGACCAGAGCCGTCAGGCGGGGATCCGGGAGCTCCACCAGCTCCTGAGCGACCCCGACGTGCTGAACGCCGATCCCCGCTCGATCATGCACCGCTACGCCGACTTCGTCTTCGACGCGTTGAAGGAGGATCCTGCGTTCTTCGCACGGTTCAGCTTCTTCGTCTACGCGGCGAACCCCGAGGTGTCCGCGCTGCTCGCGAGCGGCGACGACGCGGTGATCGAGGACTTCGGCCCGGTCGTCGAGCAGTACCTGGAACTCATCGGCCGACGGGTCAGGGCGCCGTTCACCACCGAGCTGATGTTGATCTCCATCAACTCCCTGTTCCAAGGGCTGTGCCTGCGACACCGAACGTCGCCGGACCTGGTGGACCGGCCCATCGGCCCGGAGGGACTCGGCGTGTACGCGCACGGGCTCGAGTCCATCGTCATGCACTTCAGCGAGCCCGTCGCCGACCCCGGCTGACCGACGACCGTTCGGGGCTGCGTCAGGTCAGGCTGTCGGGTCGGTCTGGCTGGTCGTGGCCGAGCGCCACCGACAGCCGGTCGAGCAGGTCGCCCGCGGCTTCGTGGATGACCGTGCCAGGGGGGAACACCGCAACCGCACCGGCGGCCAACAGCTCGTCGTAGTCCTGGGGCGGGATGACACCGCCGACCACGATCATGATGTCCTCGCGACCCAGCGCAGCCAGTTCGGCCCGCAGCTCGGGCACCAACGTCAGGTGTCCCGCAGCGAGCGACGAGGCCCCGATGACGTGCACGTCGGCCTCCACGGCCTGGCGGGCTGCCTCGGCCGGTGTCTGGAACAGGGGGCCGATGTCGACGTCCCAGCCCAGGTCCGCGAACGCCGAGGCGATGACCTTCTGACCGCGGTCGTGGCCGTCCTGTCCCATCTTCGCCAGCAGGATCCGCGGGCGGCGCCCGTCGGCCGCCTCGAACGCCTCGACCTTGGCCCGCACGTCGTCCACCACGCCTCCACGATCGCCCAACTCGCCGCGGTACACACCCGAGATCGAACGGATCTCCGCACGGTGACGTCCGTAGACCTTCTCGAGTGCGTCGCTGATCTCGCCGACGCTCGCCATCGCGCGGGCCGCGTCGACCGCGAGCGCCAGCAGGTTCCCCTCGCCGGATCCCGCTGCGTTCGTCAGTGCCTCGAGCGCCGAGTCGCACGCCGGTTGGTCGCGCTCCGCGCGCAGGCGCTCCAGCTTCGCGATCTGCCCGGCACGCACCGCCGAGTTGTCGATCTTCAACACGTCGATCTGCTCGTTGTGGTCCAGGCGGAACTTGTTGACCCCGATCACCGGCTGCTGGCCCGAGTCGATGCGCGCCTGGGTGCGGGCCGCGGCCTCCTCGATGCGCAGCTTCGGGATGCCGGCCTCGATGGCCTTGGCCATGCCGCCGAGCTCCTCGACCTCACGGATGTGCCCCAGCGCCCTGGCGGCCATGTCCGCGGTGAGGCGCTCCACGTAGTAGCTGCCGCCCCACGGGTCGATGACCTTGGTGGTGTTCGACTCCTGCTGGAGGAACAGCTGGGTGTTGCGGGCGATCCGGGCCGAGAAGTCGGTGGGCAGCGCCAGTGCCTCGTCGAGGGCGTTGGTGTGCAACGACTGCGTGTGGCCCTGGGTCGAGGCCATCGCCTCGATGCAGGTGCGCACGACGTTGTTGTAGACGTCCTGTGCGGTGAGCGACCAGCCCGACGTCTGGCTGTGCGTGCGCAGTGACAGCGACTTGGGGTTCGAGGGGTCGAACTGCTCCTTCATGAGCTTCGCCCACAGCAACCGGGCGGCACGCATCTTCGCGATCTCCGATGAAGAAGTTCATGCCGATCGCCCAGAAGAAGCTGAGCCGCGGCGCGAACGCGTCGACGTCGAGCCCCGTGTCGCGACCGGCACGCACGTACTCGATGCCGTCGGCGATGGTGTACGCCAGCTCCAGATCGAGCGACGCCCCCGCTTCCTGCATGTGGTAGCCGGAGATGGAGATGGAGTTGAACCGGGGCATCTCGGTGGACGTGTAGGCGAAGATGTCCGAGATGATCCGCATCGACGGCGTCGGCGGGATAGATGTAGGTGTTGCGGACCATGAACTCCTTGAGGATGTCGTTCTGGATGGTCCCTGCGAGTTGTTCGGTGCGCGACGCCCTGCTCCTCGCCCGCCACGATGTAGAGCGCCAGCACCGGCAGCACCGCGCCGTTCATGGTCATCGACACCGACATCTGGTCCAGCGGGATGCCGTCGAAGAGCACCCGCATGTCGTAGATCGAGTCGATGGCGACTCCTGCCATGCCGACGTCGCCGGACACCCGGGGGTTGTCCGAGTCGTACCCGCGGTGGGTGGCCAGGTCGAAGGCCACCGACAGGCCCTTCTGCCCCGCAGCGAGGTTGCGGCGGTAGAAGGCGTTGGAGTCCTCGGCGGTGGAGAACCCCGCGTACTGGCGCACCGTCCACGGTTGGTTGACGTACATCGTGGGATACGGACCGCGCAGGAACGGCGCGACGCCGGGATAGGTGTCGAGGAAGTCGAGGCCGTCGAGGTCCTCGGCGCGGTAGAGCGCCTTGACCTCGACACCCTCCGGGGTGGCCCAGGTCGGCGCGGCGTCCAGTTCGGGCGAGCGGTCCTGGGTGTGGGGCGTCGCCGTTGGGAGGCCGAGCTGGGAGAAGTCGGGGACCTGGAAGCTCATCGGATCGTCCTCGGGGTCATGCGGCGTGCGGGGCGTGCGGCGTGTGCGGGACCGTTCATCGAGCGGCCGTACCTGTGGGCGTGCCGATGCTCTCGTGGGCCCGGCGGAGGATGGCGAGGGCGTCGACACCCACGTGGATGTACTCGGCGACCCCGGCGGCGGTCTCGGCGTCGCGCCGATCGCCCGGTCGGCCCGCCAGGTGGATCGGCGACAGACCTGCTGCATCGAGTGCGGCGACGAACTCGATGCCCCGTTCGGCGTAGAGCTCGTCGGACGAGCAGATGCAGACGAGGTGGGCTGCTGCTGCCATGGCGTCACGCACCGCGTCGGCCGGATCGTCGAACCCGGTGGTGCTGCCCGTCTCGCTCGTCACCGCTTCGATGCCGCCGGCCTCGAAGAAGTTCTTTGCGAAGGTGGCGCGAGCGGTGTGCACCGCGACGGGGCCCAGGTTGACCAGGAAGACCTTGGGTCGAGCGCCGGTCGCTGCCATGTAGGAATCCGACGCGTCACGCAGCGCTTCGAACTCCTGGGCCCACCGGACCCGGGGCAACGGGGTGCACTCGGTCGGCGTGCCGGAGCTGACCCCGCCGGTACCGGACTCATGGGCCCGCGAGCGCAACGTGCGCAGGTCGGGCTCCGGACGGGTGAGCGGCGTCTCGCTGATGTCGGCGAACTCGCTCACGCCGGTGATGGCCTCCTTGCGCGTTGCGACCTGGGCCAGACGAGCGTCGCGGACCTCGGCGATCGAGCTCGCCAGCGTCCCGTCGAGCAGGACCCCGGCCATCGCACCCCCGGCCTCGATCTGCCCGAACTGCTCCCACGCTGCGACGGCGATCTGGTCGGTCAGCGACTCGATGTACCAGGACCCACCGGCGGGATCGACGACGCGGCCGACGTTGGACTCCTCCTGCAACAGCAACTGGGTGTTGCGAGCCATGCGGCGCCCCAGCTCCTCGGGTTCGCCCAGCTCCGAGTCGAACGCAGCGGTGGTGACCGAGTGTGCGCCGCCGAGTCCGGCACCCAGCGCCGCCGCGGTGACCCGCAGCAGGTTCACCCACGGGTCGCGCACGGTCATCATCCGATCTGCGGTGCGCACGTGCAGCTGGGGGGCCTGGGCATCGGACGTCGCCCCGCAGGCCGTGGTCATCGCGCTCCACACCCGACGGGCGGCCCGCAGCTTCGCGACGGTGGTGAACACGTCGGCATCGGCGGCGAGCGACACCTCGATCTGCGCGCAGGCGTCATCGACGGTCATCCCGGCGTCGGACATCGCACGCAGGTACGCCGCCCCGGTGGCCAGCATGATCGCGAGCTCCTGGGTCTCGCTCGCGCCGGCTTCGACGTACGGCGTGGTGTCGACCCGCACCGACCGGACGCGGGGGTGGCTGGAGGCGACCCGGGCCGCCAGCCCGCCCATCTCGGCGAGGGCACCGTCCAGGCCCTGGAGCAGGCGACCCGTCGCAGCGAGGTGCCCGAGCGGATCGGCGCCGATGCCGCCCGCGACCTGGGCCGGGTCGAGCCCCCGGCGTTCCATGACCGCGGTCAGCAGATCCGCTGCGCGGGAGAACTGCGCACCGGGCTCCAGGTGGACCGGCGCCAGGTCCAACAGCACGCCGTCCAGCACCGTCGCCAGGTCGTCGGTGGAGGTGATCAGCACGCCGTCGAGCGCCGCCAGCTCCGAGAAGTCGGGACCGGTGCTGCCGACCGATTCGCGGAACGACCGGTCGAATCGGACCGTCAGCTCGGTCGCTCCGCGGTCGAGCTCACGCAGCGCGATGCGGTTGGCGTCGCGGGGGTCCGGCGTGCTGAGCAGCGCACGGATCTGCCAACCACCGCCTGACGGGGGTGCGGCCGAACTGCCACGCACGAAGGGCGCCGATCCCGGGACACCGGCCTCGTCGGCCGCGCCGGGTGCGCTGTGGCGGGTGTAGAGCGGCTCGACGACCAGACCGCCCGGCGTCCTGGAGCGCAGCTTGGACAGCGGCGCGCCCTTCAGCACCTTGTCGACCAGTGCGAGCCACTGCTCCTCGGTCGCAGCCGGGAACTCGCCTGCCAGCGTCAGGTCGGACTCGGTGGTCACGCACTACCTCCACGGGAGATCAGGGGACCCGGGGCTGCTCGACGCAGGCCACGTCAGTCAGGTCCACGGCCTCCCCGGGACCGCCGAGGTTACCGGAGCACTTCACCCCCGCCCGAACCAACTCCCGGCCGCTGACACCACCAGCCCAGGTTCTGGGCGGCACCACGACGACCGGCGCACACCATTGCCGCCCGAAGACTGCCGATGCACCCACGACACCAACCCGCCCACAGCTCCCAGGTTCTGGGCGGCACCACGACGGCCGGCGCACACCATTGCCGCCCAAAGCTGCCAGGAGGCCGAGCATCGAGCACCGCCAGATCGAGCACCGCCAGATCGGCGATCACGCCGCCGGCTGCGGCGGTTCAACTACCTGCTGAGGTCCTGGTTCGCGCTGCGGAGGCCGAGGGCACGACCGAGCGCTTCGGTGGGTGATACAGGATCCGGAAGATCGTGAGTGCGGTGAGCACGCCGATCAGGCCGATCGACACCGCTCGGAACCAGATGTTGCCGGAATCGGTGCCCGCCTGCGCCGCGTGCAGCGCCGTCATCAGCGCCACCGGGTAGGAGAGGAAGTGCAGGCCCCGCCACGCCCGGCGGGGCATCTTCTTCTGCAGCAGCGAGGAGCCCTCGACCACCACCAGAGCCCAGAACGCTCCGATGCCCCAGGCGACCGGGCCGGCCTTCCAGGAGCTGGCGAAGGGTACGAACAGGTCCGACCAGGAGAACACCAGGTAGTTGTCGAACACCAGCGCCGCCAGGTGCACCGCGATGAAGATCACCGTGAGCCCGCCGAGGAAGCGGTGCAGATCGGTGAGCCACGCGGGCAGGCCGCGACGCTCGATCAACTTGGTCGTGATCAGCAGTCCCCAGATCAGGGTCAACGCCAACAGCACGGCGGCGACCATGCCGCTGGCCCGCGAGACGTACCACCAGAACTGCGAGGTCATCAGATGTCTCCTCCGAACGAGAACGATGTGGCGAACGTGCCCACGGCGTGCTGGGCACCGTCAGCGAAGGTCAGGAGTGCACCGGCGTCCTCCAACAGCTCCCGCAGCTCTGGCTCGGCCTCTGGGTCGCCCCAACCCACCAGCAGCGCGGTGGCGAGGGCCTCGGCCCACCAGGCCTCGCCGGCGACCACGGAACAGGCGACCAACGGTCCGCCGGTCGATCGGCCGGTCCTCGGGTCGATGACGTGGTGCGCCGTGCCCGTCGCGGTCCGCCATCGACGTCGAAGCGTCGACGACGTGGCCAGGGCGCCGCTGTGCAGGTTGATGCGTGCGACCGGCGCGATGTGGTGGTCGAGCTCGACCTCCCACCCCTCGGGCGGCGCAGCCCCGGCGACGCGCAGATCACCGCCGATCGAGACCATCGCACCGTCCGCGCCACCGTCCACAGCTGCGGTGGCTGCCAGGTCAGCAGCCAGCCCCTTGCCGATGCCGCCCGGGTCGATGGCGACGCCGACGGGCAGCCGCACCAGATCCACCAGTGGGTCGACGTCGATGCCGTCGCAGCCGGGCACCGGAACGTCGATCGATCCGGCAGCTGTCGGCCGGAACCCGACGGGCGACATCGCGGCGGCCGCCGCATCGGGTGCCGGAGTGCCGGGCGCGTTGGGCGGGAGCTCCTCGGAGAAGCTCCGGTCGTACCCGGCGGAACACACTGCATGCAGCACCGTGGGGTCGAAGCGACCGCCGGTGCGACGCCACGCCCAGACCGCCCGTTCGATGAGCATCGCAGTGGGGTGTGACACCACCGCCGGGGCACCGTTGCCGACGCCGAGTCGGGTCAGCTCTGCGTCGGGTCGAAAGCGAGACCACGCCGACTCGTAGGAGTCGAGTTGGGCGATCACCCGGTCGATCGGGGGGGCATCCCTGCCGAGGAGCACCACGTGGGCGGTGGTGCCCATCATCGGCGCCTCCACCTCGGCACGACAGGTCCTGTCGGACGGTGTCGGGCCAGGTGGCGCGTTCGCCGGGACGACGGTGTCCATCAGACCCTCAGCTCGAGCTCGACCGCGTCACCGGCGCGGACTGGCGTGGCGCCGCAGTCACCGGAGGAGCACTGGGCGCGGTCGGCGCCGATGGACGGACCGTTGCACCGCTCGCGGTCGAGCCGGAACCGGTCGAGGTGCCCCCGCCGTCGACGGGGATGTAGGTACGGCGGATCACCACGACGGGTGCCGGCGCTGTGGTCGACGGCACCGTCATGGACGGAACCGCCGCCGGTGACACCGCCTCTGCGGCCTGGGCCTGACCCGACCGAGCACCCAGGCCCAGCGTTGCGACGAGACCGATGGCCGAGGCCGCCGCCAGCCCTGCGGCGAGCCGACGGGAGCCGGCGGCGCGGTGCCGGCGGCGTGTGGGCTTCCCCGCTGCCCACGACCTGCCGCCGGGGTGGGCCGTGCCCGCACGACCGGATCGGTCGCCGCCGGAAGGGGTGCGGTCGGGGGTTCGTTCGGGAAGGGTTGGTCAGTCATCATCGTCGGCACCGTCCTCGTGGTCACCGTCGTGGTCATCGTCATGGTCATCGTCATCGTCATGGTCATCGCCATGGTCATCGGACTCGTCGTCGTGATCGTCGTCGTAGGAAGAGGTCGACGACGCTGCGGTCGTGACCGGTCCCACTTCCGGCGCCGCAGGCGTTGCCGCGGACTGCTGCTGCGACGCGGACCCGGCCGGGTCCTGGGGCGCCGGCACGGTGATGTCGACGTAGATCGTCGAGGGGGTCGCAGTGGGAGCCGACTCGGAGCTGCTCACCGGTTCGGTGGCAGCGAGCTTCCCTGCGGGGGATTCCACGCCCGAGTCGCTGATGTTGACCGCAACGGCAGCGCCGGCGGCGGAGAGCGTCAGCACGACAGCGGCGACGCCGGCGGCGAGTTTGCGGGTGGTGTTGGGTGTCGTGGTCATGGGCTCAACGGTACGGAACCCCCATCAAGGGGACGTCCCGTGGGGAGTAAGGGTTTGGTGAAGGTTCGATCCTCTGCCACGCCGGGTGTGGAACCCTGAGCGTCGTGAAGATCCTGGTGGTGGAGGACGATCCGGCAATCGCAGAACCCCTGGTGGCCGGCCTGGTGCGCAACGGCTTCGAACCGACGCTGGTGCGAACCGGCCATGCGGCGCTCGGAGCGGTGGACGGCGCGGACCTGGTCCTGCTGGACCTGGGCCTGCCGGACCTGGACGGTTCGGAGGTGTGCCGTCAGCTCCGGCAGCGGTGCGACGTGCCCATCATCGTGGTCAGCGCCCGGTCGGACGAGGTGGACCGCGTCATGCTGCTGGAGGTCGGCGCAGACGATTACGTGGTCAAGCCGTTCGGCCTGCGGGAGTTGATCGCTCGAATCCGGGCGGTGTCCCGTCGAGCCGGCGGCGAGCCGGTGCGACAGCGACTCGAGGTGGGTCCGCTGGTCGTGGACCTGCGGACCCACGAGGTGCACGTCGAGGACCGGACCGTCGAGCTCACGCCCAAGGAGTTCGACCTGCTGGCCCACCTCGCTGCAGAACCCGGCGCGGCACTGACCCGTCGCAACATCCTCGAAGAGGTCTGGGACACCAACTGGTACGGCTCGTCCAAGACCCTCGACGTCCACGTGGCCTCGCTGCGCCGCAAGCTCGGTCACCCCGAGTGGATCCAGGCGGTTCGTGGCGTCGGGTTCAAGCTCGTCACCGGCCCGGCCGATCCCGACCCCGGCCCTGCCCCGGGTGCGGGCGAGTCGCCTGCGAACGGCACGTGACCCGTCGGCTCATCCTCTCGTACCTGCTCCTCGCCGCGTTCGTGCTCGTGGTCGTGGAACTGCCACTCGGACTGACCTATGCGGCCAGGGCGCAGGACCGGTTGCTCGCCGATGTCGAGCGGGATGCCCGTGTGCTGGGCGGCCTGGTGGAGGAGCGGGTCGAGACCGGTGACCGGGCGGCCGTCGCGACCATCGGGGCCCGCTACGCCGACCAGTCCGGTGGGCGTGTGGTCGTCACCGACGCATAAGGCATCAGCGTCGTCGACACCGATCGACCCGACGACGGCCCCCGGGACTTCTCCACCCGGCCCGAGTTCGACACCGCCCTGGGCGGAACCCAGGCAGCGGGCATCCGTCGTTCCGAGACCCTGGGCGAGGAGCTCGCCTACGTGGCGGTGCCCATCTCCTCCGACGGGGTGCTCAACGGCGCGGTGCGGGTGAGCTACCCCACCGACTCGGTCCGTCGACAGGTGCGCGACAACTGGCTGCGGCTGGGCGCGCTCTCGGTCTTCGTGCTGGTCGGCGCAGCGTCGTTGGGCTGGTTGGTCGCCAGGTGGGCGGTCGGACCGGTCCAGCAGCTCGAGGACGGCGCCCGGCGACTCGCCGATGGCGACCTGACGGGGCGGGCCGAGGTGGACCACGGCCCGCCCGAACTGCGGCACCTGGCCGACACGTTCAACGACATGGCAGCCCGACTCGAGGCCCTGGTGCGGTCGCAGCGCGACTTCGTCGCGGACGCCTCGCACCAACTGCGCACGCCGCTCACCGCGCTCCGACTGCGGATCGAGTCACTGGAGGACACCGCACTCGGACCCGATGTCGATCCCGATGCAGCGCAGGACGACCTCCGGGCGATCGACACCGAGCTGGAGCGGCTGGGGCACATGGTCGAAGGGCTGCTCGCCCTGGCACGCAGCGAGACGACCACCTCGGTCGGCACCGTCGATGCCGTCGCGATCGCGCGGACAGCGGCCCTGCGGTGGAGCCCGCTGGCCGACGAGCACGACGTGACCCTGGACCTGGAGGCCACGGGGGACGCTCCTGTCCGGGTCGTCGCCGGCGGCCTGGAGCAGATGCTGGACAACCTGATCGACAACGCGCTCTCGGTCGCGCCGCCGGGCAGCGCCGTACAGGTGCGGGTGGCCGAACACGGCGACCAGGTGTGCGTCGCCGTCCGCGACCACGGTCCGGGGATGTCGGAGGTCGACCGTGCCCGTGCCACCGACCGGTTCTGGAGAGCCCCCGGTGCGCCTGCGGGTGGTACCGGTCTGGGGCTGGCCATCGTCGCCGAGCTGGCGGCGGTCTCCGGCGGCTCGGTCGCCCTGCTCGCCCCCGATGAAGGGGACGGACTGGTGGTCGAGGTCCGGCTCCCCCGCCCCTCGCACCCGTCGCGCTGAGCGCCCCCGACCACCGCCGCCGCTCCCACTCGAGGTTCCGGGTGGCACCAGACCCGCCGAGGCTCAGCGGTGCCGCCCAGAACCGGCGGCGCCGGCAGGCCGCCTACCATCGGCGCGGATGAACCTCACCGCGACCCAGTTCGACACCATCCTGGCGATCCTGCGGATCGTCGCCGGACCCACGATCTTCTGGCACGGCTACAACAAGATGTTCAAGGGCGGAAAGATCGCCGGCACCGCCCGGTGGTTCGACTCGATGGGCATGAAGCCCAACGGCAAGGTGCACGCCTACGCTGCCGCGCTGACCGAGATGGGCACCGGTGCGCTGCTCCTGGTCGGCCTGCTCACCCCGTTCGCCGCCGCCGGCGTCATCGGCCTGATGGTCGTCGCCGGGTGGACCGTGCACCGTCACGCCTTCCTGATCACCAAGGAGGGCATCGAGTACGTGCTCGTGCTGGGAACACTGTGCTTCGCGATCGGCGCGCTCGGCCCCGGCCAGTGGTCCCTCGACGAGCGCGTTGGGTCTGAGCGACACGCTGAACGACGGCTGGACCGGCGCTGCGATCTCCGCCGTGCTCGGTCTGGGCGCCGGCATCTTCACCCTGGCCGCGTTCTACCGGCCGCCGGCCAAGGACGCCTGACCGCTCCAGCTGAGGGCCTCAGCTGCCAGACTGCGTCGATGGCACCTCGACTGGAACCCGTTCCCGAAGACTGGACCCGGGCGCTCGCCGTCGTGGCCCACCCCGACGACCTGGAGTACGGCACGGCCTCGGCGGTCGCCCGTTGGACCCGGCAGGGCAAGCAGGTCGCCTACGCCATGGTGACCGACGGCGAGGCGGGGATCGACGGCATGTCGCCCGACGAGGCCCGCCCGCTGCGCCGAGGCGAGGAGATCGCCTCCGCGGCCGAGGTCGGCGTCGCGGACGTGGAGTTCATGGGCCACCCCGACGGGCTCGTCCAGGCGGACGTGGCACTGCGACGGGACCTGGCAGCCCTGATCCGCCGCTACCGACCCGACGTGCTGGTCAGCATCAACTTCCGGGAGAGCTTCGGCGGCTCGGGGTGGAACCACGCGGACCACCGCCACGTGGGCGCAGCCCTGTTGGACGCGGCACGTGACGCCGGGAACCGGTGGCTGTTCACCGACCAGATCGAGGCGGGGCTGGAGCCCTGGCCCGGCGTGCGGTTCGTGCTGTTCGGGGGCTCTCCGCAGTCGACGCACGGGGTGGACATCACCGACTCGATCGACGCCGGTGTCGCCTCGCTCGAACAGCACCGTGTGTACCTGGATGCGCTACCCGACGGCACCACCGGCAAGGACGTCGAGCCGTTCCTGCGCGGCATGGCCGAGGCTGCCGGCCCCGCGCTCGGCGTGGAACTGGCCACCACGTTCGAGCTCATCCCGCTCTAGTCCGCAGTTGCCGCGGGGCGCGCTACGGTCCGATCGATGACGACGCCGACGCTCCGGGTGGTGACGCTCAACGCCGGCACGCTGTTGGAGCACGGCTGGGAGGATCGCCGCCACGAGATCGTCGCCTGGCTGCGGCGCCTCGACCCCGACGTCGTGTGCCTCCAGGAGATCTGGGAACGCATCGGCGAACCCGGTACCAACACCGCCCGGTGGATCGTCGAGCAGTTGCCCGAGCAGGGCTGGCACCTGCACTACTTCGGCGGGCCGTTCTCCCAGGACCTGTGGCCCGGTGCCGATCTGCTGTTCGGCTCGGCGATCCTGTCGCGCTGGCCGATCGACTCGTCGAACGACCTGCTCCTGCCGGTCGCGCATGACGACACCGACCGGTTCCCCGCGCTGGTGCCGTGGGAGCTGGCGCATGCCCGCACCGCCGGGCTCGACCTGTTCAGCTGCCACCTGGCGTCCGCGCCACTGCACGCGCATCACCGTCGCGTGCAGGTCCTGGCGATCGACGAGCACATCCGAGAGGTGCGCGGCGACCTGGACGGCGCGCTCGCGACCCGGCGCCCGCGCACGGCGGTTCCGCCGATCCTGTGCGGCGACTTCAACGCCGAGCCCGAGAGCGACGAGATCCGCTTCCTGACCTCGCTGTGCGACCTGGCCGGTCGGCGGACCTACTTCCAGGACGCCTGGCGGGTCGCGGGCGACGAGACCCCGGGGTGGACCCAGCAGTGGCGCACCCACCCGATCGCCGCGTCACTCAACGTGCCCCGCAAGCGGATCGACTACGTCTTCGTCGGCGACCCGTTCCACCGGGTGGACGACGCCGGTCGGGTGCTGTCGGCCGAGCTCGCCTTCCACGAGTCGATCACCGGGGTGATGGCGAGCGACCACATCGGTCTCGTGGTGGAGATCGTCTGGCCCCAACGCCCCGCCTGAGTGGCTCGTCACCCCCTACCGGCGGCCGTTGGCGTGCCCATCCGATGCCCACAGCCGTGTCCGCCTGACGGCCGCGGGCGTGTGCTGCCGGCTCCAGATGCGACGATGGAGCGATGCAGGTGACGGCGAAGGTGGACTACGCGATCCGGGCGCTGTTGGAGCTCGCTGCCGACGACGACGGTCGCGTCACGCGCGACGAGCTGGCCGAGGCCCAGGACATCCCACCGCGCTACCTGGAAGCGGTGCTGTCGCAACTGCGTCAGGCAGGGTTCATCTCGGGTCACCGGGGGGCCAGCGGCGGCTACTCCCTGTCTCGTGATCCGGGCAGCATCACCATCGCGGAGATCTCCCGAGCGGTCGACGGCCCACTGGCGCTGGTGCAGGGCCAACGCCCCGAGGCGGTCACCTACGAGGGCAACAGCGAACACCTGGCCGACCTGTGGGTCGGCCTGCGTGCGGCGGTCCGGTCCGTGATGGAGTCGGTCACGATCGCCGATGTGCTCAGCGGCGAGTTGCCCTCCGAGGTCGAGTCACTCGTCGCCGAGCCCGACTCCTGGCAGCCTCGCTGATCGGGCAGATCCCGCTCACCCAGCAGCCCCCCAGCGCGCCGGTGCTACCCGGCGTTGCCCGCAGTTCCCGAGGGCGCGTTCGTTTCGTCGGTCGACGCCGTCCGCCGGGCCCACCACGTGGACCCGCGCGGTCGCAGCGCCGCTCCCAGCACTGCGCCGGCGATGACGCCGTAGAGGGCCCAGCGGGCCTCGGGCAGCCATCCCGCCGTGACCAGCTCTCGCGTCTGGGTGATGAGCAGCAGGCCCGCGACGGCGAGGCCGAGGATCCGAGGAGGTAGGAAGCGGACCACGTAGGCCGCGAGCGGGGCACCTGCCACGCCCCCGACCAGCATCGCCGCCACGATGCCCGGCGAGAGTCCCGGTGCACCTCCGGCGCTGACCATCGCCCCGACCGAGACGACGGCAACGGCAACCTCGGCAGTGTTCACCGAACCGACCGCGAAGCGGGGGTGCAGTCCACGGTGCAGCAGGAAGGGTGTCACCACGGGACCCCACGTGCCGACCAGGCCGTTGGTCAGTCCCCCGGCGGCACCCGCAACCTCCACTCCCCGCAGGTTCACGCCCTGCAGTGCGCGGGCCGACAGTCCGGTCGCATCGACCGTTGCGAGCGGTCGGCTGAACCGGACCATGATGCGCAGCCCCACGCCCAACAGCAGCAACGCGAGCGCCGGTCGAAGGACCGAGCTGTCCACGGTCGCCAGGATCGCGGTGCCGACCGCCGCGCCGATGGCGCCGGGCACCGCCAGGCGGATCACCAGCTCACGGTCGATGTTCTTGAAGCGCCAGTGCGACACCCCGGCAGCCAGCCCGGATGCGATCTTGGCGATGTTCACCGTGGCAGCGGTCGCCGCCGGCGTCAGACCCGAGCCCAACAGGATGGAGGCCGACGTGGGCCCGAATCCCATGCCGAGCGCCCCGTCCACCATCGACGCCAGGAATCCGGCGAGTGCAATCAACCACAGGTCCGTCATAGACCCTAATTCCTACCGGTTTATCGGTATTTGTCAACGGGAAGTTCTGCCCTCCCTCACGGTCGACCGGTCAGACGCGGAAGCGGTCACACGCCGCGACGAGCGCGGCGGCGTTCTCGGGGTCGAACATCGAGTGCCCCGCCCGGGTGTTGACCACCAGTTCGGCCTCCGGCCAGACCCGGTGCAGATCCCACGCCGAGCGCATCGGGCACACCACGTCGTAGCGGCCCTGCACGATCGTCGCCGGGATGTGGCGGATGCGCTCGACGTCGTCGAGCAACTGGGTCGGCGTCCGGAAGAAGCCACCGTTGACGAAGTAGTGGTTCTCGATGCGGGCGAACGCCTCGTACTGCTCGGGCGGCTCGGTGCCGGCTGCGCCGGGATCGAGCATGCACGTGGCACGCTCCCATTCCGACCAGGCCGCCGCGCAGCGCAGCAACTCCTCGCGGTCCTCGCCGAAGAGACGCCTGTGGTAGGCGCCGATGAGGTCGTCGCGTTCCTCCGGGGGGATCGGCGCCAGGTAGCCCTCCCACGCGTCCGGGAAGATGTGCGAGGCGCCGTCCTGGTAGAAGAACTGGAGCTCGCTGGGGCGGAGCATGAAGATCCCGCGCAGCACCAGCTCGGTGACCCGCTCCGGGTGCGTCTGCGCATAGGCCATCGCCAGCGCCGAACCCCACGAACCGCCGAACACCAGCCACTCGTCGATGCCCGACAGCTGGCGGATCGCCTCGATGTCGGCCACCAGATCCCAGGTCGTGTTGTGCTCCACCGAGGCGTACGGGGTGCTGGCACCGCAGCCGCGCTGGTCGAACAGGACGATGCGGTACGCGTCAGGGTCGAAGAACCGGTACTGGCTCGGCGACGAGCCCCCGCCGGGCCCGCCGTGCAGGACCACCGCCGGCTTGCCGTCGGGGTTGCCCGACTCGTGCACCACCAGCGTGTGGCCGCCCGACACCTCCAGCGTGCGGGTGATCCGGTGGTCGGTCTCGGGATACAGGTCGCTCACCCGACCATCATCTCGCGGGTCTCTTCTCCAGTTGCGCACCGCTCCGGCCGACCACTCCAGCAGGGGCGTCGCGGGGCGCCCGAACAGAACTGGAGCAGGGCGGGACCGTGTGAGGACGACAACCGACGTCGAGCGAGCGGGATCGGTCTGCCACCCATGACCGTGCCGCCGGCGACTCCGCCACGCGCGCCCGCGCCTCGACCACCTGCGATGCCGGGGTTGTCCTCCGCGTTCCAACGGCTGTCGGCACACGCCGACGACTGGGGTCCGCAGCGTGTGCTGCACGAAGGCCTGGACCTGGTCCGCAACGCGTCGTGGGCCGACGAGTGCCGCCTGTTCGCCACCCGGGGCACCTCGGCGGTCGAGGTCGCGGCCAGGCCGTCGCGGACCCGCGGCCCCGCCGTGGCGGAACCCCTCAGCTGGTTCCCGTGGGGGCTGGCGCCGGTCAATCCCAGCCGGTTCCTGCTGGTCACCGACGCCACGGGATTGCGCAGCACGTCGACCGGGACCAGAACGCTCGGCGAGCTGGGCACCCGGTCGTGTCTGCACCTGCCGATACTGGAGCGCGAGCGACCGATCGGGGCGCTGCACCTCTGCTGGCGGGAGCCCCGGCTGGAGTGGGACGACGAGCGGGGCCGACTGCTGCGACTGCTCGGCGGGTTCCTCCTGGGACGCTGCCCGACCTGACCGTTCAGCGTGGCGGATCCTCGTCGATCGGCGCTGCGTCCGGCCCGGTGCTCGGCCCGGTGCTCGGCGCTGCGCTCGACCCGGTGGTCGGCCCGGTGGTCGTCGTCCCGGCGTTCGAGACGGCACCAGCATCGACCGGGTCGTCGAGCAGATCGTCGATCGGCTCGTCCCGGCTCACTCGCCGCAACGCGCTGCGCAACGCCGAGTCGCCCTTCTCGCTCTGGATGCGTTCGAGCTTGGTCAGGTCGGATTCGATGACCTCGTGGCGGTCGAGATACGTCGTGATGAACGCCTGGATGACCGCCGCCGCGGGCAGCGCGAGCACGGCGCCCATCGGCCCGAACAGCGCTGCGCCCGCCAGTGCGGACCCGAAGGCCACCGCGGGGTGCAGGTTCATGGTCTGTCCGGTGATGCGCGGCGAGAGGAGGTAGTTCTCGATCTGCTGGTAGGCCAGGATCCACCCCAGCACCCAGATCGAATCGACGGGATCGTTCAGCAGCGCGACGAACGCCGGCAGCGCACCGCCCAGGTAGGTGCCCACCACGGGGATGAACTGGCTGACCAGGCCGAGCCACAGCGCCAGCGCCAGCGGCGAGGGCAGGCCGAGGATCGAGAACACGATCCACGACGTCGTCGCGGCGATGGCCGCGAGCAACAACCGGGAGTACACCCATCCGCCGGTCTTCTCGATGGCCAACTCCCACAGACGCAGCACCATCTGCTGGCGGCGCGGCGGCAACAGGGTGCACACGTTGCGCCGCATCTGGGGGCCCTGGGAGATCATGTAGTAGCTGAACAGCGCCACGGTGAACGCCTGGAACACCACACCGAGCAGCGATCCGGTGAGCGAGACGACCCGCCCACCGACATCGGTGGCCACCGCGGTGATGTCGTCCTGGTAGTCCCTGACCGCCTGGTTGAGCTCGTTCGCGGTGATCTCGGTGCCGAAGGAGTCGTTGGCCCAGTTGACCGCGTCGGTGATGTACGTCGGGGCCTGGTCGACCAGGTCGGCGATCTGGCTCACCACCAGGCTCACCATCACGGTCAGGAACACCCCACCGACGCCGAACAACAGGACGAAGCACGCCATCGTCGCCCGCCCACGCCGCCACCCGCGGTCAGCCAGGTGGTTGACCGCTGGTTCGATGGCGAAGGACAGGAACAGCGAGATGAACAGGATGCCGAGCAGGCTGGTCAGCTTCTCGATCGTGCTGCGCACACCGATGAACACCAGCACCGAGAAGCTGATCGCGAGCACGGCGCGCCAGAACCACGACGGCAGTTGGCGCTGCCCCATGAGCGAGCCGATCGTCATCGGCTGCTCGGCCGGCCCGCCCTGTGGTTCCGCCGCCGGGACCGTGGTGTCGCTCACGCCGCTCAGGATGTCATGCCGCTGCCCGGTGGGCGCGGACTCGGCGCGGAGCTCAGCCGAACATCATCATCCACTGCTCGACCGACCCCGGGCGGAACACGACGTTGCGCCCACGCGTGTCGCCCAACCGTTCCGCAGGCGCCTGGGAGTACATGTGGCCCGGGAAGAGCACCGCGTCGTCGGGCACCTGCGCCAGGGTCTGGGTGAGGCTGTAGTACAGCGCCTCCGGGTCGCCGCCCGGCAGGTCGGTGCGTCCACAGCCGTCCAGGAAGAGGGTGTCGCCCGAGACCAGGGCGCCGTTGACGTAGAAGCACTGACTGCCGGGAGTGTGGCCCGGGGTGTGCAACAGCTGGATCGGGATCTCACCCACCATCACCGAGTCGCCCGAACCATGGGTGGTCAGGTCCGCAGCGGTCAGCTCGGTGACCTTGGCGACCCACTCGGCCTCGTCCGCCTGGACGTGGACCGGCATCTGGTGCAGTTCCAGCAGCTCGGTCACCCCTTCGATCTGCATGCCCATCATGGAGCCGCCGCAGTGGTCGGGGTGGTAGTGGGTGACCAGCGCGCCGGTCATGGTCATGCCGTCGGCCGCTGCGATCGCCGCGAGCTCGGTGACGCCGTAGGCGGGGTCGACCACGACGCACTCCTTCGTCACCCGGTCACCGATCAGGTAGACGAAGTTGACCATCTGCTGTGCGACCGGATCGCTCGTGGCGAAGTCCCGTCCGGCGAGCAGCTGGCGGAAGTAGAAGCGGTCCTCGCCCGGGTCGGTCGGGGTGCGCTCGTCGGGGCCCTCGCCTGCCTCGCGCTCGGCGGCGGGCGGATCGGCCTGCATCGGGGCCGTGGGCGTCGGTGGGGTCGGCATCTCGTCGGCGCTGGTCACGGTGCCACCGTAGCGGCGACGTCGCCCCGGGCAGCCTCGTTCCAGTGCGCCAGCACATCGCGGTAGGCGCGGTCGTACCGGGCGTAGTCGGCGCGGAGCGCATCCCCCGGCCACCGACGCCCCAGCAGCTCGCGGGGCAGCAGGGGGTCGGCCACGAAGTGACGCAGGACAGCTGCGGACACCACGAAACCCGGCGCCAGCGCCGTGGTGTCCCGGCGCTCCAGCCGGTCCAGCAACTCGTGCATCTCGCGCCGAAGGAGCTGTGCCCGCTCGGCCCAGCGGTCCAGGTCCCACAGCTCCGCGGCCAGCGCCGCGTCGTCGCGGTCCAGGGTCAGCTGTGGGTCCGCGAGGAACCACTCGCAACGCCGCGTGGTCAGCCCTGCTGGGCGCGGCGCGTGGTCACGGTCCAGGTTGTCGGGACGCAGCCAGACACCGTCGCGCAACTCGGCCATGCGGAGCTCGCCCATGACACGACGCAGCTGGGCGCGCTCGTCGGCGGGACGTGCGCCCCCGGTCACCACCGCCATCTGCCACCGCCCGGACCACGTGGTGGTGGCCGCCTCACGCCCTCGACGCTGCCGGGTCTGGCGCTCGACCAGGCTCCCGCTCAACGAGTACCAGCCGTCGCCATCGGTGTGCGCCTCGCCCGCGCTGACCATCCGCGACAACGCCGTGCGGACCGTGCCCTCGGCCAGTCCGAACAGCGCCCCGGTGCGCACCAGGAACGCCACCGGCAGTCGCGGCGGATCGGTGCCCAACAGCGTCGAGGCCACCACCGATCGGGCCGTCAGCGGACGGGCGAGCTCCGGGTCGGTCTGCCCCTGGGTCATGGGTGCGCAGCCTACCGGAGGAGCCGACTGGCATTACAGGTGGTGACACAGCTGTTGGCAGGCCGTAAGATCACGACCATGCTCACGACCCCACGCCCGGCGGGCTCGATGCTGCCCGACGCCTCGGCGTTGCCCGACGTGTTGCCGACCGACCGCCTGGGCCCGACCGGGCGTCCGATCGGTGAGCTGCGCGACGAGCTCTACGCCATACCCAACGCGGCCAACGCGCTGCACGTGCTGGGCCTGTGGATCCAATCGGTCGGCGTGCTGGCGCTCGCTGCGTGGTGGGGGAACCCGATCGGGTGGGTCGCGGCGTTCCTGCTGATGGGGCGTGCGTTCGCACGGTTCTCGATCCTGGGTCACGAGGCCGCGCATCGGTTGCTGTTCTCGAACCGCAAGGTCAACGACTGGGTGGGCAGGTGGCTCGTCGCGTACCCGGCGTTCGTGCCGCTCGACATCTACCGCCGAGGCCACATGGCGCACCACAAGGAGGAGTTCGGACCCAACGAACCGGACCTCGGCCTGTACGCCGGCTATCCGATCACCGGTGCGTCGTGGCGGCGCAAGCTGGTACGCGACGCCAACGGCAACTCGGGGTGGAAGAACCTGAAGGGTCTGCTCCTGGCGCTGCGGTCCTCGGGCGCCCGGCCGCTCGCACTGCGCATCCTCGGCTGGCAGGTCGTGCTGTTCGTCGGACTGTGGGTGGGGCTCGGCCACTGGTGGATCTACCCGGTGTTCTGGCTGCTGCCATGGATGACGGTGTGGCGCGTGCTGAACCGGCTGCGGTCGGTCGCCGAGCACGGCGGTCTGCAGGCCTCCCCGGACCGGCGGGTCACCACGCACCATGTGCGTCAGTCGCCGACGGCACGGTTCTGGATGGTGCCGTTCAACACCGGCTGGCACCTGGCCCACCACGTGGACATCGGGGTGCCGTTCTCGAAGCTGCCCCAGCTGCAGCGCGAGCTCGAGCAGGCCGGCTACTCGACCCCCGAGCTGGAGTGGCCCAGCTACCGGGCGCTGTGGCGCCACGGGTCGTCCCGCCCCGACTGACTCCCTCCAGCGGCGCCTGTCCTGGCGAACTGTGTCGCAGAACGCGTCGCTGTCGGCGCGATCCGCAGCACAGTTCGCGGATCGAGTCCCGCCGTGGGCAACTGTGTCGCAGAACGCGTCACTGTCGGCGCGATCCGCAGCACGGTTGGCACGTTGGGTTCAGGCGGTCGCGGCAACCGCGTCGGTGACGGCGGCGAGGGCTTCGGCCATCTCGGGCTCGGTGACCACCAGCGGCGGCATGAACCGGATGACGTTGCCCCACGTGCCGGCGTTCATCAGCAGCAGGTTGCCGTGCTCGCGGCAGTGGGCGATCACCGCTGCGGTGCGCGCTGCGTCGGGCCGGCCGGTGACCTCGTCGCGGAACTCCGCCGCGACCATCAGGCCCGGGCCGCGCACATCGGCGATCACCGGGTGCTGCGCTGCGAGCGCCGTCAGACCGGCACGGAGTTGCTCGCCGCGAGCCATGACCTCCTCGAGGAAGCCGGGCGCCGTCAGGACGTCGATGGTGGCCATCGCCGCCGCGCAGCCGATCGGGTTCCCGCCGTAGGTGCCGCCG
This sequence comes from uncultured Microthrixaceae bacterium, assembly GCA_963714875.1. GTDB lineage: Bacteria > Actinomycetota > Acidimicrobiia > Acidimicrobiales > Microtrichaceae > JBAOHV01. The sequence goes on along the minus strand of CAVQQI010000010.1, from coordinate 198,755 downwards.
TGCGAACCGGTCGGCCAGCGCGCCATCAGCTCTGCGGACGCGCCGATGGCAGCGAAGGGGAAGCCCGAGGCGATGCCCTTGGCCATCACCAGGATGTCGGGCTCGATGCCGGACTGCTCGACGGTGAACATGGTGCCGGTACGTCCGAATCCCGCCTGGACCTCATCTGCGATGAACAGGATCCCGTGTTCGTCGCAGATGCTGCGCATGCCCTGCAGGAATCGCTCCGGGGCCGGCAGGTAGCCGCCTTCGCCCAGCACCGGCTCGATGATCATCGCGGCGGTCTCGCTCGGCGCTGTGTGTCCGGCGAGCACCAGTCGGAGACCATCGAGGGCCTCGTCGATCGCCTGGTCCTCGGTGCGGTCGGTGCCGATCCAGGTCGGGAAGGGCGCTGGGAACACTCCCGACGGCAACGGCGTGTGCCCGGCCCGGTAGCCGGTCTTGGACGTCGTCATCGCCATGGCCAGGTGGGTGCGTCCGTGGAAGCTGCCCTGGAACACGATCACGTTCGGTCGGCCGGTCGCCTGCTTGGCGAGCTTCACCGCGCCCTCGGTCGCCTCGGCGCCGGAGTTCGCGTAGAAGAACGTGTCGATGCTCGCCGGGGTGATCTCGGCGAGGCGCTCAGCGAGCGGCTCGAGCAGATCGTGTCGGTAGCAGTTGACCTGGGCGTGGATGAACCTGCCCGCCTGCTCTCGGATCGCCCCGACGACGTGGGGGTGGCAGTGACCGGTCGACACCACGGCGATGCCGGCGGTGAAGTCCAGGTACTCCGCGCCGTCGACGGTGGTGACCCGTGAGCCCTGGCCGGACACGACCTGGAGATCGGTGACCTGGAACCAGACCGGCGCTAGGTGCGACATCGTGGGACCTCTTCGTGTGGAGACGGCCGCCCGGTGGCGTGCGGACCGGCTGGTGTTGCAGCGCCCTGATGCTACGGGGCCGCTGCTGCACGGGTGTGACGCAGATCGCGCCGATTCCGGCGCGTTCTGCAGCACGGTTCGGTGCGGTCCCCGAACTGTGACGCAGATCGCGTCGAAAGTGACGCGTTCTGCAGCACGGTTCGATCGGGACGAATCGGCATCGCGGTCCTCGGCGGAGGGTCGGTAGCCTCGGCGGATGACTTCCTCCACCGCTCCCGATCGCTCACCGGCCCCTCGCCGGGTCGGCTTCCTGGGGCCGGTGGGGACCTTCACCGAGCAAGCCATGCTGCGCGAGGCCGACCTGGCCGAGCTCGAAGCGGTGCCGTACCCGCTCATGACCGACGTGCTGTTCGCCCTCGCCGAGGGCGAGGTCGACCTGGGGGTGGTGCCGGTCGAGAACGCGATCGAGGGCACCGTCAACGCCACGGTGGACACCATGGCGTTCGACGTCGACGTGCTGATCCAGCGCGAGCTGCTGGAGCCGGTGTCGCTGCACCTGCTGACCGTTCCCGGCGCCGAGCTGGCCGCGGTACGACAGGTCGTGTCGATCCCGGTGGCCTCGGCACAGTGCCGCCGTTGGCTCCGGGAGCACCTGCCCGAGGTGGAGCACCTCGCCGCGAAGTCCACCGCAGAGGCAGCAGCGATCGTCGCGAAGGCCGCCGACCCGGGTGTGGCCGCCATCGCGAACGAACGCGCCGCGCAGGTCTACGGGCTGGAGGTGGCCGGCACCGACATCGAGGACCACCCCGGCAACCAGACCCGGTTCGTGCTCGTGGCCCGGTCCGGCATCCCGGCCCGGACGGGGCACGACAAGACGTCGATCGTGGTGTTCCAGCGAGCGGACCGGCCGGGTTCGCTGCTGGCCATCCTCCAGGAGTTCGCGGCCCGCTCGATCAACCTGTCGTTGCTGCTGTCCCGGCCGACGAAGACCTCGCTCGGTGACTACTGCTTCGTGCTGGACCTGGATGGGCACCTGGCCGACCCGGTCGTGGCCGACTGCCTGCGGACGCTCCGGGCGACGCAGGCGAACGTGAAGTTCCTCGGTTCGTACCCCGCGGCGGGCGCTCACGGTCCCGCGACCCGGGCCGAGGTCGACGCGTCGTTCCACCAGGCGGACCAGTGGATCGACGGTCTGCGTGCCCAGCTCGACTGAGCGTCCGCGCGCTCGGTCGTCGCCGGGGACTCGGGGCAGCCGTCGCTGATCCCGGGCCCGACCGCCGCCACAAGACGAACGGACCGTCAGCGGCCGGGTCGCCGATGCCGCTCGCCTCGCCGTGCAACCGGCCGACCGCCGTCTACGCTGTCGGGCGGAAGGATGGCAGAGCGGACGAATGCGACGGTCTTGAAAACCGTTGAACCTTCACGGGTTCCGGGGGTTCGAATCCCCCTCCTTCCGCCGCGTCTGGACCCGAACCGACTCCCTGCGTACCCATCGGTTCTGGGGCGCAGCGCATCCAGCGAGCGCCTTCCCGGCGAAGACGTCATGTCCGCCACCGTTGGAGATCCGATGAGCAACGACAGTTCCGTCCAGCTGAAGCAGTTGCTGTCCCGACCGTTGATGAGGATCAAGTTGATCTTCATGGCCGCAGGGTTCATCTCTTTGGCCTTGTCGGTCGGATTGTGGTTCAGCGGCAACGAGTTGCAGGGCATCTTCGTCGGGCTCTGGGTACCTGCCATCCATTCACTTGGATCGCTGCTGCTCGCCGGTGAGAACTGGAACGACCGATGAACGAGACGCTGCTCATCATCATCGGGGTCGCAGTGTTCTCCATGACGTTTCTCGGGACGCTGATCTACTTCTACTCACTCATACTGAAACTGGAAGCAGCCGACCTCCCCGATTCGAGCGCCGATGCCCCACGGTCCGGCGCCACCGATGTGTGATCCGGTCGGTCGACACTGAGCGGAGGACCCTCGCTCTTCGGCGTGGTGATCCACGCTGTCGGAGCAGGCGGCGCATTGAACGAGCCGGTCGCCGGTGAACCCGTCGCCGGTGAATTGTCACGTCGGGGTCCCCGACGTGATGCTGACTCGGCCGCCATGTCGAGCGCTCCTCCGTCTTCGGCATCGCGTCGGCTCTCGAGGCCGAGGTGTGTGATTCCCGAGCCGGCGACGCGTTGGCTACCGCTGCCACCGTAGCGGTTCGGGCGCCAGTGCGCCCGGACCGGGTGGGCCCCTCCGGTCGTTGTCTGTTCGGGTCGGACCCGGCACCAGCACCGGGCCAACCGCACGACTGGTGGATGGTCACCAACGCGATTCGGGGACGCTTCCGCTGAAGCGTCCCCGAGAACCGCTCGCATTCACCGAACCTGGCGACCTCTCAGGCGCCGAAGCCGTCGGGTATGTCGGTCGAGATCACCGATGCATGCCAACGTGCTTCACGCCACCCGTCCGGCGTCCTCTTCCAGATGATCGTTGCCAGACAGTCGAAGGCAGCGGTGAGGTCGCCCACGGTGAGCGTCTGACGGAAGTCGAGCACCGAGTAGCCCAGGGACGGTCCCTCGACAGCGACGTAGTCGAGGATCTCGCTGTCGGTATCGGCACCGAGCGCGTCGAGCTGGGCGAACAACTGGTGGAACCACTGCTCCCACTCTGCACGGGTCCGGATCGCAACCGATGCTCCGGAGGGGTCCACGTCGACGATGCCGAAATCGTCGTCGCAGAGTTCTGCGAGGCGATCGAAGTCGTGATCACGCACGCTGCGAAGCAGGGTCAGCGTCTCATCGAAGAACGGACGCTGGTCGTACTCGGCGTGGGACCGGTCGAGTGGTGATCCGAGAACGGATTCGGTGATGGTCATCGGGTGGCTCCCAGTTCGTGATGGATGTGGCTGGCGGGGGCCCGGGCTGCTGCCCGGACCCCCGAAGGTGCTGGCTCAGGCCTGCTCGAGCTCGTCGAGCTGTCCGGGCAGGTCACCGGTCTCGCTGGCTGCGTCGTCCTGGGTCTTGATCAGGGCGATGGCCAGGATGAACAGACCGAAGACCGGCTTGGCGAGGATGTCGGCGATCGAGTAGCCGACCTGTCGCACGACCTCGGCGGTGGCCGGGTTGTCGATCACCGACGGTGCGATGTAGGCGAGCGGGTAGACGCCCCACGTCGCCAGGAGCAGGAACCGCAGACCATCGACGATCTTGCGGACACGTGGGTTCTGGCGGTCGAGCGAGCGGCCGAGCTCCACGAACAGCACGTACAGGATGTAGAGGAACGGGATCGTGGAGAGGATGCCGAACAGCGTCCTGGTGCCCGAGTCGGGAGCAGCGATCTCGCCCGGGTAGCCCAGCACGATCATGGCCACCGCTGCGACGCCGAGTCGGATGATGAGGCTGCGCGTGGTGTTCTTGGCGAGCTTCAACACGATCACCAGCTCGGCGAGGAGCAACGGGACGGGCCAGTCGACGCCCTCCGCCCGTCCTGACGTAGGTCCCGTCAGTAGGTCATCACCATCGGCGAAGATCCGGCCGAGCTGCTCGGCGTGCACTCCAGACCTGCCAGCACGTCGCGTGCAGGGTCGGTACGTCTTGGACCCCACCGAGGTCACTGCCTTCGCCGAGCGTCGTTCCATGCCCAGTGCGGTGCCCGAACGGCGTCCACGCGGCGGGTATGAACAGCTACGCCGACAGATGACGACGGCGCTCGGCGACGGCGACGAGCGCACCGCCCGACGGCTCGCGTCGAGCCTGCTCGCCGACGGTGTCCTCCTGACCACCGTCACCACCGAGCTCCTCGTGCCGGCGCTGACGCACATCGGATCCGAGTGGCACGCAGGACGACTCCCGATCTGGGTCGAGCATCGCGCCTCGGCGATCGTGCAACGCATACTCGGCGAGCACGATCCCAACCCGAGGGGCCGTCGTCGTGGCACGGCCATGGTCGCCGCCCTCTCCGGGGATCACCACGGCCTCCCCACCTCGATGGCGGCAGCCGCGCTGCGCGAGGACAACTGGAAGGTCCAACACCTCGGCGCCGATATGCCGGCTGACGAGCTGGTGACCTTCGCCGCACGAGGTGGACCTCGCCGTGCTGACCGTGACGATCCCCGAGGTGCGACCGCTCGCTGACGAGACCGCCGAGCGCCTCGAACAACTCGGTACCCGAGCACTCGTCGGCCGTCCCGGCTCGACCCTCGCCGAGTCTGCCACGACCGTGGCAGAGCCGATGCGCGCCGATCGACCTGGTTCCGAGGAACGCGCTGGCGAGCGGGTCGCGCCGGGAGCGCGAGACGACCGGACGAGCTGCGGCCTCCTCGATGAACGCTGCCGCGGGGTGCGATTGGCCGACCCGACCAACCTGATTCGACAGAATCGCGGACCCGTGTCCGGGTGCGGTCTCCACGGGCTTCGGCTCTGCCCCAGTCGCTGCGACCGCCGTCTACGCTGTCGGGCGGAAGGATGGCAGAGCGGACGAATGCGACGGTCTTGAAAACCGTTGAACCTTCACGGGTTCCGGGGGTTCGAATCCCCCTCCTTCCGCCGCGGAACCCCTGTGTGCACAGGGGTTCCTCCGCGTCAGGTCGACCGGCGACCGGCGAGTCCGGTGTCTCGTACTCCCTGACGCAGCTACTGCGCCGCTGCAGAGTGGTCGGCCCTGCGGCCGCCGGACGGAAGCATGCCCACTGCTGCCACCAGCAGGGAACCGACCACCAGTCCGACCACCGCCGAGATGGCCGTGTTGACCGTCCACCCGAGCACACCGCCGATCGCCGGCACGTCGTGCACCAGCTGCTCGGCCTCGTGGACCAGGTGGTACGGCGTGGTCCATCCCAGCTCGTCGGCCCCGACGAGCAGGATGTGTCCGCCGACCCACAACATCGCAGCGGTCCCGATCACGGACAGCCAGGCCAGCACCTTCGGCATGCCCGACACCATCGCCCGCCCGATGCGCTGGGCCCGCGGCGAGGGTCGTTGCGCCAGGCGCAGGCCGACGTCGTCCATCTTCACGATCAGCGCGACCGCCCCGTAGACCACCACCGTGATCACCACGCCGACGATCGCCAGGATCACCCCTCGCGACACGACCGGCTCGTCGATCACCTCCTTGAGGGCGATCACCATGATCTCCGCCGACAGGATGAAGTCGGTGCGGATCGCACCGGACACCGTGGCGGACTCGACCTCGGGGCCCCGCATCACCACCGGGACCTCGTGGTCGTGGTCGTCGTGGCGCAGCGCGTGGATCAGCTTGTGGGCGCCTTCGTAGGCCAGGAAACAGCCACCGAACATCAAGATGATCTCGACGACGATCGGCGCGACCGCGCTCAGCAGCAGCGCGGCGGGCAGGATGAACACCAACTTGTTGCGCAGCGAGCCGAGCGCGATGCGCTTGATGATCGGCAGCTCCCGTTCGGCGGCCAGCCCCCGGACGTAGGCCGGCGTGACCGCCGCGTCGTCGACGACCACTCCGGCGGCCTTCACGCTCGCCCTGCCGGCGGCAGCACCGACGTCGTCCACCGAGGCGGCCGCCAGCTTGGCCAGCGCCGCGACGTCGTCGAACAGCCCGACCAGACCGCCGGCCATCGCGCCCGTCCCCTCAGCCCTGCGGGGATTCGAGCTGCACGTCGAACACGTCACCGGGTTCCAGACAGCGGGTGGTGCCGTGGATCTCGATCTCGACGGCCTCCCCCCGGGTGGCGTCCTCGCTCAGGCGCGCCATGATCCGCTCGTGCGAGATCACCAGATCGATGTGCTGGCGGCGGTAGATGACCGAGAACCGCAGCTCGTGCAGCTCGTCGGGCAGACGGGGCGACAACCGCAGCTTGTCGTCGCGGATCTCGACGCCGCCGTAGCATCGCTGCACCAGGTCGACCGTGCCGGCCATGGCGCCCAGGTGGATGCCCTCGGCGGTCGTCCCGCCCTGCACGTCGTTGATGTCGGACTCGAGTGCCCTGCGGAACCTGGGCCATGACTCCGAGGGGTCCAGCCGGCTGTGCAGCCATGCGTGCACCATGCCGCTGAGCGTCGAGCCGTGGGCGGTGCGCTGCTCGTAGTAGAGGAGGTTCCGCTCGAAGAACCCCTCGTCGCAGTCGTAGCCCAGGTTGTCGAGGAGTGCTCCGAACTCCTCGGGCGACAACAGGTGGAACAGCATCATCGTGTCGGCCTGCTTGGACAGCTTGTAGCGGTTGGTCGTGTCGCCCTCGGCTTCGAGGATGCGGTCGAGCCGGCCGATGTTGCCGTACTTCTCGCGGTAGGCGTCCCAGTCCAGCTCCTCGAGCTCGTCGTAGCCCTCGAACTGGCTGAGCACGCCGCCGTCGTGGAAGCACAGGCGCATCTTGCGGGTGATCTCACCCCAGCGGTCCAGCTCCTCATGGGTGATGCGCATCTTCTCGACCAGCTCGGCGCGCCGCGACTCGGGCAGCAGCTCCATGGTGTCGAACGCCCGCAACAGGCACCAGACCGCCATGACGTTGGTGTAGGCGTTGTTGTCGAGCCCCGGCTCCTCGCGGTCGGGGTAGCGCTCGTGGTACTCGTCGGGGCCGACCACACCCAGGATCTCGTAGCGGTCGAGCGCGTGGTTGTAGGTCGCCGCGCTGGACCAGAACCGGGCGATCTCCAGGATCAGCTCGGCGCCCCAGAACCGCATGAACTCCAGGTCGGTCGTGACCTGCCAGTACTGCCAGACGTTGTAGACCACCGCCGCGTTGATGTGACGCTGCAGGTGCGACGCGTCGGGCAGCCACCGACCCGACTTCGGGTTGAGATGCAGCGTCTGGGTCTCCTCGGAGCCGTCGCTGCCGCTCTGCCACGGGAACATCGCCCCGGCGAAGCCCTCGGCCGCCGCTGCTTCGCGAGCTCGGTCGAGCCGACGGGTTCGGTAGCGCAGCAGCGCCCGGGTCAGCTCGGGGATCCGCATGGTCAGGAACGGGAAGATGAACAGCTCGTCCCAGAAGATGTGGCCCCGGTAGGCCTCGCCGTGCAGGCCCCGTGCCGGCACTCCGGCGTCGAGCTCGGTGGTGTTCTTCGACACGGTCTGCAGCAGGTGGAAGATGTGCAGGTTCAGCACCCGAGCGGTGTGGCCGACATCGCCCTCGAGCGAGATGCGACAGCGGTTCCACGCGTGTGACCACGAGGTGACGTGGCGCTCCAGCAGCACGTCGAAGTCGCCGGCCATCGCAGCGTCGCGTGTCGCCGCGACCCGCGGCGAGTAGATGCCGTCGTCGCGCGAGGTGTAGAGCGCGACGACCTTCTCGACCACCAACTCCTGTCCCTGGTCGACCTGGACCGACACGGTCTGGCCGATCCATCGTTCGCGTTCCTCGGTCGAGCGGGTGACCGTCGCCGGTTCCCCCGCGACGCAGCATCTGGTGCGGGCGCACTGGACGATGTCGATGCCCGGAATCGTTGGTGCGCACGTGCAACAGCACCGTCTCGTCGTCGGGAGACTCGGTGAGCACGTGCTCCAGGTGGTCCGACGGGCAGCTCGGCGTAGCGGCGCACCCCGCCGTTGATGACCGTGCCGTCCAACGCGGACAGCACCTCGAGGGGCCCGGAGAAGTTCTCGGGCACCCACGTCGACTCGATCACCAGGAGGTGCGGGTCGCGGAGGCTGACGAAGCGACGCTGGGTGACGCTCAGTACCCTGCCCGTCGCGTCACGCAGCCGTGAGCGGCGGGTGAGCACCGATCGGTGCAGGTCCAGCTCGAGGTGGTGCGCCTCGGTCACCGCGGTCTCGGGGCCGAACCACTCGCCGCCGGGCACGCGACACCGCAGCACCATCCAGTTGGGGGCGTTGACCAGGCTCTCGTTGGTCACCGTCCGACCGGCGATCTCGCTCGAGAGCCGGTTGGCGACACCGGCCAGGTAGGTGCCGGGGTAGTGCACCTCGCCGGCATCGACCTCTGCCAGCGCGCCGCGGGTGGCGACGTAGCCGTTGCCCAGGGTGCACAGCGCTTCGCGCTGGCGTTCGTCCTCGGGGTCGAACCCCTCGTAGATCCACATCCACTCGTTCACCGCTGGGTCACCTCCGTGCGAATGCGCGCCAGCAGCTGCGCGACCTGGGACGGTTCGTCCAGCCGCATGTGCGCCGCGGTCGGACGATCCTGCACCTCGACGACCACGCCGAGGCCGTGCGATCGCACCTCGTCGAGCGCGTCCTCGTCGGTGACGTCGTCGCCGACGAACACCAGCAGCGTGTCGGGTGGGAGCCCGGCGGCGTCGGCGAGCCAGCGCAGCGCCGTGCCCTTGTGCCAGTCCGCCGCGGGTCGCAGCTCGAAGATCTTCTTGCCGCCGGTCATGCGCAGCGTCGGGTCCGCGTCCGCGATCGCTGCGACCACCGCTTCGAGCGCGGGGATGTCGGCCTCGGCCGAGGCCCGGTGGTGCACCGCGATGGCGAAGCGCTTCCGCTCGACCCACGCACCCGGTGCCACCCCGATCGCCTCCGCCAGCGTCGCCTCAGCAGCGTCCAGACCGGGCAGCGCGGCGGCCCCCTGTTCGAACTGTCGGCGCTCGCCATCGGCGGTCAGGACGTCGAAGCCGTGGCTGCCGGCGAACCACATGCCCTCGACGTCGACGTCGACCAACCCCAGGACGTCGTCCAGGTCGCGGCCGCTGATGATGCCGACCGTCGCCACCTTCGCCAGCGCCACCAGCTCGGCCGCGGTCTCCGCCGGCAGCAGGGCGTCCTCGGGACGGTCGACGATGGGGGTGAGGGTTCCGTCGTAGTCCAGGAACACCGCGACCGGTCGGTCCTCCAGCATGCGGGGCAGGTCGGTGTCGGTCAGCGCGGACGCCAGGTCGGACACCGCCACCTGTGGGCGGGCGGCGACACGGAGCGCGCCGTCGACCACCTCGACATCGGCCAGGTCGGGCACCACCAGGTCGGCGTACTCAGCGAGCGCGTCCGGCCGCCGGGTGCGGTCGACACCGATCACCGTGGCGAACCCGCCCGCACGTCCGGCCTGCACCCCCGACACCGCGTCCTCGACCACCGCTGCTCTCGACGGGTCGACGCCGAGGCGCTCGACCGCGGTCAGGAACACCGCCGGGTCGGGCTTGCCGGGCAGTCCGAGTTCGGCCAGGTCGTTGCCGTCGACGCGCACGTCGAACAGGTCGGCCATGCCCGCTGCGTCGAGCACCAGCCGGCAGTTCTTGCTGGCCGAGATGACCGCGGTGCGCACACCTGCGTCGTGCAGTCGTTCGATGAAGCGGCGGGTGGTCCGGTACGGCTCGACCCCGTCACGCGCCACCGCCTCGGCGAACGCCGCGTTCTTGCGGTTCCCGAGCGCGCAGACCGTGGCGTCACCCGGTGCGTCCTCGGGGGAGCCCCATGGCAGCTCGATGCCGCGGTCCGCGACCAGCGCTGCGACCCCGTCGTAGCGGCCGATGCCGTCGACGTGACGTCGGTAGTCGGCGTCGGTGAAGGGACGCGCCCCGTCGCCCACGCCGTGACTGGCGAGGAAGGGGTCGAACACCTGCTTCCACGCAGCGAAGTGGACCGCGGCAGTGCGGGTGATGACACCGTCGGTGTCGAACACGACTGCCTGGAGCTGTGGTTCGGTCGGAGGACATCGCGGTGGCCCACGGTAGTTCGGCGCCGCCGGATTCCCACGCGGGCCGAACCGCGTTCGTCGCCGCCGTTGGGGGTCCCCCAGCGCCGGATGGGGGCTGGTCCGGATTCCGTGTCCGGCCCCCACGCCCGACAGTGGACCACGAGGCGGACCGAACGAGTCCACCCGGGAGGTGCCACACCATGCAGACCGCAGAGCAGACCCATGCAACCGCAGCGTGGATGACCACACGCCGCAACCAGGGCTCCACGCCCGCGGAGATCGCCCAGGAGCTGGTCGGCAACGGCTGGTCCGCCGACGACGCCGCCCGACGTGCGTTGCAGTCGCTGCGGTCGAGTGACCGTCAGCCGGTGCTGTGGTTCTCGCTGTGCTGGTCCGCAGGGCTGGCAGCGGTCGGGTTCACCACCGCGGCGCACCAGCTGCTGGCACCGTTCCCCGATCGCCAGCTCGCGGCGTCGGCGCTGACCCTGTCGGTGGTGATGGCGCCGATCGCGTTCCTGTGTGGCGCGCTGGCCCGTCGCACCGAGCGGTCCTCGACCTTCGCCGTGTGGTCACCCGAGCGACGTTTCTGGTTCGGCACCCTGGCGACCTGCACCGCCGTGGTCGGGATCATCCGACTGATCACCTACGTGTACGCCGTGATCGCCTCGCTGGTCGCCGCCACGCCGCAGCCGCTGTACGGCGAGGACCTGGCGCAGGTCGCCGTGTCGCTCGGTGTCGCGGTGCCGCTGTTCTGGTGGTCGTTCAACGAGTGGCGACGCTCGAACCTGGTGATCTCGGGACTGCGGGCCGACGCGCCGGCGGAGGGTGAGGGGCCGGGTGCCCGGTCGGGTGTTCCGTCGGGTGCGCAGTCCTCGGCCAGCTCGTCGACGGGTCGCACTCCGTGACGGCGCGGCCCGTCGGGCTCCGGTGGGCCACGATGTGTCCCGTGAGGACCGTGTCCAGGACCCCGACCGCCGACGCGGTGCAGCGCCGTATGGAACTGGGCCTGGGTGCGGTGCGCGGGGTCACCCTGGCGTGGGGGGTCGTGGTCGCGGCGATCGACGCATCCTCGGGTGTCCTGCGGGAACCGGTGCCGGCGTTCGTGCTGCTGGCGGCGCTGGTGGTGTGGTCCGCGGTGTGGACCGTCGCGGCTGCCCACCGACAACGGTGGATCGCCGGCCCCGCCGCCATGATCGACATCGCCCTGGCGTCCGCGACCGTGGCGGTCGACCAGTTCGTGCACGGCGAGGAACGACCCCAATCCCTGGCCTCCGCGTGGCCACTGGTGGCGGTGCTCGCCACCGGCGTTGCCGTCGGACCCGGATGGGGTCTGCTGGGCGGTGCGGTCGTCGGCGTCGCCGGTGTCGGCGCCGCAGCACTCGACGGCGACCTGTCGGGCCGACTCCTGGGCCTGTCCGGGGCCACGGTGTTGTACGCGGCCGCCGGGTGGACCGCGGGGTGGGTGGCACAACAGCTGCGGACGACCGCGCAGGTGGCAGCGGCGGCCGAGGCCCGCGACGACGTGGCCCGCACCCTGCACGACGGGGTGCTGCAGACACTGGCGGTGGTGCAGCGGCGCTCGGACGACCCGGCGCTGGTGGCGTTGGCGCGTGAACAGGACGTCGAGCTGCGCGCCTACCTGCGTGGCTCGCCGACCGAGCTGCACCGATCCTCTCCGGCGGCGCCGCTCTCCGACGGTGCGGCTGCGCGACCTGCCGAGCGCTCTGCAGCAGGTGCTCGCCCGGGTGGAGTCGCGCCACGGGGTGACCGTGCAGTTCGTCGTGATCGATCCCGGCACTGCAGATGGCGCCGCCGCCGACGCGCTGGTCGCGGCGACCGGCGAAGCCGTCACGAACGCCGCGAAGCACTCTGGTGCTGCCACCGTGTGGGTGTCGGTGGATCGCCGAACGCCGAGTGGCACCCAGGTCGTGGTCCACGACGAGGGCTCGGGGTTCGACCCCGCGGCGACCACCGAGGGCGACGGTCTCACCAGCTCGGTGCGCGGCCGGCTGGGCGGCGTCGGCGGCGACGCCGAGTTGCGCAGCGCGCCGGGCGCGGGGTGCGACGTGACACTGTGGGTCCCATGATCCGTGTCGTGGTCGCGGACGACCACCCGATCTGGCGCACCGGCATCCGTTCGGACCTCGGTGAGGGCATCGAGGTGGTCGGCGAGGCAGCCGACGCGCGTGAGGCCATCGACGTGGCACGGGCCGAGCAGCCCGACCTGGTGCTGTGCGACCTGCACATGCCCGACGGCGGTGGGATCGCGGTGGCCGAGGCGATCGCCGCGCAGTGCCCGGTGGTCATCCTGACGGTGTCGGAGTCCGAGCGGGACGTGCTCGATGCCGTGGCCGCGGGAGCCGTCGGCTACCTGGTGAAGTCGGCCCGACCCGAGGAGCTGCGGGCCGCGGTGCGGCGAGCATCGGCCGGCGAGCCGGTGTTCTCGCCGCAGCTCGCGGCGTTGCTCATCGGCGAGTACCGGCGTCTCGCCACCTCTGGCGCGGGCGGGTCCGACACGTTGCCCCTGTCCGAACGCGAGCGGGAGGTGCTGGCCCACGTGGCGCGTGGCGGGTCCTACAAGTCGGTCGGCGAGGCGTTGTTCATCTCCCCCAAGACCGTCGAGAACCACGTGCGCAACACCATGGCCAAGCTGCACCTGTCACGACGACACGAGCTCATCCGCTGGGCCGTCGACCACGGCATCACCTGATCCGCTGGGACCCCGCTCAGTTGACGGACCATTGGTACAACTGCACCATCAGGGGCGGCGACGGCGTGCCGATCTCCAAGGGGTGAGCCTCCACCCTGATCCGGCAGTGCGTGACCTCCGCCCGACCGACCCGCCCGGCGAGGACGATGGCATCTCGCTGCTGCAGCTGACCGCCGAGCTCCAGTCGATGCGCGCCGAGCTGGACGCGACGATCCGCCTGGCGTCGCACGATGCGCTGACCGGGCTTCCGAACCGTCGGACCATCACCGAGCGCCTGGCCGACGCGGTCGACCAGTCCTCGGGCGAGGGTGGTGTGGCGGCGATGTTCATCGACGTCGACCGCTTCAAGGTGATCAACGACCTGTACGGGCACGAGGTCGGCGACCGCGTGCTGCGTGAGGTCGCCGAGCGGGTGCGCGACGCATTGGGCGACGACGACGAGGTCGGACGGCTGGGTGGTGACGAGTTCGTGGTGGTGGTGCGTGATGCCACACCGGAGCGGGTCGCAGACCTTGCCTGGGCGATCAGCAACGCGGTCGGCCCGACCGTCGACGTGGGGCACCGCACCCTGCCGCTGACGGTCAGCCTGGGTGTGGCGCTGGCGCACGGCGACCACGTCGCGACCGAGCTGCTGGACCGGGCCGATGCCGCCATGTACCGGGCCAAGCGCAGCGGCCGGGCCGCCGTGGTGCACTTCGACCAGGAGATGGAGCGTGAGCTGGCCCAGCGTTCGCAGCTGGAACGCGATCTGACCCATGCCCTGCAGGACGGGCAGCTGACGGTGCACTACCAGCCGACGATCGACATCTCGTCGCGGACCATCGTCGGGTTCGAGGCGTTCGTGCGCTGGAACCACCCGACACTGGGCGTGCTGCCGGCACAGCAGTTCGTGCCCCTGGCCGAGGACGTCGGTCAGGTGTGGGCCATCGACGCGTTCGTGCTGGGCGAGACCGGCCGCCGCGCCGCTGCATGGCAGGCGATGCACCCGACGCTGGCGAACCTGGTCATGTCGGTCAACCTGTCCTCGCAGCAGTTCCGGGACCAGTCGGTGATCGACACGGTCGACCATGCGGTGTCCGCCGCCGGCGTGCCGCCCTCGACGTTCCAGCTCGAGGTCTCCGAGGCGACGCTGATGGATCCGCGCAGTCCCGATCCCGAGGTGCTGCTGCGGCGCCTGCACCGTCTGGGCGTGCGTCTGGCGATCGACAACTTCGGCACCGGCAGCTCGTCGCTGTCCTGCCTGCGTCAGCTGCCGTTGGACGTGTTGAACATCGATCGCCGGTTCATCGCAGGTCTCGGCGTGTCGCCCGATGACGAGGTGATCGTGCGAGCGGTGCTCAACCTGGCCGAGGCATTCGGCGTGGACGCAGTGGCCGAGGGGGTCGAGACCGAGGCACAGCGGGGCTGGCTGGATGCAGCCGGTTGCCGGCTGGCCCAGGGGTTCCTGTTCTCCAAGCCGATCGGTCCGACCACGGCCGAGGCGCTGTTGCGCTGCCAGACGAACGACGAGGACTGAGTCACCCGCGGGGCTGGGCATCCCGGGCGGACGACCGAGGCCCGGTTGCCGGGATCAGGCCGAGACGGCCTCGGGCGGACCGGCGGGGTCCGTCGGTGACGCGGGAACCGCTGGATCCGGCGCCGCAGCGACCGTCAGATCCAGCTGCACCACTGCACCCAGCTCCACCGCAGCCGGCCGTGCCGCGCCACGCTCGATGTCGCGTGAGCGACGCCGGAGCGCACGGTCCAGCTCCATGGATCGTTGGCGGGTCGCGCTGACCTGCGGGTCGTGGTGGGTCGGCCACGTCGCCGCCTGCTCCCAGTCCTCGCTACGACGGGCCCGATGGTGTCCGCTCATGACGATCCCCCGATCTCTGCGGTCGACGAGGGGTGCACCGAACGACACCGACGACGCACCCGGCGTCGGAATCGAACCTACTCCTCGGGAGCGACCCGCGCCGGTGTTCTCGTCGACCCAGAGGACCGTGCGGAGCGAGGGTGGCGGCCGGCTGTGGTGGCGAGCTCTGCAACGGTCTGCAAGAGTCTTGGACAGTGTTATAGAGCCAACCCCTCACTGCAAGGGACCCAGGACCGACCCATGCCCACCGCTGACACCACGAGCCAGACCTCGCCGGGCTCCACCCGCCACGCGGGCCTGGAGCGTGACGACGTCGTGGACGCGGCGCTCAGCCTGGTGGAGTCCGGGGGCGCCGAAGCGCTCACCATGCGCAAGCTGGCCGCGGTCCTGGGTGTGGCGACCACGACGATCTACTGGCACGTCGGCAACCGCGACGAGCTGGTGCTGGCCGTCGTGCAGCGACAGGCCGAGCGCCAGGCCACCAGCCGCGTCCGTGGCACCACACCGGCCGAACGCATCACGAGCGCGGCGCGCAACATCTGGCGCAATGCGCTGGCCCACCGCAACATCACCGCGCTGGCCAGCCAGGCGGGCGCCACCACGCTGCTGGAGCTGCCGCTCGAGACCGCGCTCGTCGTCGAGCTCGAAGCCGCCGGCCTGCACGGGCCGCGGGCGCGCGACGCACTGCGGTCGCTGCTGGCCTGCATCGCCGGATTCCTGGTGGTCGCCTGGCGTCGTGACGACGTGGCCGAGGAGCTCCGACCGGCCACGCTGTGGGCCGGCGTCGAGGACGATCGCCTCAGCGACGAGACACGAGCGGCGTTGTGCGAACCATCGGACGTGGACCGCCTGTTCGACACCACGCTGCGAGCCGTGGTGGCCGGACTGCTCTCGGGCGACCCCATCGCCTCCGCAACGACCACCACACCACGACCTCGAGGGAGACGTCGATGACCGACCAGGCAGGACCGGCTCCATCAGGTTCCACGACACCGGGTCCCACGCAGCCAGACCCCACGAGTCCCGCGCCCATGACCCGACCGGGCGACGTCGTCGGGCTGCCGAAGCTGGTGCTGCGCTACCCGACCGAGCCCCGGGCGATCGCCGCGCTGCTCCCGCCCGGCCTGGAGCCGTGCGGCGACCCGGTGGTGCAGATCAACGTGTACTGCGTGCCCGTGCACGGCGAGCCCGAGCACGGGATCAGCACGAAGGTGCCCGCCCGCTACGACGGCGTGGACGGCAACTACTGCCTGGGCATCGGCATCGACCAGGAATCCGCGATCTTCGTCAGCCGTGAGACGAACGGCCAACCCAAGTTCCCTGCGAGGTCCGGTACTTCCGGCTGGGCGAGCAGGTCCGCGCCAGCGCCACCCACCAGGGCACCACCTTCTTCGAGTACCAGGGGACCCCGACCGGTCTCGCCGAACCCGACGGGACCGAGGCCACCGACCACGAGTGGTGGATCAAGGCCAGCCGGGCGGTCGGCGGTGCGGACGGCTACGACCTGGCGCCGCAGGTCGTCCGGGTGACGACCTCGGGCGTGCGCACCCACACCGAGGTGCTCGACGGCGAGCTGACGCTGCGCGACAGCGAGTGGGATCCGTACACGGCGCTGCTGCCCATGCTGGGCCCGGCGACGGCCGAACTGGTGACCACCCGCCACACAGGGCGCTCGATCACCCCCGCGGGACCGCTCGACCCCGACGCGTTCCTGCCGTATGCCGACACCATCGGCGGGTCCCGGTGGCCCGGCGACCGCGGCGCACCCCGACGTCCCCCGACTGCACCAGGAGCTGCGCGATGACCGACACCACCCAGCCGACCGACGCCGCCGCGGAGGCGATCCGGCCCACGGAGGCGTGGAGCATGGTGCTGCCCCGCCACAGCACCGACGCCTCGCGATCGGGACTCCTCGAGCGTCCGGCCCCCGAGGAGCTCGGCTACGACCTGGTCGACCGGCCGCCACCGCCGCCGGTGCCCAACGGCTGGTACGCGGCCACGTCGACCGCATCGCTGGGCGCGGGCGCGGTCGAGTCGTTCATCGCGGTCGAACGCCAGCTGGTCGTGTTCCGCGACGAGGAGGGCGCGGCGCACGTGATGGATGCGCACTGTCCCCACATGGGGGCGCACCTGGGCGGCGGATCGGTGCACGGCTCGACGCTGGCCTGCCCGTACCACGGCTGGCGCTTCGACGGCGAGGGCGTCGTGGTCGAGATCCCCTACAGCTCGAGCCGCATCCCGTCCCGGGCGTGCGTGCGCAGCTATCCGGTGAGTGAGCAGGACGGGTTGGTCCTGTTCTGGTTCCACGCCGGCCGCGCCGAGCCCACCTACCACGTGCCCACGGTCGACGAGGCGAGCGACCCGACGTGGTCCGACGCCCACGAGCACCGGGGCGAGCTGGTGGCCTCGCTGCAGGACATGGCCGAGAACAACGTCGACTACACGCATTTCTTCTTCGTGCACGGGCGGGACGCCCTCGACGAGTCCACCTCGCAGTTCCGCACCGACGGACCCTTCTCGACGGTGGTGGAGCGGTTCGACGAGCAGGGGCTGACCTTCACCCGGCACACCTACGGGCCCGGGGTCGCCCTGCTGCGCATCCCGGACCTGGCCACCGTGCTGACCACCACCACCCCCATCGACCGACGCCACGTCCGCCTGTTGTGGCACTTCTACTTCGCCCCGGGCATCGAGGCCGTCGCGGACGACATCATCGCCGGCGTCGTCGGCGAGCACGGGCTCGGCGCGGACACCCCGATCTGGCGCGACAAGGTCTTCCTGGAACGCCCGCTGCTGGTCAAGGGCGACGGCCCGATCACCGAGTTCCGGCGGTGGTACGAGCAGTTCTACGAGGGCAGCCGAGGACCGCTCGCATGAGCTCGGGCATCCCGCTGCACGACCTGTTGGGGTTCGAGTTCACCTCGCCGCCGCCCGGGTCGATGACGGCCGAGGTCCACATGCCCGTGCGTCCCGAGGCGTTCGGGTTCACCGCCAACCTGCACGGCGGAGCGATCGCGACGCTGGTCGACCTGTCGTGCGCGCTGGCCGCGGCGCAGGCAACGGGGTTCGACCCGGCGAAGGAGTCGCTGGTCACCGCGGACATGCACGTGCGGTACCTGGGCCGACCCACGACCGACCGGGTCACCGGTCGCGCCGAGATCGTGCGGCTCGGCTCGCAGCTGATCGTCATCGACTGCAGGGTCGTCGACGACGTCGAGCACCTGGTGGCCGTCGCGGACTTCTCGATGATGCGCGTGCCGTTGCGCCGGCCGCTGGACCCGTCGATCTCCGTCCAGCCCGGGGACCCCGAGCTCTGATCGGCGGGCAGGCGACTCAGTTGCCGTTGGTCGACCAGTGCCACGGCTCCGACGGCAGGTTGAACAACCCGAAGCGGGCGGCGTTGCGTGACAGCCACTGGTAGCAGGGCAGCGACCGGGAGCTGCAGTTCTTGAAATCGACCGCCAGACCACGTTCGTGCATCGATCGACCCGGGCGGGCGGTCGGCGGTGAGCACGACGAGGACGGCGCGGCGAACACCGCCTCGGCGCTCGGGCCGCAGTGTGCACGGCGCAGCTCGATCTGGCGCTGCGTGTCGCGGTAGCCCCAGCCGTCGAGCACCACACCGTCGGCTGCGGCCGCGTTGAGCAACGCCGCCACCTGGTCGGCGATCAGGCGGTGCACGGTGATGGTGGTCCCGACGATCCGGACGATGTCGCCCGCTCCGGGGAACCCGACGGTGGCCACGCTCCACGTCCCGTCGGCACCCACCGCGACCCGGACGGTGCCCGAGGCGATGGCCGACTGGATGCCCATGGCGTTCTCCAGGCTGGGGCTCAGCTGGGCCAGGGTGCCGATCTCGGCGAACAGTGCCGTCGTCTGCAACGTCGCCAGGTCGACCGCCGCCTGGCGTTGCTCGACCTGAGCGGCGTAGGTCGCCATCTGCTCCTCGGCCCGAGCAGCGCCCTCCCTGGCTTCCAGCACGGCACGATCGGCCGCTCGGGCCAGGCGATCCGCTCGGCGCTCCGCCCGCTCGGTGCGCGCGGCGGCTCGCTGGGACAGGTCGGACTTGGCTGCCAGCAGGCTCTCTGCGGCCAGACGCTCGGACATGCCGCCGGTGAGGGCCGCCGCGACCTGGAGCTGCTGGGGCGGATCGACGTACATCACGACCGCCAGATCTCGCAGTTCACGACGAGCCTCGCGGGCCTCGTCGAGCGCCTCCTCGGCGTCGGCCTGGGCGGTCTCTGCAGCCGCCTCTGCCTCCTCGCGTCGCTGCAGCTCGGCATCCAGATCGGCCTGCGCGGCCGCGAGCTCAGCGTCCGCGGCCGCGAGCCCGGCGGTCAGTTCGCTCTGCATCTCGCGGGCAACGGCCAGTGCGTCACCACGTTCGGCGATCGCGTCCCCGATCGCAGCCCGGGCCGCCTCGAGGGACGCTCCGCCGGCGGGGGGTGCCACGCCCAGCACCGGTCCGAACACCGGCGCTGCCGGGTCGGTCGCCGGCGGCCCCGGGATCTCGGCGCCGTCACCCATCGGTGGAGCAGCGGGCAGCGGGGCGGTCGTCGGGGCCACCGCCGGCGGTGCGGGAGGAGCGGGCGGGCCAGGGGCGGTGGACGGCGGTGGAGTCGTCGGCGGCCGGGTCGTGACCGGCGCAGGCGGATCAGCGGGTGCGGGCGGCGTGGTGGCGGGGGGCGACTGGGCCGCGGCCATCGGAGCGACCAGCAGGAACGCCGCGACGGACGCGACAGCAGCGACGCGCGTGCGCCTGCGTGACCGCCTGTTCGTCATGTGTGACACCAACTGGGACACCGCTCCATGGATCGAGTCGAACGGTCCACCGCCGCCGGCCGGGGGGATGCTAAGGCCTCAGGCTACGGCGTGTCGCCGATTTCGCAACCTGACCGGTCAGGCGGTGACCCGCTCGACCGGGTAGGCCTCCAGGAAGCGCTGTTGGGCAACGGCGTCGCCGATCACCACCAGCTCTGCGGTCGGTGGGATCGGGGTCATCGGGTCGGGGTTCGTGACCGTCACCCCGCCGTCGGCCACCGCCACCACGTTGCAGCCGGTCTCACGTCGCACCGCAGCATCGGCCAGCGAACGTCCCGCCATGCCCGACGGAACGTGGGTACGGAACATCTCCAGACCCTCGGCCAGCACCAGCGAGTCGTTGAGGCCCAGGGTGTTCCAGATCGCCGTCGCGCCGATCGAGGCGTAGGACAGCACCGCATCGGCCCCCGCGCGGTGCAGCGTCGCGACGTTGCGGTCCAGGTTGGCCCTGGCGATGATCTGGATGTCGGGACGGAGGCGACGGCAGTAGATGGTCAGGTAGACGTTCACGTCGTCGTCGTGGGTGGTGATCAGCACCGCGCACGCCTCGGGCAGGCCGGCGGCCTCGAGCACCGAGAGCTCGGCGGCATCACCCAACACGTACAGCTCGGGGTCCCGGATCCGTTCGGACTGCTGTTCGATGATGCGGCACCGGGCACCGAACCCTTCGAGCACCGAGGCCGCGGCCCGACCCACCCGACCGCCGCCGATGACCACCACCGGCGCGTCGATGCGATGGTCGGTGCCGAACGCCTCGTCGTACGCGGCGAGCTGCTCGGCGGAACCCGCCAGGATCAGCACGTCGGACCCTTCGATCACCGTCGTCGGATCGGGGAGCTCGAACGCGCCGCGCTGCCAGATCCCCGCGACGTTCACGTTGTACCGGCTCCGCAGGTCCGCCTCGGCCAGACGGTGCCCCACCAGTGGTGTCCCGCTGACGCTCGCCTCGGCGACCAGCAACGTGTCGAACTCGCCGACGACGTGGGTGCGGTTGTCGCCACCGAGCACACGCCGTGCGAGCGCGCTGCCCAGCAGCTCGCCCATCTGCAGCACCGTGTCGCACCCGGCCAGATCGAGGATGTCGAGCGACGCCGAGGACGATGCGGTGGCCACGATCGGCACGTTCGCATCCATCTCCCGCACGGTGAACACGATGTTGGTGTTGGTCGTGTCGGGCTGGGTGGTGGCCACCAGCGACGCGGCCTCGACCCTGGCCGCGCGATAGGTCGCCGGATCGTCGAGGTCGCCGATCATGACGGCGTAGCCCTGATCGACCAGCCGGAGCGCCTCGGTCAGATCCGCCACCAGCAGCACGTAGGGCACGTGGGCCGCTTCGGCCTTGCGGATCAGGGCGTCGCTCACCGCGCCGAGCTGGGTGAGCACGATGTGGTCCTTGACGTCGTCACGCAGCTTGCGGGGCGCACGGGCGGCTTCACGGTGGTCCATCCACGGCATGAAGACGAACTGGATGAACGCGAACGGCAACAGCACCAGGATGAACAGCGCGCCGCTCACCAGCACCACCACCGAGAAGATGCGGCCGGCATCGGACTCGAAGGTGATGTCACCGAACCCGAGCGTCGACATGACCGTCAGTGTCCAGTAGACGCCGGTGGCCCAGCTGTGACGCTGGCCCTCGTACTCCATCAGCTCGTGGAAGATCGTGCTGTAGATCGCGACCAGCACCACCAGGGCGAACACCATCCAGATGACCACCCGGGTGTTGCGCTGACGGAAGGGTCGCCCGATGGAGCTGAACACTGCAGCGAGCGCCTTCATCGGTGCCTCTCCGCCTTCCCTTGTCGGTCGCTGTGCGCCAGACGGTACAGTGACCGTCACTCGGAGAGGTGCCGGAGCCAGGTCGAACGGGCCTCCCTGCTAAGGAGGTGTGCGGGCAACTGCACCGTGGGTTCGAATCCCACCCTCTCCGCCGAGTTGCGTCACCTGACGCGCAGAGGCCCCGAACACGTGTGTTCGGGGCCTCTGTCATGCAGGCAGGAGCCCGCAACGGGGAACGTCACTCGCGCACGGCGTGGGCGGCGTCGGCCACGGCCGATCGCAGCTCGCTGAAGGCGTTCTCCAAGCCCTCGCGCAGTCGACCGGTCACGTCCGACGCAGTGTCCACGCCGTCACCGGCGCGTTCGCGGGCGTCCAGCCACTGGTCGCGCAGCTGCTCGACGACCGGCATCACC
Organism: uncultured Microthrixaceae bacterium; assembly: GCA_963714875.1. GTDB lineage: Bacteria > Actinomycetota > Acidimicrobiia > Acidimicrobiales > Microtrichaceae > JBAOHV01. The sequence goes on along the minus strand of CAVQQI010000010.1, from coordinate 176,776 downwards.
CGGTCCTGGACCGACATCGCGCCCAGCCGCGCCTGCACCTCCAGGTCGTCGATGCGGCCGCGCCACTGGTCGAACTCAGCATTGATGAGTCGCTGTCGCACGTCTGCCAGCTGCGACTTCAACTCCTCGATCTGCTGCTCCAGACCCCCGATTCGTTCCTGCTCGCTCATCATCATCCTCTCGTCGGTCCGACGACTCCACCCTCGCGCCACAACGCGACGAGCAACAAGGTCCAAGGTCCCGAGATCAGGTGACTCGGTCTCCCGCTGTGGCGACCCGCGCACGTTGGCGTGACGCAGCGACACGCGGGAAGATGTTCCCGTTGTGTTGCGTTTTCATGACAAATCGTCGTACAACTGTCACCGGCTCGTGACGAGTTCGGGCGCGGGAAGCCCGTGCCGGAGAGCCTGTACGACCTGTCGGAACCACCGACGCCAGCGACCACCACCTTGGCCGTGCCGACGCCCGGGCGGACGCGCGAGGCCCAGATGACCACGAAGGAAGCTCCACGATGAAGTCCCTCACCCGATCCACGCGCCTGCTCCTCGGCGCCGCCGCCGTGTTCGCGACGTTGGTGCTCGGCGCCTGCACACCGAACGAGATCGCCGCGTTCAACACCCTCGGACCCGACGGGCAGCAGGCCGTCCTGGACCACCTGGCCTTCCGGAACGCCCAGGCCCAGGACAAGTTCAGCCACGTGGTGTCCGAGGCCGGTCTCGCCCGTCTCCGGGCGTGCGAGTCCAACGGCAACTACTCGATCGTGTCCGCCTCGGGCGCGTACCGCGGCGCCTACCAGTTCCACCGCGGCACCTGGAACGGCGTCGCGGAACGGCACTACCCGCACCTGCGCGGCGTCGACCCCGCAGCTGCCAGCCCGGTCGACCAGGACCGCATGGCGCGGGCCCTCTGGTCCGAGCGTGGTCGCCAGCCCTGGCCCCACTGCGGCCGTCGGGTCTGACCGTTCGCATCCTCGACGTCGCACGCTCCACCCGGCTGGAGTCGGGTGGAGCGTCCGCGTCGGGGGCGGTAGAGTCCGTCGCTCACTGCGCTCGTAGCTCAATTGGATAGAGCATCTGACTACGGATCAGAAGGTTGTGGGTTCGAGTCCCGCCGAGCGCACAGACCAGAAGCCCTTGCATCGCAAGGGCTTCTGTCGTTTTCCCGGCGCTGCCGGGTGCCCCACCTGGCGCAACCGGGCACGCCGGGTGCAACCGGCTGGGCAGACGCACGACAAGTGCTACGCCGAGGCTCGTGTGTCGACGCGTCGCTCAGCCCAGCATCGCCTGCAACGAGCTGATCGTGTCGGCCTCGGCGGCGGGCTTGTCGTCGCGATAGCGCAACACCCTGGCGAACCGCAGCGCCACGCCGCCCGGGTACCGGGTCGAGCGCTGTACCCCGTCGATCGCGACCTCGACCACCTGCACCGGGGGCACCATCACCGTCCCGACCGGACCACCGCTGCCGTCTCGCTCGGGAACTGTCAGACCAGCAAGGCCACAGAAGCGCTCGGTCTGCCAGCGCAGCAGGTCGTCGGTGAGACCCTTGAACGTCTTGCCCACCATGACGAACCCGCCGCCGTCATCCGCTCGGGCGCCCAGGTGCAGGTTGGACAACCAACCCGTCCGACGACCGTGGCCCCACTCCACCCCCAGCACCACCAGGTCGAAGGTGTGCACCGGTTTCACCTTGCGCCACGACGTGCCCCGACGGCCCGCCTCGTAGCGCGACGACGCCGACTTCACCACGACGCCCTCGTGCCCCGCGTCGAGTGACTCGACCAGGACCTGCTCGGCGCGGTGCGCATCGGCGGTCAGCAGCGACGGCACCACCCATCGGCCGGCCAGCTCGTGCAGCCGTGATCGACGCTCGCTGAGCTCCGCGTCGATCAGGTCCTCGCCGTCGAGGTGCAGCAGATCGAAGAAGAACGGCCGCAGACCACCCTCGCCGACGCTCACCGTGTCCTGGAACAACCGTGGCCGACCGTCGGCGCCGAGACCGATCGCTTCACCATCGAGCACCAGCGACGACGCCGACAGCTCCAAGGTCGCAGCGACCACACCGGGGAGCCGCTCGGTGATCTCGTTCAGGTTCCGGGTCCAGACCCGTACGTCGTCGCCGGTGCGATGCACCTGGATGCGGATCCCATCGAGCTTCCACTCCACCGACGCCTCGCCGACCGCCTGCACCGCGTCGGTGACCGAGCCAGCCGACGAGGCGAGCATCGGCTGGAGCGGTCGACCGAGCTGCAGCGTCATGGCGTCGAGCGACCCGCGACCGCCGTCGAGCGCCAGCACCGCCACCTCATCGAGGCGACCTCCGAGCATCACCGCCCGGCGGACTGCGGTGGATGGCACACCCGCAGCACGTGCGACGGCGTCGACCATCACGCCGGCTGCTGCCCCCTGTCGCAACTCGCCGCCGAGGAGACTGGTCAGGAACTCAGCCTCCTGCGCCGTGGCCCGCCCGAGGAGCTGTCCCACCAGCTCGCGGCGCCGGGTACCCGACCCCGAGCCCTGCAACCGATCCAGCTCATCGAGGATGTGGTCGACCTGGGTCACGGTCAACGAGGCGGCGCCCGCACCGCCCTCGGATCCCCTCGAGGGATCGGATTCGTCGGCGCCGGGTGTCGCCGCCGCCAGGGTGCGCCACCCCACGCCGACGCGACCCTGACGCGGCTCACCGACCAGGAACGACACCACCGCGGCGATCTCGTCATGGTGGACCTGGGTCAACAGCTCGGCGATCAGATCGCGTTTGGCGGTCCGAGACGACATCGCTGCGACGAGAGCGGAGGTGGCGGCAACCTGCTCGAACAGCACCTGATGTGTCTACCCCGACCCCGACCCCGCCCGGCCGACGCGCCGGCACCTCGCGATCACATCGTATGATCGTCACTTCGTGTGACGCACTTCGGCAATACTGGCGCGGTGACCGCCTGGACCCTCGTTGCGCTCGCAGTCGGCCTGATCGCCTTGGTCATGGGAGCGGAGGTCCTCGTCAAGGGTGCTGCGGCAGTGGCGACCCGACTCGGGATCCCGCCCGTCATCGTGGGTCTCACCGTCGTGGCGTTCGGAACGAGTGCCCCCGAATTCGCGGTGAGCATCGGCGCGGCGACCAGCGGCAACGCCGACGTGGCCTTCGGCAACGTGGTCGGTTCGAACATCGGCAACATCTTGTTGATCCTGGGCGCGTCCGCGATCGTCGGTGCGCTCACCGTGTCCCAGCGCATCGTGCGTCTCGACATCCCGCTGCTGATCGGTGTGTCGATCGTCGTGATGGCGATCTCGTTGGACAACGAGATCGGCAGGGTGGATGGAGCGGTGCTCTTCGCCGGCATCATCGGCTACACGCTGTGGCTCGTCCGTGCGGCCCGGTCGGAACGTTCCGAGATCGTCGAGGAGTACCAGGAATCGGTGGACGAGCTCGAGGGATCGACCGCCGAGCGACCGCTCCTGGCCCAGGTCGGGCTGATCGTCGCCGGACTGGTGGTCCTCGTCGTCGGGTCACAGCTGCTGGTCACCTCGGCGACCGACGTGGCCGGAGCGCTGGGCATCAGCGATCTGGTCATCGGGCTCACCGTCGTGGCGATAGGGACCTCGCTGCCGGAGCTTGCGACCTCACTGCTCGCAGCAGTGCGAGGTCAGCGCGACATCGCCGTCGGCAATGTCGTCGGATCGAATCTGTTCAACCTTCTGGGCGTGCTGGGCGCCTCGGCGCTGCTCGCACCCAACGGGATCGCGGTGAGCGACGCGTCGATACGGCTGGACCTCGTCGTGATGCTGTCAGCGACGCTTGCGCTGCTCCCCATCATCTGGAGCGGGTTCCGGATCGAGCGGTGGGAAGGGGCGGTGCTGGTCGCGTTCTACATCGCGTTCGTGGCCTACCTGGTCCTCGACGCCAGTGACCACGACGCGACCGCGGTGCTGGGCCCGGCCATCTTGTTCGCAGTCCCATTGGCGGGCCTGGGATTCGGCGTGACCGGTTGGCAGAGCTGGCGGCGACACCGTCGTTCGCTGCAGGGCTGAGTAGCGAGCTCCTGCGTCGGTCTCCCGCCGGCCCTCCGCAGACCTCGGGCCGGCGACGGCAGGGCCCCGCCCACGCCCACGCCCGAACTAGGCTGTCGTCCCCACCCTGACTCCTGGAGAACCCATGCTCGCCGCCGACTTCCAATACCCGCTGCTCAACGTGTTCCTCTCGATGCTGTACTTCTTCCTGTTCGTGATCTGGATCTGGATCGCGGTCATGGTCGTGGTCGACATCTTCCGCAGCAAGGACCTGGGCGGCTTCGCCAAGGCCCTGTGGTTCCTGTTCGTGGTGCTCGTGCCCTACCTCGGCATCTTCATCTACCTGATCGCCCGAGGCGGCAAGATGCAGGAACGCCAGGTCGCCGACGCGACCGCCTCGCAGCAGGCGTTCGACGAGTACGTCCAGAAGACCGCCGGCACCGACACCGCGACCCAGCTCGAGAAGCTGGCTGGGCTGCGCGACCAGGGCGTCCTGTCCGCCGAGGAGTTCGAGGCCCAGAAGGCCAAGCTCCTGGCCTGATCGGCCCTCACCGCTCCGACCCCGAACTGTGGTGCGGAACGCGCTCGGAATCAGCGCGTTCCGCACCACAGTTCCGCGTTCTGGCCGGTGTCAGGCCAGCAGGTCCCGCAGCTCGGCTGCGTCGTCGGCCGCCTGGCCCCGGGCGAGTTCGATCGCCCCTGGCACCGCTGTCGGGTCCATCAGGCGATCCAGGTCCACCTCGGTCGGCATGCGGAACACCACCTTGGTCCCGGTGCTGCGCAGGGCCTCGAGCTCACGCTCGATCTCGCCGGGACCCACCGTCATCCGCCCTTCGTCGACCCCGGCCCCGTCGGTCAGGCTCAACACCACCGCGCGCCCGGCTCCGGCGAGCAGGTCCAGGTGGGTGCCGGTACCGCTCACCCCTCCGTCCATGCACTTGCGCCCACCGATCGGCTGGGGTGCGAACAGCCCGGGCACGGCGCTGCTCGCCGCGACCGCGCGGCGCAACGGCACACCCGAGGAGCCGGTCACCACGCACCGCTCACCGCTGTAGGCGTCCACGCAGGTCAGGTGCAGCGCCGGCGACGGCCATCCCCGACTGGCCAGCAGCAGCGAGATGTTGCGCGCCATCGCCGATGCCGACGGGGTGCTCGCGGCCAGCGCGGCGTGACCGATGCGCCGAACGCGCTCCGGATCGGCGTCGGAGGCGGTCGCGAACATCTCCAACGCACGCAGCTGACTCGCCGAGAGGTCACCGGCCGGAGCGAGCGCTCCGACCACCTTCGGCAGCCGGGCCAACACCTTCAGCTCGGTGTGCAGCCGCGACAGGTTGCCGGCTTCGAGCACAGAGGCCACGACCGAGCCGGCAGAGGTTCCGACCACCCGGTCGGCTCCAGCCAGATCGACACCCCGCTCGGCCAGCTCGAACAGGTACGCCACCTGCCACGCGACGAACCAGACCCCGCCCCCACCGAGTGACAATCCGACGCGCACGTCCTCGCCGTACCCCGCGGCCATGTCCTTCGGCCGAGCCAGCCCGTCCGGGACAGCAGGTGGGGTTGCGGACAGCGAGGTCGGCGGAGTGCTCATCGACCGAAGCTACCGACTCCGCGCCGGGCCAGCGGCGAGCGCGACGGCGACGGCCGGAGCCACGAACCACCTGCGCCCGCAGCGACCTGTCAGTCAGCAGGACCGATGCGCCGACCCGTGAGCTCCTCGACCATGATCCGTACCCAGTGGTCGCGCAGGTCGGGTCGGGACCACGGGCGAACGGGAAGCTCCTGGAGGCGGGCGACCTCGCCCTCGTCGAGCACCTCGTCGGCCACGCCCTTGACCAGCACGCTCCAGCCGGTGTGGTCCACTGCGTCCCAGCTGTCGATCTCGAAGCAGACCGGACGCTGCATCATGCCCGCCGAGAGCTTCGAGCCCGCAGCGGTGCGGAACACCACCGCGTGCCCGTCCATCGTGTAGTTGATCGGAAGGATGACCGGGCTACCGGCCTCCACGAATCCGAGGCGACCGACCGATTCGCTCTCGAGATGCTCCCGGCACTCATCGGTGGTGAGGATCTCGAGTCCGGACCAGTCATGGTCGATGCGCTCAGTCATCGGCCGATCTTCCCACTCGCGGGTACCCGGATCCAGAGGCGTTGGTCCCGGCCACCTGCGCTTGGTCACGCAACCGTCTGGGTCCTGCGGCGCCCTGCCCCGGATCAGTGCTCGTTGCGGGCCCGCTCGGCCAGTCGCGCCGCGTAGACCGCCGCCTCGGTGCGCCGGCTCATGCCCATCTTGGACAGCAGGTTCGAGACGTAGTTCTTCACCGTCTTCTCGGCCAGGAACATCTCCTCGGCGATCTGGCGGTTGGTGCGGCCCTCGGCGAGCAATGCCAGGATCCGGTGCTCCTGGGGCGTGAGGCCCTTCAGTCGGGCATCCTCCTCGGCGCCTCGGCGCAGCCGATCCCTGGCCCGCGCCACCAACGCGGGGTCCAGCAGCGACTCGCCCGCCGCGACCCGCAGCACCGACGCGACGATGTCCGCGCCACGAACGTCTTTCACGATGTAGCCGCTGGCACCGGCGATCACCGCGTCCAGCAGCGCCTCGTCATCGGTGAACGAGGTGAGCATCACGCAGTGCAGCCCGGGGCACGACGAGATCAGCTCGCGGCAGACCTCGACCCCGGAGCCGTCGGGCAACTGCACATCGAGCACCGCGACGTCGGGGTTCGACAGCGGCACACGGTCCAAGGCCTGCTCGGCGGTACCGGCCTCGCCGACCACCTCGATCTCGCCCGAGGACTCCAGCAGCTCGCGCACCCCACGTCGGACGATCTCGTGATCGTCCAGGAGAAAGGCTCGCACCGTCATCGGACCATTCTCAACGATCCTGGGCGGTCACCGCGGACCACTCCCGCTGGGCGAGCGACGACCCGTCGCCGAGTCGAGGGGCGCCGAGCGGATGCAGCCGCTGACCACGCACGATCTCCAACGGGATCGAGAAGCACCTGGCCGGCATGGGTCCGACCCAGCTGCTCAGGATCTGCTCCACGTCGGGATCGTCCGCAGGGTCGCGGTGCACCTCACGTGCCAGGCCCTGGACCATGACGCTCCAGCCGGCATCCAGCGCGGCGTCGAAGTCGTCGACCTCGAACGCGACGACTGCGTCACTGGTGGCAGCGGCCATCCGGGTTCCCTGACCGGTGCGCATCAGGATGCGGCCGCCATCGACCACGTAGCGGACCGGGACCACGAACGGCAGTGAGCTGGCGCTGAGCGCGATGCGACCCACCGACTTCGATCGCAGCAGCTCGACGCACTCCGGCTCGGAGAGCAGCTCGAGGCCGTGGTGGTCCGAGAACATCGGACCATCGTCGATCGGGTGGGCCGACCGCATCAGGGCCGAAAGACCCAGATGTGCCCGCCTGTGCTGATCCGCAGGTGACGACACGACACCCCACGGACCGCTCGCCACCATGTCAACCCAGCCAGTAGTCGCCGAGGCAGTCGCAGTCGTCCCGGGCCGGCCCGGATCCGGAACCTTCCGCACCCGGGTTCGACCCCAGGGCCAGGGCGCCCGAACCGTCCGGCGATGCGGCACAACCCTCGCGAGCGATCGAGGCGTGGCGGTCCACCACCCGGACGGTGACGGTGCTCCCGATCGCTTCGCCGATGACCTTGGCCACCGACGCCGGATGATCCGACCACCCCTGTGGTCGTGGCACGCGGGAGAGCCGATCGATGAGCTCGTCGTCGCCACTCAGCACGCCGCCCGCCCAGCGGCACACGACCGGCCGCTCGCGGATGAACGTCGAGAACTCGACCATCTCTCCGACGTCGCCGGGCGCCTGATCGCCGATCGCCCACCGGTCGTCCACCGGTCGGATCCCGCTCACGCCCGTCGCTCCCTGATCCATCGTCTCCATCGTCGACCCCCTGCTCGATCCCATGTCCGCACGGTACGGCGATGGTGCATCCGTACCTAGAGGCCTAGGTCACCGATCGCTCGGGGACTTGGTCCCGGGACCTAAGACCCTGTTGTCGCCGCGCCCTCGGGCCGACCATCGGATGATGGGCACCTCGTTGAACCTGCTGATCATGGAGAGCCACGCCGGGGTCGCCGACGAGGCGGCCCAGCTGCTCGAGGCCGAGGGCCATTCGGTGCACCGGTGTCACGACGACACGGGTCGACCGTTCCCCTGTGTCGGTGTCACCGAGACCCACCGTTGCCCGATCGACGGTCCGCTCGACGCGGCCGTGCTGGTGCGTCGCGGTGTGGCGCCCGACGCCGACACCGCTGGAGGACGGGGTGCCGTGCGCGCTCCGTGCGGGTGTCCCGGTGATCGAGGACGGCACCGACATCCTGGACCCCTACGCTGACTTCGTCACCACTCGGGTCGGGGCTGGCGAAACGGTCGCACAGGCCTGCGAACGTGCGATCAACGAGGCCGTCGCACCCTTGGAACGCGACGTCGAGGCGGCCCTCGTCCCCTTCCTCGAGTCCAACGGCCACCGCTCCGGCGACTGCACCGTGCGGCTCGAGCCCCGCGGCGACCTGTTGCGCATCCAGCTGCTCACCGACGACCTCCCGTCGATGCTCGTCAGCCAGCTCAGCGTGAAGGCCGTCGACACGGTGCGAGCGATGCAACGGACGTGGCCCGCGATCGAGGTCAGCACCGCGGCACGCGCTGCGGACTGAGCTCCGGGGCGCAGCGAGCTCCGGCGAGCCCGACGCCTCAGCGCAGGTGTGGCTCGGAGTGCTCCCAGTCCGCCAGGAGCGTGCGGATCGCGGTGAGCAGGATCAGCGGCTCGTCGAGCATCGCGTGGTGACCCGCGAGCGGCAGCTCGACGACCGGGGTGACCCTGCCCAGGCGCTCGAACATGGCATCACCGATACCACGCGTCACCAGGCCGTGCTCCGAGCGCAGCAGCGCCAGGCGGCAGGTCACCGCCGACAGGTACGGCAGCGCGACCGAGCGGAGCCCACCTGCGAACTGGGCGAAGATCTGTCGGTCGAACTTCCAGCGCCAGCCGGCATCCACCCTGCGCAGCGATCGACGCGCCACGTGGTCCATGACGTAGGGCAGGTAGTTCGCCTGCTCGGGCACGGTACGGAACCGGGCGAGCCCTTCGACCTCGGTGTCGTAGGTCCGCTCGCGACCGAATGCGTCCCGCACGTGGTAGGCCCCGACCTCGGGGTCCGGTTCGGTCACCGGCGAGTCGCAGATGATCACGCCGGCGAGCGCCTCGGAGTGGATCGCCGCAGTGGCGATCGTGACGAAACCACCCATGCTGTGACCGATGACGACCGGGTGGCCGACCAGCCTCCCTGCGTGCGCCACGGCCATGACCTCGTCGGTCCACTCCTCGAGCGAGTAGCGCTCGCGATGGTCGCTGTCGCCGTGCCCCGACAGATCGATGGCCAGCACCCGGAAGTCCTCGGCGAAGTGCGCCGCCACATGGGTCCACCAGTGCGCGTTGGCCCCACCACCGTGGACGAACACCAATCCCCGGCGGTTCGGTTCGCCCCAGGCCAGGTAGTGGATGCGCCGCCCGTCGAACTCGACGTACTCGTCATCGAAGGGCACGGCGAGCGCCCGTTCGAACCACTCCGGTGAGCCCTCCATCGGTGCGATCATGAGGTGACCCTAGTGACCGCGGATCATCGATCCGACGCCTCCAGGTAGCCGGGGTTGGCGATCGAGAGCCGCTCCACGACGCCGTCGGCGATCACATCGATCACCTCGCCGCCAGCCAGGTCGACCTGACCGACGCGCAGCTGCTGGCACAGGTCGGCCTCGTCGCGGATCCCCAGGCGTCCGAGGGCCCGACGACGTCGCTCCAGCTGGTCGGGCCCCGCTGCGAGCTCGCGCTCCACGATCGCCAGCGCGTTCGCCGCCACCCGCGCGTGGTACGACGTGGCGCCGAGCTCGGCGGTGACGACACGGTCGACGAGGAACTCCCGCACCGCCTCGACCAGCTCGATCGCCGTGGGCCGTCCGTGCAGCGACGGGTCGTCGGCGGGCACCGCCCGGACCCGGCGCTCGCTCGCAGCGAGGGCCGCGTGGGGCTGGAGGAGCGACAACAGGTCCCACTCGGTCTCACACACCCGTCGACCGATCGCCGCCAGTTCCACCGAGCGGAGCACACCGTGCAGGTGCACCGCGGTCTGGGTCAGGCAGATGGCGCCCCAGCGCAGCGTTCCGTAGGCCTCCCACCAGCGCAGCACCTCGTCGGTCATCCGGGCACCGCCCGCCGCCGCGTAGGCATCGAGCAGTTCACCGCGCTCGCCCAGTCCTGCCACGGGCAGGGCTGCCCCGAACCGCCAGGCTCGTACGCACAACCAACCCAGGTCCTCCGCGGGATCTCCCACGTGGACCAGCTCCCAGTCGAGCACGGCCGCGAGTCCGTCACGGTCGACCATGAGGTTGCCCAACCGGAAGTCGCCGTGGACGATGCCTCGCCCCGTGGGCTCCGGACGATGCGCCTCCAACCAGCGCAGGGCGAACTCGAACGTGGGCACGGGCTCGCCGAGATCGTCGAGGATCCGCCGGATGGCCTCCAACGGATCGTGCTCGGGCGCGGCGCCCAGCGCACCCGGATCCGCACGGTGCAGGTTCGCCAGCGCAGTCGCGCACTGCACCACCAACGACGAACGAGCCGGCGCAAGGGTTTCGTCACGCAGTATCCGCTTGCCCAGGGCCTCGCCGTGCACCCGACCCATGACCATGCCCGCCGCGCCGAAGGCCGCGCTGTCGTCGGTGTCGACCAGCACCTCCGGCACCGGCACCCCGACCTCGCCGGCGCACCGCATCGCCCTCGCCTCCAGTCCCATCGCCCCCGACGGGCCGGGCCGGGCCAATGGGTCGCGCCGCAGCACCAGCTCGACCCGTTCGCCGTCGTCGCGCACCGCGTCGAACGACCACGTCTCACGCGACGCTCCGCCGGTCAGGCGCACGAGCCCCTCGATGCGCACCGCTCCCAGATGGTCCTCCAGGACGTCCGCGAGCCGGCCCGCCAGCTCGGTCTCGGCGTCCGCGGTCACCGCCACGACCGGTCCTCCCCGTGTGCCGAACCCGTGGTCACCTCGACACGGTACCGGGCGACGTGGCGCACACCAGCGGCAGCGGGCCCGCCCCATCGCGGCTGTTCAGCACCGCCGGGCGAAGGTTCAGCTCGGCCCGCGCCGTGCCGATGACGTGCGGGTGCCGCCCGTCGAGATGTCCTCACCCCGTTCCGCCGCCGCCCTCGCAACGCCCCAGCGGATGGACTCGATGGGCCTGAGCCAATCGCTGATGGAGGATCTGCTCCTGCGTCGGGCGGTGCTCGAGGGCCGCACGCCGATGACCACGCTGGCCGACCGTCTGCACATCTCGATCAACGTCGTCGAAGCGCTGCTCAACGAGATGCGCCAGCGCAAGTTGATCGAGTACGACGGCATGGAGGGCCGCGCCTATCTGATCTCGGTGACCGAAGCGGGGCGGGCCCTGTCGACCCAGCGCTCCCAGGAGAGCCGCTACGCCGGACCCATGCCGGTGTCGCTGGAGTCCTACAAGGAGGTGGTCGCAGCACAGCGGCCGATGCTCCAGCTCAACCGGGACATGCTCGCTCGGTCCTTCTCGGACCTGGTCATCGCCCCGGACCTGTTGGACCAGCTGGGCCCTGCGATCCACGGCAGCGGAGCCATCTTCCTGTACGGACCGCCCGGCACCGGCAAGTCGAGCGTCGCGGAGCGGGTGGTGCGCGCCTACGACGACACCGTGTTCATCCCCCACTGCATCGCGGTCGACGGACAGATCGTGTCGGTGTTCGATCCCACGTTGCACGAGCTGGTCGACGAACAGCCCCACGGCATCGACCGACGCTGGCTGTTGTGCAAGCGGCCGGCGGTCGTCGCCGGTGGCGAGCTGCACGCCGGCATGCTCGACCTGCAGCTCGACCGGGACACCGGGGTCTACATCGCGCCGTTGCAGCTCAAGGCCAACAACGGTGTGCTGGTCATCGATGACTTCGGCCGCCAGGCCATGACGCCCGACGCGCTGTTGAACAGGTGGATCGTGCCGCTGGACCGCGGGGTCGACTACCTGACGCTGCACGGCCGCAAGCTCGAGGTCCCCTTCGAGGTCAAGGCGGTGCTGTCCACGAACCTGGACCCCTCCGACCTGGGCGACGAGGCGTTCTTCCGCCGCATCCACAACAAGGTGTACATCGGTGCCTGCACCGATGATCAGTTCGACTGGATCCTGGTCAGGGTCGCCGACAAGCACCGCATCGAGGTGGACGCGGTGGCTGCTGCACACCTGCGGCAGGTGGCGAAGGAACGGGGCGACGGCGAGTTGCGGGCCTATCTGCCCGGGGTCATCTGCCAGCTCGCCGACGCGGTGATGTCCTATGAGAACCTCGCTCGACAGCTGACCCCCGCCCTGGTGGACCGTGTGGCGGAGCTGTACTTCACCCGCCTGGAGGTCCGCCCGGCCGCCGCTGCCATGGTCCCGCCGCCGCTCGACACGACGGCCCCGGCGGCCGCGGCATCCACAGCCGCGCCGCCACCGATCCCCTCACCGCAGCCGATGGTCGACGCCGTCGCGGAGCACGCCGGCTGAGACGACGCACCGGATCGGGCGCTTGCAGTGCGCGTCGGCGTTGTTACGCTCGATGCACTGAACGGTGCGTCCTTCGGCCCTCGTGCTGCGGCGGTCCGCACCAGAACGAGGAGCGGGACCACATGGGCGACACGAACCGACGAGCGACGCGCTGGCGCCGCGCGGCCATCGCAACCGCGGCGGGGGCATCGCTCGCCGTGGTGCTGGCTGCGTGCGTGCCGCCACCGGCACCCGGACCCACCGTGCGTCCCCAGCCCGATGGACGCGGCAAGGTCGCCGACGTGCAGGTCGCGCCGTCGCTCGGATGCGACACCGCCGACGGGCTCCCCGCCGGACGTTCCAGGTTGACGGTGCCCGTGGGCAACGGCCAGCGCAGTGCTCGCGTCGACGTCCCCGTGGCAGCCACCACGGGGACCCCCGCGCCGGTGCTGCTCAGCCTGCACCCGTTCTCGACCACCGGCAGTGCCTGGGAGAGCTACTCGGGGCTCGCAGCAGCTGCGGTGGAGCGCGGCTACGTGGTCATCACCGCGCACGGCAGCCAGCCCGGTCCTCGCTGGAACGTTCCCGGTGGGCTCGAGAACAACGTCGACGACATCGGCTACCTGTCCGACCTGCTCGACGCGGTCGAGGACCGCACGTGCATCGACCGCAACCGGGAGTTCGCCGCCGGCTTCTCCGCCGGAGCGGCCATGTCCCAGGCCCTGTCGTGCACCCTGCCGTGGCGGATGGCTGCCGTTGCCGCTTCGGGCGGCGCCAACCTGACCGACCCGTGCCCCGACTCCCCCGCGACCGACGTGATGGTGCTGCACGGCTCGGCCGACCCGATCGCACCCACCAGCGGTAGCGAAGTGGTCTTCGCCACCCCGCTCGGGGTCCACATCGACGACGTGGTCGCGACCAACGCCGCCCGTGCCGGGTGCACAACGGAACCGTCCTCCGAGCAGCTGTTCGACGACGTGGTCGTCGACCGCTACCCGGACTGCGCCGACGGCCGACGTGTCGAGTACTGGCGGCTGCTGGGCGCCGGGCACACCTGGGCCGGCACCGACGCACCGCTGCTCGAGATCGTGGCCGGGCCGACGAACCAGTCGATCTCCGCCAACGACAGGGTGCTCGACTTCTTCGACGACACCTCGACCTGACCATCGCACACCAGTCGTCGAGCACCGGTCGTCGCGGAGCCGACGGTCTGCGGCATGATCGGGCCATGAGCCACCCCGCAGATGAGGTCCGAGCAACTGTCGCCGCCTACGTCGAGCTGCGCGAACGGATCGAGCGTGGCGAGGCGCGCTGGACCGACCTCGCCCAGATGTTCACCGACGACGCCGTGTACATCGACCCCGCCTGGGGGCGGATCCAGGGAATCGACGAGCTGCGCACCTTCTTCGACGAGTCGATGCGGGGCCTCGAGGACTGGGACTTCCCCATCGAGTTCACCGCGATCGAGGGCGACACCGTGGTGATCAAGTGGACACAACAGCTGCCCGGGACCCGGCCCGATGGATCGCGCTACGAGCAGTCCGGGGTGTCCACGCTCGTCTACGGCGGCGACGGGAAGTTCTGCTACGAGGAGGACCTGTTGAACATGACCCACGTGCTCGAGGACCTGGCCGCCAGCGGCTGGCGACCGGGCGACGGGTTCCTGGCGCCGCCGCGCGACCCCGACCGGAACTTCGCCCGCCCGACGAGGGCGGACTGACCGTGGGCGACACCGTCCAGTTCAAGGGATGCGAACGCAGCTGCGCGCCACTCGGTGTGGGGACCTGGGCCTGGGGCGACCGCTCGACCTGGGGGATGGGCGGCTACGACGCCGGGCTCGACGAGTCCACCATCGCCGCGGCCTGGGACGCCTCGATCGAGTCGGGGGTGACGCTGTTCGACACCGCCGAGGTCTACGGCGACGGCGAGAGCGAACGCATCATCGGTCGACGGCTGGCAGCTGATCCCGCGGTGCGCGACCAGCTGGTGATCGCCACGAAGTTCATGCCGTCGCCGTGGAAGCTGAACGTGCGCGGAGCGCTGCGGGCAGCGGCGCAGGGATCGATCGAGCGTCTGGGCATCGACCGGATCGACCTGTACCAGCTGCACGGTCCGGTGAGCCTGCGGTCCCACGCGGCGCTGGCCGAAGCCCTGGCCGAGGCCCACCAGGAGGGCCTGGTGGCGGCGGTGGGGGTGTCGAACTACTCGGTACGGGAGATGCGTTCGATGCACGCCGCGCTCGCCGAGCGCGGACTGTCACTGGCGTCGAACCAGATCGAGTACTCGCCGCTGCGACGTCGCCCGGAGTCCGTCGGGCTGCTCGCCGCGTGCCGACAGCTCGGCGTCGTGCCCCTGGCCTACTCACCGATCGGTCAGGGCCGCCTCACGGGCAAGTACTCCGCCGCGAACCCTCCGCCGGGGCGGCGCACCTTCTCCGCACACCCGATGGAGCAGGTGGACCTGATCGTGGCCGAACTGCGGCGCATCGGCGAGGCCAACGGCAACCGAACCCCGAGCCAGGTGGCACTGCGGTGGATCATGGACAAGGGCGCCGTGCCCATCCCGGGAGCCAAGAACGCCGAGCAGGCGACACAGAACGCCGGTGCGCTCGGATGGTCGCTCGACCCTGACGACGCCGCAGCACTCGATCGCGTGGCCCTCGAGGGCACCCGTACGATCGCCCAGCGCGTCTGGCAGCACGGCTGAACCCGCCAACCCGCCGCCCAGCCGTCAAGCCGCGCCCCGCCGACCGCACCGCCGGGACGGACTACTCCTCGATCGACACCGGAGGGATGCAGCACCAGCCACGTCGTTCGAGCTCGGCGACGAGCACATCATCGTCGAACGAGGACAGCACCTGGGCCTTGCGCTGCGGACGCTCCGCCGCTGCAGACGTGTGCCCCGCTGCCCGCAGCGTGGTCGCCTTGTCGGGGCGTCGTGCCACTCCGGCCGAACCTTGCGTCGGCCCACCCGGTCCGGCCATCGCCGCGTCAGTATCGGTCGTCGCCCTGCTGGACCAGCTCTGCTGCTTCCAGCCGTTCGATGAGCAGGTCGGCCTCGGCGATCGTGAACTTGCCGCCGGCCTGACGTTGGGTGAGGCCGTAGGGATGGCGTGCTTCTCGAACGGAGTCGAAACCCGCCCGCGCGAGCAGTTCCTCGATCCGCTCCACCTGCCGTGCTCCAGCTGGTGGCCCTGATGCCTGTCCGAACGCCATGACGACTCCTTCGGGCCGCTGACCGGCCACCACTGCATTCTCGCTCGCCGGTGTGACACCCACGAGTGATGCCACCTCGGGGACAGCTCGCACCGGGGACGCCGGCGGCCGCGGGTGGTCGGCCACGCTGCTGGGACGCCGGGACCGGTTGCTATCGTTGTCCGAGCCCGAGGATGTGATTCGACATGTGCGGATTCGCCGGCGAGATCGCCGCCCCCCGTCACCTGCCCGACCGACGAGCCGTGGAGCGCATGACCGACGTGCTCACCCCCAGGGGGCCCGACGGGTCGGGGACGTGGGCACGAGAGCGGGTGGCGCTCGGTCATCGCCGCCTCAAGGTCATCGACCTGTCCGACCGCGCAGCCCAGCCGATGGTCGATGAGCAGCTGGGACTCACGATCGTGTTCAACGGGTGCATCTACAACTACCCGGAGCTCCGGGCCGAGCTGGTGCGCGCTGGACACGACTTCAGCTCCAGCGGTGACACCGAGGTGCTCGTCAAGGGCTGGCGCGAATGGGGTGAAGGGCTGCTCGAGCGGCTCCAGGGCATGTTCGCGTTCGCCCTGGTGGACCACCACACCGACGAGGTGGTGCTGGTGCGGGACCGCTTGGGCATCAAGCCCCTGTACCTGCACGAACGCGGCGGCCGCGTCCGCTTCGCCTCGACGCTGCCGGCGCTGCTCGCAGGTGGCGGCGTCGCGTCCACCATCGACCCCGTCGCACTGCACCACTACCTGACCTTCCACTCCGTCGTCCCCGCGCCCCGCACGATCCTCGCCGAGGTCCGCCGGCTGGAGCCGGCGACCATCCTGCGGATCGCTGCCGACGGCACCCGGACCAGCCGCCGCTACTGGGACCTGGACTTCGACGGTGCTCCGCCCCGCCCCGACATGACCGCCGAGGACTGGCGTGAGGCCGTCCTGGACGCGCTTCGCCTGGCGGTACAGCGACGTCAGGTCGCGGACGTGCCGGTGGGGGTCCTGCTCTCGGGAGGGCTCGACTCGAGCCTGATCACGGCGCTGCTCGCCGAGGGTGGCCAGGAGAGCCTCCAGACCTTCAGCATCGGGTTCGAGTCCCATGGCGACATCGAGGGTGACGAGTTCCGCTACTCGGACCTGGTCGCGGCGACCTTCCACACCGAGCACCACCAGCTGCGCATCCCGTCGTTCGACCTGCCCGACGCGCTCACGGGTGCCATCGCAGCGATGAGCGAGCCCATGGTCAGTCACGACGTCGTCGCGTTCCATCTCCTCAGCCAGGAGGTCGCCCGCCACGTCAAGGTGGTGCAGTCGGGTCAGGGGGCCGACGAGGTCTTCGCGGGGTACCGCTGGTACCCACCGCTCGCCGATGTCCGGGGTTCCGGGGTGGACGACTACGCGGAGGTGTTCTTCGACCGACACCACGACGAGATGGCTGCGCTCGTCGACGCCGACCACCTGGTGGACCGCGACGTCAGCCGCGACTTCGTCGCACGGCACTTCGCCCGCCCCGGCGGTGGTCGTGTGGTGGATCGAGCGCTGCGGCTGGACACCCAGGTGATGCTCATCGACGACCCCGTCAAGCGCGTGGACAACATGACCATGGACCACGGGCTCGAGGCCCGGGTTCCCTTCCTCGACCACGAGCTGGTCGAGCTGGCGGCGAGCTGTCCCGCAGAGCTCAAGCTGGCCCACGACGGCAAGGGGGTGCTCAAGGACGCCGCTCGATCGGTGCTGCCCGCCGCAGTCATCGATCGACCCAAGGGCTACTTCCCGGTGCCGGCGCTCAGCCACCTCGAGGGACCGGTGCTGGACATGGTCGCCGACGCGCTGCGATCACCGGTGGCGAAGGAGCGAGGACTGTTCCGCACCGACGCGGTCGAGGCACTGTTGGCCGATCCGAACGGTTCGCTCACGCCGTTGAAGGGCAACCCACTCTGGCAGGTGGCGCTGCTGGAGCTGTGGCTGCAGGAGCACGACCTGTGAGCTCGGCCCAGGACGACCTCGAGAGCCACCTGGACGATCTCGCCCGGACTGCCTGGGGAGAACTGGCACCCCCGCTCGCGGAGCACCGCGACGACAACGCGGTCGTCGACTGCGGCTGGGGGCGACTGGTGTTCGGCCAGACCTTCGACGACCCGGTGGACCTCGCAGAGATCATGCGCGCCGAGAAGCCCGGTTCGCGCGACATCTGCCTCTACGCCGCCGAACCCCACGTGGTGGTCAGGTCTGCTCCCAACGAGTTGTTCATCGACCCTTCGCACACCTATCGGATCGACCTCCGCCACGATCTGCCCGAGCCGCGTCACATCCTGGGTGTCCGGGTGCGCCGGATCGAGTCCCCGGCGGATGCCGAAGCGGTGAACCTGCTCTACCACCGCAACGGCATGGTGCCCGCACCCGACGGCCACATCTGGTCGAGAAGTGACGACGAGTCGCTCATCTACCTCGTCGCCGAGGACGAGGCGACCGGGCAGATCATCGGCACCGTCATGGGCGTCGACCACGTCGCCGCCTTCGACGACCCCGAGAAGGGCTCGTCGCTGTGGTGCCTGGCGGTGGACCCGCTCACCTCCCGGCCGGGGGTGGGTGAGGCGCTCACCCGCTGGCTGATCCGCCACCTGGCCGACAAGGGTCGGCGCTTCATGGACCTGTCGGTGATGCACGACAACCTGCCGGCACTCCGCCTCTACGAGAAGCTCGGGTTCCGGCGCGTGCCCGTGTTCTGCGTGAAACGCAAGAACCCGATCAACGAACCACTGTTCGTCGCGGACAGCATCGCCGGGTTGGAGGACCTCAACCCCTATGCGCGTCTGATCGCGGACGAGGCACTCCTGCGCGGCGTGGAGGTCGAGGTGATCGACGCCGGGTGGGGCGAGCTCCGACTCACCTACGGCGGGCGCAGCGTCGTGACCCGCGAGTCGCTGTCCGAGCTGACCTCGGCGATCGCGATGAGCCGGTGCGACGACAAACGGGTCACCCGCCGGGTGCTGCACCGAGCGGGCCTGGCGATCCCGGACGGCGCGATCGCGACCGGAGACGAGGCCGACGTCGAGGTGCTGCGCCAGTTGGGCGAGGTCGTGGTGAAGCCCGCCCGGGGCGAGCAGGGCATCGGCATCACCGTCGGGATCACCGACGAGGCCGCCCTGTCGTCCGCGATCGACCGGGCCCGATCGGTCTGCCCCGACGTCCTGATCGAACGGCGCTGTCCGGGAGAGGACCTGCGAGTGCTGGTGATCGACCACCGGGTGGTCGCCGCAGCAGTCCGACGGCCCGCAGCGGTGGTCGGCGACGGTCGCCACACGATCGCCGAACTGATCGAGGTGCAGAGCCGGCGGCGGGCCGCGGCCACCGGCGGCGAATCCGTGATCTCCGTCGACGACGCGACCCTCGCGCTGCTCGCCGAGCAGGGACTCACTCCCGCCACGGTGTTGACCCCGGGACGCCGGGTGGAGGTGTGTGCCACCGCGAACCTGCACACCGGTGGAACGATCCACGACGTGACCGACGATCTCCATCCCGCCCACGCTGCAGCCGCGGTGGCTGCAGCCGACGCGCTCGACATCCCCGTGACCGGCATCGATCTGCTGGTCCCCGACCTGAACGAAGCGGAGTACGTCATCATCGAGGCGAACGAACGACCAGGACTTGCCAACCACGAACCCCGGCCGACCGCCGAGGCGTTCATCGACCTGCTGTTCCCCAACCTGCGGCGCGACCGATGAGCACCCAGGAACGCTGGGGTCGGACCGTCGAAGGGCTCGACGTCGACCGGATGTGCTCCACGCTGCTGCGCCTCGTGGGCATCCCCAGTCCATCGGGTCGCACCGACGAGGTCGTCCAGGTCCTCGGCGACCTCCTCGTCGACATGGGATTCACCCCCGAGCTCACCCGTCGCGGCGCGATCTCGGTCGAACCCGTCGGCTCGACCGGCGGACCCGCACGGGCGCTGGTGGCGCACGCCGACACCATCGGGGCGATCGTGAGGGAGATCAAGCCGAACGGACGACTCAAGCTCTCCCAGATCGGCACGCACAGCGCCCGCTTCGCCGAGGGATGCCGGACGACGGTGTTCATCGACCAACCGAACAAGTCGTTCTCGGGCACCATCCTGCCGCTCAAGGCCAGCGGCCACCGGTACGCGGACGAGGTCGACACCCAGGGCGTCGGCTGGGACCACGTCGAGCTGCGACTCGACGAACTGGTGTTCACCGCGGCAGATGTCCGAGCGCTCGGGATCCACGTGGGCGACCACGTCGCGTTCCACGCACAGCCGACGATCACGCCGAGCGGGTTCATCGTCTCCCGCCACCTGGACGACAAGGCCGCGGTGGCGGCACTCCTCGAGGTGCTGACCGTGCTCGGTCCCGATCTCACCAGGCTCGACGTGCCGCTCCACGTGCTCATCACCGTCTCCGAGGAGGTGGGCATCGGCGCCTCGCACGGACTCCACGGCGACGTCGCCGAACTGGTCTCGCTCGACACCGCGGTGGTCGCCCCCGGACAGACGTCGCGTGAGGACGCGGTCACCGTGGCCATGCAGGACTCGGCGGGGCCCTTCGACTACCACCTGACCCGCCGGCTGCTCGCGCTGTGCCGCGCGCACGAGGTCCCCCACGAACGCGACGTGTTCGACCACTACCGCTCGGACGCTGCAGCAGCACTCGAAGCCGGTGCTGCGACCCGCGCGGCGCTCATCGGCGTCGGCGTCGACGGCACCCACGGCCACGAACGCACACACGTCGCTGGCCTGGTGGCACTCAGCCGGTTGCTCCTGGCCTACGCCCGCTCGCCGCTGACCTTCACCGACTGGGATGCCGAGCCGGTCGGGCAACTGCAGGACTTCCCGTCGTCCTCGGTGCAGCCCGCGCCGCACCAGCCCGAAGTGCCGACCTGATCGGAGCGGTAGCGTTCCCCCGATGACGGACCCCGACGTGGTGATCGTGGATGCCGACACCGTGGCCGGGTGGCGACGGGTGACACCGTCGTTCGACCAACTCAACGCAGCGGTGGCCGACCTCCGGGCACAGGCGCCGGGGTCGACCGTCGCGATCGTCGGCGACCCTGCGCTGAAGTGGGCGTTGTCGAGCGCGGACCAGACGCTGCTCGACGAGGAGATCAACCACCAGCGGATCGTGCTGGCGCCTGCGGGCGCCCGTGGCGGCCACGTGGGGTTCATCGCGCAGGCCGTTCGTCGGGGCGCCCGAGACGGCACCTCGGTCGTGGTGGTCACCGACCGCGCCGTGCCCGACTCCCCCATCGCCCGCCTGCGACGCGAGGGAACACGCTTCGTGTTCGACCTGGACAACGCCTCGGTCACCACCGCCACGCCCACCTCACCGGCGCACCACCGCCGCAAACGCGCGAAGGACTGACCGCAACTGCGCACACAGGGCCGGTACAGAACCGGCGGAGCGCCGACAACGGGACCGGTCGGGGGCGGTCCGGGTCGACACCACGCGGGTCTACGCTCGGCTCCATGTCCGCTGCGAACGCCGACCGTGCACGCCTGCTCGACGTGGTCCGCTCCACGGCGCTGATCCAGTTCGACGAACCACGCGAGCTGTCCTCGGGCGAGCTGAGTCGCGACTTCATCGATGCCAAGGCCGGTCTGGCCCGCGGCGCTGACCTGCGTCTGGCGTGCGAGGTCATCGCGGCATCGGTCGCTGCCGCCGGCATCGAGTGGGACGCGGTCGGCGGCCTGACGCTGGGGGCGGACCAGTTCGCCCACGGGATCGTCACTGCGCTGGCCGACGATCACCGCTGGTTCGTCGTGCGCAAGCAGCCGAAGGGCCGCGGCACGGATCGCCTGGTCGAGGGCGCGGCGCTCGGTGCCGGCAGCCGCGTGCTGCTCGTCGACGACATCGTCACCACCGGCGGATCGATCCAACAGGCCCACCAGAAGGTGCTCGACACCGGCGCCGTCGTCGTCGCAGCAGTGACGCTGGTCGACCGCAGCGACATCGCGGCGACCTACTTCGCCCAGCACTCGGTGCCCTACCTGCCGGTGTTCACCTACCGCGATCTGGGGATCGTGCCGGTCGGCACGGGAACCTGACGCCGGGGCGCCCCTCCCGCGACGGTCATGGTTTCTGGAACGCGTTCTCGTTGCACGTAGTCTGCTCCCGTCGCACCGCCGATCAGGGGCGGCGGCGCACTGTCAGGGGGACACGATGAAGACCGAAGCAGCCATCCTGTGGGAGACCGGCGGCACCTGGAGCGTCGAGGAGATCGAGCTCGATCCGCCGAAGGCCGGTGAGGTGCTCGTCGAGATGGTCGCGTCGGGGCTGTGCCACTCCGACGACCACGCCCGCACCGGCGACCTGCCGGCGGTGACGCCGCTGATCGGTGGCCACGAGGGATCGGGCATCGTCATGGAGGTCGGCGAGGGCGTCACCCGTGTCGCTCCCGGTGACCACGTGGTGTTCAGCTTCGTCCCCGCGTGCGGGCACTGCCAGCCGTGCGCCGACGGCCACTCGAACCTGTGCGACAACGGCGCCGCTCTACTGGTGGGCGCCCAGCTCGACGGCACGACCCGGCACCACGCACGGGGCCAGGACATCTACACGATGGTCTGCCTGGGCACCTTCGGTCGCCACACCGTGGTGAACGAGATGTCGTGCGTGAAGATCGAGGACGACATCCCGCTGGAGCTCGCCTGCCTGGTCGGTTGCGGCGTCACCACCGGGTGGGGCTCGTCGGTCTACGCGGCCGAGGTCCGCCCCGGCGACAACGTGGCGGTGATCGGCGTCGGCGGCATCGGCGCCGCAGCGGTGCAGGGAGCGCGACTCGCCGGTGCACGCAACATCATCGCCATCGACCCGGTGGAGTACAAGCGTGAGCAGGCCCTCGGCTTCGGCGCCACCCACAGCGCCAACTCCGTGGGGGAGGCCTTCGAGCTGATCCAGGACATCACCTGGGGTCGCATGTGCGACAAGGTCATCTGCTGCGTCGGTGTGGGCGACGGCGAGCAGATCGCGCCGATCATGATGCTGACCGCGAAGCGCGGCCGCGTCGTGGTGACCAACATCCACTCGGTCGCGGAGACACAGGTCAGCCTGTCACTGGTCGACCTGACCCTGATGGAGAAGCAGCTCGTCGGGACCATCTTCGGCTCGGCGAACCCCCAGTCCGACATCCCCCGTCTGATGCAGCTCTACCGCAGCGGCCAGCTGGACCTGGCGGGCATGGTGACCCGCGAGTACGAGCTGGCCGACATCAACCAGGGCTTCGAGGACATGCTCGCGGGACGCAACATCCGCGGGGTCATCCGCTACCGCTGAGCCGTCGGGGTGGGTCGCCCGTAGCATCGACGACGATGCAACGACCCACCACCCGCCCGCTGCGGTCGACCACCGCCCGAGCCGTCGCCGGAGCCACGGCGTTCGTGGTGCTCCTGGTCGCGGTCGTGGGTCTCACCGTCTGGCGTGACAGCACCGTCACCGCCGCAGCGCAGAACTCGCCGCCGTCACCACCGGTGACGAACCCCGACGCCGACCGCTTCGACAACTCGCCCCGTGTCGACGCCCGTGTTCCCGGGGCCGCCGACCTGCAGGTGCTGCCGCCCGGCACCACCGAGGTGGCCACGGTGCGCCCAACGGTGCCCGAGGTGCTGGTGCGGAGCGTGGCGCCCCCGGGATGGGACCGCTCGTTGGCACCCGTGGTGCGACCCTCCACACCCGTTCCCCCGCGCAGCGCGCAGGATCTGGAGCGGGTGCGGCTGCCCAGCGCCGAGCTGCCCATCGTGGGGCGTCGTGTCACGGACTCCGGTTGGTCCTTCTCCAACCCCACCCGGTACGTCCCGGCCCAGCCGCTTCGATTCGGCGTCGTCGAGCGACAGGGCGGTTGGGTCGAGATCCAGCTCCCGGTGCGCCCCAACGGCACGACCGGCTGGGTCCGCGCCGCGCAGCTCGAGGTGACCACGACCACGTTGGGCATCGAGGTCTCACTCGATGCCCGGCGTCTGCGCGTGCTCGACGGTGATCAGGTTGTGATGGACGTCCCCGTGGCGATCGGGCAGCCGTCGCGTCCGACGCCGACCGGGTCGTTCACGGTCACCGACATCGTCCCGTCGACCGATCCGGCCGGCAGCTACGGACCGGTCGCGCTGGCGTTGGACGGGTACTCCGAGGCACTCGACGACTTCCCCGGGGAGAACGCCATGGACTCGCCCGACGCCCGCGCACCGGTGCTGGCGTTGCACGGCACCAACCGCCCGGTGTCGGTCGGCTCGGCAACGTCCAACGGATGCCCGCGCCTGTTCAACGACGATGTCGTCCGGCTGGCACAACTGGTGCCTGCAGGCACGCCGGTGCGCATCTGGCCCTGACCGGGCGCGTCGCAGCGGGTGGACCGCCCAGATGACGCGACCCTGCGTGGTGACGCTCAGCGCGACGTGGCGGAGTACTTGCGGAACGACAGCGTGGCGAACACCACGGTGATGCCGACCGCCCATGCGATCGACACCCACAGGTCGCTGCCCGGCGGCGTGCCGTTGTAGAGCGCTCGAGTGGCGTTGGTGACGATCGTGAACGGATTGTTGGTCGCGATGGGCTGCAGCCACCCGGGCATCGAGTCCGTCGGCACGAAGGCGGACGACACGAAGGTCAGCGGGAACATCCAGATGAATCCTGCGGAGTTCGCGGCCTCGACCGACTTCACCGACAGTCCGATGTAGGCCTGGATCCAGCTGAACGCGTAGGCGAACCCCAACAGCAACAGCGTCGCCACCAGCCCGGTGCCCGGTCCCCCCTCGAGCCGGAAGCCGACCAGCAGCCCCACGACCAACATGATCACGAAGGTGAACAGGTTCCGCATCAGGTCCGACACGGTGCGCCCGATGAGGACCGCAGAGGGGTACATCGGGAGTGTGCGCAGACGGTCGATGAAGCCCTTGCTCATGTCCTCGGCGATGCCGATGCTGGTGAACGCGGAGCCGAACACCACGGTCTGGGCGAAGATGCCCGGAACGACGTACTGCTCGTAGGAGGCGTACCCGGGAACTGCGATCGACCCGCCGAAGACGTAGACGAACAGCACCACGAACATGATCGGTTGGATCGCGGCGAACACCAGGAGGTCCGGGTTGCGCCAGGTGGCGATGAGGTGCCGCGTCGCCTCGGTGACGGTGTCGCGCAGCAGCCACACGGGGCCGCTGGGAACGACCCGGTGCTCCCCGGGCTGGGGCGGCACGGCGGTGGACGCGGTGCCGGCATGCGTCTCCGGCTGCTGTCGGCCGGGGCGCTGCGGGCCCAGTTGCTGTGCGCTCGGTGGAGATGTGGTCATGTGCGAGGCGCTCCTGCGGTGTCGGCACCGACGGCGAGAACTGGCTCGGCCCCGTCGGCCGACGCGTCCGGGTCCTCCGCCCGGTGGCCGGTGAGCTCCAGGAAGACGTCGTCCAGCGTCGGGCGGCGCACCACCACATCGAGCACCTCGACCCCGGCGTCGTCGAGTGTGCGCACGACCGCTGGCACGATGTGCTCGGTCGTCGCCACCGGCACGGTGACGGTGCGCGCGGCGGCGTCGACGGTCTCTGCCACTCCCGGTTGTGCGAAGCCCGCCAACAGTCCGACAACCTTTCCCAGCTCATCGACGTCACCGAGGGTCACCTCGACCCGATCGCCACCGCTGCGCTGCTTCAGCTGCGGCGCGGTGCCCTGCGCGATGACGCTGCCGTGGTCGATGACCACGATCTCGTCGGCCAGACGCTCGGCCTCGTCCAGGTACTGGGTGGTCAACAGCAGTGTGGTCCCATCGGCGACGAGACCGTCGATGACGTCCCACATCTCCAACCGGCTGCGCGGATCGAGCCCGGTCGTGGGCTCGTCGAGGAAGAGCACCGACGGCTCGGCGATCAGGCTCATGGCGATGTCGAGCCGGCGCCGCATGCCGCCCGAATAGCCCTTGACGACCCGACGGCCCGCGTCGGCAAGGCTGAAGCGCTCGAGCAGGGCGCCCGCCCGACGGCGCGCTTCCGGCGTGGACATGTGGAACAACCGACCGACGAGCTGGAGGTTCTCGAACCCGGTGAGCCGCTCGTCGACCGCCGCGTACTGCCCGGTCACCCCGATGCGTGCACGGGCGCGGCGGGGTTCTGCCACCACATCGATGCCATCGATCCAGGCGCGACCGGCATCCGGACGCAACAGGGTGGTCAGGATGCGCACCGCTGTGGTCTTGCCGGCGCCGTTCGGACCGAGCACGCCGAACACGGTGGCGCGTTCGATCTGGAAGCCCACGCCGCACAGCGCACGCGTCTCCCCGAACCGCTTCTCCAGACCTTCTGCGACGACTGCTGGCACGAGCCCACTCTACGGATGCGCAGGGACAGCGTCGCCGGAGTTGTCGACGGCAACCCTCACCGCACCGAACGTGGCGCTGCGGGACCGACCCGCCCACGACCGACCAGACGGTCCGACACGGTCGCGATCGTCGGAGCGTGACGCTTCCACCCGGAATGGTCCACGCAGTCCTGCACCAGATCTCGGTTCACCGCTCCGGCCAGGAACGCCGACTCACGCGGCACGATGACGAGCTCGCAGGCGGACGTCCAGGTCTCGACCCCGACACCCTGGGGCGCCTCGTCCTCGTTGAGCCAGGCCAGGACCGCGGATCCGGGTTGCATGTCGGCGCACGCACGACCCCAGAACTGCAGGAAGCACGCGCCCGCCCAGATCGTGCCGTGGTGCGCACCCGACAGCGTCACCAGTTGATCGACCACGCCCCGGCACTCCCCCACCCGAAGGCACCAGCGTGCCGAGATGGCGCCCATCGAGTGCGCGATCAGGTGCACCCGAGGTGCGCCGGTGCGCTCACGAAGCTCGGCGACCGCGTCGCCGACCATCTGCGCCGTTCGGCGGTTGGGTTGGCAGCTGTCGTACTCGACGACCACGAACTGATCCCGGGGCACTCCGCGCGCCGAGAACGCATCACGCCATGCGTCCCAGTCGTCACTCCGGGCGATGCAGCCGAACTCCCAACCCGGCACGAGCACCACCGGCGCCGGAGCAGCCGGCGGCGCGTCGGTACCAGCGGGCGACGCCCCCGGCGCCGGTGTGCAGGCTGCTGCCGCCAGGATCAGCACCAGCGACACGATGACCGGCCTCCCGAGCCGTCGAACCCCCATGGCGGACCACCCTACGGCGGCCGCGGGCGACAGGCCCCACCGTCAGGAACACCGCGTCAGGAACGACCTGTCAGGATCACCGCACGAGCCGGGGTCAGTCCCGCTCGCGAGTGTCACGCAGCAGGACCTCCTGCGCGATCGTGGCCAGGTGCTCGCCACCGGTGCTGAACACGTGCCCGACCGACAACCCACGACCACCCACGAAGGTGTGGCAGGTGAAGTCGTGCAGCTGCCACTCATCGGCACGGAACGGTCGGTGGAACCAGATGGTGTGATCCAGGCTCGCGGTGAACAGGACCTTGTGCAGGACCTCTTCCGGTTCGCTCCGCACGGGGTGGGACCGCACCACCGCGTCGGTCGGCAGGTCGTCGGAGAGGTAGGCGAGCCCGGCTGCGTGCACCACGCCGTCCTCGGGGAGGTCCTGGGCGACCCGCAACCACGCCGCCGCCCGTCCCGAGCCGTCACGGCCCTCCGGTGAGAGCCGGCCGGTCGGCACGAACGCCCGGTCGAACACCGGGCTCCACGAATCGTGTTCCAGCTCTGCGGGACCGGGGACGTCGAGCGGCAACGACACCATCTCGACGTCGGCCGACCTCTCGGGCCGCTGGAAGCTGGCCTCCAGGTTCAGGATGGCACCGACGGCCTGGCGGGCAACCACCCGACGGGTGCAGAAGGACCGACCGTTGCGGATCCGGTCGACCTCGTAGCGAACCGGCTCGTTCTGATCGCCGCGCCGGATGAAGTAGGCGCGCAGCGAGTGCACGTGCAGCTCGGGATCATCCACGGTGCTGGCCGCCGCACACAGCGCCTGGGCCACGATCTGCCCGCCGTAGAGACCGCCCCACGGGTACTGGGGACCGACACCGACGTACACGTCGCTGCCGTGGTCGGCCAGGTCCAAGATGCTGCCAAGGTCCACGCGGGCTCCCGCCGTCGATCACTGCTGCGCTGATCATGCCAGCATCCGCGCCGCTCGACCGACCGTCCGGCGGTGTCCGCCGCGCGCCGGGCCGTGTCGGCACGGCGGTGGTCCGTCCGAGGGCGGCGGACCGCTGACGTGGGAGACTGCGCACCATGACCGCTGTGGAGCGAACCGTGTTGGACCGTGCCGTCGAGTGGACCAGAGCCGCTGGCGAACTGACCCTCGGCTGGTTCAACCACACCGAGCTGGCCGTCAGCTCGAAGCACGACGGCAGCCCCGTGACCCAGGCCGACAAGGCCGCCGAGCGGCTGCTGCGGGAGCTGATCGAGGCGGATTTCCCCGACGACGCGATCCACGGCGAGGAAGAGGCCGACAAGCCCGGTACGTCCGGCCGCCGGTGGGTCATCGACCCGATCGACGGCACCAAGGCGTTCTCCCACGGTGTCGCCACGTACTCGAACCTGCTCTACATGGAGGACGAGCACGGCGGCGCCATCGGGGTGATCAACCTGCCGGCGCTGGGTGAGACCGTCGCAGCGGGTCGCGGCGTCGGCTGCTTCTTCGACGACGCTCCGTGCACGGTGTCGGATCATCCGTCGATCGACGGCGCCTACCTGTCGAGCACCGCGTTCGAGCTGTGGACACCTGCGCACTTCGCAGCGGTCCGTGATGCCGGGATGGAACTGCGGACATGGGGGGATGCCTACGGGTATGCCCTGGTGGCGTCGGGACGGATCGAGGCCATGAGCGACCCGGTGCTCGCCTGGTGGGATCTTGCAGCGCTCACCGTGATCGTCCCGGAGGCCGGCGGCGTGATCACGACCTGGGACGGCGAACCCGAGCACATCCCGAACGACTTCGGGCACTACTCGGCCATTGCCTCCAACGGTCGCTTCCACGACGAGCTGGTGAAGATCCTCCATCCCTGAATCGCGTCGCTGGCTACGATCACCTCGACGGAGGTGCGTCGTGAAGGTGGCCGTGCTCGGTGCGGGATCGTGGGGGACGACCTTGGCGTCGTTGTTGGCATCCGAACACGACACGACCCTCTGGGCGCGCGAGTCCGAGGTTGCCGATGAGGTCACGCTTCGCCATCGGAATCCGGTCTACCTCCCCGACCTCGACCTGCATCCGGCGCTGCGGGCGACAGCGGACCCACAGCTCGCCCTGCACGGAGCCGATCTGGTCATGCTCGCCGTTCCCTCCCGGTACTACCGATCGGTGGTCGAACTGGTCCGCGAGGACGTCCCCGCCGGAGCCGACCTCATCTCGGTGACCAAGGGCATCGAGCTCGAGACCGGCTTCCGCATGAGCCAGGTCCTCATCGATGTGCTGGACCACGATCCCGATCGCGTGTGCGTGCTGTCCGGTCCGAACCTCGCCAAGGAGGTGGCGGCCGGCCAACCGTCGGCAACGGTGCTCGCCTGCAGCGACGCGGCCCGGGTGGAACGACTGCGGCGAAGGCTCACCACCGGGTCGTTCCGTGTGTTCACCAACCGCGATGTCATCGGGTGCGAGGTCGGCGGAGCGGTCAAGAACGTGATCGCGATCGCAGCCGGGATCGGGGACGGACTCGGCTACGGCTGGAACACCAAGGCCGCTCTCATCACCCGTGGGTTGGCCGAGATCGAGCGTCTCGGTGTCGCCATGGCGGCCCAGCCGATGACGTTCCTCGGCCTGGCCGGCAACGGTGACCTGACCGCGACCTGCAGCAGCGCCCAGAGCCGCAACCGACACGTCGGCGAGCAGCTCGGCAGGGGTCGCTCACTTCCCGACATCACCGCCGACACCAGAACGGTGGCCGAGGGCGTCAGCAGCACGCCGGCGATCGCCGCACTCGCGGAACGACTCGACGTACCCATGCCGATCACCCGGAAGGTCGAGGCGGTGCTGAACAACTCGCTGTCCCCGGAGCAGGCCGTCCGCCAACTCATGGACCTGGAACCGGGCGCCGAGTTCGACGACATCGACTGAGCGTTCGGATCGGGCTGCGACCAGCCGATGCACCACGGACCTCCGGAGCCCGCACCGCGGGCTCAGTGTTCGTGCCCGTCGTGGCGCTCCGACCGGGCCCCGTGATGATGCGGATCATCGATCAGCCGCAGACTGCCGATGTCGACGAGTCGCCCCCGGTAGGCCTCCAGCAGGTGCTCCTCGCTCAGCACCTGCTCCGGCGGACCCGATGCGACGACACGCCCCGCCAGCAGCACGACGTGATCGGACGCCGCGGCCTCGGCCAGGTCATGGGTGCTGAACACCACCGTGCGACCGAGTGACCGCTCCTCCGCCATCACCTGGAGGATCCCGGCGCGCGACACCACGTCCAGACCCGTCATCGGCTCGTCCAGGATCAACAGCTCGGCTTCGGACGCGAGCCCCTGGGCCACCAGCACCCGCTGGCGCTGCCCACCGGACAGCTCCAGCAGTTGGCGTCCTGCCAGGTCGGTCACCCCGGTGCGGGCCATGGCCCGGTCGACCGCTGCGTGTCCCTTCGTTCCCAGCCGACCGAACAGGCCCGCAGTCCGGTAGCGACCCATCGTGACCACCTCGCGCACCGTGAGCGGCAGGTGCGCCGGTGTCTCGGTGGTCTGGAACACGTAGGCGACGTCGCGGGAACCCGGCGCGGCGCCCAGCACGTCGAGGCGACCTTCGCGCACGGCGACCAGTCCGGCGACGGCGTCGAGCAGCGTGGACTTGCCGCTGCCGTTCGGGCCGATGAACGACGCCACGCAACCCCGCGGCACCTGCATCGATGACGAGGCCACTGCGATGTGGTCGCCATGGGCCAACACGATCCCGTGGGCCTCGATCGCCGGTGGGAGCCCGTCGATGACGCCGACAACGGCCGTACCGACATCAGGAGTGGGGGCACCGCCGGCAGCCGACATGAGAATCAGTCTCGCACATGGCGGGGTCAGCCCTGGTCAGACCCCGACGAGCAGGTCCAGCTCCAATGCAGCGGCCTCCTCGGGTGCGGCACGCACCGAGATGCGATCATCCCATGCAGACGCATCGGAGATGGCGGTGGCGTAGCGGGCACGCCGGCGAGCGACCAGCCCCTCGGGTGCCTCCGAGCCGTCGGACTCGACGTACTGGGCCTCGATCCCGTCACGCAGCATGTTCAGCGCCTCGGTGCGCATCTGCGACACCCGGGACTCGGTGACCCCGAGGAACCGGGCGAGGTCCTGGGAGGTCTGCTCCTCGATGAAGTACCCCACGACCACCAGACGGTGCCGTTCGGGGAGCAGCGTCACCGCATCACGCAGGTACGCGTGCAGCTCACGGCTCTCGAGCTCCTCGCAGGGCTCCACCGAGGAACCGTCGGTCAGCACGTCGACCAGGGTCAGTTCCTCGTCGTCGCTGTCACCCACCAGCGAATCGAACGCCAGCACCACCGACCGGAACAGGCGATCACGCAGGCGATCGAGCTCCTCGCGGGTCATGTCGAGCGCAGCCGCGGTCTCACCCAGGGAGGGGACGCG
Source organism: uncultured Microthrixaceae bacterium (assembly GCA_963714875.1). Taxonomy (GTDB): domain Bacteria; phylum Actinomycetota; class Acidimicrobiia; order Acidimicrobiales; family Microtrichaceae; genus JBAOHV01. The sequence goes on along the minus strand of CAVQQI010000010.1, from coordinate 145,475 downwards.
ACCGAGCTGGTTCGCGAGCGACTGCTCCACCTGATCCAGACGACGGGCGAGCGAGCGAACCGACCGGGGTGCCCAGTCCGCGGCGCGGACCCCGTCGATGATGGCGCCACGGATCCGCTGTGCCGCGAACCGGTTGAACGGCACCCCACGTGCCTCGTCGTAGCGCTTCGCAGCTTCCACCAGCCCGAGGGCTCCGGCACGTGCCAGCTCGTCACGATCCACGTGGCGGGGGAAGTGCACCGCGACCTGGAACACCACGTGGTTCACCAGCGGCAGGTGCTCCTCGATCAGTGCGGTGATCTCCGCGGGGGTCAGCGGTGTCGCCACACCAGCCGCCGTCGCGAGTCCCGTCGAGTTGTCCGTGCTGTTCTGTTCACCCATGACCGAGCATCTCCTCCTGGCCGAACGTCGGCGCAGAAGACATCGGCACGCGGGCGCGACGAACTTGAGCGATTTCTCCGAAAAAGTTCCCGCCAGGGCACAGCATCACCTCGCGTGAGGGTGCAGTGTCGAATACTCACTCTATGTGGGATCTTCGGCCGATCCCGCTCAGACTTGAGCACTCTCTGCATGAGCTGAGGACGCCGGGGCGACCTCAGCTGCTGGTGGGCGGCGCGATCGGCGACGGGGTCACCGAGCCACCCTCGAACACCGCGGCCCGGACGCCGCGTCGAGCCAGTTCGCCCAGCATCTCCAGATGTCGCCCGGACCCGGCGAGTCCACCTGCGCCCGGTTGCAGGCGCCCTGCTGCCACCTCGAGCGCCGCGACCGCGGCCACCGCGCCCGCGGCGATGGCCGGGCGGTCCAGTGCGCCGTACACGACCGTCCCCCGGCCACCGTCGACATCACCCCGCAGCTCGACGCGGACCGCTCCGATGCCGCCCTCGACCGGTGGGGGCAACAGCACGGGGAACGGTGCAAGTGCGCGGTCACGCCGACTCGCCGCAAGACGGGCGGTCACCCGTTCGACGGTCGGGAACGCCGGTTGCACCAACAGTGGCTCCGAGAGCGCCGCTCGATAGCAGTCACGGCCACCGATCGGGTCCGGGAACCAGTTGAGTTCCCGACCGGAGAAGCCCGGCCGCCGCACCCACTCGCCGTCGCGCCAGTCGAGAGCGGTTCCGCGCAGGGCCCTCAGCCGCTGACGGGCGCACGCCGGGCCGGCGACGCCGTGACGGGCGACGTGCACCTCGTCGATCCGATCCAACAGGGTCGCGCCGTGCCCCACCAGCAGACAGGACAACCCGGGCGACATGGCGGCGCCGAGCACCACGCGCAGACCTGCAGCCCTCGCGCGACCCGACAGGTCCAGCATCGAGCGGACCTCGTCCGGGTCGTCCGAGGTCGACACGACGTGGCGACCCGCGGCGAGTTGCGCGGCGACGACGTCGAGCTGGTCGCCCGCGGCGCGTGCGACCACGACCACCGAGATGTCGCTGGGCAGCTCCACCCCGGCACCGTCGTCCAGCAGCACCCGCGCGTCGGAACCGAACGACCGAGCCAGCTGCTCACGACGCGCGGGCCGGCGCGTGGTGAGCACGACGCCCGGGGAGGTCGTACCGTCCGCCCCCGGCGACAGCAGCTCTCGCGCGATGCGCACACCGACGATCCCGGCACCGATGACCGCGATGCGTCCTGCGCCGCTCATCGGAGGTCGGGGCCCTGCAGCTCGCGCCAGCCGCCACGCTGAGGCGGGGTGACATCCGCTCCCAGGAGACGGAGCACCGCTCCCACCAGGCCACCGAGCAGCACGGCGACCACGGCTCGTCGCACTCCTCGCATCGTGGTCCCCTCACTGCCGAGAGACTCGACGCCCAGGCGCCGGGCAACAGATCCGTGGGGCTAGCTGGAGTCGAACCAGCGACCTCACCCTTATCAGGGGTGCGCTCTAACCAACTGAGCTATAGCCCCGCTGCGGTGCACACACCCGGTGCGGGCGGGCAGCGGTCGGTCAGGCTACCTGACCGGACGGGCTGATTTCGACTCGGCGACCGGACGTGCGGTCTCCTCCTCGATCACCGAGACCCAGACGCCACCGATGATGTCGCTGACGAGGTTGAACACCAGCGACGCCACCACGACCGCCGCCGTGAACCCCAGCGACAACAGCAGTGTGATCAGTCCGAACTGCCGGAAGATGAAGTCGCCGTCCAGAGTCCAGTCCTGCAACGACAACGACGAGTTGACGAAGTTCTCGATGCTGGCGATCGTCCCGGCGTTGCGGGCCACCGTCCACATGATCACCGCGGCGATCATCAGGATGAGCCACATGCACAACGACAACAGCAGCGACAGCTTGAACATCGACCACGGGTCGACATGACGCAGCAGGCGACGCACCTTTCGGGCCTCGAATCGCTGCCGGCGATAGCCGAACAGACGTCGTGGCGGCGCGACATCGTGTTGTGCCTCGTCGTCGTCCAGCGCAGCGACCCCGGAGTCCGCCTCGATGGCGGAGTCCGGCTCGATGGCGGGGTCGGTGGAAGGGTCGGTGACGGTGGCGTCGTCGTCGGACTCCCCCGGGTCGCGCCGGGCGCGTCCCGACGTCGATCGACGCACGGGCGTCGCTGCGACACGTTCGGTCACCTCGTCCGTGTCGCGGGCGCTCACAGCTGCCTCGTCGGCCCCCGTCGACGGGTCCGTCGACGCTCTGGCCGAACTCTGCTCCGCAGATGGCGTGGTGGTCACCTCGTGATCCTACTTCCGACCATGGGCCGGTTCGCGTTCCCGCGGCACCCGATGGCTCAGCCCGTGCGAGCCGCGGCCCGAGCCCGCTGGCCGGCGAGCTGCACCGTCACACCCACCGAGCCGTCCTGACCGACGATCAGATCGAGCAGTCCTGCGCCGTTGCGGCCGGCGACCACGGTTGCGGTGTCCGTGTCGCTCGCCGCTGCCAGGGCCACCACGTCCGCAACGCCCTGAGCACGTTGCTGTGCCACCGCAGCGGCTCCCACCGCAATCGTGCCGGCGATCATCGCCGCAGCGAACACCAGCACGCAGATGACCAACAACGTCGCCGCGGCGCGATCACCACGTCGGGGATCAGTCGTCGGTCGACGGGTCGGGCCCCGGTGTGGACCCGGCTCGGTCCCCCGTATCGATCGATGCTGCGGACCCGCCAGACATCTCGTCGTCACGGTCATCAGCGGGCACTCCCTCGGCATCGGGGCCGTGGTCGGCCTCGTCGTCGGAGCGGTCGTCGCTCGAGAGCACCCGTGCCACGGCGGCAACCTTCGAGTCGCCGTCGAGGTTCATCACGCGCACACCGGTGGCAGAACGGCTCTGGGTCGAGATGCTGCCCACCGAGGTGCGGATGAGCACGCCGGCATCGTTGATCAACAACACGTCGTCATCGGCCGATGCGAGGAACCCCGACACCACCCGACCACGGTCCGCGTGCAGCTTGTGGGCACGAACGCCCTGCCCGCCGCGACCCTGCGGGGAGAACTCGTCGACCTCGGTGCGCTTGCCGTAGCCCGCGTCGGTGACGGTCAGCAGTTCCGCGCCCTCGGCGACCGAGTCGGCGCCGACCACGTGGTCCTCGGGGCGCATGCGCATGCCGCGCACGCCCCCTGCAGTACGACCCATCGGCCGCACGTCGTGTTCGGAGAAGCGGATGCCCTGGCCCGCTGCCGACACGATGAGGATCTCGTCGTCACCGGAGGTGGGGATGACCCGGACCAACTCGTCGTCATCACGGAGGTTGATGGCGATCAACCCGTCCTGACGGGAGCTGTCGTAGGCGTTGAACATCGTCTTCTTCACGATGCCCTTGCGCGTCACGAAGAACAGGTAGCGGTGTGATTCGTAGTCACGGGTGTCGATGATCGTCTCGATCTTCTCGCCCTGCGACAGCCGCAGCAGGTTCACGATGGCCAGGCCCTGCGCGGTGCGGTCCCGTTGGGGGATCCGATGCGCCTTGAGCCGGTACACCTTGCCCTTGTTCGAGAAGAACAACAGGAAGGCGTGTGCCGAGGTGTGGATCAGGTGGGTGATGTAGTCCTCGTCCTTGAGCTTCGCGCCGGCGACTCCCCGACCCCCTCGACCCTGCGCCCGGAACGCGTCGACCGCGACGTTCTTGACGTAGCCACGAGCGGTCATGACGACGATGACCTCTTCGTCGTCGATCAGGTCCTCGATCTCCAGGTCGCCGTCGTCGTGCTCCAACGAGGTGCGCCTCGGCGTGGCGAACTCGTCGCGGATCTCGGAGATCTCTTCCTTGATCACCTCTCGCAGCTTCACCTCGTCGCCCAGGATCGCCTCGAGCTCCGCCATGGTCGCCCGCAGCTGCTCCATCTCCTCCTCGAGCCGCTCGCGGCCCAGTCGGGTCAGCGTGGACAGCCGCATGTCGACGATCTCGGTCGCCTGGATCTCGGAGAAGTCGAACCGGTCCTCCTGCAGGGCGAGGATCGCCGAGCTGCGATCCGCGGATGCGCGGATCGTGGCGATGATCTCGTCGATCAGATCGAGGGCCTTCAGGAAACCCTCGACGATGTGGGCACGACGGCGCGCCTTGTCGAGCCGGAACTGCGAGCGCCGGGTGATCACCTCGACCTGGTGCGCCACGTAGTGCACCAGGGCCTCGCGCAGGTTCAGCGTCCGCGGAACGCCGTCGACGAGCGCGACGAAGTTGACCGAGAAGGTCGTCTGCAACGGCGTGTGCTTGTAGAGGTTGTTCAACAGGACGTTCGCCGGCGCGTCCTTCTTCAACTCGATCACCAGTCGGGTGATGCCGCGTGAGCGTTCGTTGCGGATCTCCCGGACGCCCTCGATGATCTTCGCGTTCGCGAGCTCGGCGATCCGTTCCTCGATCTGCTCCACCGAGGTCTGGTACGGGATCTCGCTGACGACGATCCGTTCGCCACCCTTGGCGGTCTCCTCGATCTCTGCCTTGGCGCGCATCTTGATCGACCCACGACCGGTGCGGAAGGCCGAGACCAGCCCTGCGCGGCCCATGATCTGGGCGCCGGTCGGGAAATCGGGACCCTTGACGAACTCCATCAGGTCATCAGGAGTGGCCTCGGGGTTGTCGAGCAGGTGCATCGTCGCGTCGATCACCTCTCCCAGGTTGTGCGGCGGGATGTTCGTCGCCATGCCGACAGCGATTCCCTGGCTGCCGTTGACCAGCAGGTTGGGGAAGCGACCCGGGAGCACCACCGGCTCCTCGCTGGAGCCGTCGAAGTTGGGGCTGAAGTCGACGGTGTTCTCGTCGATCCCCGCCAGCATGTGCATCGCCAGGGCGGTCAGACGGCACTCGGTGTAGCGATATGCCGCAGGTGGGTCCGACGGCGAACCGAAGTTGCCGTGCGGGTCGATCAGCGGGTGACGCAGCGAGAAGTCCTGGCCCATCCGCACCAGCGCGTCGTAGACCGACTGGTCGCCGTGGGGGTGGTACTTGCCGAGCACGTCACCGACGACCGTGGCGCACTTCTTGTGGTTGCGGTCGGGACGCAGGCCCGCCTCGTGCATCGCCCACAGGATGCGGCGGTGCACGGGCTTCAGTCCGTCCCGCGCGTCGGGCAACGCCCTCGCGACGATGACCGACATGGCGTAGTCCAGGAAGGACTGCTCCATCTCCTGCTGGATCTCCATCGGTTCGATGGAACCGAAGGTGGTACCCAGCTCGGGGCCGTCCGGGGGCGTGGGCCCTCCGGGATCCGACGGGCTCTGATCGTCACTCATGTGGTGCTCTCACTCGGGTCGGTCGACATCTGCGGGTCAGGCGGCCCACTAGATGTCCAGGAAGCGGACGTCCTGCGCGTTGGTCTGGATGAAGTGCTTGCGACTCTCGACGTCCTCGCCCATCAGGATCGAGAACACCTCGTCGGCGATCACCGCCTGTTCCACCGAGATCTGCAGCAGGGTTCTGCGAGTGGGATCCATCGTGGTCTCCCAGAGCTCGGTGGCATCCATCTCGCCCAGCCCCTTCAGGCGCTGGAACTCGTTGCGGTGATTCGGGCTGCCGACGAGGAACGCCGCTTTCGCCGCATCGTCCTTCAGGTAGATCTTGTTGCGTCCGACCTCGGTCGAATACAACGGCGGCTGCGCGATGTAGACGTGCCCGCCCTCGATGAGCGGCCGCATCTGACGGAAGAAGAAGGTCAGGAGCAACGTCCGGATGTGGGACCCGTCGACGTCGGCATCACACATCAGGATGATCTTGTGGTACCGGATCTTGTCGATGTCGAACTCGTCGCCCACGCCTGCGCCGACCGCGGAGATCAGCGCCTGCACCTCGGCGTTCTTCAGCATCTTGTCGAGCCGGGCACGCTCGACGTTGAGGATCTTCCCGCGCAGCGGCAGGATCGCCATCGTCGCCGGATTGCGCGCGTCCTTCGCGGAGCCACCGGCGGAGTTGCCCTCCACGATGTACAGCTCGGACTCGCGTGGGTCCTTCGAGGAGCAGTCGGCCAGCTTGCCGGGCAGACCGGCGCCGTCGAGTGCCGACTTGCGGCGTGTGGCGTCGCGCGCGTTGCGCGCAGCCTCTCGGGCCCTGGCAGCCTGCACCGACTTCTGCAGGATCCGCTTCGCCTCCGAGGGATGCTCCTCGAGCCACTCGGAGAGCTTCTCGTTGGTCGCCCGCTCCACGAGCGAGCGCATCGGCACGTTGCCCAGCTTGCCCTTGGTCTGGCCCTCGAACTGCGGATCGGTGAGCTTCACCGAGATGATCGCGGTGAGTCCCTCTCGGATGTCCTCGCCCTGGAGGTTGCCGTCCTTGTCCTTCAGGAACTGATGCTCGCGGGCGTAGCGGTTGATCGTGTTCGTGAGGGACTTCTTGAACCCCTCTTCGTGCATGCCACCCTCGATGGTGCTGATGCCGTTCGCGAACGAGTGCAGCCCGTCGGAGTTGTACCCGGTGTTCCACTGGAACGCGACCTCGACCTCCATCGAGGAGTCCTCGGTCTCCTCGGACTGGATCAGGTAGCCGACGTCACTGAACAACGCCTCCTTCGAGGAGTTGACATGGCGGACGAAGTCACGGATGCCGCCCTCGTAGCGGAACACCGTCTCGTCGACCGCGTCGCCGCGACGATCCGCGAAGGAGATCTGCAGACCGGCGTTCAGGAACGCCATCATCTGGAAGCGCTCGGTCAGCGTCGCGGCACGGAACGACACCTCGTCGAAGATCGTCGGGTCCGGCCAGAACCTGACCGTGGTCCCGGTGCGGGGCTCGCCGTCGGCGTCGGAGCGGTGACGGCTCGATGACGTGCAGCCGCTCGATGAGCTCGCCGCCGTCCTCGAACACCATCCGGTGCCGGCTCCCCGAACGGTCGATCTCGACCTCGACCCGGCGCGACAGTGCGTTCACCACCGAGATGCCCACGCCGTGCAGACCGCCGGAGACCTTGTAACCGCTGCCCCCGAACTTGCCTCCGGCATGCAGCACCGTCAGGACGACCTCGGCCGCTGACAGGTCGGCGTACTGGGTGGAGGTGTCCACGGGGATGCCGCGACCGTCGTCACGGACCTCACACCCACCGTCAGGGAGGAGCGCGACCTCGATCGAGGTGGCGTGTCCGGCCATGGCCTCGTCGACGGAGTTGTCCACGACCTCGTAGACCATGTGGTGCAACCCGGCCGGCCCCGTCGAGCCGATGTACATGCCAGGGCGTTTGCGGACCGCTTCGAGACCCTCCAGGACCTGGATCGCATCGGCGTCGTACGTGGTGGATTCAGCGGTCAAGCGGTGCCTCCGGGCAGATCGCGGGCAGCCGACGAACCCTTGACCACGTCGATCTCCAGGCATCCCCAGCGGATGTGGACAACCTGTGGATCACGGGACTCCCCGGGGCCACGTCGGCCCCAGATCCTACCACCTGCGCGCGCCCCCCTCAGGATCCTCCCGGGGGTCGCGCGACCCCCGCCGGTGCTCAGTGCAGTTCGCGACGCACCCTGACGCTCACCTCGTCGATGACCTCGCCGTCACAGATGGCGTTGACCGCTGCGCACAGGTCGCGCGAGCTCCAACGCAGATGCTCCGCGACCGCAGGATCGGTGACGCCGACGATCATCTCGGTGCCGCGCAACGCCTCCAGACGGCACTGCGCTGCCAGGTCCGGACCCAGCAGGGCACTCCAGTGACGCTCGAGCAGTTGCACCGTGTCCGGTCGGGCGAAACCCATGGTGACCGAGAGCCTGTCCAACGACGACGCCAGGTCGTTCAGCTTCGCCTCATGCCCCGGCAGCGGTTCCCAACTCACCCGGCGACACTACCGAGCTGCTCAGCATCGTCGGGTCACACGAGGCCGCCTGACGGGTCCAACACTGCGATGCGACGCTACGACGTGGTCCCGACGTGCCCCGGCGAGACCGTCACCACCTGATCAGCGGCGATGCCCTCCGGGAGACCCGCCGCGGTGGACAACAACGTCTGTCCCGTCGGCAGGGACTGCAGCAACGATGCGGAGCGGTCCGGATCCAGTTCGGAGAACACGTCATCGAGGATCAGCACGGGCGGGCTTCCCACGACATCGTGGACCAGTCGGTGCGCAGCGAGGCGCAACGCCAACGCCAGCGAGCGCTGCTCACCCTGTGACGAGTGCGTGCGTGCCGGAAGTCGATTCAACTCGACCAGCACCTCATCGCGGTGGGGACCGACCAGGGTGATGCCCCGGCGCAGCTCATCGGGACGTGCAACGCGCAGCGCGGCCGCGAGTCCCGCGTCGAACCACTCGGCGACGTAGCGCAGCGAGATCGGTTCCACCGCTCCGGCCACGTCGCCGTACGCGTCGGACACCAGTGGCTCGAGCTGGTGGATCAACTCGACGCGGGCGCGGGCGAGCTCTTCGCCCGCGCTCACCAGTTTGGAGTCCCAGACCTCCAGGGTGAGCGCTGCCGCTTCGTCCATGCGCCCTCTGGTCTGCTTCAACAGCGCGTTGCGCTGCCGCAGCGCTCGCTCGTACTCCGCTCTGACGGCATCGACTCGAGGATCGATCGCGACCAGGAGCTGGTCCAGGTAGGCGCGCCGGAGTCCCGGTGCGCCTTTGATGACCGCCAGGTCGTCAGGTGAGAACACCGTGACACGCACCGCACCGGCCAGGTCACGAGTTCTGTTCAGGCGTTGACGGTTCACCAGGACACGGTTGCGACCCGACCGCACCAGTTCCGCTTCGACCAGTTGCTCACGTCCGTCTGCACGCATCGAGCCACGGACCACCGCAGACTGCGCTCCCGCGGCGATCATGGCGTCGGTCGGTGCACCACGGAACGACTCCAGCAGTGCCAGGTACGCCACAGCTTCCAGGAGGTTGCTCTTTCCCACCCCGTTGGGCCCGAGGACCGCACAGACGCCGGTGGTCAGCTCCAGATCGACTGTCGGGTAGGAGCGGAAGTCCCTCAACCAGAGGTGTTCGATGTGCAACGCGGCGATCAGTTCCCTGGCGGGACGGCGGGAATCAGGAGACCCGTACGGGCATCAGCAGATAGAGGAAGTCCTCGCTGCCGATGGGACGCAACAACGCCGGCTTGAGGGAATCCACCGTCTCGAGCGAGATCTCTTCGCCAGGGGTGACCTCCAGCCCATCGACCAGGTACTCCGGATTGAACGCCACCGTCAGCTCGTCGCCCTGGTACGACGCGTCGATCTGCTCCGACGCCTCACCCACGTCGAGGGTCACAGCTCGCAGCTCCAGCAGGTCGGTGGTCATGGTGAGGCGCACCGGACTGTTCTCCCGCGCCATCAGCCGCACCCGACGGACCGCGTCGAGCAGAGCCTGGCGATCGACGTGCAGACGGTTCGGCTGGGTGCTCGGTATGAGACCTCGGTAGTTGGGGAACTCCCCTTCGATCAGACGGGTGGTCACGTGGAGTTCACCCACCTGGAACGATGCATCTCGATCACCGAGCACCAGCACCACGTCGGAGTCGTCGTTGAGCGCACGGGCGAGCTCGTTGAGTGCACGCGAGGGAACCAACACCATCTGGTCCTCACGCAGTGCTGTGGTGCCGGGGAGATCTCTCACGGCCAAGCGGTACGAGTCGGTGGAGACCATGCGGAGTCCCTGACCCTCCGCTGCGAGCAACACACCGGTGAGGATCGGACGGGACTCATCGGTCGACGCTGCTCGAACGACCTGCTTGAGCCCTTCGGCCAGGTCTGCTGCTTTCAGCTCGACCCGCTCGCCGTCGGGATCGACCAGGTTGGGGAACTCGTCGGCAGGGATCGTGTGCAACCGGAAGTTGGACCGACCACCGCTGATGCGGGCCTCTTCTCCCTCGGTCTCGACATCGATCGCGCCACCCTCCAGAGAGCGGACGATGTCGACCGCGAACTTGGCCGGCAGCACGGCGACACCATCGACCTCACCCGAGACGAGGATCTCGGTGGTGATCGTCAGGTCGAGATCGCTGCCGGTCAGGCGGAGCTGGTTGCCGGAGAGGGAGAGGCGCAGACCGGACAGCACCGGAAGGGTGGCCCTGGTCGAGGTGGCGCGTTGAGCAGTCGCCAGTGCATCGACCAGGACGTCACGCTCACAACGGAACTTCACGGGATCTCGCTTTCCCCACTTCTGGAGCTGTGATGGTTGTCGAACAGGAGCAGTAGTAGTAGGCCCTGTGGATTGTGGGAAACCTAGCGCAGCCCAGTGCTGGGGCTGCGGGGCGGTCCACACCCCTGCGGGGTTGTGCACCGCACATCGATGGAATTCCACGCGTGTCTGTGCACGATGCCGATCCGAGGGACCGTTGCGCACAGCGCGATCCCGCTCCCATCGCGGTCGCGACCCACCTCGCGCGCACCATCGCGACCCACCTCTCACGCTCCGGAGAGAATCTGTTGGATCAGCGCCGTCACGTCCTCGTAGGTCTTGCGGCGCTCCTGCATCAGGTTGGAGATCTTGTCGTAGGCGTGGATCACGGTGGTGTGGTCGCGACCACCGAACTCCTTGCCGATCTGCGGGTACGACAGATCGGTGAGCTCCCGGCAGACGTACATGCCGACCTGACGAGCGTGGACCAGGTCGCGGGTGCGGCTCTTGCCCTGGAGCTGTTCGATCTCGAGGCTGAACATCTCGGCGGTGCGCTCGATGATGAACGACGCGGTGATCTGGCGCGGTTTGGTCGAGCTGATCGAGTCGGCGAGGATCTGCCCGGCGAGATCGACGGTCAGATCGGCGTTGTTGAGCGCGGCGTAGGCACTCACCCGGATCAGTGCGCCTTCCAGCTCACGGATGTTGTAGGTGATGTTGGTGGCGATGAACTCCAGCACTTCCGGGGGCACCCGAGTGCCGGAGTGTTCGCCCTTCTTGCGCAGGATCGCCAGCCGCGTCTCGAAGTCGGGTGGCTGGATGTCGGTGATCAGCCCCATCTTGAAGCGGCTGCGGAGCCGATCCTCGAGTGTCGCGATCGCGTCCGGTGGTCGGTCCGAGGACAACACGATCTGGCGTTGGGCCTCGTGCAGGGAGTTGAAGGTGTAGAAGAACTCCTCCTGCAGCTGCTCCTTGCCCTCCATGAACTGGATGTCGTCGACGAGCAGCACGTCGATCTCCCGATAGCGACGCTTGAACTCCGGCTGGGAGTTCTTGCGGATGGCGTCGACGAACTCGTTCAGCATGGTCTCGGTGGAGATGTAGCGGACGCGGTAGGTGGGGTAGTTCTCGCGTACGTAGTGCGAGATGGCCTGGAGCAGGTGCGTCTTGCCGAGCCCGGCCCCGCCGTAGACGAACAGCGGGTTGTAGCTGCGGGCGGGTGTCTCCGCGACGGCCAGCGCGGCTGCGTGTGCGAAACGGTTCGAGGGGCCGATGACGAACGACTCGAAGGTGTAGCGGCGTGCCTCGAGGGGCGCTCCGTCCGATCCCGTGACCGTCGTCGTCGCCGGTCGTGGACCGGGGTCTGCTGCCGGACGGAGGTCGGGATGGTCCGGTTCGGGCTGGACGTCGTCGATCTCGACCTCGATGACGAGGCTGAGGGTTCCGTGGCCTGCGTCCGTGAGCGCGCCCTCCATCAGTCCCAGGTAGCGCTGCTCGATGCGAGAGCGCACCAGTTGGCTCGGGACCGACAAGGTCAGCACGGACTCGGTCAGATCGACGCTGTGGACGTCTTTGAACGTCGAGCTCCACACGGTGTCGCTGACCTGCTGAGCCAGTAGTTCCGCGGCGTCGCTCCAGACCTGTGCTCCGTCGGCTGCCACTGGCGCCGCCCTCCTCCGGCCACATGTCCACAGGATGGTCCACACGTGTGGACAACTCGGGTGGTCCTCTGGCGAGACTCGGAACGTAGTCACGGACCCGGTGCAGAGCAAATTGTCCCGAGATCGAGTGCGGAGGTGCCCGCCGCCGTGGTGAGCAGCGCCGTCGAGCGGCTGTCAGCGGCGCGCTGCGAGCTGGCCCGCTTGGCACCGGGAGTCCGTTCCCTCTACGCTCGCTGGGTCCGGGTGCTCCCGGGGTGTGTTTCCGCGTTCGCCCGTCTCGGCGGGTCCGCAGCCGCTGCGTCCGGTGTTCGTCTGACGCCCGCCCCGAGAACGTGACTGCGATCGCAGAGTGCCCGGATCGAACAGGAGTTCGACTCCTGTCGTTGCCGAACCTCCCCTACACCGCATCTCTCACCGCACGGAGTCCTCGTGAAGCGCACCTATCAGCCCAAGGCTCGACGCCGCTCCCGCAAGCACGGCTTCCGGCACCGCATGTCCGACCGGGCCGGCCAGGCCATCGTCAAGGCCCGGCGCCGCAAGGGCCGTCATCGTCTGTCGGCCTGATCGCCGGGCACTGCGGCATCGATCGGATCAGCGAACGTGAGGTGTTCCGTCGCTTCCGAGGATCCGGTGAACGGTCGCGTCACGGCTGTCTCCAGATCGTTCGCCTCCCGAGGACCGGTGACGGCGCGGATCGGCCAGCCATGGCGTTCGCGATCTCACGCAGAGTGGGCAGCGCCGTGGTGCGAAACCGGCTCCGACGGCAGCTGCGGGCTGCGGGAAACGAGCTCGCGGCCAACGGTGAATTGTCCAGCGGGTGGTACCTGGTGATCGTGTCACCGGGCGCGACCGGGTCGACCATGACCACGTTGCGTGAGGACCTGTCCCGCGCACTCTCGCAACTCTCCTCCCGGCGAGCGGTCAGGAGCTGACGTATGGCCGAGTGTGGGCATGATCATCAGGATGGGGACACCGCGTCCGTCGCTGCCCCTACGACGTCGCTGCTGTCCAGGTCAGGCCAGGCGATGATCCGGTCCTATCAGCGGGTGCGGGCGGACCGACCCTCTCCGTGTCGCTTCGTGCCGAGCTGCTCGACCTATGCACTCGAAGCACTGCAGGAGCACGGTGCCCTCCGCGGATCCTGGTTGAGTGTGCGCCGTCTCAGCCGGTGTCATCCGTGGGGGAGCTCCGGTTACGACCCCGTCCCTCATCGTTCCACGTGGAACAGCACGGCGGCCCCCTCCGCCGACCCGACTCACGATCAGAAGGTTCGCTGATGTTCGAACAGTTCTTCGATGCGCTCGCCTCGGTGCTGAACTTCTTCTACACCTTGGTCCCACCCGGGATCCGGCCCAGCGCGGGGTTCGGCCTGGCGATCATGGGTCTGACCGTGCTGGTCATGACGCTCATCACCCCCCTGACGGTGAAGAGCACTCGGTCGATGCTCCAGATGCAGCGGCTGCAGCCGGAGATGAAGCGGTTGCAGGAGAAGTACAAGGACGATCGGGAGAAGCTCAACCAGGAGTTGATGGCGTTCTATCGGGAGAACCAGATCAACCCCTTGGGCGGCTGTCTCCCGTTGTTGGCGCAGATGCCGGTCTTCATCATCATGTACCAGCTGCTGCGCGGTCTGACGGTGCGCCCCGGAGGGCTCGGCTCGGGAGCCGGCCAGATCGTGGCGCAGACGAACCTGGGCTTGGACACCACCCCCTGGATCTTGACGAACCAGCTCTTCACCCCGGAGCACTTGAACACGAACACCACGATGTACAAGGCGCTCAGCACCACGAACGACATGAACTTCCTCGGCATGGATCTGTCGCTCTCTGCAGCCCAGGCGATGGGCAAGGGGTTGCTCGTGGCGCTCCCCTACCTCCTCCTGCTGGGGATCATGCTGGCGACCGGGTTGTACCAGAACCGCCAACTCCAGGCCCGCAACACCTCGGGCAACGTGAATCCGCAGCAGCAGATGATCATGAAGTTCATGCCGTTCTTCCTGCCGATCTTCTCCTACGGCTTCCCGGCGGGTCTGGCGTTGTACTGGTGCACGCAGAACTTCTGTCGGATCGGCACGAACGCCTACATCACCCGCAGCATCTATCGTAAGGAGCATCAGGACGAGCCGATCGAGGCAACTGCCTCGGAGAAGTCGGGAAGCTCGCGGCAACAGCAAGAAGGCCGAACTGGAGGGCACTGGTTCGGCCAAGAAGAAGGCGACACAGAACGCCAAGTCGAACGGCTCCGGCGGCACGTCCACCACGACCAAGGCCAAGCCCTCCACGCCCGGAAAGAGCGTGAAGAGTCAGGCTGCCCACAAGAAGACCTCGGGACAGAGCTCGTCAGGAGGGACCACGTCGAGCTCGGCCAAGACGGCTCCCGTCAACACTCGCCGTTCAGGCGAGAAGCGCCGAGGTCCCCAAACACCGAAGGAACAGTGAACACGCAGTGGAATGGGTAGAGACAACAGGAAAGACTGTCGACGAGGCCAAGGATCTGGCGCTGGACCAACTGGGCGTCGACGCCAAGGATGCGGAGTTCGAGCTGATCGAGGAGCCCAAGAGCGGTCTGTTCGGGCGCACCCGTGGGGCTGCTCGGGTACGAGCGCGGATCGTTCCACTCGCTCCCCCGGCGAAGACCGAACGTCGGCGTCGCTCGAAGAAGGGCGATGACCGTCAGGAAGCCGCCTCGACTGCGAAAGGCTCGAACGACTCCGCTGCCAGCGCGCCGTCGCCGGCGGCTGATGCCGGCAGCAGTGCGGCATCGACTCCGTCATCCGCAGCAGGGCCTGATGACGCCAAGGCGTCCGCCGGTCGGTCTGGTGCCAAGCGTCGTCCCGCCGGATCATCCCGCTCGGGTGGCGACACGCCGCGTGAGCCCATGGACGAGAAGGAGCAGATGCAGGTGCTCGAGGAGTTCCTGACGGAACTGGCGACATCGTTCGGCCTGACCGCGACTGCAGCTTCGACGATGGTCGACAACGAGCTGACAGTGAACCTGGAGGGTGAGGATCTGGGATTGCTCGTCGGGCCGCGACTGGCGACGCTGGACGCCGTACAGGAGATCGCTCGCAACACCCTGCAGCGTCAGGCGGGAAGTCGTGAATACGCCAAGATCCGCGTGGACGTCAACGGCATCCGGACCCGCCGTAGCGAGTCGCTGACCGAGTTCGTCACCGATGCGGGACAGCAGGTGCTCGATGACGGCGTCGAGGTGGTCTTCGAGGTCATGTCCAGCATGGACCGCAAGCAGGTGCACGACGTGGCCGCGGGCATCGACGGCGTGGTGTCGTCCTCCGAGGGCGAGGACCCCCGCCGACGAGTGGTGCTGCGCAAGGCCTGATCCACTGGCCAGCGGTGCTGCGCACACAGCGACGGCCGACGACGGGCACCCCGGTGGGTGCCCGTCGTCGCGTCCGGGCGCCGATCGGGGACGGTGGCCGGCCCATGGTGGCCGGACGTGCAAGGATCGGTGGGGTGGATGCTGAACCAGTTGCGGACCACGTGGAACCGGCCGACGTGAACGACGAGTCGTCACGACCCCTGCACGACGTGCTGGGTCGGAGCCAGGAGCTCGGGTTCCTGGGTCCGGGCCGTGTCGAGGACCATGTCCGCCACGCGCAGGCGTTCCTCCAGATCGTCGAGGAGCACGTGCTCGACGACCCGTCGGGTGCTGAGCACCTCCGAGTGCTGGACCTGGGCAGTGGCGGCGGGATTCCCGGTTTGGCGATCGCCGTCGCGTTTCCCCGCATCCGTACCGTGCTGCTGGATGCCATGCAGCGTAGGTGCCGATTTCTCGAGGAGGCGGTCTCGACGCTGCAGCTGGATGTCAGCGCAGAGGTGGTGTGCGGTCGGGCAGAGGTCCTGGCTCGTGACCCACGGCTGCGCGGCACGTTCCACGTGGTGATCGCTCGCAGCTTCGGTCCTCCTGCTGTCACTGCCGAATGTGCCGTCGGATTTCTCATCCCGTCGAGGGGGGTGCTCCTCGTCAGCGAGCCCCCGTCACCGGACATGACGCGCTGGCCCGCGTCCGGACTGTCGAGGCTCGGACTCGAGGTCGTCGAGCGACGGTCCACCGAGGTTGCCACCGTACAGATCGTCCGATCAGTGGCTGCGGTCGACGCCCGCTACCCCCGTCGCACCGGCGTGCCGGCGAAACGCCCGCTCTTCTAGGACCACAGGCCAGCGCTGCGACGGCCTCATGATGGCGGTCGTGCGCACCCCGCAACGGTGCCGACCTGAGCAGGGACGAGTCCGGGGACTCGCTGGCGAGTCGGCAGCGCGGGCGGACCACACCTCTAGGTCCGCCTTCCGAGCGGGGGCTGCTCGATCAGGTCTGACTCCTCGGACAGGCGGTCCCGCCAGGAGATCGCTGCAGATCCTCGCCGATCAGGGAACGGTCCACAGGGTCGCCGACGTTCCACGTGGAACATCGGCGACCCTGTGTTCCGTGACGAACGGCCTCGAGTGGCGCTCCGACAGAGCCGGCGTGCACCCGTTCGGTGAGGGCGTGTGTGCAGCGGGCGGGCGGGTGGAGCAGCCACGGCGCGGACTCCGAGTGGGTGCGCCACACGTGCAACAGGTCCCGGGCGGAACGACTCCCGGTCCGCCGTCAACACCGCTGGCGCCTGAGCAGGAGTGAGCTCCATCTCTCTGGTGGGCGCCGGCGGATCTCGGTCGGATCTCACGGCGCAGATGTGGTCGCCCGCCAGGACCCGTGGGCAGCAGGACAGTCGGGCGGCACGGGTCGTGGGGCGAGAGCGCCCACACGGCGGTGCCGGGAGCGTCGGGTGCTCGAGCGCCACTGGTCCAGCGGGTGGTCCTGCGGTGCCGTTGATGCCGAGACGAGTGCGAGCCGCGGTGTGCTCGACGGTCTGACGCGCGGTGCTGTTCCACGTGGAACAGCACCGCGCAGATGTCATGACCGGTCGGTCGTGGGACGGGAGGGAGTCGACCTGGAGGGATCCGGGTTGAATGCTTGACCCCGAGGGCTGGGAGGTGAAGGATTGGCCCGCGCCACCTCGGCGTGTGCACGTTCTGTTCTGGGAGCACGGATGAGTGACGTCCAACCTTCCGGCGAGTCGGCGCCCCGATCCGACGACGATCCGTCGTCCGGATCAACCGGGTTCGGCTCATCGGTACCGGGAACTCCTGCAGCGGTAGCGCCGGCAGGAACCGGGATCTCGCCACCGCCGTCGGTCGATGCCGAGGCCGACCATCTCCGACGGCAGCGAGTCGGCTCCGGTCGATGACGGCGTCGGCGGGTCCGAGAACGCGGAGCTGGCACCAGTCAGCCAACCGGAGGACGACTCGCCCGCGGTGTCGCAGCGGCCCCTTCCTCGCATCATGGCGGTGGCCAACCAGAAGGGCGGCGTGGGCAAGACCACGACGACGGTGAACCTCGGAGCGTCGTTGGCCGAGTTGGACTACCGGGTGCTCGTCATCGATCTGGACCCCCAGGGCAACGCGACGACGGGTCTCGGCATCAACCCCAGGACGCTCGAGTACACGATGTACGACGTGCTGCTGAACGACGTGTCGCTCGACGAATGCATCGAGCCGACCGAGGTCAAGGGGCTGTTCGTCGCTCCGGCAAGTCTCGATCTGGCTGGGGCAGAGATCGAACTGGTTCCCGCCTTCAGTCGTGAGAGCAAGCTCAAGCGAGCGCTGAGCGAGGTGATCGAGGACTACGACTACGTGCTCATCGATTGTCCACCGTCGTTGGGACTGCTGACGGTGAACGCGCTCGTTGCTGCCACCGAGGTGGTCGTCCCGATCCAGTGTGAGTACTACGCCCTGGAGGGCCTGGGTCAGCTCACGCGGAATGTGGACCTGGTGCAGCGGAACCTGAACGCCGAGCTGGAGATCTCTGCGATCGTGTTGGTGATGTACGACGCACGGACCCGGCTGGGCGAACAGGTCGCCTCCGAAGTTCGAGCGCATTTCGGTGCCACCGTCTGTCGGAACGTGATCCCTCGCAACATCCGGTTGTCCGAGGCACCTTCGTTCGGCAAGCCCATCACGACGTTCGATCCCAGCTCGCGTGGTGCGGTCGCGTACAGAGAACTGGCACGGGAGGTCAGCGGTGGCTCGTAAGGGTGGACTCGGACGGGGTTTGACCGCGCTGATCCCAGCGGCAGAGACAACCGAGGAGGGTGGCGCCGCCGGTCTCCAGGAGCTGTCGATCGGGTTGGTTCGTCCCAATCCGCTCCAACCGCGTCGCGCGTTCGACGAGGAGTCGCTGGAGGGCCTGACCGACTCGGTCCGGGAGCTCGGCGTGCTGCAGCCGGTGTTGGTACGTGCCACGGACGACGGTTTCGAGCTGATCGCTGGCGAGCGGCGGTGGCGGGCGGCGAAACGCGCTGGCTTGCCGACGATTCCGGCGATCGTGCGGGTCACCGACGACGTGTCATCGTTGGAGCAGGCGCTGGTGGAGAACCTCCACCGTCAGGACCTGAACGCGCTCGAGGAGGCGGCCGCCTACCAGCAGCTGATCGAGGACTTCGGTCTCACCCAGGACCAGGTAGCCAAGCGGGTCGGCAAGAGCCGTTCCGCAGTGGCCAACCAACTGCGGCTCTTCCAACTCCCCCCGTCGGTGCAGAAGCTCGTCGGCGAGGGATTGATCTCCGCAGGGCACGCCAAGGCGTTGTTGGGCCACCCGGATCGCTCGTACCAGGAGTTGCTCGCCCGTCGGTCGGTTGCCGAGACGCTGAGTGTTCGTGACCTCGAACGCTTGGTGAAGGAGCGTCTGGAGCTGGAGGCGGGACTGGGCACGACCGCTGGCGACGAGCCCGAGCACTCCGACGCACGGCCGGATGACGGGGAGGAACCGGCTGACCGCAAGCTACGCCCCCCGGGTCTGTTGGAGCTCGAGGAACTGCTGGCGAGCCGGCTGGACACCAGGGTGTCGATCGCGATGACGTCGAAGCGCGGGAAGGTGACGATCGATTTCGCCAATCTCGAGGACCTCGAGCGCATCTACCGGTTGATCATCGAGTAGCGATCCGGAGGGGGTTCAGGCTCACGGAGAGCTTATCCACAGGCTGTGCGAAAGCCTGTGGTTAACCCAAACTTCAGGTGAAGGCTGAAGTGGTGATCGAGGTCTCGACCGCGGTGCGCTCTGCTCGCCAGCGAGGGCCCACGAGCACCCTCAGCAGGGCT
The DNA here is from genome assembly GCA_963714875.1 of uncultured Microthrixaceae bacterium. Classification (GTDB taxonomy): domain Bacteria; phylum Actinomycetota; class Acidimicrobiia; order Acidimicrobiales; family Microtrichaceae; genus JBAOHV01. Next base: position 126,191 of record CAVQQI010000010.1, on the reverse strand, counting down.
CTGCTGCCCAGGAATCCAACGCCCGGACCAGCGAGGCCACCACCAGATCCTGGTTCGTGGCCAGCATCTGCGGGTCGCCCAGCTTGAGCAGCACTGCCGGCGGGCGAGTCTCACGCAGGATGGGGTGTCGCTTGCCGGTGGCCACGCCGATGGCCCAACCGGGGGCAGCGGGAAGTTCCCGCAGGATGAGCTGTGCCAGATGGCGACCGCCGGCGGACTCGTACCCCGGTACCGAGAAGTACGCCGCCTCGACGATCGGGGAGTCCGAGACGGTCAGTCCGACGTAGACGTCCGCAGCGAACTCGTTGGTCGAGGTGGCTTGGGCCGACCACTCGTCGGACAGCAACAGGGTCGAGACCCCTGCGAGTTGGAGCTCCGCTGCGAGCGAGGTGATGACCGGTTCGGGCGGGCCCACGGCGCCGACGGCGATGCGGAGCTGTGCGGATGATCCGGCCCGCCGCCGCAACCGTTCACGCTCACGGACACCGGTGATCGGCGCGTCGCCACCGCGACCCTCGAGTCGTCGGAGTGACGCGATGGTCTCTGGACCGCACACTTCGTCGCTCACGAGGCCCGCGTTGCGTTGGAAGTCCCCGACCGCAGCCTGGGTCATGGGTCCGAAGATGCCATCCACCCTCCCTGCATCGAACCCCAGTGCCCCGAGGCGCAGTTGGAGTTCGGAGACGTCGTCGCCGCGCATCATCGGCGAACGGAGACAGACGAGTCTGGTCCCCAGGGTGAAGCCTGCCTCGACCAGCGCGGACCAGGTGTTGGCGTCGCAGACGCCGTCAGGCTCGAGTCCGACCGCTGCTTGGAACCCGAGGACCGCGTCGCGGGTCGAGGCGTCGTACTCGCTCGTCACCTCTGCCACGGGGTAGCCGGCGGCGCGCAGGCGACGCTGGAGGTCGGCGACGTCGGGTCCGGAGGAACCGACCAGGAGTGGGAGCGACGCGAGGGCGATGAGAACCTCCGGGGTGGGGGGAGCGGTCGTCACGTGACGAGCACGCTCAGAGGTAGCTGCTCAGATCCTCGAGGATCTGCGCCTTGCCCCGTGCGCCCACCATGCGGTGGACCTCTGCTCCGTCCTTGAACACGATCATGGTCGGGATGCTCTGCACGCCGTACTGGCGGGCGAGACCCTGGTTCTCATCGACGTCGACCTTGGCGATGCGGAGCGTGCCGGGGTGCTCTACGGCGAGCTCCTCCAGGATCGGTGCGATGGTCTTGCACGGGCCGCACCACTCCGCCCAGAAGTCGACCAGGACGGCCTCCGACGCTGCGTTGACCTCTTCGGCGAAGGTGGCCTCACTGAGCTGGCTGATGGAACCCGACATGGGATGGTCCTTTGTTGAGGTGATCAAGTGCTGTGATGTGCAGACCACGACGAGTGGATCGGGCGGGCTGCACGGGCGTGGGAGCAACCCGTTGGTGCTGTGGGCCATTCCGCTCCCACGGTGGCGACAGGGCTGGCAACGTCGTCAGTGGCCCTGCTCCTCGAGCCAGCGCTCCGCGTCGATCGCCGCCATGCAACCGCTGCCGGCTGCGGTGATCGCCTGGCGGTACCAATCGTCCTGGACGTCACCAGCGGCGAACACACCCTCGATGTTGGTGCGCGACGTGCCGTCGAGTGTGACGAGATAGCCGTTGTCCTTCAGCTCGAGCTGTCCGGTGAACAGATCGGTGTTGGGACGGTGGCCGATCGCGACGAACACCCCGCTGAACGGAGCGGTCGACGTTGCTCCGGTGATGACGTCACGCAGCGCCAACGCCTCGACCGACGTCTCGCCGACGATGTCCTCCACGACGGTGTTCCACAGGAAGGTGATCTTGGGGTGCTCCATGGCCCGCGCCTGCATGATCTTCGAGGCGCGCAAGGTGTCGCGGCGGTGGATGACGGTGACGCTGCGGCCGAATCTGGCGAGGAACAGCGCTTCTTCGAGGGCCGAGTCGCCACCACCGATGACGGCGATGTCCTGGTCGCGGAAGAAGAACCCGTCACATGTGGCACAGGTCGAGAGTCCGTGGCCGAGCAGCCGACGTTCCGCGTCCAGCCCGAGCATCAGCGATTGGGCCCCGGTCGAGACGATCACCGAGTGGGCGAGGTGCGTCGGCTCGCCCTCGGGAGAGCCCACCCAGATCTTGAACGGTCGTTCTGTGAGGTCGACCCTGGACACCTTGGCGGTGTGGATCTCGGTGCCGAACCGCTCGGCCTGTGCCCGGAACGCGGTCATCAGCTCGGGGCCCATGATCCCGTCGGGAAACCCCGGGAAGTTCTCCACATCGGTGGTCAACATGAGCTGCCCGCCGGGTTGGTCGCTGGTCGAGGACGGTTCGCCCTCGATCAACAACGGGTCGAGACTTGCTCGACCCGTGTAGATGGCTGCGGTCAGTCCGGCGGGGCCGGATCCGATGATGACGACCTTGCGGATCGACGGGGTGCTGCTGGGCTGATCGGACATCGATTCCTCACTGAGTGACGTTCGTCACAGAAGCTGCCGTGGCGAAGATGAACGTGGTTCATCACGACGAATGATCATGAACGGCGCGCGCCGTCCCGACGTGACCACATGACAACACCGATGAGCGCGAACAGCGTCCCGAGCACCGCATAGGTCACCCAGACCTCACGGAACACGAAGTAGGTGAGCACCCGCACGGTCAGCACCAGCGCCAGCACACCCACCGGGAGCAGCAGGACCAGTGCGACCACTGCGTGGACAGCACCCTTGGAGATCTCCAGGATCGGTCCGGTCGTGCGATTGCGGACCTTGTCGACGCTGTCGACGATCAGTCCGGTCACCTGATCGGTCCAGTCCTGGCTGGACCCTGGATCGGCCGAGGTCGCCGTTGCTCCGGGCGAGCTCGGCGCCATGACGCCGGACGGCGAGGTCGGGTTGGCACCGGTGCTGTCGGTCATGTGGCGCGAGCCTAGAGCGGCGGGTCCCGAGTGGGCGACACCTGTGCGAACCGGGGTCGGTCAGGGTTCGCCGGGCGTACAGGTCGCCGCGTCGAGCGGCAGCGGGCCTGCCGGCGAGCGAAGCACCACGAGGTCCCGTCCGTCGAGCGTCGCCACGGCGATCACCTCGAGCCCCAGCGCACGTTGCTGGTCGATGCAGCGCAGGGCGGCCTCGTCGGGGATGCGACGAGGGAGGGTCGCATCGGCATCGGCGGTTCGGTCCTCGAGGGCCTGCGCGGCGGCGACCGCGGCAGCGATGCTCTCGAGGGGACCCAGGTCGACCACCGATGCATCGACACCACTGGCGGACGGCGCCCCGGTGGCGTCCTGTTGCATCCCGGTCGCCGTGGTCGGAGGGGCATCCGGTGCGGCGGACCGGCCTGCGGACTCGGGCTCGGGACCCGCCGCGCCGGATCCGCCATCGGCGCCCGAGAGGTCGTCGGTCGCCACCGCGGCGTCGTTCGACGCGTTCTCGTCGCTCGCCCCGGTGCCCACCGTGACCATGACGTAGCCCCCGACCCCCATGATCGCCACGATGGCAGCCGCGGTGAGCCAACGTCGGGGCGCAGCCCGGTGTGCAGGCGGCACGGCCGCGGCCAACGCGACCCGGAGGCGACGTTCACGGGCCAGTTCGTCGTCGTCGACCGGTTCGTCACGCAGGAGCTCGCGCACTCGTCGGGTGGCGGCGTCGTCACCGGCGTCGTCGTCTGGTTGGCCTGGCCGGTCGGGCCGGTCGGGATCGTCGTGGGGATCGGTCATGGCGTGTCCTGTGCTCTGACGTCGGCGCGGGCCGTCCGGTTCCCGGGTTCGGCGCGGCGCGGGTGCTGGTCCTCGAGCAGTGCAGCCAGCTTCGATCGACCCCGCGAGATTCGCGACCGCACCGTTCCCGGCGAGATGTCGAGGATCTCGGCGATCTCGGCGTACTCCAGGTCGGCCACGTCACGCAGCACCACGGGCCACCGGAACTCGTCGGGCAGCTCGTCGAGCGCTCGCTGCAGCACGCCCCGTGTCTCGGTCGCGACCGCCGCGTCCCCCGGTGCGTCGAGCGGTGTGCCACGGTGGTCCCGCGAGTCGGCGGGCACGACGTCCAGCTCCTCGCCCGAGGGGACGGGCCGTCGACCACGCCGGCGCAACTCGTCCATGCAGGCGTTGGTGGCCACGCGGTAGGACCAGGTGGAGAACGACGAGCGTTGGTCGAATCGATCGAGCCCTCGCACGATCGCGATCAGCGCGTTCTGCGTGGCGTCCTCGGCATCGCCACGGTCGCGACACAGGCGTCGGCACAGGAGCAGGATCCGGTCGTGATGACGGCGCAGCAGCAGATCGAGCGCCCGTCGATCACCGCCGCGGCCGGCGAGGACCAACTCGGTATCGGGGGTCTCGTCGGACCAGCGGCTCGCTCGGGTCATTCCCCCTCGCCACGACCTTCGAGTGCCACCTCGTTGATCTCGACCCGGAAGCGGTCGCCATCGACCGGGTCGCCCAGGTCGGTGATCCACAGCAGGAGCACGTCGCCCTCGTCGACCTCCCTGCCTCCCAGCGCCACCCGGATCGGTCCGCGGACGTCCTCGAGCAGTGCAACGGGGCTGAACTCCTCGGGATCGAGCTCGGACAGGCCCTGGGCGGGGATCTGGGCCTGGTCGAGCACGAACAGCTGGGCGCTCCATCCGTTGGTGGAGCCGTCCACCGCCAGGGCGATCGCCTGGGTGGGCTCCCCTACGGTCAGAGCGAGTCCCACGCCGGTCTTGGAGCCGAAGAAGTCGGACGAGTCGTAGGTCTCGGTGCGCCAGCCCGTGGTCGGATCACCGTCGAGCGCCGACCCGGCGAGCTGGTCGTTCTCACCGGGCTCACCCCGACCCTGCGGGTCCACCGGGGCGACATCGGAGAAGGGCACGAGGCGAGTGCTGACCTCGGTCGGGACCGAGGTCGACGGTGGATCCTCGTTGCCGATGGTGGTCTCGCGGAGCAGCAGACCTGCCACGGTGATCGCGGTGGCGATGAGCAGGATGAACAGCGCGGGAACCAACCAGCTCCGCTCGGACCGGGCGAAGGACTCGTTCTGTGCGGTGGGTTCCTCGTCGGGCTCTGTGGGTGGCGTCGGCGTGGTCGACAGCGGCGGCATGCCGGTGTCGAGCAGTGCTGCACGGAGGTCTGCAGCAGAGTCGAAGCGCTCGTCGGGATCACGCGAGAGCACGCGCATGATCGGCGCAGCGAGGCTCGGGGGCACGTCCGCGCGGACGTGGCGCGGATCCACGGGGTCGGAGTGCAGTCGCGCCAGCGCGACCGCCGCCCCGGTCTCGCCGCGGAAGGGCACACGACCGGTCAGGCACTCGTAGAGCACGATGCCCAGCGAGTACAGGTCGGTCCTGGCATCGACCTTGCCGCCCAGCAGCTGTTCGGGCGCCAGATAGGTGGCGGTGCCGACCAGCGTTCCCTCCTGGGTCAGCTCGGTCTGGTCCTCGGACTTGGCGATCCCGAAGTCGGCGATCTTCACCCGGCCGTCGCGACACAGCAGGATGTTCGAGGGCTTGACGTCGCGGTGCACCAGCCCAGCTCGGTGTGCCGCCTCGAGCGCGTCGAGCAGCCGCAGCGCGATGCGCACGGTGGTCTCGGCATCCAGCGGCCCGTGCTCATCGAGGTGCTGGCGCAGGGTCGACGCGTCGAGCAACTCCATGACGATGGCCTCGTAGGGGCCGTCGGAACAGGTGTCGTAGACCCCGACGATGCCGGGATGGCTGAGTCGGGCCGCAGCAACTGCCTCCTGGCGGAACCGCGCGACAAGGGCGTCGTCGACGGCGAGGTGGGGATGGAGCACCTTCACCGCCACCTGACGCCCGAGCACCAGGTCGGTGGCCTCCCACACCTGGGCCATGCCGCCCGAGCCGATGAGGCGTTCCAGGTGGTACCGCCCTCCGAGTTGCGCGTCGGTCAGCGCAGACACCGGGCTGTTGTCGACCCGCGTGACCTCGTCGGACCCGGTGGTGTCCCGAGGAGTGCCCCGTCGTGGATCAGCCACCAGTGCTCAGCTTCTCGGCGGCGTCGGACCCGGTTGGCGTGTCGTGCGGACCGCTCTGGTGCTCGGTGCGCGAGGTGTCCCGACGCGTGCGTCGAAGGGTCCTGAGCCACCAACCGATCAGGAACACGATGGACAGGACCGACAGCACCGCACCGACACCCGAGATGGCGGTCGAGCGGACGGGTACGTCGGCTGCGGGCACCGTGATGCCACCGTCGGGGGAGGTGAGCGAGATGCGCAGCAGCGACTCGCCGGGCGCACGGACCACGACCGGCAGCTCGATGCGGTTCTCGCCCGGCTCCAGCACCACCTCGGTGGTGGGCTCCTCGATCTCGAGTCGCGGTGACCGGGCTCGCATCACCAGACGGACCTCGTAGGGCAGGTCGTTGCGGAACCGCAGCGGGATCACCGTGTCCTCGCTGGTCACCAGCACCCGTCGGGGCCGGGGAGCCTGGATGCGCTCGACCTGGGAGCCGATCGACGAGCGGACCACCGCGCGCATGTCATCGCTCGCCGCAGCGGTGAGTCCCATCGCGAGGCTCTGGTTCGTCAGCTCGTCCCAGAGCTGGGCGGCGGGGTCGGCGTCGTTGGTCATCGAGCGGTAGGACGCGATCTCGCGCCGGGTCTGGTTGGTTGCCTCGACCGTCGGGCGTACGTCGGGTGTCGGGCGCTCCTCGAGTGCCGCGGTGGGGGTGTCGTCGGTGGCTGCGGGAAGGGCGCCGGCATCGGGCTGGGCGATCAGGGGTCCGCCAGCGTCCAGCGCGGCGGTCAGCGCGGCGATCACCTCGGGACCCGTCGACGGGGTCACCAGGATCGCGGTGGCCAGGGGGAGCGGCTCGCCTCGCCGAGCGGCGCTGAACCATCCGGCCATCATGAGCGACACGCCCTCGTGCGCACGCGACCCGGGGTCGACACGGGCATCGGCGAGCCGCTGCGAGACGATCGAGTCGAACGCCAGGGCCTGGAGGTTCTCGCTCCCCTCGAGTCGGACCGGCGAGGTCATCACCTGGTCGTCGTCCACGCCGGGGGGGAGTTGCAGCATGTCGACCCCGATGATGAGGGACTCGACCCCGAGACGTTCCAACAGCGGCAGTGCGGGTGTGCTCACCGATCGATCGAGCGTCCAGGTCGTGGCGGAGGTGGTGCGCCCGATCCGTTGGGCCACCGTGCCGGCGCCGACGAGGAGCTGTTGTTCGATCTGCCCCGGTTCGCCCGCCTCGACGAGCGCAGCGGTGTCGATCGGGACGTAGGGGAGCCGGAGCACGGCATTGTCGCTGCGTCCGAGCCGGAGTGAGTCGAGCAGATCACCTGCCCAGGGTTCACTGGTCCGCTCCAGCCCGTCGAGTGTGTTCGGGCGCACCGCGAGCGTCACCGGCGCCTCGGGCACGCTCTCGAGCAGTGACGTCACCGAGCTCAGCTGGGCGCGCTGTTCGACGGTGAAGGTGCCGGCACCATCGGTGCCCACCGCCGGCCCCGACTGGACCGGCAGGACCAGGCTCACCCGCACCGGCGAGGGGTCGTCGCTGCTGTCGAAGAGCAGCCGGTTCAGGAACACGGTCTGGCTCCACAGCTCCGGCCCATCGGGGCCGGTGAGCACCAGTTCCACGGGGTGGATGCCGGGGTTGGGCAGGAACACGCGGTCGGGGTCGCCCCGGGTCGAGCGGATCGGGATGCTCAGCACAGCCCCGGTCGCTGCGTCCCCGAGCTGGTCGAACGGGACGGTCACGGGCGCCTGGAGGATCCGACCGGTGGACCCTCCCTCGATGACGTCGTTCACCTCGGAGCGCAGGCTGGTGTCGTCGGTGGCTCGCAACGTCTCGTGGATGGTGACGGTGAGCTGCGAACCCGGCGGGATCGTGACGGTGGGTCCGAAGCGGACCTGGAACTCGCCCTCGGGCTCGACCCACGGACTGACCGAGGCGACCTGCACCATCGGGTCGTCCTGACGGATCGGCCCGGCCCCTACGTCGGGGTCGGTGCCCGCTGCCGGGGCGGGTGCTGGCGTGATCGTCGCCGGCTCCTCCCCGGTGGCGGGATCATCCTGTCCGGTGGGCCCATCGCCCTGCTGGGCCTGGGATGCGGGGATCGACCAGGTGAGCAGCACGGCCAGCGCGCACAGTGGCGTGACGACCCAGGTGATGCGGCGGGCAACGGTTCGCTGCGCCGTGACGCTCATGTGGTGGGTCGTGTCAGGACGACGAGGTCGGTCGGGGTGGTCTCGAAGCCGAGACGTCGGTAGAGCGCAAGCGCTCGACGGTTGGCGTCCTGGGTGTTGACCAGGACCTGTCGAACTCGCCGACGGGCCGCCCATCGCAGGGCATCCAGCACGAGCTCGGAACCGACCCCTGTCCCGGCGTGGTCGGGATCGGTGGCGAGGCGTTGCAGGAATCCCTGGGAGCCAGCTCGTCCGGTGACCGCGTAGCCCACGACCCTGCCGTTGGCCTCCGCGACGCGGAACCGCGACTTCGGTGTGGCGCCGATGGCGTCGTCGAGGCCGTCCGGGTCGAGCCGCCAGAAGGTCGAGAACGCACGTCGGTCGACCTCCAGCGCCGACTCGCGGTCCGCCTGGCGCGCCCGTCGCAGGCGCACGGCGGGATCTGGCCGGCGACGCGGCGGATCGAGCTCGGCGAGCGAGTGGCTGAGCACGCGCAGGCGGTCGTGCTCGACGAACCCGACCGACAGGAACGCGGCGGCCTCGACGGGGTGGAGCGCCGCGGTGATGATGGACGTGTAGCCCTCGCCATCGAGTCGTCGCAGACACCGCTGCAGGCCCTGGGCGGTCGGCCGGGGGACGTCCGGGGTCAACGAGAGGTACGCGGTGTGCGGGTCCGCGTGCCAGGGGCCGACGCGGAAGCGCTCATTGCCGAGGATCAGGGTCTGACGCGTCTTCATTCCGTCATCCGGTCTCCTGCACCGGAGGGCTGGAGCAACGCTGCCCACAGGCGCCCGAGGGCGCTCCGGCGCCGCCCCCGTAGGAGGATAGGCCACCGCGTGGCGCAGGGGTCCGAGCCGCCTACGCTGCGCACATGTCGGTCCTGTTGTACGCGGACGAGCGGTTCGAGCACCACGACACCGGTCCGCACCATCCGGAGCGTGCTGCACGCCTGCCCGCAGTGCGAGCCGGGCTGGCGACCCACGGTCTGCTGGACGGGCTCACGCTGCGGCCCTCACGACCGGCGACCGACGACGAACTGCAGCTGGTGCACCCCGCCGCCTACGTCGCGGGCATCGAGCAGTTCTGTGCGGCGGGGGCGGGCCATCTCGATGCCGACACCGTGCTGTCGCCCATGTCCGCGGAGATCGCTCGGCTCGCGGCGGGATCCGGCCCCGATGCGATCGAGCAGCTGCGCAGCGGCGGCGCGTCCGCGGCGTTCATGGCGGTGCGCCCGCCCGGCCACCACGCTGCGTCGGCCCGAGCGATGGGGTTCTGCGTGTTCAACAACGCAGCGGTGGCCGCAGCAGTCCTGGCCGACGCCGGCGAACGGGTGCTCGTGGTCGACGTGGATGCGCACCACGGCAACGGCACCCAGGACATCTTCTACGACCGCGGCGACGTCGCCTATGTCTCGTGGCACCAGCATCCGCTGTATCCCGGGTCCGGCGATGCCGAGGAGTGGGGCCGGGGAGATGGCGAAGGAACGACGCTGAACCTCCCGATGCCCCCCGATGCCACCGGTGAGCACTACCGACGCTCGATCGAGGAGATCGTCGCGCCGTTCTGCGAGCGCTTCGGCGCCACGTGGCTGGTCCTCTCGGCCGGCTTCGATGCGCATGTCCGCGACCCGTTGACCGACCTGGCGCTCACCTCGGGGGACTACAGCGACATCACCTCGGACCTGCTGCAGCTGGTGGAGCCGGGTCGGCGTCTGGTGTTCCTCGAGGGCGGCTACGACCTGGAGGCGGTGGCGGACTCCGCTGCGGCGACGGTGGGCTCGCTGCTGGGCGTGCGCGTGCATCCCGAACCACCGAGTGCCGGGGGGCCGGGGTCCTCCACGGTGACCCGAGTGGCGGAACTGCGGCGACGCTTCGACCGGTAGCCTCGCCCCGTGATCCCCGACCGCGCGCGACCGCTGCTCGATTCGGTCGGCCCGTTGGCCGAGCGGTTCGCCGCGTCCGGACACCGGCTCTACCTGGTGGGTGGTGTGGTTCGTGACCTGCTGGTCGACCGACCGGTCGACCAGGCCAACGACGTGGACCTGACCACCGATGCGCTTCCGGCGCAGATCAAGGCGATCGTGTCGCCGATGGCCACAGCGGTGTGGAACCAGGGCGAGCGCTTCGGCACGATCGGGGCCACGATCGGCGGCGACGACTACGAGATCACGACACATCGCGCCGAGGCCTACAGCTCCGACAGCCGCAAGCCGACCGTCGAGTTCGCCACCGAGATCGAGGAGGACCTGTCGCGCCGGGACTTCACCGTGAACGCCATGGCACTCGAGGTGACCGCTCCGACGCCGACCTTGATCGACCCCTTCGACGGTGTCGCCGACCTGTACGCGAAGGTCCTGCGCACCCCGGTGGCACCGGAGCTGTCGTTCTCCGACGATCCGCTGCGGATGATGCGTGCAGCACGCTTCATCTCGTCGTTCGACCTGGCACCGACGCCCGAGTTGTCGGCCTCGGTGACGTCGATGTCGGAACGACTCGGGATCGTCTCCGCGGAACGCATCCGCGACGAGCTCTGCAAGCTGGTGGTGGTCCTCGACCCGTCGGCCGGCCTCTGGTTCCTGCACGACACGGGGCTGGCGGCGATGTTCCTGCCGGAGCTCCCTGCGATGCGGCTCGAGCAGGACCCGATCCACCGTCACAAGGACGTGCTGGGACACACGATCGCGGTGGTGCGTCAGTCCCCACCCGAGCTGGTGGTGCGACTGTCGGCGCTGTTCCACGACGTGGCGAAGCCGACGACCCGTTCGATCGGCCCGAGCGGGGTGTCGTTCCACCACCACGAGGTGGTCGGTGCGCGGATGACCAAGGACCGGATGCGCGCGCTGCGGTTCAGCAACGACATGATCGCGGACGTGAGCCGGCTGGTGTACCTGCACCTGCGCTTCCACACCTACGAGATGGGCTGGTCGGACTCCGCGGTGCGACGGTTCGTGCGCGACGCCGGGCCGTTGCTGCCAGAGCTGATCGCGCTCACCCGGGCGGACTGCACCACCCGCAACAAGCGGAAGGCCGAGGCACTCGCTCTCCGTATCGACGGTCTGGAGGCACGCATCGAGCAGCTCCGTCAGGACGAGGAGCTGGCTTCGATCCGGCCCGATCTCGATGGGGCGACCGTCATGGCCCACCTGGGCGTCGCGCCGGGGCCCGTCGTGGGCCGAGCACTCGAGCACCTGCTGGAGGCACGGCTCGACCACGGGCCCATGGAGCGTGAGGCTGCGCTCGCGGTGCTCGACCAGTGGTGGGCCGGCCAACCGGAATCCGCCGAGACACCCGCCTCGGGCGTCTCGGACTGACACACGAGCACACGGGCCCAGCGCTCGGGAGACAGGAGAACAGACATGGCAGAGATCGTGGTGGGAGTGGACGGTTCGGAGCATTCGGTGGACGCGCTCCGCTGGGCCGCCCGTGAAGCACAGCTGCGTGAGGCGCGGCTCAAGGTCGTGGCGTCGTTCGCGACACCGATCATGTCGACCGGCTACGAGGTCGCGTCCCCGGACCCCTCGGACCTGGCCGCGGCGTCGAACACGATGCTCGGCGCTGCGATCGACACGGTCCGCGGCGAGGGTCTGTTCGACGGGGTGGACATCGTGACCGAGGCGCTCGAGGGCCATGCCGGCGAACAGCTGATCCGGCTGTCGGAGCACGCCGAACTGCTGGTGGTCGGCGCCCGCGGCCACGGCGGGTTCCTGGGTCTGCTGATGGGGTCGGTCACCACCTACGTGGTGAACCACGCGCTGTGCCCCGTGGTGGTCGTCAGGAACCGTTCCGAGAGCTGAAGCAGCGGGCAGGCCGAGGGGGCCTCAGGTGCCTTCCTTGCGGGCACGCAGCACCAGGGTGCCAGGCACCCACTCGCGCAGCGGCGAGCTGTGCAGGCCGGCGCTGTCGGGGCGCGACGGTGGTTCCAGGATCGAGTCCACCCGGAAGTTCGAGCGGACCAGAGTGGTGAACAGGTCGCTGATCTGGTGGACGTGGGTGACGCCCTCGTCGCCGCCGGATCGCCAGGTGATGGCCTGATCGCTCCAAGCGGTGCGGGTCAGGTACGGGGTCTGCTGGTCGTCGGGATCGGCTTCCAGCATCATCGCCGTCGGATGCGGCAACGACATCACCAGTGCGCCGTCGGGCCGCATGATTCGATGGAGCTGGCGGAAGACCCGGCCCAGATCCTGGACGCCGGCGAGTGAGTAGACCGCCACCACCAGCTCGATCGAGTCGGCTCGCAGGAAGGCCAGATCCGCCAGATCGCTGTGGTGGAACTCGACCTTGACGCCTGCGACGTCGGCTGCGTTGCGTGCCCGGGCGAGTCGTGCGGTGGAGGACTCCACGGCGATGACCCTGGCTCCTCGACGTGCGATGGTCACCGCGGATCCACCGGTGCCGCAGCCCAGGTCGAGCACCCGACGCCCCTCGAGCGAACCCACTGCCCCGATCAGCTTCTCGACCTGCTCGTGATCCAGGTCGGGTCCGAAGCGGACCACGTCGTCGGCGACCTCCGCTCCGTGGGGGAAGCTGGCCGGCGGCAGCTGGATCGGGGCCATCCCGTCGCGCACCAGTGCGGGGCGCATGGCCAGGTTGCCTGCCGAGGGGTGGCGGCGTGGGCCGCGGAGCTGGGTGAGGTGGTCCGACATCGATGCGAAGTCTGACCGACGCGCGCCGTCGGATCGTGGACCCCGCCGGCCGCCATCGGTGCGCCCTCGCCGATAACGTTGCGCACCGTGCCGTTCCTGCAACCTGAGTCCTCCGGGCGCCCCGGCAGTTCCCCGGGCAGCGTCGACTACCGCTTCGCCCGCCGACAGCTGCTGGCCAGGTACCGGTCGGGCGAGCTGTCGGTTCAGGACATCTGCGACGCGCAGAGCGAGCTGATGCGGATCGCGGTGAACTGCTCCTCGGGGTCCACCGCGAAGTGTCCGGTCTGCGCCGAAGCCACGTTGCGCATCGTCCGATTCGTGTTCGGTCCCCGCCTTCCCGCGGGCGGCCGCCCGGTCGCCAGCCGGCGTGAGCTGGCCAAGCTGGCCACCGACAAGGGCGACCGTCGGTGCTACACCGTCGAGGTCTGCACGTCCTGTCGATGGAACCACCTGCTCCAGGTCGCCCCGCTCGTCGGTAGGACCCGGGGAGCCTGACCGACTGCTCAGGCGCACTGTTGTCCGGGGTTCGATCCGGGACACACTGTTTCGATGGCCGAACGACGACGCAGCATCCTGTGGCGACTCCGCCGTCTGGGCTACGTCGTGCTCGTCCTCGGGATCGTCGCGGTCGGCGGACTCTGGATGGCGCTCAACACCATCGACCTCCCACCGGCGAAGCGGTCCGCGGAGACATCGTTCGTCTGCGACATCGAGGTGCCCGACGGACGGTGCGACTTCAACAACGCGATGGCCAGGCTCACCGCGAGCGAGGAGCGGGTCAACGTCGACTACGACGACCTGCCCCCGGTGCTGGTCCAAGCAGTGCTGGCAGCGGAGGATCGCAGGTTCTTCGACCACAGCGGGCTGGACCCGATGGGCATCGGCCGGGCGTTCTACCAGTCGGTCCTGGGCGACAGCGGATCCCAGCAGGGTGGTTCGACGATCACCCAGCAGTACGTGAAGCTGACGTACCTCACCTCCGAGCGATCGCTCGAGCGCAAGCTGAAGGAGGCGGTCCTGGCGGTGAAGCTCGAGGGCGAGCTCGACAAGCGCGACATCCTGACCCGCTACCTGAACGAGATCTACTTCGGTCGTGGCGCCTACGGCGTCGAGGCGGCCAGCCGTGAGTACTTCGGGATCGGGGTGGAGAACCTCCAGCTGCACCAGGCCGCGTACCTGGCCGGTCTGATCCGTGCGCCGGAGCGCGCCGATGCCGCACGGGAGCCCGACGAGGCGACCCGCCGACGCGACACGGTGCTGGCCGGCATGGTCGCCGAGGAGTACATCACCGCCGAGGAGGCCGAGGCAGCTGGTGCGGTTCCGTGGGTCTGGGAACCGGTGGGCACCGACGGCGCGCCGCAGACCATGACGGTGCTGCCCCGCACGAGCCAGGTGAGCGACCTGGGTGAGGTGCGCGACGCCGAGTACGGCGCTGAGTACTGGGTCGACCTGGCACGACGGCAGCTGCGCGAGCGCTTCGGCCCAGGTGCCGAGACGCAGGGTCTGCGGGTCTACACGACGTACGACCCGGTGCTGCAGCAGGCGGCGTACGAGTCGGTCACCGACAACCTGGGGTCGGACGACGGCAGCGAGGACGGCCCCGTCGGTTCCCTGGTGGCGGTCGACAGCGACGGCCGGGTGCGGGCGATGGTCGGCGGTACCGACTTCGACAACAACAAGGTGAATCTGGCGCTCGGCCGTCAGGGCGGAGGCTCGGGCCGCCAACCGGGGTCGACCTTCAAGCCGTTCGCGCTCGCTGCGTTCGTCGAGGCGGGGTACTCGACCGACTCCCCGTTCCGCTCGCCACCCACCACGCAGTTCCCGGGGGTGTACACCGAGCCCGGGAAGCTGTGGTCGCCGGGCAACTTCGAAAAGGTCGACCAGGGGGTGCTGTCGGTGGAGGAGGCGACCTGGAAGTCGTCGAACACCGTCTACGCGGGCATGGTGAACCTGGTCACCCCCCAGAAGCTGGCCGAGATGGCGAACCGGCTGGGGGTGACCGCCGAACTCCGCGACGACTACTCGCTGGTGCTGGGTACCGGCGAGGTGTCGGTGATGGACATGGCGTCGGCCTACTCGACGTTCGCCGACCGAGGCGCCCACATCGACCCCTACGTCATCCGGCGCGTGGAGAGCTCGTCGGGCGAGGTGCTCTTCGACGCCTCGACCGACCTGGAGCCCGAACAGGTGATCACCGAGGAGGTGGCCGACACCGTCAACTCGGTGCTGTCGGGTGTGCTGATCGCCGGCACGGGCCAGGCGGCCAACCTCGGGACGCCGGCCGCGGGCAAGACCGGCACGACCAGCGACGCTCGAGATGCGTGGTTCGCCGGTTACACCTGCAACATGACCGCCGCGGTGTGGATGGGCTACGAGCAGCCCCGAGCGATGGAGTCGTTCAGGGGTCGCGAGGTCTCCGGCGGGACCTGGCCGGCGAAGATCTGGCGAGATTTCATGGAGGTGGCGACCGAGGGCGACGAGGACTGCGACTTCCCGACCACCGACGCCGGCGAGCGAATCGTCAACCAGTCGCTCGCGTCGCAGCGGACGACCACCACGGTTGCTCCGCAGCGACGCTCCACCACCAGCACCTCCGTCGCTCCGTCGGGGTCCAGCACCTCGGTACCCCGTTCGACCACGAGCACCCAGGTCCCGTCGCCGACGACCACCGCGCCACCCCCGCCGCCGACCACTGCTGCGCCGACGACGACTGCGGCACCCCCGCCGCCCACCACTGCCGCGCCCGGCGGGTAGTCGCGCCGAGCGCTCGCCGGCGGTCATGGGTGCGCCGGAACAGCTTTTCCTTGGCACCGGGGGGCCGTTGTCGTACAGTCGAACCTGACGGCCGGCAGCCACAGGGCGCTGGACCCGACGAGGAGGACCAGCCATGGCTGCACCCATCCGTACGACCGTTCCGGCCATCGCCGGGCGCAAGGTCCGCCACGGCAGCGATCCGCTCGTCATGGTCACCGCGTACGACGCCCCCGGTGCTCGGATCGCCGATGAGGCGGGGGTCGACATGATCCTCGTCGGCGACTCGGTGGCGATGGTCGTGCTGGGCTACGACGACACCCTGCAGGTCACCGTCGACGACCTGGCACACCACACCGCCGCAGTGGCGCGGGCGCAGCCCAGTGCGCTGATCGTCGGTGATCTGCCGTGGATGAGCTACCACGTGTCACCCGCCGAGACGGTGCGCAACGCCGCGCAGCTGATCCGCGCAGGAGCCCAGTGCGTGAAGCTCGAGGGCGGTCGCAAGCGGCTGCCGATGATCGAGGCACTGGTCGACGCGGAGGTGCCCGTGATGGGTCACCTGGGGTTGACCCCGCAGTCGATGCATGCGATGGGCGGTTTCAAGGTGCAGGCCCGCGAGTCCGAAGCGGCACTCGAGCTCGTGGCGGACGCCAAGGCGCTCCAGCACGCTGGCTGCTTCGCCGTGGTGCTCGAGGGCGTCCCCGACGAGGTGGCCGGCATGGTCACCGAGGCGCTCGACATCCCGACGATCGGGATCGGCGCCGGCGCACGCTGCGACGGTCAGGTACTGGTCTTCCACGACCTGCTGGGCATCGAGGACCGCGTGGCGCCGAAGTTCGTGCGTCGCTACGCCTCGGTCAAGGACGTGGCGGTCGAGGCGATGGCGGCGTTCGCAGCAGACGTTCGAAGTGGCGCGTTCCCCAGTGCTGCGGAGAGCTACCACCTGAACGCCGAGCAGTCCGAGGCCCTGTCGCTCTACGGCTCCGGAGCCTGAGCAGACCGGTCCGATCGCAGCGCGCCCGCTCGTCGCAGCGGGAGCCGATGGCTCAGATCGGGTTGGCGGTGTCGGTCGGGAGGGATGTCCCCCTGAGCCCCTTCGGTCGCAGCACGCGCTCGGCGACCGCGGCGAACCAGTCGATGGCCAGCGCGAGCATCGCGACGGTGATGGCGCCGACGATCACCGTCAGGTTCCGGCTCAGCTGGATACCCGAGTAGATCGTCTCGCCGAGGCCGCCGCCGCCGACGAGGAACGCCAGGGTGGACATGCCGACGTTGATCACCAGGGCCGTGCGAACACCGGCCAGCATCACGGGCACCGCGAGGGGTGCCTCGATGCGACGCAGCGCCTGCAGCTTCGTCATGCCCATGCCCCGTCCCGCCTCGATGACCGAGGTGTCCACCTGTTCGATGCCGACCATCGTGTTGCGCAGCACCGGCAGGATCGAGAACACCGTCAGTGCCCACACCGCGGTCCAGAAGCCCTGGTTCATCCAGGCGAAGAACAAGATGAACAGTCCGTAGGCGGGGATCGCCTGGCCGATGCTGGCACTGGACAGCACGAACGGACTCACGCGACGCAGCGCCGGTCGTGTCAGCAGGATGCCGGCGGGGATGGCGATGAGCAGCACGATGACCGTCGACGCCAGGCTGAGCTGGATCGTCTCGATGATGCGCTGGCTGGTGGTGTCCCAGTTGAGCTGTCGCCGTTCGGTGAAGCCCAGCTCGGCGTTGGACAGCACGAGTGCCAGCACCAGCCCGAACACACCCAGCGCGAACGGGGTGATGATCAGCTCGGCGTTGCGCGTGAAGTACGCGACGGCCCGGTCACGAGCGGATGGACCCGTCTGGGCGTCAGTGGCCGAGGGCGTGGCGGAGGTGGTGGCGGTCGCGGTCGTCATCCGACGGGCTCCTCGGTCTGTCCGTAGTGACGTCGCGCTTCGGCGCGCATGCGCTGCAGCACGCCCATGAGTGTTTCCAGTTCGAGCACGCCCAGGTACTTGCCCTGACCATCCACTGCGACCGCGGTTCCTGCGTTGGACAGCAGCATCTCTTCGAGGGCGTCGCGCAGGGTGTCCTCGGGCTCGGCGAAGGCCCTCACCGAGCGGCCGTTGTCGAGCAGCCGTCGGTCGGTCCGGTCCAGGTGTTCCATCGTCACCCACCGGGACGGGCGGTCGGCGTCGTCGAGCACCAGCAGCCACTCCTCGGGGGATGCGCCCAGCACGGCACGCGCCTGATCGACACCGACGTCGTGACGAACCACCGGGTAGGCGGTGTTCAGCTCGACATCCCGCACCCGTTCCAGGTTCAGCCCCTGCAGGGTGGCACCGGAACCGATGAAGTTCTCCACGAACTCACTGGCCGGGTAGGCCAGGATCCGCTCGGGTGTGTCGAACTGGGCGATCTGGGAGCGCTCGCCGAGGATGGCGATGC
This sequence comes from uncultured Microthrixaceae bacterium, assembly GCA_963714875.1. Classification (GTDB taxonomy): domain Bacteria; phylum Actinomycetota; class Acidimicrobiia; order Acidimicrobiales; family Microtrichaceae; genus JBAOHV01. Next base: position 108,238 of record CAVQQI010000010.1, on the reverse strand, counting down.
GATCGCCCATCTTCACGGCCTCGTCGATGTCGTGGGTCACGAACACGATGGTCTTGCGCAGCTCTGCCTGCAGCCGCAGGAACTCGTTCTGGAGTCGGTCACGGGTGATCGGGTCGATGGCACCGAAGGGCTCGTCCATGAGCATCACCTTCGGATCCGCCCCCAGGGCGCGGGCGACGCCGATGCGCTGTGCCTGGCCCCCGGACAGCTCCTTGGGGTAGCGGTTGCGGTACTCGTCGGGATCCATCCCCACCGTGGTCAGCAGCTCATCGACCCGGCTCGCGATGTCGGCCTTGGACCAACCGATCATCTTGGGCACCGTCGCGATGTTGTCGGCGATGGTGCGGTGCGGGAACAGGCCGATCTGCTGGATGACGTAGCCGATCCGCCGGCGCAGATGATCGGGATCGACCGAGGTGACGTCCTCGCCGTCGAAGATGATGCGCCCACCGGTGGGCTCGATCATCCGGTTGATCAGACGCAACGTCGTGGACTTGCCACAGCCCGACGGTCCGACCAGGACCAGGATCTCGCCGCGGGGAACCTGCAGCGTCAGCTCCTCGACCGCCGGCTCGGCGGCGCCGTGGTAGCGCTTCGAGACCGCTTGGAGCTCGATCATGATCTCGTCGACCTCGTCGACGATGCCGGTGGTCGGGGCCGCCATGGGTGCGGTGCCGTGGTCGTCGGTTCCGAGTGGTGTGTCGGTGGTCATGTCAGTTCCCTCGTCCTCGGAGCTCACGCGGGGTGGTGAGTCGGTTCAACAACAGGTACGCGGCGTCGAACGCCAGCGCGAGCAGCACGATGAACACCACGCCGGTCCACAGCCGTTCCATCCCGGTCGGGAGCCCCAGTCGGGTCTGTCCCTCTCGGATGTAGTGCCCGAGTCCCGGACCACCGATCAGCTTCGCGATCGCAGCGACGCCGCAGATGAACAGGGTGGAGACGCGGATGCCGGTCAGGATCACCGGCCAGGCCAGCGGCACCTTCACCGCGATCAGCTGTTGGCGGGAGGAGAGTCCCATCCCCTTGGCCGACTCGAGCACGGCGGGGTCCACCTCGTTGAGCCCCACGATGGTGTTGCGCAGGATCGGCAGCAGTGCGTAGAGGAACAGCGCAGCGAAGCTCGGGGCCCAGCCCAGACCGAGGATCGGGATGAAGATGGCGAACAGCGCGAGCGATGGCACGGTGATGAGGACGCCGGCGAAGCTGAGCGCGGTCGAGCGGCCCACGGCGCTCTGGTGCACCACGATGCCGAGGGCGATGGACACGACGGCTGCGCTGATCATCACCGCGGCGACGAGCATCGCGTGCTGCAGCGTGTAGTCCGCGATCTCTGCGGGGCGTTCGGAGATGAACTCGAGCCAGGACCGGAGACCGTTCATCACGAATCACCTTCCGGTCCGGTGATGGGAACGGATCGGCGTCGTGGTGGTGTCTGCATCGGGTGGGCCTGTGGCGCTCCTGTGTGGGGACACCGGATCGGTCGCTCTCGCCGTCCGGATGAAGAGAGGGTAGTCAGGTTGTCGCAGCAGCGTGGGCTCGAGTCCGTTCACCGACCCGGCGTCGAGGAGTAGGGTCGTCAGCCGGAGGTGGTAGTTGCCCTTCGGGCATCACAACCAAAGTGCGCCGTCGTGTCCTGATCCGGACTCTTCGGGACGCCAGCTGTGAGCGGTCGGTCGGTCCGATCGGAGCGGTGTGGCGATCGGTGCTGGAGTTCGCTTCCGCCGATGATTCCTCTCGCAAACCCGGTCGAGATCTCGGCGCGCGACCGGCTACCACCGCCGTGCAGTTCAACGACTCAATGCCTATTTGACGACTCATTGGAGATACGACACATGAAACGTTCCTGGATGCTTCTGTCCCTGGTGGCGGTGCTCGCCCTGTTCGGCGCCGCCTGTGGTGGTGATGACGATGCCGACAGCGGTGACGGCGGTGGGGGGGAAGAGGCCCAGGACATCTGCGCCACCGACTCGACCACCGAAGAGGTCGCCGCCCCGCCCGACGTGACCGGCAAGACCTTCGCCGACTACGACCTGTCCGGCATCGACATCACCGTCGGCTCGAAGGACTTCACCGAGCAGCTGGTGCTCGGCGAGATGCTCGTGCAGGCCTACGAGGCAGCGGGTGCCAACGTGACGAGCCAGGTGAACCTGGGCGGCACCGAGGTCAACCGCCAGGCGCTCCTGTCCGGTGACATCGACAGCTACGCCGAGTACAACGGCACCGGGTGGACCGTGCACCTCGGTTGCGAGGACCCGGTGTTCGACCCCGAGACCCTGACCAACAACGTCGCCATCGCCGATCTGGCCGCCAACGACATCCACTGGCTCAGCCGCTCGCCGTTCAACAACACCTACGGCTTCGCGGTGAACCAGGACTACGTCGACGCCAACGGCGAGCCGACCCTGCAGGACATGGCCGACTACATCGCGGCCAACCCCGACGCGACGGTCTGCATGGAGTCCGAGTTCCCCGACCGTCCCGACGGCCTGGTGCTCTACGAAGAGGCGACCAACTCGACGATCCCCGATGACCAGATCTCGATCATCGACACCAACCTCATCTACACCGAGACCGAGGGCGGTGGGTGCACCTTCGGCGAGATCTTCACCACCGACGGCCGCATCCCGGAGCTGGGCCTGACCGTCGTCGACGACGGCGGCACGTTCATCCTCTACAACGTCTCGGTCAACCTGCGCGACGACGTGTACCAGGAGAACCCCGAGGCGTTCGACGCGATCGCCGAGATGCTCCTCATGGACCTGGACAACGACACCGCCCAGGAGCTGAACCGCCGTGTCGGTTCCGGTGGCGAGGACCAGGCCGACGTGGCCCAGGACTACCTGGAGCAGCAGGGTCTGATCTGATCCTGCCGCACCATCCGGTGCAGTTGACGCGGCCCCGACCCCTACGAGGGTCGGGGCCGCGTCGCGCCCGGGACGGCCCCCCCGGACGTCACTGTCACACCCGACGGACATGATGTCGGTGGACCTCGACGACGCCGTCTGGCGGGTGCACCCCACCCGGCGACTACACTCGACCGGTCGCCCCCACGGGGGTGGCCGGGCTGTCTCAGCCCGAGACATCCAACACCCTGTCCTGCAGATCGCAGGACCCTGACGGCTCACGCCGAGGTCCAGAGGGAGGTACACCACGTGGTCACTCGCGTGTACGAACTGATGATCATCGTCGACGTCGATGTCGACGACATGACCAACAAGGCCATCGGAGCCAAGGTGGTCGAGATGGTCGAGGCCGACGGCGGCACGGTGCCGACGGTGGACAACTGGGGACGGCGTCGCTACGCCTATCCGATCAACCACAAGACCGAGGGCGTCTACACGGTGATGGAGATCGTCACCGAGGCCCCGAACCTCGACGAGATCGATCGGTACCTCCGACTCGCGGACGAAGTCGTCCGCCACAAGCTGATCCGCCTGCCCGACTCAGAAGCCACTCGTCGTGGCCTGCTGAGCCCGGCAGGCTGACCGAGGAGGAACCAACATGGCAAACGGCAACAACGTCGAGCTGATCGGCAACATCACCCGCGACCCCGAGCTCCGCTTCACCCCGTCGGGTGCCGCGGTGGCGAACTTCGGGCTCGCGGTCAACCGTCGCTGGCAGAATCGCCAGACCAACGAGTGGGAGGAGCAGGTCTCCTTCTTCGACATCGTCGCGTGGCGCGAACTGGCCGAGAACGTGGCGGAGTCCCTCACCAAGGGCAGCCGCGTCATGGTGAGCGGCCGGCTCGACCAGCGGTCCTGGGAGACCGACAACGGCGAGAAGCGCTCCAAGGTCGAGGTCGTCGCCGACGAGATCGGCCCCAGCCTCCGCTGGGCGACCGCGCAGGTCACCCGCAACGAACGCCGCGATGGCGGCAGTGGTGGCGGATTCGACTCCGCCCCGCCCCCGACGGCGCCTCCCGCCGCCGGGTACAACGACGATGAGGAGCCGTTCTGATGGCGAAGCCCCAGATGAAGCGTGGCCCGAAGGGCAAGGGCAAGGACAACGGTCGCAAGTTCAAGAAGAAGATCTCGATCCTGAACAGCGAGAGCATCGACTACGTCGACTGGAAGGACGCGAACCTGCTGCGCCGGTTCGTCTCTGACCGGGCGAAGGTGCGTGCTCGTCGCGTCACCGGCAACGACGTCCAGCAGCAGCGAGAGGTGGCCAAGGCCATCAAGATCGCCCGTGAGATGGCCCTCATCCCCTATGCCAACCGGGTCACCACCCAGCGCGGCGGTCGCCGTGGCGACCGCGACGGCGATGACCGTCGCGAGCGTCGTGATCGCCCCGAGCGTGACGACTCCGCGCCCACCCCGCCGGCGGCGCCCGAGGCGTCCAGCGAGTTCACCGGGCTCGATGCGGGCACCGAGACGGTCGCAACGGAGAGCACCGGAGGCGAGCAGTGAGCGCGGTGAAGGTCATCCTCCGCAACGACGTCTCGGGTCTGGGCAAGCGCGGCGACATCGTCGAGGTCTCCAAGGGCTATGTGCGCAACTACCTCGAGCCCCGTGGCCTGGCCATGGCTGCGACCGAGGGAGCCCAGCAGCAGGCCGAGGCCATGCGCCGCTCGCGCGACATCAAAGATGCTCGCGACCGCGGTTCGGCTGAGCAGATCGCCACGGTGCTGGTCCCCAAGACCATCACCATCAGGGTGCGTGCATCCGAAGCGGGGCGTCTGTTCGGCTCGGTCTCCGAGACCGAGATCGTTGACGCCGTCCGCGCCGCGACCGGCATCGAGCTGGACCGCAAGGACCTGCTGCTCGATGAGCACATCAAGGATCTGGGCTCGCACATGGTGACGGCCCGTCTGCACAGCGACGTGCAGTTCCCCATCACGTTGGATGTCATCTCCGAGTGAGGTCCGGCCCATCGGGTCATGAGTTGTCCACCGACGCCGCCGGAGAGCCGAGAGCTCGCCGGCGGCGTCGGTCGTCCTCACGCCGGTGATCAACGCAGCATCAGCTGATCGACCGGCGCGTGGTCGTCGCGCAGCGGGTCGGCTCGGTCGATGTAGCCCGCCACCGCTCGGTCCGTGTCCAGCACCATCCCGTCGTCGGGATCGATCTCCAACCGCGGCAGTGGTCGATCCGACGCGATGAGGATCTGGTTGACCGGTCGGTCCGCGACCCCACCGGCCGGCACGATCACCTGGACGTGGTCGAACTGCCGGGAGAGCGTCGCTGCCTGGGCCCGCGCGTAGCCGTTGTCGCCGCCGTCGATCACGTTCATGGCGTAGACGCCGCCGGGGCGCAGCACCCTGTCCAGCTCGACCATCACCTCGATGGTGGTCAGGTGCCAGGGCACCGAGGTGCCGGCGAAGGCATCACCGATCACCAGGTCGACGCCGTCGGTCGGGAGATCGTCGAGCGCCAGGCGAGCATCGCCGATGCGGATGTCGATCGTCGGGTCGTCGGAGAGGCCCAGGTGCTCCCGGGCGATCCCCGGTAGGTCGGGGTCGATCTCCAGCACGACCTGTTCCGAGCCCGGTCGCTGGTGTGCCAGGTACTGCGGCAAGGTGAAGCCCCCACCGCCCAGGTGCACCACGTCGAGCGGTCCGTCGGGCATCTCGGAACTGATCGCGCCGAGGAGCCGGACGTAGCGCATGTCCAGGTGGGTCGGGTCGTCCAGGTCGACGTGCGCGTGGCGGGTCTGGTCCAGGAACAGGTCGCGGCCGCCGGGCCGATCTTCGTCGCGCTCGATCTGGACGCAGACGTACGGGGTCTCCATGTCACAGGTGGACGGCAGGGTGATCACACCGAATCCGATCGCGGCGAGCAGGGTCGCAGCCACCAGTCCCGGCCCACGCCGCGCCCACCGCCAGGTGACGAGCACCCCGCTCGCGACGAGCACCGCACCGACGAGCATCACCACCACGCTCGACCGCAGCGTCGCCAAGAGGATGAACCCGGTCACGAAGGTCCCGGCCAACGCGCCTGCGGTTCCTGCGGCGGACAGACCGCCCACGACCGAGCCGGTGTCCGACAACGAGTCCAGGCGCAGCTTCGTGACCATCGGACCGATGGCACTCAACACCGTGGCCGGGGCCAGGAACGACGCCGAGGTCAACACGATGATCCCCAACGGATCGGGCGTGACCAGCGGCCCGAGGATCGCCAGCGCGGGCAGCGACATCCACGTGAGCCCGCCGGCGAGCAGGAGCGACCCGGCAACGAGCCGCCGGGGGTCGTGGCGGTCGGCCAGGCGTCCACCGACCGCTGAGCCGGCCGCGATGCCGGCCAGCACGGTGCCGATGATGCCGGTGAAGGTCTCGAGCGACACCCCGACGTAGGGCGCCATCAGGCGGCCTGCGACGATCTCGATCATCAACACCGCCGCAGAGGTCCCGAACACCAGTGCGCTCGCTCGCCAGGACTGCACGCGACATCTTCGCCCATCTCGGGCGTCGGTCGTAGTCGGACCGAATCCGGTGCACCGGCTGACTCGAGCCCGACCGTCCTGGCTGTCCCAGGGGTCATCCACAGTTGTGCCCAGCCCGGAGGCGTTCGTCCACAGCTCCATCCACCGGAATTGGGTGGGTTGTTCCCCTTCCCGTCAACAGGCCTTCCGGAGGAGGATGACTCCCGATGTCGACACCCGCCGCTCCAGCCGATGCACCGCGCCTGCGGGTGCCGCCCCACAGCATCGATGCCGAGGAGTCGTTGCTCGGCGCCATGCTGCTGAGCGAGCAGGCCATCTCGGCAGTGACCGGTGTGGTCGCCGCCGAGGACTTCTACCGCCCGGCGCACCGGCACATCTTCGACGCCATCCAGGGGCTCTACGGCTCCGGTCAGGGCGTCGACCCGGTCACCGTCGCCGACGAGTTGGACCAGGCCGGCGTGCTGGAGTCCGTCGGCGGCCCCGCCACGCTGGTCACCCTGCAGGCGCGCACCCCGGCGATCACCAACGCGCTGCACTACGCGAAGATCGTCGAGGAGCGTGCCCTGCTGCGCAAGCTGATCACCACGGCGAACGATGTCGCCGAGCTGGGCTACTCACCGCTGGACGACATCGAGAAGACCATCGACTCGGCCGAGTCGATGATGTTCGCTGTCGCGCAGCGACGCAACGCCGACTCGATGGCTGCGCTGGCGCCCCTGCTCGACCGCAGCCTCGAGCAGCTCGAGATGCTCTACGAGCGCGGCGACGCCATCACCGGCACCCCCACGGGCTACACCGACCTGGACACACAGCTCGCCGGCCTGCAGCCGGGAGCGCTCATCGTGGTCGGCGCCCGTCCTGCCATGGGCAAGACCGCCTTCTCCCTGGGGATCGCGGCGCACGCCGCGGTGCGCGAGCAGCGGCCGGTGCTGTTCTTCTCGCTGGAGATGGGCCACCTGGAGCTCACCCAACGCCTCGTCGCTGCCGAGGCCCGGATCGACGCGACGAAGCTGCGCACCGGCAAGCTCACCGATGCCGACTGGACCAAGATCACCAAGGCCATGGGCCGCCTGGGCGAGGGCCAGCTGTGGATCGACGACAACCCGGCGTTGACCGTCACCGAGATCCGGTCGAAGGCACGCCGGCTGCAGGATCGCCTGGACCAGCCCCTGGGGCTGATCGTGGTCGACTACCTGCAGCTCATGTCGGGTCGCGGCTCGGCGGAGAGCCGTCAGGTCGAGGTCGCCGAGATCAGTCGTGGCCTCAAGGTGCTGGCCCGTGAGCTCGAGACGCCGGTCATGGCGCTGTCACAGCTGTCACGCCAGCTCGAGCTCCGGGCCGACAAGCGTCCGATGCTCGCTGATCTGCGCGAGTCGGGCTGCCTCGTGGCCGATACCCGGGTGCTGCGGGCCGACACGGGCGCAGAGGTGACCCTGGGAGAACTGCTGGCCTCGGGCGAGCGCGACGTGCCGGTGTGGAGCCTGGCCGATGACTGGACGCTGGTGCCGGCCACCATGACCCATGCGTTCCCGAGTGGACGGAAGGAGGCGTTCCGACTGCGTCTGGCCTCGGGTCGCCAGGTCACCGCGACGGCCAACCATCCGTTCCGCACCGTGGCGGGCTGGCGGCGGTTGGACGAGCTGTCGGTCGGGTCGCGCGTCGCCACGCCGCGCCGGCTCGGCACGCCCGAACAGCTGTGCTCGCCGACCGAGCTGGATCCTGCCCGGCTGGCGGAGGACTCCATCGCCGCGGGCCGTCTGGATCCCGGCGCGTTCGCGCTGCCCGACGAGCTGCTGGCACCGGTGCTGGCCGAGGTGTTCGGCCGAATCGGATCGATGGGGGTCGCCACGTTGCGCGGCCGTCCGCACGTCCGGCTGACCGCCACGTCCACCCACCGCCGCCTCATCGACGATCTGCAGTTGCTGTTGTTGCGCTTCGGCGTGCTGGCACGCATCACCGATGTGGGACCGAACACGCCGCGCTGGCGGCTGTGGGTGCACGGCGCCGAGCACCAGCACCGGTTCCTCGATCGTGTCGGCGTGGCGGGCGAACGCGGCAGGGACAGCGCCGCGGCGCTGGCGGCGTTGGCCGACGTGACCGCCAACCCCAACGTCGACACGGTCCCCGCCGAGGTCCGTGATCTGGTCGTCGAGGAGCTCGCCCGCATCGGCATGACCCAGCGGGGTCTGGCCCAGGCGCTCGGCGAGCAGTACTGCGGGGGCTACCTGTTGGGCAGCGAGTCGCGCCCGAGGGCGTCGTCGCGCCGCCGACTGGCCCGCATCGCCGAGGCCACCGACTCCAAGGAGCTCGCTGCCCTCGCCGGATCCGACGTCTTCTGGGACGAAGTGGTCGAGATCATCCCGGTGGGGGAGCGCGACGTCTATGACGCCACGGTGACCGGCACCCACAACTTCGTGGCCGACGGCGTGATCGTGCACAACTCCATCGAGCAGGACGCGGACGTCGTGATGTTCCTGTACCGAGACGAGATCTACAACTCCGACAGCCAGGACAAGGACACCGCCGAGATCATCGTCGCGAAGCACCGTTCCGGACCCACCGGTGTGTGCCGCCTGGTGTTCCTGGACTACTGCACGCTGTTCGCCAACATGGCCCGCGGCGACTGACCGGGCCGGCGGAGTCGGGAGCTCAGGTCGATCCGCCCGGACTCGGCGCCTCGTCACCCGCCGGCTCGTGGTCGGTCGGCGACGCTGCCGCTGCCGCCCTCGCCCGCAGGTCATCGAGCAGCCCTGGCCGGGCCTTCATGGCGGTGCGGGTCGCGCCGCTGAGACGGCCCGGCACCAACCGGCCGGCTGCTTGTACCACCGGGTCGGGACCCAGGGCGCGGATGGCCGTGGTGACCGATCGCTGCGCGCCGACCACGACCGCTGATGACGCGAGCAGTTCGGCGACGTCGGTCTGCAGCAGCAGCTCCTCGGCAGCCAGCTCGCTGAAGCCGAAGTCGATCAGGAACAGCTGCCCGTCGGAGTCCAGGAACACGTTGGCCAGGCGCAGGTCGCGGTGTGCGATCCCGTGGAGTCGCAGCAGGGCGACCTGCGTCCATGCCTGGTCCAGGACATCGTCGGTCATCTCGTCGGGTACCAGCGCATCGAGTGAACGCCCCGAGATCGCCTCGTACGCCAGCACGTAGCCGTTGGGGTGCGCGGTAGCGAACCCCGCCACCAGCGGGGTGCGCACACCGAACTGACGAGCCATGACCGACACGAGCGCCTCGTGCTCGACGCCCCGTCGCAGCGACGAGAACGGCCGCTGGTCCCCCAGGTCGCGGGGCTGCAGGTACCGCCAGACGCGGAACAGCAGGTCGGCACTGCGCTCGTCCTCGCCGAGGACCTTGACGAAGTAGCGCGTGCCGTCCCGGGCCGTCCCGAAGTACGGCGTCGAACCTCGCGCATCGACTGCTGCAGGCTCCATGTGCTCGAGCTCGACGCCGATCGACGACAGGCCTTCGAGCACCGTCGACGGTCGTGGACGGCGGGACGGCGCGCCGACCACGACCACCACGACGGCACCCGTCGACCAGCCGATCAGCACCGCCAACAGCGAATCGAACGACACGGGCGTTCCCAGGAACCTCAGCAGCAGCAGCATGACCACCGCGCTCCACGCGAGGCGCCGCCACAGTCGCGGCAGCGAGGTCACCGTGACGGCGACGACCGCCGTAGCAGCTGCCAGGAGCGACGCAGAGGGCACCCGACCCACCTCGACGGGAAGGTCCGCCGCTGCGACGACCACCCGTCGAGCGTCGATGAACGGACTGGTGACCGCGGTCGCGACCCGCAGCGGCGCCAGCGGCGAGCAGCGACGTCGCCAGCAGTCGCCAGTGTCGTCCGATCACCGCCACCACGAGCCCGGTGCCCAGCAGCGCGATCACGAGCAGCTGGCCGAACAGGGCGATCAGATCCAGCAGCCATCGGGGAAGGCTCTCGAGCCCGTCCAGCAGACGGGCTGCAGCTGCGACGATCGCCGTGTCGAACAGCTGGCCCAGCACCACCACCACGACCGTGAGCACGAGCGCCACCGCTGCGTGCAGCACGTCGCTCGGCGCGCCGCGCACCCAGTCCGTCTCGAGCTCCTCGGACACCTCGGGTTTCGCTGTCATCCGGGGCCATCATGGCGGAACGACCTGCGTCCCGGAGGGACGGTGTGTCCGCTCCACGTCCGGTCCTCGACCACGTCGGCTGTCGATCGGGTGGATCGGCGACCGGATCACTGGCGGGCTCCACGTCCGTGGCCTGTGCCCTGTGCCCTGTGCTGTGCGGTGTTCGGTGGGCATAGGATCCGGCGACGTGACCGCTGTGCTGCGCCCGACCGTCTTCGACCGACCGAGCCCGGAGGCCGTCGAGCACTTCACGGCCACGGGGTGGCTCCTGACCCGGACGCTCGACGACGATGGGGTCGAGGAGCTGCGTTGCTGGGTGGACCAGATCGCCGACTGGCCCGACGACGGGGCCGGGTGGCTGCACCACCGCGAGATGACCGACGACGGTCCGAAGCTGGCCCGCAGCGAGAACGTGGTGCCCTTCCACGAGGGGTTGCGCCGGTTGCTGACCGACGGGGTGCTGGTGGACACCGCGTCAGCGCTGCTCGGCGAGCCTGCGGTGCTCTACAAGGAGAAGATCAACTACAAGCTGCCCGGTGGGGCCGGCTACGCACCGCACCAGGACGCCCCCGCCTACCTGTTCGTCGACACCCACGTCTCGTGCATGGTGGCCGTCGATGACGCGACGGTCGACAACGGCTGCCTCGAGGTGGTCTCGGGGATGCACCACGAGGTGCTGCCCCTCGATGACGTCGGCTGCATCCGGGACGACGTGGTCGATCAGATGGAGTGGGCCGCGGTCGAGGTACGTGCAGGCCAGACGCTGTGGTTCCACAGCCGGACCCCGCACCGCAGCGGCGCCAACACCTCGCCCCTGGCACGGCGAGCCCTGTATCCCACCTACAACGCGCGCTCCGAGGGCGATCTGCGTGAGGACTACTACCGCGAGAAGCTGGCTGCGTTCGCTCGGCGCAGCGCGGAGGGATCCCAGACCGGGGTGTCGCTCATCGGTGACTTCCAGGGGCGTCCCGTCGCGTGATCGATCTGCCGACCGGGACCCCGCTCGGGCCGACCTCGTCGGCCACGTCGGTCGACGAGGTGCTGGCGCTGTACCGCACGTGGGGCGCGGAGCACTACGACGAGGCGTTGTCCCAGACCGACCACGCGTTGCAGACCGCTGCGTGTGCGGTCGCCGAGGCGAGCACCGACGAGCTGGTCGCGGCGGCACTGCTGCACGACGTCGGACACCTGCTGGAGCTGGAACAACGCTCGGGCGCGGGCGGGCTGCCCACCCAGGATCGCAGCCATGAGTCGGTCGGCGCACGCTGGCTGGCGGGTCTGTTCGGCCCCGCGGTCACCGGACCGATCGCGTTGCACGTGCGGGCCAAGCGCTACCGGTGCGCGGTCGACCCCGGGTACCGCGCCGGGCTGTCGGCGGGGTCGACCCGCAGCCTGGAGCTGCAGGGCGGTCCGTCCGACGCAGCCGAGGTCGCGTCCTTCGAGTCGAACCCCGGGTTCCGCGATGCGGTGCGTCTTCGTGGATGGGACGACCGCGGCAAGGTCGAGGGCCTCGAGGTCCTGCCCCTCGAGCACTACCGCCCGCTGCTGGAGCGACTCGCCGCCCGACCTGGCGCCTGATGGCGGGTCGCGCCCGGGCCCTGAGCGGCGAGGTGGCCGTCGTGGGGCGCCTGGTCCGGTGGGTCGTGCTCGGCGCGATGGTGGGGGTGCTCGCCGGGCTCTCCTCGGCCGCGTTCCTGTGGTCGCTCGACTGGGCCACGAGGTCGTTCGACACCCACCCCGCGCTGTTGTGGGGATTGCCGGCGGCGGGCCTGGTCATCGGGCTGGCCTATCACTACGGCGGGGGTCGGGCGGTCGAGGGCAACACCCTGATCATCGATGAGATCCACGAGCCCACCGCCTGGGTGCCGCGCAGGATGGCGCCGTTGGTCTTCATCGGGACGGTCGTCACGCACCTCTTCGGCGGTTCCGCAGGACGGGAGGGCACCGCGATCCAGATGAGCGGCAGCCTCACCGATGCAGCCGCCAGGGTGATTCGCCTGGAGCCCGACGACCGACGAACGCTGCTGATCGCTGCGATGTCGGGCGGGTTCGGCGCCGTGTTCGGCGTGCCGCTCGCGGGTGCGGTGTTCGGTCTCGAGGTCCAGCGCAGCGGTCGCAACCGCAGCCGCGCGGTGCTGCCGGCGTTGGTCGCCTCGGTGATCGGTGACCTGGTCGTGCGGGCGCTCGGTGTCGAGCACACGCCGACGCCCGACCTGGGGCAGATGCCGCTGCGGTGGGATCTGTTCGCCAAGGTGGCGTTGGCCGGCGCAGCGTTCGGACTGACGGCGCTGGCGTTCACCTTGGTTGCCCACAATGTGCGGCGGGTGTTCGCGACGCACATACCGTGGGCGCCCGGCCGACCGTTCGTCGGTGGTGTGCTCGTCGTCGTCATGACCCTGGCGGCCGGCAACCGCCTGTACAACGGACTGTCGCTCGGTCTGATCGAGTCGAGCCTCTTCGGCGGTCCGGTGCCGACCTGGGCATTCCTGGCCAAGCTGCTGTTCACCGCGGTGACGCTGGGGTCCGGATTCGTCGGCGGCGAGGTGACTCCTCTGTTCGTGATCGGCGCCACGCTGGGCGCGACCCTCGCAGGCGTGCTGCACGTGCCGGTTCCGCTGCTGGCAGCGGTCGGGTTCGTCGCGGTCTTCGCCGCGGCAGCGAACGCTCCGCTGGCCTGCACCGTCATGGGCGCCGAGCTGTTCGGCGGCGGCGCGGTCGGCTACGTCGCAGTGGGCTGCATCGTGGCCTACGTGTGCTCGTCGCACCGCGGCATCTACGGGTCGCGCCGGCCGCTGCCCGCGCCGGCTCGGGGTGTCGACTAGACCGCACGCCATGTTGTTGTCGCTCTGGCCTTCCGCCCAGCAACCCTGGGACGACATCGTCGCCGAGGTCCGCCATGTCGATGCCACGGGCTGGCACGCCGTCTACGTGGCGGACCACTTCATGGGCGACGGCGGTGGCTTCGGCGCTGCCGACACACCCACCTTCGAGTGCACCGCGGCGCTGACGGCGTTGGCGGCGCTCACCTCGTCGGTCCGACTCGGACCGCTCGTGCTGGGCAACACCTACCGGCACCCGGCGGTCGTCGCCAAGTGGGCGGTCACCCTGGATCACGTCAGTCGTGGGCGCGCCATCCTGGGCGTCGGCGCCGGCTGGCAGGTCAACGAGCACCACCAGTACGGAATCGAACTGCCGCCCCGGGGTGTGCGTGTCAGCCGGTTCGCCGAGGCGTGCTCGGTGCTGCGTGGTCTGCTCGACCAACCCCCGGTGACCTTCCACGGCGAGCACTACCAGCTGGACGAGGCGCTCTGCGCGCCGCGTCCGGTGCAGGCACGTCTGCCGCTGCTGGTCGGTGGCAAGGGCGATCGCATGCTTGGCATCGTGGCCCGCGACGCGGACCACTGGAACATGTGGGGGTTGCCCGACGTGCTCGCCGAACGGGCCGCGGTGCTGCAGCGCCACTGCGAACGCATCGGGCGAGACCCGTCCACCGTGCACCGCTCCACCCAGGCGCTGGTCATGCTGACCGGCGACCGCTCACGGGCCCGCGCCTTCCTGGACAGGGTGGCGCCCCGGGCGGCCTTCGCCGGCACCGCGACCGAGTTCGGCGAGCTGTGCAGCAGCTGGGCCCAGGTCGGCATCGACGAGGTGATCATCCCCGACACCGCACTCGGTTCGGGTGAGGAACGCCTGGAGAACCTCGGTGCGCTACGTGACGCCGTCGTAGCGTGACCTCGTGAACGACCCACGCCCCACCGAGCCGCCCGACCTGCTGGGTGACGCCGCGCCGAACGACCGCGCCAAGAAGGTGGGTGCGGCACTGGTGACCCTGGTCGTACTGGTGATCGTCTTCGCGGGGATCCTGCCGCAGTTCGGCGACTACGCCGCAGCGTGGGACCAGATCGCCTCGATGTCCATGGTGCAGCTCGCGACGTTGGCGGTCGCCGTCGTCGTCTCGATCCTGGTCTACGTGCTGCCGTTCACCGCATCACTGCCCGGTCTGCGCTACGGAACCGGTTTCATGGTGCGCCAGACGGGTTTCACCATCTCCAACGCCGTGCCTGCGGGCGGGGCGCTGAACCTGGGCGTGCAGTACGGCATGCTCGGCCAGGCCGGATTCAGCGGCGCGAGCTCGACCGCGGCGATCGGCATCACCAGCGTGTTCAACCTGCTGGTCACCCTGGCGTTGCCGGTGCTGGGCGTCGTCGCCCTGCTGTTCGTCGAACCGCCGACAGCACGCCAGGTGGTGGGCGCTGTCGGTGGACTGGTCATCCTTGCGGTGCTGATCGGGCTCTTCGCCACCGTGCTGCGCAGCGAGTCGACGGCGCAACGCCTCGGCGACACGGCCGAACGCATCGCCGCACGGGTGCTCGGCGTGTTCGGCAAGGACGCGCCGAGCGGCATCGCCGAACAACTGGTCGCGTTCCGCCGTTCGACCATCGATGTGATCTCTGCTCGGTGGGCGGCGCTGACCGCGGCCAACTTCGCCCAGCAGTTCGCCCAGTTCATGGTGCTGTTCGTCGCGCTGCGCATCACCGAACGCGGCACCACCGACGAGGTCGCGCTGCTCGCGGCGTTCGCGGCGTTCGCCCTGGCGCGGCTCGCCTCCTTCATCCCCGTCACCCCCGGTGGGCTCGGCACGGTCGACGCCGCCCTGACCGGTCTGTTGGTCGCGTTCGGCGCGACCAACACCGACGCGCTCGCGGCCACGCTCCTGTGGCGTGCAGCCAGCTGGGTGCCGCAGGTGCTGCTGGGTGTGGTGACCCTGGTGATCTGGCGCATCAAGTACCGGGGTGTGCCGGTCAGCGCTGGTCGTGGCGCCGTGCCGTCGAGCTGAACGAGCCGGACAGGCCGGCGCGGTTCGAGTCGGATCGGAGCAGCAGCCGGAGCGACGTGATCGGATGGCCCTCCTGCCCGGACGCGACCGTGGGGGCCGATGGCCCCCACGGTCGATCGCTTCCCAGGTTGTTCGTGTGGGGCCTGCTGTGGTGGCCCCTCGGGGAGCAGTGATACGGGTCGCAGTGCCGGCGGTCAACGAATTGGGTGGATCTGCTCAGCCCCGCAGCCCGGTCGGGGTCGGAGCCCGTACCGCGGTGGCGAGCCGCTCGAGGTAGGTCGGTCGAGGGATCTCGATCACGCCGAGGCTGGCCAGGTGGGGGGTCGACCACTGCACGTCGATCAGCGCCGTGGGAGTGTCGCCCATCAGGTCGACCAGCGCTGCCACCGCAGCCTTCGAGGCGTCGGTGACGTGGTGGAACATCGACTCGCCGGCGAAGAACCCCCCGATGCAGATCCCGTAGAGACCGCCTGCCAGCTCGCCGTCGCGCCAGATCTCGATGCTGTGCGCCCAGCCCAACTCGTGCAGTCGCGTGTACGCGTCGATGATCGGCGGTGTGATCCACCCGTGTGGGCGGCGGGGGTCGCCACATGCGCGCACGACGTCACCGAACACGGTGTCGAGCCGCACCTCGAAGCGACGCATCGAGCGGGCGAGGGAGCGTGAGCGGTGGAAGTGATCCACCGGCAGGACGGCCCGGGGGTCGGGTGACCACCAGCCGAGCCGCCCTCGCCGCCCGACCGGCATGGGGAACAGCCCGTGGCGGTAGGCAGCGAGCAGTGTTCCCGGCTCCAGGTCACCGCCGATGGCCACCGGCCCCTCGGGGTCTGCGCCGTCGAGCGGCGGGAAGACCCAGGGGGAGGGGGGCGGTTCGATCGGCACGCCGTCCGATCGTAGGTGCCGGCGCTCAGGCGGGCGCTCGGTCCGGGGACGAGTGCGGGTGATGGCTGCGGGTGGCTACTTCTTGGCGTAGTCGTAGAAGCCGCGGCCGGACTTCCGGCCCAGCTGATCGGCTGCCACCATGCGGCGCAGCACCGGCATGGCGGAGTAGTTCGGGTCGCGGAACTCGTCGTAGAGCGCGTCCAGGATGGCGAGCGACGTGTCCAGCCCGACCAGGTCCAGCAGCGCCAGCGGACCCATCGGGAAGTTGCAGCCGCCCTTCATGGCGGTGTCGATGTCCTCCGCCGACGCGGTGCCGGCCTCGAGCATCCGCACGGCGTTGTTCAGGTAGGGGAACAGCAGCGCGTTCACGATGAAGCCGGCGCGGTCCTTGACCTCGACGGCGTTCTTGCCGCAGGCCTCGGCGAAGGCCTTCGCCTCGGCGACGGTCTCGGCCGAGGCGGTCAGCGGGGCGATGATCTCGACCAGCGACATGGCCGGGGCGGGATTGAAGAAGTGCACGCCCAGGACCCGGTCGGGACGATGTGTGGCCACTGCCATCTCCACCACCGGCAGGGTCGAGGTGTTGGTCGCCAGGATGGCGCCGTCCTTGACGATGCTGTCCAGCTCGGCGAACAGGGCCCGCTTGATCTCCATGTCCTCGACCACGGACTCGATGACCAGGTCGCAGTCCACCAGTGCACCCAGGTGGTCGGTCGCGCTGACCCGGGACCGGGTCGCATCGGCGTCGGACTGTTCGAGCTTGCCGCGTTCGACCTGCTTGGCCAGGGACTTCTCCAGCGAGGCGACCATTGCATCGGCGCTCGACTGCTGACGGGAGCGCAGCACCACGTCGAACCCGGACTTCGCCGCAACCTCGGCGATGCCCGAACCCATGATGCCGGAACCCAGGATGCCCACACGTTGGATCGTCATGGGCGCGAAGGCTAGCCAGAGCCGCCACGATCGGGGCAAGTCGTGGGTGGGTCGCCCGAGTGCGTAGCGTGGTCTCTCGCGGCGACGGTCACCCGTGCGATGGGTGGCGCGGTGCGTCGAGAACGGCAGTCGTCGGACCTCGGTCCGATCGACGCAGGAACGAACGGAGCGCACTGATGGACGGAACGTTGGCACTCGTCGGCGGACGGGAGTTCACCGAAGGGTGCACGTTCGATGCCGGGCTGGTCGACGGCGTACCCGAGGTGTTGCTGATCCCGGCGGCGTTGGCCTACGAGAACCCGCGCGCGGCGATCGATGCGGCGGTCGAGTGGTTCACCCCGATGGGGGTGACGGTGCGCACGCTCGAGGTCTATCGCCGCGCGGACGCCATGGACCCCGCGGTGGCCCAGCTGGCAGTCGACGCCCGTGCGGTCTACCTGACCGGTGGTTCGCCGATGCACCTGCGCTCGGTGCTCAAGGACACCCCGCTGCTCGACGCGCTGATCGGGACCTGGCGCAACGGTGCCACCATCGCGGCCGCGGGCGAAGCAGCCTCGGTGCTGTGCAGCCACATGGTCGACAGCCGCGGCGGCGCGTTCACCGTGGGGCTCGACCTGATCACCACGATGACCATCGTGCCCCGGCACAACCAGTGGTCACCCGAGAAGTTCCATCGGACCGTCGAGCTCGCGCCCCGGGGGCTCCCGCTGGTCGGCATCGATGAGGCGACCGCGCTGATCCGATCGCCCGAGGGAGCGTGGAGCGTCGAGGGCACCGGCCATGTCCATGCGTACCTCGACGGGTCGCGTGCCGATCTGGGCGTGCTGTCGGCCCAGCTCAACGTGGCGCTGGATCAGGGTCCGACCTGAGCGGTCAGCCGGCGGGGGTCTCGGTGATCGTCACCGAGTCGATCAGCACGACCTCCGACGGTGCCTCCGCCGCGGGTGTGCCGAGCGCGCCGATGGCATCGACCACCTCGGTGCCCTCGGTGACCTGGCCGAAGTAGGAGTACAAGGGCTGCAGCTGAGCGCCGCCCCCGGGTAGCACCACGAAGAACTGGCTGCCGTTGGAGTCCGGTCCGGAGTTCGCCATGGCGAGCGAGTAGTCGGTGTAGGCCGACGCGTCGTCGGGCAGCTCGTCCTCGATCGAGTAGCCCAGGTCGTTGTTGCCCCACGGGTCGCCGTCGCCGTCACCCGCCTGGATGACGAAGCCGGGCACGACCCGGTGGAACGGCACGCCGTCGTAGTAGCGGTAGCGGGCGAGCACCACGAAGTTGTTCACCGCGAGCGGCGCGGCCTCGGCATCGAGCGTTGCGGTGAAGTCGCCCTGGGTGGTCGCGAACGTGGCCGTGTAGGTCGCCGCTGGGTCGATGCACTCCGGGGGCGGCCCGGCGAACTTCTGGACCCGCTCAGCAGCACCCTGTGCGGGCGGGCACTCCGTGGGGTCGGTGAGCGTCGCGCCCGGCGGCGGAGCCGGCAGCTCTGCGCCG
This sequence comes from uncultured Microthrixaceae bacterium, assembly GCA_963714875.1. Lineage (GTDB taxonomy): Bacteria > Actinomycetota > Acidimicrobiia > Acidimicrobiales > Microtrichaceae > JBAOHV01. The sequence goes on along the minus strand of CAVQQI010000010.1, from coordinate 89,593 downwards.
GTGCTCTCGGGGACGGTGGTCGTGTCGCCCGCCACCGTCGAGGTCGTGGCGTCATCCGCGGACTCGTCGTCGCCACCGGTGAGCGCGACGACCGCCCCGATGACGACGACCACTGCGATGACGGAGCCGACGATCGTCATCAGGCGACGCCGGCGGGCGTTCACCTCGACCTGCCGCCTGGCCTCATCGACCCGACTGCGGCGTTCCTTCTGGCGTGCGTGCTTCTCGGCGTTGGTCCCCACGGCGGCGGATCGTAGCCAACCGTGTGTCGGTGGACGCGTCACATCGGGGGTTCGAGGGGCCTCCGGTGCCGCTGGTACCGTTCGGCCCGTGGCACTGCTGGTCCAGAAGTTCGGCGGGACGTCGGTTGCTGATCCCGAGCGCATCCGTGAGGTGGCGGATCACGTCCTTCGATGTCGGCGACGGGGCGATCGTGTGGTGCTGGTCGTCTCCGCGATGGGCAAGGAGACCGACGACCTGCTGCGCATCGCCGGCGAGGTGTCCGACGTCCGTCCCGGCCGGGAGATGGACATGTTGATCACCGCCGGCGAACGCAAGGCCATCGCACTGGTCTCGATGGCGTTGGCAGCGGTCGGGGTCGACTCCGACAGCTACACCGGCTCACAGGCGGGGTTCCTGACCGACACCAATCACACGAACGCCAAGATCGTCGAGGTGCGGGCGGACCGCATCCGCGAGGCGGTCGACGCCGGTCGCGTCCCCGTGGTCGCCGGCTCGCAGGGGATGTCGACCGATCGGAACGTCACGTTCCTGGGTCGTGGGGGGTCGGACACCACCGCGGTGGCGCTGGCCCACGAGCTGGGGGCGGACGCGTGCGAGCTGTACACCGACGTCCCCGGCGTGTTCACCACCGATCCGCGGGTGGTGGAGACCGCACGCAAGATGCACCGGATCTCCTTCGACGAGATGCTCGAGATGACAGCGGCCGGTTGCCCGAAGCCCGCCATGCGCTCGGTCGAGTACGCACATCGCCAGCGGGTGCCGCTGCACGTTCGTTCCGCGTTCACGTGGGAGATCGGCACCATGGTCACCGAGGAGGATCCCGAGATGGAACACCCAGTCATCAGGTCGGTCGTTGCGGACCTGTCCGAGGCGAAGGTGACCGTCAGCGACGTCCCCGACCGTCCGGGGGTCGCCGCCAACCTGTTCCGCCAGCTGGCGAACGCCGACATCAACGTCGACATGATCGTGCAGAACGTGTCGGAGGGCGGTCTCACCGACATCTCCTTCACGCTGCCGCACTCCGAGCTCGACACCGCGCTGGAGATCTGCGAGAGCAACCGCGTCGAGATCGATGCCGCGTCGGTCACTGCGGATCCTCGGGTGGCCAAGGTCAGCGTCGTCGGGGCCGGGATGAAGTCCAACCCCGGCGTGGCGGCGACGATGTTCGAGACGCTCGCGCTGCACGGGATCAACATCGAGATGATCTCGACCTCGGCGATCCGCATCTCGTGCGTCATCGCAGAGGCCGAGTCCGACCGCGCCGTGCAGGTCCTGCACGACGTGTTCGAGCTGGGCAACACCGACTTCTGAGTCGGGCGGCGTTCCGTCGCACCCGCCGAACCGGTCGCGCCGTTCGCGTTGCGCACGGACCGCCACCGGTGCGGTGCGCACCGGCTCTGGGCGGCAGGTGTGCCCGCCGGCCGTCGTGGTGCCGCCCAGAAGGTCAGGTCGGTCCGGAACGGTCAGGTCAGGGTGCGAACGACGTGGTCGGCGAGCAGCCGCCCACGGAGCGTGAGCGTGACCCGATCACCACATCGGTCCAGGAGTCCGTCGTCGACCAGGCCCGGAACCGCCGTGAGGTTCGGAATCGAGCGCAGCTCCAGCCCCTCGGCCAGTCTGATGCCCAACATCACCGACTCGACCGCCCGGGCGTCGGCATCGGGCACCTCGTGACCTGCCTCGGGCGACCGGCCCGCCGCCAGCGCGTCGGACCAGGGTCCGATCTGGCGGTGGTTCCACCAGCGCCTCCCGGCGACGTGGGAGTGCGCCGAGGGCCCGATGCCCCACCAGTGGTGGTTGCGCCAGTAGCCCAGGTTGTGCCGTGATCGGGCTGCCGGGGTGCGTGCCCAGTTGGACAGCTCGTACCACTCGAACCCTGCCGCCCCCAGCAGCTCGTCGGCGGCGATGTAGCGGTCGGCCGCCTCGTCGCCGCACGGCGCACGCAGCTCACCGCTGCGCACCCGGGCGGACAGCTTCGTGCCGGGCTCGACCGACAACGCATAGGCGCTGATGTGGTCCACCTGCGTCGCGACCGCTGCGGTGAGCGTGTCGTGCCAGTCACGGGCGGTCTCACCGGGTGTGCCGTGGATCAGGTCGAGGCCGACGTGGTCGAACCCCGCCGAGTACGCCGCTCCCACGGCGTCGAGGGCGCGCCGGGGGTCGTGGGTGCGGTCGAGGACGGCCAGCACATCGGGTCGCACGCTCTGCAGGCCGAACGAGATGCGGTTGACGCCGGTGTCCCGCAGTGCGGCGAGCTGTCCCGGTGCCAGACCGTCGGGGTTCGACTCGATGCTCACCTCGACCCCCGGGGCCAGCTCGAAGCGACGACCGATGTCGTCGAGCATCCGCTGGATCCGGGGCGGATCGAGCATCGTCGGGGTGCCGCCGCCGAGGTAGACGGACTCCAGGCGCGGGAGCTGGGCGCCGAGGACGTCGGCGGCCAGGTCGAGCTCTGCCGCGACCGACCCGAGGAACCCGTCAGCGATGCCGCGGCTCGAGCCCGTGGCCCACGGCGACGGTGCTGAACGCGCAGTACCCGCAGCGCCGTTCGCAGAACGGGACGTGCACGTACAGGCCCAGCGGCACATCTCGCGGCGTCGCGTCGTCGGGCTCGCGGCGGTTCGCTGTGGTGTCGGGCTCCCGGCTGTGGGCTGCGTCGGGTCGAACGCCGTTGGGTGGGAGTCCGCCGTGGTGCACGCCGCAGTCTCGCGCCGTCGGGGGAATGGCCTTGGAGCGGGCCGGGGGCCGGTCGGTATCCTCGGGCCCCATGACCCTCCCCTCGAGCCCGACCATCGGCGTGTTCGGCGCCACCGGCCAGGTGGGGGGCGTCATGCGCACCCTGCTGGCCGAACGCGACGTCCCCGTCGGCGACATCCGCTTCTTCGCCTCGTCCCGCTCGGCGGGCACGACCCTGCCCTGGAAGGGCGGCGAGGTCGTCGTCGAGGACATGGCGACGGCGGACTTCTCGGGAATCGACATCGCATTGTTCTCCAGCGGAGCCACGAGCTCACGGGAGTACGCCCCACAGGTGGCGGCCGCCGGCGCGATCGTGATCGACAACTCCTCGGCGTTCCGCCGCGACCCCGACGTGCCGCTCGTGGTCGCCGAGGTCAACCCCCACGCTCTGGCCGATCGCCCCAGGGGCATCATCGCCAACCCCAACTGCACGACCATGGCGGCGATGCCGGTGCTCAAGCCGCTGGCGGTCGAGGCCGGGCTGACCCGGCTGGTGGTCAGCACCTACCAGGCGGTGTCCGGTGCAGGGCTGTCGGGCGTGGAGGAGCTGGCCGGGCAGATCGCCGCACCCGGTGATCGGGCGGCCGAGCTGACCTATGACGGCGGGGCGGTGGCCTTCCCCGCGGGGAACAACTTCGTGCGCACCATCGGGTTCAACGTGGTGCCGTTGGCCGGGTCGATCGTCGAGGACGGCTCGGAGGAGACCGACGAGGAGCAGAAGCTGCGCCACGAGAGCCGCAAGATCCTGGACCTGCCCGACCTGCGGGTGGCGGGGACGTGCGTGCGGGTCCCGGTCTTCACCGGGCACTCGTTGTCGATCAACGCCGAGTTCGAACGGCCGCTCTCGCCGGAACGCGCCCGGGAGGTGCTGGCCTCTGCACCCGGCGTCGAGCTCAGCGATGTCCCCAACCCGCTGCAGGCCGCCGGCGCCGACCCGTCCTACGTGGGACGCATCCGTCGTGACCAGTCGACCGACAACGGCCTGGTGCTGTTCGTCTCGAACGACAACCTGCGCAAGGGCGCGGCGCTCAACACCATCCAGATCGCCGAGGTCCTGCTGGCCGTTGGCTGACCCAGGACACGGTTCAGGGCTCGCCCGCGGACTTCGGGGCGCCAGCGGCACGCCAGCGGTTCCATGGCCAGGACCCGTCGATCTCGACCTCGAGCGAGAAGCTCAGCACGATCCGGATCGCGACGATGATCGCCAGGATGATGACGCTGTCGAGGCTCGGCTCGACCACGATCGTCAGGATGATGTCGGCCAGCAGCAGGATCTCGAGCCCGAGCAGGATGACCCGGGCGAGCTTGCGGCGCAGCCGCATGTACGCCGTGGCCCGCTGCTGCGGGTCACGTGCTTCGACCACCCAGCTGGCGAGCGCGAGCACCGCGCCGACCACGAGCACCGCGATGCCACAGGCCTCGATGCCGCGCACGATGTGCTCCACCACGCCGTCGTAGGTCACAGCGAGACGCTAGGCCCGTCGTTGCTCACATCGGCGGATCGACCACGTAGCGCTCGGCGGCCTGCTCGAGCGACAGCCCCATCTGGTTGGCGAGCGACGCCACCCAGGCGAGCACGTCGCCGAGCTCGTGGAGCTGTTCCTCCGCGGTTCCCTTGCGTACCGCCTGGGCCAGCTCGCCGACCTCCTCGCAGAGCCACGCGACGGTCGACGGCACACCGCGTGCACGGTCCGCCTCGCCGTAGAGCCGGTCCATCAGCTGCTGGAACTCGTCGATCTGCATCGATCGACCATATGCCCGCGCCGCAGGCGGAACGGCCCGCCGGCTCAGCCGCGCATGAACACCTGGACGGTGAACACCGTGCGGTAGCCGTTGCACGTGCCCCACACCGCGCCGGCGCCGACCAGGTTGAACGACGAGTCCATGATGTTGCGGCGGTGTCCGGAGGAGTTCAGGTACGCCCGGTGCACCTGGTAGATGCTGCCGCCGCGTCCGACGTTCTCGCCCAGCTTCTGCCACCCGCTGGGCGCCCCGTCGGCGAGTCGCGAGTGGTAGATCCGGCAGTCGTCGCGCAGACGTGAGGCCCAGGCATCGGCCTTCGCGTTCAGCTCGGCGTTCTCGGCCAGCGGCCGCACACCGGCCTGTGCCCGGGAGTAGTTGATGTGCGCGATGACCTCGCTGCGGTCCGCTGCGGTGGTCTCGCACGAGGTCAGGACGCCAGAGAGCGTCAGCACCGCGGCGATCGTCGCCAGCACCGTCACCGCGCGGCGGCCGCGCCGGGGCGGTCTCGGGGCGACGGTGTCGACGAGTTCGATGATCGAGGGGGTCCCAGCCATGATCAGTGGTATCGAACCCTCCACCGGGCAACTTGAGTCTTTCGACCCGGTGGGGTCAACAGCTGCGGCCGACCCGTGGGTCGGCCGCAACACTGGTGGTCGGGTGGGGGAGATTTGAACTCCCGGCCTCCTCGTCCCGAACGAGGCGCGCTACCAAGCTGCGCCACCACCCGTCTCGGCCGCATCGTACCGGCACCTCGACGCTGCCGGAAAATGCGATCCTGCCCGGGCGTGGCCGCCCGGAGGGCTCAGCTGGCCATGCCCTCGGTGTAGGAGCCGCCGTCGAGCACCTGCTCGGCAGCGCGTCGGACCCGCAGGGCGTCGAGCGGCTTGACCAGCCAGCCGTCGGCATCGGCGCGACGCGCCAGGAAGACGTCCGCGGTGCGGTCCAGCAGGATCAGCACCGTCTGGGCGGGGATGCGCCCGGAGCTCTCCTCGTTGCGCAGCCCGAGTGCGGTGGCGACGCCGCCCATGTTGCCGATCTGCAGATCGAGCACCACCAGGTCGGGCTCCAGCTCGCGCACGGCTGCCAGGACATCACGTCCGGCACGCACGCGCACCACCCGGGTGGTGTCGTCGGCCAGTGCGGCGTCGACCTCGTCGAGCACCTCGTCGGCGTCGGTCGCGATGAGCACGGTGCGTTGTGTCGCTGCTGCCACGGGCCCGACGATACCCGCCGATCCGTCCCGGTCACAGCTCGGCGCCGTGGCGGACGAGGCTCGTTCAGTGGTGCTGGTCGGCGAACATGACCGCGCCGAGCGCGTCGAGCGAGGCGAGGTCGGTGACCTCGAACGGCTGCACCGGCACGCGGACCACGGGTGCGCCGTGCAGTCGGGTCGCGAGGCCCACCAGGTGCTCCTCCTCGTCACGGGCCAGCTCCCGGGCATCGGCCAGCGAGGTGTACAGGTCGCCCAGCTCGGTGCCCTGCAGCGACCTGGCTCGCTCGCGCACCGCCTCGGGGCCGGCCGCTCTGCTGGGTTCGCCACCCGCGGCGCCGGCGAAGGACGGTTGCATCCGGTTGATGACGAGCGCCCGCACGTCGATGTCGTGGCGGTGCAGCTCGGTGGCGAAGTAGTCGGCCTCGGCCACGGTGTCGGCCTTCGGCGAGGCCACCAGCACGAAGGCGGTCGACTCTGCGCGGAGTAGCTGTTCGACCTGTTCGGCCCGCTCGGCGAAACCGGTCTCCATCCCCTCGAACGCGGTGAAGAACGCAATGGCGTCGGCGATCACCTCGGCCCCCACCACCTTGGCCAGCGATCGGGTGAGCGCCTGGGCAGCGACGTTGACGACCTTCACGATGCCCCGGGTGGGCGACATGAACACCCGGTACAGCGGGTGGCTGAGGAACTGGGCCAACCGCGGCGGCGCATCGATGAAGTCGAGGGCGTTGCGCGTCGGCGGGGTGTCGACCACCACCAGGTCGTAGTCGCCCTCGACGGCCAGTTCGTAGAGCTTCTCCGACGCCATGTACTCCTGCGTGCCCGACAGTGACTCCGAGATGTTCTGGTAGAAGGCGTTGTCGAGGATGCGTTCGGCCTGCCGTGCGTCGGCCGAGTACCGCTGCACCAGCCCGTCGAACGTCGCCTTGGTGTCGAGCATCATCGCCCACATCTCGCCCGCACCATCCGCCGAGCCGATGCCGTCGATCCGGGTCGGGGTGTTGGTCAGCCCTTCGAGCCCGAGCGCGTCGGCCAGACGGCGGGCGGGGTCGATGGTGACCACCACCGCCCGGCGTCCCGACTCGGCGGCCTGCATGGCGATCACCGCAGCGGTGGTGGTCTTGCCGACGCCGCCGGATCCGCAGCACACCACCACCGAGCTGCGATCGACGACGTCGCGGAACGTGGCGGTGGGCGACGCGTCGGAGCGAGCGGGCGGCGACCCGGTCATGTCGACCCGCCGGTGGGCTGGCCGATGGGTCCGTCGGAGAGGTGGTCGAGGAGTCGCTGTGCCAGCAGGTCGAGGTGGTCACGGTCGAGTTGGGAGGTCACGAGGTAGGGCAGCCGGATCTGGGGAAGGGGGAGCTCGGCCGCCATGCGGTCGAGCTGGGTCCGCTGCAGCTCCATTCGTGCACGCCGGAACCGGGCCGCGTCGCCGAGCAGCTCGGCCTCGCCGTCCAGCAGCGTCACCCCGGCCGCGCTCGCGGCCTCGTCGGGGTCCGCGCCCAGCCCGGGAAGGTCCGACACGACCCCGTTCACCACCACCGGGCCGAGGGCCACGCCCACCTCGTCCTCGAGGCTGTAGGCGGTCTGGATCAACTCGTTGACGGGCGTCTCCTCGGGCACGGTGACCAGCACGACGCGGCAGCGTTCGGGGTCGCCGAGCATCCGCAGCACCTCTTCGGCCTGGGTGTTGATGGGCCCCACCTTGACCGCATCCGCCAGGCCCGAGGCCGACCGCAGGAAGGTGATGGCGTGGCCGGCCGCCGGGGCGTCGAGCAGCACCAGGTCGAACTCGCCGCTGCGTTCGAGCGCCTTGACCCCTCCGAGCACGAGGATGTCGCGGATCCCCGGGACCGCGGTCGAGATCAACTCGAGGGCGCCGCTCGACACCAGTCGGTTCGAGATCCGCTGCAACCCGTGGGATCGCAGGTACTCCAGCAGTGCGTCGTCGGGGGTGACGGTGCGGGCGAACACCCCGCCGCGTCCGTCGCCGGGCTCCACCAGGGTGGATTCGTCGAACGCCAGCGCGTCCGCGCCGAACATCGCGGCGAGTCCTGCCTTGCCCTCGACCTCGACCACCAGGGTGCGCAGCCCCACCTCGGAGGCGGCCACGGCGAGTGCGGCGGTGACGGCGGTTTTGCCGACTCCGCCTTTCCCGGCGACGATGATCACCCTGGATGCAGTGAAGAACTGCTCAGGATCCACGCTGTCCCTTCGGAGGCCCTGCGGTGCGAACACTACCCAGCCGCATGCGGCGTCCAGCCATCGCCCTGCTGCTCGCCGGCGGCCTCACGCTGCTGTGGGGCACCGTCGCGCCGATGGCCGGCGCACAGGACTCGTGCCCGAAGGGCTGCGTCGACGTCGTGGCGGTCGATGGGATCATCGACGAGATCGAAGCCGACTTCATCGTCTCCAGCGTAGGGGCGGCCAACAGCACCGATGACGTCGTGGCCGTGGTGTTGCAGCTGGACAGCCCGGGAGTGGCGGTGTCCGACCAACGGCTGGACGAGGTGGCGAACGTCATCGCGTCGTCACGGGTGCCCGTGTCGATCTGGATCGGTGCGGCCGGCGCAGAAGCGCTCGGCGGCGCAGCGGAGCTGGTCCAGGTGGCCGACTCGTCGGGGATCACCCCAGGATCGTCGATCGGGGACGTCGGTGAACAACGCCTCGACCCGGCGGAGTTCGGGCGGCTGTTCCCCGGCGACGCGGCCGAGGCCCTGACACGGACCTTCGAGGGCGAGGACGCAGTCGATGCCGGGACTGGTGACGAGGTTCTCGCCGACGCTGGTGGAGCACGTCGGTGAGCTGGACCAGGTCGAGGTCTCCCGGGTCGAGGGTGACGACGGAGAGGTACGTCTGGAACCCGTCCAGCGCGTGCGCTTCTCGAAGCTCCCGTTGCAGACCCAGCTGTTGCACACCGCGGCCAGCCCGTCGGTCGCGTACCTGCTGCTGGTGCTGGGGCTGGGTCTGCTGCTGTTCGAGTTCTTCACCGCGGGCGTCGGCGTGGCCGGCGTGGTCGGCGCAGGGTTCGCGATCCTCGCAGGCTTCGGCGTCGCCGAGTTGCCCTTCAACGGCTGGGCCCTGGCGTTGGTGTTGTTGTCGATGGTCGCGTTCGCGATCGACATGCAGACAGGGATCCCACGGGTGTGGACCATCGTCGGCATGGTCGCGTACACGGTGGGCTCGGTGTTCCTGTTCACCGAGTTCAGACCCACCTGGATCGCATTGCTGGTCGGAGTGGTCGGCATGGGATCGACCGTCTTCTCGGGGATGCCGGCGATGATCCGTACCCGGTTCGCCACCCCCACGATCGGACGTGAGTGGATGATCGGCGAGATGGGCGAGGTCGATGCCGATGTGGACCCCGAGGGTCGGGTGCTGATCCGTGGCGCGCTGTGGCGTGCCCGGACCAACCGTGCCACACCGGTGCTGGCGGGAGAACCCATCCGTGTGGTCGCGATCGACGGCCTCGTGCTGGAGGTCGAGCCCGAGACCGGCGGCGCCATCGACTACCGCGAGATGCGCGACCGCCGCAAGGGTGGCGCGTCCTCGGAGGGTGACGAGCCGACCGACGAACCGGCTGCCGAGCCGACCGACAGGCCCGACGACGACCGCTAACTGCAGTTCGCAGCGCGCCAACTAATTCATCCCTTGTGGCGCCTGGGTGCGGTGCGTATGGTGCGGCGCACACCGACACGGGGGGTCGTAACGGTGAGCGCACAACAGTCACCACATGCATGGCAGGCCAAGGCAGCATGCCGCGGTCCACAGGCGGCGGTCTTCTTCCCGCCACCGCAGTTCGAACGCAAGGCGGATCGCCTCGAGCGCGAACGCCGGGCCAAGGCCATCTGCGCCGAGTGCATCGTCCGCTCCGAGTGCCTCGAGTACTCCTTGGAGATCAAGGAGCCGCACGGCATCTGGGGCGGCCTGAACGAGCACGAGCGCCGGGCGCTCGCCGAGGTCTCCGCCTGAGCAGTCACTGCGGCGCGGCACCCATCGTCGGAGCGGGCGTCACCGGTCCGAGCGGCTGAGAGGCGGCTCATCGCCGCCGGCTGCGCCGCTGACGGCGAGCCGGTCGGCCCCTAGCGTGGTGGCCATGTTCGGTGTGCTGCTGGCGTTCCTGCTGGTCCTTCCCTTCCTCGAGATCTGGGTGGCCATCCAGGTCGCCGGGGTGATCGGTGCACCGCTCACGTTGGTGCTCGTCGTCGCCATGAGCGTCGCCGGCGTCTACCTGTTGCGCAGCCAGGGCACCAGCGTCTGGCGTCGGGCGAACGCCGAGATGGCTGCGGGTCGCATGCCGGCCCGTCAGCTGCTCGACGGCGCGTTGGTGCTGATCGGTGGGGTCTGCCTGGTGCTGCCGGGATTCATCACCGGTGTGTTCGGGGCGCTGTTGCTGCTGCCCCCGGTGCGCGCGTTGCTGCGGCCGGTCCTGCTGGCGTGGATGGGGCGTCGGGCCGCTCGGCTCGCCCGCTCGGGCAGGATGCAGGGCGTCATGGTCGACACCGTGGTGGGCGCCGACGGCCGGGTGCGGACGCGGACCCGAACCGTCGGCGAGGTCATCGACGCCGACGGGTGGGACGTTGCCGACGCGCCGTCGGAGCTGCCGCTCGCAGGGCCGCACAGCGGCGTGATCGACGGTCATGTCGTCGACGGTGACGGCACGGATCTTCCGGATGCCGATTCCCGGGACCGGTAGCATCACGCGGTGAGCACCGTCGTCGACATGGGCCATCCGGATCCGGACTCGGTGCCGGTGCGCGATGCAGCCACGGTCATGTTGTTGCGCGACGGGCTCGATGGGCTCGAGGTCTGCATGCTGCAGCGCAACCTCAACTCCGACTTCGTCGGTGGTGCGTACGTCTTCCCCGGCGGTGGCGTCGATCCGGACGACGCCGACGACGAGGTGCTCTCGGTCTGCGAGGGTCGGACCGACGACGCGGCATCACGTCTGGTCGGCGCACCCAGGGGTGGCCTGTCGTTCTGGGTGGCGGCGGTGCGTGAGTCGTTCGAGGAGTCGGGGGTCCTGCTCGCGGCACACCGTGACGGCCGGGTCGTGTCGTTCGAGGACCCGGCCGTGGCCCAGCGGTTCGCGGCACACCGCGCCGAGGTCGACAGCGGTCGACGACGGCTCGCCGCGATCTGTCGTGAGGAGGACCTGCGCCTCACGGTCGGCGACATCCACTACTTCTCGCGGTGGGTCACGCCGCTCGGTGCGCCACGTCGCTACGACACCAGGTTCTTCGTCGCGGCCGCGCCGGCGGGTCAGGAAGCCCTGCACGATGATCGTGAGGTCATCGGAACACGGTGGATCACTCCTCGCGCTGCGCTCGAGGACCACCGGGAGGGGCGCATGACGATGATCTTCCCGACCGTGCGCACGATGGTGGCGCTCACGCAGTTCTCCGTCGCCGCCGACGTCCTGGGGCACGCCGCTGCGCAGGCTCGCGTGGATGCGGTGTTGCCGATGCTGCGCGACGAGGGAGGCGGGCTCCGGTTGATCCTGCCGGGTGACCCGGAGGGCACCGGCGGTGTCTACGACGCCATCTCCGGCGAGCCCCTCTGAGGACCACCTCCCGCGCCGAACCCGGCGGCGGGCCGGGCCGGGCCGGACCGAGCCATGCGGCAGCAGCGCTGCAGGTCGTTAGGTTGCAGTGATGGGCTCACAGCACATCCTGGTCATGGGTGCCACCGGCTACATCGGAGGACGCCTGGTGCCGCGGCTCGCCGCGGCAGGCCACGACGTGCGGTGCCTGGCCCGCCGCCCCGAGAAGCTGGCGGGCGTCGACTGGGCCGACTCGGTCGAGGTGGTGCAGGGCGATGCACTCGACCCCGACACGCTCGATGCCGCCATGGCCGACATCGACGTCGTGTACTACCTGGTGCACTCGATCGGCAGCGGTGGGTCCTTCTCCGACGTCGATCGAACTGCTGCGTCCAACACCGCAGCAGCAGCGGCCCGCGCAGGGGTCGCCCGGATCGTCTACCTCGGTGGGCTGGTGCCCTCGGGAGAGGTGGCGTCGGCCCACCTGGCCTCACGCGCCGAGGTCGGCCAGGTGCTGCTCGACGGACCGGTGCCCGCCGTGGTGCTGCAGGCGGGTGTGATCATCGGCAGCGGTTCGGCGTCGTTCGAGATGCTGCGCTACCTGACCGAACGCCTGCCGGTGATGGTGACGCCCAAGTGGGTGCGCTCGCGGGTCCAGCCCATCGCGGTCCGCGACGTCCTGTCGTACCTGATGGGTGTGCTCGACCTGGAGCCCTCGACCAATCGTCGCTTCGACATCGGCGGGCCCGACGTCCTGAGCTATCGCGACATGATGCAGCGCTATGCGGCGGTGGCCGAGCTGCCCCGCCGCATCATCGTGCCGGTGCCCGTGCTCACCCCGTGGCTGTCGAGCCATTGGGTGAACGTGGTCACCCCGGTGCCCAAGGCGATCGCGCAGCCGCTCATCGGGTCGCTGCGCAACAACGTCGTGGCCAACGACCACGACATCGAGGCCCTGATCCCCTTCGAGCTGTGCCCGTTCGACGAGTCGGTGCGACTGGCGCTCGCCCGGATCCGCGAGGCCGACGTGGTGACCCGGTGGTCCGGCGCGTCGTGGCCCGGTGCGCCGAGCGACCCGATGCCGACCGACCCGGAGTGGTCGGGGGGCACCATCTACCGCGACGAACGCGAGCAGCCGGTGCACTCCGACCCCGACGCGGTGTGGTCCGCCGTCGAGGCGATCGGCGGTGAGCGGGGCTGGTACTCACTGCCGCTCGCATGGGGGTTGCGAGGTCTGCTGGACCGCCTGGCCGGCGGGGTGGGGCTGCGTCGTGGGCGCCGGGACCCGAACCACCTGGTGGTCGGCGACGCCGTGGACTTCTGGCGCGTCGAGGCGATCGACTACGGGCGGCTGCTCCGTCTGCGCGCCGAGATGAAGCTGCCGGGCCAGGCCTGGCTGGAGTGGGAGATCACCGGCGGCGTCGACAGCGGGGAGGATCCGGTGCTGCACCAACGGGCCCTGTTCATCCCGCACGGTCTGCTGGGCGACCTGTACTGGTGGTCGGTGAGTCCCTTCCACGGCATCGTCTTCAACTCGATGATCACCAAGCTGGCCCGCAGCGCGTCAGCACCCCCTCGACCGAACCAGCCGTAGGGAGATCCCCCGGTAGCGACGACCAGGCGGGCAGGTCCGGCCTGCTCAGTCGACCGGTGCGGCCGAGGCGAAGGCCCTTGCGCGGTCGAGCTGGGCGGTGCGCTCGTCGCTCGTCGCGGCGCCGACCAGTACGTAGTCCGCGGCGAACTCGGGTCGCAGCGCCCCGTCGGCATCGACGAGCCACCGCAGCGCCAGCCGGCGCGGCACGCGCACCCGGTCGGGTCGCTCGTAGGTGCCGAAGACCTTGTCCCACACCAGGGTGGAGACCCCGTGGTTGGCCATCGGGTGACCGAAGTGGTGATGGAAGTGGTGACGGCGTACCCAGGTGCCGTACCGACCGCTCGGTGCGCGCAGGTGCGCGACGGCGTGCTGGTACTCGTAGAAGAAGTAGCCGAACGCCCAGCCGAGCGCGACCGCGACGGCGGCCACCGGTCCGGCGAGCAGCCACACGGCGGGCATCCACACTCCGAAGCCGACCAGCAGCATCCCGGCCCAGCTCATCAGGTGGGTGACCGAGAAGTCCCACGACGAGTGCACGTGGTGTTCCAGGTGTTCGCGGCTCATGATCCCCTTGCCGTGCAGGTGGTGCATCGCGAAGCGGTGCAGCACGTACTCGGCCAGGGTCCACAGCGCAGCACCGGCTGCGAACGAGGCCCCGGCGACCGCAACGGTTGTCAGGAGGTCGGTCATGACGTTGCTCCGAGCGTCGAGGTGGCGGGTGTGGCTGGGGTGTTGGGCGCGGGCGTGGGGGCGGCAGCGGTGCGGGTGCAGTCCTCCGCGAGCGCCCGGGCGTCGGCGAGCGCTTCGGCGGCAGCGCCCCAGCCCGACAGGAGCGACGAGGTGAGCTCCCGGCCCAGTGCGTGCCCGGTCGAGGGCAGCCCGGTGGCGAGCCCGTCGACCATGAGGGCGCCGTTCAACGCCACGATCCAGGCGAAGGTGCGCACCACGGTCGGGTCGAGCGGCGTGCCGACCGGGTCGGTCGACGGCGGCCCGTCGTCCAGGGCACCGGCCTCGGCGGCCGCTGCCAGCAGCCGGCGAGGCACGTCGAGCACCACCATGGCCGCGGGAACCACCGACGCGGCGTCCTCGGTCGCCTCGGCCCCGGGGGTGACCAGCAGCTGTTGTTGCAGCCGGAACTCTCGGGCGTGGTGGTCGGGGGCGGTCAGGAACAGCTCGGAGAACGCCCAGAGCCGGGCCAGCGCTGCGGTCCGTGGGTCGGGCAGCGGGGTGCGGGACTCGAGCTGCTCGTCCAACCTGGCGGTGTGTGACTCGGCGACCGTCGCCAGTGTGGCGAGCGCTCGTTGCTGCAGCGCCGCCAGCAGTGCGCTGCGCGACGGGAAGTAGGTGTAGAGCGAGGCGGTGGCGTAGTCCGCAGCATCGGCGAGCGCCGCCATGGTGACGCCGTCGACGCCGTCGCGTTCGACCAGGTCAGCCGCCAGGTCGAGCAGTGCATCGCGGCGGGCGAGCCGTTTCCGGGTCCGTCGGTCCGGTTCGATCGATGGGACAGCGTTTTCCGAAGGCACGTCGAAAAACGTAGAGCAACCGCTCCAGTAGGTCAACCCTGGCCGCGTCAGGACGCCTTGGGCACCGGCCTCGGGGTCGTCTCGTCGGTGTCGGTGTCGGTGTCGGTGGCCGTGGCGCGGTCCGCTGCGACCGATGCGGGGCGCAGGACGTGGCAGTACTCCAGGATCCGGTCCTCGGCCTCGCGGGACAGCTCCGCGAACTCCACGCCGACGTGGCTGATGCCCGCGGCGTCCTCCGGAGCATCCCCGGTCGGCACGATCGCACGCACGGTGCCGCGCACCGCCACCCGTTCGATCCGCCCGTCGAGGGCGGGCAGCCGCAAGGTCATCTCGAGGGGATCACCGACCGACGGCGGGTGCGCGGCGAGCAGACCTGCGCCGTGGTGGTTCAGGTCGACCACCTGTACGAGCTCGTCGCCGACGTTCGCCCGTACGTCGACCGCGAACCGGTAGACGTGACGCCGCTGGCGGCGGGCGATGAGCGCCCGCAGCACCAATCCGATCACGAGCAACTCGATCACCCCGATGGTGAACGTGCCGATCTGGGCGAACAGCGGCATCGACGGCAACGCGATCCACCCGAGCGCGGCGCCGGCGCGCAGTAGCACGGCGATCAGCAGTGCTACTGCGCAGGCGGTCAGCAGCCGCAGTCGATGCAGCGTCGACAGGCCCCCCTCGTCGGTGCCCATCTTCGGTGTCACCTTGAACTTGCCGGCTCCCGGCACGATGAGAGAGAGCATCGCCCCTGTGTAGACCCCCATGGTCATCCAGCCGTGCCGCGTGGCCGCCAGGGGACCCGACACCCCACGGCCCAGGACCTTGGTCGACAGCAGCGACAGCGCGACCCACGGCGCCCACAGCACTGCGAACAGAATCGGCTCGCCGCGTAGCGGCAGGGCACCGCTGACGAGCGTGGCACACAGCACCGTCAAGAGGGCCAGGCGCTGCGGTCCGCCGAAGTAGTGGAACAGCGACGCGAAGTACGACACCCGCTGCATCGGTCGCAGGCCGGTTGCGATCACCGGGTTCTGTCGGGTCAGGAACACCCGTAGGTTGCCCCGCGCCCAGCGGCTGCGCTGCAGCAGGAAGCTGTCCAGGTCATGGGGTGCCAGACCCAGCAGCAACGTCTCGTCGTGGTAGTGGGTGTGCCATCCCCGCTGGTGCAGCACGATCGTGGTGTGGAAGTCCTCCGCGATGGTGGCCGTCTGCACGCCACCGATCTCCATGAGCGGCTCGCGGCGGATCATGGTGCCCGAGCCACACCAGAAGACACCGTCGTGACGGTCCTTGCCCGGGCAGATGATGCGGAAGAACAGCGACTGCTCGTGACGGTCCTCGGCGACGTGCTGGATCGAGTCCAGGTTGTAGAACTCGTGCGGTGCCTGGGCGAGCACGACCTGTTCGTCGTCGAAGTAGCCGACGAGCGCGTCGAGGAAGTGCGGCAGGGGCACGTGATCCGCGTCGAGCACTGCGATCAGTTCGCCCTCCAGATGCGGGAGCGCCGCGTTGATGTTGCCGGCCTTGGCGTGGCTGTTGTCGGGGCGGGTCAGGTACCGAGCGCCCAACTCCTCGGCCAGCACGGCCATCTCGGGCCGCCGGCCGTCGTCGAGCAACCAGGTGGTGTGCGGATAGGTCATGGCCCGACAGCCCAGCAGTGTCGCTCGGAGCACCTCGACGCTCTCGTCGTAGGTGGGAACCAGCACGTCGACCGCTCGACCCGGCGTCGAGGCCGGATCGGCACGTGAGGGCACCCGCCACGCCAGGAAGGTGAACAGCACCAGGTTGAACCAACCGACCAGTTCGGCGATCAGCAGCACCGTGTAGAGCACCGGTTGGGCCTCGTCGTGGGTCCAGCCGACGCGCCAGACCAGGTAGATCGCACCCCAGACGAGCGCGACGACCGCGATGGTGCGCAGAGACCCGTCGCGATGCGCCGGTGCATCTGGGTGCTCGTTGACCATCCACCATGGATCGGCAGGGGCGGGTGGCTGCTCAAGGAATCGGTGTGGTTCCGTCCTCACCTTCGCCGTCCTCGGCAACGTCATCCCGATCGTCCCAGTCGACCCAGTCGACGCCCGTCTCCGCCACGAAGGCGTGCACCGCGGTGCCGATGGTGGGGTAGAAGTGGTCGGGCGGGAAGCGTTCGCCCAGGCCCAGGCGGACCAGTCGATCCTTCACGGGTCCCTTCATCTCGGCGAACCGCAACGCGATGTGGTGGCGGGCCAGATGCTCGTCCAGCTCGATCAGCTCGTCCATGGCGGTGGTGTCGACGCCCGTGATCGGCTCGGCGGCGACGACCACCCAGTGGATCTGGTCGGGACTCGAGTCGACCAGCGCGCGGACGTGGTCGTCGAAGATCGCCCCGTTCGCGAAGAACAGAGGTGCATCGAATCGGGCGATGACCAGCCCCGGGATGCGCCGGCCAGCGGGGTGCCGCTCGATGTCGTGGTACCCCTTCAGTCCGTCGACGCGGACCAGTTCGGTGCGGTACGGCCGCCATGCCTGGTTCACGAAGGCGATGAAGGACAGTGCCACCGCGATCACGATCCCCTGCAGCACGCCGACCAGCGCCACCCCCAGGAACGCTGCAGCCGACAGCGCGGTCTCGGTACGACTCATCCGCAGCAGCCGTCGGATCGCCCCCAGGTCGACCAGCGACGTCGCGGCGACGATCACCACCGCTGCCAGCGTCGCGGATGGCAGGAACGCGGTGACGCCCGGCGCCAGCAGCATGAACGCCACGATCAGCACGGCGCCCACCACGCCCACGAGCTGGCTCTTCGCCCCGGCCTGGTCGGCGACCGGCGTCCGCGACGAGCTCGCCGAGACCGGGAAGCCACTGAGCAGGCCCGTGGCGATGTTGGCCGCACCGATCCCGCGCATCTCGTCGTTGCCGTTCACGCTCTCGCCGTGACGGGCGGCGAAGGTCCGTGACAGCACCCCGGTGTCGGCGAAGGCGATCAGGGCGATACCCGCAGCGGGGCCGATGAGCGAGGCGACGTCGCTGAGCTGCAGACCACCGAGCGCGGGTGTCGGCAGCCCCTGTGGCAGGGCGCCCACCACCGGTAGCCGCTCCTCCAGGTCGAGCCAGGCCGTGACGACGATCGCTCCGACGACTGCCAGCAGCACACCGGGAACCCGGCTGCCCAACGCCCGTGGCACCAGGATGGCGGCGAGCGAGGCGACGCCGACCATCAGCGCTGTGGTGTCGACGCTGCCGTCCGCGATCCCCTGCACGGTGGCGGTGACCTCGGCGACCAGGGAGTCGGCATCGACGGAGAAGCCGAGCAGCTTGGGGAGCTGTCCGACGATCACCACCAGTGCGATGCCGTTCAGGTAGCCGATCCGGATCGGCTTGGAGAGCAGGTCCGTGACGAACCCCAGTTGGAAGAACCCTCCCAGGATCAGCAGCGCTCCCATGAGGATCGCCAGCAGCCCCGCCAGCGCGATCGCACGCTCTGCGTCGCCGGCCGCCAGGGGCAGGATCGAGGCACCGATGATCGGGGCGAGCGACGAGTCGGGACCCAGCACCAGGATCCGCGACGGCCCGAACACCGCGTAGGCGAGCAGTGGCACGATGGTCGCGTACAGGCCGGTGACCGGCGGAAGACCGGCCGCCTCGGCGTAGCCCATTCCTGCAGGGATGAGCAGCGCGGTCAGGACGATGCCGGCGATCACGTCGGTGCGCAGCCACGAGCGCTCGTAGGTGCGAGCGACGACCACGCCCGGCAGCCAGCGGTCCACGGGTCGCGTCCGGTTCGTCACACCACATTCACTACCACCGAGTCGACGACCGCCGGCGGGAGCGTCGACGGTGGGGCCGCAGCGTCGTCCGGCCGGCGCACGTCGGACCGCGGAGCGCACATCACGGGAGTCGCTCACCTACGATCTGCGGAGCTCGTGCACAGCTGATCTCGGGGGAGACGATGGGGCCGACGACGACGGGAACGAGGGTTCGCGGACGGTCCGGGGTGCACGCGACCCTGGGGTTGGTGGTGGCGCTCGTCGCGTCGGCCTGTTCGGTGCTCGGGCCTGTGGGGTCGGTGAAGCCCGAACAGAGCCGTTCGGCCCTGCGCAGCGACGAGGTGCGGTACGTGGCACTCGGTGACTCGTACACCTCCGGCCCGCTGTTGCCCGAGATGAACGGCGACCCGATCGACTGCGGCCGGTCCGGGGTCAACTATCCGTCACTGGTGGCGCGCGCCCTGGCGGTGGACACGTTCATCGATGCCAGCTGTGGCTCGGCGAAGACGACGCACATGGCCGAGCCGCAGGACGCGCTGCTGGGCAGCGAGGCCCCGCCGCAGTTCGACGCACTCACCCCGGACACCGATGTGGTGACCGTGGGCATCGGTGGCAACGACGTCGGCTTCTCGGGCTCGGTGCTGGGGTGCGTGAACCTGTTGCCGGTCCCGGTGGGTGACGCCCCGTGGGGTCGGCCATGTATCGGGAAGCGCATCGTCGACGGGGTCGACGAGATGGCGGTCAAGATCGACCAGACCCGCCCGAAGGTCGACGCGGTGCTCGCCGGCATCCGCGAGCGCTCCCCGGGGGCGAGGGTGTTCCTGGTGGGGTACCCCGTGACGTTGCCGGTCACGGGTGACGGCTGTTGGCCGACCGTGCCGCTGTTGCCGGTGGACGTGCACTACCTGCGTGACAAGTACCTGGAGATGAACCGGATGCTCGCCGACGCGGCCGCCGCCGCCGGCGTGACGTACGTCGACATCTACTCGTCCAGCATCGGTCATGACGTCTGCCAGGGCTACGGGGTCGCCTGGATCAACACCATCAACACCGACCCCGCCGGCCTGCCGCTGCACCCCAACGTGCTGTCGCACCGCAACAGCGCCGCGGTGCTCACCGGAGTGATCCGCAGCGAGCTGGGTCGTTGACGACGGTTGGGGCAACTCGCGTGCCTGGGTACCGTGGACCCGATGCTCGGAACGAGAAGGAGTCGGTGATGCGCAGAATCATCCTGGGTGCGGCTGTGGTGCTGGCGGTGGCTGGCCTGGTCGCCGGGTGCGGTGGCGACGACGAGACGGCGGACACGACTGCGTCGTCCACCACGGTCGAGGCGGGCAGCGGTGGGGACGACACCACGACCACCACGGCGGGATCGGGTGGTGCCGGGGACGCGGCGTTCACCTCCGACGAGTGTCGCCAGCTGGCCGAGGCGTTCGACAACGACGATCTGGCCAACTCGATCCAGAGCGGCGACGATCCCACCGAGCAGCTCGAGCAGACTGCGCAGCTGCTGTCCGAGGCCGCCGACAAGGTCCCCGATGAGGTGCGCGGCGACGTGCAGACGCTCGCAGAGGTCTACGCCGAGCTCGCGAGCGCATCGGCGGACGTCGACTGGGCAGGGATCAGCTCGGGCAACCCGGCTGCTGCAGTGGGTGCTGCGCAGCTGGCACAGGTGTTCGCCACGAACACCGACTTCGGTACCGCTGCGCAGAACCTCTCGCAGTGGGCCCAGGAGAACTGCGTTCCCACCACATAGGTCGCCCGCGACGGCTGGGGACGGCGCCGACCGGGTAGGAAGGTGCCCATGACCAACTCCGCTGCCGCTGCAGGAACCTTCGACATCGGCGGTGACCTGTCGGTCACCCGGCTCGGCTACGGCGCGATGCGCATCACCGGCGACGGGGTCTGGGGGCCGCCCGAGGACCCCGACGGGGCCATCGCGGTGCTGCGTCGGCTCCCGGAGCTGGGCGTGGACTTCATCGACACCGCGGACTCCTACGGGCCCGAGGTCTCCGAGGACCTGATCCGCGAGGCGCTGCACCCCTACGAACAGGTGGTGGTGGCGACGAAGGCCGGGCTCACTCGTCACGGACCGAACATCTGGGCGCCCCTGGGACGGCCCGAGTACCTGCGCCAGTGCGTGCTGCATGAGTCTGCGGCGCCTGGGCGTGGAGCGCATCGACCTGTTCCAGCTGCACCGGATCGACCCGCAGGTGCCGGCCGAGGAGCAGTTCGGGACCCTCGCCGCGTTGCGTGACGAGGGCCTGGTGCGTCACGTGGGGCTGAGCGAGTGCACGGTCGCCGACATCGTGGCGGCCCGCGAGCACCTGCCGATCGCCACGGTGCAGAACCGCTACAACCTGATCGACCGTGGCTCCGAGGACGTGCTCGAGTACTGCGACGCCGAGGGCATCGGCTTCATCCCCTGGTTCCCCCTCGCAGCCGGCGACCTGGCCCGCCCGGGCGGACCGGTCGACGAGATCGCCCGGGACCGCGACGCCACGCCGGGTCAGGTGGCGCTCGCCTGGCTCCTGGCGCGCAGCCCGGTGATGCTGCCCATCCCCGGGACGGGTTCGATCGAGCACCTCGAGCAGAACGTCGCCGCGGCCGACCTGGAGCTGAGCGCGGACGAGGTGGAGCGGCTCAGTGCGGCGGGCAGCGCCGCTGCATCCGGCTGACAGGTCCGTTCGGCGCCGGTGGCGGTTCCCGGGCCGGCAGGACGGGCACGACGTCCCGGGCAACGCAGAAACCCCCGAACCTGAGGGCCGAGGGTTTCCGATGTCCCGACAGAGGACAATGGTGCGCGAGGGGGGACTTGAACCCCCACGTCCTTTCGGACACAGGAACCTGAATCCTCCGCGTCTGCCAATTCCGCCACTCGCGCAAGTGGAGGACGCAGCGTAGCTCCGCTCCGGCGGAGTTCCCAACTGCGATCCCTGAGATGTCCCGGACTCTCGGTACTGTTGGGCCGATGGGTATCAAGGGCTTCGAGAGCCGTCTGGAACGAGCGGTCGAGGGCACCTTCTCGCGTCTGTTCCGCAGTGGCCTCAGCCCGGTCGAGTTCGGGCGCAAGCTGGTGCGTGAGATGGACTCGCGTCGCACCGTCGGCGTCGACGGCCGCACCATCGTGCCCAACTCGTTCCAGTTCGCCATCGCCGCGTCCGACGGCGAGCAGCTGGCCGACCTGCTCGGCACGTTGCGCCGAGAGCTCGCCGATGCAGCCCGCGAGCACGCTCGCGACGAGCAGTACGGCTTCGTCGGCCCGGTCGAGGTCTCGATCGAGGTCGACGACGCGTTGCGCGGCGGGGTGTTGACGGTCCACGGCAGGTTCGCCGAGGGCGTCGGCGGTCTGCCGCCCGGCTCGCTGCTGTTGCCCACCGGCGACCGTGTGCCCCTGGGTGAGTACGTCGTGTCGGTCGGTCGTGCGAACGACTGCACGATCGTGCTGGCAGATCCCAACGTCAGCCGTCGTCACGCCGAGATCCGTCCCTCGGGCGACGGGTTCGTCGTGGTCGACCTGGGCTCGACCAACGGCACGAAGGTGAACGACGCCAGGGTTGCCGAACACCAGCTGCGAGAGGGTGACGAGGTCCGGTTCGGCAACACCGTGATGCACTTCCAGGCGTCGTAGGCTCGCCCGAGTGTCCGAGCAGCTGCTCACCGTCCTGAAGCTGTGCCTGCTGGCGCTGCTGTACCTGTTCTTCCTGCGCGTCCTGCGGGCGGTCTGGTCCGAGGTGACACCACCGAAGCTGGCACCCGCCGAGGGCGCGGTCAGCCGCCGCGGCCGAGCACCGAAGGCCAAGGCCGCCAAGACCAAGGCCCCGAAGGCGGCGAAGTCCCGCCGTGGCACGACCGTGCCGACACGCCTGGTCATCGTCGAGCCCCCCGCCCGCGCGGGGGCCGAGTTCGCGCTCGGCCCCGAGCTGACCGTCGGTCGGGCCGGCGGCTGCTCGATCGTGCTCGACGAGCAGTACGTCTCACAGGTCCACTGCCGGGTGTTCATCCGGGACGGCTCGGTGTTCGCCGAGGATCTGGGCTCGACCAACGGCACCTGGGTGAACGGGACGAGAGCGGTCGGGCAGATGCCGGCCCGACCGGGTGACCGCATCCAGATCGGCAATGTCGTGATGGAGATCCGGTGATCCACCTCCGGTCGGGGTCCGCGACGCTGGTCGGCCAGGTGCGCGCCGCGAACGAGGACTCCCACCTCGTCGGTGACGACCTGGCCGTCGTCGCCGACGGCATGGGTGGGCATCGCGCGGGCGAGGTCGCCTCGGCGGTCACCGTCGAGGTCCTCGAGGGGATGGCCGGCCGACGATCGCTGGCCGATCTGGTGCTGGCGGTGCACACCGCCAACCGCAACATCACTGAGCGCGCCGCCGCCGATGAGTCGCTGCGTGGCATGGGCACGACGGTCTGCGTCGTCGGCATGGTCGATGAGGACGGCGAGCACGTGGCGGTGCTCAACGTCGGCGACAGCCGGGTCTACCTGTACGCGGTCGGTGCGCTGCGGCGCCTGACCGAGGACCACTCCCTGGTCGAGACGTTGGTCCGGGAGGGTCGTATCACCGCAGAAGAGGCCGAGGTGCACCCGCAGCGCAACGTGCTGACCCGCGCGCTGGGGGTCGAGGCACTCGTCGTGGTCGACGCCTGGTTGCTCAGCCCGTGCGAGGGCGATCGCCTGCTGTTGTGCAGCGACGGTCTGTTCAACGAGCTCGACGAGTCGCGCATCGCCGAGGTGCTCGCAGAGGGAGACGACCCCGAGGTCGCAGCTCGCCGACTCGCGGCAGAGGCCGAGGCGGCCGGGGGCCGGGACAACATCACCGCGGTCGTGGTGGACCTGGTCGGCGCCGAGGATCCTCCCGAGCCGCTCGATCGGCGATTCCGCCGCATCGCCACGCCGACGGTGGACCTGGACGACGCCTTCCACGACCCCGCCAACGACACCGCGACGGTGCCCCTCGTGCCGATCCTCGCCGCCCCGGTTGCGACCGACGACGACGGCGACGGGTCTGACGCCGAGCCGCCCGACGATGCCGGGCCGGCCGGTGACTCGGGTGCTGCTGCTGATGGCGCTGGCCTCGACGACGCCGATCCCGACGCGGCGACGTCCGGTGGGGATGACGAGGAGCAGGACGCAGCAGCTCCGGCCGGGACGGACGCGGAGGACGCTGGTGACGACGCAGGCGGAAGCGACGACGACGGGTCATCGACGCGCCGTTCGTGGCGGACTCCCGCGTTCGTCCTCGCGGTGCTGCTGATCATCGGCGGTGCGTTCGGGATCGTGCTCTACACCGCGGGCCAGGGCTGGTTCGTCGGCGACGACGACGGCACCGTCGCCGTCTATCGGGGCCAACCCGACGGCTTCCTGTGGATCCAGCCACAGGTCGAGCAGTCCTCGGGTGTCGTGCTGGTGGAGCTGTCGCCGAAGGACCAGCGCGACGTGCGCGAGGGTCAGCGCTTCACGAGTCGCGCCGACGCCGAGCGCTACGTCGCCAACCTGCTGGACCGCACCACGACCACGACCACGACGACCACCACCACCACCACCACGACCACCACCGCAGCCCCGACGACCACGGCACCCCCGGTTCCTGCTCCGGCCGATCCGGCGGCCCCACCGGCACCGCCGGCGGCGCCGGCGCCCGGACCGCCGTGACCGCGACCGACACCACGGCGCGTCCGCCGACGGCGGCGGACAGCCTGGGCCGCACTCGTCGTCGGACCGAGCTGGGCCTGTTGATCCTGTCGGTGCTGATCATCCTGGGCACCTACGCGCTGGCGAGCCTGGGACGCAGCGCGTCGTTGCCCGCCGACATCGTGCCGTTCCTGGGTGTGCTGGTCGCGCTGCTGGTCGGCGCGCACATCGCGACGCGCAAGCTGGCGCGGCTCGCGGATGCGTTGTTCCTGCCGCTCGCAGCGCTGCTCAACGGCATCGGCTACGTGTTCATCGCCCGCATCGACGGCGACCTGGCGGCGCTGCAGGCATCGTGGACCGCCGTCGGCATCGTCGGCTACGTGCTCACCCTGGCGGTCATTCGTGACATCAAGGTGCTGCAGCGCTACCGCTACACCTTCGGACTGATCGGTCTGTTGCTGCTGGTGCTGCCGTTGGTGCCCGGTCTGGGTCGAGAGATCAACGGGTCACGCATCTGGGTGTCGCTGGGTCCGGTCAACTTCCAGCCCGGTGAGTTCGCCAAGATCTGTCTCGCGGTGTTCTTCGCGGGCTACCTGACCGAGCGGCGCGAGCTGCTGGGTGTGGCGACGTTCCGGATCGGCCGTCTCAACACCCCCGACCCCAAGCACTTCGCGCCGATCCTGCTGGCCGTCGGCGTGTCGCTGATCGTGGTGGTCTTCCAGCGCGACCTGGGCTCGGCGCTGCTGTTCTTCGTGCTGTTCATGGTGATGCTCTACGTGGCCACGGGACGCGGCAGCTACGTCGCCGCGGGTGCGGTCCTGTTCGGCGTGAGCGCCTGGTTGGCGTGGACGCAGTTCTCCCACGTGCAGGATCGCGTCACGACGTGGCTCGACCCCTGGCAGGACCCCCAGGGCTCCGGTTTCCAGGTCATCCAGGCGGCCTACGCGTTCGCCTGGGGCGGTATCGCCGGCACCGGGCCCGGTCTCGGCATCTCCGGGCGGATCCCGGCGGACGAGTCCGACTTCATCTTCGCCATCATCGGCGAGGAGCTCGGACTGCTGGGTGCCACCGCGGTGCTGTGCGCGTTCCTCCTGCTGGCCGGGTCGGGGCTCCGACTTGCCCGGACAGCGGGCGACCCGTTCGGCGCACTGCTGGCCGTGGGGCTCACCTCGCTCATCGCGTTCCAGGCCTTCATCATCATCGCCGGGGTGATCCGGCTGCTCCCGCTCACCGGTGTGACGCTGCCGTTCGTGTCCTACGGCGGGTCGTCGCTGGTCGCGAACTACGTGTTGCTGGCCCTTCTGGTGCGCATCTCGGACCAGTCCGAGAGCCGGTCGCCGGCTCCATTGGTGGCGCGGTGAGTCGACAGATCAAAGTCCTCGGGATCGTGATCATGGTCTGCTACGTCGCGGCCTTCGCCAAGCTCAACCAGCTGCAGGTGCTCGACGCCTCGGAGTACAACGATCGCCCCGAGAACACCCGTGCGCAGCTGCGGGACTTCAACCGGCCCCGGGGCGACATCGTCAGCGCCGACGGGGTGGTGCTGGCCACCTCCGAGGAACGACGTGCCGAGCTGCGCTACCAGAGGGTGTATCCCGAGGGGGAGCTGTTCGCCCACCTGACGGGGTACTACTCGTTCCGCCTGGGCTCGACCGGTGTCGAACGCACCTACAACGCAGAGTTGACGGGCCGCACCTCTGCGCTGCAGCTGCACGAGTTGTCGGGGTTCTTCTCGGACCCCTCCAGCGAGGGCGACGTCATCCTCACCGTGCACAGCGACGTGCAGCGCGCCGCCAGGGACGCGCTGGGTGCGCTCACCGGGTCGGTGGTGGTGCTCGACCCGTCCACCGGAGCGATCCAGGCGATGTACTCCACACCGACCTATGACCCGAACGTCGTGTCGGGCAACGAGGGAGAGACCGCCATCACGGCGAAGCGTCTGCTGGACGCCTCGCCGGAGAAGCCCTTGCTGGCGCGGTCCTACCAGGAGCGGTTCTTCCCCGGTTCGACGTTCAAGGTGGTCACCGCCACCGCCGGCCTCACCAGCGGCACGGTCACCGAGGAAGAACCCGTGTACCCGGTGGTGCAGTCCTACACGCCACCGCTGACCAACCGTCCGATCTTCAACTTCGATCGCAGCAGCTGTGGCGGAGCGTTGTTCGCGATCCTCGAGCAGTCCTGCAACTCCTCGTTCGCGCAGATGGCCGCCGAACAGCTGGGACCCGACCCGATGATCGAGGCGGCCGAGGCAGCCGGGTTCAACGAGGCGCCGCCGATCGACCTGACCCGACCAGCGGCGTCGGTCTATCCGACGGACTTCGGCGACGTGGTGCGCGAGCCGGAGGGCGAGGCCCCGGTTGTCGCGGACACCCCGGCGCTCGCCCAGACGGCGATCGGCCAGAACGACGTGGCGGCGACACCGCTGCAGATGGCTCTGGTCGCGGCAGGTGTGGCGAACGAGGGACGGATCATGGTTCCCCACGTCATGTCCGAGGTGCAGGCCCGCGATGGCGACGTCGTCAGCCGGTTCGACCAGCGCCCCTGGCGGGACTCGATGGAGCCCGACGTGGCCGAGGTGATGCGCCGCGCCATGATCAGCGTGGTCGAGCGCGGCACCGGCCGCATCCTGCAACTGCCCGGGTTCGAGGTGGGCGCCAAGACCGGTACTGCGCAGCTGGGCACGACGCCGCCCCGCTCGCACGCGTGGATGATCGCCTTCGCCGGCCCGGTGGATGCCGAGCCGACCGTTGCGGTGGCGGTGATGGTGCAGGGTGTCGACGGCGACGACGGTCTGACCGGCGGGCGTGTCGCCGGGCCGATCGCGAGGACGGTGCTCGAAGTGGCGCTGGCCACGCCCTGAGCTGAGCAACCGCCCCGGGCGGGTCATGTCGTTGCCGCGACCCGCAACAGCGGCGCATCTACGCTGTTGCCCGCATGGCTGACCAAGATCTGCGCGTCCTGAACGACCGGTACGAGATCCACCGCCGCCTCGCCCGCGGGGGGATGGCACAGGTGTACCTGGCGCGGGACCGCTCGCTCGACCGCCCGGTGGCGGTCAAGGAACTGGTCGCCGAGTTCGCGACGGACCCCTCCTTCGTCGAGCGTTTCCGACGTGAGGCCCAGGCCGCTGCCAACCTCTCGCACCCCAACGTCGTGGGTGTCTACGACTGGGGCGCGCAGGACGGTACGTACTTCATCGTCATGGAGTACGTCGACGGCCCGAGTCTGTCCCGGGTGCTGCGCTCCGACGGGCCCTTCCACCCGCGTCGGGCTGCCGAGATCGCCGCCGAGGTCGCCTCCGGACTGGGTTTCGCGCACTCGCGCGGGGTGGTGCACCGCGACGTCAAGCCGGGCAACGTGCTGCTGACGCGGTCCGGGCAGTCCAAGGTGACGGACTTCGGCATCGCCCGGGCGCTCTCCTCCTCCGACGAGGACCTGACCCAGGCGGGGTCGGTCATGGGGACCGCCACCTACTTCTCCCCCGAGCAGGCCCAGGGTCTGCCGGTCGATCCCCGCTCGGACCTGTACTCCCTCGGTGTGGTGCTCTACGAACTGGTCGCCGGTCGGCCTCCGTTCACCGGCGACTCGCCCCTCGCCATCGCCTACAAGCACGTCCAGGACGCGCCCCCGCCGCCGTCGACGATCATGTCCGGCCTGCCCGAGGGCCTCGAGGCGATCATCATGAAGCTGCTCGCCAAGCGGCCCGACGACCGGTATGCGTCCGCGGAGGATCTGCGGGCCGATCTGGGTCGCTACCTCGCCGGCGAGACGACCGTCGCCGAGCGGGGACTCCTCGCCGCCGGCGTTGCCGCTGGCGCCGCCGCAGCCGCGCTCGCCGACCCGGCCACCACCATGCAGCCGGCCACGGGGATGGGCCCGGAGGTTCCGCCCGAGGAGCCCTACGAGGACGAACCCGACGAGCCGAAGCGTCGCACCTGGTTGTTCATCGCCGTACTGGTGGGCTTGTTGGCCCTGCTGGGGGGGCTGCTGTTCTGGTTCGCCAGCAGCCTGGACGAAGGCAGCCTGGTGACGGTGCCCCCGGTCATCGGTCTGCCCCTGGACGAGGCCACGACCACGCTCGAGGATCTGGGGCTCGAGGTCGATGTGACCCGTGAGCCGAGCGACCAGTTCGCCAGCGGGCTCGTCACCGCCCAGGACCCCGCCAAGGACGAAGAGGTCGATGAGGGGTCGCTGGTCCGCCTGGTCGTGTCGTCCGGTTCGGAGATGGTGGTGGTTCCCTCGGTGTTCCTGATGAGCCAGACCGACGCCACCAAGGTGCTCAACGACGCCGGACTGACGGTGAAGGTCACGCCGCGCGAGGTCGACGACGGCGAGCCGGGCTTCGTGGTGGAACAGGACCCGGCCGCCGAGACCGAGGTCCTGCCCGGCACCGAGGTCGAGATCTTCGTGTCGGTGCCGGCAGGCAGGGTCCTGGTGCCCGACGTGGTCGGCCGGCCGCTCGCCCAGGCCCAGGCGCAGATCCAGGCCGAGGGACTGCGGTTCGCCGAGGCGACCGAGGCGCCGAGCAACACGGTCGCCGCCGGCAGCGTGATCTCGACCGACCCCGTCGCCGGTGCGTCGGTCGAGCGCAACGCCGTGGTCCAGATCGTGGTCTCCACCGGCGTGGAGCAGGTCGAGGTTCCCAACGTCGTCGGGCAGACCGAAGCCGATGCACGAGCCGAGATCCGGGATCGCGGATTCGTCGTCGAGGTCACCCCCCAGTCGGTCCCCTCCGGAGATCCGAACGCCGGACGGGTGGTCTCCCAGGAGCCCGGTGGCGGCGAACGGGCGGACGCAGGCGCGACGGTGCGCATCGTGGTGGGGGTGGCGTCGACCACCACGACGACGACGACGAGCTCCACCACCACCACGACGCCATGAGGCGCGCCGTTCCGCTCGCCGCCGGTCGTTGAGGTGGCACGGGTCCGCGGTGCCGCAGCGGTGGCGGTGGCGCTCGGCGTGGCGCTGGCTTCGGTCGGGCTGCTGGGGTTCTCCAACACCCTGAACCCGATCGACGCGCTGCTGGGCCGTGGAGCGATCGTCAGCGTGCCGGACCTGGCAGAAGCGCCGCGACCACGTGCCGAGGCGGACCTGCTCGAGGCTGGCCTGGTGCCCGAGGTGACCGAGGAGTTCAGCCTGAGCGCGCCGAGGGGGACGGTCATCGACCAGGATCCGCCTGCCGGGTCGAGGGTGCGGGAAGGGACCACGGTGCGCATCGTGGTGTCCAAGGGCGCCAACAGGGTGACGATGCCCGACGCCGTCGGCCGACCCTTCGATGAGATCTCCGAGCCGTTCGAAGCGGCCGACATCCCGGTCGAGGTCGAACGCGTCCCGTCCGAACGGATCGCCGAGGGCATCGTGATGGAGCAGTCGCCGGGCCCGGGAATCCAGGTCACCGGGTTGGACGACGTCTCGTTCGTGGTGTCGACCGGCGCGGCTGACCGCCCGGTTCCCGAGGTGCTCGGGCGGTCGCTGGACGCAGCATCGTTCGAGCTCGGCCGGTCGGCGCTGACCCTGGGCGAGGTCTCCCTCGCCGATGACCCGGCGGTGCCACAGGGTGCAGTGCTCTCGGCCGATCCCGCTCCGGGTGAAGTGGTGCCGATCGACACTCCGGTCGACCTGGTCATCTCGGCGGGCCCCGCGTTGGTGACGGTGCCGAACCTGGTGAACCAGACCGAGCAGGCCGCCCGGGCGACGCTCGAGGGTGCCGGCTTCGTCGTGGCGCTGGCATCGCAGCTGGTCGGCCCCGACGGCGACGGCCTGGATGCCGTCTCCGCGCAGTACCCCGAGCCGGACGTCCCCTACCGGCCGGGCCAGACCGTCACCATCGTGGTCGGCCGCGAGCTCGGTCCGCCGCCACCGCCCAGATCGACCACGACGACCAGCGCGCCGAGGCCGACCTCCACCACGACCACCACCACGACGACCACCAGGCCGCCGAGATGACCGACCTGCTCGGACCGGCCGCAGCGGACCCGACCGATCCGACCGATGGGTCCGATGCCCCCGACCCGACCGTCGTTCGGGATGGTGCCGATCCGACCATCGTGGCGGACGCGGTGGCACCGGGTGAGCGGATCACCGAGATCGGCGCACCGGAGACCGTCGACAGGGCGTCGCACCCGTTGGCCACGGCGGTCGGCATCGCAGGGCTGGCCGTCGTCGTGCTCGTCGCGTTGATCGGCCTCGCCGGGATGATGACCGTGGACGCCGATGACGGTCGTCAGGTGCCCGAGATCGTGGTGCCGCGAGTCTCGGGACGGCCGTTGCCCGACGCCCAGGCGCAGCTGGAACGCCTGGGTCTGATCGTTGACGTGACCTACGAGGCCAACGAGGTGGCGCCCGTCGACGTGGTCGTCGACCAGGACCCCATCGCAGGAGCCCGCCTCGAGGTCGGCGAGCAGGTGGTGCTCGCGGTCAGCGACGGCCCCGCCGGGGTGCGGGTACCCGACTTCGAGGGCGTCGGAGCGGCCGAGGCCGTGCGGCTGCTCGGAGCTCTGGGGCTGACCGGAGTGATCGAGGAGGTCTTCGACGAGGAAGTGCCCCAGGGCGACATCGTCGGATCGATCCCGGCGGTCGGCGCACGAGCGGTCATCGGCAGCGAGGTGCGCGTGCTGTTGTCCAAGGGGCCCGAGCCGAGGACCGTTCCCGAGATCGTCGGCCAACCGTCGCGGGACGGGTTCGTCGCACTGGGCCGGGCGGAGCTGGAGGTCGGGCGTGTGACGCGTCGTGTGACCTCCGACGCCGAACCGGACGCGATCCTGTCGACCAACCCGCCGCCCGGGGCGGAGGCGCCTCGGGGTTTCCCCGTCGCGATCGTGATCGCCGCGGCCCCTGGCCCGGTCGAGGTGCCGGACCTGGTGGGCTTCACGCGTGGATCCGCGACGTCGATCGCGTCGGACCTGGGTCTGGAGGTGACGGTTCGGACCCAGGTGGTCACCGCAGGTGATCGGCGCAACGGCCGGGTCATCTCCCAGTCCCCGATCGCCAACTCCCCGCTCGGGAGGGGAGGCACCGTCACGATCACCGTCGGCGCCGTGCCGCCACCCCCGACGACCACGACCACCAGCATTCCCGGCGGTCCGACCACGACGACCTCCACCACCGCGCCGGGAGGCTGAGCCCCGACCCGTCAGCGGTCGGCGGTGCTGGGCGACGCACAGGTCGCCAGGAAGTTGCCCACGATGTCGTGGCCCGAGTGGGTGAGCACCGACTCCGGATGGAACTGCACGCCCTCGACCTGGAGCTCGCGATGGCGCAGCCCCATGATCACCCCGTCGTCGGTCTGCGCGGTGATCTCCAGCACGTCCGGCAACGACGAGCGCTCGACGATCAGCGAGTGGTACCTGGTGGCTTCCAGCGGCTGGGGAACGCCACGGAAGATGCCCTTGCCGTCGTGATGGATGGACGACGTCTTGCCGTGCACCACCTGTGGGGCGCGCACGACCCGCCCGCCGAAGACCTCGCCGATGCACTGCAGGCCCAGGCACACCCCGAACACCGGACGGCGATCGCCCCACGTCGCGATGATCTCGTTCGACAGCCCTGCGTCGGCCGGAGCGCCGGGTCCGGGACTGATCAGGATCCCGTCGGGATCGATCCGGGCCACGTCGTCCAGGGTGAGCGCGTCGTCACGGTGCACCAGGGGCTCGGCTCCGAGCTCACCCAGGTACTGGACGAGGTTGTAGACGAACGAGTCGTAGTTGTCGATGACCAGGATCCGCGGGCCCACGGCCGGTCACGCTAGATGCAGCGCCCGGCCGGCGCAGCACCGGTTCCGTCTATCCTGTCGCCATGGCGAACCCGGCGAAGCGCAAGGTCGGCACC
This sequence comes from uncultured Microthrixaceae bacterium, assembly GCA_963714875.1. GTDB lineage: Bacteria > Actinomycetota > Acidimicrobiia > Acidimicrobiales > Microtrichaceae > JBAOHV01. The sequence continues at coordinate 57,787 of CAVQQI010000010.1, read as the reverse complement.
GATGCGGACCAGGCCCCCTCATCTGCGGCGCCCGTGTCGAAGCCCGACAAGGTCGTTCCCCCCAAGGCGAAGGCCAAGGCCAAGGCGCAGCAGACCACCCCGGCGCGTCACACCCCGGCCCCGGTGGCGGATCGTCAGCACCGGCCCAGCCCCAAGTGGGTACCGGTCGCGATGTTCGGCCTGTGGATACTCGGACTCCTGTTGATCATCCTGAACTACATGGAGGTCCTGCCGGGATCGGCCAACGGCGGCAACGGCTGGTACCTGGTGGCAGGTCTGGTGTCGATCCTGGCCGGCATCATGGCGGCGACGCAGTACCGCTGACCCACACGGTTCGCGTCCCGGTTGCGGGTTCGGACCGCCGGCGTCCCGACGGTGGCCCCATCTGTCGGTCAGATGACGCCCAGATGATCGTCGGGTGACAACTCCCAGCCTGTCCACACTCTGTGGATATCGGTTCCACCCTGTGGACAACATGTGGACCGTGGATGGGGTGCGGACAGCGATGCCGAGTCAGTCCGGTCCGGACACGAGCTCCATGTCGTCCATGCAGTGCCGTGGTGGCTCGGGATCCTCGGTGACCGCTGCGGTCATCCGGACCTCGGTGCCGCAGTTGGGGCACCGGTAGACCAGCTTCACCTTGCGCAACGTGCCCGGGTCGGGCGGTGGCGGTGGCGGGGTGGCGAACGACTGCAGGAAGAACCACCCGCTCCGGAAAACGATCAGCCCCATCAGCAGCGCGCCCACCGTGGCGACCGGGCCGGTGTCCACGAACGACGACAGCACCAGCCCGACCACGATCACCAGCGCCAGCAGGAACCACCAGCGGCCCCAGATGGGCCGGGACCTCCGTGGCTCGACCTCGTCGGCCGTGTCGAGTTCTTCCATCGGGTTCCTGACATCGCGGGCCCGGACGTGACAGGGCCTCCGGCAGCAATCTACCGGAGGCCCTGTTCGGTCTGATCCCGCGTCCGGGTCGTCCCGGGCGAGGCCGCTCAGCCCAGGCGTTCGATGATGGTGGCGTTGGCCAGGCCGCCACCCTCGCACATGGTCTGCAGGCCCAGGCGACCGCCGGAGCGCTCCATCTCGTTGAGCATCGTGGCCAGCAGCTTGGTGCCCGAGCCGCCGAGCGGGTGACCCAGCGCGATGGCGCCGCCGTTGGGGTTCACCTTCGCCATGTCCGGGTGGTGCTCCTTCTCCCAGGCCAGCACGACCGAGGCGAAGGCCTCGTTGATCTCGATGTGGTCCATGTCGTCGATGGTCAGACCGGCCTTCTCGAGCGCCTTGGTGGTGGAGGGGATCGGCCCGGTGAGCATGCGCACGGGGTCGACACCGGCGAGCGCGAAGCTGCGGAACTTCGCACGCGGGGTCAGACCCAGCTCCTTGGCCTTGTCGGCGCTCATGATGAGCGCGGCTGAGGCGCCGTCGCAGATCTGGGAGCTGTTGCCGGCGGTGACCTTGCCCTCGGGCAGGAACGCGGGCTTCAGCTTCGCCAGACCGTCGGCGGTGGTGCCGGGGCGGATGCCCTCGTCGCGGGTGTGCATCGTGTCCAGGACCTTGACCTCGCCGGTCTCCTTGTCCCGGATCTTCGAGCGCACGGGCACGATCTCGTTGTCGAACCGGCCCTCGTCGGCAGCCTGCTCGGCGAGCATCTGCGAGCGGGCGCCGAAGGCGTCCAGATCCTCACGGCTGAGACCCCACTCGTTCGCGATGACCTCGGCCGACATGCCCTGGCCGATCAAGCCCGGATGACCCTCGAGCAGCTCGACGTCGCTGTAGCGGTCGGCCGCGGCGCCGAACGGGAAGCCGACGTGCTTGGAGATCGAGGCGCCCATCGGCACCAGGCTCATCACCTCGACGCCTGCGGCGATCGCGACGTCGTACGCTCCGGCCATCACGCCCTGCGCGGCGAAGTGGTACGCCTGCTGGGAGGACCCGCACTGGCGGTCGATCGTGGTGGCGGGGACCGACTCGGGCCATCCGGCAGCCAGCACGGCGTTGCGTCCGACGTTCAGCGCCTGGGCGCCCGCCTGCATGACGCAGCCCATGATGACGTCGTCGACCAGCGCCGGGTCCAGGTCGTTGCGGTCGGCCAGCGCCTTGAGGGTCTCGGCGGCCAGATCGACCGGATGCCAGCCGGCAAGTGCTCCGTTGCGCCTGCCGCCCGCGGTCCGCACGACGTCGATGATCACTGCCTCTGGCATGTGGGTGTCTCCTGGATCGAAAGGTGTCCCCCGGAACGGCCAACTTGACCGACCGGTCAAGAGTTTGGTTCGGCGCCCGCCACTTGGTCAACGCGCGCGGTGCAGTGACGCCGTTCACCGAAGTAGAGTTCGCACGATCAGAGCCGGCCGGCAGACCGATCGCGGGCCACGAGCGTCTCCAGGGGGACCCATGTCCGAGCTGACCAAGGACCAGATCGACGAGATGGTGGCCGGCCGCACCGCCGTCACCGAGTTCCTGACCACGCTGCAGAACCACGGCGAGCGCACCGCGCTGCGATGGATGTCGGGCGCGGACCAGTGGGCGTCGATGACCTTCGCCGAGATGGCCGACTCCGCTGCACGAGCAGCAGCCGGACTCCGCGGTCTCGGGGTCGAGCGCGGCGACCGGGTCGTGTTGATGATGCGCAACATCCCGGAGTTCCACTGGCTCGATCTGGCGGTCATGTTGCTGGGAGCCACCCCGGTGTCGATCTACAACTCGTCCTCGGCCGACCAGGTCGCCTACCTCGCCGGTCACTGCGGTGCGAAGGTCGCCATCGTCGAGAACGAGGGCTTCATGGCGAAGTTCCTCGAGGTTCGCGACCAACTGCCCGAGCTGGACACGATCGTCACGATCGTCGCACCGCCGGAACTGCCCGACGGCGTCGTCGGCCATCACGTGCTGACCGATGCCGAGCCGTTGGACCTGGTCGAGGCATCGAAGAACGCGTCGCCCGACGACCTGGCCACGATCATCTACACGTCCGGCACCACGGGCAACCCCAAGGGTGTGATGCTGTCGCACTACAACATCGTGTGGACGATGGAGGCGTTCCTGCCGGTCTACGGCTGGGATCGTGACGACCTGGCCGGCAAGCGGGTCGTGTCCTACCTGCCGATGGCGCACATCGCAGAGCGGATGGTGTCGCACTACATGCTGCTCGGCGCCGGCATCGAGGTGTCGACCTGCCCGGAGACGTCCATGCTGACGACCTTCCTGGGCGAGGTGCACCCGAACGTCGTGTTCGGCGTGCCACGCGTCTGGGAGAAGCTCTACGCCGGTGTCACCGCAGCGCTCGCTGCGGATCCGGAGAAGGCCGAGAAGTTCAACGACGCGGTCGCTGCTGCCATCCCGATCCAGGAGAAGATGACCTGGGGCACGGCGACCGAGGACGAGATCGCCACCTACCAGTTCCTCGACGACGTCGCCTTCTCGACCGTGCGCCAGCTGGTCGGGCTCGACGAGTGCGAGGTCGCCGTGACCGGCGCAGCGCCGATCCCGGCGCAGCTGATCACCTGGTTCCGCGCGATCGGCATCCCGCTGGCCGAGGTGTACGGCATGAGCGAGAACACCGGCCCGATGACCTTCGAGCGCTTCAAGGTGAAGCCGGGCACGGTCGGCAGGGCGCTGCCCGGCGTCGAGCTGGCGATCTTCGACGACGGCGAGGTGTGCTGTCGCGGTGGGCTGGTGTTCCAGGGCTACCTGAACGACCCGGAGAAGACCGCCGAGGCCATCGACGACGACGGGTGGCTGCACTCGGGCGACATCGGTGAGATCGACGAGGACGGGTACCTGCGCATCGTCGACCGCAAGAAGGAGCTCATCATCACCGCTGGTGGCAAGAACCTGTCGCCGGCGAACCTCGAGGCTGCGTTGAAGACCGTTCCGCTGATCGGGCAGGCTGCCGTGATCGGCGACAACCGTCCCTTCGTCTCGGCGCTCGTCGTGCTCGACGCCGAGGTGGCTCCGGGGTGGGCCGCCCAGCACGGGATCGAGTTCACCACGCTCGAGGAGTTCGCCGCCCTCGATGAGGTCAAGCGGATCATCGACGAGGGTGTCGCCGAGGCGATGTCGGGGTTCAACAGCGCCGAGTCGGTCAAGCGCGTGCAGATCCTGACCGAGGAGTGGATGCCCGACTCCGAGCTGTTGACCCCCACCTCGAAGCTCAAGCGTCGGGGCGTCAACGCCCGGTTCGCTGCGGAGATCGAGGCGATCTACAGCTGAGCCGGAGTAGCCCGGCGATCTCGCTCAGCGGTTCGGGGCGAGCGCCGGGATCAACTCGTACAGCGCGGTGAGCAACGCTTCGCGTGCGGTGTCGCCGATCGAGCCGCTCAGCTCCTGCAACTGCTGCAGGAGCGATCGCAGGGATGGGTCCAGCAGCGGGTTCGCCAACAGCTGACGGGCGAGCAGCGGGTTGGAGCCGATCCAGGCGCTGGTCAGCAGCGCCAGCAGTGAAGCGTTGGCAGGGTTGGCCGCGAGCGGTCCGAGACCCTCGGGATCGATGTCGCCGAGCAGCTCACCCAGATCGACGGTGAGCTCGGGCGACACCACGATGCGCAGCCCGGTGATGGACGCGAGCAGCCCCTGCACGATGGTCGCGATGGTGCCGTCGGCGAGGGACTGGGGATCGAGTGATCCGGCCAGCAGGCCCAGCAGCACCGCGGGGTCCGGCGCGCCGGACAGCAGCTCCGTCTGCACCCCGGGGGTGCTGGCCAGCACGCCCTGGCCCAGCGCGGCGAGCTGCGCCGGGTTCAACCCGAGCTGCTGGAGCGCTGCCAGGTCGATGCCCAACAGGTTCGCGATGCCCACCGCGTCCAGGTCGGCCAGCTGCGCCACCAGCGCCGGGTCCCCGGCGAACTGCCCCAGCAGCGAGGTGAGCACGGTGGTGGGATCCAGCGTCGCGTCCGCCTGTTGCGACGCGCGCAGGACCGTCGTGGTCGTGGGTGCGTCCGACCCGCGCTCGACCCGGACGATGGTGCTCGTGGGTGCCCCGGCAGCGTCGTCGGGCTCGACCGCGTCGACGGCGGTCGTGTCGGCCGATGTGGCGCAGGCAGCGGCGGTCACGGCGATCACCAGGACCATGGCGATGATGCTCAGGTGTCGACGCTGCACCACGACCACGGTACGGAGCCGGCGCTGGTGCGGCAAGGGCGCGAGGGGGAGGAGAACTGCCCGACCTGGGTGCCTCGACAGGTCAGCGCTTCCAGCGCTTCTGGGCGCGCGTGCGGTCACGGAGCGGGTCGACGAGCACGAACCGGGGGTCGACCTCTCCGGGTTTGAGCGGGCGCATCATCAGGTCGATCGCCGACCACAGCGTGCGCGAGGCGGGGAAGAACACGAGCGTGCCCAGCGTGGCGATGACGATCTCGGCGGTCATCAGCGGCCAGGTCGGTGGGGGATCGGGGAAGAACGAGAACGTCACTGCGAACAACACGATGAGCATGAGCCCCATGACGCACACGGTGTTCACCCCGATGGCCCCGATCCAGTGTCCCTCGATCCGCTCGAAGCGCAGCGAGCAGGTCGGACACCGATCGACCATGGTGAAGTACCGGTGGAACAGGTGTCGGCCGCCGCAGGCGGGGCATCGCCCGAAGAGGCCGCGCAGCAACATGGTGCGCGGTCGGAGCCCGAGCTGCACCAGGGTCGGTACCTCGGGAAGCGGCCGGCGGCGGCGTGGTCGCGACGGGGGCGCCATCGCCGGCAGGCCGGGCTCGGCTGCCGCGTCGGTACCGGCAGCCGGATCGGGTTCGGCGGCCGGGTCGGGATCGGTCATGATCGCTCGCACGCCGCATGGGGCCGGTAGGTCATGTGGTCACCAGTGAAGCGCGCCGCGCTCCGGCGCGCACGTCGCAGCCCAGCCACGCAGCGCCGCACTCCCGCTCCCACGTCGGTCGGGAGCGGCGTGTCCCGCTCCGATCAGTCCGGTCCCAGGGGCGCACCGGGCACGCCCATCAGCAGATCCAGGTCCGCGAGATCGCGTTCTGCGGCGCCCGGCAGCAGTCGGCTCGGGAACTGCGCCGGTGAGCTGCCTGCCACGACCAGCAACGTGCCGTCGTCGAGCTCGAGCTCGAACCACCGCCACGCCCCGGCCCTGACCCGTGCGGTCACGATCCGGTCCTGGTCGATGCGACGCACGGTGATCCAGCCGATCACGTCGCGGACCGTGCGCCGATCGGGGTCGATGTCGACGAAGCAGCCGCTGGCTGCGACGAACGCTCCCAGGCCGAGCGCCAACGACACGATCTCGACGGTGAAGAAGGTGCCGTCCAGGGCATCGGGGTTCCACGCGCCCCACAGCGCTGCTGCGAGTGCCGCGGTGCACCCCATCACGCCGATGATGAACAGCGGCGCCGCAACCAGCGTCGGTCGTCGCAGGCGTTGGCGGCGTGGCGTGTGACGACGTGGTGACCCCTGGTTCCCAGACACGTCGGCGGACCGTAGTGGGCCCTCGGTGCCGGAGCCCGGCTGTCGGTCCGGTGGTGTCGTCGGTCACCTGTTGCGGGTCGGGGCGTCGAGTCGGGGTACGGTGGAACCTTCACTGGTCGGAGATGCGCTGAGAGGCAGCGTTGACACGGTCCACCGCCGCAGGCAGCGAGATCAGCAGATCTCACCGGCCGGGCGGGACGGAGCGTCCGGTGCCGGCGCCCGGCCAGTCCATCCCCTGACGGTGTTGCCTCTTCCCGTCGGAACGAGTCCCCCGCGTCCGACCATCGGGCGCTGCCCCCTCCGGGGCACCCGAACACGCAATTGGAGCATCTGTGTCATCCACCCCTGCGGACGCGTCGACCGACGCCGTCCCCACCACCACCTTCGAGTCGCTCGGCGTCCCCGCCGAGCTGGCCCGGTCACTTGCCGCTCGCGGCATCGCTGCGCCGTTCCCCATCCAGACCGCCACGATTCCGGCGGCCATGGAGGGTCGGGACGTCTGTGGCCGTGCCCCCACCGGTGCCGGCAAGACCCTGGCGTTCGGCATCCCGCTCATGCAGCGGGTGCAGCGGGCCCGGCCGCACCACCCACGAGCCCTGGTGCTCGCCCCCACACGTGAGCTCGCCGCACAGATCTGCGACGAGCTGCGACAGCTGGCGCACCCCGATCAGACGGTCGAGGCCTTCTACGGGGGCGTCGGCTTCGGCAACCAGCTGCGTGCCCTGCGCAAGGGCGTCGACGTCGCGGTGGCCTGCCCGGGCCGCCTGGCCGACCTGATCAACCAGGGCCACGTGCGCCTGGGCGAGGTCGACATGGTCGTGCTCGACGAGGCCGACCGCATGGCCGACATGGGCTTCCTGCCCGAGGTCAAGCGCCTGCTCGATGCCTGCGCGACCCCCCGTCAGACCCTGCTCTTCTCCGCGACGCTCGACGGCGACGTCGACGTCATCATCCGCCGCTACATGCACGACCCCGTGAAGCACGAGGAGGCCGGCGCCGATCCTGACGGCGACACCGCCGAGCATCTCTACTGGTCGGTCGAACGTCCCGATCGCGTCGACCTGGTCGCCCGCATCGTGTCGCGCACCGGCCCGACCATCGTGTTCTGTCGCACCAAGCGAGGCGCCGACCGCGTGGCCAAGCAGCTGGGCAGCCGTGGCGTCGCCGCGGTGGCGATCCACGGCGACCGCAGCCAGAACCAGCGAGAGCGAGCGCTCGAGGACTTCCGCGGCGGGCGCGCCCGGGCGATCATCGCCACCGACGTGGCCGCCCGCGGCATCCACGTCGACGGCGTGTCCTGCGTCATCCACTTCGACCCGTCCGAGGATGCCAAGGACTACGTGCACCGCTCAGGTCGCACCGGACGTGCAGGGGCAGCGGGCACGGTGATCAGCCTGGTGAGCGACGAGCAGCGTCGTGAGATGACCCGCCAGCAGCGCGGTCTGGGCCGCAAGATCGACGTGCTTGCGCCGGCACCGGACCAGCTGACCGAGGGCGAGCCCTTCGTCGCGCCGGCACCCCGCCCCACCCAACAGCGCAACGGCGCGCCGGGTGGCAACGGCAGGGGTCGTTCCGGGGGTGGACGGGGCGGCAACGGTCGTCGACCCAAGCGGGCCGGATCCAAGAACGGCGGCCCCAGGAGCAGTGGGCCCAAGAGCGGGGGTGGCCAGCGGTCCTCCGGCGGCGGGTCACGAAGTGGCTCGCGTCAGCAGGGGCCGTCGCGCTCGGGAGCCAGCGCCTGAGCCGGCGTTCGCGCCGCGTACCGGGGCCGGAGCGTCATCGGTCACAAGTGCTTCACCAAACTAATTAGTAAGGTAAAGTATCTGACGTGCCGCAGCCGTCCCCCTCCTCGGAACCCACCGTCCAGCTTCCTGACGAGGTGGCCCGGCTCGCGGCGCAACTCCGTCTCAGCACCACCCGGCTCGCCCGGCGGCTGCGAGCGGAGTCCGATGCCAACCTGACGCCCAGCCTGCACTCGGCGCTCGCCATGGTCCACGTCCATGGCCCGTTGACCATGGGCGCCCTGGCCGAACTCGAAGGTGTCGCGCCACCGACGGTGACCAAGATCGTCGGTCGCCTGGAGCAGGACGACCTGGTGGAGCGCATCGCCGATCCCGACGACGGGCGCGTGTGTCGCGTCGCCACCTCCGCAGCGGGCGAGGAGCTGCTGGCCCGCTCGAGGGAGCGCAAGAACGCCTGGTTGGCCGGGCGCATGGCCGGGCTCGACCGCGAGGATCTGCAGGTGTTGGCGCGGGCCGGCGAGATCATCGACGAACTGCTGAGGATCGACCGCGGTCCCGAGTTGGTCGACGAACCACCGGAGCGTCCATGACCCGGCTCAGGCTCCTGACCGGCGAGACCTTCGCCTCGATGCGCATCCGGAACTTCCGGCTGTTCTTCGGCGGCCAGATCATCAGCCAGACCGGTACCTGGATGTCGATGGTCGCCCAGACCCTGCTGGTGCTGCACCTGACCAACAGCGGTGTCGCGCTCGGGTTCCTGGCCGCCGCGCACTTCGGCCCCGTGCTGTTGTTGGGTGCCTGGGCCGGCGTCGTCGCCGATCGATCCGACAAGCGCAGGCTCCTGGTGATCGTGCAGGGCCTGGCCATGCTCCAGAGCTTCGTGATGGCCGGTCTGGCCTTCGCCGGGTCCCCGCCGCTGGCAGCGGTCTACGCAGTGGCCCTCGCCGGTGGCGTGCTGACGGCGTTCGACAACCCCACCCGTCGGTCGTTCGTCGTCGAGATGGTGCCCGTCACCCACGTCAACAACGCGGTCAGCCTGAACAGCGCGCTCATGACCGGGTCCCGTGTGATCGGGCCTGCGCTGGCAGGTCTGCTGGTGATGACCGTCGGCTTCGGCTGGACGTTCCTGATCGACGGGTTGTCCTACGTCGCGGTCCTGGTCGGCCTGTTGATGATGCGCACCGACGAGCTGCGTCCGGCGCCGTTGGTCGCTCGTGCCAAGGGTCAGGTCCGAGCCGGGCTGCGCTACGCCCGCAGCGTGCCCCAGCTGTTCATCCCGCTGGTGATGATGGCGGTCATCGGCACCCTGGCGTTCAACTTCCAGGTCGTCATCCCGCTGTTCGTCACCCAGGACCTGGGCGGCACCGACACCACCTTCACCCTGTTGTTCTCGGTGCTCAGCCTGGGCTCACTGGTGGGCGCACTCGCCGTGGCTCGACGTACGACCACCACGGTGCGGCGTGTCGGGCTGACCGCCATCGGTTTCGGTGCGTCGATGGCGATGCTGGCCGTGGCGCCGAACCAGACGGTCGCCTTCGTCGTCGGACCGCTGATCGGCATCGCGAGCATCGCCTTCATGACCGCCTCGACCGCACTGGTGCAGACCGAGGCCGAGCCGGCGATGCGAGGGCGTGTGCTGGCGCTCCAGGCCATGGTCTTCCTGGGCAGCACCCCCATCGGCGGTCCACTCGTCGGCTGGGTCGCGGAGGGCCTGGGCGCGCGCTACGCCATCGGGCTGGGCGCGCTCGCGTGCGTCGGCGCCGGTCTGTGGGGCGTGACCGTCGCCCGGCGAGACGGGGTCGATGACCGGCCCGAGGTCGTCACGCAGCCCGAGATGGTCGACGCGGTCGAAACGGTCGAGGACCCGCACGCAGCGGGGCCGCTGGTCGCGGTCCGATGAGGACTCCCGACACCCCGAGGGGTGTTCCCACCCCCGCACTACATCCGGTCGCGTCCGGCGCCGGCACGAGAGGTGAGCTGTAGATGTCGATGCCAGGAGGACACGGAGGACCGGCGTTCGGTGCAGTCCGCTCGCTGTCACGCGACAAGTCCGTCACCCGTCAGCAGCTGGCGCCGGGAACCCTGCGCCGGATCGGAGGGTTCGCCCAGCCATATCGCGGTCGGCTCATCGTGTTCATCTCGCTGATCCTGCTCGAGGCGGGGCTGGGCGCCACCGTGCCGCTCATCTACAGGGAGATCATCGACGTCGGCATCGCGGACGAGCGGACCTCGCTCGTGGTCGCACTGGCCGCCGCCCTGGTCGGTCTGGCGATCGCCGGTGCGCTCATCTCGCTCACCCAGCGGTGGTTCTCGGCCCGCATCGGTGAGGGGCTCATCTTCGACCTGCGCACCCGGGTGTTCGACCACGTCCAGCGTCAACCCGTCGCGTTCTTCACCCGGACCCAGACAGGGTCGCTGGTGTCGCGGCTCAACTCCGACGTCATCGGCGCCCAGCAGGCCTTCACCTCGACGCTGTCCAACGTCGTGGGAAGTGCGGCGACCCTGATCGCCACCCTGGTGGCCATGCTGTTCCTGTCGTGGCAGATCACCCTGATGGCGTTGGTGCTGTTGCCGCTGTTCCTGCTGCCCGCACGGTGGTTGGCGCCGAAGCTGTCCCAGATCACCCGGGAGCGCTACCAGCTGGACGCGGCGATGGGCCAGACCATGACCGAGCGCTTCAACGTCTCGGGAGCGCTGCTGGTGAAGCTGTTCGGACGCCCGAGCGAGGAGTCGGCGACCTTCGCCGGCCGTGCAGCACGGGTCCGTGACATCGGGGTGACCACCACGATGTACTCCACCGTGGTCATGGTCGCGCTCGCGCTGGTCGCGTCGCTGGCGACCGCGCTGGTCTACGGGGTCGGTGGGGTGTTCGTGGTGAACGGCACGCTGGCGGTCGGCACGCTGGTCGCGCTGACGGCGTACCTCAACCGGCTCTACGGACCGATCACGTCGCTGTCCAACGTCCAGGTCGACGTGATGACGACGCTGGTGAGCTTCGAGCGGGTCTTCGAGGTGCTGGATCTCCAGCCGGCCATCTCCGAGGCCGAGGATGCCGTGCCCCTGCCCGCCGGGCCCACGTCGATCGAGTTCGACTCGGTGGCGTTCCGCTACCCGTCGGCTGCCGAGGTGTCGCTGGCGTCGCTGGAGTCCGTCGATGCCGACCGCCTCAGCTCCGAGCCGGGGCAGATGCTGCTGCACGACCTGTCGTTCCGTGTGGAACCCGGCAAGATGGTCGCACTCGTGGGCCCGTCCGGCGCCGGCAAGACCACCATCGCCAGTTTGGTGTCCCGCCTGTACGACGCGACCAGCGGCGCGGTGCGCCTGGCCGAGACCGACGTGCGCACCGCCACGCTCCAGTCCGTCCGAGACAGCGTCGGTGTCGTCTCCCAGGACGCCCACCTGTTCCACGACACCCTCCGGGCCAACCTGCTGTACGCGAAGCCCGACGCCACGGAGTCCGAGCTCGTCGACGCGCTGCGTGCCGCGCAGGTCTGGGACCTGATCGAGGCCCTGCCCGACGGCCTGGACACGCTCGTCGGCGACCGTGGCCACCGGTTGTCCGGCGGCGAGAAGCAGCGACTCGCGATCGCTCGGCTGTTGCTCAAGGACCCGTCGGTGATGGTGCTCGACGAGGCCACGGCGCACCTGGACTCCGAGTCCGAGGCGAAGGTCCAGATGGCGCTGTCCCAGGCGCTGGTGGGGCGCACCTCGCTGGTGATCGCCCATCGCCTGGCGACGGTGCGCGACGCGGATGAGATCCTGGTGATCGACGGCGGTCGTATCGTCGAGCGCGGCACCCATGCGCAGCTGATCGACGCCGGCGGTCCGTACTCCGAGCTCAGCCGAACGCAGCTGCTCGGCGCACCGACCGCCGCCGAGGTCTACGAGTCGTTCACCTGAGCAGCCGTGGGCGCGGTGCCGGGGTCGGCCACTGCCGGGCTCAGATCATGTCCATCGTGCCCAGGTCCCGGATGGCCTCGGCGGATCGTGCCGCCATGGCCAGGAACATCTCGTCGCCACGTTCGGTCGGCTCGCCGTACGCGGCGCCGACGATGGTGATCAGCGGTCCCTGCAGCATGGCGAAGCGGTAGTCGTCGAAGCACTCCTCCAGGGAGTGCCCACGCACGCCCTGGTCGACCAGCGCCCGGTGGTACACCTCGACCAGCTCGCCCTCGCTGGCCCGCCGGTCCTCGGGCGACAGCCCGGTGCTCAGGAAGTACGCCAGGTCCCGTGCCGGCAGACCCAGGGTGACCGTCTGCCAGTCGACGGCCGCGACCGGGTCCGCGGGGTCGTCGCCGAAGAGCAGGTTGTCCAGGCGGTAGTCGCCGTGCAGCGGCGCGAACCGCTCCGGGCGGCCGGTGATCCAGCGTCCCAGCAGCGGGGGGATGGCGGCCAACAGCTCCTGGTCCCGGGCGTCGATCCGATCCCCGTAGCGGTCGAGGAAGGTCCGGGTCGCATCAGCGGTGATCGAGGCGATCATCTCGCCGGCGTCGTCGTCCATCGCGCTCAACCAGTCCATCTCGGACAGGGTCGGGTCGCACCACCTCGGGCCGTGCAGGCCCGCCAGGTTCGTCACCGCGAGACGGGCCTCGTCCACGCTGCATCCGCGGATCTGGTCGCCCTGCACCCGGGGTGCGAGGTCCTCGAGCAGCAGCACGAAGGTCGTCGCGTCCTCCGCGATCTGCGAGTGGTGCAGGTGCGGCGTGCGCACCGTGAGCGTCGGCGCGAGGCTCCGGTAGAACTCGACCTCGGTGCGGTGGATGCCGGCGACCATCGGGCGGCGCGCCTCGTCCGCGCCGGGGAGCTTCGCGACGAAGCTGGACGGCAGCGCCGCCAGAACCTCCTCGGAACCCTCCACCGTCGGGCGGAGCCGCACGCTCACCCCCATCTGCCCGGTGCCCACCAGTTCACGCTCCACCTCGGTCACCTGCACCTCGTGGCCGATCGAGCGCAGGGCGCCGGTGAGCCACTCGGCATCGAGCAGCTCCGGACGGTCGGGGATCGGTGGGCGAGGGTCGTCGGTCATGGCAGCGAGCTTCCGGGGTTGGCGGCCAGCGCGTCGAAGCGTCCAGCGGGGCGGAGCTCACGGTACGCGGCCACGACGGGTTCCAGCTCGGCGGGTGTGGCGCCGTGCAGGATGACGCCGTCGGCGCCCAGGTCGAACTGCCCCGCCACCGTGGCGGCGCACTCCGGTGGCGTGCCGGTCGCAGCGCTCGACAGCCACTCGTCGGGCAGCAGCTGTGCCACCCGCTCCAGGTCCTGCGTCGTGCCGGTGGCGTCGAGCGCCCCGCTGAAGTTGGCGACGAGCTCGTCGCTGCGGAAGCGTGCGAGCGCTGCGGGATCCCAACCGTTGACCCGCACCATCAGGTCGCCGTAGCCCTGCAGGTACGTCGCCAGTCGCCCGACGAGCTTCTTCAGCCGGAGCTCGTCGGACAGGTGGTCACCGACGGTCGCCAGCACCGACCACACCCGCACCGCGGCCGGGTCGCGTCCCGCCCGCTCCGCGCCCCTGCGCACCGCGGCCACGGAGCGTTCCAGTGTGTCGTCAGCGAAGAAGGTGTGCAGCACCACCCCGTCGGCGACACCGCCGGCCCACTCCAGCGTCCGGTCACCGATCGCGGTCACGAGCACCGGTATGTGCTCATCGAAGCCGGGATCCAGGCACAGCATCGGGTAGCTGCCCGCCGGCCCGTCGTGGCCCATGATCAGCTCGCCGCGCCACAGCCGTCGCTGCAGGCTGATGGCATCGTCCATCTGGGCCATGGTGATCGGCGGCAGGCCCATGATGTCGAACAGCATGTCGAAGCCACGGCCCAGCCCCAGGGAGAAGCGCCCGCCGGTCATCTTGTGCATCGTCATGGCGAAGGTGGCAGTGATGATGGGGTGGCGGGTGTTGTGGTTGGTGGCCGCGGTGGCGATCCCGAGTCGCTCGCTGCACGCGGCGACAGCGCCGCACAGGGTCGAGGCGTCCTTCGCGTTGAAGCGTTCCGAGACGAACGCGGAACCCAAGCCGATGCGCTCCGCGTCGACCACCTCGGCGATCAGGTCGCGCGGCGTCGCGGAGTGCCCGGCCAGCGTGTAGAAGCCCAACTCGTTCAGCTGCGGTGCTGCGTCGTCCATGGGGTCGCACGCTATCCCTTGACATGCGCATCCGTTCGGACAACCATCTGGACAGATGTCCAGTTCCGCTGTCGTCGCTCCTGTCGCTCCTGCTTCGCCGGTGCCGCCGTCGACCGAGCCGACGCGCCGGCAGCTGTCGCCCCGCCAGGCCGCCACGGTGCAGAAGCTGACCCTGGCGGCGGTCGAGCAGCTGCGCCAGCGGGGCTACGACGGACTGAGCGTCCGCAACGTGGCCGGCGCTGCCGGTGTCGCTCCCGCCACGGCGTACACCTACTTCACGTCCCGCGAGCACCTGGTCACCGAGGTCTTCTGGCGTCGACTCGAGGCCATGCCCGAGACACGGCTGGACCGTCGTCGCTCGACCGTCGCCCGGGTGAGCGCGGCCATGGCCGACTTCGCGCTGCTGGTCGCCGATGAGCCCGAGCTGGCCGCGGCCTGCACGGTCGCCATGCTGGCCAATGACCCCGACGTGAAGTTCCTGCGGGACCGCATCGGCATGGAATGGCACCGGCGTCTGGCCATCGCCCTCGGCGACGACGCCGATGCAGCGGTGCTGGCGACGCTCGAGTTCGTGCTGTCGGGAGCGCTGTTGCAGGCGGGCATGGGGCACATGACGTACCGGGATCTGCCCGGTCACCTGACGCGGGCCGTCGAGCTCGTGGCGGGCTAGGGCACCGAGAGTCCGGGGGACACATCGATGAGGGCGAGCACCACGTGACCACGACCAGCGATGCGGTCGTCTACGACCCCTACGCGTACGAGATCCACGAGGACCCGTACCCGACCTATGAACGCCTGCGGGAGGAGGCACCCCTCTACCGCAACGAGCAGCTGGGCTTCTGGGCGCTGTCGCGCCACGCGGACGTGCTCGAGGGGTTCCGCGACTGGGAGCGCTTCTCCAGCAGTCACGGGGTCTCGCTCGATCCTGCCGCGTCCGGGCCGCATGCGCACCGCACCATGTCGTTCCTGGCGATGGATCCACCGATGCACGGACGCATGCGGAGCCTGGTCTCCCGCGGGTTCACCCCGCGCCGGGTTGCCGAGCTCGAACCCCGCATCCGTCGGATCGCCCGCGACCACATCGCCGAGATGCTCGAGGTCGACTCGGTCGACTTCATCGATCACTTCGCCGGTCGACTGCCGATGGACGTGGTGTCGGAGATGATGGGCGTACCGATGGCCGACCGGGCGGAGCTGCGCCGCCTCTCGGACCTGCTGGTGCATCGCGAGCCCGGCGTCCACGACGTCCCGCCAGAGGGCATGGCGGCAGCGATGGAGCTGGTCGTCTACTACGCGGAGATGTTGGCCCAGCGTCGGGCGAACCCGACCGACGACCTGACCTCGGCGTTGCTGGCAGCAGAGATCGACGGCGACCGCCTGACCGACGACGAGATCACCGGGTTCCTGTTCCTCATGGTCGTGGCGGGCAACGAGACCACCACCAAGCTGTTGGCCAACGCCTGGTACTGGGCGTGGCGACACCCCGACCAGCGGGCGAAGCCGTTCGCCGACCCCACCCGCATCACCGCCTGGGTCGAGGAGACGCTGCGCTTCGACACCTCCACCCAGCTGCTCGCCAGGGTCGCCGCCACCGACGTCCAACTGCACGGCGACACGATCCCGGCGGGCGATCGAGTGGTCCTGCTGGTGGGGTCCGCCAACCGGGATCCCCGGGTGTTCTCGGATCCCGATCGCTACGACCTGGACCGTCCCGAGCCGTTGCCGCAGATGGCCAGCTTCGGTTTCGGTCGGCACTTCTGCCTGGGTGCATCGCTGGCCCGGCTCGAGGCCAGGGTGGCGCTGGAGGAGCTGGTGCGAGCGTTCTCGACCTACGACATCGACCCCGATGGACTCGAACGGGTGCACTCGATCAACGTGCGTGGGTTCGCGAAGGTGCCCTCGACCGTCGTGGTGCGCCCCGGCTACAGCGTGCCCGAGGGGGACACCTGATGCCCCGATTCGAACCCCATCCCGACCGTCGAGCGGCGATCGTCACCGGCGCATCGTCGGGGATCGGCGCGGCGACCGCCTCGGCGCTGGCCGCTGCCGGGCATCCGGTGGTCCTCGGTGCGCGTCGTGTCGACCGTTGCGAGGAGCTCGCCGCCGCGATCCGCGATGCCGGTGGTGAGGCGCTCGCCCTGCCGCTCGACCTGACCGACGGCGCATCGATCGTCGAGTTCGCCCGGCGGGCCGAGTCCGAGGTGGGGCCGATCGAGGTGCTGGTGTCCAACGCGGGCGACGTGCAGCCCATCACCACCGTCGGTGCCGCTCCGGCGGAGTTCACCCGGCAGCTCCAGGTCAACCTGCTGGGAGCGCAGGCGCTGGTGCACGAGGTGGTGCCCCACATGTTCGACCGCCGGCGAGGTGACGTCGTGTTCGTCACCTCGGAGGTCGCGCACACCCCCCGCACCCACATGGCCGCCTACGTCGCGTCCAAGGCGGGGCTCGAAGCCTTCGCCCGGGCGATGGCCATGGAGTGCGAGGGCACCGGCGTGCGTGTCGGCATCGTCCGCCCCGGTCCGTCCTCGACAGAGCAGGGCACCACCTGGAACGAGGACACCATCAACGAGGTCATCGCGTCCTGGCAGGCGTGGGGACTTCTGCGCCACGACGGGTCGCTGCGTCCCGCCGAGATGGCCCAGGCGGTGCTCTCGGTCGTCTCGGTGCCCCGTGGCACTCGCTACGCAGTGCTCGAGGTGCAACCCGAGGCACCCGTGACCAGGGGGGACCCATGACCGACACCCGCTCGCGGACCGACCCGCCCAAGGTCTCCGGCGACGACGGTGGCACCGGTCACCTCGAGGAGCTCCGCACCGACCCGATCGGGTTGATGCAGCGCGTCCGCGACGAGTGCGGCGACGTGGGCGAGTTCCGCCTGGCGGACTCCGAGGTGGTGCTGCTGACCGGCGCCGAGGCCAACGAGGTGTTCTTCCGTGCATCGGACGAGGAGCTCGACCAGGCGAAGGCCTACCCGTTCATGACCCCCGTGTTCGGCGAGGGCGTCGTGTTCGATGCCACGCCCGAGGAACGACGACGGGCGCTGCACAACCAGTCACTACGCGACAAGTTCATGCGTGGCCACGCGGCCACGATCACCGCCGAGATCGAGCGGATGGTCGCCGACTGGGACGACGAGGGCCAGATCGACCTGCTGGACTGGACGGCCGAGCTGTTCATCTACACCTCCACCTCGTGTCTCATCGGTACCCGCTTCCGTGAGGAGCTCGACGCGCACGTCGCTGAGCTGTTCCACGACCTGGAACGCGGCACCGATGCCATCGCCTTCGTCGACCCGTACGCCGACATCGAGAGCTTCCGGCGGCGCGACGCCGCCCGTGCCGAGCTGGTGCAGCTCATCGGGTCGATCATGGCCAAGCGGGAGGGCGAGGCACCGGTGGATGCCGAGGATCGCGACCTGGTCGACGTGCTCATGTCGATCAAGGACGAGCACGGCGACGCGCAGTTCAGCGCGGACGTCGTGACCGGCATGTTCATCTCGATGATGTTCGCCGGGCACCACACGACCTCGACCACCGCGTCCTGGCTGCTGATCGAGCTGCTGCGCCATCCCGAGGTCATGGCCCGGGTGGTGGGGGAGATGGACGCGCTGGCCGAGGCCGGCGGCGGGCAGATCACCTACCAGGACCTGCGCGAGGTGCCCTGGCTGGAGGCGTCCATCAAGGAGTCGCTCCGGCTGCATCCTCCGCTGATCCTGCTGCTGCGTCTGGTCATGGAACCGTTCGACGTCGAGGGCTTCCACATCCCGGCCGGCAAGCTGGTGGGCGCGTCGCCGGCGGTGTCCAACCGCCTGCCCGAGGCCTTCGCCGAGCACGACCGTTTCGATCCGGGTCGCTACATCGAGCCCCGTCAGGACGACCTGGACAACCCGTGGAACTGGATCCCCTTCGGCGCCGGGCGACACCGCTGTGTGGGCGCTGCCTTCGCGCTGATGCAGCTGAAGACGATCTTCTGCGTGCTGCTGCGCGACTGGGAGATCACCGCTGCCCAGCCGCTCGACAGCTACCACAACGACCACTCCAAGATGGTCGTGCAGCTGGCCCAGCCGTGCATGGTGCGGTACCGGCGCCGTCGGCCGGTGTCGGCCGAGGGGGCCTGATGGGCTGGCGCATCGCACTCGACGTGGACCTGTGCCAGGGCCACGGCGTGTGCGAGTCCGAGGCCCCCGAGCTGTTCGAGGTGGGCCGGGACCGAGTGGTCGAGCTGCTCGACGCCACCCCGCCCGACGAGCTGCGCCGCGCCGCCGAGCTGGCGGTGAAGTACTGCCCCACCCACGCCCTGTCCATCACCGACGACTGACCCATCCACCGAACTGCACCCCATCCACCGAACTGTGCCCCACCCGCCGAACTGTGCCGCAGAACGGCTCAGCAGTGACGCTGTCGGCGACACAGTTCGACATGACAAGGAGACCAGCGATGCCCGCCTACCCACGCGCCGAGCTCGACGAGATGGTCGAGAGGTGGCTCCAGGCCAACCGCGACTGCGAAGCCGGCGGCGACTGGCGCCCGCTCGCCGAGCTGTACACCGAGGACGCCACCTACGGCTGGAACTACGGCCCGGACACCGACTTCATGGCGGTGGGCCGCGACGAGATCCGTGACCTGGCGCTCGGTGCCGAGATGGGTGGCCTGGACGGCTGGCAGTACCCCTACGAGGAGATCATCGTCGACGACCGGCAGGGCTGGGTCGTGGGGTTCTGGCGCCAGGTGGCGGATGCCACCCGTGACGACGGCACCCGGTACGAGGTGCACGGCATCGGGGGCAGCTGGTTCCGCTACGGGGGTGACTTCCGGTGGAACTGGCAGCGCGACTGGTTCGACTTCGGCAACGCCGGCTCGCTCTTCCTCGAGATGATGAGCGCAGGTGTGCTGTCCGATGGCATGACCGAGCGCATGCACCGCTCCATGCGCGGGCCGCTGCCCGGCTACTACCCCGCCGGCACCGCGCCGGTGAAGCTCTGGGACCGCTGAGGTGGGCGATTCCGCACCGGCTGAGCTGCCGCATGATCTCGACGTGCTGCTGATCGACGGTGCGCTCACCGCGGCAACCGGCGGAGCGACGTTCGAGACGCTCAACCCCGCCACCGAACAGGTGCTCGGTGTCGCCGCCGACGCGACTGCTGCCGACATGGATGCAGCGATCGGCGCCGCTCGTCGCGCCTTCGACCACACCGAGTGGTCCACCGACGCGGCGTTGCGGGCGCGGTGCCTCCGCCAGCTGCGCGACGCCCTCCAGTCCGAAGGTGCATCGCTGCGGGCGCTGACCACCGCCGAGGTGGGCGCACCCGCGTTCCTCACCTCCGGCCCGCAGTTCGACACCCCGGTCGACGACCTGGCGTACCACGCCGACCTGGCCGAGAGCTACCACGGGTGGAGGGTGGATCTGGGCGAGCGGGTCTCGGTCGGCGTGCCGACGCACCGCGAGGTCTGGCGCGAGCCCGCCGGCGTCGTCGGCGCGATCACGCCGTGGAACTTCCCGCACCAGATCAACTTCGCCAAGATCGGCCCGGCACTCGCCGCCGGCTGCACGGTCGTGCTCAAGCCCGCTCCCGACACACCGTGGTGCGCGGCTGCAGTGGCGCGCCTCGCAGCGGAGCACACCGACCTGCCGCCCGGCGTGCTGAACGTGGTCACCTCGTCGGACCACTCCCTGGGCGCGCAGCTCTCGGGTGATCCCCGGGTGGACCTGGTGTCGTTCACGGGATCCACGGCGACCGGACGAGCGGTGATGGCCTCGGCCGCGCAGAACATCACCAAGGTCTTCCTGGAGCTCGGTGGGAAGTCGGCGTTCGTCATCCTCGACGACGCAGACGTGGCCTCGGCAGCAGCGATGGCGGGGTTCATGGCCAGCACCCACGCCGGCCAGGGCTGCGCCATCACCACGCGACTGCTGGTGCCCAGATCGATGCACGACCAGGTGGTCGAGGCCGCCGCGGCGACCATGGCGAGCCTGGCTGCTGGTGATCCGACCGATCCGGGCACCATCTGCGGTCCTGTCATCTCGGCGCTGCAGCGCGACCGCATCGAGGGTCATCTGCGGGCCGCTCGGGACCAGGGCGGGTCGTTCGCCTGTGGTGGGGGCCGCTCGGAGCGGTTCGAGCGCGGCTGGTTCATCGACCCGACCCTCGTGGTGGGGCTGGACAACTCCTCGAGCGTCGCACGCGAGGAGATCTTCGGGCCGGTCCTGACCGTGATCGCGCACGACGGCGATGATGATGCGGTGGCGATCGCCAACGACTCACCGTTCGGTCTGTCGGGTGCGATCTTCTCCGCCGACGAGGACCGAGCGCTCTCGGTCGCGGCACGGATCCGCACGGGGACGCTCAGCATCAACGGCGGCGTCTGGTACTCCGCCGACGTTCCCTTCGGTGGCTACAAGCACTCCGGCATCGGCCGGGAGATGGGTGTCGCCGGGTTCGAGGAGTACCTGGAGACCAAGTCGATCGCGATCGCCCGGTGATCGGGCGGCGACGAGTGGACGCCATGACAGATCGCGCGAGGGGTGAGGTGGCCGGATGAGTGCTGTGGGGTTCATCGGATTGGGCAACATCGGAGCGCCGATGGCGACACGACTGCTGCAGTGGCCCGACGGCCTGGTCGTGCACGACGTGCGCCCCGAGTCGTGCGAGGCCCACGTCGCGAAGGGGGCGTCGGCCGCGACGACGCCGGCGGAGGTGGCAGCGGTCGCCGAGGTGATCAGCGTCATGGTGCAGGACGAGGACCAGGTTCGCGACGTGCTGTCGGGACCCGACGGCATTCTCGCCGCTGCCCGACCCGGCACCGTGGTGGCGGTGCACTCCACCATCAGCGCGGCGGGTGCTGTCGAGCTGGCGCGGACCGCTGCAGGAGCCGGGGTCGACCTGGTCGATGCGCCGGTGTCGGGAGGCGCCATGGGTGCACACGAGGGCACCCTGGCGATCATGGTCGGTGGCACCGACGACGCGGTCGAGCGGTGTCGGGAACCGTTCGCGTTGCTGGGCACCCTGGTGGCGCACTTCGGGCCGGTGGGGTCGGGGACCAACGCCAAGATCACCCGCAACCTGATCACGTTCGCCAGCTTCGCCGTGGTCGGCGAGGCGCAGCGTCTGGCCGAGTCAGCGGGGCTGGACCTCGCCAAGCTCGGCGACGTCGTGCGGCACTCCGATCGTGTCACCGGCGGGCCGGGCGCGGTCATGCTGCGCCCCTCGGCGGGGGTGATGGCCGATGACGACGGGCTGCGCGCCATCTTCGAGCACACCGCGACCCTGGGGGCGAAGGACCTGCACCTGGCGGCGGAACTGGCCACCGAGCACGGCATCGACGCGCCGTTCGCCGAGCTGGGCGAGCGGTGGCTGCGCGCCGCGCTGGGCCTCGATCCCCTTCCGGAACGCGGGTGAGCGAGGTGCGACGGCTGGGTCGACTGGACCGGGCCGAGCTGGCCGTGCTCGTCCGCGAGCTGCTGCTCGCCGGCCAGCTGATGGACCGTGCCGGCATGCCGCACCTGATCAGCTCGTACGGCCGCGAGGAGATGGGCGCCATCGCGATCGACGAGTGGATGGGCGCGAGTCCCGTCTACACGCGCCGGACCCAGCGTCTGCTGGGGTTCTCCGGTGACACGATCGACACGATGTTCAAGGGCCTCCAGCTGGACATCGGGGCCCCTCCGGAGTTCATGGACTTCCGCCTGCGCGTCATCGACGACCACCACGGTGAGTTCTGGCTCGACCACTGCGGTGCGCTCATGGACGTCGAACCGATGGGCGAGGACTACGTCCGCACGATGTGCCACACGATCGAGGACCCGACCTTCGACGCGACGGCGATGGCAACCAGCCCGTATGCACAGATCCGGCCGGTGCACCGGCCACCAAGAACCCCCGAGGGTCGGCATCCGCACTGCCACTGGACCGCCACCATCGATGATCAGCGGGCGCCACTGCCCGAACCCGAGCCAGCGACCCACATGGCGGCCACCCGCCTGGCCCAGCTCGCCGTCCCGGTGATCGATGCCGGCGCCGGTCCCGTCGGGGGCACCGACACCGGGGACGACGGCGGCTGGTCGGACTACACCGCGCCCATGGACCCGGATCTTCGTCTGGAGCAGTTCTCCGCCGCAGCGTTGCGTGGTCTTGCCCACGAGGTCGCGGTGCAGTCGCACCTGCTGGTGATGTCGTTCCTGTTCGCCATCGAACGCCGACATGGGCGCGATGCAGCCGCCGAGATCGGGCGGCAGCAGCTCAGCGGCAGCGCGGGGCTCACCGCGGAGCGCCTGCGCGACGCGTTCGGTCTGGACTCGTCGCTGGAAGCGGTGGCCCAGGTGCTGGAGCTCCATCCCTTGCTCCAGCCCCGCGACTACGTCGCCGCGACCGTCGCGCTCGATCGATCGGCCGGTTCGCTGCGGGTCGGGCTGCGGGGCTCTCTCGCGCTCGAGGAGGACCACCTCAATTGGGTCCAGCTGCTGGTGGACGGCCACGACGAGGGGCTGAGGACGCTCGTGCAGGGCGTGGATCTGCGCCACGACGTCCAGCGGGTCGAGCCGTCGGGTGACGAGGTGGCGGCATGGCAGGTGGTCACCTCCGACCGCCCGGCCCGCGAGTCCCGTCTCGTCGCGCTGACTCGGTTCAGCACCGGTGCTGACTTCCGCTTCAGCGAGACGCCGGTGTCGCTCTCCCAGATCTGACGCGGACCGCGGCCCCGGTCGATACGGTGCCATCGGCACTGCGCTCGTCGGGAGCACGGCGCGACGCCGGGGGGACGATGGACACGAGCACGCGAGCGGTCAGAGGGCGGACCCGAGAACGCGATTGGCTCGCCGTCGCGGTCGGAGCGCTCCGATGCGCGTCCGGCGTGTCGTTCCTGGTCGCGCCGGAGGCTGCCAACCGGTTGTGGGGAGATGCCACGGAGCTGGGTCCCACTGCCAGCCTCCTGTTGCGGTCCATGGGCTACCGGGATGCCCTGGTCGGAGGGTTGCTGTGCGCCAGTGGTTGTCGCGGCGGTGGCACTGCAGGGTGGTTCCTGGCCTCGGCAGGAGCCGATGCGGCAGACCTGCTCGGCGGGTTGGCGAACCACGACCGGATGACACCGTCCCAGGTGCAACGAGGTATCGGGGGCGCACTCGTGGGCATCGGCGTCGGTTCGCTCGGAGCGGTTCGAGCGCTACGCCGGTGACGAAACCTACGTCCCGGAGGTGATGGGCGGTGCGCTCGACAGGGCCGCGGCAGCACGCTCCAGGCACTCGGTGCTCAGATGCAGCCCGTCGGCAACGAGGCAGTCGGTGGCGACCTCATCGCCGGTCCCGAGGATCTGCGCCAGGTCGCGCACCTCGACCCAGTCGCGTTCGGCCGCAACCTGCTCGGCGAGCCGGTGGACGCGTCGATTGAGCACGCCGACCCGGTCCTCTGCCGAGCGCACGTGACCGAGCCACACCACGGTCGTGCCGGTGCCCTCGAACGCATCGAAGCTCCGAGCAAGTCGTGCTGAGTACTCACGGTCCCAGGCGGCATCGTCGGACAGCGGCGCCACCAGCGCGCCGTCGGCGTCCAGCAGGTCCTGTGCGTCGTTGGACGCCACCGAGAACACCAGCACATCCGGTGGGAAGTCCCGGGCGAGCGCCTCGAGCCGGGTCGGCCAGTCGAAGGCATCGATCCGGGCCAGCCCCGTTCCGCCCTCGCCGATCACCCTGACCTCGCGCCCCTCACCGAGCTCGGTGCGCAGCGCGGCGCCGACCCCCACCGAGATGGAGTCGCCGGCGACGGTCACCTTGCCGCCTTCGTCGGGCGTCGACGCCTCGTCGCCCTGCGCATCGGAACACGCGTTGAGGGCCACGACCGAGATGATCGCAGCGACCAGCGTCACGGCGCGGGCGGTGCGCCAACGGGGCCGGCGGCGGTGTCGGGGCAACTGCATGTGCCCATTCTCGACGGGGCGGCGCTGAAGGTGGCAATCGCCCGATCAGGCGGCGAGCAGCTTCAACACGGTCTTGTCGCCCTTCGCGGTGACCGCGATGGGGCTGACGCCGCCGGTCAGCTCGAGACGCGCGCCTGATTCGGGGTCGGTCAGCGTGAGGTGGCGTGACAGTCCGAACTTGGTCACCCCGACCTGGCAGGTGCTGCGGTCGAACCGGGCGACGTGATCGGTCAGGCGGCCATCGGTGTCACGGTTGAGCACGTGGATGTGGTCCGCCGTGACGGCAACGATCATCTGGATCGTCACGCCCTTGGACTCCGCAGCGGCCTTCTTGGCGGCGAGACCGCCGAAGCCGGCACCCAGGGCGCTGCCCGCGGTGCTGTCCAGGATCGACCCTCCGAGCGCGCCGGCGGTGCCGCCGGCGATCTGCGCGACGATCAGGTCCTGCAGCGCGAAGTAGCCCGCAGCGAGCACCTTCTCGTCGCCGAGGATTCCCTCGGCCTCCTTGATCAGCTGGTCCTCGTCGTAGCGGCTCATCGGCGGTCTCCTGGTTGAGGAAGGGTTCGCTCCGGACGCTATCGACGGCACCGCTGCTTTCCTCCTGAGGCGGTCAGTCCCGGTGGCGCGGGAACGGGAAGACCGGACCGTCA
Source organism: uncultured Microthrixaceae bacterium (assembly GCA_963714875.1). Classification (GTDB taxonomy): domain Bacteria; phylum Actinomycetota; class Acidimicrobiia; order Acidimicrobiales; family Microtrichaceae; genus JBAOHV01. The sequence continues at coordinate 32,956 of CAVQQI010000010.1, read as the reverse complement.
GTGCGGGTCAGCGACTGGTAGTCGCGCTGTTCGAACCGCCACCCCGACGTGGTGCGGCGGTAGCGGTCGTGGTACACGCCGTAGGCGATCGACCAGTCGAGGGTGTCGACGTCGCGACGCACCTCGCACATGAACCATCGCGAGCGGGCAGCATCCGGGTCGCCGTCGCCACCGGATTCGCGTTCGAGTTGGGTGTGGGCGTTCAACGGAACGAACTCGAAGAAGGCGAACCGCTCGACCGCCGACCCGATGAAATCGCCGAGCGCCCCGGCACCGACCACTTCGATGACCGGCCGGGTCACCGTGTCGATGCGGATGCGCGCGTCGGTCACGAACAGGGTGTCCAGCTCGGACCATGCCCTGCGGTTCACCACATCGGCGTACGCGGACTGAAGACGTCCGATGGCGACGAGGTCGTCGGTGACGCCGGTGGTCACCGCTCAATCCCCCCAGACGAGTTCGTCGATGAGTGTCCCGATACGCGCGATGCCCGACGGGGGTGCGGTCTCCGGAGCGACCCGCCAGCGGTCCGGGTGGCTGCGGGCATCCTCGACAGCCCCGGTGAACTCGTCCTCGGTCTCCACGCAGACCGCCAGCCCGGTGGCGGCCAGATGGCGGGCGAAGGCGAGCTGGTGATCGTCGACGTGCTCGCCGAGCGAGTGGCGACGGGCGACCACGATGGGGCGACGGCCGGTGGCTCGCACGTCCATCACACCGCCGGGGCCACCGGAGATCACCACGACGTCAGCGGACTCGATCTGTGCCCGCATCTCGTCGCGGCGGAACAGCTCCGCGGCCTCGACGCCCTGTGGCGGCCGGGTCGTGCCGTGTTGCACCACCACGGTGTCCTCGGGGTGGGCCGCCGCCCAGTTGCCGGCCCATGCCATGAGCCGGTCGAACGGATGGTGATCGGTGCCGGCGCTGACGAAGAGTCGCATCACGGCCTCAGTAGACCGGGCCGGCGACGACCGCGTCGGGGTAGCTCGTCAGCTGCTGTTCCCACTGCACCAGGAACAGGTCGGTCGCCGGCCCGACGAGCCGGCCCGTCATGGTCGGGGAGTCGATCCGGTCGTAGACCTCGAGGTACACGTTTCGGGCGCCGAAGAGTCGGCCCAACCAGAAGAACGGCACCGCCACGCCTGCGCCGTCGGAGACGATCACATCGGGGCGTTCGGCCCGTAGCGTGCCGAGGGCCAGCAGCAGGTTGCGCAGCAGGTTGGGGATGTTGCGCGTGGTGGGGAAGTGGCACCGGACGAACCGTTCGCCATCGAGCGCGCCGAGCGCGTCGGGGGTGTCGAAGCACACCCAGGTCCGGTCGTGCGCCGACCACCAGTCCCGCAGCTCGAGCAGCTGGGCGAGATGCCCGCCCGAGGAGCAGACCAGAAGGACCCGGTACCGGGAACCGTGAGGGACGGCCCGACGGCGCAGCGATGGGATCGTCAGCCGCATCAGATGCCGCGGCCCAGACGGTTGAGCGCCGCCATCACCGTGTCACCCGACATCCCTGCGGTGACCAGGGCGGCGAACGGAAGTCGCTGCTCGGCGGGGTTGTGGCGTGCGGCGGTGCGCAGCAGCCGCAGCGCACCTGCCCGATCGCCCGCAGCGGCGCGTGCGAAGGCACGTTGTGCCTCGATTCGGGCCAGACCTTTCCGGTCGGCGCGGAACTCGGGGTGGACGTCGACCATGTAGCCGAGCGCCTCGTCCATGGCGACCCACTTGTCGCGGAAGTAGGACTGGCCACCCCAACGGAGCTGGAACACGGGCTCGGTGACCAGCGGTATGGGTGCGTGCCGAGCGGCGCGCACCCACCAGTCGTAGTCCTCGGCGAAACCGCCCGGGATGGACTCCTCGACCGGTCCGATCGGCCCGAGGAAGGCGTCGCGCCGCACCAGCACCGTGCTCATGTAGGCCTCGGGGATCCTGGAGCGAATCAGGTCCTCGATCCGGGCAGCCGAACCGGTGCAGGGTCGTTCGATGACGCGGTCCGGAGTGACGACCTCGATCGCACAGCCCACCGTCGGCGCGCCGGTGCGCTCCATCAACTCGAGCTGCAGCCGCGCCTTCGCGGGCTTCCACAGGTCGTCGTCGTCGCAGAACCCCACCACCGGGGCCGAGGCAGCGTCGACCCCGGAGTTGCGGCTACCGGGAAGGCCGGGGGTGCGGTGATTCGCCATGACACGAACCGGTCGGCGCTCGTCGGTGCTCTCGAGTGAGCGGTCCGGCTCCTCCTTGTCGAACACCACCACGGTCTCGATGGCGACGTCGGCGTCCTGGTTGCGGATCGCCGCGATCGCCTCACGGAGCGGCTCGGGGCGACGGTGGGTCGAGATGACTGCAGTCAGGACGGGGGTTGACATGGACCGACCAGCGTATCGGCCCCGGACGACCCGACGACCAACCCCGGCGGCATGGTCGGCACCGGTCGGGCCGGTCGTCCGACGGGTCGGCACCCAGCTGGTCGCCGAAGGTCGACAGCTCAGTCCGGCGCGACCAGTCCCAGGTGGCTCGGGGTCGACCCGTAGGTCATCGATGGCTCCAGGATCAGCTGTGGAGCCTTCACCTGCTCGCCGTCCACGGGGAAGCAGATGAGACCTCGTTCCGCGCGGCCCCGTTCCAGCTCGGTGAGGAAGTCGAACACCGGTTCCGGGGGTGTGCAGGGTGCATCTGTGGGCGTGATGGCGGTGCCGTCGTCGGTGACGAGGGTGAGGTCGACCCCGAAGAAGGGCGACTCCACGTCAGGCTCGCCGTCGACGTAGGACAGCTCCAGGTCGATCAGGAGGTACTGCTCGCCGTCGGCGAGAGCGGACCGAGGGTTCAGTTCGGCGACGACGTCGGTCGCGTTGCGGTCCCACCCGCGCACCAGTGCGGTCCAGCCGTTGCCCAGCGCAACCCTCGTGCCCCGCGGCGCGGGATCCTCGGCCGACGTTGCCGGCTGGGGAGGTCGCACGGTCGTGGCCGGCGCCGGTTCGGGAGCGCTGCCCCCGCTCGCCAGGACCGACACGGCCACCACCAGCGCCACGACCAGTCCGCCCAGGATCCCGGCCACCAGCGAGGTCGTCGCCGCCGGCGTGAGCCCGCTCGCCCGCGGTTGTCCAGGTGCCGGTTCTCCGGCCTCAGACCCGCCGGTCTGCAGGTCTGCGGAATCTGCAGGTGCGACGAGCCGACCGGGCGCGTCGTCCTTCGCCGGTGTTTCGACGGAGACCTCATCGAGTTGGTGGGCGCGTCGGGCCTGTGGGCTCCACGGCGGGACGTCCGGCGACTGGTCGGTCACCACCACGACGGTAGACCTCGGGCGCGGCCCTCGGACGACGGTACCGTCGCGGGGCGCTCCGGCGCTTGCCGGTGCGGACGGCCGACGGCTCGACGAAGAGTGAGGTGCCCATGAACGAGGACCAGCTGCCCGACGGGTGGAGTGCCGGCGCGGCGGGCTACGAGGAGTGGTTCGCCGGCTTCACCGGCCTGTACGTGGACGTGACGCTCGATCGGCTGGGTGTCGGTGCTGGGACCGCACTGATCGATGTCGCCGCAGGATCGGGTGCTGCGTCGATCCGGGCGGCGGAACGGGGTGCCACGGTGACTGCGGTCGATTTCGCTCCGGGCATGGTCGACGTCGTCGCCGAGCGGTTCACCCGGGGGGCGCATTCGGCATGTTCTGCGCTGCAGATGGACGGACAGTCCCTGCAGCTACCCGACGACGCCTTCGACGCCGGGCTGTCGATGTTCGGGCTGATGTTCTTCCCCGACCCGGCTCTGGGGCTGTCCGAACTGGCTCGTGTGACGCGATGCGGCGGTGTCATCGCGATCGCCACGTGGGACCTGGCCGACTACCCGATGCAGCGACTGATCGCCGGAGCGCTCGAGGTGGCTGTACCAGGCATCGGCGACGTCCCGCGGCCCCCGCCGACCTGGGCGCCCCTGGGTACCCCGGACGGGCTCAGGGCGTTGCTGGAGCGGGCAGGCCTGCTGGACGTCGAGGTCGAGCAGGTCCCCCGCCGCTGGCACTTCGCCGACCCCGCCGGATTCCTGCGCGGCATGCCCGACTGGTCCTCGCCGGCCCGCCCGCTGTTCGAGGCGCTGCCCCCGGAGCGCATCGACGACGCGTCGGCTGCGTTCGCGGACCTGGTGGCTGCCGAGGGCGGAACGACCGATGGTGAGGGGATCGTGATGTCGGCGCTGGTCGCCACCGGCACGGTCCCTGACCGCCAGGGCTGAACCGACGCAGGGTTCGGTGGTGGTGCTTGACCGACCGGTGCGCCGGCGCGAGCGTTCCGCACATGATCCACACCAGCCCGCTTCCCGACGCGGAGATCCCCGAGGTGTCGTTGCCCGGCTACGTGCTCGAGCATGCCGTCCGACACGGCGACCGTCCGGCGTTGATCGACGGGCCGACGGGCCGGGTGCTGACGTACGCCGAGTTGGCCGACCAGAGCGCTCGGTTGGCCGGTGGCCTGAGAGCCCGGGGTCTGGGGCCGGGCGGCGTGGTCGGGATCATGGCCCCCAACGTGCCGGAGTTCGCGGTGGTCTTCCTGGGCGTGGCGATGGCCGGTGGAACGGTGACGACGCTCAACCCGACCTACACCGCGCCAGAGGTGCACCACCAGCTCAACGATGCACGAGCCACCCTGCTGGTGACGGTGCCGGCGTTGCTCGACGTCGCCCGAGCGGCCGCGGAGGGCACGCCGACGAGCGAGCTGTTCGTGCTCGGCGACGCGACCGAGGGCGTAGCGTCGGTCCTCGACCTGTTCGGTGAGCCCCTCGATGCCCCGGTCGAGGTCGATCCGCTCGACGACGTCGTGGTGCTGCCCTACTCGTCGGGCACGACCGGCCTGTCCAAGGGTGTCATGCTCACCCACCACAACCTGGTGGCCAACATCGCCCAGGTCGTCGCCGCAGCGGGTATGGACGACAGCGACGTGGTCATGGCAGTGCTGCCCTTCTTCCACATCTACGGCATGCAGGTGCTCATGAACGCAGGGCTTCGAGCGGGCGCCACCGTCGTGACGATGCCCCGCTTCGATCTGGAGGAGTTCCTCCGGCTGCATCAGGAGTACGGGATCACCCGGTCCTTCGTGGCGCCCCCGATCGTCGTGGCGCTGGCCAAGCACCCGCTGGTCGACGACTACGACCTGTCACACGTCCGCCAGGTGTTCTCCGGCGCGGCGCCGCTGTCCGCCGAGCTGGCCGAGGAGGCCTCGGCCCGGCTGGGTTGTGAGGTCGTCCAGGGCTACGGCATGACCGAGATGTCGCCGGTGTCGCACCTGACCGCCCTCGGGGGAGCGAAGCCGGGCTCGGTCGGGGTGACCGCACCCAACACCGAGACCCGCATCGTCGACCCGGCGAGTGGGGAGTCACTGGGTGTCGACGTCGACGGCGAGGTCTGGGTGCGTGGCCCGCAGGTGATGAAGGGCTACCTGAACAACGACCGGGCGACACAGGAGACGTTGGACGCCGACGGGTGGCTGCACACCGGTGACATCGGGCGCATCGACGCCGACGGGCACCTGTTCATCGTCGACCGGCTCAAGGAGCTGATCAAGTACAACGGCTTCCAGGTGCCGCCTGCCGAGCTGGAAGCGCTGCTGCTGACCCACCCGGCGGTGGCCGATGCCGCAGTGATCGGCCTTCCCGACGAGAGCGCCGGTGAGATCCCGGTCGGCTACGTGGTGCTCCGCCCCGGGGTCGACGCCGGGACCCAGGAGATCCAGGACTTCGTCGCCGGGCAGGTGGCGCACTACAAGCAGATCCGCCAGTTGCACCTGGTCGAGTCGATCCCGAAGTCGGCGTCGGGCAAGATCCTGCGTCGGATCCTGCGCGACGAGGCCGTGTCGGAGTCCTGAGCATGCCGGAGTCCTGAACAGGCTGGCGTCGCGAGCACGCCGCCGACCGGCGGGGAACCCCGACCGCAGCGTGCGCGAGCTGCTCGGCGGGTGGTGAGCTCGGCAGCAAGATGAGATGGATGGGGCACGCCTTCACCCTGGCCACGATCCCGAACGTCATCGACCCGACGTTGTGGGGCGCGTGGTCCGGGGACGGAACAGTCCGCTGCCGGTGGTCGCTGTGCAGCGCCGCTGTGTCTCATCCCGTCGAGAGCCGCAGGCTGCGCGCAAAACCGACGGATTCCGTCGTTTTCGCGCGCAGGTTGGTGACTCCGCTATTCCGCGGAATCGCCGGCGGTGACCAGACTCGCCCGAGATCTCGGCGTTTCGCGTTGCGGGTCAACGCGAAACGCCAGGATTTCGCAGGACGCGAGTGTGCCGGATGTGCCGGTCGGGGGCACCTACGAGGCTCTTCCCCAGCTCGCCGAGCGATGGAGATCTGCTCCATCTGTCACCGCTTGCTACCCAACTTGGCGGTCGGTGGTCTCCCGCGAGAAGTAGAGCGCCCGTTCGTCGCTGTCCGGGTCGACCTCGGTGAAACCATGGCGCCGGTAGAACCGCTGCGCATCGACGTCGCCCTCGTCGACGTTGATCTCGATGAGCCCGACCCGGCGTTCCGCCGCAGTGTCGAGCAACGACGAGATGATTGCGGTGCCCACTCCACGGCCTCGTGCGTCAGGCTCGACGTAGAGCTCGTCGAGCAGCGCGACGGGCCCCGTGAACCAGATGTTGGGGCGCAGGGTCACGAGCGCGATCGCCACCGCCGGCGAGCCGGCGAGTACGGCAAAGGTCGAACCTGCGCCGAGCAGTTCGACGAACCGGTCGGTGAGCACCCCGGGGCCCGGCGTCGGGGTGTCGAACTCGGTGTTGAACTGGTGCAGCAGGCGTCCGACCTCGGCGGCATCCGCGCTGGTGGCGTGTCGACAGGCGATCTGCATCACGTCAGCTTCCTCCGGACGTCAGACCCGGTGATCGATGGTGGTCTCGATGCGGATGTCGCCGAGCAGGGTCCGGTGCACCGGACACTTGTCGGCGATCTCGAGCAGCTTGTCGTGGTGCGCGTCGGTCAGCTCCGGTCCGACGACGTGCAGCGTCCGGGTGAGCTGCTCCACCCGGCACCGCTGTTGCGGCGCGTCGTGGCAGTCGTCGGAGTACACCCGATCATGTCGGAGGTCGACCGAGACGTGCTCGAGTGGCAGTCCGGCGCGATCCGCGTACATGCGCAACGTCATGGTCGTGCACGCGCCGAGTGCGGCCAACAACAGGTCGTAGGGCGTCGGACCCAGGTCGTCGCCGATGTCGAGCGGCTCGTCGGCGATCAGTTCGTGGCCCCTGACCAGCACCTGTTGTGTGAAGCGCCCCGTCCCGGTCTCACCGACATGCACCGTCCCGTCGGTCGGAGCGGCGGTGGCGGCCTGCTCCGCAGTGGCTGCTTCGGGCGGGGGAGCGGGGAGGTAGCGACTGGCCCAGGCTGCCAGCACCCGGGCCGCGTAGGCGCCGTCGGCGCGGTTCGACAGCAGGTGGTCGGCGGAGTCCAACGACACGAAGCTCTTGGGGTGGCGGGCGGCGTCGTGGATCTGGCGTGCGTTGTCGATGCCGACGACGTTGTCGATGGGGCTGTGCATCACCAGCAACGGGCGGTCCAGGTGCGCGATCGCTGCGCTCATGCGGTGCGTGTCGAGATCGTCGAGCAGCGTGCGGCCGACCGTGAAGCGGCGTCCGGCGATCTCGACCACCGACTCGCCCTCGGCGCAGACCGTGTCGACCACGTCGTCGGGGAACAGCTCGGCGACGTGCGCGGGATCGAACGGCGCCCCGATGGTCACCACCGCACGCGACTCGGGGATGTGTGCCGCGGCCGCCAGGATCGCAGCACCGCCCAGACTGTGGCCGATCAGCAACGTCGGCGCCTCCCTGGTCTCGCGCAGCATGTCTGCGGCAGCGATGAGGTCCTCGATGTTGGACGAGAAGTCGGTGTTCGCGAACTCGCCCCCGCTGGCGCCCAGGCCGGTGAAGTCGAACCGCAGCACCGCCACGCCCTCCTCCACCAGTCCGGCGCTGATGGCGGCAGCGGCCGCAACGTCCTTGGAGCAGGTGAAGCAGTGTGCGAACAGCGCGTACGCCGTGGGCTCCGCTTCGGGAAGATCCAGGCGGGCAGCCAGCTCGTCGCCCAGGCCACCCCGGAAGGTGATCCGTTCGCGTCGGTCGGTCATCGTCGTCCTCGTGGTTCGGGCGCGCCGACGTCGCCGGCGCTGCGCGTCGCGAACCCGGTCCGTCACGCCAGGCTTCCGACAGCTGCGGGTCGGTCCGGGAAGGATGTCGATGTCGGACCGGGTTGTCCACTGATGATGCCGAGCGACACCGACCCGATCCGCCGTTCATCCCCGGGGCGCGCTGCTGTGCCGAGCGCCCGGGCCGGGCTCGGTCGTCGTACGGCCCAGCGGCGTGCGCGGTCGTCGGTAGCGGTGGCGATCGCAGCGGTGGCGCTCGTGGCGGGGGCGTGCTCCGGAGGGTCCGATGCGGCGCAGGTCGACACCGGCGACCGCCCGGACCTGCCGCGATCGGCCGACGCGGCGGCGTCCCCGTTGCCCGACGTGGCGGTGTGGGACGTCGCTGAGGCCGAGTGGGTGCAGTTCGCCGACGCGCTGCCCTCGGAGAAGCCGGTGCTGTTCTGGTTCTGGGCGCCGCACTGCCCCGCCTGTGCTGCCGAGGCGGGCGACATGGCGGCCTTCGCCGAGGCCAACGCCGACACGATCGAGGTCATCGGGATCGGCACCCAGGACGACCCCGCCATGGCGGCGGAGTTCGTCGACCGTCACGGCATCGAGTTCCAGATGCTGTGGGACGAGTCGTTCGAGACCTGGTCGTCGTTCGGCATCACCTCGCAACCCGCCTCGGTGCTGTTCTCCGCCGACGGTGAGTCGCTCGGCGGATGGCCGGGTGTCCTGCAGGAGGACGAGGTGCTCGAGCTCGCTGGGGCGGACGGTGCGTCGACCTGACCGACTCCATCCCGACGCGGCGGGTCTCGCCCGGCCGACGTCACCCGTCCGGGAGTTCGATCCTGGCGACCTCGCGGGTCTGCCGGATCCCGTCCGCCGCTGGCTGCGGAACGCCATCGAACCCGGAGCCCCGTTGCTGCGAACCGCTCGCCTGCGGATGCACGGCGAGATCAAGGTCAACACGTGGCAGCCGTTCCTCGCCGATCAGGTGCTGTCGCCCGACGGCTTCGTGTGGTCGGCGCATGCGGGCCGGTTCCCGATGCGGATCAGCGGCTTCGACCGTTTCAGCAGGGGAACCGGAGAGATGCGGTGGAAGCTGGCGGGTCTGATCCCGGTCATGTCGGCCGACGGCGACGACACGACCCGGAGCGCGGCCGGTCGGCTGGCCGGGGAGTCCATGCTGGTGCCCGCCGGCGCACTGGCGGCAGGGGTGCAGTGGGACGGCGTCGGGAGCGACGACCATCACGCAACGGCCACGGTGAGCACCGGACCGTTCACCCACCGGGTGACCGTCGAGGTCGACGATGCCGGTGCGCTCCGCAGCGTCAGCCTTCCCCGTTGGGGTGACCCCGACGGTGGTCCACACGCCGAACACGTCTTCGGAGTGCCTGATGGACGGATCGATCGAGGTCTCGGGCCAACAGGTCCCCCGGCAGCTCCGGGCGGGATGGTGGTTCGGCACCGACCGCTTCGCCGAGGGCGAGTTCTTCCGGGCCACCATCGACCACGTCGGACTGAGCTGATCTCAACCCGGTTGCCGGGTCCGTCTCGACCGATGGGTCCAGCCGGGACCTGCCGAAGGTGCTCAGGCGGGCTTCTGGCCGACGCAGTGCCAGTTCAGCGTCAGCAGCTCCTCCTCCTCGGCCTGGATGTAGGACAGGCTGTTCGCGTTCATGCGCTGCATCAGCTTGTCGGTCTTGGTCGGGATCAGGTGGAGCTTCGCCAGGAACCTGAAGACCGCCTCGTAGCGGGTGAACAGCGCGACTTCCTTCTTGATCAGCTCGACCGCCGGCCGCCCGACCGAGGAGATCAACTCGAACCCGGCGTCGCGGTAGACGTCCTCCCAGTACTGGTAGTACCAGAACCCACCGAACACGGTGAGCTCACGTGTGTGCTGGATGAGGGTGCGCTGGTGCTCGTTGTCGCGGTCGTACGCGTCGAGCGCGGCGACGTCGTTGATGACGAACCGCCCGCCCGGCTTCAGGATCCGCATGACCTCGGAGAACGTGTAGGCGTGGTCGCTCACGTAGGTCATCGGTTGGATCGCGTAGACCGCGTCGAACGATGCGTCGTCGAACTCGAGCGCCTTGTTGAAGTCGCCGACCGCGAAGTTGGCTGCCGGCAGGTTCGGGTTGCGCCAGGCCTTCTCGATCTGCGAACGGTCCAGGTTGACGCCGTACGGGGTGGCACCGGTCAGCTCGGCGATGTGCTCGGCGATCGCACCGCATCCGCAGCCCAGGTCCAGGACCTTGTCGCCGGGCCGCAGCTGCAGGTCCTTCGCGACGATCTTCTCGAACAGGATCTGGTTCTGCAGCACCGACTGGTCGGGGTCGATGGTCGGCGGCATGTACATCTTCTCGACGGAGCCGAGTGTGCACAGCAGGTGGATGACCTTGTAGAGCTCGGTCAGTTCGTTGCTGCTGCCCTGCGGGTAGCCACGTAGCGGCACACCGGCCTCGTAGTCGGCCCTGGTGTTCTCGGGTGAGTCGACGAACAGCTCGTCATAGGACCGCATGTACGCGGTGTAGTCCTCGTCGCTGATCCGCAGCAGTCCCCGCAACGCGCCGAATCGGTCGGCAAGGGTGGTGGGTTTGTGGTGTGACATGGGGTCTCCGGTCGGGTTGGTCGGACGTGGCCCGGCGCGGGCAGCGCTCGGGTCAGGTCAGGTCGGTGGTGTTCCGGTCGGCTGGAGCGATTCGGTCATGGTCCGGTCGCTGCGTCCGAGGCCATCCGGACCAGAAGGCCGAGGCGTCGTCGCCGGGCCGCCTGGGGTGCCTCGTCGGTGGCCAGGAGCCCGAACAGTCCGGTGAGGAACGTCATGGCGAGGTCCACCGGGTCGATCTGTGGGGCCCGGTCGGCGATGACGTCGACGAGCATCAGCCCAACCGGGTGGTCGCCGACGCCCTGGCGCTGCGCGACCTCGGGCCGGAACTGCCCCGCGCACAGGTCGCGGACCAGCCTGCGGCCGAGTCGGCGCTCTGCTCTGAGCACGGCGTCGACGACGGCGTCGAACACCGAGTCGAGCGGTGCGGCGTGCTCGCTGGCGGCGAGCGCCGCATCAGCGATGCGTCGTTCCTCGATGAGCAGGAGCTCCCGCAGGACCTCGTCCTTGCCCGCGAAGTGCACGTAGAAGGCGCCGCGGGTCACGCCGACACGATCGGTGATCGCCGCGATCTCGGTCTCGGCGAATCCGCGTCGCTTGAACTCCTGCACCGTCTCGGCGAACAGCCGTGCCCGGGTGGCTTCGCGCTGGGCCGCTCGGGGGCTGGTCCCGGTGGCCCGTGCTGCTCCTCGAACGCCCGCTGCTGTCGGCACGAGCGAGACACTGAACGCGCGTCAGTGACGCACGTCAGTCGTCGGCGGCGAAACCGCGACGACCCGGCGGTCAGCCGGCACTGCGCGTCCCCGACCCGATGAAGCCCTCGTCCACGACGTCGATGTCGATCACCCGCGTTGCCGCCAGTCCCTCGACCGCAGTGCTGCGGACGTGTTCGATCGCGAGCAGGAGTGTCGATCCGAGCTGGGCGAAGGTCCTCCGTCACCCGGGGTCGTACTGGGCGACGGTGGTGACGGGGTCCACGTCGACCCGCACCGCGGCGTGGCACCGCAACCGTTGCCACGCCGGCCCCGATCCCGGCGATCGGTGGGGCTGCAGCGGAATCGACGCCCCACCGCACCTGGGAGCGTCGGGTTCTCGGAGTGGAGCTGATGGGAATCGAACCCACGACCCCCTGCTTGCAAAGCAGGTGCTCTAGCCAACTGAGCTACAGCCCCGAGGAAGCACGACTCTACCGCTCCCGCTGCCCGACCGACATCTGGCAGGGAGACCCGGCGGAGTCGGGTGAGCGACGCGGGTCGGGTGGCTGCAGTGGCTGACACGTCGCAGCTGGGTCGTACCGCATCGCCCGGCACACCGAGCCGATATGGGCGTGCTGTTCGGGATCAGAGGAACTACTGGCGCAGTTCGCCCTCGGCGACCAGCCGTTCCAGGGTCAGGTCGGGGTGGTCCTTCGCCAGCCGTTCCAGCCAGTAGGGCGACTCGAACAGGGCCAGCAGGGTGCCGTCGCCGCGGGTGAGCACGTCGACGCCCTGCATGGACCGCAGCTGCGCCCGGGACGCCTCGTCGGTGCGGCGGGCGAGCTTGTACTTGGTGGTGGTCAGCTCGACGGGCGCACCGAACTCCGACTCCAGTCGATGCTTCGCCACCTCGAACTGCAGCGCACCGACCGCTGCGAGCACCGGTGCCTGGTCGCCGTAGTCGGGGTCGCGCAACACCTGCACCACGCCCTCCTCGTCCAGCTGGGTGATCCCGCTGCGGAACTGCTTGGACTTGCTCACGTCGGTGGTGCGCGCGATCGCGAAGTGCTCGGGGGAGAAGCTGGGAATGGTCGGGTAGGTGACCGGCGACCCTGCCCACAGCGTGTCGCCGACCCGGACGTCGTTCGCGTTGACGAAACCGACGATGTCACCGGGGAAGGCGTCGTCCAGCGTCTCGCGGTCCTGGCCGAACACCGAGTGCGCGTACTTGGTGGTGAACGGCTTGCCGGTGCGGTCGTGGGTGACGACCATGCCCCGCTCGAACCGTCCAGAACAGATGCGCAGGAACGCACTGCGATCACGGTGGGCCCGGTCGGTGTTGGCCTGCACCTTGAACACGAATCCCGAGAACGGCGCGTCGAGGGGCCGGGGATCTCCGTGGATGTCGGCGCGCGGACCCGGGCTCGGCACGTCGTCGATCACCGCATCGAGCAGCAGTCGCACGCCGAAGTTGGTCAACGCGGACCCGAAGAACATCGGTGTCGACTCGCCCGCCTCGAACAGCTCGTGGTCGTGCGTCGCGCCCGACAGCAGCTCGAGCTCGTCGAGGGCGTCGCTCCAGGACTCGCCCTCCTCGGCGCTCGCCCGATCCGCCGGCACGACCTCTTCGGGTGCCTCGGTCGACCCGTGCGCGGTGCGGGTGAAGCGGATGAAGTCACCGCTGGGCCGATCGACGACCCCGCGGAAGTCACCCGAGATGCCCACTGGCCAGGTCACCGGCGTGCACAGCAGCCCCAGCTTCGACTCGATGTCGTCGATGAGCTCCAGCGGACTCAGCCCGGGCCGGTCCCACTTGTTGACGTACGTCAGGATCGGCAGCCCGCGGCTGCGGCACACCTCGAACAGCTTCAGCGTCTGGGCCTCGATGCCCTTCGCTGCGTCGAGCACCATGACCGCGGCGTCGCATGCGGTGAGCACCCGGTAGGTGTCCTCGGAGAAGTCGCGGTGGCCGGGGGTGTCCAGCAGGTTCACCACGCAGTCCCGGTACGGGAACTGCAGCACCGTGGAGGTGATGGAGATGCCCCGTTGCTGTTCCAGCTCCATCCAGTCCGAGGTGGCCGAACGTCGGTTGCCCTTGGCCTTCACCGAGCCGGCCTCCCGGCCCAGTGCGCCGCCGTACAACAGCAGCTTCTCGGTGAGCGTGGTCTTGCCCGCGTCAGGGTGCGAGATGATCGCGAAGGTCCTCCGGCGTGCTGCTTCTGCGACCGGATCGGCGGGGGTGCTCACCTGTTCAGCAAACAGGGTCCGCCGTCGGCGCGCCAACCAGGGGGCTCCTGCCCCCGGGGGTCGCTCACCCGCTCGTGGTGAAGCTCGCCTGGTGCAGCGACGTGCGACCGTCGGCATAGGTGACGGTCGCGAGCAGCGAGTGGTCGCCCGGCGCGAGCGACACGACGTCGCCGTCGTCGAGCTCGAACGGACTGGTGTCGTCGGTCTGGACAGGTCCGTCATCGAGACGGAAGTCCACTCGCGCCACCTCGGCGTCCTTCAACGTGATGAGCACCTGGGTCGGGGTGGTCGCAGCGTGCAGCAGCGAGTCGCCGCCGATCGGTTCGCCGCGCCAGAACAGCGTGTCGAGGACGGCCTCGGGCGCCTTGATCGTGGTGATGCCCAGCACCTCGGCCTTCCGGGTGTCGCTGACCTGGGCGTCGCGTTCCCTGGCCTGCTGCGCCTGGTAGGCCATGGGCAGCGCCACCGCGGCGGTCAGCAGTCCGGATGCGGCCAGCGCGAGGAGCAGGCGCTGGCGCGCCACCCCTCGCTGTCCTCTGCGGCGTTTCGCCCTCGCCGTGTCGTCCGACATCTGTCGCCCTTCGGTGTCAGCTTCGAAGTATTGCTGACCTGCCGGCTCGCCGACATGGGCACATTCCGCGTCGGGCAGCCACACGGTGACTGCCTCGACAGGTCACGCAGTGACCTGCTCGGAGCCGTCGCGCAGGTCGATGATGCCCAGCCGCACAGCGGAGAGCACCGCGTGGGTCAGGCTCTGGGTGTCGAGTCGGCGGTAGATGGCGTTCAGGTGGTTGTGCACCGTCTTCTGGGTGATGCCCAGCTCTCGGGCGACCTGCTTGGTGCTCAGGCCGTCGGCGATCATCTGGAGGATCTCGGTCTGGCGGTCCGACAGCAGGTCGGCCGAGTCGTTCGTGGTCGCCACATCCAGCATCGACGCTGCGAGGTGCGGGCTGAGCACCTCCTCGCCGGCGACGGCGCGCCGCAGCGTGTCGAGCACGTCGGCGAACGAGGTGCCCTTGGTCATGTAGCCGACCGCCCCGGCTTCGAGCGCTGCGCGGGTGCGCTGAGGGTCGTCGTGCATCGTGAGGACCACGACTCGCACGTCGGGGAACTCGTCGGTGATCCGCCGCGTGGCGCTCACGCCGTCGAGCACCGGCATGGACAGGTCCATCAGGACGATGTCGGGGTTGGTCTCGCGTACCAGTTCGAGGGCGTGTTCGCCGTTGTCGGCCTCGCCGACCACCTGCTCGCCGGCGCTCTCGAGACCGCGTCGGATGCCGTCGCGGAGTATCTGGTGATCGTCTGCAAGGAGAACACGCATCACGATCCTCCGTGGATGGCTGGGGTGAGTGGCGATGGGCTCATGACCGCCCCATCGGCAGGGAAGGGCGCATTGTTGACCTCGTTGCCGCGATTCCTGTCGCCACCCGCACGGTCGTGCCGATGCCGGGGCGGCTGTCGATGGCGAGCTGCGCGCCGATCACGTCCGCCCGCTCGCGCATCCCGACCAGACCGTAGGCCGACTCCCTCACACCACGGGCGGTCTCGAAGCCGCGCCCGTCGTCGGTGATGGTCAGCTCGAAGTTGCCGCCGTCGACATCCCAGCGCACGTTGACCGACTCGGCCCGAGCATGCTTGGCCACGTTGTTGAGTGCCTCCTGCAGGATGCGCAGCAGCTCGTTCTCCACCGGCACGGCCAGGCGGTGCTCTGGGTGCACCACCACGAGACGGGCGTCGACGTCGGACCGCTCGCCGAAGCGGTTGACCACGTCGCGGGCGACCTGCGCGAACGAGTGCTCCTCGGTGACACCCGAGCGCAGCTGCCGCAGCGTCTCGCGCAGTTCGTCGAGCGCCGCCTGCACGTCGCCGTAGAGCCGATCGAGGTCATCGGCGCGGGCGGTGTCACTCGCCATGATGCGTTCCAGTTCGAACCCGATGTACGTGAGCCATTGACCCAGGCGATCGTGGAGGTCACGGGCCAGGCGTACCCGCTCCTCCTCCGCGCCGAGCGACCGCAGGCGTCCGAACCACTTCGCGTTGTCGATCGTCAGGGCCAGCACCTCGGCCAGGCCGACCAGGACGCGGATGTCGCGTTCGTCGAAGTGGCCGAGCTCGGGGTGCTCCAGTCCGAGCAGCCCGATCGTCGAGTCGCGGGTGGCGAGACGGACGTAGATGCCGCTGGCGCTGCTGGCCGACAGACGCCAGGACTCATCGACCTCCTCCAGGTCGCTGCGCAGGACCGGCTCGGCGTTGCGCAGCGCATCCGCCAGCGGTCCTGGCAGGTCGGCGGTGCGGTAGGCGGGGTGCAGCTCACAGCCTTCGGCGAGCTTCGGGACCCATTCCTCGGCGTTCTCGTCCAGCGTGAGCAGGCACACGACGCGGGCGTCGAAGGTGTCCGCGATCTGCAGCTGCGCGGTGTGCAGCGCCTCTCTCAGGGTCAGCGAGGTGGGCAGCGTGCGGGCGACGGAGTTGACGAGTGTCAGCAGGCCGTTGGCCTCGCTGAGCGACTCCACCTGGCCCGCCAGCGCGATCCGCCGTCGTTCGGACTCCATGAGCCGGGAGCGCACCGCTGCGGAGGTCAGCACCGCGAGCAACATGGTCAACACGATGCTCAGGTCGCGCTGGTCGTTGTACTGCTGGGCCAGGTCCGCGCTGCCGAGTGCGATGCCCCCGATCATCGCACCCCAGCCGATCGCCAGGCCGATCGCGCCGTCGAGGTAGCCCCAGCCGAACGACACCACGACGAGCGCGATCATCACGGTGAAGATGAACGGACTCTCCAGGCCGCCACCGAAGCCGGTGCCGAGCGCCAGGATCACGACGTCGCCATAGGCCACGAGTCGTTCGCTGGGGGTGGTCGAACCCAGCCGGATGGGAATGATCGTGCGCCAGGTCGTGATGAACAGACACACCGCGAGGGTGATCACCGCGGAGTACGAGCCCTCGAACGCGTCCGGCGCACTGAGCACCAGCCCGTAGCCCACTGCGCCCCACCGCAGCGCCGAGATCGTCGGCGACACCGAGGCGCGCACCGAGGGCGGCAGGGCGATGCTCCGGGTCGCCTCGTCCATCGCGCCGTACCGGAGTGCCCGGAGCGCCGAGACGGTGTCGTCGACACGGATGTTGTCGCCGTCGCCCCTGTTGATCGACCTGGCGTCGGGGGTGCTGGACGTCTGTTCCGTGCCCGACACCCTACCGACGGCACCCCGGGGACCCTCGTTCTTCGACGCCGCGCACGAGCCCTCGCCGCCGCACCCCACTCCGATGGCGTGCCAGCACCCGTAACATCGGCGGCCATGACCGACTCCGAACTGCACCTGAGCGACGACGAGCTCGCCGCAACGCGGTTCCCCGGCGCCCGGCGCCCCGACCGGCGACGCACCGTCGACGCTGCCGGTGCGGTCATCTCCGTGGTCGAATGGGGCGACCCCGACGCCGCGCCCCTGGCCATCGCCCACGGCGGGTTCGACTTCGCGGAGACCCTGGACGTGTTCGCCCCGATGCTGGCCGCCGAGGGCTGGCGGGTCGTCAGCTGGGACCAGCGCGGGCACGGCGACTCGGCGTGGACGCACCTGTACAGCTGGGATGCCGATCTGCGCGACGCAGCAGCGGTGATCGCGACCCTGCCGCCCGAGCCGCTGCCGTTCATCGGTCACTCCAAGGGCGGGAGCCTGATGATGCACCTCGCGAACATGGCGCCGCACCGGGTCTCCTCGCTGGTCAACCTCGACGGCCTGCCCTCGGAGGGCACCATGACCGACGTGAGCGACCACGAGCGGGTGCGCCGACTGCGTGACGAGATGGACGCGTGGCTCGCGCACCGCCGCCGACTGATCGACAAGCAGCGGCGTCCCGGCACCCTCGATGAGCTCGCCGAGCGGCGTGGCCGCATGAACCCCCGGCTCGACCGGGACTGGCTGCGCTACCTCGTCACCGTCGGCGCGTCCCGCGACGAGCAGGGGTGGCGCTGGAAGCTGGACCCCACGATGCGAATGGGGGGCTTCGGCCCGTGGCGCCCGGAGTGGTCGATGCTGCGCCTGCCGGGGATCGGGGTGCCGGTGATGGGGGTGCTGGGCCTGGAGCTCGAGGTCATGGGGTGGGGTACACGCCCCGAACACGTCCTGCCGTACCTGCCCGCCGGCGCACGGTTCGAGGGGCTCGAAGGCGTGGGCCACTTCGTGCACATCGAGCAGCCGCGTGTGGTCGCCGACCTGGTGCTGGAGTTCCTGTCGTGAGCGCCGCCCGACCCGAGATCACCTGGCTCCGGCACCACCGGATCGACCTGGCGTTGCACCGCCTGACCGATGGCGGCGACCCCGACTCGCGTCCGCTGCTGCTGCTGCACGGGCTGGGTGAACGCACGCCCGATCGCGTGCCTGTAGGTGTCGACTGGCCGGGACCGGTGTACGGGCTCGACTTCACCGGACACGGGCGGTCCACCGTTCCCGTGGGTGGGGGCTACACCTCGGAGATCCTCGTCGGCGACGTCGACGCCGCGCTCGAGCATCTGGGGCAGGTGACCATCCTGGGCCGAGGACTCGGTGCCTACGTCGCGCTGCTGGTCGCAGCCGCACGGCCGGCCCAGGTCGTCGGCGCCGTGCTCACCGACGGCCCCGGACTCGTCGGGGGCGGCGTGCACCCCGGCTCGCCGTCGGTGCCCTATCCGGCGCCGGGCTCGCTGCCGGTGCCTGATCCGTTCGCACTGTTGGAGCTGGCGCTGAACGTCCGCCCGCCCGACTACGCACAGACCTACGTCCGCTTCGTGGTCGAACGCAGCGGACTGGAGCGGCCGGTCATCGTCGCGGCGGTCGTGCGCCCGGCGTGGCTGGAGGCGGTTGCGTCGGAGCCGGGAGTCGGTGAGGACGACGTGGCGACCGCACTGTCCTACTTCGCCCGACACGCTGAGACCGCCTGAGTCGACCGGCGGAGGAGTCCGACCGCTACGAGCGGGGAGCGCCGTCGGTGTCGTCTGCCTCGCTCGGGCCGTTCGCATCGGGGTCGAGGCGGACCAAGACCTCCTCGACCGAGAAGCGGGCCACGTCGATGCGGTCCCGGCACCACTGCACCAGGTCCGCGGCCCGTGCCACCCGAGCGGTCAGCTCGTCCACGTCCAGCGAGTCCGACTCCAGCTCCGCGACCAACGTCGTCAGCTCCTCCATGGCCGCGCCGAAGCTCAAGCCGTCGGTCTCGGTGTCGCTGTGGTGCGGTCTCGGTCTCGGTCACGGACGCTCCTGGCTGCTCTCGTCGCCGACGGCGACCACGCTGGCGTGGACCGTACCGTCGGCGAGCGTGGTGCGGATCACGTCGCCCGTCGCGAGTCCGGCCACCGACCGCAGCGCCCGCCCGTCGGTGCCCCGGGTGATCGACCAGCCACGCGCCATGGCCACTGCGGGGTCGTGCGCGTGGGCCCGGGCGGCGAGCCCATCGAGCCGCTGCCGGTCGTCGGCGAGTCGGCGCTGCACCGACGGCCCGATGCGACCTGCAGCATCGTCGAGCCTCGTGGTGTCGAGGGCGAGCACCCGCGGGGCGGCCGAACCGACACGCTGAGCCAGGTGCTCGACGTCTCGCCGGGTGATCTCGAGCCGCAACCCCGCAGCCCGGCCCGCGCCGTGGGCCGCGCCATCGAGGGTGCTCGCAGCACGCACCAGGGCGCCGCGGACCGCGGCGGGCAGCTGCGCTGCGGCCATCTCCATGTCCCGTGCCGCGCGTCGTGCCCCGTCAGCCACTGCCGCGGCTGCGGCGGTGGGGGTCTTGTGGGAGCTGTGGGCGATCTCGTCGGCGACGGTCCGATCGATCTCGTGACCGATGCCGGCGACGACCGGGATGGGTGACGCGGCGATCGCCCGGGCGACGGACTCGGTGTCGAACGCCGCCAGGTCGGTTCGCGCCCCGCCGCCGCGGACCAGCAGCACGACCTCTGCCTCGTGCTCGACCGCCGCTCGTAGCGCAGCGACGATCGAACGGGCAGCATCTGCCCCTTGGGTGCGCGCGTCGATCGCCGTGACACGGAACCCCACCCCGGCACGGCGTAGCTCGTCGAGCGCGTCGGCGTGCGCGGCGCTGCCGACGCTGGTCACCAGAGCGATGTGCAGCGCCACCTCGGGCATCGGCGCGACGGCGTTCGCCCCGATGAGTCCCTCGGCCGCGAGCAGCGCCAGCACCCGGTCCCGTTCCTGACCCATCACGCCCAGGGTGAACGCCGGGTCGATCCACGACATGCGCAGCTGCAACGTGCTGCGAGCCGCGTAGACGTTCAGGCGACCCCGGATGCGCACCCGCACGCCGTCGCCCATGCGCACCATCCCGCCCTGCTGGGTGAGGAAGCGATTGACCGCCTGGCGTTCCTTTGCGAAGAGCGTCACCGCCAGCATCGGTCGGTTCGCCTCGCCGTCACGCCCCGGGTCGACCAGATCGAAGTAGACGTGGCCGTTCGCGGAGCGCTTGGTGTTGCGCAGCTCGCCCTCGACCCACATCTCCTCGCCGAAGACGTTGACCAGCAGACCGTTCAGCGCCTCGTGCAGCTCGGCCACCGACCAGGTGGGCACGGGCGCCGATCCGGTGTCGTCCATGTGGGTCAGCTGGTGCCGGCGTCGTCGTCGTGGCGGATGACCAGCACCGGCGACTCGCAGTGGCGCACCACGTGCTCGCTGACCGAACCGATCAGCACCCGCTTGATGAAGCCCCGACCGTGCGAACCGACCACGACCACGTCCGGGTCGGTGTCCGCCGCCACCTGGCAGATCATCGGTCCTGCGGAGCCCTCGACCACCCGGTGGTCGACGATGGTCGGGTCGAGCCCGATCGCGTCGAGGGTCTGGTGCACCTCATCGGCGCCTTCCGCGAGGATCGCCTCGCGTGCACGGGCCGACTCGGCCGGTGAGAGCAGGTTGCCCTCGAACCCGCCAGCACCGGAGTCATCCGCGATGCTCGTGTCCGCGATGCTCAGCAGCGTCACCTTCGTCGGGTGCAGCAGCGTCACGGCCTTGCGTGCCGCGTCGAGTGACACCTCGGAACCATCGGTCGCGATCAGTGCGTGCATGTCGTTGCCCTCCTGGGATCCACCGATCCCACGGTAGCGGGGTGGCCGGCCGGGGGATCCCGTGTTGGGCCCGGCAGGATCGTTCACGCTGTGTTCAGCTACCGTTCACCTCATGCAGGGGTCATCGGGGGATGCGACAGGAGTGACGGGCGCGGCGGGATCGGCGGTGTCGCGGCGGACGGTGCTGCGGTGGTCGGGAACCGCCGGGGTGCTGGCGGTGGCGGCTGCGGTCACCCAGGCGTGCGCCCCGTCGATCGACCCGGGCGACGGCGCCGACGCGAACGGCGTGTGGTTGCTGCCCGGCTTCTCCAGCCGGGTCATCGCCCGTGCCGGGGAGCGTGTGCCCGGCACCGGGCTCGAGTACCGCTCCTTCCCCGACGGCGCGGCGACGTTCCCCGACGCCGCGGTGGCGGGCGGGTGGTACCTGGCGGTCAACCACGAGGTCCCCGGCGGCGGTGGCGGCGTCACCTCGATCCGCTTCGCCCCCGACGGCACGGTCGTCGATGCGTCGTCGATCTGCGCGAACACGTCGCTCAACTGCGCCGGCGGCGCAACGCCCTGGGGCACCTGGCTCACGTGTGAGGAGTGGGACGGCGGCTACGTCTGGGAGTGCGACCCGACCGACACCGAGCCGGCCCGTCGCCGCGCCGCGATGGGGGCCTTCGCCCACGAAGCGGCAGCGCTCGCGAGCGACGGCTGCTTCTACCTGACCGAGGACCGCCCCGACGGCGGCTTCTACCGCTTCACCCCGACGGTGCCCGGCGACCTGTCCGATGGGCTGCTCGAGATCGCGACCGGCTCGGCGCCGGGGCAGGTCACCTGGGTGGAGGTCCCGAACCCCCGCCCTGCGCTGTTGGACACCGCATGCCGGCGCCAGGTCGCCGGCAGCATCGAGTTCGACGGCGGGGAGGGCGTCGCCACCGACGGCGGGATCGTCTGGTTCACCACCAAGGGTGACGAGCGCGTCTGGCAGTACGACACCGACACCGCTCAGGTCGCCGTCCGTTACCAGGCGGGCGGGTCGAGCGTCCTGGCAGGGGTGGACAACCTCTGGATCGATCAGGCCTCGGGCGGGCTCCTGATCGCGGAGGACGGCGACAACATGGAGGTCGTGCTGTTGCGGCCCGACAACTCCGTCGAGCCGATCGTGCGTCTACCAGGCCAGGACTTCTCGGAGATCACCGGGCCGTGCTTCAGTCCCGACGGCCAACGGCTGTTCTTCAGCTCGCAGCGCGGACCGGTCGGCGCTGCCGGTCTGCCGCTGGGCATCACCTACGAGGTGACCGGCCCGTTCGACGAGTTGCTCGGTCGGGTCTGAGCTCGGTCGGGTCTGAGCTCGGTCGGGTCTGAGCCCGACCGTGTCGACAGCTGGCCCGGTCGGCCCGGTCCGGGCCACGCTGGTCCGATGACCACGAGGACACCGACCACTCCGCTGGCGTTCGGTTCGTTCGAGCGACTGCCGCGGCGCGTGCGGTGGAGCCTCGGTGCCGCGGCGACGCTGCTGGCGGCTCTGCTGCTGATGAGACCCGACGTCGCTGGTGCACTGGCATCGCAGGCGGGCACCACCACCGCATCCGCCATGACCTGGTGGAAGGCCGCGCTGCTGGGCGTGATCGAGGGCGTCACCGAGTACCTGCCCATCTCCTCCACCGGCCACCTGCTCGTCGCGTCGGACCTGCTCGGCCTGGGCACCACCGAGGCCGACATCGCAGCGGCGAACACCTATGCCATCGCCATCCAGTTCGGCGCGATCCTCGCGGTGGCCGGTCTGTTCTGGACACGCTTCCGCGACATGGTCCTCGGTCTGTTCGGACGGTCCGAGTCCGGCCGGCACCTGCTCATCGTCCTGGTCATCGCCTTCGCTCCGGCGGCGGTGCTGGGGTTCCTGTTCGACAGCGTGATCGAAGAGGCGCTGTTCGCCCCGTGGCCGATCGTGGCTGCATGGTTCGTCGGCGGCGTCGGCATCCTCGCGCTCGAGCAGTTCGGCCTCATCCCACGCCGCAGCGAGGTCCGCTCCGACGGCAAGGACCCGCTGATCGCCATCACCTACCGTCAGGCGCTGATCATCGGTCTCGCCCAGACCGTCGCGATGTGGCCGGGGACGTCCCGATCGCTGATGGCGATCCTGGGTGCCCTGCTGGTCGGTGTGGGCATGGCCGCTGCGGTCGAGTTCAGCTTCCTGCTCGGCTTCGTCACCCTGAGCGCAGCCAGCTTCTACTCCCTGCTCACCGACGGAGGCGCGCTCATCGACCAGTTCGGGATCGTCGACCCGCTGATCGGGCTCCTGTTCGCGTTCGTCTCTGCGGTGATCGCGATCAAGTGGATGGTCGGCTACCTCCAGCAGCACTCGTTGGCGATCTTCGGCTGGTACCGGATCGTCGCCGCGACGATCACCGGCTCGTTGATCCTCGCCGGGGCCATGAACGTCTGAAGGTCGACAGATACCCCCTGCCGACCTCGGTCGGCCGACGTCGGGATCCAAGGGTCCGGCCCGTAGCCTCGGGGCGATGCTGCACCGTGCGCTCGCGCTGATGACCGCCGTCGTGGTGGCTGCGTCGTGCGCCGTGTCCGAGTCGGACGACCGGGCGAACGACCCAGGGGCCACCACCGTGGAGCGGGTCGAGGACCCCGGCTGTGACACCGAGACGATCGAAGATGACGGCGGGACGCTGGTCGCTGCGCTGGCCGTCGCCGACGGTGTGGTCGAGGGGCTGTGCACCGGTGACCCCGACGCCCGCCTGGACGCTGCGTGGAGCGAGCTCATCGACGTCGTGCCGGTCGATCGCCTCGATCAGGTCGGGGTCTTCGCAGGGTTCGATGACGCGGAGTCCGACGTGTTGGCCTTCGCCACGATGCTGGGCGAGACCAACGAGCGGTTCGGCATCGTGGTGAACCTGGCGACCGTCGACGACGACCCAGGCGAGTTCCGGTTGACCCTGGCCCACGAGGTGTCGCACGTGTTCACCCAGACCCCCGACCAGCTCGACGTGACCGTCGACGAGCAGGACTGCCCGACGCTGCACAACGGCAACGGCTGCTTCCTCGACGGGGCACTCGTCCTGGACTGGATCGACCGCTTCTGGAGCGCGGAGCAGCTGGGGTCGATCCCGGACCTCGCCGAGGGCGACGAGGACGGAGCGGATCGCCGCTGCGAGCTCGACGCCGGGTTCCCCGGCCCGTACTCCGCGAGCAGCCCGGAGGAGGATCTCGCCGAGAGCTTCGCTGCCTACGTGTTCGATCTGGACGTACCCGAAGCGGTCGCCCCACGCGTGGAGTACTTCGAGCAACTCCAGGAGTTCGACGACATTCGCCAGCACGCGCTCAGCAGCGATGGTGCTCCGCCGGTCAGCAGCGCCGAGTTGTGCGGGGTGTAGCGCTGGCACTCAGGGGCGAGATCCCGCAGATCGGGTCGGTCGGCCCGGGTCAGCCGACGGCGATGCGGTACGCACCGGGTACCACCCGCACCGTGACGCGGTAGCCGCCGCGCTGTTGCTCGACGGTGCTCGCCCCGATGCCGGAACCCGACACCGTGGGCGGCGTCGCACGCTCTCCTTGGAACCACAGCTCGGCGGTGCTCGCAGCATCGGCGCGGCCGGTGACCGTCACCGCGCCGCCGCAGGGCTCGGCCCGTAGCGACTCCAGCCGACCGGGCATCGCCCGCGGGTACGAGCGGGCGGTGCACGGGGTGTCCATCCGTGCCGACTCCCCGCACGTGGCCGCCTGGCGGGCCACCCACTCGGCATCGGGCGGATAGGCCCCGGCGACGTCGTGGGGGTCGCCGCACTGCTGCTCCCATTGCCACCACGTGCCACCTGCGCCGGGGTTGCGGTCGTCGAGTCGGTTGAAGCGCGCCATGTAGTCGGCGCGGGCCTGTGGGTCCGAGCTGAAGTTGCCGTACTCGCCGACCCAGGTCGTGGTGCGGTAGAGCCCGGCCAGCAGTTGCAGCGCGTCGGTCAGCAACGGCAGCAGGCCCGGCACGTCGGGCCCGATCGACTCGGCGTAGTTGTGCGGGGCGAACACCAGGTGCGGGTCGTCGCTGAAGTCGGGTGCCACGAACGGTCCGTTGACCGTCGGCTCGAAGAACACGATGTGGTTGCGGGCGCCGACGGCCCTTTCGGCCGACCGGATCTCCCGGATCGCCGCACGGTAGAAGCTGCCCAACCCGGCCAGGGTCGAGTCCTGGTCGTAGCTGTAGCCCGGTTCGTTGAGCAGGTCGAAGCCCGCGACGCCGGCCTCATCGGCGAACTCGGTCGCGATGTGCCCCCACAGCTCGGCCAGCTCGTCGCGGATGCCGTCGCGGTTGGCGTAGAAGGCGCCCCATGCCCGCTTCACCGCCGGGCTGTCCTCGCGGCCGCCCGGTGTGCAGGTGGCTGCGCCGTCGGTGTGCGTCGCCCATTCGGGTGCACCGTCCCAGCCGATCTGGTGGCGGGTGCCCTCGGGGCACACCTCGTCGGCCGGGGTGAACACGTGCTTGGACCACGCGTCCTGGTGCATGTCGATCACGACGTGCATGCCGTGCGCGTTCGCATCGGCGACAGCGGCACGCACCTGTGCCAGGTAGGCCGGGTCGTACTGGTCGCGAACGGGTTCCCACGCCGACCAGTTCGTCACCAGCCGGATCACGTTCATGCCCTGTGCGGCGGCGTCGTCCCAGTCGGCGTCGTCCAGCGTCGCGACGGTCGGTAGCGCCGGATCGGTCTGGAAGTAGTCGCCGAGATGGTTGAAGTTCACCCCGCGCAGCAGCACCTGACGGCCCGAGTCGTCGTAGATGCCGGCGTTCGCGCCGCGCACCGCGGTCAGCCATTGGAGCTGCGGCTCGTCGCCCGGGTCGGCCACCGGAGGCGGAGCGCCCATCGGTGCGCACGACGCGACCACCACTGTGACGAGCACCGCCACGCCGACGATCGTCCACGGCCTGAAGTTCACCCGTCCCGCCATGGGGTTCGAGGGTACCGACCCCGGCGTTGTCGTGTCCCTCTGCTCGGGGCATTCATCTCGATACACCGTCGAACGCGGCAGCAAGGCTGCGCAGCTGGGACCGCTGGAACTGCCGGGCGATGGACGACCGCGGCGCCAGACGGTCGAAGGCGTGGAAGGCGCCGGGGACGACCTCGACCTCGCAGGGCACACCGGCTGCCCGGAGGCGCCCGGCGTAGGCCAGGTCCTCATCGTGGAAGAGGTCCAGCGTGCCGACACCCAGCCACGCGGGTGCCACACCTGCCAGGTCCGGAGCGCGTGCCGGGCTGGCCAGGTGGCTGACGCCGTTCGAGCCGGGCGTTGCGGCCAGGTACGACCGCCATCCCAGTTCGTTCGAACGGTTGTTCCAGAGCCGGAACCCGCGTTCATCGATGTCGTGGCGCAGCACGGTGCGGTCATCCAGCATCGGATAGACCAGCAACTGCAGGATCGGGCTCACCTGCTGTCGCTCGTGGGCCAACAGTGCGAGCGCCGCAGCCAACCCGGCCCCGGCGCTCGCGCCACCGATCGCCACCCGCTGCGGATCCACCCCGTCCAGCCCGGCCAACCAGACGAGCGCGTCGTGGCAGTCCTCGAGCGGGGCCGGGAACGGGTGCTCGGGAGCACGCCGGTAGTCGACCGCCGTGACCACGGCCCCCAGTTCGTTGGCGAAGTGTCGGCAGAGCGCGTCGTCCTGCGCCGCAGAGCCGATGACGTACCCGCCGCCGTGGATCCACAACAGCGCCGGCAGCGGCCCTTCAGCGGGGGCAGCGGGGCGGTGCACCCGCACGGACCAGTTGGTTCGATGCACCACCTCGACCTCGTGGTGTCGCGCTGCGGGCACCAGGCGCTCCAGGACAGGTTGGGCTCGCTCCTTGAGCCGTTCCAGGGCACGCACGAACCGCAACGAACGCGGTCCCAGACCGCGTGGCAGGAACTTCGCCATCGTGAGCAGCTCGGGATGGATCGCGGGCGTGGGGAGTGCAGTCACGGCCTCATCATGGGCGAATCCCGCCCCACGATGACGAGTCCCCCGGACCTGGTGGCCCGAGGGACTCGCCGACGTCGTGCGACATCGCGTGGCGGAGAGTGAGGGATTCGAACCCTCGGAGGCCTTGCAACCTCAACGGTTTTCGAGACCGTCCCATTCGTCCGCTCTGGCAACTCTCCGGTTCCGACGTTAGCCGTGGCCCCACCGGGCCATCACATCGGTGGTGACATGCCCGGGTCGGACGGTGTCGAACTCCCCGGTCAGCGTCGTTGGGCGAAGAACTCGCGCAGCAGGGCTGCGGATTGCTCGGCCAGCACCCCGGCGCGCACCGGGAACTCGTGGTTCAGCCGTGGATCCTGGCCCAGGTGGTACAGGGTGCCGAGTGCTCCGGCGTCGCTGTTCTCGGCGCCGAACACCACCGCGCCGATGCGGGATGCCCACAGGGCCCCGGCGCACATCGGGCACGGTTCGAGGGTGACGACCATGGTGCAGTCGTCCAGACGCCAGCGGCCCAACGTGGCCGCTGCGTCGCGCAGCGCCAGCACCTCGGCGTGCGCGGTCGGGTCACCGGTCAGCTCGCGCTCGTTGTGCCGGGCAGCGACGATGCGGGTGCTCCCGTCGCCGGCCAGCTGCACCACCACCGCGCCGATCGGCACGTCGCCGTTCGCCGCCGCGCGTTCCGCGGCGTCCAGCGCGGCGCGCATCCAGTCCTCGTGCTCGTCACGGTGCGGTAGTACTGGCTGGGCGGGCATCGCGGGACCGTAGCCGAGCGCTGCCCGAGCGCATGTGGCCGACGGGCAGGTCGGGGCCGTCCGACACGATCAGATCAGGTGCGCCGGACCGGTCAGTGCGAACTGCAGTTGCGTGAGCGCCAGCACCGCCAGGATGCCGCCGACGGTGAGCCGCACCATCGTCGGCAGCACGTTCGAACGGCCGCGCCGTCGAGCCACGACGAAACCGACCGGCAGCAGCACCAGCGCAGCCACCGCGCTGCGGCGCCCGCGGAGCTGCCACTCGGCCCCCTCCTTGGTGAGGGGGTAGCCCGCAGCGGTGTCGAGCAACGGCTGGACGTAGCTGCTGGGGACTCCGAGACCCCCGCCGAACGTCGCGACGCCGCGCACGCGTCGGTCCTCATCGAACACCGGGCTGCCCGAGCTGCCCGGCCGGATCTCGGCGGTGAATCCGATCGTGGGGATGCCCCTGACCTCGACCCTTTCGCCGGTGATCACCCCGGTGGTGGTGGTGGGGCCGATGCTCTCGGGGTAGCCGATGACCGTGACGGGGGTTCCGGCGTCGGGCACGGCGGTCTTGAGCGCGAACGGCTCCCTGTCGCCGGTCGGGCAGCGCAGGACGCCGAGATCCATGTCCGGGTCGCCGGCGACGGTGTAGCACTCCTGTCGCTCGCCGTCGGCGAAGTCGACGTAGATGTCACCGGTGCCGCCACGTGCGACGTGCCAGTTGGTCACGACCATGTCCGCAGCGGCGACCCAGCCCGACCCGTTGCCACCCGCGCTGCGCACCAGCGCGACCGATGCGGCCGGGTCGGCCGCATCGGGCCCGGTCGCTCCGAACCCGAACCCGAACAGGGCGACTGCAGCCACAGCGGCCAGCGCCACGGATCAGCCCTCGGTCCGCCGCACCCGATCGGCGTACTCGTCGATGCCGATGGTGCCGCCCTCGGCCGCTGCGCGCCCCTGATGCCGCTCGGGGAGCACGTCCTGGAGCAGGTCGATGCGTTGCCAGTCCGCCAGGGGAGCATCGCCCGCGTCGTCGGGGACGTTCACCGACGGCCCGGTCGACCCGCGCGGGGTGATGTAGCGCGGGCAGTTGATGAACGAGTCGATCACGGTGGCCCGCACCACCAGGTCCGCACCCGGATACTCGGCCATCAGTGGATCGTCTGCCGAGACGGTCGCCCGGGCGTGCACCCGCACCCGGTGGGGGGACTCGAAGTCCATGAAGAGCAGTCCGATGCGCCCGTCGCCCGCGATGTTGCCCATGGACAGGAACATGCCGTTGCCGTCGTAGCTGGGGAAGGCGAGCGTGGTCGGGTCCACCACGCGCACGAAGCCCGGCGCGCCGCCCTTGTGTGACACCGTCGGCTGGCCGTGGGCATCCACGGTGCTCAGGAAGAAGAACGAGCGCGAACCGATGAACTCGATCGCATCGTCGTCCAGGTGCGGGTGCACGGTGATCGCCGCCAGCGTGTCGGCCAGGGCCCGGCTGTCGAACTGGTCCTGGAAGGACCGATGGTCATCGCTGTAGAAGTCGGACACGGCGTGCCTCCTGCGAACGGCCCGCCGTCGGGCCCTGTCCGGTCGACCGTAGACGCGACGACACCCCCGGGCCCGAGGGACCGAGGGTGTGGCCGGGTCGCTGGGCGGTCGCACAGCGATGGCTGGCGGAGACGGTGGGATTCGAACCCACGGTGAGTTTCCCCACACACGCTTTCCAAGCGTGCCGATTCGGCCGCTCTCGCACGTCTCCGGGCGAGACGATAGCGTGATCGACAGCTTGCGACGTCAGGTGGCGGCCGGGTCCTGTGCAATCGGAGCCCGTGAACCGGGTCAGGGCCGGAAGGCAGCAGCTCTCAGCGGAACCTCCGGTGTGCCGCAGATCGCCTGGCCGCCTCCTGACGACGTGAGCACCACCACGGTGTGGTCACCGGAAGGGCCGGAGGGTCGTGGTTCCGGGCGCTCGCCGGCCGGCTGCCCGGGAGAGCCTGTCGGTGACGGCAACTAGGCTCGCCCCGTGGCTCACCAGTCCCTGTACCGGCGGTACCGCCCGCGTCGTTTCGACGAGGTCCGAGGGCAGGACCACGTCACCTCGGCCCTGCTCAACGCGGTCCGCAACGGCTCCGAGGGCCACGCCTACCTCTTCTCGGGCCCACGCGGGACCGGCAAGACCTCGACCGCCCGCATCCTGGCCAAGGCGCTCAACTGCGAGAACCTGCAGGGTGGCGAGCCATGCTGTGACTGCACACCGTGCATCGACATGGAAGCGGGCCGGAGCTTCGACCTGTTCGAGCTGGACGCCGCGTCCAACAACGGCGTGGACGCCGTGCGGGACCTGATCGAGCGCACCGCGGTCGGCTCCCCCGGGCGCACCAAGGTGTACATCCTGGACGAGGTGCACATGCTCTCTCCGGGTGCCTCGAACGCGCTGCTCAAGACGCTCGAGGAACCCCCCGAGCACGTCCGGTTCGTGCTGGCCACGACCGATCCGCAGAAGGTCCTGCCCACCATCCGCAGCCGCACCCAGCACTTCGAGTTCCAGCTGCTGTCCGCCGCCGAGCTGGAGTCGCAGGTCCGCCACGTCATCGCGGATGCACAACTCGACGTCGACGACGCGGCGGTCGCGTGGGTCGTGCAGAAGGGCCGCGGCTCCTCGCGCGACACGCTCTCGGCGCTCGACCAGGTCGTCGCCGCCGGGGGGGTCGTCACCCGGGCCGAGCCGGTCGAACAGCTCTACGAAGCGCTCTGCGCCCGGGACGCCGGTGCCGCGGTGCTCGCGGTCGCCGACGCCCTGGCCCAGGGCCACGACCCACGCGTGCTCGGTGCCGCGTTCCTCGACTCGCTCCGCGACGCCTTCCTGGTCTCGCTCGACGTCGACGTCCCGCACCTGATGGACCGTGACCGTGAGCAGTTCAGCCGCTGGGCCGCTGCGCTGGGCACCGCCTCGCTGACCCGTGCGATGGAGACGGTCGGATCCGCGCTGGTGGACATGCGCAATGCGGCTGACCCCCGGGTGCCGCTCGAGGTCGCACTGGTACGTCTGACCACGGCAACCGACGATTCCGTCGCGGGCCTGATCGAGCGGATCGAGGCGCTCGAGGCAGCCGTCGCCGGTGGCGGTGCTCCTGCACCCGGCGCACCGGCAGCACGACCTGCAGCGACTGCGGCTGCATCGGCGCCTGCAGCATCACCGGTCGAAGCGGCTGGCGCCGCTCCGGCCGCCAGGCCCGCTCCTGCACCGGCTGCCGCGTCAGGATCCCGGTCGGCCGACGGCGGCTCGACGCAGTCGACGCAGGGAGCTCGCAGCGGCGAGGGCCCGGCACAGGCCCGGGCCGAACTCGCACGTCGGCGTGCCGATCGTGAGGGGGCTGGTGCGGCAACGGCCGAGCGCAGTCCCCGACCAGCACGGCCGTCGCCACCGCCGGTTCCGGGGGCGCCACCGCCGGTTCCGGGCAGCTCCCGGCCGTCCGCCGGCCGAGCCGCAGCTCCGGACGCTTCCGCGGAAGCGTCCGCGTCCCGTCCCGTCGTCGGAATCGCAGGAGCCGCGTCATTCCGCGGAAGCGTCCGTGCCCGACCAGCCTGCGGACGCGTCCGCTCCCGCCGGTGGTGCTGTCGACGAGGGCCCGGTTCCACCCCCGGGCTCCGCATCGTCTGCCGGCGCCGCTCCACCCGCCGGTGCGGATGCCCCCGCCGTCGACCCGTCGTCCGGCACGCTCGGGCCCGATGAGCTCGCCGCGGCGCTGGTTGCGATCCTTCCCGCGCTGCGCCCCCCGGCCAAGGCGGTGTGCCAGGACGGCTCGTTCGTCATGGTCGACACCGATCGGGCTGTGTACGAGCTGGGCCTGGGTGTTCGCCTCGACTACGCCGAGCGGTTCCGCAGCGAGATCGAGGCCTCGTTGCGCGACCAGCTCGACCATCCGATCTCGCTGCAGCTGGTGGCGTCGGGGGACGGCCCCGACTCCGGAGCTGCTCCGACCCGGATCTCCGGCGGGTCGGTCGATCTGACCGAGGCCGCAGCCGAGGAGGTCGCGACGATCGACATCAGCGAGCTCGAGGATGCCGACGACGTGGCCGAGACGAGCGTCGAACGACTGACCAAGGCGTTCCCGGGGGCTGTCCTGGTGGACGAGGACGAGGTGACGACATGAGCAACCATGACGACGACGCGATCCAGGGCGAGATCGTGCCCGCAGGCGCCGATCCAGCGAACACCGATCCGGCGGGTGCCGACCCAATGGATCTGGGCGGGTTGCTCGGCGGCGCCGACGGCGGCGGTTTCGACCTGGGGTCGATGATGGAGATGGCAGCGAACGTCCAGCAGCAGGTGGCAGAGGCACAGGACCGGCTGGTCGCGGCACGGCTCGAGGGCACCGCCGGCGGCGGGCTGGTCAGCGTCACCCTGAACGGCCACCTGCACCTGATCGGTCTGCACATCGACCCGGCTGCGGGCGACCCCGATGACCCCTCGATGCTCGAGGACCTCGTCCGGGCAGCGTGGCAGGACGCCTACGAGCAGGTTGCCCGCCTCCAGGCCGCTGCTGACCCGCTGGGCGGGATGGGTGCCGGCGGCGGGCTCGGCAGCCTGTTCGGTGGTGGCTGAGTGGCGACCGCCTACGCCGCAGCGGTCCAGGAGCTGATCGACTGTCTCGGACGACTCCCCGGCATCGGCCCGAAGTCGGCCCAGCGAGTGGCGTTCCACCTGCTCAAGGTCGACAACGAGGAGGCGAACCGTCTGGCACGGGCGATCGTCGAGGTGAAGGAGAAGGTCGGGTTCTGCTCGCGCTGCTTCAACATCTCCGAAGGTGAGCTGTGCCAGATCTGCAGCGACACCCGCCGCGACGACCACGTCCTGTGCGTGGTCGAGGAGCCCCGCGACGTGGTCGCGGTCGAACGCACACGAGAGTTCCGCGGTCGGTACCACGTGCTCCAGGGAGCGATCGACCACCTCCAGGGGGTCGGCCCGGACCAGCTGAAGATCCGCGAGCTGATCCAACGCGTCGGCGCCGAGGGCATCACCGAGGTCATCTTGTGCACCAACCCCAACCTCGAGGGTGAGGCGACCGCGCTCTACCTGAGCCGGGTCCTCGACGTGCCAGGTCTGACCGTGTCACGCATCGCGAGCGGTCTCCCCGTGGGCGGCGACCTCGAGTACGCGGATGAGCTCACCCTGGGCCGTGCGCTCGAGGGTCGCAGGGTCGTGGAGAACGGTTGAATCGAACGGACGAACGGGGGCGGGCACTACGGTGCCGCCGATGGACGATCGCCATCGAGTCTCCTCCGGCTCCCCGTGGGAGCTCACCGTCGGCTACAGCAGGGCGCTGCGGGTCGGTGACCGTGTGTTCGTCGCCGGCACCGCGCCCAAGTGGGCCGACGGCGAGGTCGATCCCGACCCGGCCGAACAGGCCCGGAGGTGCTTCGAGATCATCTCCGAGGCGCTGGACCGGGTCGGCTCGAGTCTGCGCGACGTCGTCCGAACCCGGATGTACCTGGTCGATGCGCAGGACTTCGAGGCGATCGGCGCCGTCCACGGCGAGATGATGTCCGACGCGCTGCCGGTGAACACGACCGTCGTCGTCGCCGGCCTGCTCGACCCCCGC
>CAVQQI010000009.1:0-23521 GCA_963714875.1 uncultured Microthrixaceae bacterium | reverse complement strand
CGAGCGTGCTGCGGCCACGGCGTCGCGGATCCCGGGGACCGCGAGGACGGGATCGATCGACACCACGGGGTTGGACGGCGCGATCACGACGACGTCAGCGGTCTCGAGCGCCTCGAGCACGCCGGGTGCCGGGCGCGCCTCGTCCGCGCCGACCAACTCGACGGACTGCACGGCGATGCTGTGCTGCTCTCGGACGAAGTACTCCTGGAAGCTCAGCCGTCGACCGTCGGTGGCGGTGAGCTCGGTGCGCACCGGGTCGTCGGTGGCGGGCACCAGGCCCAGCTGCAGGCCCCACGCCCTGGCGATCTCGCTCGTCACCGCGCTGAGCGTCGCTCCGGCCCGACGCCGGGACGTCCGGTACAGGTGCGTTCCCAGATCGCGGTCGCCGAGCGAGAACCAGCCCGCAGCGTCGTTGCCGGTGGGGTCGTCCGCCGAGATGCCGTTGGCCGCCGCGTAGCTGCGTACCTGTTCCATGGCCTGCCAGGTCTCGTCGACCAGGCCCCAGCCACGCTCCGGTATCGATCGCGCCGGCCAGGGTGTAGGTGATGGTGTCCAGGTCCGGACTGATGTCCAGCCCGTGCAGCACGGTGTCGTCGCCCACGTTCACGACGGCGGTGATCCCCGCCGGGTCGACCACGTGGACCAGCCCGCGCAGGAACCTCGCTGCACCGACACCACCGCAGATCACCGTCACCCTGGTCACCGGTCGGCGACCCTACCTGCAGCAGCGCGCCGGGCGGATGCGCCGCTCAGCTGATCGAGTTGAGCTTGCCCGACAGCAGCGCGACGTCTGCGTCCACCATCATCGTCACCAGGTCCTCGAAACCGACCGTGGGGGTCCAGCCCAGCACGGCTCCGGCCTTCGCCGGCGTGCCGATCAACAGGTCGACCTCGGCAGGCCGGTAGAACTTCTCGTCGATCACCACGAAGTCCTGGTAGTCGAGCCCGACGTGGCTGAACGCGACCTCGCAGAAGCGCCGCACCGAATGGGTCTCGCCGGTGGACACCACGAAGTCATCAGGGGAGTCCTGCTGGAGCATCAGCCACATCGCCCGCACGTAGTCGCCGGCGAAACCCCAGTCCCGCTCGGCATCCAGGTTGCCGAGGCGGAGCTCCTGGGCCATCCCCAGCTTGATCTTCGCCACGGTGTTGGAGATCTTGCGGGTCACGAACTCCAGTCCGCGCCGGGGTGATTCGTGGTTGAACAGGATCCCGCTCGACGCGTGCAGGTCGTAGCTCTCGCGGTAGTTGACCGTGATCCAGTGGCCGTACAGCTTCGCGACGCCGTAGGGGGAGCGGGGGTAGAACGGCGTGGACTCGGACTGGGGCACCTCGACGACCTTGCCGAACATCTCCGATGACGAGGCCTGGTAGAAGCGGATGTCGGGGTCTGCGATGCGGATGGCGTCGAGCAGCCGGGTCACGCCCAGACCGGTCACATCACCGGTGAGCACCGGCTGACTGAAGCTGGTCTGCACGAAGCTCTGTGCTGCCAGGTTGTAGACCTCGTGCGGTCGGTGGGTGCGCAGCAGTTCGATCATCGACGCCTGGTCCAACAGGTCACCCGGCACCGTGGCGATGCGATCCTGGAGGTGCGCGATGCGCTCGAAGGTGACGGTCGACGAGCGGCGGACCATGCCGATCACCTCGTACCCCTCGTCGAGGAGCAGCTCCGCGAGGTAGGAACCGTCCTGGCCGGTGATGCCGGTGATGAGCGCGCGCTTGGTCATGGGACCGTTCTACGCTCTGGCGGTGCCGGCGTCTGCCAACTGGGTTGACGTCGGCGAGGATTTCTCGTGACCGACCGCCGCCGCATCCCCCCCGCCCCCGCTGTCAGCGCCGCCGAGGTGCACCACGTCGGCCGTCGCATCGCTGTTGGTCGGGCGGCGCTGGGCTTCACCCAGCAGGAGCTGGCTGCCCGCGTCGGCATCTCCCGAGTGGCGCTGTCCAACCTGGAGTCCGGTCGCAGCGAGCCGGGCGAGCGCACGGTGACCCTGTTGGCCGGGGTCTTCGGCATGGAGCCCTTCGAGCTGGTCGCCGACACGACGTATCCGGCGGCCAAGGCCGATCGTCTGCCGCTGGTGGCCGCTCGCCACACCGAGGTCGAGCTGCAGCTGGCGTTGTTGGAGCGAGACCTGCGGTGGCTCGAGTCCGCGCCGGCGCCGATGGCGGCGCAGGTGGTGTGCACGTGGCGTCGAGATCTCGCGGCGCTGCTGCGTCGGACCCACGATCAGCGCCAACGGGCGCTGCTGCAGGCGGCGATCTCATCGCTGGCGGCGCTCTGAACGAGCCCGCAGCCCTCCAGAACTTCTCCGCAAAGTGTCCCGTTTTTCGGGACGATCGGCGGGAAAGGCTCGGAGGGTGTGGGCCCTGCCACTCGGTACTGCGGGCCCTGCCCACCCGGCGTGGTCGCACGACCCCGTGTGGTGGGCGGGGACTCAGTCCTGCGAGTCGAGGCGCCGTCGGCGGTCGTCGAGGAGGTCCCGTAGCGTGTCGGCCAGCGGAATCTCTGGCGCCCACCCGGTGTCCGCCACCAGCCGCGAGTTGTCCCCCAACAGCACGGGGATGTCCACGGGGCGTTGCAGCTCGGGATCGGGCTCGAGCCGCATCGGGATGGTCGCCATGGCGATGAACTGCTCGGCCAGTTCCTGCACGGCGATGGCCGTTCCGGAACAGACGTTGTAGACCTCGCCCGCCCTGCCGTGCTCGATCATCAGCCGGTAGGCGCGCACGACATCGCGAACATCGGTGAAATCGCGCTGGGGACTGAGGTTGCCGACGCGGACCACCGACTCGCCGTTGCGCTCGTTCTGCGCGACCCGGCCCGCGATCGCGGGCGCGACGAACCGCTCGGTCTGACCCGGCCCCAGGTGGTTGAACGGCCGGCACCGCACCACGTGCTGGCCGTAGCCGAGCCACGCCTGGAGGGCCACGTCGTCAGCAGCGGCCTTGGACGCGGCGTACGGGCTGACAGGGCGCAGGTCGAGGTCCTCGCTGATGGGCAGATCCTCGGCAGTCACCTTGCCGTAGACGTCCGCCGAACCCACGGTGAGCACCCGATCGGTCCCCGACTCGCGTGCGGCCCACAGAACGTTGAGGGTTCCCTCGGCGTTCGCCCGGAACGTCGCCTGCGGAGTCTGCCAGGAGCCCCCGACATCGCTCGCTCCGGCCAGGTGGTAGACGACCTCGGGCTCGCTGCGGCGGAACAGGTCGAGCAGCGCCGCCGCATCGAGGATGTCGAGTCCGTCGGTGGCGCGATCGGTGGCGATGACCTCGTCGCCGGCTGCCTCCAGATGGCGCTGCAGGTGGTGCCCCACGAACCCGCCGGCGCCGGTGATCAGGGCCTTCATGTGGCTCGGGCGTGGTGTTCGGGTCGCTTCTCGACGGTGTCCACAGCAGCGGAGTGTAGGGCCGGGCGGCCGCCGGGGGGACCACCGGGGAGAGTGCCGGGCGGACCGCCGGGGTGGCAGTGGAGTCCATGGACGTCGGGCTACGATCGCTGGTCCCTCCGACGAAGGAACCGGCCATCCAGCCAGCTGCACCGGACCCAGATTCCAGCGCTGATCCCGACTCCGGAAGGACACGGGACCCGTTCCTCGATCCTGGGGTGCAGGAGCCGACGTCGCCCGAGATGGAGCCGCTGATCGGTCGGGGCGCCCCTCCCGTCGTCGCGGTGATGGTGACCTGCGATCCGGGGGACTGGTTCGAGCTCACCCTCGAGTCCCTGGCAGAGCAGGACTACGGGAGCCTCTCGGTGCTCGTGATCGACAACGGCGGCACCATCGACCCCACGGAACGCATCGCCGAGGTGCTCCCCACCGCGTTCGTGAAGCGCCTCGACGTGGACCGGGGTTTCTCCGCTGCGGCGAACGAGGTGCTGACCTCGGTCGAGGGTGCGGCGTTCTACCTGTTCCTCCACGACGACGTCCGACTGGGGACCGACGCCGTGACCTCGCTGGTGGCCGAGGCGTTCCGGGCCAACGGTGGCATCGTCGGCCCGAAGCTCGTGGAGTGGGACGACCCCGGGGTGCTGCAGTCGGTCGGCTACTCGGTGGACCCCTATGGCTTCAGCTTCTCGATCTCGGAACCCGGAGAGCTCGACCAGTCCCAGCACGACACCGCGCGGGAGGTCTTCGCCGTCTCCGACGCCTGCCTGCTGATCCGGGCGGATCTGTTCGACACGATCGGCGGGTTCACCGAGGGGATCCCCTACTTCGGTGAGGACATCGATCTGTGCTGGCGCGTCCACACCGCAGCGGCCACCGTCCACCTCCATCCGCCCGTGGTGGTGCGCCACCGCGCCCGATTCGGCGAGCGTCGCGTGGCCGAGAAGCGGGAACGGCTCGAGCTGCGCCACGAGGCGCGCACGATGCTGAGCAACTACGAACTCCCTCGCCTTCTGCGGGTCGTGCCGGTGGTGGCGTTCTTGTCCTTGATGGACCTGCTCGGGTCGATGCTGTTGGGACGGTTCAGCCGTGCCGGCGACATCGTCGCTTCGTGGCTGTGGAATCTGTGGAACCTGCCGTCGCTGTTCGGCGCCCGGGCGAGGGTGCGGCGGACTCGTCGCGCCCGGGACGCCGACTACCTGCCGCTGATGCGCCAGGGGAGCTCGCGGCTGAGTGGCCTGGTCCGTTCCGGTGAGGGCGAGAACCGCCTGCAGGCTGCAGCGAACGCCGGTCGCGGCTACGTCCAGGACCTGGCATCCGGGTCGAGCAGGTACGGCGCCGGGCTCGCCATCGTGGCTGCGCTGCTGATACTGCTCGGCGCCCGCGACCTGTTCACCGGACCGATCCCGGCGATCCGGGAGTTCGTCGACGCAGGCCCGAGTGCCTCCGCGCTGCTGGCCCAGTGGTGGTCGGGGTGGCGCGAAGCGGGGATGGGTGAAGCAGCGGTCGCTCCGGGTGTGATCCCGGGTCTCGGGGCGCTCGGCACCGTCCTGCTCGGTTCCATCGGCCTGGCTCGCCGCCTGTTGGTGCTGGCCCCGTTGTTCCTCGGGGCGCTCGGTGCATGGAAGCTGCTGGTGCACACCGGCTCGGTCAGGGCCCGGGCCGCGATGCTCGCGGCCTACGGGTTGAACCCGGTGGTGCTCAACGCCGTTGCCGAGGGGCGCCTGCAGGCGCTGTGGGTCTACGGCGCGGCGCCCTGGATCGTGCGTCGGATCGCCGTGGGGTCAGGCGTGGAGCCGTTCGCCGACCCGCAAGCACCGCTCCCGCCCCGCCTCCGCCAGGTCGCCGGGGTCGCCCTCGGGCTCGGTGTGGTCGCCGCGGTGACGCCGCTCGGAGCGCTCGTGCTGCTGCTCGTGGTCCTACTCATCGGAGCGGTCCTCGCGCTCAGTGGCGATCGCCGTGGTGGAGGGTCCATGGCGGTCATGGGTCTCGGCGGAGCGGCGATGGCGGTGCCGGTCGTGCTTCCGTGGCTCGTCGCCGCGCTGACCAGGGGCGATGCCGCAACGCTCACCGGGTTGTGGGTCGGTCGGGGAGCCATGCCGTCGGCGACCGAGCTCATCACCGGCTCGGTCGGGCCGGTCGAGGTCGGGCTGTTCGGCTGGGGGCTGCTGGTCGCCGCGGGCTACGCGTTGGCCGCCGGTCGGTCCTGGCGTCTGCGGTGGGCGCTCGTCGGCTGGGCCGTCGCTCTGGTGTCGTGGGCGGTGACCATCCTGCTCGCCGCCGACGGCATGCTCGCCGGTGCAGGCGCAGAGCTGTTCCTCGTCCCGGGTGCACTCGGACTCGCGGTGTCGGTCGCCATGGGAGCGCTCGCGTTCGAGCACGACGTCATCGGTTCCGACTTCGGTCTGCCGCAGGTGCTGTCGGGCGTCGCGGCCGTGGCGCTCGCGCTCACGCTGGTGCCGGTGGGCGTAGCGGCGGTCGACGGGCGGTGGTACCAGCCCGAGGGCGGTTTCGGGCGGGTACTCGAACTGGTCGACGAGGGTGACAGCTCGCGCACGGTGTGGATCGGTGACCCCGACGTGCTCCCGCTCGCCGGCTGGCCGCTCGATGCCATGGAAGGGCTGTCGGCGGGCACCTCGATCGGCGTGGACCCGCTGATCACCCAGCGATACCGGTTGGACGGCGGTGACGGCATCGCGACACTCCGTGCCGCGATCGATGCGGCGCTGAGAGGTCAGACGAGCCGCCTGGGGCGTCTGCTGGCACCGATGGGCGTGCAGAACGTGGTGGTCGTGGATCGCCCGGCGCCGCAGCCCTTTGCCGAGCGAGAGGTTCCCGTGCCCGAAGGAGCGCTGGCCGCGCTCCGCGAGCAGCTCGACCTCACCGAGGTCGAGCTCAATCCGGGGCTCGTGCTGTTCCAGGTCGACGGCCCGTGGCCGCTGCGTTCCGACATCAGCGATCTCGAGCTGCCCGGCGGCGGTGACGTCGCGCTGCGCGACGAGACACAGGTGGCGTTGGAGCGCCCACCGGCGGTGCTCGGTACCGGAACCGGCACGCGGTTCACCGGTGAGCTCGACGCCGATCGGCAGATCGCCCAGGCGGAGACCGCCGACGACGGTTGGTCGCTGACCGTCGACGGTCAGCCGTCGGACCGCAGCCCGCTGTTCGGGTGGCAGCAGCAGTGGACGACCGACGACGGGGGCTCGGCAGAGCTCATCTGGTCCACTCCGGCGATCGCCCGTCTGCTGCAGGCGGTGCAGGTCACGGCGCTGATCGTGTTGGTGCTGCTGCTGGCACGTCGGCGTCGCATCGTGGCGCCGGGATCGCGTCGCCGTCGACGCGTGGGGCGGGGTGAACCGCTGGTCGTGCTCGCTCCCGACGGAGAGGTGCTCGCCTCCGCCGACGGTCGCGGCACGAGCTGGTCGGCCAGCGCCGTCGACGTCGATGACGAGCCCGCCGGCGATGATGATGCCGACGGCGACGGTGCACGTCGCGACATCGAGGGTGTGGACGAGGGCGCCGACGCGACCGACGTCGAGGGTGTGGGTGAGGACGAGGCCGGTCGGACCGTCCCTGCCGAGCACCTCGACGTGCCCCCGGTGGTGCGACGGCGCGGCGATCGAGCCGGAGGTGGGAGTTGAGGTCCTCCCGGTTGTTGCTCCTGGCCGGCACCGCCGCTGCGGTCGTCGCACTCGCGTTGTCCTTCGACGGGACGGCGGTGCCGAGTTCCGCCGGGCTCGAACCGTCACCCGTGCCGGCCGCCGGCAGCCCAGATGCCCTGTCGTCCACGTGGTACTGCGCTGCGGGTGGGGCCGCCACCGAGCAGCCACTCGGACACTCGTTGTTCCTCATGAACCCTGCCGGCGAGGACACCACGGCGAAGCTCACCGCCTACAACGCCGACGGGATCGTGGGCGAGGCGACCGTCGAGGTTCCCGCACCGGGTCCGACCAGGGTCGGGGTCAATTCGACCTTCGGGGCCACCGGGCTCTCGGTCGTGGTGGAGTCGAGCGCCGGGCAGCTCGTGGTGGAGCACCGCCTGACGGGCACGAACCAGGTGGACCAGGTTCCCTGTTCCACGTCCTCGTCGGGCAGTTGGTACTTCCCGTCGCAGACCACGTTGCGCAACACCACCGCCCA
This sequence comes from uncultured Microthrixaceae bacterium, assembly GCA_963714875.1. GTDB lineage: Bacteria > Actinomycetota > Acidimicrobiia > Acidimicrobiales > Microtrichaceae > JBAOHV01. The sequence goes on along the minus strand of CAVQQI010000009.1, from coordinate 15,995 downwards.
GCTGCACCTGTTCAACCCGTTCCCGGAGGACGCCTCGGTGGACATCTCCGCTGCAGTGGACGACGGCGTTCGGGAGCCACCCGAGTGGCAGGGCGTGGTGGTGCCCGCCAGGACCTCGCGGGTGATCGACCTGGGTGTCGGAGCGCAACGTCGCGACCAGTTCGCGATCTCGGTCGAGCTCCGCAACGGACAGCTGATCGCCGAGACCGCGCAGACGCTGGCCACTCCGGCAGAGGGCGATGTTCCCGCGACCCGTGGCCTGCGGCTGCAGCTGGGAGTTCCCGAGGCCGAGTCGGAGTGGAGCTTCGCCGACGGGTTCGCCGGGCCCGGCGTGAGCGAGCGTCTGGTCGTGTTCAACCCCGGAGAGCAGGCGGCCCGGGTCGCGGTCCAGGTCACCCCGTTCGGCGGTGTGCAGCTGCCCCCGGAGCCGTTCGAGGTCGAAGTGCCGGCACGCCGCTATGCCGTGCTCGACCTGAGTGCCGAGACCCGCATCCCTCCCGAGGGCCTCCACGCGATCAGGGTGGAGTCCGGCGCGCGTGCGCCGGTGGTGGTCGGCCGGGTGGTCACGATCACCGGACCACGTGAGGACCCGTCAGCCCCCGAGGTCACTGCTCGTCCTCCGACGACCCGCGGCACGGCCATCGGCACCGGCACCCCGGTCGCTGCGACGCTGTGGGCCGCCACCGGCCTGGTGGTCGGCGGACCTCAGGAGTCGACCGTGCTGGTCCACAACCCGACTTCGGCCAGCGTGACGGTGTCGGCCACGGCCATCGGTGGGAACGGCGACGGGACACTGCTGGCCGACGAGGTCGAGATCGCTGCCGGTGACAGCTTCGCGGTGGCCACTCGTGGTCAGGGCCTCGGCCGGGGCGAGGTCACGGTGCTGGTCGAGGCCACCGCACCGGTGGTGGTGGAACGCACGATCACGTTCGTGGATCAGGACGATCTGTCGATGGGGCTCGCGGTGCCGCTGCCGCTGGAACGCGACGGGCTGAAGCCCGTCGGCGGCTGAGGATCGGGGACCCGTGGACAGAGTGCTGCTCGCCGTCGCGCTGGCCGGGGCAGTCGTGGTGCTGGCGCTCGCGCTGCAGCGCCGTCGACCTGACGCCCCGACCCGGGGTGCCAGCTACGAGGCGCCCGCCCAGCTCGACCGCAACGACTTCGACCGACCGGACGCCCCATGGCTGGTGGTCGTGTTCACCTCGGCCAGCTGTGACACCTGCGCCGCGGTGTGGACCAAGGCCGGCGTGCTCGAGTCCGACCAGGTGGCGGTCCAGCAGGTCGAAGCCACCGCCGACGCGGCACTGCACCGTCGCTACCAGGTCGAGGCGGTCCCCATCGTGGTGATCGCTGATGATCGGGGCGTCGTGCGCGAGTCGTTCCTGGGCCCGGTGTCAGCGACACATCTGTGGGCCGCGCTCGCCGAGGTGAGGGAACCAGGGAGCGTTCCTCCCGGATGTGGCGACGACCAGGACCAGGACCAGGACCAGGACTGACCTGCGAAGTGTGGTGCGGAACGCGCCGACACCGACGCGCTCCGCAGCACAGTTCGATCGGTCGAGGTGGGGACCTCCGCCGTTCAGGCGGGGTTGGGGCCGAACGCCGGCGGCGGGCTGCCGGGGTTCTCGGGGCGCAGATGCGGCGGGATCGGCGGCGGCGTCGGTGCCGGCGGCGTTGCCGACGTCGCGGGCGCAGCTGTGGCCGGCAGGGCGGGAACAGCGGGAACGGCCGGAACGGTCGCAGCTGCAGGCGCATCTGCGACGGTGCCTGCAGCGACACCGATCAGACGGTTGACGTCGTGACCGGAGATCGTCTCCTGTTCCAGCAGGCTCTGCGCGATCAGGTCGAGCGCCCGACGATGCAGGGTCAGCAGCTCACGGCAGCGGTCCTCGCCGGAGCGCAGCATCTTGTCGACCTCGGCGTCGATCACCCGGGAGGTCTCCTCGGAGTACTCCTTCTGCTGGCCGAAGTCCTCGCCCAGGAACACCGGGCCCGAACCACCCCAGGCCCGGGGGCCGACGACGTCGCTCATGCCGAACTCGGTCACCATCCTGCGGGCGCGCTCGGTCGAGACCTGCAGGTCGTTGCTGGCACCGGTGGAGCGATGGTTGAACACCAGCTCCTCGGCGACCCGGCCGCCCATCGCCACGACGATCGACTCCTCCAGGTACTCCTGGGAGTAGGAGTGCTTCTCCTCCTCGGGCAGCTGCTGGGTCACACCCAGCGCCATGCCCCGGGGCAGGATCGTCACCTTGTGCACCGGATCTGCGTTCGGCAGCAGTGCGGCGCACAGCGCGTGTCCGGCCTCGTGGTAGGCGGTGATCTCCTTCTCGCGGTCCGACAGCACCATCGACTCGCGCTGCTGGCCCATCAGCACGCGATCGCGCGCCTCTTCGAAGTCGTGCATCTCGACGACCTTCGAGCCCCGACGCACCGCGGTCAGCGCAGCCTCGTTGACCAGGTTGGCGAGGTCGGCGCCGGACATGCCGGGGGTGCCACGCGCCACGAGCGCGAGGTCGACCGATGGGCTCATCTTCTTGTGCTTGATGTGCACCTCGAGGATGGCCTTGCGATCGTCGTTCTCGGGGAAGGGCACGACGACCTGGCGGTCGAACCGACCAGGGCGCAGCAGTGCCGGGTCGAGGATGTCCGGCCGGTTGGTGGCGGCCATCATCACGATGCCGTCAGTGCCTTCGAACCCGTCCATCTCGGACAGCATCTGGTTCAGGGTCTGCTCACGCTCGTCGTGGCCGCCGCCCATACCGGCGCCGCGCTTGCGGCCGATCGAGTCGATCTCGTCGATGAAGATGATCGCCCGGCCGTGCTTGCGTGCCGACTCGAACAGGTCGCGGACCCGACTGGCGCCGACGCCGACGAACATCTCCATGAAGTCCGAGCCCGACACCGAGAGGAACGGCACGCCGGCCTCGCCAGCCACCGCTCGGGCCAGCAGCGTCTTGCCGGTACCCGGAGGTCCGACCAGCATGACCCCCTTGGGAATGCGTGCGCCGATCTCGAGGAAGCGGTCGGGCTCCTTGAGGAAGTCGACGACCTCCCGGATCTCCCGCTTGACGCCCTCGTACCCTGCGACGTCGCTGAACAGTGTTCCCGGTCGTTCGGTGGTGTAGGTCTTGGCCTTGGAGCGGCCGATGGACATGATGCCGCCCATCTGGCCCTGCGCACGGCGGTTCATCCAGACGAAGAAGCCGATGATGAGCAGCATCGGCAGCATGAACGGGATGAGCTGGGCGATGAAGCTGACCGTCGGAGTCGTGAACTCGACCGCCACGTCGTTCTGCTCCATGGAGTCGAGCAGCTCCGGGGGCACCTCCGAGGGGCCGGTGGTGTTGAACTCCTCGCCGCTGGTGCGGGTCCCCGTGACGGTCTGGTCGACGTTGTTCCAGAGGACCTCGTCGACGTTGCCCTCTTCCACCTGCTGGGTGAACTCGGTGAACGAGATGCTGTCAGCGGGGGTGTTGGACAGCGAGAGTGCGCTGATGGCGGTCAGTCCGAGCACTGCCACGAGCACCCACACCAACCACGAGGGCAGTCCACCTCCGTTGCCGCCCAGACGGCCCTTGCCGCTGGACCCTGATGGTGAAGGTTCGTTCTGCTCGGAGGGCATTGCCACAGCCTAGAAGCTCGGGGGTGTGTCGCCGAGGCGTGCGCGCCGGCTCTCTGAGAACACCATCGGCCTCGTCATCGTTCCACGGCGCCCATGTGCCCGGTGCGGGGCGCTGTCGGTCATGGCCGGTCGGGTCGGTGGCGATCCGGAGCAGGTATCCACATGCGCTGGCCGGACCGCCGGTACCTTCTGCGCGGTGAACAGGCGCTGTGCTCGTCCCAGTTGCGGCAACGCTGCGGCCGCCACGCTCTCCTACGCCTACGCGGAGGGCGTCGTGGTCCTCGACGATCTGTCGGTGGAGGCGCACCCGATGGTGCACGACCTCTGCGCCCTGCATGCCGACGGCCTGTCGGTGCCACGCGGGTGGAGCCTGTGTGATGAGCGGTCCGAGCACGGTTCCGGGCCCGACTCCGAGCGGGGCGCCGGGCACGCGTCGTCGGGCCAGCTCGACCTGATCGGGGCGTGACCCTCCCGCCGCAGCAGCCGGCGGTCCCGTACTCGAGCGGCGCGCCCGCCGACGGGCCGCGATGGGGTCTGGGCGACGTGGCGACCGGGATCCTCGCTGCGACGGTGCTGTCGATCCTGATCGGATCGCTGATCTACGGCGCCGCCGGCTGGGAGAGCAGCGATCAGGTGCCGATCTGGGGGCTCGGGCTGCTGCAGGTGCCGCTGTGGGCCGGCTACCTGGGCGTGACCGTCTGGGCGGCATCGACCAAGGGCAACGGCGTCGTGGTCGATCTGGGGCTGCGCGCGCGCTGGACCGATGCGCCGATCGGCCTGCTCATCGGGGTCGTGGCCCAGTTGTTGTTGCTGCCGGTGCTGTACCTGCCGATCTTCTGGCTGACCGGCACCGATGGCGACGAGCTGTCCGAACCTGCCCGCCAGCTGGCCGACCGAGCTGGCTCGACCCCCAGCTGGCTGCTGTTCGCGTTCCTCGTGGGCATCTGCGCCCCGGTGGTGGAGGAGCTGTTCTACCGAGGGCTGTTCCTGCGGTCGCTGACCAAGCGGGGCATGTCGCCGGTGGCCGCGGTGCTGCTGAGCTCGGCGGTGTTCGCCGCGATCCACTTCCAGGTCCTGCAGTTCGCCGGGTTGTTCGTGTTCGGCCTGATCGCCGGCACGCTGGCTGAGCGCACCGGGCGTCTGGGCGGAGCCATCTGGGCGCACATCGGGTTCAACCTCTCCACGGTCGTGCTGCTCTATCTCGGCAGCTGAGCCCGGCACCCATGGGTCGTTCGGCCCAATTCCATGCGTCGACTCATCATCGTCTCCCGCCTGCCGATGGGTCCGCGTGTCGCCCGAGGGCGATCCCACCGGTGCTCTGGGGGTGTCGGTCGGTGAGAGAACGGTGGAGTTCGACGTGTCGACGTGCAGGGCCTGTGGCAACGAAGTGGTCGAGATCGCGTTGACGATCGATGGATCGGACCTGAAGATGCGGTCCTGCTCCATCTGCGACACCCGCAGCTGGCACCGCGACGGCGAGTCCGTGGCGCTCGACGGGGTGTTGCACGACATCAGCGCGGTGCCGACCCGCTATCGGCGTTCGCTGTCCAGCTGAGCGGTTGTTCGGGTCGCGTCGGGGTGGTTGATCGGGCCGTGACCGATGCCATCGTGGCTGCGGTGGTCCGTGCCACGATGTTGGATCCATGGATGACCTGACCCGCAGCGGCGAGTCGGACGGCGAGCCGTCCCTGCCCGACGAGATCTCCGCGCCCGAACCCCTCGACGAGGGTGCCACCACCGACCCGACCGACGACCGGCCCGGGAGCGCCGCCGACGTCGCTGGAGCGGCACTGCTCGACGACGAGGTGCTCGATGACGAGGTGCTCGACGACGAGGACATCCAGCGACAGCGCGACGCCACGCGGACGGTGCAGAACTGGGTCGGCTGGCTGATCGTCGCGGGAGCGAGCCTTCTGGTGTTCCTGTCGCTCAACCCGGGGCAGGTGCTGAGCAACACCACCGCCACCGGCGGCGACATGGGTGCGCACGTCTGGGGGCCGCGCTTCCTGACCGACCACCTGCTGCCCGACCTCCGTGTCACCGGTTGGACTCCCGACTGGTACGCCGGGTTCCCGGCCTACGTGTACTACATGGTGGTCCCGTCGCTGTTCGTGGTGTGGTTGGCCGCCGGGTCGGGCATGTGGGAGGGCTCCACCCTCGCCATCGTCGCCGGTGTCGCGGTGCGGATCCTGTTGATGGCCGGTGTGGTGATCGGCACGCGCTGGGCGCTGCGTCGCATCGGCGACCGTTGGTTCCGGCCGCTGGTGTGGGTCGGCGCGGCGTTCGTCACGGTGCTGCTCCTGCCGATCCCGTACAACGTGGCGTTCAAGCTGGTCACCATCTCGGGACTGGTGACACTGCCCATCGCGATCTACCTGTTCGGCAGGGCGGCCAAGGTGCCGTTCCCTGGCCCGCCGATCCTGGCGGTGGCGTCGCTGTTCTTCATCTACGACAAGGGCTTCACGATCCTCGGAGGCAACGGCGCCTCGACCATGGCCGGGGAGTTCGCGTTCTCGATCTCGCTGACGTTCGCCTTCCTGTTCCTGGCCGTCGTCTTCCGAGGCATCCGCACCGGCGCGGACCGTGCCCTCGGTGCGGTGCTGTTCGGGTTGACGATCCTGTGCCACCTGATCCCGGCGATCTTCGTGGTGATCGCGACCGTCGTGCTGCTGTTCGTGCGTCGCGAGGACCGGACCCCGTGGTGGGATGCGTCGGTCGCCGGTCGGGTGGTGGCGGGCGTCCTCGTCGCCGGCACGCTGCTGCTGATCGTGCCGGGTGACCGGGTGCCGGTGATCGGCTCGGTGATCGACTCGGCGTTCCCCCAGTGGCTGTTCCCTGCGGTCGCGTCGCTGGTCGGGCTTGCGCTGTTCACCGGTTTCCAACCCGCGGTGCTCGAGTACTGGCGACGTCCGGAGCACCGTCGTGTGGCGCTGGGCGCCGGGCTGGTCTTCGTCGGCGTGGTCGTGATGGTGATGGCGCTCGGCCTGGTCGAGTCGTCCCCGTGGTGGTGGACCCTGGTGGCGGTCGCCGCGGTGCTGACCGTCTTCGCCGGGTGGGATGTGCGACTGCTGCGCTGGGGCGCGGTGGTGGGCCCGGTGGGGTTCCTGCTGTCGCTGTTCTGGTTCCTGCCGTTCTACGCGAACAGCACCTACATGAACGACATGGGGTGGGAGAAGTACACCCGCTACACCGACTACCTGCTGGCCGACCCGATCCTGGATTCCGGAGGCATGCCGTATCGCAACCTGGTGTTCGCCCTGGCAGGTCTCGGCATCCTGCTGACGCTCATCCACCGTGTGCGGCTGGGGTACTTCCTCGCCCTCACGGTGATGGCGTTCGCCTGGATCTTCCGCTTCTTCCCGCAGTACCGGCTCTGGAACGCTCGTCTGCTGCCGTTCTACTACCTGGCGCTCTACCTGCTGGCGGGCCTGGCGCTGGCGTTGGTGATCCGCTCTGTCGCGATCGCGCTGCAGGAATGGTGGCAACAACGTGAGGAGCCGGCATGGGTCGGCGCGTTCGGCGCCGGTCTGGTCGCGCTCATCGCCGCGGTGACGCTCATGGGTGCGTTCAGCTGGTTGCCGGGCGGTACCCCCGGGACCGATCCGAACAACCCGAACCGTGCGGTGTACAGCTGGGGCGGGATCGACTTCGAGACCACGATCGTGCACAACTGGGCCTCGTGGAACTACGCGGGGCTCGAGGGCAAGGATGCCTATCCCGAGTTCGCCGGCATCATGGAGACGATGACGGCAGTCGGCGAGGAGCACGGCTGCGGTCGCGCGATGTGGGAGTACGAGGGCGACCTGCAGCGGTTCGGCACCCCCATGGCGCTGATGCTGCTGCCGTACTTCACCGATGGCTGCATCGGCTCGATGGAAGGCCTCTACTTCGAGTCCTCGACCACCACGCCGTTCCACTTCCTGAACCAGTCCGAGCTCTCCACCGGGCCGTCGCGTGCCCAGCGTGACCTCCCCTACAGCGAGTTCGACATCCAGCAGGGCATCTCGCACCTGCAGATGATGGGCGTGAAGTACTACATGGCGACCACGGACGCAGCGATCGAGGCTGCCCTCACCGACGACCGCCTCACCCAGGTCGCAGATGAGTCCTTCGCCTACATCGACTCCAACACCGGTGCGCCGACCGAGCAGCGCTGGGTCGTGTTCGAGGTGGCCGAGACGGATCTGGTCGTGCCGATGGAGAACGAGCCCGTGGTGCTCTCCGACGCCGATGACCACATCGACGGATGGGTCTACGAGGTGGATCCACCCGAGGGTGTCGAGGGCCAGCCCAAGCCGCCGAAGGGTCCTGGGCCGGCGGTGCTCTGGTACAACGATCCGAACGCATGGGCGGTTCCGCTGGCGTCGTCGGGCCCCGACAGCTGGCAGCGGGCGCCGTCGACCGCGACCGAGAAGCCGGTCACGGCCAACCCTCCGGTGGAGGTCAGCGAGGTCGAGGTGGGCACCGACTCGGTGTCGTTCGAGGTCGATCAGATCGGCGTGCCGGTCATGGTGCGCATCTCGTACTTCCCCAATTGGACCGTGAGCGGTGCCGACGGCCCCTACCGGGTCACACCCAACTTCATGGTCGTGGTGCCCACGGAGAACCAGGTGACGCTCAGCTTCGGTCGTTCCCCGGTCGAGTGGCTGGGCATCCTGGCGACCCTGGTCGGGCTCTCCATGGTCGGCTACCTGATGGTGCTCGACCACCGGCGTCGCCTCGTCGGCGTGCCAACTGCCGGCATCGATCTCGCACCGGCGCAGCTGGCAGAGCCCGAACAGCCGACCGACTCCGAGCAACCCCCCGATCTGCGGTGAACCTCCTTCGCCGGATCGCGCTGGTCGGCACCACCGCGACGGTCATCGACATCGCGCTCTTCGTGGTGCTGGTGGAGTGGGCCGGCTGGCAGGTCTGGTGGGCCGACGCTGCAGCGGTCGCGGTCGCGACGGCGGTGTCGTGGGTGCTGCATGCCCTCGTCACCTTCCCCGACGACCCGACCCGGCGCTGGTTCGAGCGGTTGGGCCCGTACCTCTCCACTGCGGCGCTGGCGCTGGTGGTCGACGTGGCCGTGGTGTCGTTCATGGACTGGTTGTTGCGTCCGGGCTGGTGGTTGCCGGTGCTGTTGATCAAGTTGCCGGCGCTGGCGGCTGCGTTCGCAGCCCGGATGATCACCTATCGCGACACGATGTTCGCCTCTGTGCGCGACGTCCAGGGTGAGCCGGCGCGGCGCCCCGTCGCCCCCGGCAACCGCCGGCTGAGCGTGGTCGTGCCCGCCTTCCGGGAGGCGGATCGCATCGGCGTCACGGTTCGCGCCATCCGCGATGCGCTCGAGAGCCTGGACCGTGCCGGCGATCTCGAGGTGGTGGTCGTCGACGACGGCTCCGACGACGACACCGCTGCGCAGGCCGAGGCCGCTGGTGCCGATGTCGTGGTGCGCAGCTCACCGAACCGCGGCAAGGGTGCCGCGGTGCGACTGGGGGTGCTCGCCGCGCACGGTCGCACGGTGGCGTTCACCGACGCCGATCTGTCCTATGCCCCGGAGCAGCTCCTGGTGCTGCTCGACGGCGTCGAGGCGGGTTGGGACGTCGTGGTGGGCAGTCGCCAGCACGTCGAGACGCGCACGGTGGTGCGTGCCGGTCGGCTGCGAGAGGTCGGCGGGCGTGTCATCAACGTGCTGACCGGGATGGTGCTGCTGGGGCGGTACCGGGACACGCAGTGCGGGCTCAAGGCGATGCGGTCCGACGTCGGGCGGGTCGTGTTCAGCCATTCCCGCATCGACGGCTTCGCGTTCGACGTCGAGATGTTCCACCTGATCGAGCGGTACCGGCTCACGCTGCTCGAGGTGCCCGTCGAGGTGGTGAACTCCAGCCGCTCCACGGTGAACGTCGCTCGTGACGCAGCCCTGCTGGTCCGGGATCTGTTCCGGATCCGTCGATGGGGCAGGATCGGCCGCTACGAGGTCGATGTCACCGAGCTGCCCTTGCGCGTGGAGCGCCCCTGAGCCGACAGCTCATGAACGCACAGGCGCTGAGCCGAGGGCCGCTGAACCGACAGCCAAGGGCCCGGACGCCGCTAGTGTTGCCGCCCGTGACGGACCTGGATGCCATCTTCAAGGCCTACGACGTGCGGGGAGTGGTCCCCGAGCAGTTCGACGAGCGCATCGCCCGGGCGGTCGGCGTCGCCTTCGCCCGGTTCACGGTCGCCGCAGATCCGACCGTGACCCGAGTCCTGGTCGCCCGTGACATGCGCCCGTCGGGCGTCGGCATGGTCGACGCCTTCGCCGACGGGGTCACGAGCGCGGGCCTCGACCTGGTCGACCTCGGCCTGGGGTCGACCGACCTGTTGTACTTCGCCGCGGGGTCGCTCGACGCTCCCGGAGCGATGTTCACCGCGTCACACAACCCGGCGCAGTACAACGGCATCAAGTTCTGCTCGGCTGGTGCCCGCCCGATCGGCGAGGACAGCGGCCTCCACGAGATCCGCGACGGGGCAGCCGCCTGCCTCGCCGGGTCGATCCAGGACGCCCCGAACCGGGGAAGTCGGTCCCAGCAGGACCTCCTGGATGCCTTCGCCGACCACGTGCGCAGCTTCGTCGACGTCGATGCCCTGGCTCCGCTGAAGGTGGTGGCCGACACCGCGAACGGCATGGGTGGCCTCGTGGTGCCGGCGGTGTTCTCGTCGCTGCCCTTCGATCTCGAGGTCATGTACGGCGAGCTCGACGGCACCTTCCCCAACCACCCCGCCGACCCGATCCAGCCCGAGAACACTGCGGATCTGCGTGCTCGCGTGGTCGAGATCGGCGCCGATGTCGGGCTGGCCTTCGATGGCGACGCCGACCGTGTGTTCCTGGTCGACGAACAGGGGCACGGTCTGTCGGGATCCACCACGACGGCCATCATCGCCGCGGGCATCCTGGACAAGCATCCGGGCGAGACGGTGATCCACAACCTGATCTGCTCCAAGACCGTGCCCGAGGTGGTGCGGGAGCACGGCGGCACGCCGGTGCGGACCCGGGTCGGTCACTCGTTCATCAAGGGCGTCATGGCCGAGACCGGCGCCGTGTTCGGCGGTGAGCACTCCGCGCACTACTACTTCCGTGACAACTACCGCGCCGACTCCGGACTGATCGCGGCGCTGGTCGTGCTGGAGCAGCTCTCCGTGGCGGGGGTCTCGTTGTCGGAGCTCCGAGCGCCCTTCGAGCGCTACGCCGCATCCGGCGAGATCAACACCCGTGTCGAGGACACCGCTGCGGTCATCGAGCGGGTGGCTCAGCACTACGGCACGCTCGACCAGGACCGGCTGGACGGACTCACCGTCGATGGCGGGGACTGGTGGTTCAACCTGCGCCCGTCCAACACCGAACCGCTGCTCCGTCTCAACCTCGAGGCTGCCGACGATGCCGCGTGCGCCGCCAGGGTGGACGAGGTGCGTGCGGTCATGGTCGGCTGACCCGGGCGTCCCAGGATCCCCCGGGGCACCCCGCAGCGCACGTCATCACGCCGGAAGCATCACCGCACACCGAGTCCCACACCGACACCGACATCGACATCGACATCGACAGCGCCGCAGGGGTCACCGTCCCGATCAGGCGCTCGACAGGAGAGATCCCACATGAGTACTGCTGATCAGCTCGATCCCCGACTGCTCGAGATCCTCGCATGCCCCGAGGACAAGGGTCCGTTGTTGTACTTCGCCGACGAACAGGTCCTGTACAACCCTCGGTTGCAGCGCACCTATGCCGTGCGCGACGGCATCCCCGTGATGCTGATCGACGAGGCCACCGCCGTCGACGATGCCGAGGCCGACCGGCTCGCGGCGAAGGCGGCTGCCGACGGGGTCGAGCCGACCTTCTCGGTCGACTGACCGGGCCGACTCGTGATCGACACCCTGGGGATGGCCGCGGCTGCTCGCGCGCTGCCCGAACAGATGCGTGCAGCGCTCGACGCAATGGACGCGGTCGAGGGTCTGCCGCCGGCGGAGGGCATCTCCTCGGTGGTCGTGCTGGGCATGGGCGGCAGCGGCATCGCCGGTGACGTGCTCGCCGCGGTCGGCGCAGCAACCTGTCCGGTGCCGATCGTGGTCAACAAGCACTACGAGTGCCCGGGGTTCGTCGGGCCCGACACCCTGGTGATCGCGGTGTCGTTCTCGGGCAACACCGAGGAGACCATCGCTGCGGTGCACAGCGCCGTGGGTGCCGGCGCTCGGCTGGTTGCGGTCACCGCGGGCGGACACCTGGCGCGCATCGCCCGCGAGTGGGGGGCGCCGGTGGTGCAGTTGGACGCGTCGATCCCGATGCCGCGTGCGGGCATCGCCGCGGTGGCGGTGCCCCCACTCGTGGTGCTCGAGCAGCTCGGGCTGCTCGATGACGCCGTGGGGCAGGTCGAACGAGCGATCGACGCGATGCGGGCCCGACGGATCGAGCTCGACGCCGACCCGTCGCTGGTCACCAGGGCGGCCCGTCGCATCGGTCGCACACTGCCGATCGTCTACGGCGGCGGTGCGTTGGGCGAGGTCGCTGCGTGGCGGTGGAAGGGCCAGTTCAACGAGAACCCGAAGGTCGCCGCGTTCGCCAACCGCCTTCCCGAGCTGACCCACAACGAGATCTGCGGGTGGGGCCAGCACGGCGACGTGACCCGACAGGTGTTCACCATGGTGTTGTTGCGCCACGACCATGAGCATCCGCAGGTGCAGCGCCGGTTCGAGCTCGTGTCCGAGTTCTGCGACGAGGTGGTCAACGACGTCGTCGAGATCCGAGCGAAGGGCGACGGTGCACTGGCCCAGCTGTTCGATCTGATCCTGATCGGCGAGTTGGTGACGTTGCAGATGGCGGCCGACGAAGACGTCGACCCGGGTCCCGTGCCGGTCCTCGACGAGATCAAGCAGCGCCTCGCACTCGGCTGACCGGGTGCTGCGCCATCGCCGGCGCGGGCGCCGGCGCTGGCGCCGGCGCGCCGGTGCTCTGGGTGGCAGGGGTGTGCGTATGTCGTCGTGGTGCCTCCCGAAACCCGCTGGCCGTGCCGCCGTGCCGCAGTGTGGCCGTGCCGCAGATCCGCGCCGCTGGCCGCAGCCGCCGAGGTCACCGCAGGAGCGGGATTCGTTCGGGCGCCCGGTGTGCGCGGTACCCTCGTGCGCTGCGAGGGCTGCAGTGAACCCGGCGTCAGACGACCCCAGCCCGACCAACGTCCACCGACGCCGATGTGCGCGCCCCCGAACGCTCTCCGAGCCGGTCGCGCAGGAGGAACCATGAGCTTCACCGATTTCAAGGTCGCCGACCTTTCCCTCGCCCCGCTGGGGCGCAAGCAGATCCAGCTCGCGGAGCAGGAGATGCCGGGCCTGATGGCCATCCGGGCCGAATACACCGACTCCCAGCCGCTCGCGGGTGCACGCATCACCGGCTCCCTGCACATGACCGTGCAGACCGCCGTGCTGATCGAGACGCTGACTGCGCTGGGCGCCGAGGTGCGCTGGTGCAGCTGCAACATCTTCTCCACCCAGGACGAGGCCGCGGCCGCAGTGGTGGTCGGGGTCGACGGAACGAGCGACGACCCCAAGGGCGTGCCCGTCTACGCATGGAAGGGCGAGACGCTGGAGGAGTACTGGTGGTGCACCGAGCAGGTGCTCGAATGGCCGGCGGACGCCGAGGGCCACACCGGACCCAACATGATCCTCGACGACGGTGGCGATGCCACGCTGCTGGTCCACAAGGGCACCGAGTACGAGGCCGCCGGAGCCGTTCCCGACGACGAGGAGTCCGATTCCGAGGAGTGGCGCGTCGTGCTCGCCACCCTGCGTCGCACCCTGGGCGAGGACGCGCAGCGATGGACCCGGATCGGACAGGGCATCAAGGGTGTCACCGAGGAGACCACCACCGGTGTGCACCGCCTCTACCAGATGTTCGAGGCCGGCAACCTGCTGTTCCCGGCCATCAACGTCAACGACTCCACGACCAAGGCCAAGTTCGACAACCTCTACGGCTGCCGGCACTCCCTGATCGATGGCATCAACCGTGCGACCGACGTCATGATCGGCGGCAAGACCGCGGTGGTGTGCGGCTACGGCGACGTCGGCAAGGGCTGTGCGCAGTCGTTGCGGGGTCAGGGCGCTCGTGTGGTCGTGACCGAGATCGACCCGATCTGTGCGCTGCAGGCGGCGATGGAGGGCTACCAGGTCGTCCGCCTCGAGGACGTGTTGGACTCCGCCGACATCTTCATCACCACCACCGGCAACAAGGACATCATCACTGCTGAGCACATGGCGCGGATGAAGCACAACGCCATCGTCGGCAACATCGGCCACTTCGACAACGAGATCGACATGGCGGGGCTGTTCCGCCAGAGCGACATCCAGCGGGTCACGATCAAGCCGCAGGTCGACGAGTTCGTCTTCCCCGACGGTCACTCGGTGATCGTGCTGGCCGAAGGGCGCCTGCTGAACCTGGGCTGCGCGACCGGGCACCCCAGCTTCGTGATGAGCTGCTCGTTCTCCAACCAGGTGCTGGCGCAGATCGAGCTGTTCACCAAGACCTCGGACTACACGCTCGGCGTCTGGGTGCTGCCCAAGCAGCTGGACGAGATGGTGGCGCGCTTCCACCTGGACGCACTCGGGGTTCGTCTCACCAAGCTCACCCCCGAGCAGTCCTCGTACCTGGGCATTCCCGTCGAGGGGCCCTACAAGCCGAACCACTACAAGTACTGACCCGCACGGATCGAGCACTGCTCCGACTCGTCCCGGCGTCGCTGCGAGGTGACGCCGGGACGTTCGCGTCCCGGTCGGCCGACCCTGTCGCGTCCGGGCCGCACCGGCTGGATTGGTAGGGTGCGCGGCCCGGTGCCGACGGTGCCGCGACAGGGGGTGTCAGGTGGAGGAGTTCTCGGGCAAGGTCGCAGTGGTGACCGGTGCGGCGAGCGGGATCGGCCGTGCGTTGGCCACTGCGTTGACCCAGCAGGGCATGAAGGTCGTGCTCGCAGATGTGGAGACCGACACGCTCGAGACGGTCGCCCAGGAGCTGCGGTCCGCCGGCGCCGACGTGTTCGCGGTCACCGCCGACGTCTCGAAACCCGCCGAGGTGGACCGACTGGGCGCCGCGGCGATGGACGTGTTCGGAGCGTTGCACGTCGCGTGCAACAACGCCGGGGTCTCCGGTGGCGGTCTGTCGTGGGAGATCGACCTGGAGACCTGGCGGTGGATCATCGACGTCGACCTGTGGGGGGTGATCCACGGCGTGCGCACCTTCACGCCGTTGATCATCGCCAGCGGTGGCGGCCACATCGTGAACACCGCTTCCATGGCGGGGCTCACCTCCAACGCGGGGATGTCGCCCTACAACGTGGCGAAGCACGGTGTCGTGACGCTGTCCGAGACGATGCATGCCGAATTGGAGATGACCCACCCCGAGGTCGGCGTGAGCGTGCTGTGCCCCGGGTGGGTGCGGACGAGGATCCACGAGTCCGAACGCAATCGCCCCGACCTGGTGGCCGGTGGGGTCGAGGAGGAGCTCGACCCGGGCACGCTGGCGATCAAGGAGATGGTGAGCAACTGGATCGCCGAGGGGCTCCAGCCGGCGCATGTGGCGTCGCTGGTCGTCGAGGCCATCCGCGAGCGTCGCTTCTACGTGCTCACGCACCCCGAGTGGCAGGGGATGGTGCGCGACAGGGTCGATCGGATGCTCTCGGGGGAGAACCCCTCGGCGAGCCTGCCGGGGAACTGATCCGCCCGGGCCGGCGTCCGCTGTCGTCGCCCGCAGCGGTCGCCCCACGGATCGTCCTCACAGAGTGACCGCCAGCGTGACCGCCATGAGCTGGTCGGAGCCGCTGGCGAGGAGCGCATCGGCGGCGGCGACCAGGGTCGATCCGGTGGTGCGGACATCGTCGACGACCAGTACCGGCCCTGTCTGGTGCGCCCGTGTCGGAGTCGCCCGCGGCACGGTCGGACCTTCTCGGGCGCTCGTGCCGACGGTTCTGGGCATGCGGCTCGCACCATGGGCGCGGCCGCTGATGGCACCGTGGGGCTCGAACGTGGCGCCGTCGAGTCGCTGGGCCCTGGTGCGTCCGGTCTGCGCCCCACCACCGACGCGGCGCAGCATCGGGCCGCAGGGGCGACCGAGCCGCGCGGCGACGGAGCGAGCGAGCTCCTCGGCCTGGTCGTAGCCCCGCCGTCGCCGTCGCGCAGCCGTGGTCGGTGCCCAGGTCACCGCGTGTGTCGCACGCCGCTCGGCGGGGGGCAGGAGGTCCGCCATGGCGGAACCCAGCAGCGCGAACGCATCGCGGTGATGGCGGAACTTGAGTGCGGCGATCAGCTCCTTCGCGGGACCGTCGTAGGTGAACAGCGACCAGCAGGCACCGAACCCGGGTGGGGAGCGCGGTCGGGGGCC
>CAVQQI010000008.1:0-397426 GCA_963714875.1 uncultured Microthrixaceae bacterium | reverse complement strand
CGCAACAGCGCTGCGGTGGCTCCCCAGACCGTGTCGCCGACCAGGTCGAAGAAGTAGATGGGCCGGGCCATCTCGCCGGACCCCCACATCTCCTCACGGAACACCTCGGGATCCATCAACTCCGACAGGGCGACATGCAGGATCTGGTCGACCTCGCCCGGGTTCGGCGTCAGGTCCGGTCGGCCGGGCAACAACCCCACGACCGGCACGATGTAGGCCCGGCGCGTCACGGTGGTGAGGTGGTCGAGCTCGCCGAGCGGCTCGACCGATTCCGGGTCCATCGCCACCTCCTCGAACGCCTCCCGGAGCGCGGTCTGCAGGTAGGTCTCGCCCGGGTCGGCACGGCCACCGGGGAAGCTCACCTCACCCTTGTGCGTCCGCAGCGTCTGTGCCCGGCGGGTCAGCACCACGTGGAGCTCGCCCCGGTCCTCGTAGAGCGGCACGAGCACCGCTGACGCGGAGGCCCCGAGCGCAGCGACCGGCGACGGTGCACCCCGCCGCCCGGGTGGCACCGCCAGGCGGGCGCGTTCGGGCACGATCAACCCCGACGTCGTGCCGAGCTGCGACCACGGCGCCGGTCGGCCCGGCGTCCACAGCTGCGGTCGGGGGATGGCCTGCGGGCCCCCGCGCACGGTCCGCCCGTGCGCCGCGCCGTCGTCGGTCACCCCATCGCCTCGGCGTGACTGCGGACCGATCGGGTTCGGACAGCGAGCGGTCCCGGCGCCGGTGACGGGCCGGGCAGCAGGGTCGTCGCGTCGGGCCATGGGCGTCACCGTACCCACGCCGCCACAGCGCAGCACGTCCCGCCACCGCGAGCACGCGTGCACCGGGCGGACGGACGCGACGAGGGCCGGGTCCGTCGGACCCGGCCCTCGTGCACATCGGTGAGCAGCTCACCTTCCCGGAGGAAGGATCACATCATGCCGCCCATGCCTCCCATGCCACCCATGTCGGGCATGCCGCCGCCAGCGGCGCCCTCTTCGACCTTGTCGGCGACGAGCACCTCGGTCGTGAGCAGCAGGCTGGCGATCGACGCTGCGTTCTGCAGCGCTGCACGGGTCACCTTGGCCGGGTCGATGACGCCGATCTTGAGCAGGTCCTCGAACTCGCCGGTCGCGGCGTTGAAGCCGATGTTGCCGGACTCCGTCTCGAGGCGCTGCGAGATGACGGCGCCTTCGTGGCCGGCGTTGTCGGCGATGAGACGAGCCGGAGCGTCGAGCGAGTGCAGCACGATCCTCGCGCCGGTCGCTTCGTCACCCTCGAGTCCGTCGAGCGCGGCGGAAACTGCCACCTTGGCACGCACCAGAGCGGTGCCGCCGCCGGCGACGATGCCTTCCTCGATCGCAGCGCGGGTCGCCGAGAGGGCGTCCTCGATGCGGTGCTTCTTCTCCTTGAGCTCCACCTCGGTGGCTGCGCCGACCTTGACGACCGCGACGCCGCCCGAGAGCTTCGCGAGGCGCTCCTGGAGCTTCTCGCGGTCCCAGTCGGAATCGGTGTTGTCGATCTCGGCCTTGATCTGGGCCACACGGCCGGCGACGTCGTCGTGCGAGCCGGCGCCCTCGATCACGGTGGTGAGGTCCTTGGTGACGACGACCTTGCGTGCCGAACCGAGCAGGTCCAGCGTGGCGTTGTCGAGCTTGAGGCCCACCTCTTCGGCGATGACCTGGCCACCGGTCAGGACAGCGAGGTCCTGGAGCATGGCCTTGCGGCGCTCACCGAATCCCGGGGCCTTGACGGCGACCGAGTTGAAGGTGCCACGGATCTTGTTCACCACGAGGGTGGCGAGTGCTTCGCCCTCGACGTCCTCGGCGATGATCAGCAACGGCTTGCCCGACTGCATGACCTTCTCGAGCACCGGCAGGAGGTCCTGGACCGAGGTGATCTTGGAGTTGAGCAGGAGGATGTAGGGATCCTCGAGCACAGCTTCCTGACGCTCGGCGTCGGTCACGAAGTACGGCGAGAGGTAGCCCTTGTCGAACTGCATGCCCTCGGTGAACTCGAGGTCGGTGCCGAAGGTGTTGGACTCCTCGACGGTGACCACGCCGTCCTTGCCGACCTTGTCGATCGCGTCGGCGATGACCTCGCCGATGGACTGGTCAGCTGCGGAGATGGCCGCGACCTGGGCGATCTCGGACTTCTCGTCGATCTCCTTGGCGGAGGACTTGATGGAATCGACCGCCGCGGCAACCGCAGCCTCGATGCCACGCTTCACGCCCATCGGGTTGGCACCCGCAGCGACGTTGCGCAGACCCTCGCGCACCAGTGCCTGGGCCAGCACCGTGGCGGTGGTGGTGCCGTCACCGGCGATGTCGTTGGTCTTGGTCGCAACTTCCTTGACCAGCTGGGCGCCCATGTTCTCGAAGGGGTCGTCGAGCTCGATCTCGCGAGCGATCGACACGCCGTCGTTGGTGATGGTCGGGGCGCCGAACTTCTTGTCGAGCACGACGTTGCGGCCCTTGGGGCCGATGGTGACCTTGACGGCGTCAGCCAGCTTGTTGACGCCGGCTTCCAGGGAGCGACGGGCGTCGTCGTCGAACTTCAGGATCTTTGACATGTGTTCTCTTCTCGTTCGTGTGTCGTCAGTGGGACGGGACGGTTCAGGACGTCACTTGATGGTCGCGAGGATGTCGCGACCAGCGAGGATGAGGACGTCTTCGCCGTCGACGGCGATCTCGGTGCCGCCGTACTTGGAGTAGACGACGACGTCGCCCACGTTGATGTCCAGGGGAATCAGCTCGCCGGAGTCGGAGCGACGACCCGGGCCCACGGCCAGGACCTCTCCCTGCTGCGGCTTCTCCTTGGCGGAGTCGGGGATGACCAGACCGCTGGCGGTCCTTTCCTCGGCTTCGGCCGGGCGGACGACGATGCGGTCCTCAAGGGGCTGGATACTCATGCTTGGCTTGCCTCCGTTGGCATTGGCACTCGGGGTTGACGAGTGCCAACGCTAGCAGTCTCCGCAGCCGAGTGCTAGCCATCCGGGCCCCTGGTCCATCGACGAGCGTCACGGGGACGCAGCGACGTGATCGAGCGGCGCGACTCAGCGATGCGTCGGGGCGACCCAGCGTCCGTGGTAGTCGGCATGGCCGACCAGCCGGTCGGCGCCACCTGGCCAGGTCCGCAGCCACACCGCTGCCCGGCGCCGGTCCCACTCGTCGGGCTCGTACCGCACCCAGGCCAGTGGTGCACCCGCGTCGGCGCGGGCACCCGCGGCTTCGATGACCGAGGTGATCTGCCAGCGCATGTCCGTCGGCACGTACTGCCACATGATCGACTGCTGCACGATCGTCGACGTGACGCCGGACAGCACCTCGTCCAGCGCAGCCGCGGTGTCGGCGCTGCAGCGGAGCTCGGCCGGCGTCGTCGCGGCCAGGTCGATCGCCGCGGCGATCCTGTCGAACCGCTCGGACTGGTCCGGCCAGACGAACCCCAGCAGCGTCACGCGACCGTCGTCGGTCGTCGCGTCGATGGGGTGCGGATCGATCCCGACCCTCTCGACGACGGTGGGCAGGCACTGCACGTCGCCGACCGGGCCGCGGACCTCCGGAGCCAGCCGGACCGGTGAGCTCGGATCGCCCAGCACGACCGCCCCGAGATCGATGCGGAACCTGTCCAGCCGGAGGTTCAATCCGCCGGAGCACCCGAGCTCCACGAGCCTGGCCCGGTGGAACCCTGTCGAGGCAGCTCCCATGGCGAGCCCGGCTGAGCGTGCGACCTCGTTGGTCTGCACCTCTCGCTCCATACCGACGCTCAATTCGCCGGCGTGATCGTCGACCACCTGCAGCCACGCCTCGGCGAGGTCATGGTCGTCGTCGGGGATCGTTCCACCGCAACTCGGCAGCACCGCTGCCCAGTCGGGCGCGCCACCCGCGAGCGCCAGCCGGTGCGCCGCGCCGACGAGTCGGAGCGGGCCGGCCTGTCCGAAGCGCAGGTCGGCGTGCGGCGCGATCACGTCCCAGCTCGGACCGCACCCGGCGATGTCGTCGGCGATGATCCCCAGCAGTCGCCCGTACAGCGCGGAGCCCAGCTCGGCGCAGGCCGCGGCCTGCTGGGCGAACCGCTGGCCCCAGTCGGCGCGGACCGTCGACGCGTCACTCATCAGCCCCTACCTCACCGAACCCTCGGTCAGATCGTCGACAGACGCAGGTTCGGGTCCGCCCCGTGGTCGAGCGGGGTCGGCCCGTCGGCACCGAGTCGGAACCAGCCCGCCGAGGCGATCATGGCGGCGTTGTCGGTGCACATGGAACGGCTCGGCAGGAAACCGTGCAACCCGTCGTCGGTGCACGCCCCCAGGAACTGCTCGCGCAGCAACGAGTTGGCAGCCACTCCCCCACCGATCGCAAGCGCCGTGGCGCCCACCTGCTGCGCAGCACGGCGTGCCTTGGTGACCAGGACGTCGACCACCGCAGCCTGGAAGCTGGCCGCCACATCCGCCGTGTCGACGTCGGGGTGCTTGCGCACGTGGTTCACCACCGAGGTCTTGATGCCGCTGAAGGAGAAGTCGAGCCCGTCGTCGAGCATCGCCCTGGGGAAGCGGATCGCCTCGGGGTCGCCCGACATCGCCTCGTGGTCGATCGCAGGACCGCCCGGGTAGCCCAGACCGAGGAAGCGGGCGACCTTGTCGAACGCCTCGCCCGCTGCGTCGTCGAGCGTCTGGCCCAGCAACCGGTAGCGGCCGTGGCCCTCCATCGACACCAGCATCGTGTGCCCCCCGGAGACCAGCAGCACCACGAGCGGGAACGTCAGGTCCGGATCCTCCAGGAACGCCGCGTACAGATGGGCCTCGAGGTGGTTGACCGCGATGAACGGAACGTCCCAGGTGAGCGCGAGTGCCTTCGCGGCGGAGACCCCCACCAGCAGGGCCCCGATCAGCCCCGGACCGGTGGTGGCCGCGACGGCATCGATGCGATTGCCGTCGACTCCCGCCTCGACCAGCGCCCGGGCGGTGACCGGGATGATCAACTCGTTGTGCGCCCGGCTCGCGATCTCGGGCACCACACCGCCGTAGCGCGCGTGCAGGTCGACCTGCGAGGACACCACCGACGACATGACGTCACGGCCGCCGAGCACGCACGCAGCGGCGGTCTCGTCGCAGGAGGTCTCGATGCCGAGCACCATCGTCGAGGGTCCGACGGACCCTCGACCCGGCGCAGCAGGCCCGTCGTCGGACTCGGTCGGATCGTTCATGTCAGCTCCTCGCCGCAGCGGGGGTCGACGCTGAGCGGCGACGGCAACGCTGATTCGATGCCCTGCAGCCGTTCGGCGTAGGAATCGGTGTCGATGTCGTGGGCCCACATGATCGAGCGCGTCCTCTCCGACGTCCGCGTAGTAGTTGCGCCGGACACCCCCGGGCACGAAGCCGAAGCGGCGGTACAACTCCTGGGCAGCGGTGTTGCTCATCCGCACCTCCAGGGTCACCCCGACCAGCCCCAGCGCCCTTGCACGACGCATGGTCACCAGCATCAGTCGGGCGGCGATGGAACGACGGCGGCGTTGCGGATGCACCGCGACGTTGGTGAGGTGACCCTCGTCGGCCACCAGCATCAACCCCGAGAAGCCGACGACCTCGTGGTCCTCCATCGCCACCACGTAGAAGCGGCTCGTGGGCATGCGCAGTTCGCCCATGAACAGCGCCGAGGACCATGGCCGGTGGTTGGTCTGCTCCTCGATCGCCACCACTCCCCGCAGGTGACGTCGACGCATCGGCGCGATCCTGACCTCGGCCAGATCGACGCGGTCCGCCGGTGCCGTCGCCGGCACCGATGTCGGTGCTCCGGGCATGTCGCCGGCCGGCGCCATCACGACGAATCCCTGGTGGTCCAGTTGATCTCGGCATCCGGTCGACGCAGGTACAACGGCGCGATCTCGTCGATCTGCTGGAAGTCCTCGCGCAGCGCCCGTGCATGTGCCAGCTGCACCAGGGAGGAGGCCGAGGGGAAGCTGTTGCCCGGGTCGACGATCTCGACCCGTGCGAGCCCGTCGAAGTCCTCGCGGTAGCGATGGGCACCGTCGCCCACCAGCAACGCCTCCTCACCCGTTGCCAGCAGTTCGGACGCCAGGTCGTCCGGTGAACCGATGGCGTGGTCCGAGATGCGTTGCACTCCGCCGGGTACCTGTCGGTAGAAGGAGTAGAAGATCTCGCCCCGTCGAGCGTCGATCGCCGCCACGATGAGCCGAGGACTGAAGCGCATCGGGAACGCCAACAGGTCCAGGCTCGACACACCGATCATGGGGACGCGCAGTGCGAACGCCGTCGCCTTCGCCGTCGCGATGCCGACACGCAGTCCGGTGAACAGGCCCGGGCCGACGTCGACGGCCACCAGTCCGATCTCCGACAGGCTCACATGGGCCTGCGAGCAGATGAACTCGATCGCCGGCGTCAGGTTCTCGGCGTGACGTTTGGCCTTGGCCGAGTGTGCAGAGGCGAGCACACCCTCATGACCGCCGATGGCACATCCGATCTGGATCGTGGCGGATTCGATGCCCAGGATCAGCACCGCTCGACCTCTCCGTCGCCGGTTCCGTCGGTCGGTTCCGGCACCGCCCACGAGGCCACCGCCACCGAGAGCGCACGCGCCCTGGCCTGCCACCGCGATCCCACGGGGGCGAGCTCGATGATGCGGTCCTCCTCGCCGTCACCGAAGGTGATGCGAACCTCGAGGTAGTCGCGCGGCAACGCCTGGGTGATGGTGTCACCCCATTCGATGATGGTCACCGAACCGTCGTCGAGCAGTTCGGACAACCCCAGGTCCAGGGCCTCGTTGATCTGCTCCAGGCGGTACACGTCGAGATGGTTCAGGTCCAGACGCCCCGTGTAGCCCCGCACCAGAGCGAAGGTCGGACTGGTGATCTGGTCGTCGATGCCCAGACCAGCACCGAATCCCTGTGTGAAGGCGGTCTTGCCCGCACCGAGGTCGCCGACCAACAGGAGGAGGTCGCCGGGCCGTGCCAGTTCCGCCAGGGCCGCAGCGAGCGCCCGGGTGTCGTCGACCGATCCGGTGGCGGTCACCAGAGGGTGACTCATCTCCTGGAGCCCGGGCCGCATCGCATCCGGCGAGCCTAGCGAGCCCACGCCACGGTCAGGATCGCGCTCGCGCCGGCCAGGATCACCCGACCGCAGGACCCCGCTGCGGCGAACCGGGTGCCCCTGCGGACAGCGGCCCGACGCGTCGTGGCAACCGAGCACTGAAGCCGCAGACCACCTCGTAGGCGATCGTGTCGAGGCGGTCCGCCCACTCCTGGGCGTCGACCTGTTCGTCACCCTGTGCTCCCAGCAGCACCACCGGATCACCGGGACGCACCGGCGGCCCATCGGTCACCTCGACGATCAGCTGATCCATCGTCACCACACCACGGATGGGTCGGCGTGCTCCACCGATCAGCACCTCGCCACCGGTCAGGCCGAGGCGCCGGGGCACGCCGTCCGCGTAGCCCAGCGGCACGATCGCCACCGTCGACGGGCGGTCGAACACGTATCGCAGGCCGTAGCTGACACCGTCGCCGGCTGCGAGCTCCTTGACCATCGTGACCTCGGAGCGCAACGACAGGGCCGGCACCAGGTCGACCCGGCCGCCGAGTCCGGCAGCGGGAGCGATCCCGTAGAGCGCGATGCCGACCCGGATCATGTCCATGCGGGCGCGCGGGTGGGCCAGCGCCCCGGCGGAGTTGGCCGCGTGCCGTCGACCCGGGTCGATTCCCGCCCGGGCGAGCTCCTCGAGCACGGCGTCGAACCGGTCGAGCTGGTCGGCGGTCTCGGGTCGGTCGGGCTCGTCGGCGACGGCCAGATGGGTGAAGGTCCCTCCCAGGTGCAGCATCGGAGCTGTGGTGATGCGTCGGGCGAGATCCGGCACGTCAGCGGGGTGGGCGCCCACCCGGTGCATCCCCGTGTCGACCTTCAGATGCACCGTCCACCGCTGATCGGCCCCGGACCGCTCGACCGCACCGAGCGCAGCATCGACCCCGGCGCGGGTGTAGAGCGTCGGGGTCAGCGCCGACCCGAGGGCTTCTCGCATGACGTCCTCGGGAGGTTCGGACAGCACCAGGATCGGCACCTCGATCCCTGCCGCACGCAGCGCCGCTCCCTCTTCGACCAGCGCCACGGCGAGCGACGTCGCTCCACCAGCGAGCGCTGCTCGCGCTGCACCCACCGCACCGTGCCCGTACCCATCGGCCTTCACCACGGCGCACAGCTCTGCAGCCGGAGCCACGGCGGCCATGGCAGCGGCGTTCGTGGCGATCGCGTCGAGATCGACGTCGATGTGGGCGTGACGAGGCATCGACGCGAGGTTACGCGTCGACCACACGGGCCCCGACCCACCGGGCGGCTCGGCGGACCGGATCAGCCGATCAAGGTCTGCCAGTACCGGGGGACCAGTTCGATCAGGTCCGATGCCACCAGGCCTCGCTGCGGGCCCGACGACGCCGCCCCGCCATGCACCTGCGCCGCCGACGCGGCTGCCTGCAACGGAGGCGCACCCAGTGCCAGATGTGCAGCCACCAGGCCGGTCAACACGTCGCCGGTGCCGGCGGTCGCCAGGCGCTGGTCGCCCGATCGGACCAGCAGCACCGACCCCTCGGGCGCTGCCACCACGGTCGTCGGCCCCTTCAGCAGCACCGTCGCCCCGGTGTCCGACGCCAACGCTCGGGCGGCGCCGATGCGGTCCTCGCCGGGGGCGGCGCCGGTGAGCTGCTCGAACTCGCCGTCATGTGGGGTCAGCACAGCAGGAGCACCCCGGCCGGAGAGCACCGCTGCGGGATCGGAACCGAGTGCGGCGAGGCCGTCGCCGTCGATGACCACCGGCACGCCCAGGTCTGCGACCAGTTCCCGCACCTGGGCACAGGTGTGCTCGGAGCGGCCCAGGCCCGGCCCGACGGCGAACGCGGCGAAGCGATCCGCCGATTCCAGCACCGTCGCCGCCCACCCGTCCTGATCCAGGGCATGCACCACGGACTCGATCGGCGCACGGGGATCGGGGTCGCCGGGTGTGGACAGACGCACGTAGCCGGCACCGCCGCGCAGCGCAGCCGAGGCGCAGAGGAATGCAGCGCCGGACATCCCGGGAGAGCCGGCGACGCACCACACCGCATGGCGCCACTTGTGGTCGTCGACGCGGCGGTCCGGAACCCAGGCCACCACGTCCGAGGGCTCCACCAGGTGCGCGGTCGCCACGCGGTCGACCGCCAGGCCGATGTCCGCGACGCTGACCGATCCGCAGAACGACGGTCCATCTCCGAGCAGCAGGCCCGGCTTCAGGGCTGCGAAGGTCACCGTCGCCGTGGCGCGCGCCGGCGCACCGGACGCGCGGCCGGTCAGGCCGGAGATGCCCGAGGGGATGTCGACCGCCAGCACCTGTGCACCGTCGGTGGTGGGGAACGAGTACTCGCCACGGAAGCCGGTGCCGAACGCTGCGTCGATCACCAGGTCCGACCGCGGCAGGACCGCGGGCGCGGCCGACTCATCGATCACCGTCACCCTCGCCCCGGCGGCCCGCAGCAGGTCGCCCGCGACCCGCCCGTCCCAACCGTTGTTGCCGGGACCGGCGACGACGACGACACGTCGCCCGTAGCCCTGGCCGAGCAGGTCGAGCGCAGCGTGAGCCACCGCGCCGGCTGCCCGACGCACCAGGACCTCGACGGGTTCGGGGGCCGCGGCATCCACCGCTCCCATCTCGGCCGGGGTGAGCACCGGGATCACGGAGCGACCCCCGCGACGGTGCGGTGAGGTGATCCGATCGCGACCGCGACCGCCTGTGCGAGCGCATCGGTGTGGGTGAGGCTGAGGTGCCACTGCGACACACCGACAGCGGCAGCCACCTCGGCAGCGGAGCGGGCCAGCACGATCGACGGCGCACCCGACTCGTCGCGGACCACCTCGATCTCGGCGAATCCCATCGACGACATGCCGTGACCCAGTGCCTTCATGACCGCTTCCTTCGCTGCGAAGCGTGCCGCCAGGTGCGGGTGGGGGTCGCGATGACGTGCGGCGTAGTCCCACTCGGAGCTGGTGAAGAGGCGATCACGCAGGCCTGGATGACGTTCCAGCGCCCGCCGCAGACGATCCACGTCGACCAGGTCGGTTCCCACACCGACGACGCCGGGGAGCTGGCCGGCCGTCACGGTCATGACCGCCAGCGATCCGCCAGATCCAGGATCGGTACCGTCAACAGATCCGAGACCGGGTGTTCGCTCAACAGGTCGTCGCGGAACACCTCCTCGGTCTCGGTCACGGCGTCCTTGAGCGACTGGTACCGGCGGCGGTAGCCGCGCAGCACCGACCGTGCCGTGGTGGCGGGAAGGTGCCCGGCCAGCACGATGTGCAGCAGCAGCAGCCCCGTGGTCACGCCGTCCTTGGTCTCGGGCAGGATCAGCACCAGTCGCCCGTCGCTACGTCCTCTGGCGACCATCAGCTCCTGCTCGCGGGCGACGAGCGCCTTGGTGCCACGCAGACGTGGGTCGCGGTCGGCCCGTGAGCCCAGCCCGACCGAGACACCCGAGCGGTCGACGACGGTGACCGTCGCTCGCTCCAGGTCGTCGCCGTGCTCCACCCGGTATCGGGTCGAACCGATCACGTCGAGCACGGCCGGGTCGAGCTGCCCCAACGACCGCAAGGTCGAGTAGGTGAGACGGTCCCGAGGCGAGCCGCCGGCGAGTGCGGCCGCCACCAGCGGGACCTGGAGCAACGACTCGTCGGACCTGCTGATGCCCACCGTCACCGTCTTGGCCTGGTGCTTGATCGCGTCGACCGGGCGGGTGAGCTCCTCGATCGCCGAGGTCAGCCCCGCGCTGAGGTCCTCCAGCACGACGCCCGGCGTACCGACCTTGCCGAACTCGACCTGGTACGAGTCGAGCGCACTGATCCCGACAGCGAAGCGGAACTGCCCGGCGAGGCGCACCGCCGTGTTCGCCTCGAGGTGTCCGTTGTACGCACCCGAGCGGACCCCGTCGAAGAACTCCGAGGACTCCACCGACAACGTCGACCGGAGTCCGTCGAGCAGCTGCTCACCATCGACGTGATCGCCGTGCAGATCGCCACCCGACTGCGCGACCGCCGAGTCGATCGCAGCTCTGGACCTGCGCAGTGGCTGGGCCTGCGCATCGATCGCCAAGGCTGCCTCGTAGCCGAACAGGTGACCCGCCATGGTCGCGAGCACGAACGCCAGGCGGGGGTGGGTGTCCGGCACCCGCAGCACGGCCAGGGCTGCATCGAAGCGCCGGTCGCTGGCCGACGCGATGACGATCGGTGCTGCCTTGTGGGCCCGGAAGATCTCGACCTCCTTGGCGACGTCGTCCGCGGTCGATCCGGCCAGGCCTGCTGCGCACACCAGGATCATGGGCTCACAGGACAGGTCGATGTGCTTCTTGTCCTCGGTGCCGTCGCACGCGATCGACTTGTAGCAGAGCTCCGAGAGCTTCACCCTGATCTCGCGGGCCGCGATCTGGTTCACACCGTTGCCCACGATCGCCCAGTACCGGCGAGCGGGTGCGAACGCCTGTGTCGCCGCGGCCACCGTCGGTCGCACCTCGAGGGCAGCTTCCATCTTGGCGGGGAGATCCCGCAACGCCGCCAGCAGCAGCTGCTGCTCGGCATCGGCAGCTCTGGCACCTCCCGGCACCTCGTCCGCGATGGCCTGTGCCAACAACAGACCAGCGGCGACCTGGGAGTAGAACGCCTTGGTCGACGCAACGCTCATCTCCACGTCCCGACCGTCGGACGTGTAGAGCACACCGTCGGCCTTGTCGGTCAGGTCGCTCCCGCGGCGGTTGACGATCGCGATGACCGATGCACCCCTGGCGCGCACCAGGTCGACGGTCCGGTTGGTGTCGGTGGTCGTCCCCGACTGGCTGATGGCGATCACCAGCGTGTCGGACATGTCGGCGCGCAACTCGAAGCCGGACAGCTCGGTGGCGAGTACCGCCTCGACCTGCACGTCGGACTCCGCCAGGAAGTCGCGCAGGTGGTACGCCAGGCTCTGGCCGGCGATCGCCGCCGTGCCCTGTCCGATGACGAGCACGCGGTCGACGTGCCCTGCCCGCAGCGCGTCGCGGACGTCGCTCGGCACCGACTCGGGGCCGAGCACGACGCGGATGCCCTCGCGTGTCCTCGACCAACTTGCCGCGGAGCGTGGTGCGGAACGACGCCGGCGACGCGGTGATCTCCTTGAGCAGGAAGTGCGGGTAGTCCCCACGGTCGATGTCCCGAGTGGTGACCTGCGCCTGCTGCACGTCGTCGGTGCCGACCGGCAGCTGTGTGCCGTCGTAGGACCACCGCGACACTCCGTCGATCGTGCCCGCCGCATCCGATACGCAACTCGACGATCTGTCCCCTGCTGCCGGTCGGGTTGTCAGGGTCCGACGGCGTCTCGCCGTCCATGCGAAGGTACGTCGAGGTCTCCTCGACCACGCCGTACGGCTCGGACGCGACGATGAAGGCGTCCTCTGCCAGACCGACGTAGATCGCCTGACCGCTGCCGCGCAGGGCCAGGTGGAGCCGATCTGGACCGGCGGCGGTCGCGGCGGCGATGGCGACCGATCCGTCGAGCGACGCGACGGTCTCACGGAACGCATCGGTCGCGGTCGATCCGCTGCTCAGCCGCCGGGACATCAGCGTCGGGATGACCTTCGCGTCGGTCGTGATGTCGGCGGCGATGCGCAGCGACTCCGCTGCGGTCAGGTCGGCGTAGTTGTCGACGTCGCCGTTCAGCACGCCGGTCACCAGTGGTCCAGGAGCCACCTCGAGCTCGTCGGAGCTCTGCGGGTGGGCGTTGGGCTCCGAGATGATGCCGATCGACGCCCAACGCGTGTGGCCCAGCACGAGCCCCTCGACCTCGGGAGCACCCAGTGCGAGCTGCAGCAGCGGATCGTCCCGCAACGCCGCACGCAGGGCAGCGGTGTTGTCGCCCAGTTCGCCGATCTCCGCTGCTGCCTTGTACACCAGCACGAGCGCGCCGTTGTCGAGCCGCACCGCACCGGAGCCGAAGGACCGGTCCGTCCGGTGCTGCAGTGCCGCTCGGACCGTGGGTTCCGACGGGTCGAGGCCGTGCCCGGTGAGCTGGACCTCGATGCCCGCGGAGTCACGACCGCGCACCTCCAGACGGTCCAGTGCGGACAGCGCCTGATGGATGCTGAACAGCACTGCCCTGCCCGCGTCGCCGACCTCGACCGACGACAGGCCCGCCACCTCCTCAGCTGCGCGGATCCGGTCCCGACCGATCGCCCAGATCGCGTCCTTGCACCGGATCAGCGCCGCGTTGGTGCGCTCGAGCTGCTCGGTGGTCATTGCGGCCGCAGCGTCGGTCGAGTCCAGCAGCGCTTCCACACGGTCCGCTCGGTCCTGCAGCGAGTCGATGTGGCGGGAGATGGCTGCAGCACCCGACGGATCGTCGAGCAGGACGGTCAGCCCCGGCACGCCCCGCAGCTCGGTGTCGACCTCGGCCAACCGCGAGGCCGCGACATCCAGTCGCTCGAACAGGTCGTCCATGACGGGTTCCATGTCGGCGATCGCCGCGTCGAGGAGTCCGACGAGGGCGTCGGGCGACGCTGCCACCCGATCCGATCGGCGTCGAACGACGGCGATGATCCCGCACATGTCTGTCCACCCTTCTCCGGTGCCTCAGCGGCTGACCGGCCGGTCCGACCGTCGATCGAGGTTAACAGCGAGGCGCGCCGGAGCGATCTCGACGCGTCCCTCCTCAGGTGCCGGGCAGCGCCTCGACCGCCGCGGCGATCCGCGTCGCCGCGGCCTGGGCACGCTCCACCTCGAGCGCCTCGACCATCACCCGGACCACCGGCTCGGTGCCCGATGGACGCACGCAGGACCCGACCGTCGTCACCCAACTCGGACCGCACCGACGCGATCTGCGACGCCACCCGCTGCTCGACGTCGGGCATCGGCTGCGCGACACGGACGTTGACGAGCACCTGCGGCAACCGTGTCATGGCGGCCCCGGCCAGGTCTGCCAGCGACCGGCCGGCGCGGATCACCAGGTCGATCAGCATGATCGCAGCCAGCAGGCCGTCCCCGGTCGTGGCCCGGTCGGCGAAGACGATGTGCCCGGACTGCTCGCCACCGAGGGAGTGGCCGCCGGCCGCCAGCGCAGCCAGGACGTGTCGATCACCGACCGCCGTCTGCTCGACGGTGATACCTGCCGCGGCCATCGCGCGGTGGAATCCCAGGTTGGACATCACCGTCACCACGACGGTGTCGTTGGCGAGCATCCCTCGCGCCGACATG
This sequence comes from uncultured Microthrixaceae bacterium, assembly GCA_963714875.1. Classification (GTDB taxonomy): domain Bacteria; phylum Actinomycetota; class Acidimicrobiia; order Acidimicrobiales; family Microtrichaceae; genus JBAOHV01. The sequence continues at coordinate 383,199 of CAVQQI010000008.1, read as the reverse complement.
TCGAGGGCGCACAGCGCGATGATCTCGTCGCCGTCGACCACCCGCCCCGTGTGGTCGACCGCAACCAACCGGTCGGCATCGCCGTCGAAGGCGATGCCGATGTCGGCGCCGAGCTCCACCACCGCACGCTGCAGGTCGCCCGGATGCGTCGAGCCGCAGCGGCGGTTGATGTTGAGGCCGTCAGGAGCGGCGTGGAGCACCGTCGGGTGCACACCGAGCGCGCGGAGCACCCGAGGGGCGATCACCGAGTTGGCACCGTTGGCGCAGTCGACCACGACCGCCGGGCCGGCCAGGTCGCGTCCCTCGAGCGATGACTCGAGCAGTGCCGAGTACGCGCCGACTGCGGTCGAGTCGTCGACCAGCGTGCCGACCGCCCCGCCGGTGATGCCGGTGGGGGTGTCGCGGAGTGCGGCTGCGACCGATGCTTCCACCCGGGCCTGCTCGGCATCGGAGAGCTTCAGGCCGCCAGGCGCGAAGACCTTGATCCCGTTGTCCTCGAACGAGTTGTGCGAGGCCGAGATGACCACTCCGGGCACACGGTCACGGGCCGAGATCAGGGCCACTGCCGGAGTGGGAACGACGCCCAGGGTCACCGCGTCCGCGCCCTGGGACGCGACACCCGCAGCGACGGCTGCTTCCAGCATCGGGCCGGACCGGCGGGTGTCACGGCCGATGACGACCCGCGGCGACGGGAACACCAGCGCAGTGGCCCGGCCGATGGCGAGCGCGATCTCCGCGGTGATCTCGGAGTTGGCGACCCCGCGCACACCATCGGTGCCGAAACGGACGGACATCGACCGGGGCGGAGGACTCGAGGACGTCGCGGCGCCGCTCAGCGCTTGGAGTACTGCGGAGCCTTGCGGGCCTTCTTGAGGCCGTACTTCTTGCTCTCCTTCTCACGTGCATCGCGAGAGAGGAAGCCGGCACGCTTGAGCGCCCCGCGCAGCTCGGGGTCGAGCGCGATCAGCCCACGGGCGATGCCGAGGCGGATCGCCCCGGCCTGGCCGGTGGTTCCGCCGCCGTGGAGCGTGGCGTCGATGTCGTAGCCCTCGCCGGTCTCGGTGAGACGGAGGGGCTCGGAGAGGATCATCCGGTGCGTCGCGTTGGGGAAGTAGTCCTCGAGCGGGCGCTTGTTGATCGTGATGTTGCCGGAGCCCTCACGGATGCGGACCCGTGCGACTGCACGCTTGCGGCGACCGGTGGACTGGACGAGCGGCTGTGACATGAACTTGGTACTCCGTTACGAACGTGCTCGGGCGGCGTCGATGACCAACGCCTGCGGCTTCTGTGCGGTGTGGGGATGCTCCGGGCCCGCGTAGACCTTCAGCTTGGTGAGCATCTGACGCCCGAGGCGGTTCTTGGGCATCATCCCGCGGACGGTGCGCCGCACGGCATCGGCCGGCCTCGTGTCGAGCTGGGTGGCGTAGGTGGTGCTGCGGATGCCACCGGGGTACCCGGTGTGGTGGTGCACCATCTTTCGATCCGCCTTGCCGGCGGTCAGCACCACCTTGTCGGCGTTGACGATGATGACGTGGTCACCGGTGTCGATGTGGGGGCTGAAGGTGGCCTTGTGCTTGCCACGCAGCACCCGGGCGACCTCGGTCGCCATTCGCCCCAGGGTCAGACCCTCGGCGTCGACGACGTACCACGACCGCTCGATCTCGGATGCTCTCGGTGTGTAGGTGCGCACTGCGCTCACTCTCTCTGCACTCACTCGCTCGATCTGCACGACCGGGACGGACTCGGGTCCGGCACGGCCTCGCCCGGACTGCTCGGGACGGCCGACGGGCTCGCACCGCCGCTGTCGCAGGGCCGAGGGACGACGATAGCGGCGGTCCGGTCCGAGCAGCAAGTGCGGCAACCTCAGCTGACCGCACGCTCGTCGCCGTCGGTCGGCTGGCGCCACGGTTCGTAGCCCACCTCCCACAGGGTCAGGCCCCGCGGCGGCGCCAGGGGTGGCGCGCCGTCGCGGGCGTGGGCTCCGAGCAGCGCGGCAACCTGCTCCACCGTCATGCGCCCGCGGCCCACCTTCACCAGCGTGCCGACGATGCTGCGCACCATCTGGTGACAGAACGCCGATGCAACGATTTCGAACGTCGATGCGTGGCCCGTGCCCGACCGCACGACCGACTCGGCAGTGCCGGGACGGGTCCAGCGCGCCGCGTGCACCCGCCGCACGAGCGAGACCTGCGGCGAGTGCCGCGGCCGCCGACAGAACGACGAGAAGTCGTGCTCGCCCACCAGTTCCTGCGCCGCACGATTCATGGAGTCGAGGTCGAGGCGCTCGCGGACCCACCACGACCGTGCATCGGTGAACGGGTCCGGGACCTCGTCGTCCAGGACGTCGTAGCGGTACCGGCGCCAACATGCGGAGAACCGCGCGTCGAAGTCCCCCGGCGCGACCACGACCGAACGCACCGCGATCTCGGGGCCGAGCAGGGCGTTGAGCGCGGTGCGCAGACCGTGGAGGTCGGTCGGAGGGTCGGCGACATCGAAGGTCACGACCTGGCCGACGGCGTGCACGCCCGTGTCGGTGCGTCCGGCGCAGGTCAGCTGGACCGGTTGACCCAGCACCTGTTCGATCGACGCTCGCAGCTCGCCGGCGACGGTGCGGACGTCGGCGTTCTCGGCGAATCCGTGGAAGCCGGCGCCGTCGTACGCCAGGTCGGCCCGGAGCCGATGCCGCCCGTTCGCGCCGGAGCCGCCCCGAGGGGCGGCTCCGCACTGCTCGTGGTCGTCGGACACCAACGCTGCTGAACGGATCAGACGAACTCGATCTTGGCCATGGGTGCCTTGTCGCCCTGGCGGGCGCCGAGCTTCAGGATCCGGGTGTAGCCCCCGGGACGGTCGGCGTAGCGCGGGCCGACCTCGTCCATCAGCTTGGCGGCGATCTCCTGATCACCCAGGTACGAGAGGATCTGACGGTGGTTGTGCAGACCACCCTTGCGGGCCTTGGTCACCATCTTCTCGGCGATGGGTCGCAGCGCCTTGGCCTTGGCCTCGGTCGTGACGATCCCCGTGGGAGAGGCCACCAACGAGCAGACCATGTTGGCCATCATCAGTCGCTGGTGCTTGGCGTTGCCGCCGAAGGCAGGTCCCCGTCTCGGAGTTGCAGGCATGTCGTGTTCCTCTGGTCAGTCTCGACCGCGGAGCGTCAGGCCCCGCTCATCGAGCTTCTCGGTGACTTCGTCGAGCGACTTCTGGCCGAAGTTCGTGATGGCCAGCAGGTCGTCCTCGCTCTTGGTGAGCAGCTCGCCGACGGTGTTGACCTGTGCGCGCTTGAGGCAGTTGCGCGGGCGCTCGGACAGGTCGAGCTCTTCGATGGTGAGCTCGAGATCGGGTGAGGCGGCGATGGTGGTGACCGCTTCGGTGAGCGTCAACCCCTCGGGCTCGTCCTCCATGCCGGCGACCAGCGTGGTCAGCTCGGTCAAGGTGGCGCCGGCCGAGGCCAGCGCCTCACGCGGGGACTTGGAGCCGTCGGTCTGGATCTCCAGCACCAGGCGGTCGAAGTTCGTGGACTGCTCGACGCGGGTCGGCTCGACGGTGAAGGTCACGCGCCGGACCGGCGAGTAGATGGCGTCGACGGGGATGACCCCGATGGTGGTGGTGGACCGCCCGGTTCCGGACTCGTAGCCCTTGCCACGCTCGATCGTCAGGTCGAGCGCGAGGCGCCCGTTGGCCCCGACGCTGGCGAGGTGGAGATCGGGGTTGAGGATCTCGACGTCGGCCGTGGCCAGGATGTCCTTGGCCGAGACCTCGGCAGGTCCGCGCACGTCGAGGCGAAGGGTCACCGGCTCGTCCGAGGTCGAGGACACCACGATGTCCTTGAGGTTCAAGATGATGTCGGTGACATCCTCGGAGACGCCGGCGATGGTGTCGAACTCATGGAGCGCCTCATCGAAGCGGACCTGGGTGATGGCCGCGCCCGGGATGGACGAGAGCAGGGTGCGACGGAGGGAGTTGCCCAGCGTGTGGCCGAAGCCGGGCTCGAGCGGGCTGACGGCGAACCGCTGAAGGTTGCCCTCCTCCTCGTCGATGGCCTCCACGGTGGGGCGCTGAATGACGAGCATCTGATGCGTACCTCGGTTGAGCGATGGTGGACTGAAGCGGGTGTCGGGGACGTCGGTGCCGCGCAGGGCGGCGGGGCCGACTACTTGGAGTAGAGCTCGACGATGAGCTGCTCGCGGACGGGCACATCGATGTGCTCGCGGAGCGGGACCTCGCGGACGGTGACCTCCTGGCCGCCGTCGGCGGAGTCGAGCCATGGGGGTGGCGTACGACCGAGCGTGTCCATGTTGTGCTGGACGATGATCATCTCGCGGGACTTGGTCCGCAGCCGGATGACGTCGCCCTGGCGCACGCGGTAGCTGGGGATGTTCACGCGGCGACCGTTCACGTCGACGTGGCCGTGGTTGACGAACTGGCGGGCCTGGGGTCGGGTGGAACCCCAGCCGGCCCGGTACACGACGTTGTCGAGACGCAGCTCGCAGTAGCGCAGCAGGTTCTCACCCGTGACGCCCTGGCGACGGTTGGCCTCGGTGTAGAGGTTGCGGAACTGCCGCTCGGTCATGCCGTAGGCGAAGCGGGCCTTCTGCTTCTCCTGGAGCTGCAGCAGGTACTCGCTGACGTTGCCCCGACGACGGGTGCGACCGTGGTCGCCCGGAGGGTACGGACGCTTGTCCATGGCCTTGTTCTCGCCGGAGGTGCCCCAGATGTTGGTGCCGAGGCGGCGAGAGACGCGCGCACGGGGGCCGGTGTAGCGGGACATTGGTCAGAGCCTCCGACGCTTGGGGGGACGACAACCGTTGTGGGGAACCGGGGTGACGTCCTTGATGCCGGTCACCTCGATGCCGACGTTCTGGATCGAACGGATGGCGGTCTCACGACCTGAACCCGGACCCTTGACCTGGACGTCGACCTTGCGGACTCCGTGCTCCATGGCACGCCGGGCTGCCTGCTCGGCTGCCATCTGCGCGGCGAACGGGGTCGACTTGCGCGAGCCCTTGAAGCCGACGTTGCCGGCGGAGGCCCAGGAGACGACGTTGCCCTCCTGGTCGGTGATCGACACGATCGTGTTGTTGAACGAGCTCTTGATGTGAGCGACGCCGTACGTGACGTTCTTGCGTTCCTTCTTGCGGGGACGTCGGCCCCCTGCAGGTGGCTTGGCCATTACTTGCGGACCTTCTTCTTGCCGGCGACGGTCTTCTTGGGGCCCTTGCGGGTTCGGGCGTTGGTGTGGGTGCGCTGCCCGCGGACGGGAAGCCCACGGCGATGACGGAGGCCCTGGTAGGAACCGATCTCCATCTTGCGCTTGATGTTCTGGTTGACCTCACGCCGGAGGTCGCCCTCGACCTTCGCGTGCTCCTCGATCCAGGCGCGGATCGAGTTGACCTCTGCGTCGGTCAGGTCTCGGACTCGTGTGGACTCGTCGATGCCGTTCGCCTCGCAGATCTGCTCCGCGAGGGTGTGGCCGATGCCGTAGATGTAGGTCAGCGAGACGACGAGCCGCTTCTCACGCGGGATGTCGACGCCGGAGATGCGTGCCATGGGTGATGTCCTCTGGTCTTTCCTGGGTCCTAGCCCTGCCGCTGCTTGTGGCGCGGGTTGTCGCAGATGACCATCACACGCCCGTGGCGGCGGATCACCCTGCACTTCTCACAGATTCTCTTGACGCTGGGTCGAACCTTCATCGATCTCTCCGGACCGGCACACGCCGGTCCTTCTGATCGCCATGGGGGGCGATCACTTGTAGCGGTAGGTGATCCTGCCGCGGGACAGGTCGTAGGGGGTCAACTCCACCTGCACCTTGTCGCCGGGGAGAATGCGGATGTAGTGCATGCGCATCTTCCCGGAGATGTGCGCCAGCACCTTGTGCCCGTTCTCGAGTTCGACCCTGAACATGGCGTTGGGGAGCGGTTCGGTGACCGTTCCCTCCAAGACGATGGCGTCTTCCTTGGGCTTTGGCAGAGCTGATCCTCCTGTGAGGCCCCGAGGGGTGGAACATGATTGGAGCACGTCGGACGCGAGGGTCCGGAACGGCCGAGGGGCAACACTAGAGGACGCGCCTCACGCGATCAAAGCCGGGCCGGGAGTTCAGCCGCCGTAGTTCATCCGGGTGTCCTCCATGCGCAGCACCGGAGTGTCCTCGGCCTTGTAGAACGCAGCGTCGACCACTTCGCCGATGAAGAAGCCGTGCTCCCCCGCCGCGACCCGCTGGGTGACTCGGCAGTCCAGGTACGCCACGGACTGCGCCAGCACCGGGGCGCCGGTGACCGCTTCGGTGTACTCGAACCCGTTGAGGGTGCGGGCATCGAGATCCACCTCGACCGGCTTGGTGAACTTGCGGACGATCGCCCGGTCCTCGCGGTCGATGATGCACAGGCTGAAGCACCCGCCCGCCTCGACCAGCTCGTGCGTGTAGGCGGTGGACTCGATGCCCACGCCGATCAGCTTCGGGTCGAAGCTCACCTGTGTGACCCAGTTGATCGTCATGGCGTTGCGTCGCCGGTCCCCGTCGGTGCTGCCCAGGACGTACAGGCCGTACGGCATGGTCCACATGACGCGTCGCCGGAGCTTGTCGTAGTCGGCCCGGGGCTCGTCACCGTCGACCCCTGGGGGGTACGGCCCGATCGGTCCTGCGCCACCTGGTGCTGCCATGAGCGGACCCTACCTGGACCCGGGAGCCGCCTCCGGTCGCGGATGCAGTGCGGGAGGGATCAAGCCAGTCGGGTGTCGATGGCGCCCACGAGACGGTCGAAGACCTCCTCGGGGGCACCCACGCCGTCGATGCTCACCAGGAGCCCCTGCGCGTCGAACCACTCGAGCGCCGGCAAGGTCTGCGATGCGTAGATGGCGAGCCGCTTGCGCACGGCGTCCTCGGTGTCGTCGTCGCGTTGCACCACTGCTCCGCCGCACTTCGCGCACACGCCGCTGCTCGCGGACTCGTCGGAACCCGTCGAGTAGGTCGTCTGGCACTCGCTGCAGACACGCCGAGCGGTGATCCGGTCCAGGACGACCCCCTCGGGCACCGCCAGGTCGAGCGCCAGGTCGATGCCGTCCACGCCCACGAGCTCCACCAGGTCCTTCGCCTGCTGCTCGGTGCGGGGGAACCCGTCCAGCAGCCACCCCGCTGCTGCGTCGGGGTGTGAGAGACGCTCGGAGATGATGCCCAACATGACGTCGTCGGACACCAGTTGGCCGGCATCCATGATCGCCTTCGCCTGGAGCCCGAACTCGGTGCCGTCACGCACTGCGGCTCGCAGCATGTCGCCGGTGGAGATGTGCGGCACGTCGTAGCGCTCGGCCAGACGGACCGCCTGGGTTCCCTTGCCGGCACCCTGACGACCGAACACCAGGAGTCGCACCGGGCGGGACTCGGTCGCTCGAACGTTGGCTTCCATCGTGTCCTCCTCTGCCGACGAACCGACCCGCTGCAACAGGTCAACTCACTTGGACGACAGGAACCCCTCGTAGTTGCGCATCATCAGCTGGCTGTCGACCTGCTTCATGGTCTCGAGGGCGACGCCCACGGCGATCAGCAGCGACGTGCCCCCGATGGAGTAGGCGGCCCCACTTCCGTTGGGACCGAGCAGCATCCTGACCAGGATGGTCGGCAGGATCGCCAGGATGGCGATGAACAGCGCACCCGGCAACGTGATCCGGTTGAGGACCTTGGCGAGGTAGTGCTCGGTCTGCGGACCGGGACGGATGCCGGGGATGAAGCCGCCCTGCTTGCGCAGGTTGTCCGCCTGCTGGACGGGATCGAAGGCGATCGCGGTGTAGAAGTACGAGAACCCGATGATGAACAGCGCCAGCACCGCGAGGTAGATGGGGTTGATCGTGTTGGCGAGGTTGTCGTTGATCCAGCTCGACACCGACTGGCCCCAGCCGTCGGCCGGCAGCACCTGGCTCAGCAGCACCGGCAGGTTGATCACCGCGCTGGCGAAGATGATGGGGATGATGCCGGCCTGGTTGACCTTGAGCGGGATGTAGGTGCTCTGCCCCGAGTACATCCGACGGCCGACGACACGCTTGGCGAACTGCACCGGGATGCGCCGCTGCCCCTGCTCGATGAACACGATGAACAGCAACATGACGATGAAGAAGGCGAAGAACACCACCAGCTTCCATGTGCCGGCCGCGTAGACGGCGCTGAAGGCCGCCGGAAGGCCGGACACCACCGAGCAGAAGATGATCAGCGACATGCCGTTGCCGACCCCCCTGGTGGTGATGAGCTCGCCCATCCACATCAGCAGCGCCGCACCTGCGGTGAACGTGGTGACGATCAGCAGCACGCGTGCCGGGGTGAAGATCGGCACGAGGTCGATGGAACCGGCGGTGTTGTTCACCAGCCCGCCACCGCCGTTGTGGAACAGGAACACCAGGCCGGTCGACTGCAGCACGGCGATGCCGACGGTCAGGTACCGGGTCCACTGCGTGATCTTGCGCTGTCCGACCGCGCCCTGCTGCTGCCATTCCTGGAGCTTCGGGATGACCACCGTGAGGATCTGCATGATGATCGAGCTGGTGATGTACGGCATGATGCCGAGCGCGAACAGCGAGAACTGTGTGAGGGCGTTGCCCGAGAACAACGACAGGAACGCGAGCACCCCACCTTCGCGGGCCTGCTCACCGATCGATGCCACTGCGTTCTGGTCGACGCCGGGTACCGGCAGGTAGGCGCCGAACCGATAGAGCACCAACATGAACAAGGTGAACAGGATCTTGTTGCGAAGATCCTCGACCTTGAGGATGTTGCCGATTCGAGACACTGGCGCTCCCTGCTCCTGCGCAGTCGACGGTGGGCCCGGAAACTATCCGATCCCCACGGCCCGGGTGGACCGGGCGTTGGTCAGCGGTTGGTGTGTGCGCTGCCGTGGAAGGCAGGACGGACAGCGAACGGCAACGGCAGCTTCTCGACCGAGCCTCCGGCCGAGGTGATCGCGGCCTCCGCAGCAGCCGAGACGCCGTGGACCTTCACGGTGACCGAACGGGAGAGCTCTCCGCGTGCCAGCACCTTCACCAAGGCACCCTTGGAGACCAGTCCCTTGGCATAGAGCGCCTCGGGGGTGACCTCGGTGAGCCCAGAGCTCTCGATGACGTCCAGGTTGATGGCCTGGTACTCGACCCGGAACGGGTTGTTGAACCCCCGCAGCTTGGGCACACGCTGGGCGAGGGGCAGCTGGCCGCCCTCGAATCCGATCGGCACCTTGCTCCGGGCCTTCTGACCCTTGGTCCCGCGGCCTGCGGTCTTGCCACCCTTGCCGCCGATGCCGCGAGCGACGCGCTTGCGACCCTTGCGGGAGCCCTCTGCGGGCTTCAGATCATGGACCTTCATCTCAGTCGACCTCCTCGACGCTGACGAGGTGCGGGACCTTGGCGATCTGCCCGCGAACGTCAGGTGTGTCCGGCAACGTGTTGGTCATGCCGATGCGACGCAGACCGAGAGCCCGCAGCGTGCCGCGCTGCTTGGGCTTGGTGCCGATGGCGGAGCCTGTCTGGGTGACCTGGAGCTGAGCCATCAGGCCACCTCGAAGGGCTCGGGAGCCGGCCCACGCTCGGACTCCTGGTAGGCCTTGAGCAGGCCCTTCGGGATGCAGTCCTCGGGGTCGAGCCCGCGCAGCTTGGCGATCTCGTCGGGGCGACGCAGATCGGCGAGACCGGCGATGGTCGCCCGGGCGACGTTGATGTAGTTCGACGAGCCCAGGGACTTGCAGAGCACGTCCTGGATGCCTGCCTCTTCGAGGATGGCGCGTGCGGCTCCACCGGCGATGACGCCGGTACCGGGCGCTGCGGGCTTCAACATGACCCGACCGGCACCCATCACGCCGATGACGGGATGGATGATCGTGCCACTCGCCAGCGGGACCGTGAACAGGTTCTTGCGTGCCTCCTCGGTGCCCTTCTGGATGGCGAGGGGCACCTCCTTGGCCTTGCCGTAACCCAGGCCCACACGACCGGCGCCGTCACCGATCACCACGAGCGCGGTGAAGGAGAAGCGACGGCCTCCCTTGACCACCTTCGCGACGCGGTTGATGTTGATGACCCGTGACTCGCGCAGCTGCAGGTCCGAGCTGTCCTTGTTCAGTGCCATCAGAACTCCAGTCCTGCTTCTCGGGCGGCCGTGGCAAGCGCTGCCACCCGTCCCTGGTAGCGGAAGCCACCTCTGTCGAACACAACTTGCTCCACACCGGCGGCCTTGGCACGCTCGGCCACCCGCTGCCCCACCTGAGCGGCGGCTGCGCAGTTGGACGTGGTCGCGCCACGCAGATCTGCTTCGAGGGTGCTGGCAGCCGCCAACGTCACTCCGGCCCGGTCATCGATGACCTGGGCGACGACGTGACGGTTGGAACGGAACACGGCCAGCCGGGGACGTTCCGGGGTACCGGAGACGTTCTTGCGGACACGCGCGTGCCGGCGCGTACGTCCGACCTGCTTCTTCTTCGACTTGTCGCTCACTGCGGTCGCCTCACTCGTCGGATCTGCCGACTGATCACTTGCCGGCCTTGCCGGCCTTGCGGCGGACGTGTTCGCCGACGTAGCGCACGCCCTTGCCCTTGTACGGCTCCGGCTTGCGCCAGGCCCTGATGTCCGCGGCCACCTGGCCGACCAACTGCTTGTCGATCCCGTGCACCTCGATGCGGGTGGGCTGGGGAACGACGAACTCGATGCCCTCGGGGGCGGTGACGCTCACGGGATGGGAGAACCCGAGCGCCAACTCCAACGCGTTCGAGCCCTTCGCAGCGGCGCGGTAGCCGACGCCCACGATGTCGAGCTCCTTGCGGAAGCCGTCGGTCACCCCGATGATCATGTTCGAGACGAGCGAGCGCATGAGTCCGTGCATGGCACGTGCCTCGCGCGAGTCGTCGACCCGCTCCACCTGGAGCGTGTCGCCCTCGGCGGAGATGCTGACGAGCTCCGACAACTCGCGGGACAGGTGTCCCTTGGGACCCTTGACCTGCACGGAGCGACCGCTGATCTGGACGTCCACTCCACCAGGAACGGGAATGGGCTCCTTACCGATGCGTGACATGGAACTTCCCCCTCACCAGACGTGGCAGAGGACTTCACCACCGACACGGCGGCGGCGAGCCTCGCGGTCGGTCATGAGTCCGTTGCTCGTGGACAGGATGGCGACGCCGAGACCACCGAGGACACGTTCGACCTCGTTGTGCTTGCGGTAGACCCGCAGGCCCGGCTTGGACACCCTGCGGATGCCGGAGATGACCCGACGCCGTTCGGGCGAGTACTTCATGTCGACCTTCAGGATGCGTCCCGGGCCCTTGGTGTTGTCCGCGACGGAGTAGCCAACGATGTAGCCCTCCTTCACGAGCACACCGGCGAGCGCTTCCTTCTGCTTCGAAGCCGGCATGAGCACCTCGTCGTGCATCGCCACGTTGGCGTTGCGGAGACGGGTGAGCATGTCAGCGATGGGATCTGTCATCGTCATTTTCTCAACCCTCCTCTCACCAACTGGCCTTGGTCACACCTGGGATCTCGCCGGCGTGGGCGAGCTCCCGGAGGCAGATCCGGCACAGACCGAACTTGCGGTACACCGAACGTGGACGTCCGCAGCGCTTGCACCGCGTATATCCACGAACCTTGAACTTCGGCTTGCGCTGCTGCTTCTGCTTCAGAGCCTCGGTCGCCATGGGTCACACCCCTTCACGTCGGAACGGGAAGCTGAAGCCATCGAGCAGTGCTCTGCCTTCAGCATCGGTCCGGGCGGTTGTCACAATCGTGATGTCCATGCCTCGGGAGGCATCGACCTTGTCGTAATCGATCTCCGGGAAGATCAGCTGCTCGGTCACGCCGAACGTGTAGTTGCCACGTCCGTCGAAGCTCTTGGTCGGCAACCCACGGAAGTCCCGGATGCGGGGGATCGCCAGGGTGACCAGGCGATCGAAGAACTCCCACATCTGGTCCCCGCGCAGCGTGACCTTCACACCGATCGCGTTGCCCTCACGGAGCTTGAAGCCGGCGATCGACTTCTTGGCCTTGGTGATCACCGGCTTCTGACCGCAGATGACGGTCAGGTCGGCGACGATCTTCTCCAGCAGGCCCTTGTTGTCGACCGCTGCACCGGCGCCCACGTTGACCACGATCTTCTCGAGGCGGGGCACCTCCATGACGTTGCCGAGCTCCAGTGTCGAGCGGAGCTGGTCGCGGATCTCCTCGTTGTACTTGGCCTTCAGGCGGGGCACGGTGCTCGTCGAACTCACAGCACACCTCCGCTGCCGCGTGCGATACGGGACTTCGTTCCGTCGTCGTCGATCCGGTAGCCCACACGAGTGGTGGACCCGTCCGAGTCGATCAGCGCCACGTTGGACGCATCGATCGGCATCGCCTTGTCGATGATCCCGCCCTGCTGCATGGCACGGGTCGGCTTCTGGTGCCGCTTGGCGACGTTCACGCCGTCGATGATCACCTTGTTGGTCTTCGGCATGACCGACATGACCTCACCTTCCTTGCCACGGAACTTCCCCGTGAGCACACGGACGTGGTCACCCTTTCGGATCTTCATCTCAGATCACCTCCGGAGCGAGCGAGACGATGCGCATGAACTTCTTCTCACGCAGCTCACGACCGACCGGGCCGAAGATGCGGGTGCCTCGCGGCTGACGCTGCTCGTTGATGAGCACTGCTGCGTTCTCGTCGAAACGGATGTAGCTGCCGTCAGCACGGCGGCGCTCCTTCTTGACACGCACGATCACACACCGGACGACCTCGCCCTTCTTGACCGCCGCGCCCGGGAGCGCATCCTTGACGGTGGCAACGATGACGTCGCCGATCGTCGCGTAGCGTCGCTTGGAGCCGCCCAACACCTTGATCACGAGCACCTCTCGTGCCCCGGAGTTGTCGGCCACCCGGAGTCGGGTCTCCTGCTGGATCATCGTGCACGCTCCAGGACCTCGACCACACGCCAGCGCTTCAGCTTCGACGTCGGCCGGGTCTCCATGACGCGGACCCGATCACCGTCGTGGAGATCGTTGGTCTCGTCGTGCACGTAGAGCTTCTTCGCCCGCTGGACGGTCTTGTTGTAGCGGGTGTGACGCACCCGCTCGGTGACCGTCACCACGGCGGTACGGTCCATCTTGTCAGAGGTGACGATTCCCTCACGCACCTTGCGGGCGCTGCGTTCCGGCGTCGTCGGAGCGGTCTCGCTCATCACGCCTCACCTCCTGCAGCGGCTTCAGCCGCTGCGATCTCACGGGCACGGAGCTCGGTGGTGAGCCGTGCGATGTCCCTCTTGGTCTGGGAGAGCCGGGAGAAGTTCTCGAGCTGGCCCGTCGCGAGCTGGAACCTCAGCTTGAACAGCCGGTCCTTCTCCTCGCCGATCCGGTTGATGAGCTCGGTGTCGCCCAGGTCTCGTGCTACGAGCTTGGCCATCAGAACGACTCCTCCCTGCTGATGATTCGAGCCTTGATCGGCAGCTTCTGGATCGCCCGGTTCAGTGCCCCACGAGCGGTTGCCTCGTCGGGGTAGGTGAGCTCGAACAGCACACGTCCGGGACGGACGACGGCCACCCATCGCTCCGGGTTGCCCTTGCCCGAACCCATGCGGGTCTCGGCGGGCTTCTGGGTGACCGGCTTGTCGGGGAACACGTTGATCCAGACCTTGCCGCCACGCTTGATGTGGCGGGTCATGGCGATACGAGACGCCTCGATCTGGCGAGCGGTGATCCACCCGGGCTCCAACGCCTGGATGCCGTACTGGCCGTGGTTCAGCTCGGTGGCGCCCTTCGCGTTGCCGGTGGTGCGACCACGATGGGTCTTGCGGTGCTTGACCTTCTTGGGCATCAACATGATCAGTCACCGTCCCCGGGGCGGAAGTGGGGAGTCTCGTGGTGCTCGCGGGTGGAGCGTTCGATCTCCTCCTCCTCGGCGAGCAGGCGCTCGAACTCGGGATCAGCCTCACCGATGAGGGGCTTGATCTCCTCTTCGGCCTCCGGCGCCGCCAGCAGGGGCCGTCGCGGCCTCGGGTGCCGCAGCCTCGGGGGCCGCAGCAGGTGCAGCAGGAGCAGGCTGCGGCGGGAGCCGGGGCGGCCGGACGGGTGGACACCACCCGGGGACGCTCCGTGCCGGCCGTGTCGCCGACCGCCATCGCAGCTTCCTTGGCGATCTTCTGCTCGTCGGTGCTCTTGTAGGGCAGGATGTCGCCCTTGTAGATCCAGACCTTCACGCCGATACGGCCGTAGCTGGTCTTGGCCTCACGGAAGCCGTAGTCGATGTCGGCGCGGAGCGTGTGCAGCGGCACCCGACCCTCGCGGTACCACTCCGTGCGGGCCATCTCCGAGCCGCCGAGGCGACCCGAGCACTGCACGCGGATGCCGAGCGCACCAGCCTTCTGGGCGTTCTGCACCGCACGCTTCATGGCCCGCCGGAACGCGACCCGGTTGGCCAGCTGGTCGGCGGTCCCCTGGGCGATCAGCGCGGCGTCGAGCTCGGGCTGCTTGATCTCCTGGATGTTGAGCTGGACCTTGGGATTGCCCGTCATCTTCGTGAGGTCCGCGCGCAGCTCGTCGGCCTGGGCGCCTCGCCGACCGATCACGATGCCGGGGCGGGCGGTGTGCACATCGATGCGCAACCGGTCCCGGGTCCGCTCGATGTCGACACGGCTGATCGCCGCGTTCGGGAGCTTGTTCATGAGGTAGTCGCGGATCTTCCAGTCCTCGATGAGGTAGTCGACGTACTCCTCACGGGTGGCGAACCAGCGGGACTTCCAGTCGGTCGTGACACCGAGGCGGAAGCCGTAGGGATTGACCTTCTGGCCCATCAGTCGTCCTTCTTGTCGGTCTCGGCGTCGGTCGCTTCGGCGACTGCCTCAGCGGTGTCGGCATCGTCGTGCTCCGCCTCGTCGGCGGCCTCGGTCTCGTCGGCAGCGTCGGTGGTCGCGGTCTCGGCGAACTCCTCGGTCACCGTGGCCTCGGTCGCCAGCTCGTCGACGATGGCCTCCTCGGCCTCGGCCGCTGTCGCCGCCTCGTCGACCGACTCGTCGTCGGTGGTCGCGGCGCCGGCGCGGCTGCGGGCGACGCGCCGAGCGCGCGCGGCGCTGGGGTCGGCCGTGGTGCGGCCCTTGCTGGCCAGACGCTCACGCATCCGGTCGAGCTCGTCCCGGTCGTAGCGCCCGACGATCACCGTGATGTGACAGGTGCGCTTGCGGATGCGGGTCGCACGACCACGTGCCCGGGGGCGCCACCGCTTCATCGTGGGACCTTCGTCGGCGTAGCACGCTGCGACGAACAACTCGTCCGGCGGGATGTCGTTGTTGTTGCCGGCGTTCGCCACAGCGGAGTCCAGCACCTTCATGACGACCTCGGCAGCCTCACGGTTGCAGAACTCGAGGATGGTGCGGGCTTCCATGACGGACTTGCCGCGGATGAGGTTGAGCACCTCACGGGCCTTGTAGGCCGAGAAGCGGGCGTGACGGTGCTGCGCCCGTACACCGGGTCGCTCGTTCGTCTTGCGCTCGTCGCGTGTGATCGTTGCCATCACCGACGTCCCTTCGCGCCCTTTTCCTGCCCGGCGTGGAACTTGAAGGTCCGGGTGGGGGCGAACTCGCCCAGCTTGTGTCCGACCATGGCCTCGGTGACGTACACCGGGACGTGCTTGCGGCCGTCGTGCACCGCGATCGTGTGGCCGATCATGTCGGGGATGATCGTGGAACGGCGCGACCAGGTCTTGATGACGGTCTTCTGGCCCTGCTCGTTGAGGACGTCCACCTTCTTGAGCAGGTGGTCATCGACGAAGGGGCCCTTCTTGAGGCTGCGTGGCATCAGATTCCTCGCTCAGATCACCGGCGCGAGCCGCGTGTGCGGCGACGACGGACGATCAGCTTCTGGGACGGCTTGTTGTTGTCTCGGGTGCGACCTTCGGGGCGACCCCACGGCGACACGGGGTGCCGACCGCCCGAGGTCTTGCCCTCGCCGCCACCGTGCGGGTGGTCGACGGGGTTCATGGCCACGCCGCGGGTCTGCGGGCGCACGCCCTTCCAGCGGTTCCGACCGGCCTTGCCGACCTTGATCAGGTCGTGCTCGGAGTTGCCGACCTCGCCGATCGTGGCGCGGCAGTCGATCGGCACCCGGCGCATCTCGGTGGACGGGAGTCGCAGCGTCGCGAAATCCCCCTCCTTGGCGACCAGCTGCACGCTGGATCCGGCGGATCGTGCCATCTTGCCGCCTGCGCCCGCCTTCAGCTCCACGTTGTGGATGACGGTACCGACGGGGATGTAGCGCATGCGGAAGTGCGTTGCCGGTGCGGATCTCCGAGCCCTGGCCGGACTGCACGGTGTTGCCGACCTCGAGGCCCTTGGGGGCGAGGATGTAGCGCTTCTCGCCATCGAGGTAGTGGAGCAGGGCGATGCGGCACGTGCGGTTGGGGTCGTACTCGATCGAGGCGACCTTGGCCGGCACGCCGTCCTTGCGCCGCTTGAAGTCGATGATCCGGTACTGCTGCTTGTGGCCGCCACCACGGTGGCGTGAGGTCTTGCGACCGTGGTTGTTGCGGCCGCCGGTCTTCGGCTTGGGCGCCAGCAAGGACTTCTCGGGGGTGGAACGGGTGACGTCGGCGAAGTCCGACACCGTCTGGAAACGACGGCCGGGACTGGTGGGCTTGCGCTTGCGAACAGCCATGTCACTTCACCTCGAACAGGTCGATCTGATCACCCTCACCCGACAGGGTGATGATGGCGCGCTTGACGTCTGGCCGGCTGCCGAAGGTGGGCTGGCGGCGGTTGCGCTTGCGCTTGCCCTTGCGGTTGAGCGTGTTCACGCTGGTGACCTTGACGCCGGGCCAGATGGCCTGGACGGCGTCGCGGATCTCCGGCTTGGATGCGCCGGGGGCGACCTCGAAGGTGTACACACCGGTGTCGAGGAGCCCGTAGGACTTCTCGCTCACCACCGGTCGCAGGATGACATCGCGGGGATCCTTCATGATGCGGCCTCCTTCTCGGTGGACCCGGCCGCCGCTCCCGGCAGGGTGGCCTCGGTGAACACGACGTAGTCGCTCACGAGCACGTCGTAGGTGTTGAGTTCGCCGGGGGCGATCACGTGGACCTCGGGCAGGTTGTTGAAGCTGCGCCGGGCGGTGGTGTCCGCCGGATCGATCACGACGAGCGACCGGCCGGTGACGCCGAGCGCCGCGAGCGCAGCAACCGCTGCTTTGGTGCTGGGGACGTCGAAGTCCCACTGGCCGACCACGATGACCTTGTCATCGGCGGCTCGGTCCGACAGTGCGGAGGCGAGCGCGAGTCGCTTCATCTTCTTGGGGGTCTTCTGGTCGTACTTGCGGGGCTTGGGACCCAGCGCGACGCCACCGCCGCGCCACTGCGGCGCACGGATGGTGCCGGCCCGGGCTCGACCCGTGCCCTTCTGCTTCCACGGCTTGGCGCCGCCGCCGCGCACCTCGGAGCGGGTCTTCGTGGACTGCGTACCTGCCCGCTTGGCGGCCAGCTGGGCGACGACCACCTGGTGCATGACCGGCACGTTCGGCTCGATGCCGAACACGGAGTCGGACAGCTCGACCTGACCCTGCTCGGCGCCGGAACGGGAGTGGACCTTCACGGACGGCATCAGGCCGCACCTCCCTTGGCAGCAGCGCGGGCCTTGACCGCGTTGCGAATGATCACGACGCCCCCGCGGGGGCCGGGCACCGAACCCTTGACGAGCACCAGGCCACGCTCGACATCGGCGCTGACCACTTCCAGGTTCAGGGTGGTGACCTGCTCCGAGCCCATGCGGCCGGCCATCCTCATGCCCTTGAAGACCCGGGACGGTGTGGCGCACTGGCCGATGGCGCCGGGCTTGCGGTGCACCCGGTGGGCGCCGTGGGACGCCGGTGCGCCGGCGAATCCGTGGCGCTTCATGACGCCGGCGAAGCCCTTGCCCTTGCTGACCGCGGTCACGTCGACCTGCTCGCCGGCGGCGAACAGGTCGGCGGCGAGCTCCTGGCCGACCTGGTACTCGCCGACGTCATCGAGACGGAGCTCGACGAGCCTGACGCCGGGGTCGACCCCTGCGGCTGCGTACTGGCCGGCGAGCGGCTTGGTCAGCTTGCGTGCGTCCTTGTTGCCGTACGTCACCTGGAGCGCGCTGTACCCGTCGCGCTCCGGTGTACGGAGCTGGACGACCCTTGCCGGCGTGACGCGCAGCACGGTGACGGGCACGACGTTGTTGGCGTCGTCCCACACCTGGGTCATCCCCAGCTTCTCTCCTACGATTGCTTTCTTCGCCATGGTGGCTCTGTCCTTTGGCGTGGTTCCGACGGATCCCCCCACCTGCCGGCCCCGGGGGACCATCGTGCGGAAGTGCCGCTCACGCGAGCGCTCCGCACAGGCGGGCCTGGCGGAGCGGCGTCTCGGTTGTGCCGGGCGGTTCCGATCCGAACGAGTCGGACCGGCCTACACGGACGTCGATTGATACGAAGCCTCGTGGCACAGCGTCTCCGGGGCCCTGAACAGGGCAGCCGGTGGATGCTGCGACGGGGAGTGAATCTCACGTGCGAACGAACGCTCGTGACGACCGGGAGAGACTAGCAGCGGGTCACTGTCCGACCAAATCTGCAGTCGTGCCCCGGGAGGTGACGGCTCAGGCGTCCTGGATCTTGATCTCGATGTCGACCCCGGCCGGCAGATCGAGCCGCTGGAGCGAGTCGACGGTCTTCGGTGACGGCTCGATGATGTCGATCAGGCGCTTGTGGATCCGCATCTCGAAGTGCTCGCGGGAGTCCTTGTCCTTGTGCGGCGACCGGATGACGGTGAAGCGGTGCTTCTCGGTGGGCAGCGGGACCGGCCCGCGCACCTTCGCCTGGGTCCGGGTGACCGTCTCGACGATCTTCTTGGTCGACTGGTCGATGACCTCGTGGTCGTACGCCTTCAGACGGATGCGGATCTTCTGGTCTGCTGCCATGGAACTTCCTTCTGGGCTCGTCACCACGACGGCGACGGACGGGCTTCATCGACTGTCAAGCTGCGTGCTCGGCCGAAGCGAGCGGTTGCGCAATGTAGCAACCGCCCGTCGGCCGATCCAATCTCGTCGCAGGTGCGACGCTGTGCGATGGCGGGGCCGGGCGCCCACGCCCCTCCGCTCAGATGATCGTCGTGCTGGCCACCACCGGGTTGGCCGGCGCGTAGCAGTTCGTCACGCCGGTCACGTTCGCGAAGAGCACGCGCACCACGGCGTTGAACGAGATGGACGGGTTGTCGTAGCTCGAGCCGGACAGGCGGGCGTCGAGCACGGTACCGGGGGCGCCGGTTGCCCGGAGCGTCGCGGTCACGGTCGGGAGCACGGCGGTCGAGCCCGGTGCGAGCTGGCCGGGGACGAGCAGGGTCACGACGCCCGGCGAGGTCTGGCTCACCGTCGGTGTGCCGCTACCCAGGTTCGAGCCGCCGCTGAGCGTCGCCGACACGAACTCGGCGCCGACCGGCACCGCGAATCGCACCCGCACGTTGTTCAGGTTCTGGATGGCGAATCCGCCGCCCGACGTCGGCACGTCGATCGGGTCGGGGGTGAGCGTCACCTGGAACGTCGCTCCCGACGCCACGGTGCCGGGCGCGAGCGAGGTGACGCCGTTCTCGAGCCCGTCGAAGCTGGTCGAGATCGAAGCCACGGTTCGGCACAACAGCGACGTGGGCGTGTACGTGGGTCCGGGAGGCAGGGTCGACGTGGTGCTCGTGGTCGACGTGGTCGAGGTGGTGCTCGTCGTCGAGGTCGTGCTGGTGGTCGACGTGGTGCTCGTGGTCGAGGTGGTGCTGGTCGTCGACGTCGACGTCGTCGGTGCCGTCGTCGACGTGGTCGACGTGGTGGTCGTGGTCGTCGGCGGCGTCGGAGCCGGCGCGCAGGCGATCGACACGGCGGTCACCGCCGCCAGCACCACACTCACCCGCGCTCTGACAGAGATCTTCCCCATGATGTGCTCCCCCACTTGTTCGCCCCCGTTGATGCGAGCCGTCGAGCCCGCCGCCGGAGCGTACACCCCGACCCGCCGCCACGCGTCGAAGGGCGCCCCGAGGGGCGCCCTTCGCAACAGCATCTGATGTCCGCTCGGAGAGCGGCTCAGCTCACT
The DNA here is from genome assembly GCA_963714875.1 of uncultured Microthrixaceae bacterium. Classification (GTDB taxonomy): domain Bacteria; phylum Actinomycetota; class Acidimicrobiia; order Acidimicrobiales; family Microtrichaceae; genus JBAOHV01. The sequence continues at coordinate 363,139 of CAVQQI010000008.1, read as the reverse complement.
TGAGGATCTTGGTGACCCGCCCAGCGCCGACGGTACGACCGCCTTCACGGATGGCGAACTTCAGTCCGTCGTCCATTGCGATGGGAGCGATGAGCTCGACCGTCACCGCGGTGTTGTCACCGGGCATGCAGATCTGGGTGTCCTCGGGAAGGGTGATCGTGCCGGTCACGTCGGTCGTCCGGAAGTAGAACTGCGGACGGTAGTTGGACTGGAACGGCTTGTGACGACCGCCCTCTTCCTTCGTCAGCACGTAGACCTGCGCCTCGAAGTCGGTGTGCGGGGTGATCGAGCCGGGCTTGGCGAGCACCTGTCCGCGCTGCACCTCTTCCTTGTCGATGCCACGCAGCAGTGCACCGATGTTGTCGCCGGCCTGACCCTCGTCGAGGAGCTTGCGGAACATCTCGACACCCGTGCAGGTGGTCTTCTGGGTCTTCTTCAGTCCGACGATCTCGAGGTCGTCGCCCGTGTGGACCACACCCTGCTCGATCTTGCCGGTCACCACGGTGCCACGCCCCGTGATGGAGAAGACGTCCTCGATGGGCATCAGGAAGGGCTTGTCGAGGTCGCGCTCGGGCTCCGGCACGTACTCGTCGACCGCTGCCATGAGCTCCATGATCTGGTCCGCCGCCTCGGGGTCACCTTCGAGTGCCTTCAGCGCGGAGACCTTGATGACCGGGGTGTCGTCGCCGGGGAACTCGTACTGGTCCAGCAGCTCGCGGACCTCCATCTCGACGAGCTCGAGCAGCTCTTCGTCGTCGACGGTGTCGCACTTGTTGAGCGCCACGATGATCGCGGGCACACCGACCTGACGGGCGAGCACGACGTGCTCACGGGTCTGGGGAGCTGCACCCTGAGCGGCGTCCACCACGAGGATGGCGCCGTCGACCTGGGCCGCACCGGTGATCATGTTCTTGATGTAGTCGGCGTGACCGGGCATGTCGACGTGCGCGTAGTGGCGCTTGTCGGTCACGTACTCGACGTGCGAGACGTTGATCGTGATGCCGCGCTCGCGCTCCTCGGGGGCCTTGTCGATGTTCTCGAAGGCCGTGGCGCTGTTGCCCGGCACGCGATCGGTGAGGGTCTTGCTGATGGCAGCCGTCAGGGTCGTCTTGCCGTGGTCGACGTGACCCATCGTCCCGACGTTGACGTGCGGCTTGTCCCGCTCGAACTTCTCCTTGGCCATGGTCTGGATTGCCTTTCTTGCTGCAGTGACGACTGGGTGACTGCGGTGTGTTGACTTGGTGGGACTTGCTGTCTGCTGGACCGGGGCCGGGCAGAGTGGTGAGGTTAGTGCCCGTACGGACCCGGATGGATCAGCGGCCGGTGACCCGGGCGACGATCTCTTCCTGGACGTTGCGCGGCGTCTGCTGGTAGCTGTGGAACTGCATGGTGTAGGTCGCCCGACCCTGGGTCTTGGACCGCAGGTCGGTGGAGTAGCCGAACATCTCCGACAGCGGCACCTCGGCCGAGACGATCTGCAGGTTGCCACGCTGCTCCATCTGCCCGACCTTGCCGCGGCGGGAGTTCAGGTCGCCGATGACATCACCCATGTACTCCTCGGGCGTGGCGACCTCGACCGCCATGATCGGCTCGAGCAGGACCGGGGTGGCCTGGCGGACGGCTTCCTTGAAGCCCATCGTTCCCGCGATCTTGAACGCCATCTCCGAGGAGTCGACGTCGTGGTAGTCGCCGTCGAGCAGGCGGACCTTCACGTCCACCATCTGGAACCCGGCGAGGATGCCGTTGGTCATGGCATCGACGACGCCGTGACCGACCGAGGGGATGTACTCCTTGGGGATGCGACCACCCGAGATCTCGTCGGAGAACTCGTAACCGCCGCCGGGCCCCGAGGGCTCGAGGGCGATGATGATCTTCGCGTACTGGCCGGTGCCGCCCGTCTGCTTCTTGTGCAGGTACGTGTGTCGCTCGACCGGCGTGGTGATCGTCTCGCGGTAGGCCACCTGCGGCTTTCCGACGTTGGCCTCGACCTTGAACTCACGCATCATGCGGTCGACGAGGACCTCGAGGTGCAGCTCGCCCATGCCGGAGATCAGGGTCTGGCCCGTCTCCTCATCGGTCTGGACCCGGAAGGTCGGATCTTCCTCGGAGAGTGCGTACAGGGCCTTGGACATCTTGTCCTGGTCGGCCTTGGTCTTGGGTTCCACCGCGACCTGGATGACCGGTTCGGGGAACTCGAGGCTCTCGAGCGTCACCGGGGCGGCGGGGTCCGACAGGGTGTCGCCGGTGCGGGTGTCCTTCAGGCCGATGCCCGCCACGATGTCGCCCGCGTAGACGGCTTCCTGCTCTATCTGCTCGTTCGCGTGCATCTCGAGCACCCGGCCGATGCGCTCCTTGTTGCCGGAGCGGCTGTTGAGCACCGTGCCGCCCTTCTCGAGCTTGCCCGAGTAGACGCGGAAGTAGGTGAGCTTGCCGACGTGGGGGGCGGTCATGATCTTGAACGCCAGCGCCGAGAACGGCTCCTCCGCGCTGGGCTTGCGCTCGACCGGCTCGCCCTTCTTGTCGACGCCGGACACCGGCGGCAGCTCGGCGGGTGACGGCATGTACCAGCAGATGGCGTCCAGCAGGGGCTGGACGCCCTTGTTCTTGAACGCGGTGCCGTTGAGCACGGGCACGACGCCGTGGTTGATGGTCGCCTCGCGCAGCGCGACCCGGACCTCGGCCGGGGTGATCTCCTCCTCGCCGAGGAACTTCTCCATGATCGTGTCGGAGCTCTCTCCGAGCACATCCATGAGCTGCTCGCGGTACTCCGCGGCCAGGTCGGCCATGTCCTCGGGGATGTCGACGACATCCCAGCTGGCGCCGAGATCCTCGCCCTGCCAGATCCAGGCCTTCATGGTGACCAGGTCGACGATGCCCTGGTAGTCGGACTCGGCACCGATCGGCAGCTGGATGACCGCCACCTTCGCCTGCAACCGGTCCTTGATCGACGCGAGCGCGGCGTAGAAGTCGGCGCCGGTGCGGTCCATCTTGTTGATGAAGCACATGCGGGGCACGTTGTAGTTGTCGGCCTGTCGCCACACCGTCTCGGTCTGGGGCTCCACTCCCGCCACGCCGTCGAACACCGCGACGGCGCCGTCGAGCACGCGGAGCGAACGCTCGACCTCGACGGTGAAGTCGACGTGGCCGGGGGTGTCGATGATCTGGATGCGGTACTCGGTCGAGTTGACCGAGTCGGTCCAGAACGCAGTCGTGGCAGCGGAGGTGATGGTGATGCCGCGTTCCTGCTCCTGCTCCATCCAGTCCATGGTGGCGGCGCCGTCGTGGACCTCGCCGATCTTGTAGGACTTGCCGGTGTAGAAGAGGATCCGCTCCGTGGTGGTGGTCTTGCCGGCATCGATGTGGGCCATGATGCCGATGTTGCGGGTCCGCTCGAGCGGGAACTGAGCCATCGTGTAATCCGTCGTCTGGAGAGGGGTGGGGGGTCGGGTCTGCGGGGTGCTCGCTGGTCGGGAGCCGGGCGTTCAGCCCGGCAAGGACGTCACCAGCGGTAGTGGGCGAAGGCCTTGTTGGACTCGGCCATCTTGTGGAGATCTTCCTTGCGCTTCATCGATGCGCCGACGCCGTTGGATGCGTCGAGGATCTCGTTCGCCAGGCGCTCGGCCATGGTCCGCTCACGGCGCTGACGGGAGTACCCGACCGTCCAGCGGATGGCCAGGGTGTTGGCACGCCGGGGGCGCACCTCGACGGGCACCTGGTAGGTGGCACCACCGACCCGGCGGCTGCGCACCTCGAGCTGGGGCTTGATGTTGTCGATCGCCCGCTTGAGCGTGGAGATCGGCTCGGTGCCGGTCTTCTCCTCGATCATGGTGAGTGCGTCGTAGACGATCTTCTCGGCGGTGGAGCGCTTGCCCCGCTGCATGATCTTGTTGACGATCTGGGTCACGAGCACCGACCGGTAGATCGGGTCGGGCAGCAGCTCGCGTCGGGGTGCGGGACCCTTGCGGGGCATGTCAGGACTCCTTCTTGGCGCCGTAGCGGGAGCGCGCCTGCTTGCGGCCACGCACACCGGAGGTGTCGAGGGTGCCGCGGATGATCTTGTAGCGGACACCGGGCAGGTCCTTCACACGCCCGCCGCGCACCAGCACGATGCTGTGCTCCTGGAGGTTGTGGTCCTCTCCCGGGATGTAGGCGGTGACCTCGATGCCGCTGGACAACCGGACACGGGCCACCTTGCGAAGCGCCGAGTTGGGCTTCTTGGGCGTGGTCGTGAAGACGCGGGTGCAGGTCCCGCGTCGCTGGGGCGCGCCCTTGAGCGCCGGCGTGGACTCCTTGCGGCGCTTGCTCTGGCGGCCCTTGCGGACCAGCTGCTCGATCGTGGGCACGGTGGAACCTCTTGTACTTCTCTGTCTCGGGGAAACGGGGCGGACCCGGTCACGTCGGACCCGTTGGTCTCGTGAGCGTGCGGCGCGAACGAACGCAGCCACTGGCCGAGGAGTCATCCTACGGCCGGCCAGTCGTGGCAGGCAAACAGGCGTGCTGCGTGACTCGGGCGGGCCGTCGGCCCGCCCGAGTCACGTCGGTGCTGCGGTCCGGACGGGCCGAGGCCTGCTGGTGGACCGCATGGGTGAACTCAGTCGGTGGACGGCTGGGCGGTCGGGGTCGGGAACCCGATCACCTCTGCTCCCGACTCACCGCCGGGGGCGAAGGTCGCGAGGTAGTCGGCACCGTCGCCGCCGTCCTCGGACGAGTAGAAGTCCAGCGGCTGGTACTCGGGAGCGAAGGGCTCGATGTCCTGGTAGACACCCATGCCCGTCCCGGCCGGGATGAGCTTGCCGATGATGATGTTCTCCTTCAGACCCACGAGGCCGTCGGAACGGCTCTCGATGGCGGCCTCGGTGAGCACCCGCGTGGTCTCCTGGAACGAAGCTGCCGACAGCCACGAATCGGTCGCGAGCGACGCCTTCGTGATGCCCATCAGCTCCGGGCGACCCTCGGCAGGACGCTTGCCCTCCTGGACGAGACGACGGTTGACGTCGGCGAACACCCGCTGGTCCTGACGCTCGCCGGGAAGGAAGTCCGACTCGCCGGGGTCCTGGATCGCCACTCGCCGGGTCATCTGACGCACGATCAGCTCGATGTGCTTGTCGTGGATCGACACGCCCTGGTCGCGGTAGACCCGCTGGACCTCGTCCACCAGGTACTTCTGGACTGCGCGGACGCCCTTGATCTCCAGGAGCTCCTTGGGGTCGCGAGCACCCTCGACGAGGGGGTCTCCTGCGGTGACCTCGTCGCCGTCGCGGACCTCGAGGCGACGCTCGCGCTCGATCGAGTACAGGTCCTCATCGCCGTCGTCGCCGACCACGGTGAGGGTCCAGACCTTGCCGTCCTCCTCATCGATGCGCACCACGCCCGAGGTGCGTGCGAGCACGGCCTTGTTCTTCGGGGTACGAGCCTCGAACAGCTCGACGACCCGTGGCAGACCGCCGGTGATGTCACCGCTCGCTCCAGCCACACCACCGGTGTGGAAGGTCCGCATGGTGAGCTGCGTTCCGGGCTCGCCGATCGACTGGGCGGCGATGACCCCGACGGCCTCGCCGGGCTCGATCGTCTTGCCCGTTGCGAGCGACGTGCCGTAGCTGGCAGCGGAGATGCCACGCTCGGAGTCATCGGTGAGCGGCGAGAGCACCCGCACCTCGGTGACGTCGGGATCGTCGCGCAGGAGGTTCATCTCGTGCTCACCGATCTCGATGCCCTTGGGCAGCTTGGACCCGTACACCGCGTCGGGCGAGGCCAGCTTCACGTCCTCGGCGAGGGTTCGGCTGTAGAGCCGGGTCTCGAGGTAGTACCGCTTGCCCGGCTCGTCGGGACGAACGTCCTCGATGATCGACGAACGAACTGGCCCGGCCTCCTCGAGCGGGCTGCGATCGTTGATGATCAGCTCCTGGCTGACATCGACGAGGCGACGGGTCAGGTAGCCGGAGTCAGCGGTACGCAGCGCCGTGTCGACCAGGCCCTTGCGGGCACCGGGCGTGGCGATGAAGTACTCGAGCACCGAGAGGCCCTCACGGAAGTTCGACTTGATCGGACGGGGGATCATGTCGCCGCGGGGGTTGGCCACCAGGCCTCGCATGCCCGCGATCTGGCGGACCTGCATCATGTTCCCTCGTGCGCCGGAGCCCACCATCATGTCGATCGGGTTGAACTTGGTCGCGGTGAGCTCGGCCTGCATGGCGGCGGTCACCTGGGAGGTCGCGGTCGTCCAGATCTCGACCTCCTTCTGCTTGCGCTCACCATCGGTGATGATGCCGCGGCGGAACTGCTTCTCGACCTTGTCGGCCTCGATCTCGTGGGAGTCGAGGATCTCGTACTTGTTCGTCGGGGTGGAGACGTCGTTGATCGAGATGGTCAGTCCGGAACGCATGCCGTACTGGAAGCACAGACCCTTGATGTCGTCGAGCGCCTTGGCGGCGATGGCCTTGGGGAACTCGATGGCGAGCTGGTCGACGATCTCGCCCATCTCCTTCTTGCGCACCGGCTTGTTGACGTACTCGTAGCCGTCGGGCAGGGCACGGTTGAAGAGCAGGCGACCGGCCGTGGTCGCGTGGTAGGTCGCCGCGGAGCCGTTGGCCGGTGTGGCCACCAGGTCGGGGTACTCGGCACCCCGGTACTCGATCTTCGCGTGCAGACCGATCTCGCCGGCCTCGAGGGCCCGCTCGATCTGGTCCATGCGCCGGAAGACACGGCCTTCGCCGTCCTCGCCGTCGGCGTCCTCGGTGAGGTAGAACGCGCCGATGATCATGTCCTGGGTGGGCGTGACCAGCGGCTTGCCGTTGGCGGGGCTGAGCATGTTGTTGGCGCTCAGCATCAGCACACGGGCCTCGGCCTGGGCCTCGGAGGACAGCGGCAGGTGGACCGCCATCTGGTCACCGTCGAAGTCGGCGTTGAACGCCGTGCAGACCAGCGGGTGGATCTGGATGGCCTTGCCCTCGACCAGGACAGGCTCGAAGGCCTGGATGCCGAGGCGGTGCAACGTCGGAGCACGGTTGAGGAGCACCGGATGCTCCTTGATGACGTCTTCGAGGACGTCCCACACCTGCGGGCGGCGGCGTTCCACCATGCGCTTGGCCGACTTGATGTTCTGGGCGAGCTCGCGGTCGACGAGCGCCTTCATGACGAAGGGCTTGAACAACTCGAGCGCCATCAGCTTCGGCAGGCCGCACTGGTGCAGCTGCAGGGTCGGGCCGACCACGATGACCGAACGGCCCGAGTAGTCGACGCGCTTGCCGAGCAGGTTCTGACGGAAGCGACCCTGCTTGCCCTTCAACATGTCGGAGAGCGACTTGAGGGGACGGTTGCCCGGTCCGGTGACGGGACGACCGCGGCGGCCGTTGTCGAACAGCGCGTCGACGGCCTCCTGGAGCATGCGCTTCTCGTTGTTGACGATGATCTCGGGAGCGCCCAGGTCCAACAGCCGCTTCAGGCGGTTGTTGCGGTTGATGACGCGCCGGTACAGGTCGTTCAGGTCGGACGTGGCGAAACGCCCGCCGTCGAGCTGGACCATCGGGCGCAGGTCCGGCGGGATGACCGGGACGGAGTCCAGGATCATGGCCCGGGGATCGTTGACGCGGTTGCCGTGCTCGTCACGGCGGTTGAACGCCGCGACGATCTTCAGCCGCTTGATCGCCTTCTGCTTGCGCTGCGCGGACAGCGGCTTCTTGCCCTCCTCGGGGTCGATGGCCGCGCGGAGCTTGACCTCTTCCTCGTCGAGGTCGGTGCGGTCGATCAACTGCTTGATCGCGTCCGCTCCCATGCCGCCCTCGAAGTAGTCGCCGTAGCGGTCCTCGAGCTCACGCCAGAGCATCTCGTCCTCGAGGATCTGACGGGGGAAGAGGTCCTTGAACTCGTCCCACACGCGGTTCAGCAGGTCGAGCTCGGCCTCGTAGGTCTCGCGGATGGCGGCGAGGTCCTTGTCGGCGGCCTTGCGGCGGTTGGTGAGGTCGGACTCCTTGGCACCCTCGGACTCGAGCGCCTCGAGCTCGCCCTCGAGCTCCTCCATGCGACGCGCGAGCTCCAGCTCGCGCTCCTTCTCGATCGCCTCGCGCTCGCCGACGAGGTCGGCCTCGAGGCTGGGGAGGTCCTCATGGCGCTTGTCGGCGTCGACCCAGGTGACCAGGTTGGCCGCGAAGTAGATGACCTTCTCGAGCTGCTTGGCCTTCAGCTCCTCGCGGGCCTCGGTGCCCGACAGCAGGTAGGCCAACCACGAACGGGTGCCGCGCAGGTACCAGATGTGCACCGCCGGTGCGGCCAGTTCGATGTGACCCATGCGCTCGCGGCGCACCTTGGAACGGGTGACCTCGACGCCGCAGCGCTCGCAGATGATGCCGCGGAAGCGCACGCGCTTGTACTTGCCGCAGTAGCACTCCCAGTCCTTCTGAGGGCCGAAGATCTTCTCGCAGAAGAGTCCGTCCTTCTCGGGCTTGAGCGTGCGGTAGTTGATGGTCTCCGGCTTCTTGACCTCGCCGTTGGACCAGGTACGGATCGCGTCCGCGGTCGCGAGACCGATCCGGAGCTGATCGAAGAGATTGACGTCGAGCATGCTTCGTGCCTCTCTCAGCGACGCTCTGCCTGGCGGCGAGCGTCGTCTTCATCGGTTCCTCGTTCGGGACGGGACAGGTCGATACCGAGCTCTTCTGCTGCTCGGAAGAAGTCCTCGTCGAGCTCTCGCATCTTGATCTCCTCACCGGTGCGGGAGAGGACCTCGACGTTCAAGCAGAGCGCCTGCATCTCCTTGATGAGCACCTTGAAGGACTCGGGGATGCCGGGCTCGGGGATGTTCTCGCCCTTGACGATCGCCTCGTAGACCTTGACGCGGCCGAGGGTGTCGTCGGACTTGATGGTGAGCAGCTCCTGCAGGCAGTAGGCGGCGCCGTAGGCCTCGAGTGCCCAGACCTCCATCTCACCGAAGCGCTGTCCGCCGAACTGCGCCTTACCGCCCAACGGCTGCTGGGTGATCATCGAGTACGGGCCGGTGGACCGGGCGTGGATCTTGTCGTCGACCAGGTGGGCCAGCTTCAGGATGTACTTGTACCCGACCGTGATCGGGTTGTCGTACGGCTCGCCGGTGCGCCCGTTGTACAGGGTGACCTTGCCGTCGGTGCCGATCATCCGGCTGCCGTCGGCGGCCTCGGGGTGCAGGTTCTCGAAGATCTTCTTGATGGTCGGGTGCTTGCCCGCCATCTCGGTCTCGTCCCACTTCGCGCCATCGAACACCGGCGTGGCGACGAGTGTCGCCGGCTTGGTGGTCGGCCGGGTCTTGGTCTCGGTGCCGCTGACGGGGTTCTCGCCCACCTCACGGTCGCCGTCGGTCCAGCCCCAGCGGGCGGCGTAGCCCAGGTGCGTCTCGAGGACCTGTCCGACGTTCATGCGGGACGGGACGCCGAGCGGGTTCAAGATGATGTCGACCGGCGTGCCGTCGGCCATGAAGGGCATGTCCTCGGACGGCAGGATGCGGCTGATGACGCCCTTGTTGCCGTGGCGGCCGGCGAGCTTGTCGCCGACGGAGATCTTGCGCTTCTGGCCGACGTAGACGCGCACCAGCTGGTTGACGCCGGGCGGCAGCTCGTGGTCGTCGTCGCGGCTGAACACCTTGACGTCGATGACCTTGCCGGTCTCGCCGTGGGGCACCTTCAGCGAGGTGTCACGGACCTCACGGGCCTTCTCACCGAAGATGGCGCGCAGCAGGCGCTCCTCGGGGGTGAGCTCGGTCTCGCCCTTGGGCGTGACCTTGCCCACGAGCACGTCGCCGGGGCTGACCTCGGCGCCGACACGGATGATGCCGCGGTCATCGAGGTCGGCGAGGATCTCCTCGGACAGGTTGGGGATGTCCCGGGTGATCTCCTCCGGGCCCAGCTTGGTGTCACGGGCGTCGACCTCGTGCTCCTTGATGTGGATCGACGTCATGACGTCGTCACGCACCAGGCGCTCGTTCAGGATGATCGCGTCCTCGAAGTTGTAGCCCTCCCACGGCATGAAGGCCACGAGCAGGTTCTTGCCCAGCGCCAGCTCACCGTTGTCGGTCGAGGGGCCCTCGGCCAGCACGGCGCCGGCCCTGACCTTCTCGCCGGCGACGACACGCGGCTTCTGGTTGATGCACGTGTCCTGGTTGGAGCGCTCGAACTTGTGGAGCCGATAGGTGCGCTTCCCGGACTTCTTGTAGTCCACGATGATCTTCGAGCCGTCGACCTCGACGATGGTCCCGTCCTCCTCGGCGAGCACCATGTCGGCGGCGTCGCGAGCCGCACGGCTCTCGATGCCGGTGCCGATGAACGGAGCCTCGGCACGCAGCAGCGGCACCGCCTGGCGCTGCATGTTGGCGCCCATGAGTGCACGGTTGGCGTCGTCGTGCTCCAGGAACGGGATGAGCGCTGCGGCGACCGACACGATCTGCTTCGGCGAGACGTCCATCAGCTGGACCTCGTCGGGGGTCACCGAGGAGATCTCGGTCGTGGCACCCAGGAACTCGTCGCGCTCCAACTGGAGGCGGAGGTCCGACAGGCTGGCCGCCTGGGGCGAGCGGCGCACGAGCACCCGGTCGGCGCGGAAGGTGCCGTCGGGGTTCACCGGCGTGTTCGCCTGGGCGACGATGTACTCCTCCTCCTCATCGGCGGGGAGGTAGAGGATCTCGTCGGTGACCCTGCCGTTGACGACCTTGCGGTAGGGCGTCTCGATGAAGCCGAACTCGTTGACACGGCCGAAGGTGGACAGCGCACCGATCAGTCCGATGTTCGGACCTTCCGGGGTCTCGATGGGACACATGCGCCCGTAGTGGCTGAAGTGCACGTCGCGCACCTCGAAGCCCGCCCGCTCACGCGAGAGGCCGCCAGGGCCCAGCGCCGAGAGCCGACGACGGTGGGTCAGCCCGGACAGCGGGTTGACCTGGTCCATGAACTGGCTCAGCTGGGAGGTTCCGAAGAACTCCTTGATCGCCGCGACCACCGGTCGGATGTTGATCAGGGTGGTCGGAGTGATCGCCTCGACGTCCTGGGTGGTCATGCGCTCGCGCACGACCCGCTCCATGCGGGACAAGCCGATGCGGACCTGGTTCTGGATCAGCTCGCCGACGCTGCGGATGCGGCGGTTGGCGAAGTGGTCCTGATCGTCGAGCCGGTAGCCGTGGGTTCCCGCTGCCAGGTTGAGCAGGTAGGTCGTCGACGCGAGGACCTCGCACCGGCTCAGCACCGGCTGGTCGACCTCGGGCACGTCGAGCTGACCGGCGAGCTGGGGGAACAGCTCCTGGAGGCGCTCGATCTCGGGGCCGAGCTTGCGGTTCAGCTTGTAGCGACCAACCCGGCTGAGGTCGTAGCGGCGAGGTTCGAAGAAGGCGTTGTTGAAGTAGTTGCGCGCCGAGTCGGGCGTGGCGGGCTCTCCCGGACGAGCACGCTTGTAGATCTCGATCAGCGCCTCCTCCTGGGTGACGACCAGCTCGCGGTCCTTCTCCCACTGGCCGTCCAGGAAGTCGAAGTGGCGCACGAAGGCATCGAGGAACCCGGGGAAGTTCTCCTCGTCGTAGCCCAGCGCCCGCAGCAGCGTGAACAGCGAGAGGCGGCGCTTGCGGGCGACGCGCGTGCCGGCGGTCGGGTCCTTGCCGGGCTTCTGCTCGACGTCGAACTCGATCCACTCACCGCGGTACGGGTGGATGGTGCCCGTGACCAGCTGGTGCTTGGAGAGGTTGCGCAGGCGGAAGCGCTCGCCCGGCTGGAAGATGACGCCCGGCGAGCGGACCAGCTGGGACACCACGACACGCTCGGTGCCGTTGATGATGAAGGTGCCCTTGTCGGTCATCATGGGGAAGTCACCCATGAAGACCGTCTGCTCCTTGATCTCGCCGGTGGCCGCGTTCATGAAACGGGCGCGGGCGAAGATCGGTGCCGAATAGGTCATGTCCTTTTCGCGGCACTCCTCGACGGTGAACTTCGGCGGTGGCCGGAGATCCTCGTCGAAGGGGTCGAACTCCAGCTCGAGGCTCAGGGTCTCGGTGAAGTCCTTGATCGGCGAGATGTCCCTGAATGCATCGGCGAGACCTTGCTCGACGAACCATGTGAAGGACTCACGTTGGATGGCGATGAGATCCGGGAGTTCGAGAACCTCTTCGAGGTTCGCGAAGGAATAACGGTCCCGGATGGAGACGCGAGAGGACAAGGATCACTCCTCGTGAACGCTGGTGGGTGGGCGATCGCCTGGCCCCGAGCGCGCTGGACTCCGACGAAAGACGTGGGAGGAGGACGAACGGCAGGGCACGGCAACCGATCACCATACGCGTCGGCCCCCGCAGCGTCAAGACACGCAGCGGTGACGGCCGTGCTGGCCCGCAGTTCGCTCGGTCCGGTGACCTTCGGGCCCCGATGTGCCCGCAGAGCGTACGAAGTCAGCCCTCGCGGGTCAAGGATCCCGTGCCCGGAGTCACCCCGGACGCGCCGGAGGGGAGCCGATGAACGGCTCCCCTCCGGGTACTTCGATCAGCGCCGGCAGGTGAGCCGGCGCCGGCTCACTTGATCTCGACGGTGGCGCCGGCGCCCTCGAGCGCCTCCTTGGCCTTGTCCGCCTCGTCCTTGGAGACGCCCTCGAGCACTGCCTTGGGGGCAGACTCGACGAGGTCCTTGGCCTCCTTCAGCCCCAGGCTGGTGAGTCCGCGCACCTCCTTGATGACGCCGATCTTCTTGCCACCGGCCTCGGTGAGCACGACGTCGAAGGACGTCTTCTCCTCGGCCTCCTCGGCTGCGCCGCCGCCGCCAGCGGGAGCTGCGGCTGCGACGGCCACGGGGGCCGCTGCGGTCACGCCGAAGCGCTCCTCGAACGCGCTCAGGAGCTCGGAGAGCTCCAGCACGGTCAGGGATGCGATGGAATCAAGGATCTCTTCAGTGGTTGCCATGGTGGTCACTCCTCGGTGGCAGCATCTGCTGCGTCGTCTGTTTCTGCGGTGGATTCGGTGGCTGCGTCGTCCGCAGCATCGGTGGCGGCATCGGGTGCCGCCTCGGCGGGGGCGCTGTCCTCGGGGGCAGCGTCGTCCGCAGTGGTGTCATCGGTGGTCGCCGCATCCGAAGCTGTCGCTTCGTCGGCGGGCGCCTCGTCAGTCGGGGCCTCGGCAGCTGGAGCGGGCGCGTCGTTCTCGCCGGCGGCGCCGCCGTCCTCGATGAGGGCCTGCAGTGCGTAGGCGAAGTTGAGCGGCAGTGCCTGCAACAGCGCTGCCATGTCGCGCATCGGCGCAGCCAACCCGCCTGCGAAGCGGGCGAGCAACTCCTCGCGGGGCGCAACGGATGCCAGTGCCTTCGCACCGTCAGCGTCGAGCACCGTGGTGTCCAACAGACCACCCTTGATGACCAGGTGGGGATGTGACTTCGCGAACGCGCTGAGCGCCTTGGCGACCATGACGGGGTCGCCCGGCGTCCCGTCGGGCTTCTGCCCGACGAACGCGATCGCCGTCGGGCCGACGAGCTCGTCGGCCAGATCCAGTTCGAGTTCGGCGACGGCGAGTCGTACGAGCGTGTTCTTGTACACGCGGTACTCGCCGCCTGCCTCGCGCATCGCAGCGCGCAGCTCGGCCAGGTCACGGACGGTCAGTCCCCGGTACTCGGTGAACAGCGCAGCGTCTGCGGACCGGAACTTCTCCCGGACCTCGTCGACCACGGCCACCTTGTCCGACCTTGGGTTCTCCATTGACACCTCCTTCCGTGTGTTCGGGAGCATCGGGCGTCGCTGTGAGCGGACGCCCATCGCTCGACCGCAACGGTCGGGTGTCTGGGGTGTCCACCTACCCAGGCGAGCATCAGGTGCTCTTTCATCCACTCGGCCGGTGCGAACACCGGCGTCGTGATCACCATGGGGTCTTGGGCGAAGCAAGATCCTCGGTTGTGTTGAACGCCGGAGGCTAGACGCGCCGATCCAGCATCGCCACACGGTTCGCCCAACGGTGCCGGTTCAGAGCGCTGTCACGTGCCCGGTTCGAGGCGGTGTCGCGCCCGCCAGCGTCTCGAGCCACGCGGCGCGCAGGCCCTCGGGGCCGTGCCCGACCGTCACGTCGACCCAGCCGGCCACCACGGGAGCGAACCTCGCCCACGCCTCGGCATGGCGCTGCTCGACCCCGTCGGGACCCCAGTCCTCGTACCGCTTGCGCATCTGGTCGGGGGCGAAGAAGAAGGTCGGTGCACCGCCGGGCAGGTCGCCGTCGTCCAGGTCCGGCGCGGCGTCATGGTGCGCTGCGCCCACCACCGCAGAGTGCACGGGCGCGAGCCGCTCGTGCACCCGCCGGCGCAGCGCCGCGTCGCCCGCGACGTCGACGTAGACCGCCGGGCCCGCTTCCAGGTCCTGCACCTCGCCGTAGGTCCGCACTTCGTCGTAGCAGCCGAGGGACTCGGTGAAGGCCCGGTTGGCCTCGCTGGTCAGACCCACGCGGTGCACCCCGTCCAACAGGAACGCCGTGCCGTAGGACGTCTTCGACGAGGCACTGCTGATCACCACGGTCCCGGCGCCGAAGCAGTCGTGGTCGAGGAGGTGATCGGCCAGCATGAAGCTGGTCATGAACAGCGGGCGGTAGAGCACCTGCAGATCCTCCAGCTCGGCGGAGTAGGCCGGGTCGCCCGCCGTCGTCGTCAGCCCGTTGTAGGGCGATGGCAGATGCTGACGGTGGGGGCTGGCATCACGGAACCCCTTGGCGTCGACCTTGGCCGGCGTCACCAGCAGGTGACTGCTCGTCGGGAGGTAGCCGTAGAGCCGCGTGCCCTCCTCGACCCCAGGTGTCGTGCTCCGCTCGACCTCGGCGAAACCCCACAACGGCACCCGACCCTGCGGCGCCCCGGACAGCGCGGGCGCGGGGAAGAAGTCCCAGTAGCGCATCGCATCGCCGAACACGGCGTAGGTGACGTTGTTGGCCGTCATGCCGACACGGTCCACCCGCAGCAGCGCCTGGCCCTCGGACAGCTCCGGCTCGGACACCTCCACGAGATGTGTGCGGGCCAGGTCACCACGGTCGACGAGCAGATCCCATGCCATCCACGTGGTCTATCGCACCGGAGCATGCCAGCGGCGACCGAACGCTGTCGCCGCCCCGTGCGATCTCGGGGCGTACCGTGCGTCGATGCACGCACTCGGCATCGACGTCGGTTCCACCAACGTGAAGGTCGCCCTGGTCGATGGCGACGGCAACGTCGCGGCCGATGCCAGCCGTCCGCTGATCACCCGGCACGACGGCGACTCCGCCACCCAGGACCCCGAGGCGATCTGGACCGCGGTGGTCGAGGCCGTGCGCGCCACCACCACGGCCGACCCCGACGCAGCGGCGCAGGTCGGCACCATCGGGGTGTGCAGCCAGTACTCCTCGATCGTTCCCGTCGACGCCACCGGCCGAGCCGTCGCACCGCTCAAGATGTACCTCGACACCCGCGGGGCCGATGCCTGCTGGGCGATCCTGGAACGTCACCCCGAGGCGTTCGAGATCTGGGTCGAGCGCCACGGCATCCCCCCGATCGGCGGCGGACTGTCGTTGTCACACCTGCTCCACTTCCAGATCGACCACCCCGACGTGCACGCGGCCGCCGCTGCGTACCTCGAGGTGATGGACCTGGTGAACCTGCGCCTCACCGGTGTCGTGGCTGCAACGCAGTGCACGATGTTCGCCAGCCAGCTGTGCGACAACCGCACCGCCGGGGTCACCTCCTACGACGACGAGCTGCTCGCCATGTCGGGGGTCGACGCCGACCGGTTGCCGGCGCTGATCGACATCGACGGCGTCGTGGGCGAGGTGCTGCCCGACGTGGCAGCTGCGCTGGGCCTTCCGCCGGGGGTGCTGGTGCGCGCCGGCATGAACGACACCCAGGCCGGCGCCTTCGCCACCGGCGCCCTGGCACGACCGGACCGTCAGGGGCTGATGGTCGGCACGACCGCCGTGCTCATCCAGTCCATGCCGTCGGCCGGAGTGGACCTGGACCACGAGATCCTCTCGATGCCGGCGCCGCTGCCGGGGAGGTTCATCGTCATGGCCGAGAACGGGATCGCGGGGCGGGCCGTCGAGCGGGCATTGCACGTGCTCTCCCCCGCTGCCGCCACGACGACCCAGCAGTTCGCCGAGCTCGACGCCGCGCTCTCCGCCTCTCCGCCGGGAGCGGGCGGACTGCTGTTCCTGCCATGGCTCGCGGGGTCGATGTCGCCGTCGTCGTCGACCGCGATGCGCGGGGGCTTCGTCGGGATGACCCTGACCACCGAACGTTCCGACCTGCTACGAGCCACGGTCGAGGGGGTCGCCCGCAACCTGCGGTGGCTGGCTCCCCCGGTGCGCGAGCTCTGTGGAACCGAAGCCACAGAAGTGGTGTTCGGCGGCGGGGCGGCCCGCAGCCACGGGGTCGCCCAGGTCCTGGCCGACGTGCTGGGAGTGGCGGTGGCGGTCCCTGACCGCCCCGAGCTGGCCGCAGCCCGCGCAGTGGGCTCGGTCGCGGTCGGCCCGCAGCATCGGTCGCGATCCGGCCGCCGACATCTCACCCATCGCGGTCCGTTTCGAGCCGGACGGCGATGCCGCGGCGGTGCACGACCGACTCCAGCCGATCTTCGAAGCCGCCTTCTCGGCGAACGTCCCGATCTGTCAGGATCTGGGGTCATGAGCGACTATCCGTACTCCGAGCGCTTCCCGGTCAACCGCACCATGCCCGAACACGGCCGGGACCCGAAAGAGGTGCTCGACGAGCTGCGCGAGATCGCCACCGAAGAGGACAGCACCTGGGAGTCGGGCCAGATCTCGGGCTCGTACTACTGCGGTGACCACGAGCACTACGACTACGTGAGCGACGCCTTCGCGTTGTTCGGCCACGTCAACGCCCTGCAGCGCGATGTGTGCCCGAGCGGCACGAAGTTCGAGGGTGAGATCATCGCCATGACCCTGGACATGCTCCACGCAGATGCCGTCACCGAGTCGACGCCCGTCGGCATCGTCACCAGCGGCGGCACCGGGTCGATCACCCACGCGATGCTCGCCTACCGGGAGCTGGCACGCGACGAGCGCGGGATCATGCACCCCAACGTGGTCAAGCCCGAGACCGCGCACCCGGCGTTCGACAAGGCGTGCCACCTGTTCGGGATCGAGTTGCGGGTCGCCCCGATCGACCCCGACACAGCCACCGTCGTGGTCGAGGACATGGCGGCCCTGATCGACACGAACACGATCGCCATCATCGGTTCTGCGTGCAACTACGGCTACGGCACCATCGACCCGATCGAGGAGCTGGGCGACCTGGCGCTGTCGCGTGGCGTCGGCCTGCACGTCGACGGCTGTCTGGGTGGGTTCATCCTGCCCTGGGGCCGTGAGCTCGGTTACGACATCCCGCTGTTCGACTTCCGCGTACCGGGCGTCACCAGCATCAGCGCGGACACCCACAAGTACGGCTACGGCCTGAAGGGCTCCTCGGTGCTGGCGATGC
This sequence comes from uncultured Microthrixaceae bacterium, assembly GCA_963714875.1. Classification (GTDB taxonomy): domain Bacteria; phylum Actinomycetota; class Acidimicrobiia; order Acidimicrobiales; family Microtrichaceae; genus JBAOHV01. The sequence continues at coordinate 345,719 of CAVQQI010000008.1, read as the reverse complement.
GGGACAAGGCGCTGCGCAACTCGCAGTACTTCTACCTGACCGACTGGACCGGCGGGAAGTACTGCTCCCCCGGCATGGACGGCTCACGCTCGCTCGGACTGCTCGCCGCGACGTGGGCGTCGATGGTTGCCATGGGCCGCGACGGCTACCTGGCCAAGGCCGACGCGATCTTCTCCACCGCAGCGACCATGCAGGAGGCGGTGCGGTCACATCCCGAGCTGCGCATCATCGGCTCGCCGACGTTCTGCTTCAGCTTCACCTCCGACGTGTTCGACATCTATCACGTGAACGACTTCATGCGGCTGCGTGGCTGGCGCTTCAACGGCCAGCAGTACCCGAACGCCATCCACATGGCCGTGACCGGGCCGCAGACCCAGCCGGGCGTGGCCGAGAAGTTCGCGATCGACCTCGCCGAGGCCGTCGCCTACGGCGTGGAACGCAAGGACGAACCCGCGGGGAGCGCCGCGATCTACGGCGGGGTCAGCGGCGGCGTCACCGAGGAGGCCGACGAGTTCATCCGTGCGGTCATGGCCGACATGATGGACACACAGCAGTCCGTTCCTCCGGCCTGATCGGCGACCGGCGGACGGCACCGCAACCGCCCGCACTGCGCGGAGTCAGCTGCAGAACGCGTCAGATCTGACGCGTTCTGCGACACGGTTGCGTCCCCGGCCCTGCCACGAGGCCGGGTGCTCCGTTCACCGGGTTCATCTTCCGCCCACGTCGAGCAGCGGCGGGAGCTCGGCCATGTCATCGATGACCACCGTGTGGTCACCGTGCAACCAGTCTGCGGGTGTGAGGCCGCCGGCGTAGCCGACCGAGCGCATCCCCGCGGCCCGTGCCGCCTCGATCCCCGATCGGCTGTCCTCGACCACGACGCACCGGTCGCGGCCGACTCCCATCGCTGCAGCCGCGAACAGGAACAGGTCCGGCGCCGGCTTGCCCCGCTCGACCTCGGTCGCACTGAAGATACGACCGTCGAAGCGGTCCCACAGACCGGTCAGCCCGAGCGTGCGGGCCATCTTGGCGTGCGTGCCGCTGGACGCCACGCAGGTGGCCGTCCCGTCACGTTCGAGCTCATCGAGCACGGCGACCACACCGTCGACGACGCGCAGCTCGGCGTCGAACGCCTCGAACAGACGGGACCGGTACACGTCCATGAAGTCGGGCACGGATCGACCCAGCTGCGCCTCGACCACCGAGAGCATGTGCGCATCGGAGCGTCCCACGAAGCGGTCCAGGACCTCGCCCTCGGACAGCGGCCAGCCGAGCTCACCGAGGAGCTCAGCCTCGACGCGCACCGCCAACCGCTCGCTGTCCACCAGCACGCCGTCGCAGTCGAAGATCACCAGTTCGATCGGCTCGCTCGGCCACATCGGCGGGCCCGCCGAGCTGTGCGCCGCAACCACATCGGATGCTCCGGCCACACCGGCCCCCGGCACATCCGTGGAGTCCGGGGTGCCCGGCGGATCCGACGGCAGGGGCATCAGATGCCGAAGCTGGCCGTCATGAGCGCAGCGACGTCACCCTCATCACCGAGCAGCTCGACCTGGGCGGCGTCCTGTCGGCCGTAGACGAACAACGCGAGCTCGCCGACGGCCCCTCTGACCGCGACACGGGGGAACCTGCCGTTGGCGACCACGGTGTGGCCGCCGGTGGTGCGCAACGTGACCCCGCTCGGAGCGGATCGCAGCATGAACTTGGACATCCGACGCAGGATGTCCCAGAGCTGCGCGTCGAGCTCGGGGTGCAGCTCACGAGGACCCAAGCCGTTGGTGCGGCGCAGATCCTCGTGGTGGATGAAGTACTCCATCGTGTTCGCGAGCCGGTCGATGGGCGCCGGCCCGAACGGCGAGAGCTTCGGCGGACCGCTACGGACCAGCTCGACCAGCTCGGCCCACGGCTTGGTCGCGAACTCGCGGCGGACCTTCTCGCCATGGCGCTCGAACGGTGCTGCCAGGATTCCGAGCGCCGCGTCGGGTCGCCGCTCGCGCACCACCAGATGCGCCGCGAGGTCTCGAGCCGTCCAGCCCTCGCACAGGGTGGGGACGTCCGGTCCGAGCTCGTCGAACAGGTTGCAGAGCTCCTGGCGTTCGATCTGGGCGAAGTTCAGCGTCATGGGACGAGTCTGCCCCACGGGAACCCGGGGTCCTGACCGGGTGCGACCACCTCGGGCGAGCGCCGGCTCAGCGCGCCCGCTCGACGGTTGCGAACACTGCGTTGAGGTACGAGCCCTCGGGGAAGCCCACCGGATGGTCGATGGCGTGGCCCATGCAGACCGCGCCGGCCAGCCCGACACCGCTGTCGCGAGCAGCGGACTCCACGGCGTGGACGAAGTCGTGCTCGCTGACACGCGACGAGCACGACGCCTGCACGAGCTGTCCGCCCGGCTCCAGGAGCTGCAGCGCCAGTTGCGTCAGCCGCCGGTACGCCCGCAGCGCGCCATCGACCTGGTCCTTGCGCGAGGCGAACGACGGCGGGTCGACGACCACCATGTCGAAGCGGCGGCCGTGATCGGCCATCTCGGCCATGACCGTCATGGCATCACCCACCGTGTCGTGGTGGTGGCACGCCCGGACCGCTGGCAGCGATCGGTTGTGGTCCATGTTGCGCCGGGCGGTCGCGATCGCGGCTGCGCTGATGTCGACGCTGTGCACCAACGTCGCTCCGCCGGCCGCGGCGTTCACCGAGAAGCCGCCGGTGCACGAGTACACGTCGAGCACCCTCGCGCCACGCGCACGGGCGCGCACCCGGGCGCGGTTGTCACGCTGGTCGAGGAAGTGACCGGTCTTCTGACCGTGCACCAGGTCGGCCTCGAAGGTCAGGCTCCGCTCGAGGAAACGGACCGGCCCGGACGGCGCGTCGCCCACCAGCACCGCACCGTCGGTCCTGGTGGCGGTCGGCTCGACGTTGCGGGCGAGGCGCAACACCACCTGGTCGGCGGGCAGCACCTGTTGTGCTGCATCGAGCACGTCATCGAGGTGCGGCAGCCATGCTGCGCTGTAGAGCTTGATGACCGTGGCGGCGCCGTAGCGATCGAGCACCAGGCCCGGCAGGCCGTCGTTCTCGCCGTGGACCCAGCGGTAGGCGGTGGTGCCGGGGTCATCGACCAGGGTCACCCGTCGTCGCAGCGCGTCCTCGAGCCGGGCGGCCCAGAAGGAGCGGTCGATCGGCGTCGGTTCGCCGCGGTGCAGGACCTTGATCCGGATCGGCGACTCGGGGTCGTACAGACCGATACCCATGAACTTGCGTTGGCCGTCGAAGATCACCGCCAGGTCGCCCGCCACGCCCTCGGGGCGCACCGAGACGACGGAGTCGTCGAACACCCACGGGTGGCCGTGACGCACGTGGCGGCCGGCATCGGGGGTCACCCGGACCGCCAGTCGTGCCGTGGCGGTGTCGGGCGAACGGTCGTCGGTCACCGAAGCATGATGACAGACGTGGTCCTTCGCCGGGATCGGCCCGCGCTCCGGCGGAACCGACCTCAGGGGCGCGAGCATCACCGGCGCGACCGCCGGTCACGGGCAGGCCGCCGAATGGCTACGGCTCGATCTTCGCCGGTGTGCGGGGCAGATGGCGCAGGCCCATCCACGCGAGGGCCGAGATGTGCGACGCTGCCTCCTCGGCGGACATCTTCGGGTGTTCCTCACGCCACTGGCCGACGAAGGTGACCATGCCGATCAGCGCCTGGGCGTACAGCGGCGCTGCCTTGGGGTCGTAGCCGGCGGACTTGAACTGGGTGCGCAGCACGTCGCCGACGCGCTGGGCCACCTCGGCGAGCAGGTTGGCCAGGCCGCTGGTGGTGGGCGAGTCCTTGCGCAACACCGCGAACCCGTCGGGCCGCTCCTCGACGTAGCGCATGAACGCGAGCGCAGCGCCTTCGATCATCTCGCGCGGGGTCTCGGCGTCGATCGCGGCGGAGATCTGTCCGATCACGTACTCCATCTCGCGGTCCACGATGACGGCGTACAGCCCCTCCTTGCCACCGAAGTGCTCGTACACGATGGGCTTGGAGATCTTCGCCCGCTCGGCGATCTCCTCGACCGAGGTGCCCTCGTAGCCCTTCTCGGCGAACACCGCGCGGCCCACCTGCACCAGTTGGTTGCGTCGCTCGACCCCGGTGAGCCGCGTGCGTGTGCCGTCCGCCATGTTGACCATCATACTACGGTCCCGTAAGTTACGGCCGCGTAGGTTACGGCGACGTAACCACACTGCGGTGCAGGAGGTCAGACCTCCGTCACCCCACGCGCGACCCACACACGAGCCGCCCCGGCACCCCCTGCCACGAGGACCCACACATGAGCTCCACCCCCACCACCGAGGACATCCGCAGGCAGATCAAGGCCGAGCTACCCCAGGACACCTTCGCCATGCAGCCCCAGCGGGTGCTGTGGTTCATCCCGTTGGCGGCCGTGGGCTTCGGTTCGATCGCTGCGATCGTCATCACTCGCCCGCCGTGGTACCTGGCGCTGGTCCTGTCGCTGGTCATCGGGCAGTGCCTGGCGGCGATGGGGTTCCTGGCCCATGAGGTGCTCCACGGGTCGGTGGTGAAGTCCAAGGGCCTGCAGACCTTCCTGGGCTACCTCGGGTTCGCCCCCTTCCTGGTGTCGCCGACGCTGTGGCGCACGTGGCACAACCAGGTGCATCACGGCAAGACCAACCACGGCAACTCCGATCCCGACGGGTTCGGCACCCTGGCCCGCTACGAGAAGGCCCCCTCCACCCGCTTCGTGGCCCGGCTCGCGCCCGGTTCGCGGCACCCGATGAGCTACCTGTTCTTCGCCTACTGGTTCATGTTCCACGGGCAGGTCGTGCTGTGGATCCAGTCCCGCTACATGCGGGGCTTCCGCCGGCTGAACCGTCGCCGGGCGATCATCGACTCGACCGTGGCCGCACTGGCATGGCTGACCGTGGCGGTCCTGGCCGGGCCCTTCTACGCGATCTTCGCCGTGGTCATCCCCCTGGTGGTGGGCAATTTCATCGTCATGAGCTACATCGCCACCAACCACTTCATGCGCCCGCTCACCGAGACCAACGAACCCATCGAGAACTCCATGAGCGTGAACACCCTGGCGGTCATCGACCGGCTGCACTTCAACTTCAGCCACCACGTCGAGCACCACCTGTTCCCGAACATGAGCGCCAAGCACGCGCCCCGCGTCCGAGCCTGGTTGCGGGCCAACGAGGCCGACCGCTACGTCTCGCCGCCCCACTGGCTGGCGTTCGCCTACCTGTACCGGACGCCGCGGGTGTACCTGGACGCGACCACGCTCTGCGACCCCGACGATCCGCAGGGCGCCTACCGGGCGGACACACGGGAACTGGCCGACATCCTGCGCTGAGATCCCGTCACCCGCGATCTACAGTTCCGCCCCATGCGCCCCTCGGTCATCCGATCCGCTCCCCTCCTGCTGACCGCTGCAACGTTCGTCGCCATGGCACTCGGGGCCGGCACCGCGGCTGCGCACGGCGACGAGGGGGAGCTCACGATGACGCGACTCGAGGCCACCGGGCCGACCACCCTGGCCATCGAGGTCGGCATCGTCTACGAGGGCGACGGCCACCTCGCGCGAGGACGCGACCGTCACCGCATCGTTGAGCGGACCTTCGGGCGCCGTGGTGGGTCCACTTGCGATGGAGCGCACCGGTGCAACCACCTCGCTCTACGCCGTGAACGCCGAGGTGAGCCCAGGCGAGTGGTCCGTACAGGTGACCTCGACCGACCCGACCGCCGAGGTGAGCGACACCGTGGTGGTGACCGGCGAGCCGGTCACCACCACCGACGAAGATCCCTCGCTCGACGTCTCGGGCGCCGCGACCGATCCGGTCGCAGGCGACGGGGCGGATGCGCCCGTGGCGTTCGACAGCGAAGCCGCGGTCACCACTGCCGCTCCGGTGCAGGACGACGGCGGACCCGACACCGCACTCATCGTCGGGCTCGTCGCCGCTGCGGTGGTCCTGGTCGGCGGCGGGGTCGCCATCACCCGAGGACGCCGACAGGGCGATCCCGCCTCCTGACCCCGCAGCTGCTCGAGGGTCTGCAACCGAGCGACGCTTCAGCTGTCGGACAGGCCCGCGGCAGCGAGCGACCGGTCCAGCGCCGCCGAGAAGGCGTCGACCGACCCGGCGCATGCCTCGAGCTCGGCGGGGCCCATGAGCACCACCAACCCCACCGCCGTCTCTGCCACCACGACCGGCACGACACCCTCGGCGACGTCGCGCACCGCTGCGGGTTGGTCATCACGGTGATACGTCTCGAACGGCACCGGAAGCTGATCGCGGCAGTCGCGCCAGTCGCTGCGCTCCTTGACCAGCCCGTGGGTGATGTCGCACAGCGAGCAGTGCGCACGCCCCAGACGTGCTCCCACCCAGTACGACAGCTCGCCGCGCAGCGTGCCGACCGCGTCGTAGACGCCGATCAGCCGCAGCACGGGAGTCGGGTCATCGCTCATTGCTCGCACGCTCCATCTGTGTGGTCGGGGTCGCCGGACGGGTCGGCGGGGCGGTCCAACGGTCGAGCGAAGCTGAGCTCGTGACCTGCCGGGTCCGAGATGTGGAAGTAGCGCTCGCCCCAGGGCGCATCGGCGGGCTCGGTCGACGACCGATGCCCCGCAGCGAGCGCTCGCCGGTGCACTGCGTCGACGTCATCGACCCACAGGATCACCCTGCCCCAGACCTGGCTCGGCGGCACCCAGCCGGGCACGAGCTGCAGGTTGAGATAGCCGGGGCCGGCTCGCAGGCTGGTGAAGTCGTCGTCGCTCCCGCCGTAGTTCAGCTCGAAACCCAGGTCCGAGTAGAACTCGACCGATCGGGCCATGTCGCTGGTCACCAGCGTCACCGCGTTGATGTTCTGGAGCCACGAGCTGTTCGTCTCAGGCGGGTTGCCCATGGCGTCCCTCTCCGGCGGCGAAGCGGGCCGCTCCCCGCCGGGTCTCGCCCGAACGAATGGTCGCGAGCCCCAGGCGCGTCTCGTTCGCCATCGCCGCATCATGGTCGAGCGACCACTGCTCGAGCAGCGACCGACGGTCCGAGCGCAGGCAGCGCTGCGGCAGCGCCGCGAGTTGCTGGGCCAGCTCGACGGCGGCGTCGAGTGCGACACCCGGTTCGGTGACACGGTCGACCAACCCCATGGCCAGTGCTTCGGGGGCCGGAACCCCGCGCCCCGTCAGGACCAGGTCCATCGCCCGTCCGTGACCGATCAGACGCGGCAGTCGCACGGTGCCGCCGTCGACCAGCGGCACACCCCACCGCCGGCAGTAGACCCCGAGCACCGCGTCGCCCGCTGCGACGCGGAGATCGCACCAGAGGGCGAGTTCGAGGCCTCCTGCCACGGCGAAACCTTCGATCGCGGCGATGACCGGCTTCGACAGCTCCATCCGGGTCGGTCCCATGGGGCCGTCCGCGGTGACGTCGTCGAGCACGCTGTTCCCGCGTCCGTCGGAGATGGCGGCCAGATCGGCGCCGGCGCAGAACGTCGCGGAGGAACCGGTGAGCACTGCGACCGACGCCCCGTCGTCGCGGTCGAACTCCGCGAACGCCCGGGCCAACTGCTGTGCGGTCGGAGCGTCGACCGCGTTGCGGACCTCGGGCCGCTCGATCGTCACGATGGTCACCGCACCGTCGCGGCGGATGCTCACTGTGTCGCCCACGACGTCTCCTCGGTCGGCGAGAGCACTCTACGGTGCGACGATGCCTCCAGAGCACGATCTGGACATGCCCGCCAGGCGTGCCGCTCTCGGCGGCATCGTCGGCGTCGGCGGATTCGTCGGCGGCTGGGTGGTGGCCGGACTCGCCCGTGCGGACTACTCCGCGGTCGACGATGCGATCAGCCGACTCGCCGAGGTCGGCGCGCCGAACCGCTGGATCATGACCGCGGGGTTCGTGGTGTTCGGCATCGGGCTGCCGATCTACTCGCGAGCGCTGCGGGCGGCGATCGACGGCCCTGCGTGGATCGCCGCAGGCGTCTGCGGCGTCGCAACGCTGGGGGTTGCAGCTGCGCCGCTGGGTGCTGCGGACACCGCCCACAACATCACCGCGACGCTCGGCTACGTGTCGCTGGCGGCCACACCGCTGCTGGCCGCCCCGGTGCTGCACCGGCGAGGAGCCACGTCGTGGGCCATGTGGCAGCACGGCCGGATCGGCGACCCGGCGAGGTGAACCGAGCGCTCAGCTGCCGGCCACCGGGTGCAGGCCCGGGTGCCGAGCTGCATCGGGATCGCCCTGCGCTTCGGGAACGCTGTGGTGTCCGGCAGCGCTGTGGGTCCGGAACGCTGTCGCGCAGCCGGCGGCTTCGGAGCGCACGATCCGGTCCCGTCCCGCCTGCTTGGCACGGAACATCGCCTCGTCGGCATGGCGGATCGCCTCTGCATGGCCGACCGACGTCTCGGAGTCCGACAACCCGACCGAGATGGTGAACGCCGGCACGTCCCCGCTGCGCACCGATTCGGACAGCGAGGCGACGAGTCGTTCGACGATCGGCTCCGCGTCGACCACGGTCGCCTCGGGGAAGACGACCACGAACTCCTCCCCGCCGTAGCGACACACCAGGTCGGCGTCGCGCACCTCCCGACGCAGCAGACGGGCGAAGGAGCGCAGCGCACGGTCACCGGTCTCGTGGCCGTGCGTGTCGTTGAGCACCTTGAAGTGGTCCAGATCGATGAAGGCCACCGCGTACTCGGCGTGACGATCGCGCAACGCGGTCAGCTCGGCCTCGAGGCTGCGGCGGTTCAACAGCCCGGTCAGCGGATCCGTCGTGGCCTGCAGCTCGGATGCCGCCATCGCTCGGAGCACCCCGATGCGCGAGCCGGCCTGTTCCGCCAACGCTTCGACCGCCGCACGGGCCGACGCTCCAGGCAGCTGACCGGCAGGTCCGGCGGTGTGCACCACGCCCATCGGCGTACCCAGCACCGTCACGGGCACGCACATGGCCGAACCAGCGGAATCGGGATCTGCGTCACCGCGACCCCGCAGCTTCGGGCACGCATCAAGATCCGTCGACCGCTCGAAGCTCATCGTCTTCGAACGACGCACCGCGGGACAGCCCCACGGCGTCTCGACGCCGCATCCCGGTCCGCCGTGTTCAGCGGCGACGGCCACGCGACGCAGATGTGCCCGGCTCGAGTCGGCCAGCAGCAGCTCCGCCGGGGCGTCGAGCACGGTGTCGAGCGCCCTGGCGACCACGTCGAAGGAGTCCTGGTCCGACTCCGCCATCTCGAACGCGGCCTGGAGCCGGGCGGTCAGCTCGTGCTGCTGGTTCTGGTCGCGCAGCGACTGCTCATGTGACTCGATCTCGCGTTGCTGGGCGGCGAGCGCCACCCGGATCGGCCGCGCAGAGGTGATGTAGATCGCCGCCGAGCCCAGGAGCGCGAAGGTGAAACCCCGGGCGGTGAACCCGGCGATGCCGTCCAGCCCCGACCACCAGCGGCTGCTGACCCACTCGGCGCACAAGAACGCGACGAACATCCCGGCGATCGCCAGCAGCATCTGACGCACGAGGTTCGCGATCGAGTCGTCGATCGTGTGCAGCTCCTCGGTCTTCCAGGCAGGTCGCGTCGGCTCGTCCACGATGAACTCCTTCGGTGGAGTCGTATCGGCACGAACGGCGTCGCGGATTGAGCTTTCTCCTGAGCGGTGTTCAGGAGCAGCGGTGCAGAAGCGACGCGCGGTTCAGCTGGCGAGAGATCCAACTCGTGGGCGACTCAGATCGCACGGCCGCTCGCCGCCCACCAGGGGTCGCGCAGCGACCGCTTCAACAACTTGCCGGCCTCGCTGCGGGGCAGCGCGTCGTGCACCTCGAAGCTGCGCGGGCACTTGTAGCCCGCCAGGTGTTCCCGGCAGTGGGCGACCAGCGATGCTTGGACCGTGTCGTTCCACTCCACCCCGTCGCGCAGCACCAGCGCGGCCCGCACCGACTCCCCCATCTCCTCGTCGGGGATCCCGAACACCGCTGCGTCGGCCACCGGCTCCGCTGCGAACAGCACCGCCTCGATCTCCGCGGGATAGATGTTCACCCCGCCGGAGACCACCATGTCGATGCGACGGTCGGACAGGTGCAGGTACCCGTCCTCGTCCAGGTACCCGATGTCACCGAGCGTCGCGAGCCCCGGCTCGAGGTGCGCCGCGTCGGTCTTGTCCGCAGCATTGTGGTACTCGAACCGGTTGCCGAGCAGGCTGCGGAAGTACAGGTCGCCCGCAACGCCGGCGGGCACCGCTGCGCCGTCCTCGTCGACCACGACGATCTCGACGATCTCGAGCGGACGACCGACGCTGCTGGGCCGCTCGAGCCACTCGGTGCTGGTGATCGTCGAGATGAACCCGCCCTCGGTGCCGCCGTAGTACTCGGTCACGATCGGGCCCAGCCACTCGATCATCGAACGCTTCACCGACGGAGGGCACGGCGCCGCGCCGTGCAGGATCGAGGAGAGGCTGGATGCATCGCAGGCCGCTCTGCGCTCGTCGGGCAGCTGCAGCAGGCGCGACATCTGCGTCGGCACCAGGTGCAGGTTGGTCACCCGATGCCGGTCGACCAGGGTCAACAGCTCATCCGCGTCGAAGCGGTGCTGGAGCACCACGGTGGCCCCGCACAACAGGGCGAACATCGACATGACCCACTGCGCCGAGTGGTACATCGGACCGCAGATCCCCTGGACGGCGTCCCGGTCCGGCAACTCGGTCACCGTGCGCATGGAATGCGCCATCAGGGTCCAGATCTCGGGCGATCCGCCCAGCTGCGCCAACGACCCGCGCACGCCCTTGGGGTGCCCGGTGGTGCCCGATGTGTAGAACATCGGCCCGCCGCGGGCCGGCTCGGTCAGCTCATCCGGCGGCTGGCCACCGGCGACGGACTCGTAGGGCTCGAACACGTCGTCGGCGCCGGTGGGACCGACGGGACCGGATCCGACCAGCAGGGCGACGCCGACCTCGGGCGCGTCGCCGGCGGTCATCGCTGCGGCGACCACTTCGCCGAAGCGCTGGTCGACCACCACCGCGGACGCATCCGCGTCGGCCAGGACGTAGGCCACCTCGTCGGCCACCCAGTGCCAGTTGAGCGGCACCAGCAGCCATCCGGCGTGCATGCACGCCAGGGACACCTCGACCAGCTCGACCTGGTTGCCCAACATCGCCACGACGCGGTCGCCCTCGGCCAGGCCCCGAGCGCGGAGTCCGGCGACCAACGCTCCCACCCGACCATCGAGCGCTCGCCAGCTCGTGACCCCGCCGGCGTCGACCACCGCGGCAGCGCCCGGACGCTCCTGCACCATCTCGTCGAGCAGCGGCATCATCGCGTCGCTCCCCGACGCAGGTCGCGGGTCATCGTCAGCAGATCTGCGACCACACCGGGGACCCCGCGCAGCGCCCCGGCGACGTCACGACGCACCGGTACGGCGTACTCGCTCGGCCGCCGGCCGACACGATCGGCCATCCAGGTCGAGTGCAGCAACAGACCCGGGTGGAACCCGGGTGCAGTTGCCCGGGCGACGGGGCCGTCCGCCAAGCGGTGGGCGTCGAACAGCTGCACCTCCTTGTCGCCGTCGCGGTGCACCACCACCACGACATAGCCGTCGTCGGGGTCGTCCGACCCGGCGCGCGGGACGAACGTCGGCGGCGAGGGGAACGCGCCGTCCTCGTAGCTCCAGACCTCCGCAACCTTCATCGACTCCAGGTCGATGCGTGCCACGGCACCGGGCACCGCACGGTCGGGCAGCTCCGAGGGAGCAACCACCCCATCGGTGGCGTCGCCGTACAGGTCCCACCAGGGTTGGGGCACCAGCTCGGGATCGAAGCCGCACCCGGCGTACCAGAGCTGACGCTGCTGCCGGCGTGCCTCGGGGCGGTGGATGTCGCTCGTCGTGAGGATGCCGCCCCAGAGCTGCTCGTCGTCGCTGACCAGCTCGGACTCGTGCACGCGGCCGGTCACGGGGTCGATGAGGTACCGACCGATCACCGACGGCTGGACCGCCAACGCCACCATGCCCTCGTAGTCGGTGTCGATCGGTTCGCCGTGGCGGTGGTCGCGCATCGACGGGTCCATCGAGATCATCAGATCGGCCAGCGGCATGTGCTGCAGCACCACCCGCAACAACCCGTCGGGCTCCTCTCGGTCGACGACCAGGTGGCCCGTCGGGATCGGCAGCCGGACCTCGGTCGCATGCACCGTGGACCCGACCGGCGTGGCGTCGAGATCTGCCTTGGCGACGATCCACAACGAGGTGTGGGTCTGGTTGCGCCGTGTACGCGGCTCGCCACGGAATCCGCCGGGTTCGACCACGAACGGCAGATCGCTGATCACCAGATGGTGCTCGGTCGACTTGATGTCGTGGATCGAGTCGTACGGCGACATGCCCGCCACTCGCCATCGCTGCACCGGGCCATCGAGGCCCCAACGAGCGACGTGGGTCTCACGTTCGGTGCCGGCGGCGCTGAGCTGGCTGTAGTTCACGAAGTAGAGCGCGCCGTCCTCGACGTCGACCGCCGGGTGTGCAGCGACCGCGCACAGCGGTTCGACCAACCCCGGAGCGGACTGCAGCCATTCGCTGTTGGCGCCCACCGGCGTCAGGTACTCGAGCGTCTCGGGATCGATCTCGAGCGGGCGACCGGCGTCGTAGCCGAGGAAGAGCCGCCCGTCGATGGCCGCGACGTTCGTGTTGGCGAAGTTCGACACTCCGAACGGCGACAGCTCCATGAACTTGATCTTCCTGAACCACCGCGGGTGCCGCTCGCGCAGACGATCCAACGTGGTCGCGACTCGCCGGTGCTCGACCCGGATGCGGCCGAGCCCGTCGGGTTGCATCCGGATGCGTTCGACCAGCCCCTGCTCGGCGAACCAGTGGCCACCCGGTCCACGCTTGTCGGGCCCGACGACGTAGACCGAGCCGTCGATGTCAGCGGGCCAGTGACCCTCGATGACCTCCAGACGGTGGTCGCGCTCCCCCTGACCGTGGAACAGGTTGGTCGTCAGCGTGGCCATGTCGCTCCCCTCGAGCGCATCGCTCGACCCCCCGGTCGACGCTCGTCGTGAACAGTGTTTACCTGTGTCGACCGCCGCGCAAGCCACACCTCGGGACAGCCACCGACCAACGACCGTCTATGGTCGGAATGCTTGGAGCACCCAGACGCGGTAAACACTGTTCAGTCGACCGGGGGGCCGGCCGGACAACATGTTCAGGGGGAAGTGTGATCCGTCAATCGATCATGTGTGTCGCAGTGCTCGCGCTGTTCGCAGCGCTCACGACCAGTTGCAGCGAGCCGGAGGCAGATGTCGCCACCGACGAGCCCGCGGTGCCGGTCGACGAGTGCGTCGGGGAGGAGCTGCTGGACTGCGCCCGCGCCAGCACCATCGGGGACCTGGTACCGGATGAACCCACCGCAGCCGACGGCGAGCCGATCACCATCGGCATGATCAACCAGGAGAACACCCCGGCGGGCTCCTATCCCGAGCTGAGCCAGGCCGCCGAGGCGGCGATCGCCTTCGTGAACGAACAGCTGGGCGGCATCGACGGGCGACCGATCGAACTGGAGGTCTGCAACACCCAGTTCTCCGCAGAGGGCTCCACGTCGTGCGGCCAGCAGTTCGTCGAGCAGGACGTCGCTGTCGTGATGGGCGGCATCGACGTGTTCGGCAACGGCATCGAGGTGCTGGCCGACAACGGCATCCCGTTCGTCGGCGGTATCCCCGTGAGCGAGCAGTCGGTCAAGAGCCCCAACTCGTTCCAGTGGAGCGGCGGCAGCTGGGGCGCGACCATCGCGTTCGCCGACTACGCGATCAACGAGATGGACGCCGAGAAGGTGGCGATCGTGTACGGCGAGTTCGGGTCGATCACCGAGAGCGCCGAGTACGCCCGGACGGTGCTGGAGCGGGCCGGCGTGGAGACCCAGCTGGTCCCCTACCCGATCCTGTCCACCGATGTCTCCTCCGCGATCCAGGCCGCCGCGGCAGGTCAACCGGACGCGATCTTCATGCTGGCCGCCGACACGGGCTGCGCCGCCGGTTACGAGGGCATGCACACCCTGGGGGTGACCGCGCAGCGGTTCTTCACCGGCGCCTGTGTGGCACCCACCATCCTCGCCTCGGTGGACCCCGCAGCGACCAACGGCACGATCTTCAACGTCGAGGGCCCGATCTCCTCCAGCGAGCCGAACCCCGACAGCGCCACCTACAACGCGGTGATCGCGGAGTACGGCGACGGGGTTGACGCGATCGGCGCCGCCACCGTCACCTTCCGGGCGTTCATGAACCTGTACTCGATCATGCGGGGGCTGGGTGCCGAAGGGTCCACCGCGCAGGGCATCACCGATGCCCTGGCGAGCCAGGTCGACACCCCCAGCTTCATGGGCCACGACTACACCTGCGACGGTCAACAGCTCGCCGGCCTGCCCGCGATGTGCTCGCCGCAGCAGATCCTCGGCGAGGTCGAGGACCAGGAACTGGTCCAGCTCGGCAGCTGGATCGACGTCGGCGCGATCTACGGGGCGTAGTCGCCATCAGCACCCACCTGGGCTTCCTGCTCGCCGGCCTCGGCGGGGGCGCGGTCGTCGCATCGCTCGCGCTCGGCCTGGTACTGAGCTACCGGTCCTCGGGCGTCGTCAACTTCGCGCACGCGGCCATGGGCATGTACGTGGCCTACGCGTTCTTCGAGTTCCGTGAGACCGGCGACCTGGTGCTCCCGATCCTGGGGCTCCCCGAACGGGTCCACCTGCTCGACCGCCCGACGCTGGCCTCCGCCCTGGCGCTTGCGGTCCTGCTCGGAGCGGCGGTCGGACTCGTCGTGTACGTCCTGGTGTTCCGACCGCTCCGCCAGTCCCCGGTCCTGGCCCGGGTCGTCGCGTCCCTGGGCCTGCTGCTCTACCTGCAGGAGATCGTCCGGCTGCGGTTCCCCGTGGCCGGTGCCGGCGTCACGACACGCCGGCCGGTGCTGCCCGAGGACCCGGTGCGCCTGGCGGGCACCGCCGTCAGCCAGAACCGCCTGCTGCTGGTCGGGCTCGTCGTCCTGGCCACCGTCGGGCTCACCGCGCTGTACCACCTGACCCGGTTCGGGCTGGCGACCCGTGCTGCTGCGAGCAACGAGAAGGGGGCGCTGCTGCTGGGCATCTCTCCCGACGTGCTGGGCGCGGCCAACTGGGCCATCGCCTCGGTGCTCGCCGGGCTCGCGGTGATCCTGATCGAGCCCATCTCGGGGCTGGATCCGATCGCAACGACGCTGCTGGTCGTGCCGGCACTGGCCGCTGCGCTGCTGGGGCGGCTCCGTTCGTTCGCCATCGCTGCAGCAGCAGGTCTCGGCATCGGGATGCTCCAGTCGTGGATCCTCGGCTACGCGGTGCAGCCCGAGGTCACCTGGATCCCCGAGTGGCTGCCCACCACCGGGCTGCAACAGGCGGTGCCCGTCGCGCTGATCATCGGCGCGCTGGTCTGGGGCGGTGACGCGCTGCCCGATCGCTCGGCGATCCTCACCAGCCACCTGCCGGGCTCGCCGACCCCACGACATGTCGCAGCATGGACCGCCGCGCTGGGAGCACTGGTCCTGATCGGGCTGCTCACCGCCTCGGCCGGCTACCGGCAGGCGATCATCGTGTCGATGGTGTTCGCCGCTGCTCGCCCTGTCGGTCGTGGTCGTCACCGGCTACGTCGGCCAGATCTCGCTGGCGCAGCTGGCCTTCGCAGGCGTGTCGGGTTTCACCGTGATCCGCCTGGACGAGCACGGCGTGCCGTTCGCGTCGGCCGCGATCATCGCTGCGCTCGTCGCCGCGGCACTCGGGGTCCTCGTCGGCCTGCCGGCGACCCGGGTCCGCGGGATGAGCCTGGCCATCACCACCCTGGCGCTCGCCGTCGCCATCGAGCAGCTGGTGCTGGCCAGTCCGAGCTTCTCCGGAGGACCCGCCGGCAGTTCCGCCCCACGACCCAACCTGGGCGGACTCGACGTGGGCATCAGCGCCCGCGGCGCGGACAACTTCCGGCCGGCGTTCGGCGTCATGGTGCTGGTGGTCCTCGCCGCGTGCGCGGTCGGCGTCGCGAACCTGCGTCGCAACGGCACGGGGCTGCGTTGGTTGGCGGTGCGGTCGAACGAGCGGGCTGCCGCAGCGGCCGGCATCGACGTGGCACGTACCAAGCTCGGAGCGTTCGGCGTCTCGTCGTTCCTGGCAGGACTGGCGGGTGTCCTCATGGCCGAGTCGACCGCGACGCTGTCGCCCACGTCGTTCATGGTGATCGGAGCGCTGGTGGTGCTGGCGCTCACCTACCTGGGTGGCGTGGCCAGCATCGGCGGAGCCCTGGTCGCCGGACTGATGGCACAGGCCGGCATCGTCACGACGCTGAGCGCGGATCTCTCGGGCGGCGACGTGGGCAACTACGTGTTCGCCACCAGCGGCATCGCGCTGATCCTGACCGCCATCTTCGCCCCGGAGGGTGTGACGGGGTTGGCCCGCAACGGGCTGGCCCGCCTGCGACCTGGCAGCGCCACCACCGCCGACGTGTCCGAGGCAGCCGCGTGACCGCCCCCGACCCCATCGCGGGCAGCCCCGGGGGCGCGGTCCGGAGCTGCCTGGCGGTGTCGAACCTGACGGTGCACCACGGTGGTCTGGTCGCGTTGCACGAGGTCTCGCTGCAAGTGGCCGAGGGGGAGATCGCCGGGCTGATCGGGCCGAACGGCGCCGGGAAGACCACCTTCATCGACACGCTCAGCGGGTTCACCACCCCGACCTCGGGCCGCATCGAACTGGACGGGACCCATCTCGGACCGCTGGACCCCCATCAGCGCGCACGCAGCGGGCTGGTGCGGACCTTCCAGTCCCTGGAGTTGTTCGACGACCTGACCGTGCGGGAGAACCTGCTGGTGGCCGCGGTGCTCCCCCGGCGCTGGTCGCTGCTCCGAGACCTCTTCCGCTCCGGTACTCCCGCGCCCGCGGCCGTCGACGAGGTGTTGGAGCAGCTGGAGCTGGGACCACTGGCGGACCGGCGTCCCGACGAGCTCTCGAACGGGCAACGCCACCTGGTGGCGCTGGCACGGGCACTGGTGTCGCGGCCGCGGCTGCTGTTGTTGGACGAACCGGCGGCCGGCCTCGACACGCGGGAGACCTCGGAGCTGAACGACGTGTTGCGCAGCCTTCCCGGCCGGGGGGTGACGGTGCTGTTGGTGGACCACGACATGTCGGTCGTGCTCGGTGTGTGCGACACGGTGCATGTGTTGGACTTCGGCGGGCTGATCGCCAGCGGCACGCCGGCCGAGATCCGCAGCAACCCGATGGTCGTCTCGGCCTACCTCGGCACCACGGGGCCGTCGTGAGCTCGCCGACCGACGCGGCGTCGGTTCCCCTGAACGATCCGGAGATCGCCGGCGATCCGACCGACGCGGGCGGCCCGGCCGGCAGGAACCGCACGGGCGGCGAGCCCGGCGAACGGCTGCTGGAGCTCGCCGGCCTGATCGGCGGCTACGACGGAACACCCGTTGTGCACGGCGTGGATCTGCACGTCGATGCCGGCGAGGTGGTCGCGCTGCTCGGGGCCAACGGCGCCGGGAAGACCACGACGCTGCTGACGGTGTCGGGCGTGCTGCCTGCCATCGGTGGATCGGTGACCGTGCTCGGCCACGAGTCGGCTCGGCGACGACGGGTTCGACCCGGCGAGGTCGCTCGCCTGGCTCGACGCGGCGTGGCGCACGTCCCCGAGGACCGTGGCCTGTTCTTCGATCTGACCACCGCGGAGAACCTGCGGCTCGGCCGACCCCGCGGGCGTGGCGCGCCCGACCCCCTGCCGCTGGAACAGGTGCTGGAGTGGTTCCCGGCCCTGCGCAACGTGATGAACCGCCGGGCCGGGCTGCTGTCGGGCGGCGAGCAGCAGATGGTGGCTCTCGCACGAGCGGTGCTCGGTCGGCCCAGGCTGTTGATGGTCGATGAGATGAGCCTGGGGTTGGCCCCGATCATCGTCGACCACCTGCTGCCGGTGCTCCGGTCGATCGCACAGGAGCTGTGCGCCGGCGTGCTGCTGGTGGAACAGCACGTGTCGCTCGTGCTCGCCGTGTCGGACCGTGCGTACCTCATGGATCGCGGGCGGATCGCCGCATCGGGTGACGCGGCGGAGCTGGCCGAACGCACCGACCTGCTCGAGTCCGGCTACCTCGGCACAGGGCCAGAGGGAGAGCCGGACCAGACCGACCCCGCCGACTGAACCCGCACGGCCGGTACCGCACAGCCGGGCGACCGGCCCGGCGGCGGTGCGGCGCATCATTGCGCACAGCCGTTGACGTCGGTCGCCATTCAGGTGACGCGAGATGTCACTTGAATGCCGACCGACGCACTCCTCAGGGCTCGCGGCAGAACTCCCCGGTCTGCTCCTCCACGATCGACTCCCAGTCGACCCCGTTGGCGCCGTACCAGTCGGGGATCATCGGCACGCCGACGAGTTCCGCCGCGTCCGGCTCGACCGGTCGCAGTCCGTGCAGCATCGCGACCAGATCACGCCCGGACAGGTCGGTGGCGCCCGGCGCGCCGCTGGCGGCGGCGATCACCGCGTCGGCGGTGATCGTGGCCGTGGCCACCGAGTTGTCCTCGGTGAACGTGATCGCCGTGGTGCGGTCGTACGACACGGGCCGCCCATCGATCACGGCGAAGGTCGCCCCGTCCCCCGTGGCGAGGTCGGGCAGCCCGTCCGCCCCGGCGACCGGCGGGTCGACCCGCACGGTGACCACGCTCTGCTGCCACTTCGTCGCATCCGATGCACGGAAGCCGAGGTCGGCGAACCTGGGCATCGACGACGGTGGGGTGCCGCTGATCACCGTGAACCGGCCGCTCGGGTCGCGCACGCGATCGGGCGCGAGCTCGAGCGGTTCGAGTGCCGCAGCGAGCTCGTCGACCCCGAGTCCACCCGGCAGTTGGCCGCCGGATGCCGACCACTGCACGCCACCCTCGACCCACCGTGCCCTGGCGACTCCCTGACTGTCGCCCCGGTTCACGATCCGCACGACCGAGCCAGGTCGGCCCCGTACCCGGTCGAGCGTTGCCTCCTCGGTCACCTCGGAGAACCCCGCCTGCGACGGAGTCTCGCGGCTCCCGGCATCGAGGGATATGCGCAACATGGCACCCACCTCGCCGTCGGTCGACAGCTCGGCGAGCAGGAACGACGGCGACGGGTTCTGGGCCACGTCGACCGGCTGGGAGCCCACCACCACCGTGGTGGAGTACTCCAGCTCCAGACCATCGGGCGAGCGAGAGGGCAACCACGTCGCCGTGGTCGTGTACGACGCTCCGTCGACACACAGCGGCAGCTGCGACGGGATCCACTGACCTGCCGGTTCGGTCGTGGTCGACGTGGTCGACGTCGATGTGGTCGACGTCGACGAGGCCCCGGCCGCAGCGCCGCTGCCCGACCCGTCGGCTCCACAACCTGCGCCGAGGCCCAGGGTCGCCACGGCGACGCAGCCGCAGAGGAGTCGACGCGTGCCCATCGTCTCAGCTTCGCGCGCTGGCGCGGTGCGAGCGGCGCAGTCGCGCAGCGACGGGCAGCCACACGTGGATGGCGACCCGACGCACCGACGTTCCCTTGGAGCCTTCAACTCATCGGAACGCCAGCGTCGAGCTCATCGGCCACCTGGCGAGCGACATCGGCCAGATCGTCGGGGAGCTCGCCGATGCGGTCGAGCTCATCGGAGAACCGAACTCCCGTCCCGTTCGAGGATGACACCGCTCGTGGCATCCATGCGGAGTGCAGCACGAACGGCAGGGTCATGCCCTGTTCGGCGATCGTGCACCGTGGACCCCGGCCGACGTCGTGCGCGTCGAAGACCTCGACGCGGAAGCCGTCGTCGTTGACCACCGGCACCACCACGAAGCCGTCGTGGCCGCCCGGGTTCGATCCTGCGTAGGCGGACCGGCTCGGATCGGCACCCGGGTCGCGCGGCACGAAGATCGGCGACGTCGGGAAGTCGTCCATCGCGAACTCGTGGTGGCTGGTCAGACACATGTCGTCGGTGCTCATCGAGGCCAGCAAGGGCGGCGTCTCCTGCTGCGGGAACAGCGACCTGTCGACCCGGTCGCCGTAGAGCGCCAACATGCGTTGCGTGATCGCCTCGGGCCGGAACCCCTGGTGCACCGTGTGGTGCAGCGTCGGAGCGGAACGACCCTCGGTGCTCCAGTCCATGGCGTTGAGCTGCCGCGTCCACAACAGGTCGGGATCTCGGAGCTCGTCGCGGTGCAGCACCGTTGCGGTCGCGGGATCGATCACCACGGTGGACAACCGGTCCGGCGCCATCGGGAAGCCGTAGAGCCCTGCCAACGCGGGGTCGCACGGGCGCCCGAACGCATCCAGGTCGTCAGCCCGCTGGGTCATGGCCAGCTCGGCGCTCTCGGTGTGTTCGAACAGGACGCGGATGCCGTCGGCGTCGTCGTACTCCGCGTAGTAGTGGTTGACCTCCGGGGCGATGCGGAACACCGAGCAGGGAACCTCCTGACCCGCGGGAGTCGCATCCAACACGTCCTTGCGCACCAGGTAGACCGGGGCATCGGCGTTGGCCGGTTCGGTGCGTTCCCCGCCGGTCAAGACCTGCGGCTCGACCTTGTACGCGCAGTCGGCGATCACCAACCAGTCTCGGGTCTGGGTGATGGTGTGCACCGACTGCGGGATGATTGCGTCGGCCACCGGCCACGAGCGCAGCGCGCCGTCGCCATCCCAACGCACCACGTGCAACTGGCCCCAGTGCGTGTTCACCGTCCACATGGTGTTGCGGTCCGGGTCGATCACCGGGTGCGCCGAGCTCATCACCATGGGCAGCAGTGGCTGCGGCGAGACCTCGAAGCCCTTCCACTCGGAGCGGTGACCCACCTCGCCCAGGTAGTCGAACGTGACCGGGTCGATCTCGACGGGTCGGCCGGCGTCCCAGGTCATGAACAGCCGGTCGCCCCATGGCAGGGGCGCGGTGTTCGCGGCGTTGGTGTGGCCGAAGGGCGACTGGATGCCGACCATCGTCGGGGTGAACACCTCGGGGCGTCGGGCACGAAGACGGGCCGACGGCGACTCGATGCGCCGCTGACGCCAGGCGAACTGATCCGCAGGGGCTCCGTGGCCACCGGCCGACAGCGACAGCCGGTACGCCATGCCGTCACCGAAGAAGGGGTGCGGTCCGCCGAAGGTGTCGGGATGCGGAGCGCTCAGCACCAGCTCGCCCGACAGCTCCGGGGGCCACTCCCCCGAGACCACCGACAGGTCGTGATCCACAGGATCGTCGGCACAGAACAAGGAGCGCGGAATCGGCATGCGGACGTCCCCCCGGAAGTCGCGACCGCGAGTGTCACGATCGGTGAACAGTGTAAAGTCTGCGCCCGCCGGGCGTCGACGGCGTCGCCCGCAGGGGGATCAGCAGATGAGCCTTGCCGAGGATCGTGCCACCGACCCGTACCTGAGCGGGGTCTACGCCCCGGTCACCGACGAGGTCGACATCGACGAGCTGGAGGTCGACGGAGCGATCCCGCCGGAACTGGACGGCTCCTTCCTGCGCAACGGGCCGAACCCCATGTTCCAGCCCGCTGGCCGCTACCACCTCTTCGACGGCGACGGCATGATCCACGAGCTTGCCATCTCGAACGGTCGGGCGAGGTACCGCAACCGTTGGATCCGTAGCCGAGGGCTGGCCGCCGAGCAGCAGGCGGGCCGTTCGATCTACGGCGGCATGGCCGAAGCGTCGTTCCCGAAACCCGATGTGGTGGGTGACGCCGGCCCGGTGAAGAACGTGGCCAACACCCATGTGATGCGTCATGCCGGGCAGACCATGTGCCTGTGGGAGGCGGGGCCGCCCACAGTGCTCGACGCGTCGCTCGCGACGGTGGGGACGACCGACTTCGGCGGCCGGCTGCGCGGACCGATCACCGCCCACCCCAAGATCGATCCCCTCACGGGTCGCATGCACGCCTTCGGCTACTCCGCGATCCAGCCCTACCTGCGCTACCACGTGATCGAACCCGACGGCACGATGTCGCGCACGGTCGACATCGACCTCCCCGCGCCGGTGATGATGCACGACTTCGCCATCACCGACCGCCACGCCATCTTCCTGGATGCGCCAGCGGTGTTCGACATCGCGGGGTTCTCGTCGGGGTCGCCGATGATCTCCTGGCAGCCGGACCGGGGAACTCGGCTGGGCGTCATGTCGCTCGACGGCGACGGCTCGGACCTGCGGTGGATCCCGATCGACAACTGCTACGTGTTCCACTTCCTCAACGCCTACTCACAGCGAGCGGATTCCGGCAGCGCGCCACCCGGCAACGCTGACCCCAACGGCGGCAGCTCCACCAGCGGCGGCGACACGATCGTGCTCGATGCCTGCCGACTGCCACGCATGGAGATCGGCCTGGATGCAGAGGCTCCCCCGCTGCCGGCGGGCGAGGACCCGGGCGGCTACCTGACCCGGTTCACCATCGATCTGGACGCCGGGACCGCAGTGCACTCCCGCGTCGCCGAGTTGTCGGGCGACTTCCCGCGCATCGACGACCGCCTCGCTGGACGGCGGCACCGCCGCGGCTACGTCGCCACGTTCGCGTCCGGCGCACCTGACCGATCCGTTCCCGGCGCGGATGGCCTGTTCGACTCGATCACCGCCTACGACCTGGAGCAGGGCACCGAGACCAGCTATCTGGTCGGAACCGGCCGTTCGGTCGGCGAGCCGGTCGTGGCTCCCGACCCCGGCGGAGCGCCGGGCGCTGGGTGGGTCATGTCGTACGTGCACGATCGGGCGACGGACCGTTCCCAGGTGCACATCCTCGACGCCGCCGACGTCGCTGCGGGACCTGTCGCCGTGGTGCACATCCCGCGGCGGGTGCCCTTCGGGTTCCACGGCAGCTGGCTGGCCAGCTGACCGACAGCGACGCTGCACGGCGGAGCGCGACGCCCGGATCAGCGACCCCGGAACCTGCTCGGGGGCAGCAGATCGGGCCCATGGCCACGCAGCGCCAGTCCGAGCAGCGCCAGGACCAGTCCGGACAGACCGATCACCCGAGCACTCGACCCGGTGTAGCGCGAGCGTCTCCGGCGTGCCGGTCGGCGACGAACCCGTCGGGCGTCGCCGCTGCGGCACCCGATGTCGGTGCTGCTGCTGCACCTGCGTCGACGACGATGACCGGCACCCGGACGACGTGTGACTGGCCACGGCTGGTCCCCTGGACCTGCAGGGTGTGTTCGCCGAGCTCCATCGACGCGGGAACCGTGGCCACCGCGTCGAGACGCCCTGCGCCATCGGTGCGGAAGGCCCCGAGGGTGCCGAGGGTGACCGGGTCCGAGAACAGCTGCTGTGTCACGGTGGTCTCCGGCGTGTAGCCGCTGGCCGAGCGACTCGAGCTCCTCGCCACGCCCGACGACCAGGCGACCCTGTGCGTCCAGCGGTCGAGGGTCCCCGTCGTGCGTCGTTCGAGCGCAGCTCCATGTCGACACCGCCACCGGCGATCACGAGTGCTGTCCCGTTCTCGGCCTCGCCGACCTCTGGCGTGACCGGTGTGCCGTCGACGATCACCTGGGCGCCGTCGGCGTCCGGAGCCACGGTCGTCGGCGACGTCGTCGTGGTCGGAGCCACCGTCGTGGTGGTCGGAGCCACCGTCGTCGGTCGGCGCCACCGTCGTCGTGCGTGGAGCCACCGTCGTCGGTCGGAGCCACCGTCGTGGTCGAGCGTGCTGCTCGTCGTCGGAGCCACCGTCGTGGTGGAGCGTCGTCGTCGGAGCCACCGTCGTCGACGTGGTCGGAGCCACCGTCGTGGTCGGGGCCACCGTCGTCGTCGTCGGAGCCACCGTGGTCGACGTCGTCGACGTGGTCGACGTCGTGCTGGTCGTCGTCGTCGTGACGGTGCCGACGGAGTAGCTGAACGGATCGCTGTAGGTGAAGTTCGGCGAGCTGTCGAAGAACGGAGCGGAGCGCGACCGAGTAGGCCCTCACGCTGTAGTCGCCGGGGCGCTGGGTGCCGTCACGGTCGTGGTCCACACCGCGGTGCGGAAGTCGTCCGACAGCGTCTGGGTGGTGCCACAACTGGGGAACAGCAGGCTGCTCGGCGAGGCCCCGGTGGTGAGCGCGTACATCGTGGGGATCCGGGGGTCGGACGTCGACCCCTTCAGTGCGCACGGGTCACCTGGATAGGCGTGCATGTCGGCACTCCAGACCATCGTGACCTGCACGGTCATGGGCTGGCCGGCTTGGACCGCTCCGCCACCGGGCCCGTCGCCGTGATGGTCCAGCTGGTGCCGGCGCCGCCGGTGAACGCGGCGCTGGCCGGCTCGCTCACGGCGAACATGACAGCCGACGAGGCGGCGACGAGCAGCGCTGACACGGCGGCCAGGGCCACGACTCGGTGAACAGACGAAATTGCCATGGAGACCAGATCGGCAGCAGCGGTCCCGACTGGAGGACTTCGTGGCCGCTGATCAGACCCGCAGACCGTCGACGACCGAACGGATCACCGAGTCCACCAACGCCGCCTCGTAGTCCTGACCCAGGTTCGGGCGAGACAGCAGCACCGCGGTCACCCCGTGGGCGGCCGCCCACAGCGTCAGTCCCACGAGCAACGGATCGCTCTCTCGCAGCAGACCTGCGGCAACTGCATCCCGGACTGCGACGGACGACGCGTCGAAGCTCTCGGAGGCGGAGGACACCTCGGGGGCGGCCGGTTGCGGGATCGTGCCCGGCCGGAACACGCTCATCAGGTCGAACAGCACCGGGTGCTCCACCAGGTGCTCGACGTACGCGTGGCTCTGGGCGATCATCCGATCGATCGGGTCGGGCACGCCCGGCGGTCGAGTCCTGCAGGGCGACGAACAGCTCGGCGAACTCCTCTGCAGCGACTGCGGCGAGCAGGTCGTCCTTCGACCCGAAGTAGGCATACAGCGCCGGGGCGGTCACCCCCAGTGCGCCTGCGAGTCGCCGCAGTGACACCGCAGCCAGCCCGTCCTCGGCGAGCATCTGCCGGGCGGCGGCGACGATCGCGTCGCGACTCAAGGGACCTCGCTCGACCGCTGCCTCGCTCACGGCGTCACGGTAGCGCGCGACCTCACCGGGACCCGGGGTGCAGGTGCTCGATGGTGGCGATCGCCGCAGCGCGTTCGCCGTCGGTCATCTCACCCGCAGCGGTGGCGGCCTCGACACCGGCCAACAACACCTCGGCGGTCGTGCGCGCCAGCACCAGCGAACTCCCAGCCGTTGCCGACAGCGCGACGGGCAGGAAGGCCAGGCGGATCCACGGGGGCGGCAGCTCACCCCCGGTCAGGACCAGCACCCCGCGTCGCTCCTCGACGCCACCCTCACGCTCGGCGAGCAACTCCTGGCGGAAGCGGTCGTGGTCGAGCAGTTCCCGTGCGGCGAGCGAGCCGGCGGCGTCGACGACGATCGGCCAGGAGCGGAGCGTCCAACAGCGTGCGATCGAAGGCCGGATGATCATCGTCGAGCATCACCTGGACCACGGTGTGGTCGACCCCGTCGACCGAGCCGGCGCTGACGTCCACGCCGAGCACCCCGTCGACGAGCAGGCCCGGCACGTCGTGTGCCATCAGCTGCAACGGAGCGCCGGTCAGGTCGATCCGCGCCAGCACCACCTCAGCCATGGGTGGACAGCCCTCCGTCCACCGGGATGACGGCACCGGTGAGGTAGCTGCCGGCGCGCGACGCCAGGTAGATGACCGTGCCGGCGACGTCCTCGGGTCGCCCGATGCGCCCCAGCGGGACCCCCGAGCTGATCAGTTCCTCGCCGCCGTCGGCGTCGAGGATGAACGACATCATCTTCGATGGGAACGGGCCGGGCGCGATCGCGTTGACCGTGATGCGTTCCGCCGCCAGCCGGTGGGCCAGCTGACGGGTGACCATGTGCACCGCCGCCTTGCTGGCCGCATAGGCGTAGTTCTCGGTCTCGGGAACGCGGAGGCCGTCGATCGAACCGACGTTGACCACCCTGGCCGGGTCGTCGTCGCTCGCTGCAGCCCGCAGCTGCTCGAGCAGCGCCACGGTGAGGGAGAACACCGCCTTGACGTTGGTCGACAGGACCTTGTCCCACGCGGCATCGGGGTACTCGGCGAGCGGAGCGCCCCAGGTGGCGCCGGCGTTGTTGACCAGCAGGTGCACCACGGGCTCGCGCTCGGCGATCTGCGCAGCGAGGCCGGCGGTCCCCGCAGCGGTGGAGAGATCGGCCGGCAGTGCCACGCAGGTGCCCCACCTGGACAGCTCGCCGGCAGTCGCATCGCAGGCCTCGACCGAGCGGGACGAGATGTAGACGCGGACCCCCGAGCGGACCAGGCCCTCTGCGATCATGCGCCCGATGCCGCGACTCCCGCCGGTGATCACCGCGACCTTGCCGTCGAGCGAGAACAGTGAGGTGGTGTCCATCGGGCGATGCTAGATCCCGATGCGGCCACCCGGATCGTCGGTGGACCGCGTCAGCGGTGCCCGAACGGGTCAGCGCCCACCGACGGCCGGGAGCCTCAGCGCAGGGCGTCGGCCAGCCGCTCGACCTCGGCGGCGTGGTGATGGGACTCGGGCAGGTACACCACCGCCAGGTCACAGCCGGCCGCGGCCAGCTCGGCGCACGCCTCGGCGGTCGCTCGCGCTCCTGCGCCGGGATCGTGGATGCACTGGGCCGTGATGGTGATCTCGCCAGGATCGCGGCCGATCTCGGCGCAGTGTCCGTGCAGGACCTCCAGGCTGGCGGCCAGCGACTCGGCCGAGGCGAACGGGGTGTTCCAGCGTTGCGCGTAGCGGGCGACGGCACGGAGCGTCCGCGTGGGCCCGTCCCCGCCGATGGTGATCGGCGGATGCGGGGTCTGGACCGGCTTGGGCTCGCAGTACGCCCCGGACAGCGTGAAGTGATCGCCGGCGTAGTCGGTGCGGTCCTCGCTGAGCAGCGACACGATCACCTCGCACCCCTCGTCGAAGCGATCGAACCGCTCCCGCAACGGTGGCAGCTCGATGCCGTAGGCGTCGGCCTCGGCCTGGTTCCACCCTGCACCAAGGCCGAGCTCGAGCCGCCCAGCCGAGATGTGGTCCAGCGTGGCAGCCATGTTCGCGAGCACCGCAGGATGCCGGTACGGCATGCCGGTGACCATGCATCCCACCCGGATCCTGCGCGTGGCCTGTGCGAGTGCGGCAAGGGTCGTCCAACCCTCCAGGCACGGTCCGTTGCGCGGCTTGCCCAGGATCGGTTCGAAGTGGTCGAAGTTCCATGCCGACTCGAACAGCTCGATGTCGTCCGCGGCGGACCACACCTCGAGCATGGCCTGCCAGGTCGTCATCTGCGGAGCCGTCTTGATCGCGTAGCGCATGCGCCGATGATCGCAGGACGCGGTCGCCATGTGCATCCGAGCGGGGGGTCGGCCACGAAGTAGGAGATGTTCCCGCCCCCCAACCAAATGGAGTTCCCATGTCCCGTTTCCGTTCCAAGATCGCGGCGTTGCTCGCCGTCATCGTCGCCGTGTCCGTTGCGCCGGCGCTCACCTCGACCGCCGGCGCAGAGTCCGGCACCTCGAAGGTGTGGGTCACCCACGGCCTTCCGCTCAACGATTCCGGCACCGTCGTCGACGTCTTCGTCAACGGCGACCTCACCCTCGAGGACTTCACCTTCGGCCAGACCGCCGGACCGCTGACGCTGCCTGCGGCCAGCTACGACATCGAGGTCAAGCTGGCCAACACCGACACCGTGGCCATCGCCCAGTCGGTCGCGGTCCCGGCAGGAGGCAACTTCTCGGTGGTCGCCAGCTACGTCGACGCCGAGGGCTCGCTCGGGCTCAACGTGTTCGCCAACGACCTGAAGAAGACCAACTTCTTCAGCGGCCGTGTCGCCCTGCACCACGCAGCTGCAGCACCGGCGGTGGACATCGACCTGGGTCTGTTCCCCCTGACCCGCCAGTTCCCCCTGTTCAAGATCACGCCGGTGACCGATGCGCCCAACGGCGCCCAGGCCAACCTCGATGTGTTCTCCTTCCTCCGCTACACCGTTGACGTCCGGGTCGCCGGCACCGACACGGTCGTGCTGCCGATCGACAACGTGAGGGTCCGCGGCGGCCAGCTGAACAACTTCTACGTCGTGGGCAGCGCCGCCGACGGCACGCTCCAGACGGTGAGCTCGACGATCCGGCTCTGATCGGGTCGCAGCACCACCGCTGCTGAGTTCCGCCCCGAGGGGGTCGACCGATCTGGTCGGCCCCCTCCGGCGCGTCCGGGCGCTGGCACATTCGCACCGCGGTTGACCACAATGGCGGCAATGGATCGGCCACCGAGCACCCGACGCCGCACCCGATGACCCACCTCGGGTGTCCGGCGAGCCCCAACCTGAAGGACGGTCTCTGCGCACCGGTGCATCCAGATGTCCCACCGCCGACGAAGAAGGGGTCGTGCAGGCAGTGATCGACAGGACCGAAGACCTCAGCGTGGCACCCGCCGACGCAGCACCGTTGGATGACGGTGTGGCTCAGCGCTTGGTGGCCGGGGACGAGACAGCCCTGAAGGACGCCTACGACGCGCACGGCCGTGTGGTGTTCTCGTTCTGCCGACGGTCCCTCAGCGCCGAGCGTGCAGCGGATGCGACACAGGAGGTGTTCCTGGCAGCGTGGAGATCACGCGAACGGTACCGGCCAGAGGCAGGCACGCTGGCCGGTTGGCTGCTCGGCATCGCCCGCTACAAGGTCATCGACATCATGCGTGCCGACGGCAAGGCGCCGTTGCCCCGAGACATGTCGGGCAACGACGACGTTGCGTCCAACGCCGAGGAGTCCGTCGTGGCCGCCGCCGAGCGGATGCTGATGGCCGAGGCGATCGCCACATTGCCCGAACGGGCACGCGAGATGGTCAGGCTCGCCTTCTTCGAAGACCTGACCCATGCCCAGATCTCCGAGCGGTGCGACGTTCCACTGGGCACCGTCAAGAGCGACATCCGGCGCAGCCTGGGACGGCTCCGTCAGCACCTGGAAGGATTCGACGATGCGTGACGACCCAGAGAACCCGACACGCGACGATGCGTGGGCCGATGGCGACAGCCGTGTCGTCGACGTCCTGCGATCCATGACTGCCGCGGACGAGCAGCTCGAGGAGCTGCCCCCCGGGCTGTGGGAGCGCATCTCCGGACAGCTCTCGACCACTGATCAGCCCACCGTGATCGCCGGTGCGCCACGACTCCGGGTCGTCGAGCCCGCAGCGGACGAAGCAGCTGCGTTCGATGTCCCGTCCCACGACGCATCCGAGCCGACGACGACCGACGGCGCCCGGACCGCCGGCACCGGTGGCGTGATCGACCTCGACGACCGGCGTCGCCAGCGTTGGTTCCGCGTGGCCGCAGCAGCAGCAGCGGTCGTGATCGCTGCGGGGACCTTCGGCGTCATCAACGCCAACGGGTCCTCCCCGTCCCAGGAGCTCGTCGCCAGCGTCGACCTGCAACCCCTCAAGGAGACCGGCAACGGCAGGGCCGAACTGATCGAGGTCGACGGCGTCGAGAAGCTCCGCATCGTCGCTGCCGATCTCGACGCTGCGCCAGGTGGCCATCACCATGAGATCTGGCTCATCGATGCCGAGGTCACCGATCCCCGATCGCTCGGCGAGCTGCCCCCCGGCCAGACCGAGGTCGTGGTGGACCTGCCCGCGGGAGTCGATCCCGACGACTTCCCGATCGTCGACATCAACGTGCAGGTCGACGGCCAGGAGCAGCACTCCGGTGTCGAGACCAGCGTGCTGCGCGGATCGCTGGCCTGACAACCGAGCATCCGAGACCGCACCTCCGGGCCACCCGACGAGAGATGTGACCACCGGTCGCATCGGGACTACGGTCGGGCCGCGGCCACACGGCTGCGCACCAGCGGGGGGAACCGTATGGACAGCGAGCTCACCACCAGCGCGACGCGGGCGGATGGTCCGACGGTCACAGGAGGGGTGCACACCCTCACCGTGTCGGATGCGGTTCCGGGAGCTCGGCTTCGGGTCATCGACGACCAGGGCGCCGACGTCGTCACCCTCGTCGTCGATGGCGCCGGGAACGCTCACCTGGCCTTCGTGCCGAACGAACCTGCAGTGCTCGACTCGCCGATGGCGGTGGTCGAGGTGCTCGCCACCGGGGACACCCTGCCGGCCGGGACGTACCGCATCATCGACGACACCGACACCGGGCCGGCCGAGGTCGGACGGGCAACGGTCACCTCGATCGACGAGCTGCCCGACCCGAGCCTGTACGACCAGGAGCTGCCCGAGGGGTACGGCTACCTGACGGTCCGTGACGGCGTGCAGCTGTCGGTCATGGTCCGCTTCCCCGACGCGGAGCTCTACGGTCCGGCGCCGTACCCGACGGTCATCGAGTACTCGGGCTACTCCCCGTCGGATCCCGACGCTCCCCAACCCTCGACGCTGCTGGCGAACCTGATGGGCTTCGCGGTCGTCGGCGTGAACATGCGAGGCAGCGGCTGTTCGGGCGGGGTGTTCGACGTGTTCAGCCCGGCCCAGGCCGCTGACGGCTACGACGTCGTCGAGACCGTGGCGCGCCAGCCCTGGGTGCTGCACGGTCGGCCCGGGATGGTGGGCCTCAGCTATCCCGGAATCAGCCAGCTCTATGTCGCTGCGACCCGGCCACCACACCTTGCGGCCATCGCGCCGATGTCGGTGATCGACGATCTGTGGCGTCAGCAGTGGCCCGGCGGCGTGTACAACTCGGGGTTCACCCGCGCCTGGCTGGCCATGCGCGACGAACAGACCGCAGCGGGCGGGCAGTCCTGGGACCTGCGACGCATCGAGAACGGCGACACCATCGCCGAGGACAACCAGCGGGTGCGCTCGGCGAACTTCGACTTCGAGCTGTTCGGGCGCAGCATCGAGAACTTCCGACCGACGCTCGAGGCCCGTCGAGCCTCCGCGCTCATCGACCGCATCGAGGTCCCGGTGTACCTGACGGGTGCCTGGCAGGACGAGCAGACCGGCAGCAGGTTCGCGCTCATGCTCGGCGGTTTCAGCTCGAGTCCGCACACGCGGTTCAACCTGTTCAACGGACACCACCCCGACGGGTACAGCCCGATGGTGGTGACCCGGTGGTTCGAGTTCCTGTCCTTCCACGTCGCCCGCAGAGTGCCCCGGGTGCACGAGCTCATCCGGAGCTTCGCCCCGTTGCAGTTCGCCGAGGTCTTCGGCTTCTCCACCGACCTCGAGCGGGACCGATTCGACCACCACGGCGACGACATCGAAGCTGCGCTCGCGGAGTACCTGGACGAACCGTCGGTGCGCATCCTGTTCGAGAACGGGGCCGGTCACGACGTCGCCGGTGCCACTGCCCATCGGTTCGAGGTCGAGATCGAAGCGTTCCCGCCACCGGACATCGTCGCTCGTCGGTGGTTCTTCGACGACGCAGGGCGGCTGTCGGTGACCCAGCCGACGGGCGAGGGAGCCGACCGGTACCTCGACGACCCCGAGGCCGGCGAGCTCGCCTACTCCTCGGAGCTGCTGTCGGACCTGAACCGGTTCACGATGCCGCAGGTGCCGATCACCTGGAGCCGCTTCGCGGACGAGCATCGCGTGGCCTACGAGAGCGAACCGCTGGACCAGCCGCTGGTCATCGCCGGCGCCGGCCACGTCGACCTGTGGCTCGCTCCCGGGACCGAGGACACCGCGGTCCAGGTCACGCTGACCGAGATCCGCCCCGACGGGATGGAACAGCGGGTGCAGTCCGGCTGGCACCGCCCGGTGCACCGCTGCGAGGACCCGGCGCACTCCGACGGACTCAAGGTCGACTACACGTTCACGCTGGACGACCGTCAGCTGTTGGAGCCCGGGGAGTGGATCCGGTTCCGGGTGCCCATCGCACCCGTGAGCCACCTGTTCCGCCCCGGCAGCCGACTGCGGGTGGCCATCTCGACACCGGGACGTGACCACCCGTTCTGGTGCTTCGACGCTCCCACCCGGGCAGGTGCGGCGCATCTGGTCGGCCGCGGCGGGGCGCGAGCGTCCTCGCTGGTGCTGCCGGAGTGGCCGGTGCACCTGCCACATGACGCCGAACACCCCGCTCCGGACGCCCATCGGGGTCAGCCCTGCCGGCCCGCCGCGCCGATCCGCAACACCGCGGTGGAGCCCACGCCGACGGGGTGAATCCCCGAGGTCCGGCGAAAACCCTCACAACGGCGCCGAACGGGCCGACATGGAGGGAATGGCGGATCTCCCGAGCAGTCATCGACCTCGGCCGGCCCCGGTCGTGCGCGACCGACGCCGGCAGATGCGCCATTCCCAACGAGGGACGTCGCTGATCGAAGTGCTGATCGCGGTGGCGATCATGGGTCCACTCACCCTTGCCGGCATGACCGGGCTGATGACCGCCATCAACGCGAGCGATGCCGCCGAGACCACCCAGGGCCTGCAGGTGGCCCTCAGCTCGGCGACCGAGAACATCAAGGCCCTGCCCTATCTGGAGTGCGCGGATCAGGAGGAGTACCAGTCGCTCTACAAGGAGTGGACCGCAGAGCGACCGGTCGGCATCGTCACGGGCGTCGAATCGTCGACACCCGTGATCCAGCAGGTGACCTACTGGGACCGGGCCAGGTCGAGTTTCGTCGAGAAGTGCTCCCGGGACGACGGTGCCCAGCAGTTCACGGTGGCGGTCATCGCGGACGGGCGCACCGCTGAGGGCACCATCGTCAAGCGCAACCCTGCGGCGACGCCCCGATGATGCGCTCCCGGCGGATCCGTCCGGCCCTGCGTCGGAGCCGGCGCGACCAACGCGGCATGACGTTGATCGAGACGATGCTCGCCCTGAGCCTGTCGACCTTGATGGTCCTCCCGATGCTCGCCTGGGCGCAGCTCGCCTGGGGCCAGCAGGCCGCGACCTTCGAGCGCAACATCACCGGCACCACCCTGGGGATCCTGCGGACCTCGTTCGTCGCGGACGTCACCGGTGCCGATGCCGCGTGGGTCGACGGCGACGAGTTGATCGACTGCGGGAAGGGTGCCGGAGCGAAGGGCCAGCCGCTCCTCGTGCTCGGCGACGGCGAACGACGCACGGTGTACAGCATCGGTGCCGACGACGACGGCAGCGACGGACTGTGGCGGCGCACGTGCAACGAACCGGGAGCGGCTGCCACCTCTGCCAGCCTGCTGGTCAGCGGGGTCCTGCCCAAGGTCACCGATGTGACCTGCGACGAATCGCCGACCTCGGTCGCTGCGACAGCTGGCCCCACCGATCAGACATGCGGGCGACTGACACTGCGGATCACCACCGAGTCCCTCGCCCAGACGGCCATGACCGCCACCCGGCGGGCGGTCGGGATGCTCGTCGAGCCCCCGGTCGCGGTCCTCGTCGCCGAGCCCACCGAGGGCTCGCGACCGCTGGTGGTGAAGTTCAGCGCGGAGGGGTCGAACGACCCCAAGGGTGGGTCGTTGCGCTACCTCTGGGACTTCGGCGACGGCTCGACGTCGACGGACCGAGAGGTCAAGCACGAGTACGTGGGCGTGGGCACCTACGAGGTCACGCTCACCGTCACCGACGAGTCGGGAGCCTCCGCAGTGGCAACGACCGGTGTCTCGGTCGCGGACAACGCACCGACCGCAGTCATCGCCACGCCACCCGACGGGCTCACGACCTACCGGGGAGAGCTCGTCGCGTTCTCCGCGAAGGGCAGCAACGACGACCTGGACGCCGCGTGGGGAGGCAAGATCGTCGGCTACTCGTGGGACTTCGGTGACGGCACGACCTCGGAAGAGGCAGAACCGCTCAAGGCCTATGCGACGCTGAGTCCGAACGAGGGCTATCGCGTCACGCTCAGCGTGATCGATGACGCCGGCCAACGCGCCACCACCGCGATCGATGTGAGGGTTGCGAACCGCGAGCCGAAGGTACTGATCTCGGCCACACCCGACCGGGGCACCGCGCCGCTGACCGTCGAGGTCGCAGCACTGGTCGACGACGAGATCTCCTTGACCGAGAACCCGCCGCTCACCTACCTCTGGGACTTCGGCGACGGACGCACCTCCACCGATCCGGCGCCCGAGCCGATCGTGTACGAGCGAGCGGGGACCTGGAAGGTGACGCTCACCGTCACCGACGACCAGGGTGCGAGCGCCACCGATGCGCGTGAGGTGATCACGACCTCCGGGATCCTTCCCGCCCCGACCGGACTGACCGAGCGGGACTCCGGCAAGGAGGGCCGCGACAGCCGGTACATCGAACTCGCCTGGGACCGGGTGGAGGGTGCTGTCGCCTATGAGGTGTACCTGGGATGCCAGCGCTGCGACGAGTGGGCGTGGGAGCGAGCGACGGGCACGACCCTGCGAATCGGAGGACTGCGCAAGCAGTCGACCAAGTACGACGCGTGGGTCCGCGCCCAGGGGGCCGACGGCACCTGGGGCCCGTGGTCCGGGTCGGTCGAGGTGAAGTCATGAGGATGCTCCGAACCCGCATCGCAGCGCGCGGCCAGGGCGGGTTCGCCCTCATGGCGTCGCTGGCGGTCTGGGTCGGCGTGTCCGGCGTGTCGATGATCGCACTGCTGAACATGACGCTCAGCTCCACGAGCATCGCCGCGCTCCAGGCCGAGAACGCCGCCGCAGATCGTGCCACGGACTCGGCGTTGGAGACCGCGGTCAACCAGATCGCGACCGACCCGTCGGGCAAGGTCGCTGCACTGGAACCCTCCGGGGTACGCGGCTGTGCCCGGGGACTCGGAGCGAAGGGCGACGGGCTGACCTACACCGCGGAGGACGACTCGGTCCGCGTCGTCGCGACGTGCCAGGAGATCAAGGAGTCGGCAACAGCGCACCAGGTGCGCCTCACCGCGCTGCGAGCGGATGGCGACAAGGGCGCCGAGCGAGTGGTCGGCAGCGCCGTGCTCCGGGTCGACTCCGAGCGCGGCAAGGTCGCCGTCAACGGGATCCGTGTCGAACAGTGGACCGTGCGGGACGACGACCCCGACGCCACCCCGCCGACGACGTCCACGACCACGACCACGACCACGACGCACGACGACGACGACCACCACCACGACCACCACGACGCTGCCGAAGGATCCTGCGACGTGGTCGATGACGATCACCAGCGACTGGTGGTGGGGCTACTGCGCCTCGGTCGAGGTGACCAACACCACCGGGGACAAGCTGGAGTGGAAGGTCCAGCTGCCCGTCGACAGCTGGATCTACACGATCTGGAACGCGCAGTACAGCCCATCCGCCAGCGGCGTCACCGTGACCGGCGCCGACTGGAACCGGGTGATCGATCCCCGCGGCACCACCAGCTTCGGCTTCTGCGCCATTCGCTGATCGAGGTCGCCCGGACGGCTCCGACTACCCCCGTGGCGCCCGTCGCGTCATCATGTCGTCCGATCACACAGGGGGCAGAGCATGGGCGCGAACCAGCGATCGCAGATCACGATGACCGACGACGAGGTCGCCGAGTTCCTCGAGCAGCAGCGCAACGCGACCATGGCGACGCTCGGCCCGTCGGGCATGCCGCACCTGGTGGCCATGTGGTACGCCGTGCTCGACGGTCAGATCTGGTTCGAGACGAAGTCGCGCTCGCAGAAGGCGGTCAACCTGCGCCGCGACCCTCGCATCACCTGCATGGTCGAAGCGGGCCACACCTACGACACGCTCCGCGGCGTGTCGATCGAGGGCACCGGCACCATCGTCGAGGACCCCGACGACCTCTGGAAGGTCGGCGTGAGCGTCTGGGAGCGCTACAACGGTCCCTACTCCGACGAGGTCGCCCCCCTGGTCGAGTTCATGCTCCACAAGCGGATCGCCGTACGCATCGACGTCGACCGGGTGCGCTCCTGGGATCACCGCAAGCTCGGCATGGACCCCATCGCGCTGGGTGGCACCACCGCCGAGTTCCTCTGAGACCCGCAGCTGTCCTCCGAGCCACCCTCGGACGGGCCCCGCGGTCGGGGTCAGCTGTCGGGGTCAGCTGCAGCCGTCGACCCAGACCTCGCCCTCGGTGCGCAGCTCCTTCTTCCAGATCCACGCCTCTGCCTTGATGCGGTCGATCAGGTCCCTGGCTCCGGCAAAGGCCTCGTCGCGGTGTGGGGCGACCGCCACGACCACCACGGCGGTCCCACCGACGGGCACCGTTCCGACCCGATGCACACCGACAGCGGCCCTGAGCCCGTGGGCCGCTGCGACCTCGGCGACGATGCGCTCCAGCTGTGCGGGGGTGCGGTCCTCCCACGCCTCGTAGTCGAGTGCGAGCACCTCGTGACCGTGATTCGGGCTGCGCGTGGTGCCCTCGAAGGCCACCACCGCGCCGCACTCGTCGCGACGTGCCCGGTCCACGAGCTCTGCCACAGCGATCGTCGAGCGCTCCAGCCCGGCGATCACCAGCGGCACCTCGCCACCCATCACGAGCCGCGCGCCATCATCACGGCGTGCGGCAGCACCTCGATGAGCGCCTCCAGGCTCTCGGTCGCCCCCTTCACCGAACCAGGGAGGTTGACCACGATCGTGCGGGCACGGCGACCTGCGGCCTGCCGCGACAGCGCCGCCAGGGGCGTGTGGGCCAGCCCGGTGTGGCGCATCAGCTCGCCGAGCCCCGGCGCCTCGACGTCGAGCACCCCCCGAGTGGCCTCCGGGGTCAGGTCACGTGGCGCCAGACCCGTCCCACCGTTGGTCAGCACCAGGTCGCAGGATCCCGAGTCGCACCAGGCGATGAGCAACTCGGAGATGCGCTCCCGGTCATCCGCGACGAGCTCCCGACCGACCACGGTGGCACCCAGACGCTGCTCGGCCACGGTCTCGACCGCCGGACCGGTCAGGTCCTCGTACTGCTGCGCAGCGGCACGGTCCGACACCGTGATCACCACCACCCTGATCCCGTCGTCGGGTCCGCCCGGATCGTGTGGGGTGCTGTGCTGCGGGCTGCTGGCCGAGCGGGGCCGGTCCTCGGCACCGCCCGACACGGGCGGCAGGACAGCGAGCTCGCTGCCGGCCGAGGCGGTCGGGAACTCCGATCGCAGGACGGTCTCGCCGTCGACCACGATCGTGCAGGTGCTGCAGAGCTCGGCGAACCCCGGGCCGAACCGGGCGGCGGCCGCACCGAGCACCTCCTCGACGGTGGCGCCGCTCAGCTCCGAGCTGCGGGTCCCCGTCAGCTCACGGGCCTTGGCGAAGAACAGCACCTGCGTCACGGGAGCTCCACCTGCACCGTCGTGCCGGCGGTGACGCCGCCGGGCGGCACGATCACCCAACCGTCGAGACCGAGCGCGTTGGACAGCACCTGGCTGCTGCGCACCTGCGCGGGCGATGCGCTCCCCGAGCGCAGCCGCACCGGATGCACCACCGTGCGTTGCTCGTCGCCGACGATGTCCTCCGCGAGTCGGCTGGGGACGGATCGCGGCTCGGCGGGTGCTCCGGCGAGCCGTCGCAGTGCCCGTCCGAGCACGACATGGCTGCACGCCACGACCGAACCGGGGTTGCCGGGCAGCACCACCACCGGCGTGTCGTCCACCCGGCCGAGTGCAACCGGTTTGCCGGGCCGCATCGCGATCCGCCAGAACGTCAGGGTGCCCTCGCGTTCCAGCAGCACGCGCAGCCAGTCCTTCTCCCCCACGCTCGCACCGCCGCTGGTGACCACCAGGTCGGACGCGGCGGCCAACCGGTGCAGCGCCGAGGCGATCAGCTCCGGGTCGTCCGGGACCCGTTCGAGCGCGGCCACCTCGCCACCCAGGGCCGTGACCGTGGCGGCCAGCAGTGGGCCATTGGCATCACGCACACGCCCGCGCCCCACCGGTTCGTCGACGCCCACCAGCTCGTCGCCGGTGGAGAGCACCCCGACGCGTGGCCGTGGGTGCACCAGCAGTTCGACGCCGCCCAGCGCAGCGGCCATGCCGACCTCGACCGGGCCGAGCACCGTCCGGGCGGCCAGCACCAGGTCGCCCTGGCGCACGTCCTCGCCCCGGGGGCGGACGAACCGTCCGGGTTCGACGGCGCCGTCGATCTGCACACGCTCGGACCCGACCGGTCGGGTCCGTTCCCAGGGGACGATCGCGTCCGCGCCGTCGGGGATGGGCTGCCCGGTCATGACCTTGACCGCCGCCCCGGGGCCCGGTTCGTCGCGGATGACCAGCTCGCTCGTCGTCCCCACCAGATCTGCGCTGCGCACGGCGTAGCCGTCCATGGCGGAGTTCTCGAACGAGGGGATGTCATCAGCGGCCACCACCTGCTCCGCGAGCACCAGGCCCAGGGCATCTGCCAGCTGCACCCGTCGTGGTTCCAGCGGTGTGAAGGCGTCGGCGACGCGAACCACCGCCTCGTCGTAGTCGAGCAGCGGAGCGTCCAACTCGTCGCTGGTCACCTCGCGGCGCACCCCGCCCGAGCTGCTCATCCGCCGATCCTCGACATGACCCGCACCGGCTGCTCGAAGTCGGTACGGCCGATCGCGTGGCCAGGGCCCTTGTCGGCCACCGCCGAGCGGATGATCGCTCCCAGCTCGACGTCGTCGGCGCCGCTGCGCAGCGGCGTACGCAGGTCGGTCTCGACATGGGTGAACAAGCAGGTGCGCAGGAACCCGTCCGAGGTGAGCCGCAGCCGGTCACACGTCGAACAGAACGGCTCGGTCACGCTCGCGATGAACCCCACGGCGCCCGGCGATCCGTCGGCGAAGTCGAACGCGCTCGCTGGCGCGGACCCGCGCACCCGGGCCGACAGCTCGTGACGGGACCGCACCACGGCCTGCACCTCGGCTGCAGACACCACATCGTCGGGCACCCACCGACCACCGGCGCCCAGCGGCATGTTCTCGATGAATCGCACCTCACAACCCGTCATCCGAGCGAACTCCACGAAATCGAGGATCTCGTCGTCGTTCGTCCCGCGCACCACCACGCAGTTGAGCTTCACCGGCCCGAGGCCTGCCTCCTGCGCAGCAGTGATCCCTGCCAGCACGCGGTCCAGCGCGTCACGCCGGGTGATCTCCGCGAAGCGGTGCGACACCAGCGAATCGAGGCTCACGTTGACCCTCGTCAACCCGGCGTCCCCCAGCGCCGCGGCATGGCGGGCCAGGGTCGTGCCGTTGGTGGTGAGCGCCAGATCGTCCAGGCCCAGCTGGGACAGCGATGCCACCAGGTCGGCCAGCCTCGGTCGCAGCAGCGGTTCCCCGCCGGTGAGCCGGACGCTGCGTATGCCCAGATCGACCAGCAGCGCGGCGAGTCGGACGATCTCCTCGAAGCTCAGCTGCTCGTCGGGGGCCAACCAGTCGAGCCCGTCCTCGGGCATGCAGTAGGTGCAACGCAGGTCGCAGCGATCCGTCACCGAGATGCGCAGGTCCCGGGCAACCCGGCCGTGGTGGTCGATCAGTGGTTCGACGTCGGCCCGTCCGTGCATCGTCGGAACACTACCGACCGTCCATCGGTGGCCCACCGCGAGACGGCGATTGCAGCACCACCGTGTCGCCCACCGCCACGGTGCCCGCCTGCACCACCCCGACGTAGACACCCAGGTGGTTCGGGAACGCCTCGTGCAGATCGTTCATCGCCGAGAACAGCTGTTGCTGTCGATCCAGCGCTGGACGCTCACCGAGCGGCGGCTGGGGGCGCAGCGGCATCGCGCAACGCACCGTCGGCTGGTCGACGGAGAGCACGCAGTCCTCGCCGATGCGGAGTTGCGATCCCACCCAGGCGTCCTCGGCGAAGGGGGTGCCGTCGTGGTCGATGAGCAGGTTCGGCCGGAAACGTCGGACGTCCCAATCCAGTTCGGGACGCGCCCGCCCGCATTCGTCCAACGTCGCGGAGGCCACGACGTGCAGGGGCGCCAGGTCGACGAAGCCGTGCTCGGGCAACGGGATCTCGAAGTACTCGGCATCGTCGTCCGGCGGGTCGAAGGTCATCTCGTAGCTGCGGCCGCCCGACTGATCCAGCGAGAGCACCGTGACCCGGCGTCCGAGCCACGACGAGAGCACTGCATCACGATCCCCGTCATCGAGGCGCACCACCGTGCCGTCGGGCAGCACCAGTTGCTCCTCGGTGGCGAACGCCTCGAGCAGCTCGGGCACCGACTTGGCCGACAGCACACGATCGGTGTCCAGGTCGACCAGCGCATGGGCCCGGTCACCCGCCACCCCGTGGGTGCCCACGCGCAACCGATCCGCCGATCGCCCCTGCATCGACTTCACCGGATAGCTCCAGCACTGCGCGACCCGACCGAGCTGCATGCGATGACCTCCTGTGGACCGCGTCGACGCTACCGGCGAGGACCGACCGCCGGCACCGGGCGGTACCATCGGCCACGACGCCATCCGGGGGGACGGCGCACGAAGGAGCTGAGATGCCCGAACAAGCCCCGACCCGGTCCGGCCGGCTCGATCCAGCGAGCCAGTCCGACGCACGAGGCCGGCAGGATCGCCACGATCTGGTGATCCGCGGCGGCCGCATCGTCGACGGCACGGGACGACCGGCGTTCGTCGGCGATGTCGGGATCACGAACGGTCGCATCAGCGCGATCGGCGACGACGTCGGCGACGGCACCCGCGAGATGGACGCCTCGGGCCTGCTCGTGACCCCCGGCTGGGTCGACATCCACACCCACTACGACGGGCAGGCGACCTGGGACGACGTGCTGGCCCCCACGGCGTGGCACGGGGTGACCACGCTGGTGATGGGCAACTGCGGGGTCGGATTCGCGCCAGCTGCCCCGGAACGACGGGACTGGCTGATCGGGCTGATGGAAGGCGTCGAGGACATCCCGGGCAGCGCACTGGCCGAGGGGATCGACTGGCAGTGGGAGACCTTCCCCGAGTACCTCGATGCGCTGTCGACCAAGCGCTGGACCATGGACATCGGCACCCAGATCGCCCACGGCGCAGTGCGCGCCTACGTCATGGGCGAACGGGGAGCGCGGAACGAGCCGGCGACTCCCGAGGACATCCGTGACATGACCGAGATGGTCCGCGAGGCGATCGTCGCCGGCGCCCTCGGCTTCTCCACCTCGCGGACGATCGTGCACACCGCGGTGGACGGTGAGCCCGTGCCGGGGACCTTCGCCGCCGAGGACGAACTGTTCGGCATCGGCTCTGCGCTCGGCGACCTGGGCACCGGGATCTTCGAGCTGGCACCGATGGGGGCAGCCGGCGAGGACATCGTCGGTCCGGTCAAGGAGGTCGACTGGATGCGGCGGCTGTCGGCCAAGATCGGTCGGCCCGTGACGTTCGCGCTCATCCAGGTCGACTCGGCGCCCGACCTGTGGCGCGAGCTGATGGACGCGTCGCTCGCTGCGGTCGAGGAGGGCGCCGACATCTGGCCGCAGGTCGCCGGACGGGCGACCGGCCTGCTGTCCGGGCACCACACGACCTACTCGCTCTTCGACGCCTTCCCGGCGTACCAGGAGCTGAAGGCCCGTCGCCTCTCCGACGAGGAACTGCTCGCCGAGCTCCAGCGTCCCGAGGTGCGCGCATCGATCCTGGACTGGGAGCCCGACGAGGCCACCGCGAGCAGTCTGGCCGGCGCGTACGACCGCACCTTCCTGCTGGGCGACCCGCCCGACTACGAGCCGTCCGAGGAGCGATCGCTCGCCGGGATGGCGGCGGCCTCGGGACGCCACCCGCTCGAGGTCGCCTACGACGCGATGCTCGCCGAAGATGGCCATGGCCTGCTGTACGTGCCGATCCTGAACTACGCGCAGGGCAGCCTGGAGCCGGTGCGCGAGATGCTGCTGCACCCCCGCGCAGCGGTCGGGCTCGCCGACGGAGGTGCGCACTGCGGTGTCATCTGCGATGCGTCGATGCCGACGTTCATGCTCACGCACTGGACACGTGACCGCAGCCGAGGCGACGGACTGCCGCTCGAGGACGTGGTCCGCAAGCAGACCCATGACACCGCACGGCTGTACGGGTTGGGCGACCGCGGCACCCTCGAGGTCGGCATGCTCGGCGACGTCAACGTCATCGACTACGACGCACTGGCCCTCGAGCCGCCACAGGTGGTGCGGGACCTCCCCGCCGGCGGCAGTCGCCTGGTCCAGCGGGCGCGTGGCTACGTCGCAACCATCAAGGGCGGTGAGGTCACCTTCGACCACGGGGCCGACACCGGCGCCCGGCCCGGCACGCTGATCAGAGGAGCACGATGAACGACCGACCCGACGGGCGGCCCACGAGCAGCGTCCGCCTCGGCCTGAGTGCCGACGAGCTGTTGTCCACGACCCGGGCGGTGCGCAAGCGACTGGACCTGGAGCGACCCGTCGATCCTGCGCTGATCGACGAGTGCCTGGAGATGGCAGCGCAGGCACCGACCGGCGGCAACGGCCAGGGATGGCATTTCGTGGTCGTCACCGACCCGTCGAAACGTGCGGCGCTGGCCGAGATGTACCGGCGAGGGTTCGAGATGATGTACGGCGATCGGGAGGCGGCCGAGGCGAACCTGCCGACCGACGATCCCGAGTACGTCGCGACGACCAAGCGCGTGATCGACTCGGCGGAGTACCTCGCCGAGCACATGGCAGAGGTACCCGTCATGGTCATCCCCTGCATCAACGTGCGCACCGACGGCATGCCCGCAGCGATGCAGGCCGGCGTGTGGGGCTCGCTGCTCCCTGCGGTCTGGAGCTTCATGCTGGCCGCCCGCGAACGAGGTCTGGGCACGTGCTGGACCTCGCTGCACCTGATCGACGAGCCGGGGGCTGCTGCGCTGCTGGGCATCCCGGACAACATGATGCAGGGGGCGCTCATCCCCGTCGCACACACGATCGGCACGGACTTCAAGCCCGCACCCCGTCGCGACATGAGCCGGATCGTGCATCGCGACACCTGGTGACACCTCGCTGCACCCCTGACGCCCTGACGCCGCACCCAGCGGGTTCTGGGTGGCGAACGCGCTCGCCGGCCGTCGTGGTGCCGCCCAGAGTTGCCGGCGGTCGACGCGAACGGCGGCACGGGGGTGGCCGGCGGTCGACGCGAACGGCGGCACGGGGTGACCGGCAGCTGGCAGCCGGCGGCAACCGCCAGCAGCGTCAGCTGATGGCGTCGATCACCAGCGACGCGGCGGAGACCAGGAGCACGGCGAGCACGGCGCGTTCGAAGGTCGGTCCTGCCAGTCGACCCCGGACGCGGACGCCGAGCGGGGTGACCAGCGCGACCGGCACCGCGGCCGCTGCCGCACCGAACAGGCGAGCGGTGGTGAACTGACCCTGCACGGCCAGCACGGCGATCTGCACCGCACCGGTCACGCCGAAGATGAACGTGACGGAGTGCACGAACACCCGTGGCGGCAGGCGGTAGCCGTGCACCCAGGTCGCCACGACCGGCCCGGACACCCCGATGGAGCCCTGGAGCAGGCCGGTGATGGTGCCGATCAACGGGGCCCAGCGCGTCGCAGTTACCGGATCGATCGCCAGGTCGGGACGGCGGAAGAAGTTGACCACGAACACCGCGATCGCCAGCGCCAACACGATCAACAGGGGCTCCTCGGGCAG
The DNA here is from genome assembly GCA_963714875.1 of uncultured Microthrixaceae bacterium. Classification (GTDB taxonomy): domain Bacteria; phylum Actinomycetota; class Acidimicrobiia; order Acidimicrobiales; family Microtrichaceae; genus JBAOHV01. The sequence goes on along the minus strand of CAVQQI010000008.1, from coordinate 302,383 downwards.
GTGGACGAGCGCGATCGTGCCGACGACCGCCCCGACGATGCCGAAGCCGACCAGCCGCCGCAGGTCGCGGGTCTGATCACGAACGTCGCGGCTCTCCCAGCACAGGTAGATGTTCGCGGCCAGGTTCGGCAGCGCGACCAGGACCACGGCGTCCTCGACACCGAGCACCAGGGTGATGAGCGGGACCGCCAGCACCGGGTAGCCCATTCCGGTGACGCTCTTGACAGTGGCTCCTGCCAACGACGCCAGCACCACGACGAGCAACTGGGTGGAGGTCAGCGCGGGACTCCAGCGGCAGCGTCGATCATGGCTGCGCCATTGTGCGCCAGACCTCGGACCCCGGGCGACAGCACCAAGATGCGCCGCTTCTGCGCTGAGCGCCGTCGGGTGACACACTCGCCCTCGGCTCCAGCGCTGCGCGCTGCCGCCGTTGACAGCAGGAGTACGGAGGCTCCATGAGCGAGTGGGACGAACCTGCCAAGGACTGGGACGACAGCGAGGCGGTGCGCATCTACGCCGACGCAGCGTTCAGCTCGCTCACGCAGCTCCTGGACGAGCTCGGGTTCGAGTTCGCCGGAGCAACGGTGTGCGACTTCGGCTGTGGCACCGGCCTGATGACCGAGCGCCTCGCCGCCGGGTGCACCCGCATCGACGCCGTCGACACGTCGAGCGGGATGCTCGCGGTGCTCGATGCCAAGGTCGAGCGACACGGCTGGGACCATGTTCGGCTCCTCGATCGACTCCCGGCCGTGCCGATGGGGTACGACCTGATCGTCTGCTCGTCAGTGCTGGGCTTCGTCGACGACTACTCCGTCACGGCGGCCGCGCTCGTCGAGCAGCTGGCTCCCGGTGGCGTGTTCGTGCAGTGGGACTGGGAGGCCGAACCCGACGGCGACGATCCGCACGGACTCTCGCGGGCCGACGTGCGACGGACGTTGGAGGCAGCTGGACTCGAGTCGGTTGCGGTCGGCACCGCATTCACCGCCGAGGTCGAGGGCCAGATGATGCGTCCGCTCATGGGGTCGGGGCGCCGGCCGATGCAGCCGACGGACGCGACGTGACCGGCGCGGACAGCCGGCCCGCTCAGGTCAGCTCGATCGAGACTGCGGCGGCCATCGCCTGAGCCCGAGTCCGGGCCTGGTCGACGTCGTCACCGGCCGCGATGCACACGGCCAGACGGCGCTGCCCCTCGCACACCGGCTTGCCGAACAAGCGGACCTGGGACTCCGGCTGGGCCAGCGCCTGCTCGAGCCCGTGGAACACCGGCACCCCGGTGCCGTTGCCCAGCAGCGGCACCGACACCGCCGCACGTCGCAGCTGCACCGGCGGCACCGGCAGTCCCAGGATCGCTCGGGCATGGATGGCGAATTCGCTCATGTCCTGGCTACTGAGCGTGACCAGCCCGGTGTCGTGCGGCCGCGGGCTGACCTCGGAGAAGATCACGTCGTCGCCGGCACAGAACAGCTCGACGCCGAAGATGCCGTGGCCCCCGAGTCCCTCGACGACGGTGGTGGCGACCTGGACCGCCCGGTCCCACAACAGATCGGAGATCGGCGCCGGCTGCCACGATTCGCGGTAGTCGCCGTCGACCTGAACGTGCCCGATCGGCGCGCAGCACTGCACGCCGTTGCTCGCTGCGACGGTCAGGACGGTCAACTCGATGTCGAAGTCGATGAACCCCTCGACGATGCACCGAGCGGTCCCCGTCCGGCCACCCTCCTGGGCGTAGGTCCAGGCGGCATCCACATCATCGAGCGACCGCAGCACGCTCTGACCCTTGCCGCTCGAGGACATGATCGGCTTGAGCACCGCCGGCAGTCCGACCTCATCGAGCGCGGCGTGCAGCTCCTCGGCCGTCACCACGAACCGGTACGGCGACGTCGGCAGGCCGAGCTCCTCGGCGGCGAATCGCCGGATGCCCTCGCGGTTCATGGTCAGGTGCGCAGCGCGGGCAGTGGGCACCACGTGCAGTCCCTCGGCCTCGAGCTCGACCAGCACGTCGGTGGCGATCGCCTCGATCTCGGGCACGACCAGGTGGGGGCGCTCCTCGGCGATCACCGCCCGCAATCCGTCGCCGTCCAACATGGACAACACGTGGCTGCGGTGCGCCACCTGCATGGCCGGGGCGTCCTCGTAGCGGTCGCACGCGATGACCTCGCAGCCCAGCCGCTGGAGCTCGATCGCGACCTCCTTGCCCAACTCGCCCGAGCCGAGCAACAGGACGCGGGTGGCTGCTTCGGTGAGCGGGGTACCGATCGACATGGCCCGGTTCGTAGCACGCGGTCGGTGCACCACGCATCCGGCTGCGGCCTCCCGGGCCCTGCGCATCCGGAATCGACATCCGCGACGAAGATGAGGGGCCCGTCGACAGGAGATCAGATGGCCAGGTACGTCACCACCGTTCGCACGCAATGGACGCCCGAGCAGGCGTTCTCCTACATGGCGGATCTCCGCAACTTCGCCCAATGGGATCCGGGTGTGACCGGAGTCGCTCAAGTGGTCGGTGACGGTGCCGGCCCCGATGCCGAGTTCGACGTGACGGTCCGCAACGCGGGCGTCAACACGACGCTGCGCTACCGGACGGTGTCGTTCGACGCCCCCCGCGACGTCCTGGTCGTCGCCTCCAACGCGGTGCTCACCTCCGAGGATCGCATCACCGTCGTGGCAGAACCCGGGGGCGGCGCATCGGTCACCTACGACGCCGACCTCCGGCTCTCCGGACCCCTGCGCCTGCTGGATCCGGCACTCGGCATGGCCTTCGGTCGGATCGGCGACCGGGCCGCCGCGGGTCTGCGACACGTCCTGGGCACCGCCGCCACCGCCCGCTGATGCGTTGGAACGACGTCGTCGACGCTGCGGTCGAGTTGCCGATCGTGACGAGCTTCACCAGGCTCGGCCACGACATCCGGTCTCGCACCGACGGGTGGGAGCCCGTCCGCGACGACATGTCGGGTCGGGTCGTGGTGCTCACCGGCGCCACCTCGGGCATCGGCCGGTCGGCCGCCCACGAATTGGCCGAGCTGGGAGCGACGCTCGTGCTGGTGGGCCGCGACGCCACACGTACCGAGCGGACGCGGCGGGAACTGGCGACCGCGACGGGCAACGACGACCTGCATGTCGCGCTGGCCGACCTGGGTGACCTGGATGCCGTGGCAGCGGTTGCGGACGAGCTGGCCGAACGGCACGACCGCATCGATGTGCTGATCCACAATGCGGGAGCGCTCAGCGCGCAGCGCCAGCAGTCCCCCCAGGGCATCGAGGCGACCGTCGCGAGCCAGGTGATGGGACCGTTCCTGCTCACCGCGCGGCTGCTGCCCCGTCTGCGCGGCACCGCCGGCGGACCGCCGGGACGCGTGCTCACCATGTCCTCGGGAGGGATGTACGCCGCCACGCTGTGCGTGGACAGGCTGCAGATGTCGCCCGGCGACTACCGGGGCAGCGAGCAGTACGCGAGGGCCAAGCGGGCGCAGGTCACCCTCAACGAGATGTGGGCCGAACGGGTCGACCCCGCCGAGGTCGTGTTCCACTCGATGCACCCGGGCTGGTCCGACACGCCCGGGGTCGCAGCCTCGCTGCCGACGTTCGGCAGGATCATGGGCCCGCTGCTGCGGACCCCGGAGCAGGCGGCCGACACCCTGGTGTGGCTGGCCGCCGCACCGACCGCGGCCGACTCGAGCGGACAGTTCTGGCTGGACCGCCGGGTCCGTCCGATCCACAAGCTGCCCACCACCCGTCGGTCGGACACGTCCGAGCGCAGGGACCGTCTGTGGGAACACTGCCGTTCGACGTGCAACCTCGCCGAACGCGACGTTCCGCCCCCACCACGCTGACCTCGACGGCCAGGGGTGACGACGGAGCGTCGGAATCGTTCGTTCGCAGGGAGAGCCCGCCGCGTGGTGCGCTCAGCCGTTCTGGCCGGCTCGCAGCGAGGTCGGTGCCTTCATCAACTGGCGGAACTGGGCGAGCGGCTGACCGAACAGCTCCCACCCGCCGCTCGGGCTGTTCAGGTTGGAGTCGAAGTAGGCCATCCCGATGACCTGCGCAGTACCCGGGGTCGAACCCGACTGGAGCGCCCGCTGGTAGAAGTCGTTCATCTCCGCCGCTGCGGCTGCGTCGGTGCCCCGGTTGCCCCACTCACCGATCGCCACCTTCAGGCCCTTGCCCGCGTAGTAGGCGTTGACCTTGGTCCAGGTCGACGACCACATGGAGGTGGCGCGCTCGTCGTCGATGTAGTGGTCGATGCCGGCGAAGTCCCAGATGCCGTCCACCCACCAGTCAGCGGGGTCACGGTTCGAACGGGGGTTGAAGGTCCACGCCATCAGGATCGGGGCGAAGGCGATGTTGTCGGTGCCCAGCGCATCCATGCGCATCCGGAACCGTGCCTGCATGGCACGCCATGCCGGCGCACCACCCGGGTCGTCGGCGAAGTTCCGTGCCGCCGCCCCCCTCGGGCTCGTGGTGCACGGTCAACCAGACCGGTCCGTCGAGCGTCCAGCGCGCGGAGCATCTCGTCGATCTCGCCGTCGTGCGCCCGGCGCCGACCGCCGCCCATGACGGGGGCTTCACCGAGACCCAGGGGACCCGACCGGCTGCGAGGTCGCCACGGGCCGTGTCGATCATCTTGCCGGTGCGGTGCTGCCAGCCGAAGAACGTGCGACGCACTCCCATCGGGACGCCCGCCACCGACTCGTGGCGACTCGGGTCACCGTTTCCGCCGATCGCCGCTCCCCACCGCACCGAGCCCGGAGCGACATCGCCCGGGAAGGCAGCTGCGAAGGTCCCGTCCGAGGGGGCGGGCGGAAGTGCGGTGGTCGCGGGCGCACGCAGTTTCGAAACCGAACCACTCGGCATCGGCGACACCACTGCGTCGGGCGCGGCCGAGGGATCGTCGATCGTCGCCGGTGATGCGGCGCAGCCCGCTGCCACAACAGTCATGAATACCACCGCTGCGGTGAGTCGCTGGAGAAATGCCATGGTCCTGCTCCTTCTTGTCGGTCGATCTCTCGGAGTCGGCCTCGGTGAGTTGCATCGGCGGGGCGCCGAAGTTCCTTGAGCGCTGGGTAGAATGACCCAGCAAAATCAGCGTGATGAGAACTCTGACACATCCCGTCACTCATCTGTCGACCGATTGACATGATTCTGTAACTTTTCCCGGGAGATCGCCCCGTAGCATGGTCAGTGGCCTCGGCGCCACTCAGACGCTCGGGCCGCCCGGACCATCAAGGAGCGTTCCCATCGATACACACGTGACGATTCTCGCCGCCGGCATGGGGACACGCCTCGGGCGCCCACTTCCGAAACCTCTGACGACGTTGTCCGACGGTCGGACGATCATCGGTCAGCAGTTGGAGAACATCCGAACGGTCCTGGGTGTCGACTCCGAGATCCTGGTCGTCGTCGGCTACAAGCTCGAGCAGATCATCGAGGCCTTCCCCGACGTGGCCTTCGTCTACAACGAGCACTACGACCAGACCAACACCTCCAAGAGCCTGTTGAGGGCGTTCAGGGTCACCGGCGGCCCGGCGTGCTCTGGATGAACGGCGACGTCGTCTTCGACCCCGCGGTGCTCGAGCGGGTCCGACCGCTGGTCGAGCACGATCAGTCATTCGTGTGCGTCAACACCGCGAAGGTCTGCGACGAAGAGGTCAAGTACACCGTGACCGACGACGGCTTCATCAAGGAGCTCTCCAAGACCGTCACGGACGGACTCGGCGAGGCCGTCGGAATCAACTTCATCTCCGCGACGACAAGGCAACGCTGATGCGCCACCTCGACGAGGTCGACGACCAGGACTACTTCGAACGCGGCATCGAGCTCGCCATCGAGAAGGACGGGCTCCGCTTCGTGCCGGTCGACATCTCCGACCTCTACGCCGTCGAGGTCGACTTCGAGGCCGACCTCGAGAAGGCCAACGAGCACCTCTGAGCGATCGTGCAGACTGCCAGTCGCCGATCCGGGTCGGCATGGGTGGAGCCTCGAGGTGACAGCGGTATACTCAGCTGACCGAATTCAAAGGCGGAGGATCTGACGGTGCCATCTGAAGCCACTGACGTCGGTGCCATGAGGCTCGGTGATGTGGTTCGTTCGAACATCTGGATCATCGTGGCCACCAGTGTGTTGGGCCTCCTCCTCGGGTTCGGTGCCAGTACGCGGATGGAGCCACAGAGCACCGCCACGACGCCCATCCTGTTGACGCCACTCGACGGCAACCCCTTCGACCCGACCAGTCGTGGCAGTCAGCTGGTGAACCTCGAGAGCGAGGCCCAGTCGGTCCGCTCCACCGACGTGGCGGAGTTGGCGAAGTCATCGCTCGAGAGCGATCTCAGCGAGTCACAGCTGCTGAGTTCCGTGTCGGTCGATGTGCCGGTGAACACGCAGATCCTGGAGATCTCCTACAGCTCGACCGACGACGATGTCGCCAGAACCCACTCCCAGGCCTTCGCAGAGGCCTACCTCCAGCTATCGGCAGCAGCGGGCACAGGCCCGCATCGACGAGCAGTCCACGCTGCTCGATGCACAGATCGCGCGAAGCCAACGCTCGGTTGGACGTACTCGCCGCGCGAGCTGTCGGCCTGCCGGACGGACTCCGCGCAGGCCAGCGTCCTCCGCCAAGAGATCGACACGCTCGCCAGGCAGGTGAACACACTCAGTGCCCGACGTGCCGATCTCGCCGTCACACCGCTCGACCCCGGCCAGGTCGTGACGCCAGCGTGCCGTCGAGTCGTCCGGCCCGCTGACGCCAGCGCTCCTGCTGCCGCTCGTCGGCCTCACCTCGGCGCTGCCGGTCGGACTGCTCATCGGGCTGCTGCGCACCCGTGCGGACCGTCCGGATACGAGACCCACAGGACGTGCTCGATAGCGGTCTCCCCCTGTTGGGAACCATCGCTTGGACCGACCCCGTCTCGGACGCCAAGATCGCGCCCGTCGCCCAGAACGACGACGACTACCGGAAGATCCGGGTCGCCATCCTGGCGCTGGAGCGGCGGCGACCATTCACCCTGCTGGTAGCCAGCTCGAGCGCGGGTTCGACGAGCCCATCAGCGTCGTCGACCTGTGCACGTCCTTCGCCCGTGCCGGGCTGGACACCGTCGTCGTGGACGCAACCTCCAGTAACACCGGGCCCTCACAGATCCTCCACCCGAACGCCGACGACGGGCTGGCCGAGGTGCTGCTTGGGCGACGCCGTGCTGACCGAGACACTCACCCCGGTCGCTCCGCTGCTATGGGTGATCGGCCCCGGCAGGGCCATCGACACCGTCGCTGACCTCTTCGTGGGCGCCGAGATGGATCGACTGATCGACTCTGCGAAGGATCACTGCGACATCGTGATCGTCGCCACCGCAAGCCTGCAGAGTGGGATCGCCCAGTCATTGGCCGACCTGGCCGACGCGGTGGTGGTCGAGGTCGACCAGGACGTCACGACCCGGCCCGAGTTGGATCAGCGTGGCCCGATCGATCGGATTGCTGAGCAGCTCGTTCCTTGGAACCGTGTTCATCGGTCGAGATGCCGCGAACCGGACGCAGCCGTTCCGTCCACACATCCAGGTGCAGCAACGCCAGCTGCCACCAGGTCCATTCGCAGCCCTCGATCCCTATCTCGAAGGAGTCCGAACCGCAGACCGAGCTCCGGCCGATGCCGGGACCGATGCCGGGCCCGACAGAACGGCAGCACCAGTCGCAGCGAGTTCGAGCACAAGCCCGGAGTCGCTTGCCGAAGTCCCGAACAGAGCAGTTCGTGACCGACGTCGTCAGCGCCCGCTCTCATGAGCAGCTCGGGACGAATCGCCCGGGGGGGTGCCATCAACCTGGCCGGCTCGGTGGTGTCGGCGGTCGCGGCGTTCCTGCTGGTGGTCCTGGTCGCCAACTACACCTCGGAGAACTCCGCCGGGATGCTGTTCGCCGCGGTGTCGGTCCTCACGATCGCCACTGCGATATGCACCCTCGGCACCGACACGGGTCTCGCCCGATTCGCGCTCCGCTACGAGTCCCAGGGCCGCTACGGCGACGTGACCGCGGCGATCAGAGTCGCCGCGACCCCGGTGGCGATCTGCGTGGTGGTGTTGTCATCCACCATGTTCGCCTCGGCCGAGGTGCTGGCGCCGGTGCTGGGGCTCGGCGACGAGGGTGGAGCGACGATGCTCCGTCTCACCGCTCTCGTTCTTCCCTTCGCGACCGCCAACGATCTCGCCCTCGCCGCCACGAGAGCCTTCGGCAAGATGCGTCCGACTGTGGCCGTCGACAGCTTCCTGCGCAGCCTCCTCCAGGTCGGCGGCGTCATCGCGGCGGGATCGATCGGTGCCACCGCAGCAGGTCTGGCCGGGGCCTGGATGCTTCCCTATGTCGCGACGCGGCCTCCTTGCCCTGGTCGTAGCGGGGCGCTTGATCCGCAAACGAGCGAGAGGCTGGCCCGAACACGCCGCCGGCGACAGGGCCGTGGTTCGGCGCGAGTTCTGGACGTACACCTGGCCGAGGGGCGTTGCCACGGATGTGCCAGATCGCCATCCAACGCGCCGACATCATCATTGTCGCAGCGCTGATCAGCCCCTCGGCGGCCGCCGTCTACACCGCTGCGACCAGGTTCGTGGTGCTCGGCCAGTTCTCCTCCATGGCGATCCAGCGAGTGCTCGCAACCGCGATCTGACCAGCCTGCTCGCGAGGGACGAGCACGACACCGTCCGCGACGTGTTCAAGGTGGCGACGTCATGGAGCATCGCGATGAGCTGGCCGCTGTACCTGGTGACGGCGTGCGCAGCGCCGCTGTATCTGCAGATCTTCGGGTCCGGCTACCGAGCCGATGGCGTGTCCGTCGTCGTGGTGATGGCGATCGCGATGATGCTCGCCATGGCCGCCGGGCCCTTGGACACGCTGCTGCTGATGGCGGGCGGGAGCACGGCGAGCCTCGCGAACACCATCGTTGCGCTGGTGATCGACATCGGGCTCTGCTTCATCCTCATCCCGCGCTGGGGGATCCTCGGCGCAGCCGTTGCCTGGGCAGCGTCGGTGGTCGTGCGCAACGCGTTGACCTTCGTGCAGGTGTATCGGCTCAATCGAGTGACGCCGTTCAGCCGGGGCTGCGACCGTGGTCGCGTTGGCCAGCATCGGCTGCTTCGCCCTTCCGTTGCTGGCTGTCGGGGCGCTGGCGGAGCTGACGGCCTCGTCGTCTCTCGCGGTGGTGGCGCTCGGCGCGGTGGCCTACTGCGCGATCCTGTGGGTCGAGCGGGACCCTCGCTCTGTCGGCGTTTCGTGCCCTCTTCGGTCAGGTCGGAACAGAAGGGCTGCCGCAGTCCGATGAAGGCGGTGACTGCGTGAGCCGCCAACCGACTGCCCTGTTCGAGAGCTGGCGAGGTCGCTACGCCGACAGCCCGCGAGCCTTGTCCGAGCGACTTGCCGATCCGCTATCCGCAGCTGCGGCAGTTCTGGGTTGCGAACGACGACACGGTGCTGCCGGAGGGTGTGTGGCGGGTTCGGCGCCACGGGCCGGAGTACTTCGCACGCCTCGTCGGCTGCGACTTCCTGATCGCCAACGACATCGTGTCACGACACCTGCGTCAAGGGACCTCGGGTCACCTACCTGCAGACCTGGCACGGCACCCCCCTCAAGGCGATCGGCTGGGACGAGCCGAACGCTCAGTACGACGACGGGGGACACCGTCGCCGCATGGCGCGCGACACCATCAAGTGGGATGCGTTGGTCTCGCCGAGCCCCGAGTGCACGCGTATGTTCCGATCCGGGTTCCGCTACGAGGGCGAGGTCATCGAGACCGGCTACCCCCGCAACGATGTCCTGCGGTCTCCGGCTGCGCAGGCCATCCGCGAAGCGGGTCCGCAGAGGAGCTCGGAGTCGCCGACGCAGCCCGACTGGTGCTCTACGCCCCGACCTGGCGCGATGACGCACGCACGACGACGGCCGCGGTTTCGGCGACCCGGGCGGACTCGACGTGGACCGAGTTCCTGTCGGCGACCGATCCGAGCACTCACCTGTTGGTCCGGATGCACTCGGTGGTGACCACGCGGCTCGTCGAGGACCACGCGGGTCGGGCACTCGACGTCAGCAACCATCCCGAGATCGCCGAGCTGTACCTCGCCGCCGACGCGCTGGTATCGGACTACTCCTCGGCGATCTACGACTTCGCGGTGACCGGCAAGCCGATCATTCTCTTCGCCTACGACCTGGAGCACTATCGGTCCGATCTCCGACCGATGTACTTCGACTACGAGACGTGGGCCCCCGGGCCGATCGTGACCACCACCGAGGAGCTCGCCGACGCGATCACCGACGCGTTCGGCCGCGACGATGCGGGAAGACGTCCGCGCTATCGGACGTTCGTGCAGCGCTTCTGTCCGCACGAGGACGGGGGCGCCTCCGACCGGGTCATCGACGCAGTCTTCGCCCCGCGCCTGGACCGCTGATCACCTGCGCCAGCTCGGAACCCGGCCCGTCAGCTCCTCGAGCTTCGCGTCAAACGGCTCGAAGTGATCACGAAGGTGTGCGCGCAGCTCAGGAGTGAGCGCGTCGCCAGGACGTGCGTTCCACTGCTCCACCGCTGAGGGCACCCAGGGAGCGAGCCCCAACCACTCGGTGAGCGCCTCGACCTGGAGCAACGGTTCGGCGAAGAAGTCATCCGCGTCCAGCACGTATACCCGGTCGTCGCCCAGTTCGGAGCGCAGGCGCTGCACCTGGGTGGAGTACTCGCCGCGACCGACGTAGGCGTGGTGCCGGTGTTCGAAGCTCTGGTAGGTCGGATCGGCCAGCATCCGCTCGACCTCACCGGCGAGCCGCTCGGGCTCGAGCGCCAGCGCGTCGGCGAAGGACTCCGACTCGAAACCCCGGGCGAACTCGTGCTTGTAGGCCGAATGCGCACGCTCGACCGGGTCACGCACCATCATGACGACCCGAACGCCAGGAAGGTCACGAGCGATCCGCCCCGCCGCCAGCGGGTGGAACGAGTAGTAGCCGCTGCTCTCGAAGGCGACGACCGCCTCGCCGCCGTGACGCATCTTGGCCACCGACCGACAGGGAAGTGCCCTCGGTACCACCGCAGGCCGCGGTCGTAGTTGACGTCGAAGTAGCCGATCCCCTTGGAGAACGTGGGTCGCACCAGATCCGGGTGCGCCGACAGCACCCGGTACAGCGTCGTGGTCCCCGACCGCTGCGCGCCGACGACCAGAACCTCTGGCAGCATGCGGAGATCCGCCGAGGCAGTGCCCCACGCCGTGGCGATATCACGAGCCCGACCGACGAACGACGGGGGGAGTCGATCCGACGCCCGGCGGGTCAACGATCGGAGTTTCAACTGCGCCCCTTCGCCGTGCGGGTCCATCAGGCCCTGTCGGCTCACTGGGACAATGCCGACAGCACGGTAGTGGCGCGAGGCACCGCCGCACCGCCCCCCTCGCCCACGGTGACGGACAGGTATCGGCAGGACACCGAGACCAGATACGCCGCGGCGAGTGTCGCATCGAGGGCCTCGCCCGATCCCTGCCGTCCCGACGCCATCCGAAGGCCCGACAGGACCGATCCCACCGAGATCCCCTGCGGCGCGCAGCGTTGCGTTGACGGCGTAGTGGATACGATCGAGCCCTCGCGGCACACCAGTCTCGAATCGCTCCCAGTCCCACAGCATCACCCTGGTGCCGCTGCGAGCCAGGTTCCATGGCGTGAAGTCTCCGTGGAACCCACCGACCTCGACCTCCCGGTCCCCCGTGGCCTCCAGCACACGTTCCATCGCTTCGCCCAGCTCGGTCGCGCACCGCTGCGTCGGTCAGCGTCGGCACGACGGCCTCGCAACGACGCCACATCGGGGTCTCGGCAAGCGGGACACGTCTCCCTGCGAAGCGCTCCGACACCTCGTCCGCGGCGGCATCGGGAATCGGCCAGATACCCCTACCCCTCCACGCAGGTGGCGTCAGGGCCGACATCACGAGGACCTCCATTCCACGCCAGGTCCGGTGTGCGAGGAGCGACGGGGGCTCGACGACGTCCCAGGATTCACCGCTCAGTCGCCGCAGCGCTCGGACCTCGCCCAGCACGTGCGATGCACTGGCAGGTGAGTCGCCGATCTTCGCGAAGGCCACGGGGCGCCCGGAGCGGTCGAACACACCCAGCACTGGCTTGCGATTGGCTCGCTCGCGTCCCGATGCCCAAGCTCACCGAGACCGACTGACCGAGCACCTCCTCGAGCAACGCCACGATGTGGTCCTCACCCGGATCGACCACCCGGAGCCGACCGGGCGCCAGCCGTGTGCCGCCACAGATCAGGGCCGCTCCGATCGCTCGTCGCTGCAGGACTTCGCGACCAGCGAGCGCTGCGCTGAACCGCTGCATCGCCGCGGCGGCAGCCCGGCCGCTGGCAGGCAGAAGGACCCTCGGGTGCCGGGCGTTGGGGACGGCAAGCAGCTCCCACGAGCTTCCAGGGGACCGGATCCCGTCGCTCCCCCGACCGCCGATCACCACCTCCGAGGCCTCCGGCCACAACCGTTCCACGGTTTCGACGAGGGCTAGAAGTGCAGGAGTGCAGCGGATCATTCATCCGGTTCGAGCGTACCAAGCGTCACCCGGGTTCCCGTTCCCGGCAATCGGCGGACGCGATCAGACCGAGGCTCGCTCCGGTTGACCGCTGCGTTCTGTCGGTCGCCTCGGCCGACGGAGACCGGCCTCACGCATCGAGATGATGAAGAATCCGAGCAGGGCTCCCAGCAGCGCGCCGGACGCGATCGGCACCTCCGCCTGCGATCGGACAGCGTTTCACCTCGGCGGGTCGGAGCACCTCTCCGGCCTCGATCGACAAGATCGACAGCTCCTGGAGCTCGGCTGCGGAGTTCGTCTTCGACGAGGGCGGAAGCCGGGGGGCTCGAGGCGTCGTCTCCGACCACCACGCCGCTGCCAGCCGCAGATCTCGAGCTCCTGACGGATCTGTCGACGGAACTGCTCACGCCGTTGCTCGAGGTAGTCCGCCCGCACCGACAGGTACGCGACAGCCAAGCGATCGGCGACCTGGACCGACTGAGCGGCGATCCGGGCCGCGGACCGTGATGTCCAGGACCCGTGAGTTCGCCGGCGCGGTGACCCGCACCGACTCCCGAAGGGGGTCCGCGTCGTCGGATCCCAGTGTCCGACAGCACCTGCTGGATGGCCTGTTCGGAGTAGACCATCGCCGCTTCTGTGTCGATGGTGATCTCCTCCGGCTCAGTCGCTCGACTCCGTGTCCAGATAGACGGGCGCCGGGGTGAGCAGCACCGACGCGGTCGCAGCGTTGGTGGGGACCCGGGTCGCTGCGATCGTGGCCCCAGCAAGGGCGCCGAGCACGATGAGCATCCCCAACAACAGCCGGTAGCGGCTCAGGAGTGCGAGAATCGACTCAAGCGTGCGCCCGGTCCTGACCGTCCCCCTGAGCCGCTCCCGTTCCATCAGACCGATGGCGACCATCACCGTGTACGTCGGCAGTCCCAAGACGTCGTAGGTCAACAACTGCAGGAAGAAGAACAGCAGGACGCAGACGCCGATGGCCTCGATCGAGGATCTGCTCCTCCAATGGCGGGCCAGCTGCGATCCGAAGAAGGCGAGAAAAGCAGCAGCACCCACGAAGCCGTGGGAGAAGATCACCCCCCACAACTGGCCCTGGGTCCCCAGCGGCGGCACCTCGCACCCCGGGCACTCGGCAGTCCCTCCGCCGGCGATGGACGCGAAGCTGCCCTGCACGTCACGGGTGCTTCCGAAACCCAGCACCGGCGAACCCTTTGCGGTCGACCCGACGGTCTCGAGCGAGCAGGTTCCCTCGACGCTCGTTGCTGTGCGGGTTCTCGAGCCGAGTGACCGTGAGTTCGGCGAGCGGGCTCGCCAGGAACAGGAGGCCGGCCACCAGCACGCACAGCACTGCGCCGACGAGTGCCACCATCCGCCCTTTGAGCACCAGACGAACCACGTAGTAGATGATTCCCACGGCGATCGACGCCCACATGGCGCGGTTGAGCGACATCACGATCGGTACGGCGGCCACCAGCAGAACGAACGGAGCGAACGACCGACGCCACCCGGCGTCACGCCCGAACCAGCCGACCACGAAGAACGGCAGACGCATGAGAGTCGCTGAACCCCAGGCGTTGGCGAAGGCGAACGGCGCAACCGGCCGGGGTTCTGTGACCCCGAGAATCGTGGAGGCGTTCGCCGTCACAGGGTTGACGAGGACCGACACGAACCTGTTCGATCGGAGCGCGCCCGGCAACACCGCCTCCATCAACGAGGTGAGCTCGACGTTGGGCAGGAGCAGCCCCAACCATCCCCCGGCGACCACCACGAGGAACATGACGCTCATCAGTCGGACGACGCGGACGGTCGGGAGGGCACGTTCACCGAGGTTCATCACCCACAGCAGCACGATGGTGATCGTGAGATGCCACGCGAACCGGTACCCGAACACGAGGAATCGGGAGGACCACCCCCCGGCACCGCACCAGGAGCGTCGACGAACGAGCATGAGCACGCTGCCGGACGTCCAGAGCAGGAACACGAGCCACACGTTGAACCCGACCGGCACCCTGATCGGGCTGCGCCGCAGCAGCTGAAGAGCCATCGGAACCGCCATGGCGATCGGCATGAACGATGACACGCCCAGGATCCACCACAGCGGGTACCCGAGGACCAGCACCGTGAGCGGCCAGTGCTCGGGCCACGGCCCGGCGATGGACCACTGACGAGCCTCGGCGACAGCCGGGCGCGCAGGGCGGGGCGCCGCCGCGGTGGAGATCCTCACAGACGACATGCTACGGGTGTCGGCAGCTGGCGGCACCACCGGTGTTGACGCCTCTTGTCCAGTTGGGCCTGATGGACCAAGCAGACGTGGGAAACATGAGCACTTCTGCTGGTTGCCGCTGCGCCGGGTGTGTTGCAGACTAACTTTGCCTCTGAACGGGGCACCGAGAGCGCCGAGCAGCGGCCTGGGCGAAACCGTCGGCCTCTCGATCTGAACAAGTGCTGGGAACCGAGAGTTCGGGCAATCCCCGAGCGAAAGCTGGAACGATGAACCACTTCACGCCACCGCGTCCCGACGGGCGCCGCACGTACGCCCCTCTCGCTCCGAGTTGTCGGAGCCCTCCTCGCCACCCTGCTGGGTGCCTCTCTCGCCATGGCTGCACGGCCTGCGGGTGCAGTGCAGCCGGGGTCACATGAGGGCACGCTCGTGTCCTCCACGAATCCGGCGTCGTGGACGCCTCACGTGCTCGACGGCTACGTCGAGAGCATCGCCGAGGTCGGCAACACGGTGGTGCTGGGCGGCAACTTCACCCAGTTCCGTTCTGCCGAACGACGGCACGGTGATCAACCGGAGTCATGTGTTTTCGTTCCAGAAGGGTTCGGGCGCGATCAACTCGAACTTCGATCCGATCGTGAACGGTGAGGTCACCTCGGTGTTGTCCACCGGTGACGGACAGACGGTGTGGATCGCGGGTGGGTTCTCGCAGTTGAACGGTCAGACGGTGCGCTCGATCGCGAAGGTCGACCTGGCTACCGGTGAGCGTGTCGCGCAGTTCAACCCGCCGGCGTTCAACGGGCGGATTCATGACATGGCGTTGCGGAACGGGAAGTTGTACCTGTCGGGTCGGTTCACCATTGTGGGTGGTCAGCCCCACACGTTGTTCGCTGCGGTCGATCCCCTGACCGGTGCGCTGGACCCGAACGTCAAGGCCGACTTTGCGGATCCCCGCCGGGACGGCGCGTTGTCGATCTTGGCGTCGGACATCTCACCTGATGGCTCGAAGCTGGTCGCGATCGGCAACTTCACCAAGGTCAACGGTCTGGACCGCTACCAGATCGCAGTGCTCGACCTGACCACCAGCCCGATCTCGGTCGCTGACTGGCAGACCAACCGCTACGGCGACGGCTGCTCGAGCGTCGTTCCAGAGCTACATGCGCGACATCGACATCTCTCCCGACGGCTCCTACTTCGCGGTCGCAACCACCGGTGCCTACGCCTCACCGACCGCTCCCTACCTGTGCGACACCGTCGCACGCTGGGAGCTCGGCGCGACCGGGTCCGGCCTGCAGCCGACCTGGGCGGAGTACCCCGGCGGAGACACCATCACCGAGGTCGCGGTGACCGACACCGCTGTGTACGTCGGTGGTCACTACAGCTACATGAACAACCCCTATGTGGGTGACAACATCTCGGCGGGTGCCGCGCCCCGCGAGGCACTGTCCGCGCACGACCCGCGCAATGGCGTCGTGTTCGACTGGGACCCGGGGCGGACCCGTGGCTATGGGGTGTACGGGTTCCTCGCGACCGACGACGGGTTGTGGATCGGTTCGGACACCGACCGCATCGCGAGATTCAACTACCGGGGGCGGATCGCGTTCTTGCCGTTGGCGGGTGGCACCGAACTGCCGGCGGACTACGCCGGCACCCTGCCCGGCCCAGGTCGTGTCGCTCGGTCTGAACCAGGGCGGATCGGGCAGCGCGCTGGACCGCACGACCAGCCGGGACTTCACCGGCAGTGCTGACCGGCACTCCGTCGACCACACGCAGGAACCTCGACGTGGAGTGACGTGCGTGGCGCGTTCATGATCGACGGCAACCTCTACACCGGTTGGTCCGACCGCACCTTCAAGGTCCAGCCCTACAACGGCACCACCTTCGGCACCCAGGCCACCGTCCCGCTCCAACTCGTCGACGGGCGCACCCCAGACCCTGAACCGGTTCGCCACCGAGGACCTCGCCGACATCACCGGCATGTTCTACGACCCGACCACCGCACGCATCTACTTCACCAAGTCCGGCTCCAACCAGCTGCACTGGCGGGGGTTCTCCTCCGAGAGCCGCGTCGTCGGGAGCGCAACGCTCTCAGCAGCCCTACGGCGCCGGCGGTGTCGCCTGGAGCGACGTCCGATCCATGTTCATGGTCGACGACCAGCTCTACACCTCGAGCTCCAGCGGCAACCTCGTGCGCCGCGCCTGGAACCCCGCGACCGGCCTCCCCACCGGCTCCGCCACCACGGTCAGCGGACCCGGCATCGACGGCCAGGACTGGCGGGCCCGCGACGCGTTCGACTACGCCCCCGCCGGTTTCGAGGTCCCCAACGCGCCACCGGTCGCGAGCTTCACGAACACCTGCACCGGCGCCGACCTGCACCTTCGACGCGACCGCGAGCTCGGACGCCGACGGGTCCATCACGTCCTACGCGTGGGACTTCGGTGACGGCACCTGCCCCGGCACCGGCGCCACAGCGAACCACGTCTACGCAGTGAGCGGCACGTTCACCGTGACCCTCACCGTCACCGACGACCGAGGCGCGACCACCACCACCACCCAACAGGTCGACGTCCGGTGCCCAACTCGCACCGACCGCAGACTTCACCTCCAGCTGCGCCGGCGCTCACCTGCACCTTCGATGCCGCCGGCTCCAGCGACCCCGATGGCACCATCGCCTCCTACCACTGGAACTTCGGCGACGGCACCTCCGCAACCGGCGCCACTGCCAACCAGACGTACGACGACCCCCGGCAGCTACACGGTCACGCTCACCGTCACCGACAACGACGGCGCAACCGACACCAGAGCGCCGGCGTGTCGGTCATCGACCCGCAACCGACCCCCACCGTCGACCATCGGGCCACGGCCAGCTCCAACGCCAACACGCTCAACGCCCGGGTCGATGTGCCCGCATCGGTGCAGGCCGGCGACGTCATGGTCCTCATCACCACCCTCAACCGCACCGACACAACCGTCACCGGTCCGGACGGATGGACCCTGCTCGACTCGGCCTCCAACGCAACCGCGAGCTCCCAGACCTTCGCCTGGACCAAGACGGGCCACGGCCGGCGATGCCGGCATCCACGGTCACCGTGACCACCGCGTGCGGCGCCAAGACGTCGATGCAGCTCCTTGCCTACGACGGCGCCGACACCGTCTCCGCCCACCAGCTCGCAGTTCGACACCACCTCCTCGGACCAGCGGACGACCCCGACCGTCCCCGTCGCCATCCCCGGCAGCGCCGTGATCTCCTACTGGGCCGACAAGTCCAGCGACACCGGGCTGGGCACTGCCCGGCCGAGGTCACCGAGACGCGACAGAGCGTTGGATCCGGCGACGGCCGCATCATCGCTGCCCTCGCCGACACCACTGGGTCGGTGCCGGACCGCCGGTGGTCTCACCGCCACCTCCGACTCCGTCAACCGCCGCGGCATCATCGTGGTCGATCGTGGTGTCCCCCGCCTCAGGCACACCGCAGAACACCCCGCCGACGGCGACCTTCTCCGCCAACTGCACCGCACTCTCCTGCACGTTCGACGCCAGCGGCGTCGACCGACGCCGATGGCACCATCGTGTCCTACACTGGGACCTTCGGCGACGGCACCTCCGCATCGGGTCGTCACTGCCAAGGACCTACGGTGCAGCCGGCTCCTACACGGTGTCACTCACCGTCACCGACGACGACGGCGCCACCACCTCCACGACCCGGCAGATCACCGTGGTCGTCGCACCTGGCGCCAGCACGTGACGCCTTCCGAGCCGCGACCGGCACCAACGGCAACTCGCTGCTTCCCGACCGTGACCGTCCCGGAGTCGGTCCAGGCCGGTGACGTCATGGTGCTCATCACCACCCTCAACAGCACCGGCGCCATCGTCACCGGCCCTGCGGGCTGGACCCTGGTCGACTGGCGCCAACGACAGCTACGACCAGCACCCAGTCCTACCTGTGGACCCGCACCGCCGCCGCCGGCGATGCAGGCTCCGACGTCACGATCGTGGCATCGACCTGGTCGAAGACGGCCACTCCAGCTGGCCGCCTACTCCGGCACCGACGGCATCGACGTCCAGCGCTCGCGGTCGACACCGTCAACCGCAACACCCACCCACGCCCCAGGTGCCCGTCACCGAGCCGGGCAGCCTGCTGGTGTCCTACTGGGCCGACAAGTCCGGCGGCACGACACCTGGTCGCTGCCGCCGCAGGCGTAGCTGCGCGACCTGAGCGTCGGCGCCGGCGGCGGCCGCATCACCGCTGCGCTGGGCGACACCGGCTCGCTCGCTGCGGGCAACCGCGGGCGGTCTCACCGCGACATCCGGCTCCTCCAACCGGCGGGGCGTGCCCTGGTCCATCGTCCTCAGCCCGGTCGGCTGAGGTGGGCCGCCCGAGCACCAGGCGCCCCGGCGAACCGGATCATCGCAGCGGCAACCGACCGCTGTTGATCGGTCGTCGGCGTCGTGGCGGTCGTCGCTGCGTGCGTCCGCTGGCGATGGTCCTGCGCTGACGACACCGATGGGGCCCAGTCGACCCCGGCCTCGGACTGGCCAACACCGACACCGCCGAGCTGACCGACACCGGCAGGGCGAGGGCAGCGGCGACGTCGTCGCCGCCGGACCTCGGCCTCCGACGACCCGGCGATGCCGACCCGGCGCCAGCTCCCGGTCGATCTCGCGCCGGTCGCGGGCGACACCGAGGCCGAGACCTGTGCCAGGCCATCCTCGTGCGCATCGGCGAGTACCGCGATGCGGTCGCCGGTGAGTCCCGAGTCCCGGAGCTGCATCGACGAAGCTCGAGGAGTTCGAGCTGCAGGTCGACACGCTCAGCCGACGATCAGGACTGGGGTGATCGGATCCTCGAGCAGCTGGTGAACGTCCGACGGGAACTGGTCACCGCCGTCGCTGCCCGGACGCCGGCGCCGCGGCTGAGGCTGCGGCCGAGTCGAGCGTGCATCGTCGCTCTCGCCGCTGCGGTCGACGACGCCGACTGCCCGACCGAGTGACCTGAGCGCCCCGCCCGGTTGCACCTGACCGTTGGCCCGCCAACGGCCAGGTGCAACGACACAGCATCGATCTGGACGGGGTGGCTGGATCGGCTGGCGTTCAGTCGTCGATACCGGCACGGACCACGAGCACCGGGCACGGCGCGTTGTTGGTCACATGCGTGCTGACCGAGCCCAGCAATGCACGCTTGAGCGCGCCGCGGCCGCGGGACCCGACGACGATGACGTCTGCGCCGACCTCTTCGGCGAGACGGCTCATCGCCGGACCGGCCTCGCCCGCTCGGGTCTCACGGGTCACCTCGACCGACGTGTCGAGGGCAGCGACGGTCCGCTCGATCGCTGCTGCTGCTTCTTCGTCGACCAGCGCCCAGGCCCGGTCGACCTCCGCATCGCTGACCATGCCACCGGCGAAGCCCGATTCGAGTCCGGCGGTCGCTGCGCCGGGCGCCTCGACCACACACAGCACCGTGACCGCCGAGGGTGTCCCCAGCAGCCCCAGACCTGTTCTGGCCGCGGCGATCGCGTCGTCTGATCCGTCGGTTCCGATGAGGACGTGCATGGTGTCTCCCGTGTGAGCTGCCCGCGTGTGGTCCGGGTCCACAGGACCGTACCCCCGCCGCGACGCGGGGCGGGAGTACGGGCCACAATGTCGGGGTGGACGAGCGCGTCGAGGAACTGGAAGCAGTGCTGACCGGCCAAGCGCTGGCGGACCGGGTCGAGATGGTCGTGCGACCCCTCGGCGAGGACACCTACCGCGCTGCCGCGGTGGACGGATCGGTGACCTTCCGCCGGGAGACAGACGCTGGCCGCTACGTCTACGACGTGGTCGACACCGACGGCCGCGATCCACTCGCGGAGCAATCCACCGACCATCTCAGCAGCCACCACCACGAGCGGGCCGCGCGGTATCCCGATCGGGCACGCAACGCCTACCCCCACGCCTTCGACTCCATCGCCCAGTTCTTCGACGCGCCGCACCGGCCGGATCTCGTCGCGACGCACACGGCGCGCCACACCAGTGACGGCAACCTCGGCCAGCACGGCTCGCTGGGCGCGGTACAGGCTCGTGCGCCGTTCATCCTCGCCGGCGCCGGCACGCGAGCGCTGGGAGTGATCGACCGCTCGACACGCATCGTCGACGTGGCGCCCACGGTCGCCGCACTGCTCGGGCTGGACCCGCACCCGGACGGCCTCGGACCGACCGGCGAGCGCCGCCACGACGCACTGCTCGCGCGACAGGACGGGGATCCCGTGGTCGAGGTGCTCGACGGCAGCGTCGCCGAACAGGTGGTCGTGATCCTGCTCGACGGCTGCAACGCCAACCTGCTCCACGACGTCATCTCGTGCGGGGAGGCACCCCACATCGCTGCACTGGTCGAGCGCGGCACCGACTTCCGCCACGGAGCGTTCGCCTCCCTGCCGACCGCGACGCTCGCGAACCACACCACTGCGGTCACCGGCGCCCACCCCGGCCACTCGGGCGTGCTGCACAACACGTGGCTGGATCGACGCGACGGCTCGGTCCCGGACCTGCTCGGGTTCGACCAGATGTTCTGGGCCATGCGCCACCTGTCGCCGCACGTGGAGACCCTGTTCCAGGCGGTGCAGCGCAGCCGGCCGGGAGCGTTCAGCGTCGCGACGTTCGAGTTCTGCGACTCGGGGGCGACCTGGTCGAGCTTCGGGCAGGTCCGCGACGGGATCGGCGGTGACCTCCCCGACGAGGAGGTCCTTCGACACGTCGATCGAGCCAGCGCCGAGGCATCCGACACCTACCGGTTCTTCTCGCGGGTCGACCACCTGAGCCTGCAGCACACCCTCGACGCATGGTCGGGGGTGTACGGCAACCCGGCACCGACGCTCAGCTGGTGCAGCCTGGCGCTGACCGACGAGGCCGGACACGAGAGCGGGCCGCACGGCGAGGCCGCACGGGCAGCGGTGAGGGACTCCGACGCCCGTGTCGGCGAGATCGTCGACGCGGTGCAGCGGTGTGGCGCGCTCGACACCACGGCGTTCCTCGTCCTGGCGGACCACGGGATGGAGCAGTCCGACCCGGACCTCGATCAGGACTGGTCCGCCGAGCTCGCAGCGACCGGCGTCGCGCACACCGAGCTGGGCGGCGGCCTCATCTGGGTGGACTGATCCGGCCGGCGGATCTGCCCGGTCGGATCTGCTCTGGCCGGCCAGGCGACGGTCTCTGGGTCGCGGGGCCCATTTCCGTCCCGGGCGGCGCCGTCCGTAGACTGCACACCGGAGCGCTCGGATGTGCCGCGCGTGATTCGATGACGAGGAGCGTCCGCAGATGGCCCTGAGGGTGTGGATCGACCAGGACCTGTGCACCGGCGACGGCATCTGTGCGGAGATCTGTCCGTCGTTGTTCGAGATGCACGACGACGGACTCGCCTACGTCAAGGAGAAGGGCTGGTCGGACCGGTTCGGCCCCGACGGCGGGACCGAACCCGCGCTCAAGATGGGTGACGGCACCGCCGAGGTCCCCGGAGGAGAGCTCGCCGACGCGATCGATGCCGCCGAGGAGTGCCCCGGCGAGTGCATCTTCTTCGACGAGGTCTGACCCGTCAGCTCCGGTGGGCACCCGCGCCACGGGAGCGTGCCGCACCCAGGACCATCGCCAGCGCCGCCTCGGCGTCGACCGGCCGTCCCAGGTGGTACCCCTGGGCCATGTTGCACCCGAAGCCCATGAGCGCATCCACCTGCTCCTCGGTCTCCACGCCCTCGGCGATCGGGACCAGCCCGAGCGCGTGGGAGATCTGCACGATCGCCCGGGCGAGTGAGCTCTGTGATCCGGCGAGGTCCTCGGAGATGAACGATCCGTCGATCTTCAGCACGTCGATCGGGAAACGCTGCAGGTAGGCCAGCGACGAGTAGCCGGTACCGAAGTCGTCGACCGCCAGACGCACTCCGAGCCGGCTCAGCCGCTGCAGGCTCTCGTTCACCGCCACCGGGTCCTTCATCAGGGCCCCCTCGGTGATCTCCAGGATGAGCTGCGCGGGCTGCAGCCCGCTCCGGTGCAGGACCATCTCGACTCGTTCCGCCATCGCCGGGTCGACCAGTTGGCGCGGTGAGATGTTGACCGTCACCGCAGGGGCCTCGACGCCCACCTGTCGGGCCCATCGCACAGCTTCGTCGATCCCGACGCGCAGCACGTGCTGGCCGATCTCGTCGATCAGGCCGCCCTCCTCGGCGAACGGGATGAACGACAGCGGACCCAGCAGTCCACGCTCGGGATGCTCCCAGCGCACCAGGGTCTCCATCGCAGCGATCGCGCCTGATCCGAGATCGAAGATCGGCTGGAAGTGCACCACCAGCTCCCCCCGCTCGGCGGCGCCACGAAGTCGCGTCTCGACATCGAGCCGTTCCACCGCGGCGTGGTGCATCTCCTCGGCGAACGCCCGATAGCAGTTCTTGCCCGCTGCCTTCGCGGTGTACATGGCCAGGTCGGCGTTGCGCAGCAGGTCATCGACCCCTGTCGCGGCCGATCCGTAGGCGATGCCGATGCTCGCCGCTGCGGACACCTGGGTCGAGGACAGCATCACCGGCTCCTGGAGCACCGCGACGATGCGTCCCGCCACACCGGTTGCGTCCTCGGGCCCGTGCAGCTCGTCGATGAGCACCGCGAACTCGTCCCCGCCGAGACGCGCAGCGGTGTCCCCGGGCCGCAGGCACGAGCTGATGCGCTCGCTCACGGTCACCAGCAGCGAGTCACCCGCAGGGTGACCCAGGCTGTCGTTCACGGTCTTGAAGTCGTCCAGGTCGATGAACATGACCGCCAGCATCCCGCCGTGGCGGGCGAGCCGAGCGGAGGCCATGGCGAGCCGATCCCGGAACAACGCCTGGTTGGCCAAGCCGGTCAGCGGGTCGTGGAAGGCCTGGTGAGCCAGCTCGTTCTGCAGGCGCACCTGTTCGGTCATGTCGCGGAAGCTCCACACGCGCCCGACGACCTCGCCGTCGATCCACTGCGGCAGGGAGTCCCGCTCGAACACCCGGCCATCGGTGAACTCCAGCGTGTCCCGGCTGGCAGCCGACGGTTCGCTGTACAGCTCGCGCGCCTTCGACATGAACGCCGAGGGGTCGACGAGCTGATCGGCCACCCCGGACAACAGTCGTTCGGCGTCGCGGTGCTCCACGGCGTCCAGCGGAAGTCGCCACATCTGGGCGAAGCGGCGGTTGAAGCTGGTGATCGAGCCGTGTCGGTCGACCACCAGGATGCCCTCGGCCGTCGACTCGAGGGTTGCGGCGAGCAGCGAGTTCGCAGAACGCAGCTGCTGTTCGCTGCGCACCCGGTCCGACACGTCGTGTCCGGCGGCCATGATGCCCTCGACGGTCGGGTCGTCGAGCAGGTTGATGAAGGTGATCGCGTAGGGCACCGCGACGCCGCTCGCACTGCGCAGCCGCAGATCCACCGTCACCGGCGGGGACTGTGGATGACGCACGCGTTCCAACGCATCGTCGTGGATCGCGTGGTCCGCGGGGTCGACCAGGTCCGACATCGGCCGGGCCTCGATCCACTCCTGGTCCGAGCCCCAGTTGTCGGGTCACCGCACCGGAGCACCCCAGCACGACGCCGTCGGCGTCGGTCAGCAACGTGATCGACGTCGAGTTGTGCACCAACGAGCGCACGAGGGGCATCTCGTCGCCACCGAGCTCCCAGCGTCGACGGTCGGTCAGGTCCCTGATCGACAGCAGCACCCCTGGTCCGAAGCTCCGCCCCCGCATCTCCACCAGACGCCAGCCGTCGACCGCGTCGCGGACACGGAGCTCGAGCAGCCAACCGACCGCCTTGTCCTGGACGCTGGTCAGCGACAGGGCCGCCAGCTGCAGGTCATCGGGGTGGACGAACTCGAAGGCGTCCAGCCCCACGGCGTCGGCCATGGGCACACCGAACAGGTCCTCTGCGGCCCTGTTGCCCCAGGCCACCCGACCACGGTCGTCGATGACCAGCGCGGCGTCGGGCAGCGCGTCAGCAACGGCGAGACCGAGATCGTCACGTGCGTCGGAGAACGGCGGGGCGCCGACGGCGCCTCGTTGGTCGGTCATCACTGATCCATCGGCATGGCCGGGCGGGGTGTTGAAGTTTGTCTCGGCGCTCCGACGCAACGAACAGCCGTGCAGGTCAGTGGACCGTCATCCCTCCGTCGAGCACCAGCACCTGGCCGGTCATGAACGACGATGCCTCACTCGCCAGGAACAGTGCGCCCGGCACCATCTCGGAGGGAGCGGCCATACGCCGGATGAGCTGGGCGTCCACCGCCGCCCGTTGGAACTCCTCGGGCATCGCAGTGACCATGTCGGTGCGAACGGTCCCCGGCGCGAGCGCGTTGACCCGGATGCCATCGGCGGCCAGCTCTGCGGCCATGGAGCGGGTCATCGACATCAGGGCGCTCTTCATGGCGACGTACATCGAGACGAACGCCGCGTTGGTGAAGATGCCCGCCGTCACGATGTTCACCACCGCTGCGTGCTCGCTCGCCCGCAGGTGCGGCAGCGCTGCCTGGACCAGGAACAGCGGTCCGCGCAGGTTGACCTCGTGGCTCTTGGACAGGGCCTCGGGGGTGATGGAGCCGATCGGCTGGGCGAGCGGGGTGGCCGCGTTGTTGACCAGCACGTCGATGCCCCCGAAACGTTCGACGGTGCGCTCCACGAGGTGCTCGAGCGCGTCGGGGTCGCCCACGTGGGTCGGCACCGTCGAGGCCACACCGCCCAGGGCCTCGATCTCCGCGACGACCGACGCGCAGGCGTCCGCGTTCCGACTCGCCACCACGACCTGTGCGCCCACCGAGGCGAACCCCAGTGCGATCGCGCGCCCGATGCCACGGCTGCCGCCGGTCACGATCGCCACCCGTCCCTGCAGGTCGAAGGCGTCCAGCAGCCCCGGTCCGTCGGTCATCGTCGACCCACCGGGCTCGGTGGGCGCTCGCCGCAGCTGATCGATGGACGTGGACCGGTCGACAACATGAACTCCTGCGATGCGGCGGGGGCGGGTGCTGGGGGTGGGGCTGTTGGTGACGGAACAGCCTCAGCGCCAGCCGGCAGCCTTCATCAGCCGCAGCGCACCGGTCATCACCGCCGCGAAGCCGTCGTCGCCGAGCTGCGCCAGCGGAGGTGCCAGGTTGAAGAGCCGCTGACGGGCGACCGTCTGGGCCTCGGTGTACTTCAAGATGCCACCCGGGCCGTGCCGACGCCCCAGGCCGGAATCCCCCATGCCCCCCATGGGCGCATCGATGCTGCCCCACGCGGCCGCGTAGGCCTCGTTCACGTTCACCGTTCCCGAGCGCAGCTGCGCAGCGACGTCTCGCCCACGGCGCGACGAGCGGCTCCAGACGCTGGCGTTCAGGCCGTACCGGGTGGCGTTGGCCAGCTGGACCGCCTCGCGGTCCGAACCCACCCGGTAGATCGACACGACCGGACCGAAGGTCTCCTCTGCGAAGCACTCCATCTCGTCGGTCACGTCGGTCAGCACGGTCGGCTCGTAGAAGAACGGTCCGAGGTCGGGGCGGGCGCGTCCGCCGGCCAGCAGCGTCGCCCCCTTCGACAGGGCGTCATCGACGTGACGGGTGACCACGTCGAGCTGCTCGTTCGAGGTGAGCGAACCCATCTGACAGCTGAAGTCGTAGTTGCCACCGACGCGCATGTCGGCGACGCGGGTCAGGAACCTGCCGACGAACTCGTCGTGGATGGCATCGGCGACGTACATGCGCTCGATCGAGATGCACAGCTGGCCGCTCGAGGAGAAGCACGCCGCGCACTGCGCCCTCGGCGGCCCGGTCCAGGTCGGCGTCGTCGAGCACGACCATCGCGTTCTTGCCGCCCAGCTCCAGTGAGCAGTCCACGAGACGGCGACCTGCCTCCGCAGCGATGCGCCGGCCCGATTCGGTCGACCCCGTGAACATGACGTAGTCGGCCGCGTCGAGCAGCGGGTCGCCGATGCGACTCCCCCGGCCCAGCACGATCTGCCACAGGTCCTCGGGAACACCTGCGCGCCGGGCCAGCTCCAGGGCGTACAACGCGGTCAGCGCCGTCTGGTTGTCGGGCTTCTGCAGCACTGCGTTGCCGGCCAACAGGGCCGGGATGCTGTCGCCCGCGGCCAGGCTGAGCGGGTAGTTCCACGGCGAGATGACCGTGACCAGGCCTTTGGGATGCCGCAGTTCGTGCACCGACGTCAAGCCCGGGATCAGGCCCGAGCGCGCAGAGGGAGCGAGCACCGATGCCGCCGTGCGGGCGTAGTAGCGGCAGGTGATCGCGATGTCGGCCACCTCCAGGTAGGCGTCACGACGCGACTTGCCGTTCTCGGCCTGGATCAGGTCCATCAGGTCCTCACGGGCATCCAGGACCAGGTCGTGCAGACGGAGGAACACCGCAGCGCGGTCCCCCATGCTGCGGGTTGCCCACAACCGCTGGGCCCGCCGACCCCGCTCGGCTGCTGCCGCGACATCGTCCGGGGTGCACTGGGGCAGCTCGGCGATGGTCGCGCCGCTGAACGGTGCCGCGCTGATCACCGACGGCGCGCTGTCCGACGACGCCACCAGCGACGTCAGCCGGGTGCGCAGCGCCGGGGTGAGGCTTGCCGGCAGTCCCCCACCAGCGTCGTCGACGGGCGTCGTGTCCGCCGATCCGTGCTCGGTGCTGCGCTGTTCCTCGGTGATCGCCATCTCTTCGCTCCGTCCCGGGACGTCCGCCCCTGTCGACCGCACCGACATCTTCGCGCCCCGCTCCGCCGCGGCGCCCACCGGGACGTCAGTACGATCTACGACGATGCTGCGATGAGAGCGTGGTGGGTGCACGATCCGGGGCCGATCAGCGGGCGGCCGCTGCGGCGGGGCGATCTCCCGGACCCCGAACCGGGGCCCGGGCAGGTGAGGGTGCGGGTGTCGACCTGCGGGGTCTGTCGCACCGACCTCCACCTGGCCGAGGGTGACCTCCCGCCGCACCGACCCGACACCGTCCCGGGACACGAGGTGGTCGGGGTGGTCGACCTGGCCGGGCCCGGCGCCACCCGGTTCTCCGTCGGCGACCGCGTCGGGATCGCATGGCTGCGCCACACCTGCGGCACGTGCCGGTTCTGCCGGCGTGGAGCGGAGAACCTGTGCCTGACACCGGCGTTCACTGGTTGGGACCACCACGGCGGGTTCGCCGATCTGGCGGTCATCGATGAGCAGTTCGCGTATCGCATCCCCGACGTGTTCGACGATCTGACGGCGGCACCACTGCTGTGCGCCGGCATCATCGGGTTCCGTTCGCTGCGCCGCTGCGGGCTGCGTCCCGGCGGCCGTCTGGGGATCTACGGCTTCGGCGCCTCTGCGCACCTCGCTGCACAGGTGGCCCTGCACGAGGGGGCCGAGCTCCATGTGATGACCCGGTCACCAGCAGCGCGGGAGCTCGCGCTCGACCTGGGCGCCGAGTGGGCGGGAGCCGCCGCCGACCCGCCGCCGGTGCCCCTGGACGCAGCCATCCTCTTCGCTCCCGTCGGTGAACTGGTCCTGCCGGCCATGCAGGCGCTGGACCGGGGTGGGATCCTGTCGATCGCCGGGATCCACCTGAGCGACATCCCGTCGCTGAACTACCAGCGAGAGCTCTTCCAGGAGCGCGAGATCCGTAGTGTCACCGCCAACACCCGCGCCGATGGCGAGGAGTTCCTCCGCATCGCTGCGGAGATCCCGCTGCGACCGACCGTGACCCCCTACGCGTTCGAGCAGGTCGACCGAGCGCTCGAGGATCTGGCGGCGGACCGGGTCGACGGGGCGGCGGTCGTCTCGGTCGACCGCTGAGCACGATGACCAACGACCCTGTCGGTGCTGCGGCGAGCGACACACACTGGTGAGGTGGTCGGTCACGTGGGGCGGGCGGGACGTTCAGGCTCGGCCGGTGCGGGGGCAGGTGAGCCGGATGCCGATGGGATCACGACGATGCGACTCGACCGACCCGAGGAGGACCCGATGAACCACTGCCGGACCGGATCGTTCGAACACCGGGGCCACCGACTCGTCTACGACGACTACGGCCGGGGTGACCGGGTGTTGGTGTACCTGCACGGCCTGCTGCTCGACGCCGAGCTCAACCGGGGCATCGCCGAGGCCATGGCCGCCCGGGGCAACCGGGTGGTGTTGCTCGACCTGCTGGGGCACGGCCGCAGCGACTCCCCGACCCATGCATCGGAGTACCGCATCGACAGCTACGCCGAGCAGGTCGTCGCGCTGCTGGACCACCTGGGTGTCGAGCGCGCTGCTCTGGGTGGGCTGTCCCTCGGCGCCAACGTGAGCCTGTTCGCAGCTGCGGAGCACCCCGATCGGGTCCGGGGGCTGATCCTGGAGATGCCGGTGATGGAATGGGCGGTCCCCGCAGCAGCGTTGGCCTTCGTGCCGATGCTGCTCGCGGCGCATTACGGACGACCGTTGCTGGGGCTGACCTCTGCGGCGATGCGACGCGTGCCCCGGAGCCCCATGGCCGCGCTCAACAGCCTGCTCGACGCCGCCAGCATGACACCAGACGTGATGTCATCGATCCTGCACGGCGTGCTGGTCGGGCCGGTCGTACCGACCGCCGAGCAGCGTGAGGCGATCGAGGTGCCGGCGTTGGTGCTGGCGCACACGAACGACCTGATCCACCCCTTCAACGACGCCCGCAACCTGGTCGAACAGCTCCCCGGCGCCCGACTGGTCCGCGCACACTCACCAGTCGAACTCCGGCTCCGGCCCGATCGGCTGACCGCCGAGCTGAGCGACTTCCTCGGCGACCTGTGGTCGCCGACGCACGGCGCCACCGCCTGACCACCTCCCCGCGCGGCGCCGATCCCATCGAGACCGGCAGGTCGTGCAGCTGTCGGAACGTGCGGTCGTCCGTTCCCGTCCGTCGCGCCCGAGAACCTACGCTGGCCCCATGGAAGGCTTCGCCGGCACCCGTCAGCTGCGTCGGCTGCTCGATGCGGTGCTCTCGGTGGGCGCCGAACTGGACCTTGCCCTGGTGCTGCAGAGGATCGTCGAGGCCGCCACCGATCTCGTCGATGCGCGCTACGGCGCACTCGGGGTCCTGGACGAACAGCACGCGGAGCTCGCCCAGTTCCTGACCGTCGGTCTGGACCAGGAACAGCGATCGGCGATCGGGCCGCTGCCGCGGGGCCACGGCATCCTCGGGGTCCTGATCTCCGATCCGCGGCCGCTGCGGCTGCCGGATCTGGCCCGACACCCCGACAGCGTCGGCTTCCCGCCGGACCACCCTCCGATGTCGTCCTTCCTCGGTGTGCCGGTGATGGTGCACGGGCAGGTGTTCGGCAACCTCTACCTGTGCGACAAGATCGGCGGCGAGCCGTTCAGCGAGACCGATGAGGAACTCTGCATCGCCCTCGCCACCGCCGCCGGTGTCGCGATCGACAACGCCCGGCTGCACAGCCAGGTCGCCGACCTGGTCCTGTTCGAAGAGCGCGATCGCATCGCGCGGGACCTGCACGACACGGTCATCCAGCGACTGTTCGCGATCGGTCTCACTCTGCAGGGCGTGGCCTCGATGGCGTTGTCCTCTGACATGCGGGACCGCCTCGAGGGAGCCGTCGACGACCTGGACACGACGGTGCGGGAGATTCGGTCCGCGATCTTCGAGTTGCACTCCACCCATGTGGCCGAAGCCTCGCTTCGACGCTCGGCGGCCGACCTGGTCGCGGAGTCCGCCCGCACGTTGGGCTTCGAGCCCGCGATCCACTTCGAGGGACCGGTGGACCAGGTGGAGCAGTCCCTCGCCGAGCACGTCCTGGCGGTGCAGCGCGAGGCACTGTCGAACGTGGCGCGGCATGCCCACGCGTCCACCGCCCAGGTCTCCATCGTGCTGAGCGACGGGTGGCTCAGCCTGATCGTCGCTGACGACGGGGTGGGCCCGGGCGAGCGATCGGGCGGTGGCCGGGGAATGGTCAACATGAGAGAACGAGCGCGCCAGATGGGAGGCGACGTCGACCTGAGCTCGTGTGAGGGCAGCGGATCGTTGCTGACCTGGCGGGTCCCGACGTCGACGTAGGCCCTCGGACCGGCGTCCGATGTGGTGACGAGCGCGTACCGGCAACGAGGCGCCGTGCGAGACCCTCTATCGGTCGACCTGCTCGAGGAGCTGCTCCACCTCGTCGTCGGTGGTCTGCGAGAAGTCGTCGTACCACTGCCCGACGGAGCGGAAGTCCGGAGGGACGTGGACGCACACGACCTCGTCGACAGCGCGGCGCAGCTCGACGACGGCCCGCTCGGACGCCGTCGGAACCGCCAGGACGACCTTCGACGCGCCGAGCAGCCGGGCGACCTGGCTCGCTGCCAGTGCCGTCGAGCCGGTCGCCATCCCGTCATCGACGAGCACCGCGGTACGACCGACGAGCGGCAGCGCCGGGCGATCACCACGGTACCGATGGGCGCGGCGATCGAGCTCGGCCCGCTCGGCGGCCTCGACCCGGGCGAGCTCCTCGTCGGACACGCCGGTGGAACGGATCACGTCGCCGTCGAGGATCCGTACGCCGAGTTCCCCGATCGCCCCCATGGCGTACTCGGGATGCGAGGGGACCCCGAGCTTCCGGACCACGATCACATCGAGCTGCAGCCCCAGCGATCGCGCCACCTCCGCAGCGACCGGGACCCCACCCCTCGGCAGGGCGAGCACAACCGCAGACTCGTCGACCCTGCCCACCAAGGCATCGGCCAATCGACGCCCCGCATCTCTGCGGTCACCGAACCTCATGGAGCACCTCCTCCCCCTGATCCTCCCAGTCGGCGTTCGACCTCATGTAGGGCCGATGGTCCCGAGCAGCTCGCGGACGTCAGTCCCGTTCGAGCACCACGGCGAACTCGCTGGTGTCCGCGCTGGCCGCAGCGGCCAGGGCACGCACCGAGGTGTCGGCACGGGTGGGCACCACCGAGCGCACACGCCACCCCTGCTCGGCCCACTCGTTGAACAGGTCGGTCAGATGCCGGGCCCCGCGCTCGCCACCGTCCCAGTGCACCGACTCCACGCGGTAGGTCGTCATGGCCCCACGCTACCGGGGAGATCGGCCCGACGAGGTTGCTCGAACGGTGGGAACAGCCGCCCAGCCTGCTACCCTGAGTGGTATGTCTACCGCGCAGAGTGTTCCTCCCCAGGTCAGCACACCGGTCTGCCCGGAGTGTCGGGCGCCGCTGCAGCTGGGCAGCCACGATCAACTCGACAGCTGGACCTGCCCGAGCGGGCACGGCCTGGCGCTCACGCTGTCCGAGTCCTACGGGCACGTCCAGGATGACGAGCTCGCCGAGCTGTGGCGCTTGGCGCGATCCACCAGCGAGCGCGGACGCCCGAGCCCCTTCCCGCCGCACGCACCGATGGCCCACATCACCCTCCCCTACGACGCCGACGAGGTCGCCGAGGGCGAACCGGGCGACGGACCGGCGCTCGGCGAGGTCGCCCTGGACATCGATGTCGACCAGCAGTTCATCTGGTTCGACGAGGGCGAGCTGGACGAGCTCCCCCAGGATCTGCCCGATGCCGAGCCGACCGCTCAGGAGCAGGCTCGGCTGGCACAGGTCCGTTCCCAGTTCGCGAGCGACCTCGATGCAGCGATGGCTGCCGGTCAGGACCGCGAACTGACCGAACGGCTGTATCGACGCGTGGCAGCACGCCCGGGTCTGCACCGGACCCTGGACGGTCTGGGCCGGGCGATCACGGCGTACTGACGAGGCACCGGTTGTGCGGCTGACCGGGCCGCACTATGAACGCCGCCATGACACGCTCGACCCAGCGGGGGTCCACCGCCGGCGCGGGACCCGGTGACACCTGGATGAACTGGGCCCGGACCCAGTCGTGCGTGCCCGATGCATGGGAACGACCGACCAGCGAGGACCAGCTGGTCGATGTGGTCCGTCGTGCCGCGACAGCGGGACGCACCGTGCGCGCCGTCGGCAGCGGCCACAGCTACTCGTCGATCGCCTGCACCGACGGGCACCTGATCGACCTGTCCGGCTACGACCGGGTGCTCGACGCCGACCCCGCCACGGGCATCGTGACGGTGCAGGCCGGCATCACGCTGCACCGCCTCAGCGAGGAGTTGGCCACCCGCGGACTCGCGATGGAGGTGCTCGGCGACATCAACCACCAGTCGGTCGCCGGAGCGCTGTCCACCGGCACCCACGGCCCCGGCATCCGCTATCCCGCCCCCTCGGCGCGGATGCTGGGTTGCCGCATCGTCGCGGGTGACGGCACGGTCATCGAGTGCTCGCCGGAACGGGACCCCCAGCTGTGGTCAGCCGCCAGGGTCGGCCTGGGCGCACTGGGAGTCCTGTCCACCGTGACCCTGCAGACCGTGCCGGCCTTCCGGCTCCACACCATCGAGGAGCCGATGCGGATGGACCGCATCCTGGCCGACCTGGACACGCTGGTCGACCACAACGACCACTTCGGGCTGTTCTGGTTCCCCGGCTCCGACGTGGCCCTGGCGAAACGTTCCAACCGCACCGACGACGAGATCCGGCCTCGTGGCCGGACAGCTGCATGGCTGAACGACGTGGTGGTCGACAACTACCTGTTCGGCGCCGCCTGCACCGTCGCCACCCGTGTCCCCGCGGTGGCGCGCAGCATCGTCGCCGGCGCCGGCAGCAAGGGCCGCCACGAGTGGGTCGACCGCAGCGACCGGATCTTCGCCACGCCCCGGCTCGTCAGGGTCGTCGAGATGGAGTACTCGATCCCGAGAGCAGCGTTCCCCGACGCCTTCGCCCAGTTGCGACGACTCGTGACCCGTCTCGGTGGCCCGATCACGGTCCCCGTCGAGATCCGTTGGACCGCGGGCGACGACATCCCGTTGAGCCACGCGTCGGGGCGGGACTCGGCCTACATCGCAGTGCACATGTTCTCCGGCGTGCCCTACGACCAGTACTTCCAGGGGGTCGAGACGATCATGTCGCACCACGAGGGCCGGCCCCACTGGGGCAAGCTGCACTTCCAGAGCGCCGAGACCCTGGCGCCGCGGTACCCACGCTGGGACGAGTTCCAGGCGGTGAGGGCCCGGATGGATCCCGAGGGTCGTTTCCGCAACCCCTACACCGACCGCGTCCTGGGGATCCCGGCCGGAGCGACACCGTGACCCCCTCGCCCCCCTCGACTCCCTCACCAGCCTCGTCCGTCGCGGCGCTCGCCTCGCTCGACGCAGCACCGCGCCTGGCGCTCGGCCACTGGCCCACGCCGCTCGAGCCGTGCAACCGGCTGCGGGACGAGATCGGCGGCCCGCTCGTCTGGCTCAAGCGGGACGACTGCTCGGGACTGGCCATCGGCGGCAACAAGACCCGCAAGCTGGAGTACCTGCTGGGCCGGGCGGTCGCGGACGGCTGCAGTGGCGCGATCACCTTCGGTGCGCTGCAGTCCAACCACGCCCGCCAGACCGCCGCAGCGTGCAACCGCGCGGGTCTCACCTGCGACCTGATCCTGACACAGGCGGTGGACCGCTCCGACGAGCACTACCTGCGCTCGGGCAACCTGCTGCTGGATCGCGTGCTCGGAGCGACGGTGCACGTGGTGGCCGACCCCGACGCAGCCTTCGTCCGCTTCGCCGAGCTCATGGACGACGCCGATCGGGCGGGACGGCAGCTGTACGGCATCGGTCCGGGCGGCTCCGATCCGGTCGGGACGCTCGGCTACGTGCGAGCGGGCCTGGAGTTGTCCGAACAGCTCGCAGCACTGCACGTGCGCCCCGGCCGGCTGGTCGTGGCGGCCAGCACCGCCGGAACTGCCGCTGGACTGGCGCTGGGCACCCACCTGGCCGGCCTGGACATCGACCTGGACGTCGCGTGCGTCTACCACGACGCAACGACGACCGCCGGCGAGCTCACCGGACTGATCGCCGGCACCGCCGAGCACCTCGGCCTCGAGGTGCCACCGCGCCGGTGGCACCTCGATGACACGGTGCTGGGCGAGGGGTACGGGATCCCCACCGAGGCGGGGCTGGAGGCGATCGAGCTGTTGGCCCGCACCGAAGGCGTGCTGCTCGACCCCGTCTACACCGCGAAGGCCTTCGAACTCCTCGTGCGGCGCGGACGCGACGGAGAGCTGGATGACGACCGGGACGTGGTGTTCCTGCACACGGGTGGCAGCCCGGGGCTCTTCGCCTATGCCGCGGAGTGGGGGCCGCCGGCGGGTCCGCCCGGCTCGTCCGACCGGCCCGTGCGGGCCTGAACACGGTCGGCACCCGGGCCCGACAGCGCAGCGACGTCCCGGTCCAGCTGCAGCCAGGTGTCGTCCAGCCACCTGACGAAGTCCTCTCCGTCGAGCGACGGCGGCCGATCGACCCGGGCGAACCGGATCCGGATCGTCGTGCGCGGCTTCGACAGCGCACGCAGGATCCCCCTGAACGTGTCCAGCCCGTCGAACCCGACATGCCAGCCGACGACGACCGCAGCATCCACCGTTGCTGCCCCGTCCAGCAGGGCACGGGTGCCGGCGGGACGAGGCGGCAGCAGGTGGGTCAGTGCGGCCACCCGCTCGGCGCGGAGCGGATCACGCTCGGCGATGCGCTCGACCGCGCGTCGTCGCTTGGCCGGGTTCGCCCGCGTCCCTTCGGGGAAGATGATCGAGACGGACCGGTCGTCCATGGTGGCGCCCATCTCCTCGATCGCCGCCAGCGCCGGCGCGGCGTCCTCGGCACCCCGGTCGACGAAGCAGTTGGGCAGACGGTTCCCCACGATGTCGAGGCAGGGGTCGGCCAGCAGCTCCTGTTTCAGCACGACCCTGGGGCGGAGCCGTGCGTGCTCGGTGACCACCCAGGCAGCCAGCAGCGAATCCGCCAGGCTGGCATGGCGGGCCAGCAGGACCACCGGGCCGGGGTGCAGCGCATCGACGCCGTCCACATCGACGGTGATCCCACAGGTCACGCGCAGCGCCGTCATCAGCCGGTGCGCCCACCAACGCTGGAGTCGGCGGTGGGCCGGGGCGTCACGGGCGCGACCCGTCACCCACAACAAGCCCGCGGCCACGACGCCGGCGATCTCGAGCCACGCCCAGCACAGCCCGAACGTGTACAACCTGGCCAGCGGTAGCCGTGGCCGCAGCCGGAGCAGATCGGCGGCGACCAGCGCCACCACGATCGGCACCACGAAGAGCGTCAGCACCAGTGCCGCTGCGGCCACGGCGGTGATGCTGGTGACCCTGCGCCGGACGATGTCGATCCGCCGCATGTTCAACGCTCCCGCGGTGGTCGGGGAATCAGCACCGGCGTACGCGCCACGTAGTCACGGTAGGCCGACTCGTCGCCCCAGCGGCGCCTCGCACGCGCCTCCAGCATCGGCACGCCGCTGATGCGGGTCAGCAGCAGCGCCACGAAGACCGGCGAGACCAGCGTCGCGTACTGCCAGCCCGACAGGGCCGGTAGCGAGATCAACGCGATACCGATCCACAGGGTGATCTCCCCGAAGTAGTTGGGATGCCGGGACCAGGCCCACAGCCCACCGGTGATGAACCGACCCTCGTTGCCAGGATCCGACCGGAACGCACGCTTCTGTGCGTCGGCAGCCACCTCGATCCCGAAGCCGATCAACCAGATGGCCACCCCGACCAGGGTGAACACGCCCGGCTCGGCGCCCGAGCCGCTGGTCATCGCCGCCAGCGCTGCGCCGGCGGTGAGCACCACCCACAGCCCTTGGAGCGTCCAGGTCATGAACAGCCGAGCGGGGTCCACCTTGATCTCGTCGAACCGGCCGTCGGATCCGTCCTGTCGGATCCGACGCACCAGGAAGCTGCCGAGCCGGATGGTCCAGATGCCGATCAGCACCGCGAGGACGATCGACAGCGTCGACCCGGATCCTGCGATCAGGGCCAGCACGACCACAGCCAGGTAGGAGAGCGTGCCGGTCAGGTCGTAGAAGCGCTCGGTCCTCATCAACCACGAGGGGACGAACGCGATCCAGTTCAGGGCGAAGGCTGCGGCGGCGCACAGGGCGAACACCGACAGCCCACCCACCAGCAGACCGTCCGATCCACCTGCCACGGCGATCACCGATCCGATGGCGACCGCCACCACCGTGGCCAGGATCGACGAAGCCGGTCCCGACCCGCGCCCTCCCGGCGTGCTGTCCGAAGGTCGTGTTTCAGCCATGGGCACTCATTCCATCACCACCGCTATCGTCTTCGTCGCCGACCTTCCGATGGGATGCAATGCCGACCGACACCTGGAACCGACTTCCCCAGGCACGCCGGGATGCCGTGCTCGCCGCCGCCGAGGCGGAGTTCGCGCTCAACGGCTTCTCCCGCGGCAGCCTGAACGTCATCGCCCGCGAGGCCGGGGTGGCCAAGGGCAGCCTGTTCCAGTACTTCGACGACAAGGTCGACCTGTTCGCACACCTGTGCGACCGGGCGGTGGAACGCATCGGTGACGCCATGTCGGACCGGGTCGAAACGCTCGACTGGACAGCCGGGTTCTTCCCGGCGTGCTCGGAGTTGTTGGGGACGTGGGTCGACTACTTCGTGCAGAACCCGGTCGACCGATCGCTGTCCGCAGCGGTGTTCCTCGAGCCGGACCCCGAGGCCCGCTCCGCTGCCCGGGCGATCGTCGATGAACACCTGCTGGGGTTCCTCCGGCCGATCCTTGTCGATGCCCAACGTGACGGCTGGCTGCGTGCCGACGCCGACCTGGACGCGTTCATGTCGCTGCTGCTGCTGGTGCTCCCCCACCTGGCGCTGGCACCGAGTCACCCGGAGCTGGACCCGCTGCTGGGACTCGGCAGCTCCGACCCGGCGAAGGGCATCGACCGGCTGATGGCCGTCTTCGAGGCCGCCTTCGGCAGCTGAGCCGATCGCGGCCGAGGATCAGACCACAGCTGGGGTTCAGGCCGACTGGTCGGCCCGGTCCTTCGCCACCTCGTCGAGCAGCTCGTACTCCTCGCCGGTGTCGACCCAGCTCTCGAACTGGCTCACCCCGAGGGTGTCGAATCGCTTGCGCAGCCAGCCGTCGTTCGCGTCCAACAGACCGAGCTTCTTGCAGTTCGGCACGATCTTCGAGAAGAGCAGCTGCTGGAACGGATCCGCGTTCTTGAGCTCCGGGTCGTCCTGACGGAACAGCGCGATGGCCTCCTTGACCGGCACCCCGGCGCGTTCCCAGACCTCCTGCTGCAGGAAGCGGTCGCGCATGCGCACCGCTGCTTCGAACGCGAACTCCTGACGTTCGAGCAACTCGACCTCGGTGAGTCCGGCGTAGTACTCCTGCAACGACAGCACGCCGAACGCCACGTGGCGGGCCTCGTCGCTCATGACGTAGCGCAGCAGCTGCTTCAGCAGCGGGTCCGGCGTGACCTGGTAGGCCATCCCGAACGCGGCGAGAGCCAGTCCCTCGACCATGACCTGCATCCCCAGGTAGGTCATGTCCCAGCGGCTGTCGGCGATGATGTCGTCGAGCAGCAACCGCAGGTGGTGGTTGACCGGGTAGTGGCCCGACAACTTGGTGTCGAGGTACTTCGCGAACACCTCGACGTGGCGGGCCTCGTCCATGACCTGGGTCGAGGCGTAGTACTTGGCATCGATCCACGGCACGGTCTCGACGATCTTCGCGGTGCAGATGAGCGCGCCCTGCTCGCCGTGCATGAACTGGCTCAGACTCCAGTTCTGGCTCTGGATCGAGTGCTCGACCCATTCCTTCTCGCCCCAGTGCTGCAGCGAGCTACCGGTCAGGTCGATCCCGAGCTCGGTGAGCGTCTCGGCGTTCATGGTCATGGGCGACTCGCGGGCGTAGCGCTCCTGGTCCACCTCGATCGACCAGTCCAGGTCGGTCTCGCCGTTCCACATCGAGTGCTTCGCCTTCTCGTAGAGCTTGGCGAGCGGCGGTCGGGCCCCCTTCTCGTAGTCCCACGTGAAGATGGCATCCGCGTTGTCGGTGACGCAGTGGATCGCCTCGTCACGTTCGGTGTTGCTGATCGCCAGGATCGCGTCCAGGTCATCGACGTCGGAACGGTCGAGGATCTCTGCATCTGTGCGGCTCATGTGGTTCCCCCTGGATCAACGCGAACTGGTCGATGTGACCAGTGGTCACATTAGGGGGACCCAGCCCCGACCACAAGCGTCCCGTGCGGCAACGGGTGAAACTTCCCGAACGGCGCAACTCCGTTGACGATCGAAGTGCCATGCGTCACCGTATTCAGTCATGAGACGCGGCATCGCCCTCGGCGTGCCAGGGGTGGCCCTCGCCACGGCGGGCGGCCTGCTGGCACAGGTCAGACACAGCGCCCACGCGCCGCTGCCGCAGTTCGCCGACCTGGACCCGAGCGGGACCTACGGTCGAGGTCCCGCGACCACCGTGCGCCTCACGGTGCTCGGCGACAGCTCCATGACCGGTCCGGGGCTCGAGCGGGACGAGCAGATCTGGGTCGCCCGCCTGGCCGACCGCCTGCGGTGGAGCGTGGAGCTCCACAGCGTCGCCAGGGGTGGTTCGCGAGCGCGCGACGTGCTGGAGCAGCAGCTGCCCGCGGCGCTGGAGGACCCACCCGATCTGTTCGTCGTCGCCATCGGAGCGAACGACGTGCTCCACGCCACACCCGCCCGCACGTACTCGCGCCAGCTGGACTCGATCCTGGTGCAGCTGTCCGCCGTCGCCCCGGTGGTGACCCTGGGCATCGGCGACCTGTCGGTGATCCCCCGCCTGCCGCGCACCTTCGCCCCGGTCGTGGCGCGACGCAGCGCCAGCATCGACCGGGCCCACAAGTTGGTGGTGGCCGACCTGGACGCAGTCCACCGCGTGCCGGTGGGTCGGCTGTCGGACCCCCACTTCCGCGCACGAGGCCTCGAGCTGTTCGCTGCCGACCTGTTCCACCCGAACCATCACGGCCACGAGCTGTGGGCGGAGTTGTTCCTGCCCTATGTGGAACGGGCGCTGCTCGGCCGACGCGACCCCGTCATCGATCTGCGGACGACTCCAGCCGGAGCAGTGCTCGCTTGACCTCGACACCGCCGAGGTACTGACCGATCGATCCGTCGCTGCGCACCACGCGGTGACACGGCAGCACCACCGGCAGCGGGTTGTGCGAACAGGCACTTCCCACGGCCCGCGACGCGCCGGGACTGCCGGCGCGTCGGGCCACCTGGCCGTAGCTCTCGGTCGTCCCGTAGGTGATCTCGGGGAGCTGCGACACGATCTGACGTCGGAACCCGTGTACGAGCTGCAGGTCGATCGCCACGCTCGAAGTGCCGGCGCCGGCGCTCGAAGTACTCGGTCAGCTGCTCCACGACTGCGTCGGTGCGACCGGCTGCGCGCAGGATGCGTGGACTCACCGATGCCGCCAGCTCGCCCAGGACCCGGTCGTGATCCTCGACCGCGAACGCCACACGGACCACCCCGACGGGTGTGGCCGCGACCAACAGGTCGCCGAACGGACTGTCCGACGATGCGGTACTCGACGTCGACCAGACCCTCGGCCTCGGCACGCACCGCCAACTCCTCCCGCAGGCTGCTCGGCACCTGCTCGAGGTCCGCCGAACCCGACGGCAGCCACGACATCATCAGGGGTGCTCGCCCCGACCGGAGAGGTGCGGTCGGATCCCGTCACGGGGGTGCGGTCGTCGGATCCATCACATCGCTCCTTCGGTGCGGGCCCTGCGCAGAGCGGCGATGCCATCCGCGGCGCTGCGGCGGGCTGCGGCGGGTGAACTGCCGATCAGCTCCCCGACGTCCTCGTAGGACATGTCGGCCAGGTAGCGGTAGATCACTGCGCCCCGCTGCTTCGGCGGGAGGGACCGCAGCAGCCACGCGCAGCGGATCGTCGAGGAGCCCTCCGCTCGCGCCGGTCACACCCGGTGACGTTCTCGGGCAGGGTGGCACTCGGCACCGGCGACCGCGACGCCACCCGCAACTGGTCGATGGATCGGCGATGGGCGATGGTCACCAGCCACCCGACCACGTTCGAGCCCTCGGGCAGCTCCGGGTACGCACGCAGCGCCGAGAGGAACGTCTCGGCCCACGCGTCCTGGGCCTCGTGCTCACCCAGCAGCGACCGACAGACACGCAACACGGTCGGCCCGTGCTCCTGCACCACCTGCTCGAACGGTTGCGACGCCACGACAGGTCAACGTCCGCCGGCGCGGTTCTGTGAGGTCATGTCCATCCCAGCGCCTCGGCGACCACCAGTGCGACCAGCCCAACCACCAACGTCAGGGCCACATTGCGGGTCCGCCAGGCAACCAGCGCGGCCAGCACGCCAGCCGCCAGACGCGGCTGGGCCAAGGACAGCTGACCGTCGGGACGCACCAGCGCCGGCACCACCAGCGAGGCCAACGCCGCCGGCGGAATCTGACGCAGCAGTCGCTGCACCCACGGCGGCACCGCGGCCAACCGGTGCGCAGCGGCGAGGAACGACGCACGCATGGCGAAGGTGCCCGCGCCCGCCAGCAGGATCGCGGTCCACGTGGCGCTCACCGGAGCGACGCCCGTTCGATCGGATCGCTGGTGTCGACCGCGGCGCCCGCCGCCACTCCGGCCAGCGCACCGATCATCACCGCGAGCGGACCCACGCCCAGCTCGAGCGCGATCACCGTGACCACCCCTCCGACCGCGGCGGCGACCACGGCGTGCAGGTGCGACAGCGTCGGGATGAGCAGGACCAGGAACACCAGGGGGACCGCGAAGTCCAGCGGCACCGACGCCGGCACGGAGTTGCCCAGCAGCGCCCCCGCGACGGTGCTGGCCTGCCAGGTCGTCCACAAGGTCAGGCCGGCGCCGACGTAGTAGGAGAAGCGGCGCTGCAGCGTGGCCGGTCGACGGTCCTCGGTGGACTCCCCCGCCCACCTGATGATCGACACGGCGTAGGCCTGGTCGGTCATCAGGTACGCGACGAGCATCCTGCGGCCGAACCGCTCACGGGACAGGTACGGCGCGATCGATGCCGAGTACAACAGCATCCGCAGGTTGATGGTCAGCGCAGCCAGAGCCGCCACGACCGCACCGCCGCCGTTGGAGAGCACATCGATCGCGGCCAGCTGCGAGGCCCCCGCGAACACGATCGTCGAGAACCCGACCGCAGTGCCGGTGCCCAGTCCCTCTGCCACCGGTGTCACGCCGGCCACCAGACCGAAGGGGATCACACCGATGAGCATCGGCAGGATCGCCATGGCCCCGGCGCGCAGATCAGGGCGCGACATCGGACCATCATGGACGCCGACGGCCCGGCCGGGCGACCCGGTTCGCCGATGTCGATCGTCGGGTCGACGTTCAGCGCACCAGCCGCAGCAGACGACCCCGCGTGGATCGCTGGTCCTGGCCCGGGGTCGGAGACGACCCCGGCGTCACAGGTAGCCGAGCTGGCGTGCTTCGCGCTCGAGTTGCTCGCGGAAGTCGGGATGGGCGATGTCGATCAGGCTGCGCGCCCGGGCGCTCAGGGACCCGCCGCGGAGTTCGGCGACGCCCCACTCGGTGACCACCTTGTCGACGGTGTTCTTCAGCGTGGTCACGACCGAACCACGGGCGAGACGCGACACGATCTTCGACGTCGCTCCGTCGCTGGTGGTCGAACGGGTCACGAGGAACCCCTGACCCCCCTCGCTGAACATGGCACCGCGGGCGAAGTCGGCCTGGCCGCCCGAACCCGAGTAGTACCTGCCCGCGATCGTCTCCGAGGCGGCCTGGCCCAGCAGGTCCACCTCGGTGGTCGCGTTGATCGACACCATGAGCGGTTGCTGGGCGATGATGCGCGGGTCGTTGACCCACTCCACCGGCTGGAACTGGATCGACGGGTTCTCGTGCAGGAAGGTGTACAGCCGGCGTGTCCCCAACGCGAACGTCGTGACCGACTGGTTCGGGCGTCGCCGCTTGTACACGCCGGTGACCACACCGGACTCGATCAGGTCGGCCACCCCGTCGGAGATCAGCTCGGTGTGGATGCCGAGGTCGCGGTGATCGCCGAGCGCGGAGAGCACGGCGTTGGGGATGGAGCCGATCCCGGCCTGGACGGTCGCCCGGTCGGGCACCCGCTCGGCGATCAGCGCCGCGATCGCATGGTCGATCCTGTCCGGCTCGACCGGGTGCACCTCGGCGAGCGGACGATCGACCCTGGACCAGCCCAGCACCTGGCTGACGTGCACCGAGTTGCGACCGAACGTCCGTGGCATCTGCTCGTTGACCTCGAGGAAGATCGGCCAGCGCCCCACGAAGGACGCGACGTAGTCGGCGTTCGTGCCGAGCGAGAAGTAGCCGTGGCGGTCGGGCGGCGACGCGGCTGCCAGGATCAGCGGACGCTCGCAGCCCGCCCGCAGCAGCAACGGCACCTCGCTGAAGTGCGCCGGCAC
The DNA here is from genome assembly GCA_963714875.1 of uncultured Microthrixaceae bacterium. GTDB lineage: Bacteria > Actinomycetota > Acidimicrobiia > Acidimicrobiales > Microtrichaceae > JBAOHV01. The sequence continues at coordinate 259,397 of CAVQQI010000008.1, read as the reverse complement.
CAGGTCGATCCCACCGGCGTGGTAGTGCGGTCGCGTCACCGGCGACAGGAAGTAGGACACGTGCCGGAGCCGACTGCCGTAGCGCCCGTCGAGGTAGCCACGCTCGGCCAGCGCATGCATCTGGTGCACCGTCACGCCCTCGAGGGTGTCCCCCGCGGCCTCGACGACGTCGAGCAGTCCCAGCGGCTCGCCCGCTGCGAGCGGGACGATCAGATCGGTCCCCGCGCCGATGTGATCGAGAACTGCCTCCGCGGGCACGGGATCGGACCACGTCGACACGGTTCCACGCTACCCGTCGCACCACGAGTGCCGAGCACGCGCATCCAGCGGCCGCGACACCCGACACACGTGGCTCAATTGCCGAATTGTACTTCGTGAACTAGACTCCGCCCGCACGGCGGTCGCTGGATGCCGCCCGGAACATCAGGAGTCACCATGAGCACCACCCCCACACCCATCACCGTTGCGCGCGGTGACGGGATCGGCCCCGAGATCATGGATGCGACGCTGCGCATCCTCGACGCTGCGGGCGCCTCGCTCGACATCGACGAGATCACGATCGGCGAGGCCATGTACGAGCAGGGCTACACCGCGGGGATCGCTCCTGAGGCGTTCGCATCGCTGCGACGCACCAAGGTGTTCCTGAAGGCCCCCATCACCACCCCCCAGGGTGGCGGCTTCAAGAGCCTGAACGTCACCATCCGCAAGACCTTCGGCATGTACGCCAACATCCGCCCCAGCGTCGCGTTCGCCCCCTTCGTGGCGACCAAGCACCCCGGCATGGACGTCGTGATCGTGCGTGAGAACGAAGAGGACCTCTACGCAGGCATCGAGCACCAGCAGACCGACGAGGTCGTGCAGTGCCTCAAGCTCATCTCGCGCCCCGGGTGCGAGCGCATCTCCCGCTACGCCTTCGAGTACGCACGGGCCCACGGCCGCAAGAAGGTCACGGCGTTCTCCAAGGACAACATCATGAAGCTGACCGACGGTCTCTTCCACAAGGTGTTCGAGGAGGTGGCCACGGAGTACCCCGACATCGAGAACGAGCACTGGATCGTCGACATCGGCGCCGCCAAGATGGCCGACACACCCGAGGCGTTCGACGTGATCGTGGTGCAGAACCTGTACGGCGACATCCTCTCCGACGTCGCGGCGCAGATCGCCGGATCGGTCGGACTCGCCGGCAGCGCCAACATCGGCTCGCACGTGTCGATGTTCGAGGCCATCCACGGCTCCGCCCCCCGGCGTGCCGGCCAGAACCTGGCCAACCCCTCGGGTCTGCTCATGGGAGCGGTGCAGATGCTGGTGCACATCGGCCAGGGCGACGTCGCGACGAAGGTCCACAACGCGTGGCTCACCACCATCGAGGACGGCATCCACACCTACGACATCTACGACGAGTCGGTCTCGACCCAGAAGGTCGGCACCAGCGAGTTCGCGGATGCGGTGATCGAGCGGGTCGGGAAGCGGCCGTCCACGCTCACCCCCGTGGAGTACCGCGCGGGCGAGTCCATCTCGGTCGAGTTGGCCGAGCGCCCCAGGGCCACCAAGACCCAGCTCGGCATCGACGTCTTCCTGGACTGGACCGACGGTTCACCCGACGAGCTCGCCCAGCTCCTGCTCCCCCACACCGGCGACGGCCTGGAGCTGAACATGGTGTCCAACCGAGGTCAGAAGGTCTGGCCCGACGGCTCGCCCGAGACGCTCTGCACCGACCACTGGCGCTGCAGGTTCCTGGCACCCGACGGCGGGACCACCGACGCCCTCACGGTCATCGAGCTCCAGAGCCGTCTGGCCAACGCCGGCCTGGAGCCGATCAAGACCGAGGGCCTGTTCGCGTTCGACGGCGAGGCCGGCTTCACGAAGGGACAGGGACAGTGACAGTGACGTCCACCTCCACGTTCGACACGGGGACCGACGCGGACGTCGCGTCGATGCCCCGCCCGCCGTACCGCACCCTCGAGCTCGAGGTCGTGGCCGGCGGGGACCCGGAACGGTTCGCCCGGATCGTCTCGGCGCTGGTCAACAACTCGCCGATGGCACTCGCCAGCGTGCAGGTGGGCGACCAGCGCGCCTACCCCGTGCCGTCGCGGGTCGCCACGGGTCGCGGGCCGATGGTGCTGACGCTGCGACCCCGCAACGCCGCCGAGGTGCTCGACCGGTTCCTGGTCGAGCAGATCGTGGCCATCGTGTCCACCACCGCCCGGGTGGTGGACACTCGCCGACTGCCGTGAACAGCGACGTCCCCGACGACCGCCTGCCCTGCATCGTCGGCACCGCTCGGCACACCTGGCACCCCGGCGAGGACGTGCCCGAGCCCATCGAGATGATGGAGCTGATGGCCCGGACCGCCGCTGCCGACGCCGGGGCGAACACCGATGTCCTGGGGTCGGTCGACGACCTGAGTGTCGTGCACTGCCAGTCGTGGGCGTACGACGACCCGCCGCGCCGGCTCGCCGAGCGGCTGGGCGTTGCGGACGCGACGACCCACGAGTCGATCCTGGCAGGAACCTCGCCCCAACGACTGCTCGACGTGGCGGCCGAGCGGATGCTCGAGGGAACCTCCGAGGTGGCCCTGGTGGTGGGTGGCGAGGCACTGCACACCCGGCGCCAGTTCGACCGGGACGGTGCGCTCCCGCCGTGGTCCCACCCGCACCCGTCGCCCCCGGTGCTGCCGGTGGACCTGGACGAGTGGTACCTGCCCACCGAGATCGCCCACGGCGTCCTGCCGGCCTGGCTGACCTTCGCCCTGCTCGAACAGGCCCGTTGGGCGGCGCGGGGAGCCACCACCGAGGATCGAGCGCAGCTCGCTCGCACCATGGCCAGGTTGAACCAGGTCGCCACCACCAACCCCGACGCCTGGTTCCGCACCCCCCGCACCGCGGATGACCTGGTGAACCCCGGTCCCGACAACCGGATGGTGGCGCTGCCCTACACCAAGCACATGACAGCCTTCATGGACGTCGACATGGCAGCGGCGCACCTGCTGGTCACCCGCGGCGTCGCCGATCGTTGGGGTGTTCCCGAGGAGCGACGCGTCCACCTGCGCGGCTGGGGGTTCGCCCGCGACTCGGTGCACCTGGGAGCCCGAGCAGACCTGACGTCCTCACCGGCGATGCGCTCCGCGACCGCAGCCGCGTTCCACATGGCCGGGATCGACGTCGACCAGGTGGACGTGTTCGACCTGTACAGCTGCTTCGGCTCCGCCGTGCAGTTCGCCCAGGACGCGCTCGGACTGTCGCCCGACGACCCACGCCCGATCACGGTGACCGGCGGCCTGCCCTACCACGGCGGTCCGAGCAGCAACTACATGGGCCACTCGATCAGCCACATGGTCGACCGGCTCAGGGCCGACCCCACCACGACCGGTCTGGTCACCGGCGTGGGGATGCACATGACCAAGCACGTTGCCGCGGTCTGGTCCGCCCGGCCCGGCGCCGTGCACCCGGACGGTCCGCCGCAGGGCGAACAGGCCTGGGACGCGCCGCCGCTCACTCCCGACGTGGCGGTGACCGACCGGGCCTCCGGAGCCGCCACCGCCCTTGCCGCCACCGTGGTGCACGGAGGCGACGGCTCGGCCGACCACGCCGTGGCCATCTGCGAGCTGCCCGACGGTACTCGCTGCTACGCCAGGTCCGACGACCCGGACACCATCGAGGCGGTCAGCAGCGGCGCATGGGTGGGCGAGAAGGCCCAGCTGGAGCCCACCGCGGAGGGAACGAACCGACTGCGCTGGTAGTCCGGCGGGCCGCGGCCGACCGGGGACCGACCCGGTCAGCCGGTACAGCGGACCGACCCGTCCAGCCGTCAGCGGAGGTTGGCCGCCATCGCGTGGTAGCCGCCATCGACGTGGAGGATCTCACCGGTGACCGCCCGGGCCATGTCGGACAGCAGGAAGCAGGTGGCATCGGCCACGGGCTCGTTGTCGGTCGGATCCCAGTGCATCGGGGAACGGGCGTCCCACGCTCCGGTCAGGCGTTCGAACTCGGGGATGCCCCCCGCAGCACGGGTGTGCAGCGGGCCCGCGGCCACCAGGTTGCTCCGGATCCCACGGGGGCCGAGGTCGCGGGCGACGTAGCGACTCGCCGACTCGAGCGCTGCTTTGCACACGCCCATCCAGTTGTAGACCGGCCACGCACCAGCGGCGTCGAAGTCGAGCCCGACCAGCGAACCCCCGCCCTGCGGAGCGAGTCGTGCCAGCACCCTGGCGAGCGCTGCGTAGGAGTAGGTGGAGGTGGCGAACGCCCGCTGCACCGAGTTGTTGTCGGCATCCAGGAAATCGCCGGCGAGCGCCGGCCGCGGGGCGAAGGCCACGGCGTGCAGCGCACCGTCGAGGCGACCCCAGCGCTGCTCGAGCTCGTCGCCCAAGCGCTCGAAGTGCGACTCGTCGGTGACGTCGAGATCGAGCACCTCGGTCCGATCGGGGAGCTCTTCGGCAGCGGCGAGGGTGCGCTCACGGTCACGCTCGAACGACGACAGGAGGATCTCCGCCCCCAGGTGCTGCGCGGTGCGGGCCACCGAGAAGGCGATGGACTCGGTGTTCGCCACCCCGGTGATGAGGAGTCGCTTTCCCTCGAGCATGTTCATCGTGCCGCGTCCAGATTCATACGACGCAGACTACATGTATCGAACTTCAGGTTTAGAACCCGGGACGCGGCCGAACCGCCGGAGCGGCAACCGGACCAGCCGCTCAGATCGGGAGCCGGGATCAGGAGTCGGTCGTCCGGGCCGGCCGCAGCCCGCCGAGGGTGACCAGCAGCTCTCCCACCGTGTGGCTGCTCTCCACCGGGTGGCGCAGCGGCTCCTCGGCGTGGATCTCGTAGCGGTTGCGACGACCCTCCCGGGTTCTCGTCACGTAGCCGTCGGCCACGAGGTCCGCCACGATCGCCTGTGCCGCACGCTCGGTGATGCCCACACGGGCAGCGATGTCGCGCCCCCGGGCGTCGGGCTCCTCCGCGATGCAGATCAGGACGTGCCCGTGATTGGTGAGGAAGGTCCATCCGGACCGGGGTGCATCGTCAGCCATTCCCCGAAGATCCTACAGATCACACCATCGCGGGAATCGTGTTTCGCGAATCCGACATCGTGAACCTGACGCGCTGTTCAGGCTTGGCCGAAGTAGCCGGGCCGACTCACCGCCGCCGCAGTGACGAACATGACCCCCGCTCGTTCCTCGAGCAGCGCGCCCACCGCGTCGATCAGGTCGTCCGCCCTGTCGTCGGGGACCACGGTGAACAGCAGGGTGAGCGAGTCCATGTCGTTGAACAACAACCGGCCCTCGTGGTAGCCGCCATGGCCCTGTCCCGAGACGTTGGACACCTTGGTGAACCCCGTGGCCGGCGCCGTGGTGAACAGCTCCTGCACCGCCGGTGCGTCCTCGCCGGACACGACCACCTCGATCCGGGTCATCATCGTCAGACGTTCCCGCCCCATCAACGAACCTCCATGTCCTGCGTGGCAGTACCGGCCACCTGCCCGACCATCGTGTCATCTGCGTCGGCTGTCGTGTCACCTGCGTCGGCTGGCACCGGCGACCATGTGCCGTCCCGCAGCCGCTCGGCCCAACCGTCGTCGCCGTTGGAGCCCGCCACCAACCGGATCCAACCGTTGTCGAGCAGCTGGGCCACAGCGGAGTTGCGATCGATCAGCATGTCCAGACGATCGCGGGGCGCCTGGACCACCGCGAGCAAGCGCATGGGTTCATGCACCCTGGCACCGGCGAACTGCACCGACTCGAGCGGCAGCCCGACCCGCAGGTCGCCTCCGGGACCCTCGTGGACGCCGATCCCACCGACGACGTTGTGCAGCGGCTTCGTGCCCGCGCCGTGCCGGACCGGATCGACCGACGAGAAGTAGTACTGGGAGCTGATCCAGTGGCCGACGACGAGTGGACCGGTCAGGATCGCTCCGAGCGCCGCCCCGTCGGTGTCGCCCGCCGTGTCGTAGGAGTGCAGGAACACCCGACGTTGCAGGTCGCGCCCGGCGGTCAGCTCTCTGGGACCGACCACCACGGCAGCGTTGCGGACGAGTCCCCACTCGGGCACGGGCTCCGCCCAGTCGGCACTGCGACGGGCGGCGACCGAGACACCGGACCGGGAGCCGGCTCCCGGCAACAGCTCCCGCCGCTCGTCCGCGAGTCGGGCGCCTGCATCGGCCAGATCCCGGCGCAGCTGGGTGAGCGCCGGGCGGTGCGTGGACGGGACCCGGTGGGTGTCGAGGATCGTGACGATGTCGGAGGTCGTGTCGTGCTCCGCGGCGACGAACCACGTCGTCGCAGGGATCTCGATGCCGGCGAGGGCCAGGCCCGAGCGCACCGCGCTCCGGTTCAGCACCTCTGCCAACGCCCTGGCGTTCGGACCGCCCGCCTTTCCTGCGCATGCGCCGCAGTCGAGCGATGCGGCGAACGGGTTGTTCGTGGTGACACTGCGGTGCCCGCAGAGCACCACGATCGGAGCGAAGCCCGAGGTGAGACCCATGGTGGTGAGTGCACCGTGGGCGACGGCGATCTGCTCGTCGGCGGTGAACCCCTGGTGGTGGTGCTGCGCCGCTCCAGCCTCCGCGCCGACGTCGATCCGTGTCGGGATGCTGGGTACCGCGGCGCGGGCGATGCGGCGACGGAGGCGTCCGGCGGTTCCGGGAGCGAAGGTGTTCAGCGCAGCCAGAGGCCCGAGCACCCAACCGGCTGCCTCGGCGAAGGCGAACGGCGCCGCTGGACCCGTCTTCGCGTCGTGGCGCGCATCCCACGCGGCCTCGGTCGCGACATGGCGGTCGTGCCGCGTCTCGGCCGCACGCTCCGAGCCGTCCGCGACCTCGACCACGGTGGCCTTCGGCTCGACGATGACCGGGCACGATGGCACCGGGTCGTGTTCGAGCACGGCCACCCGGACCGGCAGACCGAAGAACCCGGCGAACCCGAGCGTCTCGTACGGCCCCACCTCCTCGAGGCGTCGGCGGAACCCCTCGGAACGCACGTCGATGCACATCACGACCTGCGCCGTGGGCTCGGGTGTGCGATCGCCCAGCAGCGACGTGGTCGACACCAACCCGACCAGATGGTCGCGGTAGCCCAGCTCGAGCGCCTCCTGCCAGGTCGCCAGGCGCTCCATCCACGGCGGAACCTCGAGCTGCTCGAGCCGCGGGGCCGACCACGGGTCGCCGTCGTCCGGTTCGCCCACCGCCAGGTACTCGAGCGTCAGCCGCAGCGCCAGGAAGCCCACGATGTCGCTGCTGTCGTGCGACCTGGCGACCGCCGACGCCCAGCCGGGCACGCGTCGCAGCGAGGCCCGGAAGTACTCGGTGACGGAGTCCTCCGCGATACGCAGCAACGTGACCAGCTCGGCCAATGCCGCTGCCGATCCCTCCGGCAGGTCCGCCAACCGCCGCCGTGCGACGCGACCGACCAGTTGGCCCAGCCCGGGGTCATGTGGCGCCAGCGCCCGCCACGCCGGATAGAGACCGAGCTCACGACCGGGCATCTGCCAATCCGCCTGACCCTGGTCGAGGTACGCCGCGCACCACTGACCGAGGTACGCATCCAGCCGATCTGCCAGCTCGGCTCCCGCGCCAGCGGCGGACGCTCCGGCCGGCTCGGCCCGGTGCCGACGGGCTGCTCGGAACGGGTGTGCACCGCCCTCGGCGGCGTCGGGTCCTCAGCCACGTCGGCGGCATCGGTCAGCGCGGCGACCGCCAGATCCATCCGCTCGGCGTCACGGTGCGGGCACCGGCAGGTCGGTCGCGGGCCACCGTCGCTGCAGCGCCGCGCGCAGGTGGTCGTCGGTGATGCGGCCCTGGGCGTGGAGCCCCAGGTACTCGTCCGCACGCAGGTAGGAACGTGCGCCGGTGCTCAACGCAGCAACGTGGGCCGCCCGCTCGAACGGCAGGTGCTCGAGCCCGCGCAGGGGGTTGGCCGCGACGAAGGTCCCGATGGGGAAGGTCGGGGGGAGGGTGTCGGTCGCCGCGATCGAACGTGCACGGACCGTCCCGGGGCTCGTGCTCATGGCCGGACCTCACCACGTGACATGACCGGAGCCAGACGTCCCGGATCGCCGAGGTGGCGGGCCCACAGGTAGCTGCGCTCGGACGAAGGCCCTGATCGGGCCCGACCGTGCACGCCGTGCCGCGATCCCCGCCGCCAGCGCGACGCACGCCGGTGAGCGCCAGCGCGCCGGCACCGAACCCGGTCGGCGGGCTGACCTCGGGCAGGCTCGGACCCAGCCAGGACTTGATCGCACCGGCGAGCCCGACCGCAGCGGTGGTCGCGACCAGCAGTGCAGCGAACGCCACCGCGTCCAGTGCGGACCTGGCGGGCCGTGCACGCGACCACGCCCACACCAGCTGGGCGACGGTGACGGCGACGAAGCCGGCGAACACCACGCCGGCGGCACCGTCGAACGACGTCGGGCGGACGATCAGCCAGGCTGCACCCACGACGACTCCTGTCACCGCGGCGGTTCCCGCGACACGCGCAGGATGGCCTCCCGGGTCCGGACGGGCGGGGTGGGTGTGGGCCAACGTCGACCCCGACCCCAGGAAGAGGTTCGCCTTGTACATGCCGTGGGCAACCATGTGCACCAGAGCCGGTCCGAGCAGACCCGTGACGCACTGCACGACCATGAACCCCATCTGGGCCACCGTCGACCACGCCAGGCCCGTCTTCACGTCGGGTCGCGTCCGCGCAACTGCGCCGCCCACGAGCACACCGGCGCAGCCTGCGGTGACCGCGATCGCCGTGGGCGCCCAGGAGACCGCCAGCAACGGAGCGAACCGGATCAGCAGCACTCCCCCGCCGTTGACGATGCCCGCGTGCAGCACCGCAGAGGACGGCGTGGGTGCGGCCACCGACATCGGCAACCAGCTCTGCGCCGGCGGCAGGGCACAGCGGGTGACCGCGGCGGCCACTGCGGCCAGGGCGAGCACACCCACCACGCCGACCCCGCCGACCTGGGGGGCGTTCGCCGCGAGTTCGTCCAGCTCCGCCGGGACGCAGGGTGACCGTGCCCACCGATGCGCTCGCGGCGATCGCGGCACCGATGAGGATGGCGTCCCCCACGTGCGAAAGCCCGAAGTGCCCGTCCTCCAGCAGCCTCGGCGGTGGGTCGCGCGTCGTGGCGGAGCAGTGCGACGGTGGCCAGGCTGACCGCCAGCCAGCCGGCCACGAGGACCCACAGATCGGCGGCGACCACGACCGTCGCGGTGGCGCTGGCGGCGAGTCCGCTCGAGACGAAGAAGCGGTGGCGCCACAGGTCACCGCGCAGCGACCGCACCGCGTAGGTCTGCACGACCGACGTCGCGGCCAGCACGAAGACCAACAGGAGCGCGCCGAGCCGGTCGGCCTCGACCAGCAGCCGGCCGTCGATCTCCCACGACAGCGACGTGGAGCCTCCCGCCACGACGACGACGACCGCTGCGGCCGCCAGGGCCACAGCGGTCGAGGTCATCGCCCACCGACCAGAACGCATCGACGGGATCGTGCTCAGCGCCCCTCCGACCGCGGGGCCCACGACGGCGATCAGCAGCATCAGATCGAAGAACTGGTCGGGCACTGGTGCACCCTAATCCGCGAATTCGGGTTCGCTCATCTCCGACCCGAGGATCACCGGGCGGAGCGGAACCGGACTCAGCCGTTCGGCTCGGCGATCACCGAGTCGATGGCATGGATCATGCCGTTGCTGGCCTCGATGTCGGGCACCACGACCGTGGCGCCACCGACGACCACATCGTCGCCGTCCACTTCGACGAGCAGCCGTCCACCCTGCACGGTCTCCAGGCTCTCGCCGTCGAGGTCCATGAGGTCGGCAGCGGTGTAGGTCCCGGGCACGACGTGCTGGGTGAGGACCGTGGTGAGCGTCGCGTTGTCCTCGACCACCGAGATGTAGGTCGAGAAGGGCAGTGCGTCGAACGCCTCGTTGACGGGAGCGAACACGGTGAACGGTCCGCCGTCGCGCAGCGTCGGGACGAGCCCGGCCTTCACGACCAACTGGGTCAGGTTGGTCACCGCAGCGGTGCCGGCGGCGATCTGGGCGATGTTGAGCTCCGCGGTGTCACCCTCGGGCGGCGTTCCCATCGGCAGCACGGCCCTGGGGTCCAGCGGCTCCTCGGCGACAGCCTCGGTTGCTGAGGGATCCGACTCGTCGGTGCTCTCCGCCGCGGCGTCGAAACCGGCCGAGGTGGAGCTCGCCCCCTCGTCGTCGCCGCACCCTGCCGCGATCAACGCGAGCGGGAGCAACAACGCAGCCAGTAGGTGCCGGTACTTCATGCTCGACCTCCATGTCGACGGGTGCAGCACCGACCGGGCGCCGGGTCGCTGCACAGGCGCACCGTAGATGGCGCCCCGAGTGCTCACTAGGGTCTTGAGTCCCTAACGGGGACAGTGTGGTGCGCGGCGGGGACCGCTGTCACGCTCGCGATCACCGCGACCTGACACGCACGGCCAGCGCAGCTGCTGCCGCCCTGCCCGACACCGCGGCACCCTCGACTCTGGCCTCGCCGAACGCGTCGCCGCAGAACACCAGCGGGGCCACACCCGTCGCCATCAGGAACGGCTCCGGGTGTGACGACGACGGGCGGGCGTAGCGCCACCGCTGGACCTGGGCAACCGCCGGGAGCGGCGCGGCGGTCAGCCCGGCGCTCGCCCGAGCTGCAACGACCAGTTCATCGACCACCTCTGCATCGGGACGGTTCCAGTGCTCGGCGCTGAACTGCGCATCGCCGTGGATCGTCACGCCGTGCCCCTCCGAGATGCCCTTCAAATGGTTGTCGGCGATCCACTCGACCGGACCGACCGACGGCGCGACGGCACCGGGAGGGCCCAGCCCCGACGGACCATCGAGCGGAACCAGCGCAGCGAGGCAGGGGTCGTAGGTGATGGCCCCGAGCGCGTCACGGTCAGCGCCCGCCAGCTGGACGCCGCCGGCATCGACGAGCGCGAGCGACTGGGCGACGGGCGCGGAGAGCACCACCGCCTCGGCCTCGATCCCTTCGCCGCTGTCCAGTTCGACGATCCAGCGGTGGTTCGTTGCGGTGAGCTTCGACACCTTCGCCCCGCGTCGCACATCGAGGCCGTCAGCGAGGACCTTGGCGAGCGAGTTCATCGACTCCGTCCCGCGGTGACGCGGGTGTCCATCCTCGGCGACCACGCCGCCGGGACCGATTCGTCCGCGGAACCACACGTCAGCCACACCGGTTGCGCACCAGCGCCCGACGACACCACCGAACCACTCGTGGTGCGCGGTGACGAACTGCGCGCCGTGGTCGAAGGTCGCGTCGCCGATGCGCCGCGTCGCCATACGGCCCCCGACACCACGAGCCTTGTCGAGCACCACGACCCGGTGTGTCCCGCCGAGCTCACGAGCAGCGATCAGCCCCGCGACCCCCGCGCCGACGATCACGACCTCGGCCTCCCGAGGCTCCGGGCCGCCCGCGGCGAGTGGGTGGCGGGGGTCGGGAGGTGGAGGCATGGCGACAGTCTCGCGGCGCCAGCCGCCGGGCAGCCATGCAACCGGTCCGACCGCCCAGCAGCTGGCGACAGCTACCCTCGCTCCATGAGCGACACCCTCATCGATCTGTTGTTCGGCATCATGCTGGTCGCGGTGGGAGCGGTGTTCTGCTTCCGCGGCTACCTGGCGATGCGGGTGATCATCCCGATGTGGGGCGCGCTCGCCGGTTTCGTCCTGGGAGCCGGGCTGGTGTCCAACCTGGGCAGCGAGCGATTCCTCGCCTCTGCGCTCTCCTGGTTCGTGGGACTCGCGGTCGCGCTGCTGTTCGGTCTGCTCGCCTACCTCTACTACGAGGTGGCGGTCGTGCTCGCCATGTCGGCCGTGGGGTTCGCCATCGGCACCAGCGTGATGGCGATCCTGGGGGTGAGCTGGTCGTGGCTGGTGGTCCTGGTCGGGGTCATCACCGGCGCGGTGCTCGCCATCTTCGCGATCGTCGCGAACCTCCCGATGGCACTGCTCACCGTGCTCACCGCGCTGGCGGGGTCCTCGACGATCGTGACCGGCGTCCTGCTGGCCATCGGCAAGCTCAGCGCGAACCAGCTGTCGGATGCAGCGACGAGCACCACGGTCGCCGATGACTGGTGGTGGACCGCCCTCTACGTGGTGCTGGCGGTCGCGGGGATGATCGCGCAGCTCCGCGACAACGATCGCCGGGCCGAGTCGCTGCGCGCCACCTGGGCGGCCGACGGCGGGCAACAGTTCCGCAGCACGACCTGAACGGGACGGTGCAGCGCCATCGGGCGCAGCGCTCCGGCCCGGCGGGTCAGGTGAAGATGATCTGCCCGCCGGCTGCGAACTCGTAGAACTCGCCGACCGTGATGACGTCGTGCACCTCGTCGATGAAGTCGGACTTCTCCATCTTGAACAGGTCCACCGAGGCCTTGCAGGCGTACATGCCGGCGCCGGTGTCGGCGATCATCTCGACGAACTCCGGGATGGACGGGATGTCGAGCTCCGCGATCTGCTTCTCCATGACGTGGGTCAGCACGGAGCTCATGCCCGGGAAGCCGCCGAGCCAGGTCGCGACGTGCAGGCCCGGGTTGCCGACCGTGGCGACCTTGATGTGCTCGTGGCGCTTCTTGTGGATCGCGTCCAGCCCGAAGAAGGTGAAGAAGAGGTTGGCTTCGATGCCCTCGGCGCGGGCGCCGTTGGCCATGATCAGGCCGGGGTAGATCCCGTCCAGCGAGCCTTTCGAGATGATGATGGAGACCTTCTCGATCGCGTCGTCGGCCATGGGTGGTCCTTTCGTCGGTCCGTGTCGGTGGATGGAGTGCGCAGGCTCAGATGCAGCCGCGGGGCTTGGGGATCCCCGCGATCCGTGCGGCGATCTTCGCCGGACCCTTGGGGAACAGCTGGTACAGCTCCTTCACGGTCACGCCGGAGGTCTTGCCCAGGACGCGCACCGTCGGTCCGGTCCCCTTCTCGGCGTACTCGGAGCGCATGAAGCGGATGACCTGCCAGTGCTGGTCGGTCAACGGATCGATGCCCTCGGCACGGGCCAGCTCCGGGGCCATCTCCTCGGTCCACTGCTCGGGGTCGACGAAGAAGCCGTCGTCGGTGGTCTCGATCGTGGTGCCGTTGACCGTGGTGCTGGCCATGGGTTGTCCTCCGTCAGTGGGTGGGGTCGGTCAGGTGCTTGCCGCTGGTGGGCATCGACGCGCCGATGCCGGGGATGTCGCGTCCCGGCAGCAGCGAGTGCCAGTAGAAGGTCTGGAACATCAACTTGCCCAGGTGGTTCATCCGGGATTCCTTCAGCAGCGGCAGCCCGACCGGCGTCGGGTAGTGCCCGGGCACGGGCTCCTGCTCGTAGTTGAAGTCGATCAGCATCGCCTTGCCGAACCCGGTCTCGATGAAGCAGTTGGCGTGACCGTCGTAGGACGCGTCGAGGTCGTCGCCCGCCAGGAACCTCCGCAGGTTCTCGACCAGCACCTCGCCTTCGAAGTGGGTCACCGATCCGGCCTTGGACGCCGGCACCGTGGTGGCGTCGCCGATCGCGAACACGTTGGGACGCACGGTGGACTGCAGCGTCGCCGGGTCCGTGGGCACGAAGTTGAGCGGGTCACCCAGACCCTCGGATCGCTCGACATAGGCCTGACCGCCGTGGAGCGGGATGACCACCGCCAGGTCGAAGGGAACCTCGCGCTCGTCGAACGACACCAGGCGGCCGGCGGCACCGTCGACCTCACCGGTGTTGAACTCGGTGACCAGCGAGATCCCCCGCTCCTCGAGCATCCCGCCCAGCGTCGAGGCGGCGACGGGCTTGGTGAACGCTGCATCGAGCGGTGTCACGTAGGTCAGCTCGACCCGGTCCCGGATGCCACGCTCGTGGAAGTACCAGTCGGCGAGGAAGCAGAACTCGAGCGGCGCCACGGGGCACTTGATGGGCATGTCCACGACGTTGACCACGACCCGACCGCCGTCGAACGACTGGAGCGCCTCGTGCAGCCGGCTCGCCCCGTCCAGGGAGTAGAAGGTGTGCACCCGGTCGGACCACTCCAGACCCTCGGTCTCCTCGGGCATCAGCGTGGCGCCCGTGGCGACGACCAGGACGTCGTAGACGAACTCCGTGCCATCGGTCAGGTGGACCGTGTCGGTGTCCAGGTCGACCCGGTCGATCGGGCTCTGGTGGTAGTCGATGCCCGAGTGCAGCTGGCGGGCGCGGGACCGAACGATGTCCTCGGGGTGTGCGGTGCCGAACGGCACGAACAGCAGCCCCGGTTGGTACACGTGCTGATCGTCCTGATCGACGACGGTGATCGTCGCGGCGTCGAGGTCGTAGAGCTTGCGGAGTCGATTCGCGGTCAGGGTGCCGCCGGTACCGGCGCCGAGGATCACGATCCGATGAGCCATACCGCCTCCAGCGACAGCGGGAACCTCCCGGATCCGGACGATCCGAGCGTCGACATCTTCAGCGTCCCACAGATGTCCGTACAGGGCACAAGGTCACCTCAGCGACAGGAAGAGCTTCTCCATCTGGTCCGCGTCCATGCCCTCGACCTCGGCGGCGTCGGGATCTGCCAGGCAGTGACGCATTCCGGCAGACATCAGACGCAGGCCCGCACGGTGCAGCGCGACCTGTGCCGCGGTGAGCTGAGTGACCACGTCCTTGCAGTCGGCGCCCTCCTCGATCAGCCGCTGCACGCCCCGGACCTGCCCCTCGGCGCGACGGAGCCGCTTGATGACGTCGTCGGACGCCTCGTCAGGGAAGCGCACGTCAGCCCCCCAGCTCGTCGACGACCGCCTGGAGCTTGTCCGCGGCAGCGCCGGCGATCTCCGCGAACTCGGCGCCGGGCATGAGCGCACGCGGATCGACCACCGACACGGTCGTACCGCCGGTCGACGAGGGCTCGAGCACCACGTTGCACGGGAGCAGCAGCCCCGCCGACGCGTCCAGCTCCAGCGCCCGGTGCGCGAATTCCGGGTTGCACGCACCCAGGATCTTGTAGGGCGGTCGGTCGACACCCAGCTTCGCCTTCAGCGTCGCTGCCAGGTCGATCTCGGTGAGCACGCCGAAGCCCTGGCGACCGAGCGCGTCGCGCACCACGGGCTCGGCCTGCTCCATGGGCAGGTCAACAGTGGCGGTCAAGGCTCTCATCATCTGACTCCTCGTCGGCGGGACGTGGCGGCGTCCGCGTTGTATACCCTCCAGGGTATAGCTAACGTGCGCCCATGTGCAGCCTCTCCCGCTACCTGGTCGTCGGCGGCTTCGCCGGCATCGCTGCATCCAGCCTGACCCGAAGCGACCTGGTCGGCGTGCTCGCGGCAGCGGTTGCGGTCCTCGTGGTCCTCGCAGCTGAGCGCGTCGTGCCGTCACGACTCGGACGAAGCTCCTGTGCGCTGCCGATGCCCGACATCCAAGATTCGGCCAAGGCGCTCAAGTGCGCCGACGGAGAGCGTCGATAGGCCCATCACACCCTTCCGCAGGAGATCGTGATGAACCGACGCACCGCCCTCGCCGCTTCCGTGTCCACGGTGATGGTGCTCGGCTCGGCCACGGTGGCGGGCCTGACGCTGGCGGGAAGCAGCGACAGGGGCGACGAGATCGGTGAGCTCACGATCGGGCGCCGCACGACCGAGACGATCGTCAAGGACGAGTATGTCGACGATCTCGTCTACGAGACGTCCGGAGCTGCGCCGCCGGCCGACATCCCGCTGACACCCCCGGAGTCGTCGACCGTTCCGGCGGGCGAACCGACGACGGGCGCCGAGGTGTCGACCGCGGCCGATCCGGCACCGGGAGCGTGGAGCGCAGCGATGGCCGGGCCGAACCCCGAGCCCGCGCCGGGATCGCTCGGCGGCGTTCCCACCGCGGCGCCGGCACCCGAGGACGGGCAGACCGCTCCCCGACCCCCCAGCACGCCGACGACGACCTCGGCACCGCCGACCACCTGGCCACCCGGGACCGAGCTCCCAGAGTCCTGGCCCGCCGGCACCCCGTACCCGCCGATGCCGGCGGGGTGCCGGGAGCCGCACCTCGAGGACGATGGAAGGTGGAACTGTGAGCACTGATCCCACGCCGCCGGAACCTCCTCGGAAGGACAGGACCCGGCGGCGGCGCCGACGCCAGCCCGCGTTGACCTCCAAGATCATCCTCGGCGGTGTCAGCACCTCGGCGGTGTTCGGCATGGTCGCCGTGCTGGTGGGCACGGCCGAACCAACCGGTGCCGCGGATCCGGCCCCGGCGGCGGTCCCGCCGTCGAGCATCGTCGTGGTTCGACAGGTCCACCGCCAGGATCGTCGTCCCCCTGCCGCCCGGAGTGTCAGCTCCCGACGGAGCGACCACGACCGACCCCACCGCTCTCGGGGCGGGTACCGACCCGGCGGCGACGGGGTCGGTACCCGCCGCCGGTGCGCCGACGGGACCCTCGTCTCCATCCGATGCGACGACAGCAGCCCGAACCGACAACACCCGGCGGGTGACGGTCGGTGCACCGGCGCCATCACCGGCACCGGTCGGTGCAGCGACGGGCACGACCCCTGCCGCGCCTGCACCGACGGCCGCTCCCACCACTGCGGCGCCTCCTCCTCCATCCCCGCCCCCAGCACCGACGTTGCAGCGGGTCGGCGTGCCCATGACACCTCCCGCCCTGCGATGGAGCGAGCGTCGTTGGCACGCGATGGGGACCGAGGTGCGCTGCCTGCTCGCGGCACACGACGAGCAGCTGGCCTTCACGGCGATCACCGAGGTCGAGCGACTGGAGCGGTGCTGGTCACGGTTCCGCGACGACAGCGAGCTCTGCGCGCTGAACGCCAGCGAGGACGACCTGGTGGAAGTGAGCCCGACCCTCGCCGGTGCGCTCCACAGGGCCGTACTGGCCTGGCGGTCGCTCGACGGGTGGTTCGATCCGACGGTGCTCAGCACCTTGGAGGCCGCCGGGTACCTCCACTCCCACCGCGACGGAGGTGCACGGCGCGGCGCTCTCGGCGCCTGCCGACCGTGCCCCTCGCCGGCAGCGGTCCAGGTCGATCTCGACCGCTGCACCGTCCGTCGACCGCCCGGGGTGCGTTTCGACCTCGGGGGACTCGGCAAGGGGCTCGCGGCCGACATGGTGTCGATGCTGTTGGTCGAGCAGGGCGCCACCTCGGTGTGCCTCTCGGTGGGTGGCGACGTGAGGGTGGCCGGCAACCCACCAGCGGGTGGGTGGGTGATTCCCGTCGAGCGACCCCCTGACCGGGAGCGGTGCGTTGCGTCACCCTGGTTCGATGCGGTGCTGACCGAGGGGTCCATCGTCTGCTCGACGACGAGGCTCCGTCGCTGGACCACGGTCGACGGCGAGCCCGCCCATCATCTGATCGACCCCGGGACCGGTCGCCCGGCTGAGTCCCCGTTGGCCTCGGTCGTGGTGGCTGCGTCGGAGGCGTGGTGGGCCGAGGCACTGGCGAAGGCCGCTCTCGTCGCAGGACCCCGGCTCGGCCGGGAACTCCTGGCCCAGCACGGCGCCACGGGGTGGCTCGACGGTCCGGGTCCGGACCGACCGCTGACTCAGGTGGGGTGAGCAGCCAACCAGGCGTCGCCGGCGGCGAACTCGGCATCCATGGTGGTGCGCACGTCGTTCTTGCCGGCCCAGTCGGCGATCTTGCCTCCGACCAGCGGCACCTTGACGTCCATCCGGATCGTGAGGTCCATCGTGGTGGCCGAACCCGCCGGAGTCAGTCGCATCGCGCCGCTCAGGTGCACCGGTGCTCCGGCGACCTCGACGGCGAAGGTGCCGTCCCACCCGCCATCGGCGGCCTCGGTCCACGCATCGGTCTGCACCATCGTGTTCGTGGGCTGGAGCACCTTGCGGGCGAAGCCCGGCAGGTCCACATCGACCACGCGAGAGGTGCGCACCGTCAGCGACCCGTCGGTCATCGAGCACTCCAGGACCTCGACGTCGCGGTGACCCATGCTCTCGTAGCGGGCCGTGACGGCGTCCGGGTCGGCGAACATGGCGATGACCACGTCGATCGGGGCGTCATAGGTGTGGGTGGCAGAGCGTTCCATGGTGTCCCTCCTCCGACACGGAGCGCCGTGCCGTCGCGGCGAGTCTGACACGCCAGGTCGGACGGCGGGCCGTTGGGATCAACCGACTCGATCAGCGCAGCGCACCGCTGCGGTTCCCAACTCGGCGATACGCCGATCGCCGATCGGTGTGCCGCTTCCCCGGTTGCACACGTAGGCCACGGAGAGATCACGACTGGGGTCGGCCCACGCCCCGGAACCGCCGAACCCGAAGTGGCCGAAGGCGGGGCCGACCGTCCCACGCGACGTGAACACCCGGTGGTAGCCGAGTCGCCAGTCCATCGGCACCACCAGGACCAGGTCCATGCCGTGGCTCTGCACCGTGGCGGCCTGAGCGACCGTCTCCCGGGACAGGATCCGCACACCGTCGAGCTCTCCGCCGCCGGCGAGCATGGCGTAGAGGCGGCCGAGCGAGCGGGCGGTGAAGAAGCCGTTGGCGGCAGGCACCTCGGCGTCCATCATCGCTGCGCCGGCGAGCACGTCCTCGACACCCCGCGGCGCCAGCGCGTTCGCGAGCCGCCGGGTGTTGACCGGGAGCGGCAACGCGGAGACCACCTTGCCCATCTCGGTGCCGATCCGCTTCTCGAGGCGGCGCGCCGGGCCCCACGACGGTCTCGGCAGCGTCGCCGACGGAGCGAGCGGAGCGACCCGATCGCGCTCGGACGCAGGAAGGCCGATGCTCAGCCCGTCCAGGTCGAGCGGCTCGGCGAGCTCGGTCCGGACGAACTCACCGACCGAGCTTCCCGACACCCGGCGGATGATCTCGCCGACCAACCAGCCGTAGGTCAGCGCGTGGTAGCCGTGCTTCGATCCCGGTCGGTAGGCGGGCGCGGCCTGTTCGAGGGCAGCGACCATGTGGTCCCAGTCGAGCATCCGGTCCGCGTCGCCGACGAGGCTGCGGATCCGGTGCAGGCCGGCGGAGTGCGTCAGCACGTGGCGGACGGTCACGTCCTCCTTGCCGTTCTGGGCGAACTCGGGCCAGTAGGTGGCGACCGGCTCGTCGTAGGCGACCTCTCCGCGATCGGCCAGCACGTGCAGCGCGGTCGAGATCACACCCTTGGTCGTCGAGAAGCACATCGCGACGGTGTCACGCTCCCACGGCGCCGGGCCGCCGGGCGCGTCGGCGTCACGGACCCCGCCCCACAGGTCGATCACCAGTTGGCCGCGGTGGTGCACCGCGACCGCCGCGCCGCCGTCGGTCCTGCGCACCTGGCGCCCGAAGGTCTCTGCCACCTCGGCGAAGTCGTCGTGTGAGTATCCGGTCATCGTGCGCTCACAGTGACCGGCGATGACACTCTGCGCAAGAGTCAGAAGTCCCAGAGCCACCGGTCGCCGACCGCTGTTCGCCACGATCGACGCGCCGACATCGCGAGCGGCCTCGGGGCTGCAGCCGGACGTCGGGCTCGTGACCCCGGGTCAGTGGCCACGCCGCCGACCCGGGGCAATACTCGCGACACACACCGCCTGCGGGTCCGCCACCCGCGGCGCAGCTCGCCGCACCTGCGTGCAGTGCAGCGGTCCAACCATCACGAGGTCCCCACCATGTCGATGCCGGCTCCCACGCTCTCCACCGATCCCAGGGGCGCGATCTTCATCACCCCCGCGCTGTTCGCGGACATGGAGGAGTGGCACCGCATCGCCGCGGAGATCCGTCGGGACGAACCGGTCATGCGCGTCGAGGCCGAGGGGTGGCCGTCGTTCTGGGCGATCACCACCCACGAGGACGTCTTCGACGTGTCCCGGCGTAGCGACGTGTTCTGGAACACCGAGAAGTCCGCACCCGGGCCCGACCTCCAGTACGACCTGATGCAGGCCATGGGCATCGAGATGCCGCGGACCCTGGTGCACATCCACGGCGATGCCCACCAGAAGCTGCGCAACATCACCAACGACTGGTTCAAGCCCGCAGCGGTCAAGAAGCTCCAACCGGCGATCGAGGCGATCGCGGACGAGTACGTCGAGAGGCTGGTGGACCTGGGCGGCGAGTGCGACCTGACCGCGGATCTGGCGGTGCCGTTCACCCTGCGGGTGATCATGAGCATCTTCGGTGTGCCCGAGAGCGACGAGCGTCTGATGCTCGAGCTGACCCAGGGACTGTTCGGTGCCGCCGACCCCGAATACATGGGCGACTTCGCGGATCCGCTCGCGTCGGTGACGAACTCGATCAACAAGTTCGAGAACTACTTCGACGAACTGACCGCCGCACGTCGGGCGGACCCGACCGACGACCTTGCCACCGTCATCGCCAACGGAACCGTCGACGGTGAGTTCATGGGTCCCCGCGAGCGGCTCTGGTACTACATCATCGTCGCCACGGCCGGACACGACACCACCTCGTTCGCCTTCTCCGGCGGCATGGAGCAGTTGCTGCGCAACCAGGACCAGCTGCGCGCCCTGCAGGCCGACCCCTCGCTGGCCGCCAACGCCGCAGAGGAGATGATCCGCTGGACCAGCCCCGTGCGCAGCTTCTTCCGGTGGACCCAGGAGGACACCGAGGTCGGCGGCGTGCCGATCGCTGCGGGCGACGTGGTGCTGACGTCGTACCCGTCGGCCAACCGCGACGCCTCGGTCTTCGTCGATCCCGACCGGTTCGACATCACCCGACCCGATGCGAACAAGCTGCTGTCGTTCGGTCTGGGCATGCACTACTGCCTGGGCTCCCAGGTGGCACGCCGGGAGGTCCGCACCCTGCTCGAGAAGGTGCTGGCCCGGGTCGACACGATGGAGCTGGCCGGCGAGCCGCAGTTCACCGGCGCCCACTTCGTCAGCGGCGTCAAGCACCTGCCGGTCAGCTACACCCTGCGCTGAGCACGGCAACCACGGCCTCCGACTGAACGGCCACCGAACTGCGCCGCAGAACGCGCCGGTACCGGCGCGATCTGCAGCACAGCTGAGCGTGGCGGCTGAACCGTGTCGCAGAACGCGTCAACAGTGGCCCGTTCCGCAGCACAGCTGGCGGTGGCGTCGGCGCTGCCCAGCGGGGCCGACGTGGTGGGACGAAGCGATCAGCACTCAGGTGGTGGCGAGGAGCTCCTCGGCGCATCGGCGCCCCGAGTACATCGCACCCTGGATCGACGGGGTGTCGCGGTGGTCGCCGCAGACGAACAGCCCGTCGCCGAGCCCCACGCGCCGCTTGGGCGAGAACGCCGGCGCGCTGTCGGGCTGGCCGTGTTCGATGACGTGGGTGCGCAGGTGCTCCCAGCGCTGCACCGCAGGACCGAACCAACGGGTCAGCTGCGCACGGACGTCCGCCACCAGGTCCGGCGGCGCTTCCCCGCGCGCCCCCACCCCGGGACAGGCCGCGGCGATCACCGCCCGGCCGTCCGAGGAGTACTCCGGCGCCACGTTGGTCATGACCGCGACGTTCAGCGCCGGTCCGCTGCGCGACCCATCGAGCGCGATGAGCGGCCGGTGGAACGGCGCCCGATCGGCTGCGAACCACACGCACGACACCGATCTCGACGCGACGGGCGCCATCCGCGAGCAGGCGGGCCGCGGCCGGACCTTCGGTCGCCACCACGACGCTGCCGGCCTCGATCACCTCGCCGTCCTCGGTCTCGACCGAGCCCGGGCGGACCGCCGCGACAGGAGTCTCCACACGGATCGCTCCGTCGGACAGACGCGCCGCCATCTGCTCCGGAATGGCACCCATGCCTGCGGCCGGCACGGCAGAGGAGCCGACCGCGAGCGATCGCATGACGATGTCGAACATCCGACGGCTCGCGGTCAGCTCCGCATCGAGCTGGATGCCGCCGACCAACGGCCGGAAGAACCGTTCGATCATGCGCTCACTGAAGCCATCGCCTCGGAGCGCCTCGCTGGTCGACATGTCCTCGCCGCGGAGCAGCTCGCGAGGGTCGCTGGTCCGCAGCCGGAACAGCAGTCGCGCCAGGCGCGCCTTGTCGGCCAGCGTTCCGATCGGTGCGACCGCCGAGGAGAGCACCGAGGTCGGCTGGCGCAGCGGATCGCCGACCCGGTGCAGTGATCCGTCGCACCACACCATCGCTCCGGGGTCGAAACGACGAAGGTGCAGCGCATCGAGATCGAGCTGGCGGTGCAGCTCGGGATACGCGGTCAACAGCACCTGGAAGCCGCGGTCGAGGTGGAACCCGTCGACGTGGTCGGTCCGCACCCGGCCACCGATGCCGTCCGATGCCTCGAGCACCAGCACCGATCGCCCGCCACGCTCCAGCCTGGCAGCCGCGGCCAGCCCGGCGAGCCCGGCACCCACGATCACCACATCGAACCGTTGCGACGACATGGGCGGAACCTACCCCGACGCATGCGGCGGGCTGCGCGCGGAGCCAACGGGTCCCGTCGCCCGTGCGCGCAGCTCGCGTGACCCGGGTCGACTCGTGTGAGGACGAGCGCCAGCGGCCGAGCGGCTCAGGTCTGGGCGGTGAGCAGCCGCTCGAGCACCTGTGCCACGCCGTCGTCGTCGTTCGACCCGGTCACCTCGTCCGCCATGGCCAACACCGCCGGGTGCGCGTTCGCAACTGCCACGCCCAGACCCGCCCAGCGGAGCAGCTCCAGGTCGTTGGGCATGTCGCCGAAGGCGACCACCTCGTGGCGCTCGATCCCGCCGGCGAGCAGGAGGCGTTCGACGGTGGCCGCCTTGTGCACCGCGGGGTGAGAGATCTCCAGGAACGACTCATCGATCGAGTGGGTGACCAGCCCGCGGTCCCCGACCACCGCCTGGACCGCCTCTGCGGTACCCGGCGGCGCGGGAGGAGGCAGGCGCACGATCAGCTTGAGCGCGGGGGCCTCCATGAACGACCGGATCGGTCCGATGCGCAGGTCCTCCAGGCGCCACCCGCCGCGAGCCGCCACGTCCAGGCCACGGACCGACTCGTCGACCGAGAAGCTGAAACCCTGCTCGACGCCGGTCACCGATGCTGGGAACGCCTCGTCCAGGTCGTCCACGATCGAGACGAGGACGTCGGGCCCCAGTTCGGTGCGCTCCACCAGTTCGTGTGCCGCCGGGTCGTACACCGCGGCGCCGTTCGCGCACACCACCAGCCCTCGCTCACCCAACTGATCGACGATCGGCGCGATCCAGCGGGGTGGTCGACCCGTGGCGATGACCACTCGCATGCCCGAATCCTCCGAGGCACCGACCGCCCGACGGGTCCGCTCGGAGATCCGCCCGTCGGAGCCCAGCAAGGTGCCGTCGAGGTCGGTGGCGATGGCGTGGTACACGACGACCACCGTAGGCGGACCGCTGCCGATCTCCTGCAGCATCACGATTGATCACATCAATCAGAAGCATCAGGTCAATCGATGTGATATTCCGATCGAAAGTAGGTATGTTGATACACGTTCCCTATCAAACCCCTACAGCAGAGGTGCACACCAATGTCCTTGGTCAACTCCGAGATCAAGCCCTTCACGGCCCAGGCCTTCCACAACGGCGAGTTCGTCGCCGTCTCCGACGAGGACCTCAAGGGTGGATGGAGCATCATGTTCTTCTACCCCGCCGACTTCACCTTCGTCTGCCCCACCGAGCTGGGCGACATGGCCGACAACTACGCCGAGTTCCAGAAGCTGGGCGTGCAGGTGTACTCGGTGTCGACCGACACGCACTTCACCCACAAGGCGTGGCACGACACGTCCGACACGATCGGCAAGATCACCTACCCGATGATCGCGGACCCGACGCTCGAGATCAGCACCAACTTCGAGGTGCTCCGCGAGGGCCAGGGCCTCGCCGACCGCGGCACCTTCCTGATCGACCCCGACGGTGTCATCCAGTTCATGGAGGTCACTGCCGAGGGCATCGGACGCAACGCCGCCGAGCTGCTCCGCAAGGTCCAGGCGGCCCAGTACGTCCGCGAGCACCCGGGCGAGGTCTGCCCCGCCAAGTGGGAAGAGGGTGCTGACACCCTCGCCCCCGGACTGGACCTCGTCGGCAAGATCTGATCGCGCCGATCACGATCTGACCGATCGGCGGCGATGGCCGGGGACTCCCCCCGCCCCGGCCATCGCCGCCCGTCCCGTGCACTGTCCTCCTCACCCGAGACCGCATCATCCCCACCGGCCACCCCCACCCGTCACCACCCGGAGCGAACGTCATGCTCGACCCAACTCTCGCCGAACAGCTCAAGGGCCACCTGGCCAAGATCTCCCAGCCGATCGTGCTCGTCACCTCCCTCGACGACGGACCCAAGTCCACCGAGCTGGCCGAGCTCCTCGAAGAGATCGCGTCGATGAGCGACAAGATCACCGTCGAGCGCCGTGACGACGACGAGCGCCGCCCCTCGTTCGCCATCGAGCGCGCCGGCACCGACGTGCACGTCCGCTTCGCCGGCATCCCCATGGGCCACGAGTTCACCTCGCTGGTGCTCGCGCTGCTCCAGGTGGGTGGTCACCCCTCGACCGCGTCGGACGAATTGATCGAGCAGATCCGCTCGATCGAGGGCGAGCACCACTTCGAGACCTACTTCTCGCTCTCGTGCCAGAACTGCCCCGACGTGGTGCAGGGCCTGAACCTGATGAGCATCATCAACCCGAACATCCACCACGTCGCGATCGACGGGGCGCTCTTCCAGGACGAGGTCGACGACCGACAGGTCATGGCCGTGCCATCGGTGTTCTCCGACGGCGAGATGTGGGGATCGGGCCGCATGAGCCTCGAGGAGATCGTCGCCAAGCTCGACTCCGGCGCCGCGGATCGTGAGGCCGCCCGGATCGACGCCGAGGACCCCTACGAGGTGCTGATCGTCGGCGGCGGACCCGCCGGCGCGGCGGCTGCCATCTACGCCGCCCGCAAGGGCATCCGGACCGGCGTGGTCACCGAGCGCTTCGGCGGTCAGGTGCTCGACACCATGGCCATCGAGAACTTCATCTCGGTCCCCTACACCGAGGGCCCCAAGCTGGTCACCGCGCTCGAGCAGCACGTCAAGGACTACGACGTCGACGTGATGAACCTGCAGCGCGCCGCCAACCTGGTGCCGGCCGACGCCTCGGACTCCGGCCTGATCGAGGTCGGCCTGGAGAGCGGAGCGACGCTGCGGTCCCGCTCGGTGATCCTGTCCACCGGCGCTCGCTGGCGGTCCATGAACGTGCCCGGCGAGACCGAGTACCGCAACAAGGGCGTCACCTACTGCCCCCACTGCGACGGACCGCTGTTCAAGGGCAAGCGCGTCGCCGTCATCGGCGGGGGCAACTCCGGCGCCGAGGCGGCCATCGACCTGGCCGGCGTCGTGGCGCACGTGACCCTGATCGAGTTCGACGACCAGCTCCGAGCCGACGAGGTCCTGCAGCGCAAGCTGCGCAGCATGGCCAACGTCGACATCATCGTCAGCGCCCTGACCACCGAGGTCCTGGGCGACGGCGACAAGGTCATCGGCCTCGACTACACCGATCGCCACACCGACGAGTCCCACCGCATCGACCTGGACGGCATCTTCGTGCAGATCGGCCTGCTGCCCAACAGCGAGTGGCTGGGCGATGTGGTCGAGCTGTCGCCACGCGGCGAGGTCGTCATCGACGATCGGGGGGCGACCTCGGTACCGGGCGTCTTCGCCGCCGGCGATGCCACGACCGTGCCGTACAAGCAGATCGTCATCGCCATGGGTGCCGGTGCGACCGCCGGGCTGTCGGCGTTCGACCACCTGATCCGCACCAGCGCCCCTGACGCCGAGACCGACGCGGCCGCCCGACGCGAACCAGCGCTGGCCTGACGGCTGCGTCCCCGCCCAGCACCCACCCGGTCGACACCGACCCACCCGACACCGACCCACTCGACGGCTGCCAGACCGACCGGAGGTCCTGACATGAACCTGAAGGACCTCCGGTACCTGGTCGCCGTTGCGGACCACCGCCACTTCGGTCGCGCCGCCGAGGCGTGCTTCGTCAGCCAGCCGACGCTGTCGACCCAGGTCAAGAAGCTCGAGCACGAGCTCGGCGTGGAGCTGATCGAGCGCAGCCCCCGCCAGGTCATGTTGACCGCCGTGGGCGAAGCGGTCGTCGAGCGGGCCCGGGTGGTGCTGCGCGAGACCGACAACATCCGCGACGTCGCTCGTCGGGCCACCGACCCCGAGGCGGGCACCCTTCGGCTCGGACTGTTCCCCACCCTGGCGCCGTACCTGCTGCCCCACATCGTGCCCACCCTGCACGAGCGCTTCCCCAAGCTCGAGCTGCTGCTCGTCGAGGAGAAGAGCGCCGTGGTGCACGAGCGGCTGCGCGCCGGCCAGCTCGATGTCGGCCTGCTCGCACTGCCGGTCCACGACGACCATCTGCAGTGCACCCCGCTGTTCACAGAGGAGTTCGTGCTCGCAGTCCCCACGGACCATCCGCTGGCCCACGTCGACGGGCCGGTCAGCACCTCGGTGTTGGCCGGCGACAACGTGCTGCTGCTCGAGGAAGGTCACTGCCTGCGCGACCAGGCGCTGTCGGTCTGCCAGCTCTCGGGCGCCGAGGAACGGTCCGGCTTCCGGGCCACCAGCCTGGAGACGCTGCGGCAGATGGTCGCGGCCGGTGTCGGCGTGACCCTGCTGCCCGAGCTGGCGGTCACCCCGCCGGTGCCCACGTCGCCTGACATCGCCCTGGTGCGCTTCGACTCGCCGGTGCCGAGCCGCCAGATCGCCATGTTCTGGCGCACCACCAGTGCGTACGCCGACTTCCTGCCCGAGGTCGCCGAGGTCATCCGCGAGGTCGCTCGGCCCCTGGTGACCCGCACCGCACCCATCTGAGGCTCGAACCAGCACGAGACGGTCGAACGGGATCGCCGGGGCGCGTACTCTGCGCGGGTGAGCAGCACCACGTTCCCGACCCAGTTCGACAGCACCCTGGACCTGGCCCGGCTGCCGTGGTTCGAGGTCCACGGCGGGAACCGGCTGACGCTCGCGGCTGACGCCGCCGAGGAGGTCGGCCCCGTCATCGACATGCACACGCACCTGGCGATGGGCTTCTTCCGCCGGCTGCGCGTCGACCTGCACGCGTCGACCCCGACCACCGCGTACTACCTGCCGCTCACCTTGCCGGTCGACCTGGACCGCTACTCCAACCTGAACCTGGACCGTGCGGCGATGTTCGCCATGAAGGCCGACGTGTCGGTGCTGGGCCTGACGGCGCAGGGCATGCGCACGACCCACACCGCACCCAACCTGCTGCGCGACATGGACTCACTGGGGATCGTGTCCTCGGTGGTCCTGCCCTTCGACCTGCCCGTGGGCGCCCGCAACGCGGATCACCTGCTGGAGGTCACCCAGCGGTACCCGCGCCTCCTGCCGTTCGGGTCGGTGCACCCCCTCGACCGTGACGCGGAGGATCGCCTCGCCCGCCAACGAGCCGCTGGCGCGCACGGCATCAAGCTGCACCCCAACGGGCAGTTCATCGCCCCGGACCATCCACGAACCGTGCACCTGTGCGGTCGCTGCGGCGCCCACGGCCTGCCGGTGCTGTTCCACTGCGGCCCGGTCGGCATCGAACCGAAGCCGGCCGAACGCCGCTGCCAGGTCGAGCGCTACGAGACGACGATCCGGGAGAACCCCGACACCACCTTCATCCTCGGTCACTCCGGGGCGCTGCAGCACCAACAGGCCATCCGCTTCGCCGAGCAGTACCCGAACACCTACTTCGAGCTGTCATGTCTGGGGCTGGCGGCGCTGCGTCAGGTCATCGACGCCGTCCCTGCCGACCGGCTGCTCTACGGCACCGACTGGCCCTTCTACCACCAGGCGCTCACCCTGGCCCGGGTGCTGATCGCGACCGAGGACGACCGGGAGCTGCGACGGGCGATCCTGCACGACAACGCGGCCCGACTGCTGGCGCTGGAGCCTGCGCCCGCCTGAGCAGGCTCAGTTCGGCCGGATGTCGAACCACCAACCGACGATCGCGACGCCGATCAACAGCAGTCCCGACAGGATCGTGATGGCCCGGTGGTTGCGCGTCAGGAACCGGGTCATGGACTGCTGCGCCGGCGCGGCCAGCAGGGGCAGCAGCACCAGCGGCCAGCCGAACCCCAGGCCGAAGAACAGGAAGTACACCAGGCCCTCGACCAGCTCGCCGCTGCCTGCGACGCCACCGACGACGAACGCGGAGATGATGAGTGGACCGGTGCACGGCAGCGTCAGGGGCCCCATCGCCAGGCCGTACACGAACGCCGAGCCGGCCGGCCCCGACATCATGGGCACCTGGGCGGTGCGCATCTTCGCCAGCGGGTTGCGGTCCAGCAACATGAGCACGCCGAGCACGGCCACCAACCCGTAGAGCACCGGCAACATCACGCCCAGCACGTCGGAGAACGAGCGGCTCAGCAGGTGCAGCAACCCTCCGAGCGCGACCATCGCGGTGAGCACGCCGGCCAGCACCAGCAGACCCATCCAGCGGATGGCACTGCGCTCGGCGCCGGACTCGACACGGTCCGCCAGCAGCACGAACAGCCCCGGATACAGCGGGAGCATGCACACGTTGCCCAGGATCGCCGCGTTGCCGAGCGCGAACGCCTCGAGGTACTGCCCCATGTCGATGGTCCGTGCCCTTCAGGCTGTGTGGTCGGCGCCGGCCGCTCAGGCCAGACCGAGCGTGGCGAGGATCTCGTCGGGCGACTCGCTCCCGGTCACGAGCTCGCCGGGAACACCGTCCGCGCTGATGACGACCTTCGGCGTGCTGGGTGGGTTGAGCGCCGTCGCGCCGAACGCGTCGTCCATCGCCGCGAGCATCTCCGGGCTCATCACCGCGAAACGGATGTTCGTGAACCCGTTCTGCTCCTGGTAGTCGGCCAGCTTGGCGACATCCAGATCCGTCTCGACGCTGAGCGCGATCACCACCGCGTCCTCGCCGGCCTGCTCGGCGGCCTCCTGGGTCTTCTCGAGTTGGCTCGTGCAGTTCGAACACCACGTGGCCATGTTCTCCACGAGCACCGGCCGGCCCTGCAGGTCGGCCATGGAGAAGGTCTCGCCGCCGGTGTCGGTGACCTCGATCAGCTGCCACTGCGCGGGATCGGTCGCCGTGTCGTTCCCGCCGTCATCGGTGCCACCGGATTCGTCGACCGTGGCGCCGCTACCGAGCTGACCGGCACCGTCGCCGGCGGCGCTGGTCGTCGACCCATCGCCGCTCTCGGCCCCGTCGTCGCCGCATCCGACGAGCAACACGGCGAGCACCGCCGCACCGCCGACCGCCACCCGCCGAGCACCTCGTACTGCACCCATGCCCAACACCTTCCGTCGCGTCCTGCCGGTGACGGTACTGAACCGCTCGCCGCGTTCCCGGTCAGGGCGCCTTACCGATCGCGAAACTCGGTGGCTCCGGCCGGAGCGTCCGGGCCGGAGCTGATCAGGCCTCGGGCGCTGCGTTGGCGAACGCGGCGACCCGGTCCCCGGCTCGTCGCTCGTCGGCCGAGCGGGAGCCCTTCACCACGTAGTCGCCCGCCAGCTCGGGACGGACCCGACCGAGCTCGTCCAGCATCCACACCGGCGCCATGCGCGCCGGCACCGTCACCACCCCCGGGTCGTCGTAGGTGCCCAGCACCTTGTCCCACACGGGCGAGGTCACGCCGAAGTTGCGCATGGGAGCACCGAAGTGGTGGTGCAGGTGACTCCGCCGCGCCCACCTGCCGTAGCGGTTCCGCGGCGGGTGGGTGTGGGTGCGGCGGTGGGCGACCTCGTAGGCGAAGTAGGTGCCGATCATCCCCGCCGTGAACGCCGTGGCCCACCGGCGACCGGCCAGCGCCGTGGCCAGGGGGAACGCCACCACGGTGGTCCCGGCCGCGGACGCCAGCTTCTTCGATGTCGGCGAGAAGTAGGTGACATCTGCATGGTGCGAGAGATGCTCCCGCGATGCGAGGCCACGTCCGCGCAGCTCATGCATGGCGAAGCGGTGCAACCCGTACTCCGCCGCGGTCCACGACACTGCGCCAGCCACGAGCGCGACCCCGGGAGATCTCCAACTGACCATGTGAACAGGATCGCAGAACCCGCCAGCGGATGCTCCGGCGATGCAGGCACCCTGCCCGATCATGAGCGCCGAGCCGGTCGTCTGCTGCGGCCCGGTCGTGACCTTCAGCCCGATCGTGACCTTCGGCCCGGTCGTGACGGTGCCCGGGTGCCTACGCTGGGCCGGGTGACGCTCATCTACGCATTCGACCATCGCTACCGACGTCCCCCGATGGAGCTGAAGGACCGGCTCGGCGGCAAGGGCGCCAACCTCGCCGAGATGACCTCGGCGCTGCGGGCTTCCGGTCCCGCCCGGCTTCACCATCACCACCGATGCGTGCCGCAAGTACATGAACGACGGCTGGCCCGCAGGTCTCGACCAGGAGCTGGACCGCCACCTGGGCAGGCTCGAGACCGCCATGGGTCGCACGCTCGGCGACCCCGACGAACCGCTCCTGGTCTCGGTGCGCTCCGGGGCGAAGTTCTCGATGCCCGGCATGATGGACACGATCCTCAACCTGGGCCTGAACGACCGCAGCGTGAAGGGACTGGCCCGGTCCGGCGGCGGCGAGCGCTTCGCGTACGCCTCCTACGCACGGCTGCTGTCCATGTACGCCAAGGTCGTGCTGGAGCTCGATCCCGAGCCGTTCGAGGACGCGCTCGAGGTCGCCAAGGAGCGCGAGGGTGTGACCGACGACGCGCGCCTGAGCGCCGCGGCGTGGAAGACCATGTGCCGCGACCACAAGCGCATGATCCGCCAGCTGAGCCGCAAGGCCTTCCCCCAGGACCCACGTACCCAGCTGGATGCCGCGGTGGAGGCGGTGTTCCGGTCCTGGAACGGAGCGCGGGCCGTCGCGTACCGCAACCGCGAGCACATCGCGCACACGCTGGGCACCGCGGTGAACGTCCAGGCGATGGTGTTCGGGAACCTGGACGACAACTCCGGCACCGGGGTCGCGTTCACCCGCAACGCGGCGACGGGCGAGAACCGCCCCTACGGCGACTTCCTGCTGAACGCCCAGGGCGAGGACGTCGTGGCCGGGGTGCGCATCACCGAGCCCCTGTCGGCGCTCGGCGACCGGTTCCCGGAGCTGCACGAACAGCTGCTGGACCACATGCACACCATGGAGTCCCACTACCGCGACATGCTCGACCTGGAGTTCACCGTCGAGCAGGGCAAGTTGTGGATGCTCCAGGTCCGCGTCGGCAAGCGCACCGGTGCCGCGGCGCTGCGCATGGCCGTCGACATGACCACCGACGACCACATCGGGCTGAGTCGGGCCGAGGCGGTCGGTCGGGTGACCCCCGACCACCTCGAACAGGTGCTGCACCCCAGCCTGGATCGCAGCGACCTGCCGGTGCTGACCACGGGCCTTGCGGCGTCGCCCGGAGCTGCAGTGGGCGCCGTGGTGTTCACCGCGGACGATGCGGTGACCGCTGCGGCCCGAGGTGACTCGGTGATCCTGGTGCGCAAGGAGACCAACCCCGAGGACATCCACGGCATGCTCGCCTCGAGCGGCATCCTGACCAGCCGCGGCGGTCTGGTCAGCCATGCCGCGGTCGTCGCACGCGGTTGGGGCAAGCCCGCCGTCGTCGGTGCCGACGAGGTGAAGGTCGTCGGGCGGGAGATGCGCGTCGGAGAGGTCGTGGTCCGCCACGGGGACGTCATCTCGATCGACGGCTCCAGCGGCCAGGTCGTCCTGGGCGCTGCGCCGCTCCGGCTGCCCGAGCCCACCCCCGAGTTCGACACCATCCTGTCGTGGGCCGACACCCTCCGACGTGGCCATCTGTCGGTACGTGCCAACGCCGACAACGGGGCCGACGCGGCGAACGCACTGCGCCTGGGCGCCGAGGGCATCGGCTTGTGCCGCACCGAGCACATGTTCCTGCGAGAGGACCGCCTGCCGGTCGTGCGCCGCATGATCCTGGCGCGCACCGAGACCGAGGAGGCCGAGGCCCTCGATGAGCTCCGGCGCGTGCAGCACCTGGACTTCGTGGAGCTGCTCCAGGAGATGGACGGCCTGCCGGTCACGGTTCGACTGCTCGACCCCCCGTTGCACGAGTTCCTGCCCAAGGTCGAGGAACTCGATCTCAAAGAGGCACTCGGCACCATCACCGAGGACGAGCGCCGACTCCGTCAGGCGGCGCTCGACTGGTCGGAGCAGAACCCCATGCTGGGCATCCGCGGGGTGCGGCTCGCGGTGATGAAGCCGGGGCTGTACGCAATGCAGGTGCGAGCGCTGCTGGACGCGGTGCGTGACCGCGTTGCGGTGGGCGGACGCCCGGTGGTCGAGGTGATGATCCCGCTGACGGTCTCGGCCGAGGAGATGGCGTTGGCACGCTCATGGGTGATCGAGGCGGCCGAAGAGCTGGGCATCACCTCCACCCTGCTCATCGGCACGATGATCGAGACGCCGCGCGCCGCGCTCATCGCAGATCGCATGGCGAAGGTCGCCGACTTCTTCAGCTTCGGCACCAACGACCTGACCCAGATGACCTTCGGGTTCAGCCGCGACGACGTCGAGGCGAAGATGATGCCGCAGTACGTCGGCCAGGGCCTGCTGCGGGGCGACCCGTTCGACTCGATCGACGCGGACGGTGTGGGCGAACTGGTGCGCCAGGCCATCGAGCGGGCCCGGTCGGTGAAGCGGCGCCTGAAGATCGGCGTCTGCGGCGAGCACGGCGGCGATCCCGACTCGATCGCGTTCTTCCTCGCGGCGGGGGTCGATTACGTGTCGTGTTCGCCCTTCCGGGTTCCCATCGCCCGACTCGCCGCGGCCCATGCCGTCATCGGCACCGGCGGCGACACGCGATGACCGAACAGGACGACGCCGAGCATGAGGATGCCGTCCACCCACCGGTGGTCGACTTCAGCGGCGCGCTGCACATGGCCGGCCACGAGTCCGAACTGCTCGGGTTCGACGGTGTCGAGGACAGCGCACCACTGGTCGACCTCGGTTCACCCGATGATGACGACCCGGGAGGCGACCCCCGCCACCGGTTCGGCACCGACATCGCAACCCGGGGCACCGGCCACCACGAGTAGCCGAGGGCCGGGGGCTCACCACACCGACAGGACCGCGACCCCGAACAGCAGCACGACCACGCCGATCATCAACAGCGCCGCTGCCAGCTTCGGATGCGTCGGCGCATCGGCGGGGCGCCGACGATCGGCGTCGATGGGGCGCCGGGGTTCAGCCACGGGCGCGGAGCACAGCAGGGAACAGCACGTTGTTCTCCTTGTGGACATGCTGGTGCGTGTCGGCCTCGAGCTGTTCGAGCCCCTCGTAGAGCGCCTGATAGCTGGCGCAGCCATCGGCCGGCACCTCGTAGCCGGAGGTGTGGGCCCGCAGTTGGGCGAGCAGCTCCCCTGCACGGTCGTGCTCGGTCATCATCACCGAGATCGGTGCGTCCAGAGCTGGCGCCGGCGCGCCGGTGGAGTCGGCTCGCACCTGCTCACGGATACGTGGGAACAGCACATGCTCCTCCTCCATCAGGTGCGGCTCGAGGTCGTCGCGCAGCTCGCGGACATCGGCGAGCACGTCCATCAGCTCGGGATGGTTCGCACCATGGACCGAGGCGACCTTCTCCGCGAGCGCATCCAGACGAGGCAGCTCGGCATGCAGGTAGACGTGGTGGGTCGCCTCGAGGTGGTCCACCAGCTCAGCGGGGTCCATCGACGCCCAGTCGGGTACCTGCTGGGGGGCCATCGCGTTGAGTTCTCCGACGACGATGTCAGGGTCGACCCCTGCCTCGGCACAGGCCACGGCGAGCGAGCGCCGGCCGCCGCAGCAGTAGTCCAAGCCAAAGGATTCCAGCACCCGGGCGCTGCCCGGCATCGCGGTCACCACATCGCCCAGCGGGCGTTCCGACAGCGTGCTCATACGGTCATCCTCCTGGGGTCGGGGTCGGGGTCGACGTCCGCGTCGGCTGCGCGGAGGTCACGACGGGACACCGAGTGAGCTCAGCGCAGATGACGCGAGCTGGTCGGTGAGCACCGCCCGCGCCCGGGACCACGGCTGGTGCAGCGCACACGGCACGCCGTCACCACACGTGCGGTCCTCGAGCACGCAACGTCCGCGATCGGTCGGACCCTCCACCGCTTCGATCACCGCCAGCACGCTGATCCCCTCCAGGTCGGCCACGAGCGAGTAGCCGCCCGCGGGACCGGGGTCGGAACGGACCCACCCCTCGGCGACCATCGGGGTCAACGCCTGGGACAGGAAGCCCGGCGTCGTGCCCACGCGCTCGGCGAGTTCAGCTGCCTTCGTCCGCCGGCCCAGGCGGTTCAGCTCCAGCAGTGCCCGCGTGGCCAGGTCGGTCCGACGGGTGATCTCCAATCGCATAGTGCATGACTATAGGACTCTGGAGCGGCCGACATCCCGTCCGTTGCGAGCTCATCCAACTCACCGACATCTCCTTGAGTTCAGCACCGGAGGTGCCGACGAGAGGGATGAGGGCAACGGGATCGAATCGGAGCAGCCTTGCGAACCACAGAGCGCCACGCCCAGCACGTCGAGGAGCAGGCCCGGCTCGCTGGCGCGGATCCGGTGGGGCCCGCCGATCTCCCCCCGATACCGACTGCAGCACTCGATCGGGCGAGCGCTGCAGCACGACACGAGCTCGACGCTCGCGAGCAGATCGCCAGGTCGGCCCGGGAGGAGCTGGAGCAGTCGCTCGCTGACCGCGACCGCGCCTGCGAGTCGGCTGCCGCAGCGTCCGAATCGCTCGGCGAGCTGCTCAGGGAGGTGGAACAGGGGACGTCGCGACGCAACGAACTGACCGAGGAGCTCGCGGCGCGGGAGGAGGCCGCACGGCTGGCACGTGCCGCAGCCGACACCTCGACAGGTGTCGCCTCGGCATCCGACGGACTCGATCGGGCACTGCAACGGGCGTGCCGGATGGTCCCACTCACCCACGACTCCGCCCCGGAACTGATGAGCGCGCTGGAGGGAGTCGAGTCCATGGCGTGCGATCTGTGCATCGTGGAGCCCGGTTTGACCTCCGCCGGCCCACTCGATGCCGGTGCGCTCAGCCGGTGGCGTTCGGCGCTCGCCCGCGGCGACGCGCCGATACTGGCAGCTGCCGACGCGATGCTCGCAGAGCTCGAGGAGATCGAAGCAGCGTGGACCGCGTGCGGGGCGGGGGACGTCAGCCAGGATCCGCTGGTCGTTGCGGCCCGGGACCACGAGGCCCGCTGCCGCGACGCCGTGGAGGAGGTCCGCGAGCACGCCGCGACGGGCGCTGCGGGCCACGACGCCCGGGTCGCGATCCAAGCGGCCCACGACCACCGGGTCGAGCTGGAGGCGCGGGGCCACAAGGTGGACCCCGCAGAGCTCGAACTGGCGATCCGGGGGGAGCACGACGCGCTGGCGCGGGTCGGGTTCGACTCGATGCTCGACTTCCGCATCGTGATGTCGGGGGCGGGCGTCGGCTCGCTGACGGCCAAGCGCCGACAGGTGGTCGCCGCGGACCTCGCGGCGGCGACCGCCGAGGTCGAGCGCGTGCAAGCAGCACGCGCACGTCATCACCGTGACCTCCGGGAGCGCAGGGCGGCGGTGCGGGGGCGTGCCGCACTGGAGCTGGGTCTCGACGAGATGCAGTCGATACGTGTCCAGCTGCGGCGACAGCTGGTGGTGCCGGCGGAGGTCGAGGAGCTTCGTCAGGACTGGCGCCGTCGGGCCGCCGGCGCGGCTGCGGCCGCACTCGAGGCAGCGGCGGTCGCCGAGGCCACCACCGTCGCGGCCACGGAGAGCGCCGGGCGACTGCGACACGTCGAGGACGAACTCGAGTCGCTGCTCCGGCATGTCCCGCCGGCACAGGAGCGCGTGACACATCTCGACGAGGCAGCCACCACCGCCGAACGAGCCGTCGCCGCCGCGACTGCGGCGCTCGAGGCAGCAGCGACTGCGGTCGACGAGATCCGGGCGAGCGTGGCCGATCTGCAGGACGCAGCCCCCCTCGATGCCGACATCGCCACCCACCTGGAGGCGGTCGAACGGATCGTCGTCGAGCGGCTGGAGCAGGCGAACGATTCGGGTGCCCCCTCGGTCGTCCTGGACGACCCGCTGACCGAGCTGCACGCCGACGCGACGTTGTCGCTGCTGGACCGCCTGGGCCGGATGGATGGGGTCGGCCCGGACACCGAGGTCGGCATCGTGCTCGTCACCTCACGCCGTGAGCTGCTCCATGCGCTGCGCAGGTCTCCGGCGCGCGTCCACACCGTCGACTCGCGACGGCGACACCCGCGGTTCGGTCGCCGGCGAGCGATGGCCGCAGCGTCACCCAGCACCGGGTGACGCAGCGCTACTCAGCGTCGCAGTCGCGAACCCAGCACCAGCACTCGCTGGTACACACCGGCCGGCAGCCGGGAGACGACGTCGAAGACCACCGCGTCGGGACCGATCAGGGCCCGACGTCGGTTGCGTCGCACCGCGGTCAGGATCTGTGCCGCAGCATCCTCGGGAGAGGTGCGCAGCATCCGGTCGAACTCCGCGATCGCCTGTTCCGGATCGCCGGCGATGGCGACGGTGCTCGGGTCGATCCGGGCATTGCGGGCGATGTTGGTGCGGATGCCGCCGGGGTGCACCGTCGTGGCGGAGACACCGCACCGCTGCGCGTCCAGTTCGATCCGCAGTGAATCGGTGAAGCCGCGCACTGCGAACTTGGCCGCGTTGTACGCGGACTGCGATGGGATGCCGATGAGCCCGAACACGCTGGAGATGTTGACGATGTGGCCCTCGCCGGCGGACACCAGGTGCGGCAGGAACGCCTTGGTGCCGTGCACCACTCCCCAGAAGTTGATGCCCATGAGCCACTCGAGGTCCTCGTACGACATGGCCTCGACGGTCGCGCTCAGCGCCACGCCGGCGTTGTTGACGACCAGGTGCACTGCGCCGTGCTCGGACAACCACGTCATCGGCCCACGCCTCGACCGCAGCACGATCCGCCACGTCGACCAGCAGCGGAGGTCACCTTCACCCCGCGCCCCTCGGTCGCTGCCACGGTCGCGGCAAGGCCGTCCGCATCGACGTCGCTGAGCGCCAGGTGGGTGCCCCCGGCGCTGAGCTCGACCGCCAACGCACGCCCGATCCCCGACCCGGCACCGGTGATGGCCGCTACTCGACCCCGGAGCTGCTTCATGCTGAACGCGCCGAGAGTGCGGCGTCGCCGGACCGACCTGCCGATCCGCTCACCCCGGTAGTCGACGCACCCGCTCCGGGCCGCGCTGTCGCCGCCCGCGGTCGGGAGAAGACCAGCTCCGGGTCATCGGCAACGCCACTGCGCTGCATCACGCGGTGGTCGGCCAGGTAGCTCTGGTGCATCTGCCAGGGGAACCGGCTGCCCTGACGAGGAAAGCGGTCCTGCGCTCGGGTGATGTAGCCCGAGGAGAGCCCGAGCAACGGCGCAGTTGCCATCGACGGATCACGGTTGACCGGCATGCACTGGACCGCGCCGGTGCGGCGCATGTGATTCAGCAGCCGGGCCACGTAGCTGCAGGTCAGATCGGACTTCAGCGTCCACGACGCGTTGGTGTAGCCCACTGCCATGGCCAGGTTCGGCACGCCTTCCAGCATGAGTCCCTTGTAGGCCAGCAGCTCGGCCGGGTCGACGGATTCGCCGTCGACCCGGAGATCGATCCCGCCCAGGAACAGCAGCTCGAGCCCCGTGGCGGGCACGATGATGTCCGCATCGAGCTCCACCCCGGATTCCAGCAGCACGCCGGTGGGCGTGAACGTCCGGATCCGATCGGTCACCACCGAGGTGCGACCCTCACGGATCGAGCGGAACAGGTCGCCGTCCGGAACGACGCACAGGCGCTGGTCCCACGGGTCGTAGCGGGGCGTGAAGTGCGTCGCGACATCGAAGCCCTCCGGCAGCTGGCGCCGCACCCCTTCGATCAACACCCTCCTGACGAGCCCCGGCCACCGCTTGCT
The DNA here is from genome assembly GCA_963714875.1 of uncultured Microthrixaceae bacterium. Classification (GTDB taxonomy): domain Bacteria; phylum Actinomycetota; class Acidimicrobiia; order Acidimicrobiales; family Microtrichaceae; genus JBAOHV01. Next base: position 221,587 of record CAVQQI010000008.1, on the reverse strand, counting down.
CAGCCGGTACGAGCTCTGGGTGAGCAGTGCGTTCGTCCATCGCAGCGCGGTGCCCTGCCGACGCCGGGGCACGACCCTGCGGATGAGGCGCGTCGACGGGTTGATGCCGGGCAGCGATGCGATGTAGGTCGGCGACCGCTGCAGCATCGTGACGTGTTCGGCCCGGTCGGCCATGGACGGCACGAGGGTGATCGCGGTCGCACCACTGCCGATCACCACCACGCGCCGGTCGTCGTAGTCCAGGTCCTGGGGCCAGTGCTGCGGGTGGGCGATGATGCCGCGGAAGTCCTCCATGCCGGGGAAGTCCGGTACGTGGCCCCGGTCGTAGCGGTAGTAGCCGGTGCACGAGAACAGGAACGAACAGGTCAGCTCGACCTGTTCGACCGCGCCCGAGGCATCGGTCCGCTCGGTGCGCACCTGCCAGTAGCCGTCCTTGCTCGACCAGTCCGCAGCGACGACCCGGTGGCGGAAGCGGATGTGGGCGTCGATCCCGAACTCCGTCGCGGTGTCGCGCAGGTAGTCGAGGATCGCTGCGCCATCACCGATCGAACGATCGTGGTCCCAGGGTCGGAACGGATAGCTGAAGGTGAACATGTCCGAGTCCGAGCGGATGCCCGGGTAGCGGAACAGGTCCCAGGTGCCGCCGACGTCGTCACGCCCCTCGAACACGGCGTAGTTGGCCCAAGGACACTCGGTCTGCACGTGGTACGCCGCGCCGATGCCCGACAGCCCTGCGCCGACGATCAGCACGTCCAGGTGCTCGGTCCCCGTCGTCATCTGGTCACGCCGCCGCGCCGGAGCGACCCAGCCGGTGGTTCAACGAGCCGTCGGCCCCGAACAGCTCGTCACGCCAGCGCGCGACCAACTCGTCGGTGTCCCGGTCGTCGGGGTGGAAGCCGGGGCGGTCGTACTCGCGGAGTCGGTCCCAGATCTCGCGGCGGAGCGCCGGCGAGCTGCGGAGCCGCTTGGCGCTGGCACGCAGACGGCCCTTCTCGTAGGTCGCGCTGTCCCCTGCCACGGACACCGCCGTCTGCACGGTCAGGGCCAGGATGAACCCGATGCGGATGCCCTTCATGGTGATGATGCGGGTGCGTTCGCTGCCGCCGACAGCGCGGTAGACGTCGAACGCCACCGACTTGTGCTCGCTCTCCTCGAGGGCGTGCCAGAGCAACAGGTCACGAACTCCTGCGTCACCGGGGGCCAGGCGAGCCTCCTCGTCGGTCAGGAGGAGTTCCGCGAACGTGGCCGTGAAGTGCTCCAGCGCAGCAGTCGCGGCCAGGTTGGCCTTCGGGGTGAAGATCCGCTCCCGGATGGCGAGGGTTCGCCTGGTCAGTCGCTCGAACACCGGGGTCGGGTAGCCGAGCTCGCCCAGCCGTTGGTTGAACGCTCGGTGCTGGCGTCCGTGGACGGCTTCCTGGCCGATGAACCCCGCCACCTGCGCGGTCAGCTCCGGATCGTCGATCTCGCTGCGGAAGCGGCGCACCGACCGGACGAAGTAGTCCTCGCCGTCGGGGAAGAACGCCGACATCGCCGCGAAGATGTGACTGAGGAGCAGGTCCTCGTCCGCAGCGAAGTGCTTCGGCAGCTCGGCGAGCGTCTGGTCGAACGAGACGCGTCGGGTCGGGATCTGTCGCACGGCGGCTGCGGCCGCCGGCGGAGAAATGGGTCCCGACGTCTGATCGTCGGAACCGGGTTCGGACCGATCGACGACTGCGACCGAGGTGGGCGTGGCGCTGGGGGTCCGCTCGTGCATCTGACACTCCTGCTGTTCGGAATGAAGCGAACTCTAGAGCATCTGAGTGATTCACTCAAATACTCATTTCTGCTACCCTCAACGTCATGAGCGACGATCGGACCGGCGACGACCGGATCAGCCCTGAACCAGCCGGCGAGGGGCACCGGGCCAGCAAGGGCGAGCTCACCCGTCGGGCGATCCTGGACACCGCGATCGAGCGGTTCGGGCACCACGGGTACCGGGCCACGTCGGTCGCGGAGATCACCCGCGACGCAGGCGTCGGCGGCACGGTCGCCTACGCCTACTTCGACAACAAGGAGGCCCTGTTCCTCGCGGCCCTGGACGAGGACGCGGCCGCAGTCATCCACGAGGGCCTGTCGGAGTTCATGGACGACCCCAACTCGACGTGGCGGCTGACCCTGGTGGTCACCCTCGTCGAGGCCCTGGACCGCCACCCACTTGCTCGCCGGGTGCTGTCGGGCCTGGAACCGGACGTCACCGATCGCGTCATCGAGCTGCCGGCCCTGATGGAGTTGCGCAAGGCGGTCGTCGAGCGGCTGCGAACCGACCAGGCGGCCGGGCTGGTGCGCGCGGACGTGGACCCCGACGCGATCGGCAACGGCGCGGTCACGATCATCGTCGCGCTGCTCATGTCGATCCTGCAGTTCGGACGGCGGGGCGTCGCGGACTACGGACCCGACGTGTTCGCGGTGTTCGAAGCCGCGCTGGGCCACTCACCCGAGCAGTGACCTCAATGTGCAGTTAGCCTGCAATTATCACCGGCCGCAGTCGAACCGGACCGTGGCGCGTCGGTGGCTCACGACGAGCGCCCCGGGGGCACGACCATGACCGAACTGATCCTCGACTCGCTGCAGCGCCGCATGGCGACCATGCACTCGCTGTACTACCAGGCCGTCGACACGATGGACCTGTCCCACGTGAACCACTTCGAGCGCGAGGGGGTCCTGCCGATCGCGTTCTCGCTGTTCCACTACACGAACATGCAGGACAGCACCTTCATGGTCATGTCGGGGGAGGCGCCGACCTGGAACGACGACTGGCAGGGCCGTGTGCGGATGGCGATCGACGATCATGGCAAGGAACGCACCGTCGCAGAGATGGTGCACCAGCGCATCGGCGACTACGAGGCGTTCAAGGACTACCAGCGCACCGTGTTCGACCGCACCGAGGCGTGGATCAGGACACTGGATCTGGACATGCTCCAGCGGGTGTTGATCGCCCGCCCCTTCCCCGAGGTGGTGGCCAGCACCTACAGCGCCCGGTGTGCGGGCCCCGAGGGAATCACCCTGCTCGACGGCATCGAGTGCTGGCACTACCAGCACGGCCTGCGCCACATGGGCGAGATCGAACTGGCGCGGGGGCTGGTCGGCCTGGGCGGCATGACCAGCTGATCCGGGAGCGATGACCCGCTCCGCCAGCAGCCCCGATCAGACGAGCACGTCGAAACGCAGGCCGGCGTGCGCCTCGAGGCGCTCGACCAGCCGATCTCCGAACGCCGTCGACGGGGTCCAGAACCCTCCGGCCACCTCGTCCGGCGACAACTCGACCAGGGCCGCTGCGGCCTCGCCCAGCATCTTCGCCGTACTGCCGTAGCCGGGGTCACGGTCGCCGGTCACCCTGGTGACGATGCTGCGGCCATCGGCAGTTCGACCGTGGAAGCGCAGGTCGTAGTGACCAGATCGCTGGGCCTCGGGACTGGGGCCGTCGCCGGGTTGCGGCACCACCCGCTCGACCAGCCGACGCGTGGGCCCGAGCGCTGCCAGACCCATGCCCGCAGCCAGCCCCGCCGACAGCCCGGCGGCCTTCGCCGCGCCGAGCGGACCGTCCCCGGTGGCCGTGGCCTCGTCGTAGCGGAACTCCGGGCCCCAGGGCCGACCGAGCAACGCGTGGCTGCGATGCACCACCCGGGTGTTCACCGCGGCCATGACGAACGGCGCCACCCACTGACCGCTGATCGGGTCGTGCACGGGGCGCGTGACGTCGGGCTGGGGCACACCGTGGCGCTGGTCCGCCGGCGCGAGCGCGTAGGGATCGGCCAGCATCCGACGCAGCTCCCGGTCCGACGACGCCTCCTCCATCAGGTTCATCATCGACGCGATGGTTCCGCCGCTGGCTCCGCCCTTGAGCGCACGGACCCGCATGGCGATCCGTTCGCATGGTTCGCCGAATCGCTCCTGGGCCTGCTGCTGGGTGAACCACACGCCCATGTCCGACGGGATCGAATCGAAACCGCAGGTGTGGACCATGCGCGCACCGCTGGCGGCCGCGCCGTCCTGGTGGGCGTCGATCATGCGGCGCATCCACTGGGTCTCGCCGGTCAGGTCGCAGTAGTCGGTGCCCGCCGACACCGCGGCAGCGACCAGATCGGAGCCGTAGAGCGCGTACGGACCAACGGTGGAGACGACCACCTTGGTGGCGGCGACCAGGTCGTCGAGCGCAGCCCGATCCGTTGCGTTCGCGACGATCTGCTCCACATCGGCCCCGGTGTCGGTCGCAACGGCGGCGAGCTTCGCGGCGTCGCGGCCGGCGATCGCCCAGCGGAGGGGGCCGTCGGTGCCGTGTCGCTGCACGAGGTAGCCACAGAGGATCTGTCCCACGAAGCTGGTGGCGCCGAAGACCACCAGGTCGAGTCGGCGGGAGTCACGGTCGGTCATCGACGCAGCCTACGCACCGTCCGGAGGGGTCACCGTTGCGGCCACCGAGGGTCGGTGTGTCGTCACCGACCAGTGGCTTCGCGAGCACCACGAAACACAGGTCGTCGCGACGGGGGCGCCCGAACCGCTCGTCGCCGTAGGGGAACGGGCGCCGCTCCCCGGTGGGCTCGTAGCCGCGCCGCCGGTACCAGTCGATCAGTTCCACCCGCTGTTCGATGACCGACATCTGCAGGGTGCCGGCTCCCCACTCGGCCCGAGCCAGGGCCTCCGCTGCCGCCAGCATCCGATGCCCCGACCCGAGGCCCTGCTGGTCCGGCGCCACCGCGAACATCCCGAACTCGGCGCCACCTCCGTCGCGCTGGCGCACTTCGCAACAGGCGACGATCCCGTCCTCATCGGCAGCGACGAGGACCACCACACCGGGGTCGGACACCGCTGCGCGCACCATCGCGTCATCGACCCGCTGGCCGTCGATCAGGTCGGCCTCGGTCGTCCAGCCCGACCGCGATCGCTCGCCGCGGTAGGCCGACTCGACCAGGTCCACCACACCTGCGACGTCGGCTGCTCCGGCGTGTCGAATCCTGGAACCCATCTCCCCGCAGCGACGATCAGTCGCCGGCGTCGCCGGCGTCGGCGTCGGCGTCGGGGACCGGATCGGCGCCAGCAGCGGCTGCGTCGCGCAGCACGCCGTCGACGAACGCCGCCACCTTGGACGACCACAGGTAGCCGACGTGGTTCCCAGGGAACCAGCGGATCCGCGGCTCGTCCCAGTGCTCCCACAGCGCCTGGGCCTGGGTGGGCACCGCCATGCGATCGCCGAGCCCGGCGAAGATCGAACGCTCGCTCGTGCGGCACCAGGCACGGCATCGCCAACGGCGACACGACCCGGTGCACCACCTCGGCGTTCCCGTCCAGGATCCGGTGCTCGATGGCGCGGTCCCGCACGTGGCGCGGCGCCTGCTGGGCGAACAGCGCAGGGAAGTCGCACACCGGGATCCCGGCGATCACCGCATCCAGCTCTCCCTCGAAGCACGAGGTCAACGAAGCGACGTACCCGCCGAGCGAGACCCCGTGCAGCGCGACCGCCGTGGGCTCCTGGGTCCGCACCCAGCTGAGCAACCGGCGCACGTCCCACACCGACTGCGAGAGCGCGTGCACACAGTTCATCATGTCGAAGCCCAGGAAGTCCTCGCCGCCGATGCGTGAGGGGCGCCGGCTGCCGTGCACCGGCAGGACGATGGCGGCCACGTTCCAACCGAGCTCGTGGAACAGGTGCTGGGCGCGGAAGGTGATCATGTCGGCCACCGGGGCGCCGGTGCCGAAGCCGTGGACGCCGATCAGCCACGGACGCGGGCCGTCGTCGTGTTCGAGCAGCCACGCCGACGCGGTGCGGTTGCGTTCGAACGATGCCCAACGCGCTGCACCCGGCTCCTCGGGTCGCGGCTCGTACCCGCTGTCCCAGCTGATGCGTCGGTACGACTGGCCGAGGGCCCATCCGCTCGAGGAGGTGGTCGCCGAATCCTCGAGCGGGTCAGGAGCGTGGTGGTAGGAGTGCGGATCGTCGATCCATCCGCGCTCGTCGAACAGGGCACGGGCGATGGTGAGCTCCTCGGCCACCCGCAGGTAGTCCGCACGTCGGGGGGACCGAGCCGGACCCTGCACCAGCGCCATCACCGCTTCGTCCATGGCGACGTGCGCTGCGAGCGAGCCCGTCATCCGCACCTGGGGCGCACCCGGGATCCGTCCGGCCTCGGTGAGCCCGGCCGCCACCGCCCAGCGCATCGTCCGCGGGCCGACCGTGGTCAGCCGAGCGAGCGGCCAACGGGCGAGCCCCTTCTCGACCCGGTTCAACACGGTGATGCTGCCCGGCTCGAACTCGGCCTGGGCCGACTGCTCGGCCTCGTCGAGCTCAGGAGCGTCGTCGCCGAACCGTCGTCGCAACATGTCGATGGTCATGTGCTGCTCCTTCGTCGCGATCGCGGGCCGGGCGCGGACTGACCTGCCGTCGTTCCGGTCGCGGCCTCGGCAGTGACCCGCGTCGCGGCTTCGGCCGCGACCCTGAGCACCTCGATGCCCTCGGCGATCCCGTCAGCGAGCGCCTCGATGCCCGGCGCCACATCCGGACACGCGATCACGCCGATGTCCATGTTGCCCATGTTCGACAGCACCGTGATGTTCAGCGCCGAACCCTCGATGAGCGGCCCGAAGGGGTACACGCCGGTCAGTCGGGCACCCGCGACGTACAGCGGGAAGGGCGGACCCGGCACGTTGGAGATGACCAGGTTGTGGATCGGCGCCAGCCTGTCCGCCAACCCCGCAGAGCTGTACATGCGGCTGGCCATGTTGAACACCGCCGGTGGGGTCACCTCGGTGACGTCGCCGATCATGTCGGCGCCGATCGCCCCGTGGACCACTTTGGCGTCACGGGTGTCGGCCTTGACCGCGTGCAGCTGCTCCACCGGGTCCTCGACGTGCACCGGCAACCGCACGAACATGTTCGACACCTGGTTGGTGGCCCGACCGTCGGTCACCTCGCCGTGCACCGACACCGGCACGCTCACCACCAGCGGCCGGTCCAGGTGCTCGCCGTGCGACGCCAGGTAGGCCCGCAACGCCTGTGTGCAGGCGGCGAGGAACACGTCGTTCACCGTCGCACCGAACGCCGCCTTGGCCAGCTTCATGTCCGCCAGGGGCGCTGCGGCGAACGCAATGGAACGACGTGGGGTGAGCGAGTGGTTGAAGAACGTGCGCGGCGCCTCGAACGGCCGTGCCATGGAGGGGCCATCGTCATCGCCGGTGGTCGCCTGACGCACCACCCGGGCGACCGAACCGACCGACCGACTCAGCGCACGCACGCCGCGCAACGGGTCGAGCAGCCGCGACGCCACCGCGTCGTAGGCCAGCTCCACGTGGTTGGGCAGCGGGTCGGGCCGGAACTCGGGCGGCTCGTCGTCGTCGACCTCGGGCTCGAGGTCGACGAGCTGCGCCATCAGGTCGGTACCGGTCACCCCGTCGACCGCCACGTGGTGCACCTTGGACACCACAGTGACCGACCCGTCGGCGAACCCCTCCAGCACCGTCATGTCCCACAGCGGCAGCGAGCGGTCGAGCGGCGTCGAGGCGTACTCCCCCACCCACTCGGCCAGGTCGGCGCCGGTGGCGCGACCACCCATGTCGACGCGGTGGAGATGGCGATCGATGTCGAAGTCAGGATCATCGACCCAGACCGGGTGGTCGATGCCGAGCGGAGCACCCAGCAGCCGGCGACGGAACACAGGGATGCGGTGAAGACGGCTGATGACGTGCGCACGGAACCGTTCGAACGAGTAGCCATCGGGCACGGTCGAGGGGTCGAGCACCAGCACACCGGTGACGTGCATGTGCACGATCGGGTTCTCCATGTACAAGAACGCGGCATCCGCCGCAGTGATGCGCTCCACCCGTTCAGTCTGTCAGTGAACGTCGGTCAGCCGCCCGGTCACTTGGCCAGGAACTGCTGGAACCAGCGGTAGGAGTCCTTCGGGATGCGCCGGAAGTCGTCGTCGTAGTCGATGTAGACCACGCCGAAGCGCGCCTCGCGACCGAGGATCCACTCGATGTTGTCGGCATAGGACCACTGGAAGAACCCGTCGACCGGCACCCCTTCGTCGATCGCGGTGCGGACCGCCTCGAGGTGGGTCCGGGCGTACCAGACGCGCAGGTCGTCGTGGACCTCGCCGTCGATCAGCCGGTCGTTCATGCCGAACCCGGACTCCGTGATCACCATGCGCCGGCACGCCGGATGGTGGCGGTACCGACGCAGCAGCTCCAGCAGGCCCTTCGGCTCGACGGGGATCGAGGTCGCGGAGCGCACGTTCGCCTCGGCGGTCCGCAGGCTCGGCACCGGCAGGCCGCCGATCAACGGCACGCTGCGCATGGGGAACGGTCCGTAGTACTGCACCCCCATGAAGTCGTAGTCGAATCGAGCCGCGTCCAGGTCGCCGGGGCGGACGTAGCGGCGCATCGGTCGCAGGAACGGGCTGTCGTCGAACGGGTACCCCAGACCCGCCGCCGGATCGATGAACGAGTCGACCAGCAACGCCTCGAGCGCACGCTGGGCCTTGCGCAGACGCACATCCGCGCCGTCGAACGGCGCGGCCAACGTGAAGACGTTCGTCGTACCGATCTGCGCGGTCGAGGGCAGCACCGCCCGCATCCGCCGCCCGGCCTCGGCGCATGCCAGGTTCATGTGGTGCAACGACGCGAGAGCCTGCATCGGGTGAGGTCCCAGACGGCCGTGGATGCCCCCGGCGATGTGGCCGATCACCGACAGCGGCTCGTTGAAGACCATCCAGTGCTTCACCCGGTCGCCGTAGCGGCGGGCGAGCTGCTCGGCGAAGGCTGCGAAGTCCTCCACGATGCCGCGGCGCGACCAGCCACCCTCTCGCTCCAGCTCGAGGGGCAGATCCCAGTGGTGCACCGTCAGCCAGGGCTCCAGACCACGCTCGAGACATCCGTCGATCAGTCGGTCGTAGTACGCGCCGCCGGCGTCGTTCCACGGACCGCGTCCGTCGCCCATGACCCGGGGCCAGCTCACAGAGAAGCGGTTGGCACCGACACCCATCGCGGCGATCAGGTCGAGATCCTCCTCCATGCGGTGGAACGCATCGATCCCGTCCAGTGCGACGGTGCCGCCCCGCACCCGGCCTCTGCGGACCGCTTCGTCCCACACCGAGGGTGCCTTGCCGTCGGTGTTCCAGGCTCCTTCCACCTGGAACGCGGCAGATGCGACCCCCCAGGTGAAGTCGTCTCCGAAGTCAGCTCGCGTCAGTCGCATGGTTCCTCGCTGTGGTGCACATCGTTCGCCGGGGACCGGTGACCTCGTCGGATCCCTCGGTGCCGGCGGGCCCGGACCCGGTCCCGGTGGAAGTCACGGCGAGGAGATGCCTCCTCGCCGATGACCCCCGGTGTTCCCCTCGCCGCAGGCGCACCGTAGGCCAGTGGTCAGCGCGGCACCACCCGGACCGACGATGCGCCACCTCACGCCGGTCCGCGAACGTGGACGACCGTCAACGTGTCGACAGCAGGGAGCGGACACCGGCCACGAACGTGCGCACGTCGTCATCTGTGGTGCTCCAGCTCGTCATCCACCGCACCATCGATGCAGCCGGGTCCCAGGGCCAGAAGAACGACCAGCTGGTCAGGTCCCCGAGCCGATCCCAGGGGATCGTGGCGAACACACCGTTCGCCTGCGGTGGTGCCGGCACACCGACGCCCGGCAGGTCCGCGACGCCGGCAGCGAGCAACGCGGCCGTGCGGTTCGCGTTGGCGGCGTTGGCCAGCCAGAGGTCGTCGCGCAGCAACGCGGACACCTGCGCGCCCACGAACCGCGACTTCGACACCAGCTGGCCCGCCTGCTTGCGCACGAAGCGGGCGTGATCAGCGAGCTCGGGGCAGAGGAAGACCACCGCGTCGCCGAACATCGCGCCGTTCTTGGTGAGCCCGAAGGTCACCGCGTCCACACCGGTGTCGCGCAGCATCGATGTCACCGACAGCCCGGTCGCCACCACTGCGTTGGCCAGGCGGGCTCCGTCGACGTACAGCAGGAGATCGTGGCGATGGGCGAGGTCGGCCAGCGCTGCCAGCTCGTCCGCTTCGTAGACGGTGCCCATCTCGGTGACCTGGCTCACCATCAGCACGCGGGGCTGCGGGTGGTGCTCGACGCCGCGCCACGACAGGAACGGCACCACCGCCTCGGGCACCAGCTTCCCGCCCACATGGGGCACCGTCGAGATCTGCGCCCCGGTGAACCGCGCCGGACCGCCGGCCTCGTCGACCACGATGTGGGCAGCTGTCGACGGTGATGATCGACTGCCACGGCTGCACCAGCGTGGCCAACCCCGCGATGTTCGCTCCGGTGCCGCCCCAGCAGAACAGCACCTCGACCGGCGCCTCGAAGAGATCCTGCAGGTCACGGACCCCCTTCTCGGTCCACCGGTCCTGTCCGTAGGCCAACGCCGGACCCCGGTTCGCCTCGGCGAGTGCGTCCATCACCTGGGGACAGACGCCCGCGGCGTTGTCGCTGGCGAACGAGGCGGTCGGTGCCGGCGGCAGCGGGGGTGGGGCCATGAGCGCTCCTGGTCGTTCCCTCCGGCATCGGCCGGGGTGTCGAGGGTACGGCAGCACCCGGATCGTCACAGCCCCGGTCGACCAGGTTCTGCCAGACTCGGGGCGTGGATGCTCCCGAGACCGTGGTCGACGCCCTGGAGCTGTTGAGGTCCGAGGGCTACGACGCAGAGTTCCAGCTGGTCGACGGCTGCCTCCGTTGCGACCTGCACGCCGGCGCCTGCACGACCACCGATGCCGTGGTCGAGCGCCTCTTCCGCTTCGAGGGGCCGAGCGATCCGGGCGACGAGATGATCGTGTTCGGCCTGCTCGACCCCGGCACCGACACACGTGGTGTCCTGGCATCGGGGTTCGGGCCCGCTGCCGACCCGGAGGTGCTCGACCACCTCACCGGCCTGGCGTCGCGGTTCGACAACCGCTGAGGCACCGGTCCCCCACCCTCGGACCGGTGTTCCGCGGCACCGGTCAAGGTTCTGGGTGGCAACGGCGTTCGCCGGCCGCACTGGTGCCGCCCAGAGACTGGCTCGGCCGGCGCAGAGTGTCGGAACAGCCCGAACGGGTTCGGGTTCCGGCTGTGATCCGGTTCGGGTTCGGGTCAGCAGCCGGGTTCGGGTCAGCAGCCGGGTTCGGCTCAGCAGCCGAACCGGCCGGCGAGGACGTCGGCGAACAGCGCCGGTTCGACGTTGCCGCCCGTGACCACGGCGACGGCACGTCGGCGAGGCGAGGCGTCCCGGTCCACCGCTGCCGACACGCCCGACGAACGGCCCCGGGCCGCTACTGCGAGAGCTGCTGCCGTGGCCACGGCCCCGCTGGGCTCGGCGACCAGCCAGGCATCGAACGCGATCCGGCGCATGGCGTCGAGCATCTGGTGCTCGCTCACGGTGACGATGTCGTCGAGGTACTCCTGGAGGTAGGGCCAGGTGACCGCTCCCACCTGTTGGACCCGCAGACCATCGGCGAGCGTGCGGCGCATCTGCTCGCCGGCGAACTCCACCCGCCGCCCGGCCTCGAAACTCGCGAGCGCGTCGGCGGCCAACTCGGGTTCGACCCCGATCACCCGCACCCGCGGGTCGCGCAGCTTCGCTCCCAGCGCGACACCGCCGGCAAGACCGCCGCCGGACACCGGCACGTAGATCGCCGGAGGATCGTTCAGCGCATCGGGCAGATCGTCGAGGATCTCGGTCGAGATCGTCGCGGTGGCGGCCAGCACCCGCTCGCTGTCGTAGGGCTCGATCATGACCAGACCCTCGGACCCGACGAGCTCGAGGGCCCGAGCGGTGCGGATGCTGCTGTCGGGAGCGACCAACTCGACCGACGCGCCCAGGTCGCGTGTTCGGCTGATCTTGGCCTCCGGGGCATCGCTCGGCATGACCACGACCGCACGGAGACCGAGTGACCGCGCCGCGTGCGCCACCGCGATCGCGTGGTTCCCGCTGGAGTGGGCCACGACACCGCGGCGGCGCTGGTCGGCGTCCAGGGTCAGCATCGAGTTGTAGGCGCCCCGGAGCTTGAACGCCCCGGACGGCTGGAGGTTCTCGGCCTTCAGCACGATCCCGGTGTCACCCAACTCGAGCAACGGGGACCGCAGGACGTGGGGGCGGATCCGATCGTGGGCGGCCGCGACCTGTGACAGCCCGATGCGGCCAGCACGACCGTGGACCGACTCAGACATCGACCGACCAGACATCGGACGGCTCAGACATCGACCGACCAGGCCTGCACGGCGTCCAACCCGGAGTCGAGCAGAGCTGCGCCACTGGCCAGACAGCGGGCCTCCCACTCAGGGTCATCGGGGGTGAAGCAGCTGCGGTACCGCCACACCACCGCAGCGTGCTCGGCGATGCTGCGGTCGCCGTGACGATCGACCCAGCTCTCCAGGTAGGTGGCAGCCAACTGCTCCATGTCGTCGGCGGTACCGAACTCTGCCGAGGTGGAGTGGCAGCGATCCGCGCCCAGCAGATCACGGATCCCGTTGGAGATCTGACCCGACTTCACACCGGTGGTCGCATCGGGATTGCCGACGGTGGCCTCCACGGTGGCCGTCGGGAAGCTGGCCCGGAGGAACTCGTCCTGTGGCGAGCCGACCGGCTGGTCGGACAACAGCGTGAGCTCGCCCGGGGGTCCGTGCCCGGTGTGCAGGTCCAGCACCAGGGCATGGTCCACGCCGACGAGCTGTTCCGCCAGATCCTGGACGATCTGCGTCGAGGCCTCGGTGCGACTCCCGCCGAAGTGCAGACCGTCGGCGTGACGGTACTGCCCAGCAGTGATGCCGTCCCGGACCCACTCGAACCCTCGACGGTCCACCATCGCCATGGCCGCCACCATCAGCTCGTCGACCGACGGCATCTGCGAGGTGTCGGGACAGGCGACAGCGTGCAACTCGTCGTAGGCCTCGTTGTGGACCGGGTCGGTCTCGTCCCGTCGCCAGTTGCGGTTGAGGTCGACGTTCGACTCGTTCTGACGCCGCCACCACGCCATGCCCCACGGATTGACCGCGTGGACCACCAGGACAGCGGTCCGCCCGTGGAGGCCCAGACCGGCCGAACCCCCGCCGGCGAGCCGGCCCAGGAACCCGCACTGCAGCGCAGAACCGATGAACCCCTCCACGCCGTGAACACCGCTGAGCACGACCAACGCCCGCTCCGGCTGGGGCGGGCCGATCCACACCGAATCCACCGTGAGCGCCTGACCGTCGGGTCCGCGGGCATCGATCGGGTGGTCCTGCACCTCCAGCCCGGCGACCAGCGCTGCGCGACGGAACCGGGCGCGGCATTCGTCGTAGGTGAGCGGCAAACGCCCCACCCGGTCCAGGTCGGCGAACGCCAGCGCATCGCTCACTTGGGCTCCGGCACGTAGATCCTGTTGAAGAACTCGATCAGCACCCGCTCGGCCAGCGCCGGAGGGCACACGTTGAGGATGGCGTTGATGCCCGCGGTCCGGTCGGGCACCTCGGGTGCTCCGCCGGCCTGGCCGCCGATGCCCGCACCGGCCAGCAGCAGGTCGAACTCCTCGGCGCCGAGCGTCGCCGGGTCGAGCGAGTGCAGCAGCGCGACGATCTCGTCGTCCGCCGGTGGGGTCGGATGGGTCCTCGCCCGGTCGCACGCCGTCGCCAGATCGGTCAGCAACTCGGGCACCAGCGCCAGGCTGGCCCCGCCGACCGACAGGTGGATGTTCTCGCGGCTGCCCGCGAAGCCCAGCTGGGGCTGCACGTACCACCGCTCGGTGCGCATCTCGTCGACGACGTCGAACACGTTGACCGTGTCGCTCGTCATGGCGATCAGGTTCGATTCGGGGTCGCCCATGATGTCCAGGTCGGCCATGGCGTCGACGCCCGCCCGGATCGCGTCGACCGCCTCCATCGTCGTACGGGTGATGTCCAGATAGCCCTCATCGCCGACGTAGTTGAGCGCCGCCCACGTCGCCGCGAGCGCGCCCCCGGACTTCGTGCTCTGGAACGTCGTGTTGATCACCGTGTACCCCGTCCATGCCGCCTTCGCGTACAGCTGGTGGCGGCGCAGGGCAGCATCGCGGTAGAGCACCACCGAGGCACCCTTCGGGCAGTACGCGTACTTGTGGAAGTCCATGGACATCGACGTCACGCCCGGGACCGCGAAGTCGAAGTCGGTCACCTCGCGACCCAGCCGGCGCACGTACGGGAGGATGAACCCGCCGATGCAGCCATCGACGTGCAGCAGCAGGTCACGCTCCAGCGCCAACTGGCCCAGCTCGGGGATGGGGTCGACCACGCCGTGGGCGTAGGACACCGCAGAGCCCACCAACAAGATGGTGCGGTCGTCACACGATGCAGCCATCGCGCCCACATCGGCTTTCCAGGTGGAGGTGTCGACCGGCACCGACACGGCCTCCACGTCGAAGTAGTGCGCCGCCTTGTGGAACGCCGCGTGAGCGGTGACCGGCAGCACCATCGTCGGGTTGGAAACCTCCGGGCGCAGCTCCCGGGCGCGGTCACGGGCCGCCTTGACGGCCATCATGATCGACTCGGTCCCGCCGGTGGTGAAGTTGCCGACCACCTGCTCGTCGCCGCGAAGGTGATCCCGGGCGAGGCCGACCACCTCGTTCTCCAGGCGCAGCAGCGATGGGAACACCGTCGGGTCGAGTGCGTTCTCGTCGTAGAACTCGACCAGCGCCCGCTTGGCCACCCGGTCGATGTCGGCCCGGCCGGGGTCGTACACGTAGGCCCAGGTCCGGCCACCCTTGGTGTCCAGGTCGCCGGCCCGATACTCCTCGAGCCGGGCGAACAGGTCCTCTTCCGACAGTCCTGCCATGGTTTCCCCCGAAGCCGTCAGGTCGATCGGCGACGACCCTACTTCGGCTCGGATTCCAGCTCGCTTGCGGCGAGGACTAGCTTGCCTGCCCATGGCCCTGCACACCGACATACCGACCCGCCACGAGATCGAGCGACTGCTCAACTCCACCGCCGAGCACTGCGTGTCGATCTACCTGCCGACCCATCGCATCACCCAGGAGACACAGCGGGACCGTCTGTTGTTGAAGGACCTCACCCGCACCGCCGTCGAGCAGCTCCGGGCCGGCGGCGCCGCCACGGACGAGGTCGAGGACATCGAGTCACACCTGTTGCACCTGGCCGAGGACGACGACGAGTTCTGGGTCGACCAGGCCGACAGCCTGGCCATCTTCGCGAGCCCCGACCGCTTCGAGACCCACCGGCTCCCCAACCACCTCACGGCCATGGTCGAGGTCTCCGACCGGTTCCACATCAAGCCGCTGATGCGCGCCGTGACCTTCCCCCAGGCGGCGTGGATCCTGGCGCTGGCCCAGGGTTCGGTCCGGCTGCTCGAGATGGGGCCTGTGGGAGCCCCCGAGGAGGTCCACGTCGCGGAGCTGCCCAAGGACGCCTGGGAGTCGTCGGGCAACAAGATCCACAAGGCACGCGAGGCCGCCTATGCCCGTCGGGTCGACACTGCCCTGCGTCAGGTGCTGACGGGGTCGGACCTCCCGCTGATCCTGGCCGCCTCGCAGCCGATGGCCGCCCTCTACCGGTCGGTCAACACCTACCCGCACCTGGTCGCCGAGCGCGAGCACGGCAACCCCGAGACCAGCACCGATTCGGAGCTTGCCGACGCCGCCAGGGTCATCCTCGACGACGTGTACGCCCAGCAGCTGGCCGACCTTGCGGTCGTGTTCGACGAGCGCCGCTCGCAGGGTCGCACCGCTGTCGACATCTCCGACGTCGCACGTCTCGCGACCATCGGGGCCGTGGACACGCTGATGGTCGACATCGACGTCACCGTCCCCGGTTCGATCGATGATCTCGGAGCGGTGACCTTCGATGAGGCCGACGACGCCATCAACTACGGCATCACCGACGAGATCACCCGGCGGGTGCTGTTGACCAGCGGGCGTGTGCTGGCGGTGCGGGCTGCGGACATCCCCGACGGTGGACCCGTCGCAGCGATCCTCCGCTACGCCGTGTGAGCCTGGCCGCGCTTCGAACTGCCTGACCCGCTCGCTGGCTGACCTGACCCGCTGGCCCGCGCTTGCGGTCGATTCAACGGACCTGAGAGCACCGATGTCGGCGAACCGCCGGCTTGCGACGAAACGCGCGCTCCAGGAGCTCCGGTTGCGCCACTCCTGCGTCGTGCACCGGCGCTCCCGTCGCTCCGGTTGAGAGCACCGAGGACGGCGGAGCGCCGTGGTCGATGCTCACGGACTTGGATCCCACCGACCTGCCGCAGGGGACCCAGCGCAGAGCAGGGCATCCAGCTCAGCGAAGGGGACCCACCGCAGCACAGCCGAATTCGTCGTAAGCCGGCGGGAAGCCGCGCAGGGCGCTCTCAGCATCGGGCCCGTCCGCTGCCGGAGCGGCGACGCACCAGCCCGACACGCATCGCAACCCGAGACGTGCCCACCTACTGGTTGGCCAGCGGCACCCGGTTGATGTTCACACACAGCACGTTGTCCGAGTGCTGCGCCGGCACGAGCGTCGTGATCGCCGTGACCGGGCCGCGGTTGACGTCGTTCGCTCGGTTCGCGTCATCGGGAAGGACGACGACCACCGTCGACCCCGGCCTGCACCGTCTCCCTTCACCGTCGGGCGGCGGGCGATGGCGCCATGGTGAACACCCCCGACTCCGGGTCCCACACCCGGTCGACGTCCGACACTCAACGACGTCAATGGCGCCCACGACGATTCGCGATCCCCCGTCTGCACCAGAGCGCGCTGGTGCACTCGGACCCTTTTCGCAGCGATGTCTCCAGACCTCGGGCTGGCGGTCGACCTGCGGTCCGTGCGTCGCCCAGCAACTGCTCCCAACCGTCACTCCGCCCCCCATGGGTCCGACATCTCGGACCCGGGCGGCGCCGAAGGAGCCTTCGCCCGACGAGCTCCAGCCAGAGGATCCGTCGCTGGTCGTCTGCTGCGACCGATCGTCGCCGTGCTCGTCGTCGCGATGAACCTGTCGATGGGCACCGGCACCGCGGGCGCCGCGCCCGGCGACGCCCGACCGGAACTGGCCGCCAAGACCACCCCACAGGCCTCCGCCGGGCCGGGCGACACCGTGCAGTACGTCGTCAACTTCTCGTGCTCGAACAACGAGGCCAACGCTGACGGCTGCGACGGCTCGGTGTTCAACGACCCGCTCCCGAAGTTCGCCGACATCCACGGCAACCTCACACCCGTCGAGTTCGTCAGCGCGAGCGGGCCTGCGTCGGTGTGGCCCTCGGGCTTCACGCTGGACACCACCGATCCGGTCAACCCGTTCGTCACGGGCACCGCAGGCCCGTGGCCACCCGGCAACTCCGGGTCCATCTTCGTGACGGTCCGCGTCCCGCGCGGCATCGTGCCCGTCGCACCGCAGGTCATCTCGAACACCGCACAGGTCACCGACCCGGACAGCCCCGGCTACGTCGACGTCTCGACCACGGCGAACACCACGATCTCGGCGACCGCGCCCGACTGGTCCATCTCGAAGCTGGGCCCCACCTCGACCCGGATGAACCGTGACGTCACCTGGGTCGTGTCGGTCTGCGGCCCGGCGACCTCGTCGCTGTTCCCCCTCTACACCGTGACCGACGTGCTGGCCCCCGGCACGCAGTTCGTCGCTGCGTCCAACGGCGGCACCTACACCGACGACGAAGTCGGGCCCGTACCGGCCGACACGATCTCGGACGGCGCCGGCGTGGTCACCTGGACCTTCGACGCCGCCAACCGCCCGCCGCTGGGCAGCGACGGCTGCTTCCGGATGAACGTCACCGGCCGCTTCCCGTCCGGCTACGTCGACCCGTCGACCGCAGACCCAGCCAACGACGACAACGTCGGTGACGCCGACAAGATCGACGTCGCCACCGGAACCGGCAGCTTCGTGCCGGCCGGACCCACCACCGATCTGGGTGCGGCCCCGTGGACCACCACGCTCATCGCCGCGAGCCTTCGGCATCGGTGACGGCGGCACCACCAAGCGCTTCACCGACACGTCCGGTGCCAACAACTTCTACGTCGCGTCGGGCGACACCGGCCGCTTCAACCTGTCGGGTTCGATCGACAGCGACCTGCCCGCCGACCGCTTCGTGATCAGCGACGGCGCGTGGGCGTTCAACGACGGTGCCACCACGACCAACGGCACCGGCATGCCCGAGAGCTTCTCTGCGACCCAGGTTCGTCCCGGCACCTGGAACGCCCCCATCACCGCCACGATCGAAGGGTCCGACGACGGGTTCGTCACGCCGGTCGTGATCGCGTCCGGCGTGGCCTCGGGCGCCCCGACGATCACCCTCGCCAGCGCCTACCGCTCGATCCGCTGGATCTGGGACGACGGCACCGACAGCGTCCCCGCCGACTTCGCGGCGACCGGCCTGCAGATCATCGGCTCGGTCGGCACCCCGCCCCCCACCAGCGACGCGTTCGGGCTCTACACGAACACCTCGACCATGACCGTGACCCGGGATGGAGCGAGCGTCAGCGACGCCGACAGCGACCAGTACCTCCTCGAGTCCCCCCAGCCCCACGCACGCATCAACAAGTCGGTGTCGAACGCCACCCGCCGACCGGGCCAGACCACGACGTACACCTTGCGCGTGACCAACTCCGCGGATGCGACCGGTTCGCTGACCGACCCGTACGTCGAGGACTGCGTGCCCGACTACTTCACCGTCCAGGGCAGCCCCACGCTCGGCGCCGGCTGGAGCGCCGGCACCCCGCTGCCGGCATGCGGGCCCGGCGAGACGCCCCTGCGCTTCGACTACACCGGCACGTTGACACCCGGACAGGGGACCTCGAACGTCACCTACCTCGTGCAGGTCGACACCGAGGTACCCGGACCGATCACCCCGCCGGGCCGCTACACCAACACCGCGTTCGTGCGCCCCGACGACGGCGGCTCGTTCGGACATTGCGCCAACACCAACCCCAGCTGCGGGGCCACCGCCACGGTCACGGTCGACCCCGTCGTCGAGCTGAACTCGCAGAAGTGTGTCCGCGGCGACCTGGACGACGGGATCTTCCGACCCAGCCCGAGCTGCGAGACCGACCCGAGCGGATCTGTGACCGCGGCGCAGACCCTGCCCGGCGGACTGATGGAGTGGGAGGTGCGACTGCGCAACTCGGGCAACACCGACGCGACGAACGTGGAGTTCGTCGACCTGTTGCCCCGCGTCGACGACACGGCGGTGATCACCACCACCGGCGGCGCGCTCAACCCACGGCGCAGCGAATACACGCCGTACCTGGTCACGCCGATCACCGCACCTGCGGGATGGACCGTGAGCTACTCCACCAGCACCAACCCCTGCCGGCCCGAGGTGGGCGGCGTGAACAACGCCGGGTCCGACTGCGAGACCCCCGACTGGACCACCACCCCGGGCTTCCTGGAGCTGCCGACCTACCGCTCGGTCAAGTTCAGCTTCGCCGGGACCCTGGCCATGGGCGAAACGGCGACGTTCGACTGGAGCACGCGCGCCCCGGTGTTCGACCCGACCTACGACCAGGGCGGCAGCTCGAGCGCGGATCCGTACGAGTTCCTCGACACCTGCACCGCCCAGACCCCACGGACCGACCCGACCCACTGCCCACGAGCGGTGAACAGCTTCGCCTACGGCGCGGACGCGGCGAACCTGCCGCCCGGCGTGCCCCAGCCCACGCGCCTGTTCGCCGAGCCGCCCCAGGTCGAGGTGCGTGTGACGGCGCCGCCGACGCCCAACGGCATCGGCAACCGCGTCTGGTTCGACCGCAACTACGACGGCATCCAGTCCGCCGACCGCTCACCGAGCGGTGAACCCGGCGTGCCCGGCGCCTACGTCGAGCTGTTCAGGTTCGATCCACTCTTCCCCGGGGGCCGCTACGACTCGGTGGGCTACACGTTCACCGACGCGGAGGGCTTCTACCTGTTCTCCGGCGGCGAGAACGGCCTGGCCGACGGGACCTACAAGCTCCGGTTCGTGCCGCCACCGGAGTACTACGTCTCACCCGGGGACCAGACCGGCGCGGCGACCGACCAGGGCGCCCCTGGCGGCGCGAACCCCGGCACGAACACCGACGACGACTCCGATGTGCCACGTGACCCCACGGGCACCGGTGTCCTCGGCGACTTCTACGAGACCGTCGACGTCACCCTCGGCGACAACGACAACAACCTGCCGGGACTGCCCGTCGGCGAGTTCGACCCGACCTGGGACCTGGGCATCTGGAACGCCCGGCCCGCTGTCGCCGTGGACAAGGTCACCAAGGACTCCGCATGGGACGACAGCCTCGCCGGCGACGGCGTGTCGATCCTGCGGGGCCGCCCGGTGACCTGGATCTACGAGGTCACCAACACCGGCGACACCCGACTGGCCGACGTGACGCTGAACGACGACGGCGGGCCCGATGCGACCTTCGCCGTGACGAACTGCACGATCACCGACCAGGGCACCAACGCCGACGGGCTCACCAGTTCCGCCACGGCCCCGATCGCGCTGAACCGCGGCGCCACCATGCGCTGCACCGCGACCGGCACCGCACAGCCGACCGACTACGCCAACATCGCCACCGTCGTCGGCACTCCCGTGCTGGACGACGGCTCGCCGATCCTGCGGGGTGACCCCCCGGCGACCGTGAGCGACACCGACCCGTCGAACTACCTGAGCGGCAAGTACGACCTGGCACTGGCCAAGACCGTCGGCACGCTCGACCTGACCACGGGTCGTGTGACGTTCACGCTGACGGTGCGCAACGAGGGCACGGTTGCGTCGGGTCCCTACCAGGTGACCGACGTCCTGCCCGAGGGAATGTCACTCGTCGGCGACGCCACACCGACCCAGGACTCGGCAAGTGCCGGCACGCTCGTGTGGAACCGCCCGAACCTGGCTGCAGGTGCCACCACGAGCCTGACGTTCACCGCCCAGGTCGATGACTACCTGGACCGCCCCTTCCGCAACTACGCCGAGATCAGCGCCGACAGCGCCGGCCTGGTGCAGACCGGCGGCGTGTCGACACCGACCACCGACTGGGACTCGACGCCCGACGCGGACATCACCAACGACAACGTCGGCAACGGGATCACGGACGGCAACGGCTACGGCCCGGTCGGCTCGCCGGCCGCAACCGTCGACAACGTGAACATCACCCAGGCCGGCAGCCGGCTGCGGCCCGACGTCGGCGATGACCCCGCGGACGGCGAGGACGACGCGGACATCGCCGACATCTCACCGTCGATCACCTACGACCTGGCGCTCGCCAAGACCGCCGATGCGTCGCTCGTCACCCAGACCGACGAGATCACCTACACCATCACCGTGCAGAACCAGGGCAACGTGCCCTCGGGCGACTTCGCCGTCACCGACACCCTCCCCGCAGGGCTGGGGTTCGTGCGCTCCGACGACGGCGGCACCGAGGTACCCGGCTCACCCACGACGGTGACCTTCGACGGAACGGATCTGGATCCCGGCGAGTCGGCCACCTTCACATGGGTCGCCGAGGTGACCGACGTGACCCGGCGACCGTTCCGCAACGTCGCCGAGATCAGCTCCGACTCGGCAACCGAGCTCTACGCCGTCGAGGACGTCGACTCGACCCCGGACACGAACGTGGACGACGACGGCGACTACGGCCCGCTCGGCACGACCAGCCCGATCGACAACCTGACCGTGGCCGACGCCGGCGTGCTCGGGGGCGACCCCTCCGACGACGCCGACATCGCGGACGTCGACCTGGAGGGCCTGATCTACGACCTGGCCCTGTCCAAGGTCGTCGACTCCCCCACGACCACCAGCGGCGGCGAGGTGACCTACACGATCACCGTGGAGAACCAGGGCAACCTGGCCGCACGCGAGTTCGTGGTGACCGACTGGATCCCCACGGGGATGGCAGTCGCCGATCTCGGCGGCGCGGTCGACAACCTCGACGGCACCGTGGCATGGACGGTCGACGACCTGGCCCCCGGCGCCACCACGACCTTGACGCTGCGGACCCGGGTCACCGACGTCACACAGCGACCGTTCCGCAACATCGCCGAGATCACCTCGGACGGGGCGGACACGTACGACATCACCTCGGGCAACGTGGTCGACGTCGAGGACCGGGACTCGGTGCCCGACTCCGACCGCACCAACGACGGCGACTACGGCACCGTGGGCGGACTCGCCGGCATCGACAACGTCGGCGACGACGCGATCGACGGAGCCGGCAGGGACGACGACCCGTCGGACGACGCCGATGTGGCCGACGTCGACGTTCCGGTGCGCTACGACCTGGCGCTGATCAAGACCGGCCCGGCGTCCATGTCGCCGCTGGGCTCCGCCACCTTCACCATTGCCGTGCGCAACCAGGGC
This sequence comes from uncultured Microthrixaceae bacterium, assembly GCA_963714875.1. Lineage (GTDB taxonomy): Bacteria > Actinomycetota > Acidimicrobiia > Acidimicrobiales > Microtrichaceae > JBAOHV01. Next base: position 199,288 of record CAVQQI010000008.1, on the reverse strand, counting down.
AACGTGCCCTCCGGCCCGTTCGACGTCACCGACACGATCCCCGGCGGCATGGCCGCACTCCGCTCGAGCGACGCAGGCACCATCTCCGCCGACCGGGCCACGGTCACCTGGAGCGGGCTCGAGTCGCTCGACCCCGGCGACACCACGACCGTGACGGTCACCGTGGAGATCACCGACCCGACCCAGCGGCCGTACCTGAACGTCGCCGAGATCAGCGCAGATGGCGCCTCGGGCTACGACGTTGCCGAGCGCGCCGATGAGCCCGGCCGCCCCGGCTCACCGGCGGTGACGGTCCGCGACGAGGACTCCGTGCCCGACACGGACCCGGAGAACGACGTCCTGGTCGACGCGACCGAGTTCGACGACGAGCAGTTCAACGATCCCGACGTCGATTCCGACGACCACGACGTGGCACCGATCACCACCTCGATCGACTACGACCTGGCCCTGGTCAAGACCGTTCCCCCGGGACAGGACTACCGCGAGGGCAGCGTCATCACCTACCAGCTGCGGGTGCGCAACCAGGGCAACGTCGCCTCGGGTGCCTGGTCGGCGCAGGACGTGATCCCTGCCGGGATGTCCTTCGTCGATGCCAGCGATGGAGGCAGGGCGCAGGGCGGTGCCGCGGTCTGGACCGACATGGCGTCGCTGGCGCCCGACACCACCAAGGTCCTGACGCTCCGGGTCCGCTTCGACGATGCCTCACTTCCGGGGTACGTCAACACCGCCGAGATCACCGCCGACAGCGCCGGTGACTACTCGACGCCGACCGACCCGGTCACCGACGACGACTCGACCCCCGACGACGACATCGGCAACGACGACGTTCTCGACACCGACGACGAGACCATCGACCGGATCCCCGGCGACGAGGACGACCACGACATCGCAGCGCTCGACATGGCGCTCGTGGAGTCCGCGAACCGGACCGTGCCCCCGCCGGGTGCAACGACAGCCGCCACCTCGACGCCCGCTCCGGCACCGCTGGCGTTCACCGGCTCGACGGTCTGGGCGCTGGTGCTGATCGGCGCGGCGATGCTCATCATCGGCGCTGCGGTCGGGGCGACCCGCCGCCCGCGGCGTACCACCGGCTCGTAGCCAGCTCAGCGCACGGCGAAGCTGAGCGTGTAGATCGTCGGCAGGAAGCTGCCGGGACGGAACCAGTTGGCGGACAGCCGCACCCCGCCGGCGACACGGGTCAGCGGCGCAAGGTTCACCTGCGTCGTCTGGGTGAAGTCCGCTCCGGGGTCGTCGACCACGATCGTTCCCGACCAGCGGTCGAACAGTGCGTTGCGGGTCAGGTCCACAGTCACTGTTGCGATCGTGCCGCGGCGCCCGCTGAAGGTCCCGCCGCCGGTGATCCGGTCGCGGGACTCGACCGGTCCCGTCGCGATCGCACCGTCCAGATCCACTCCCACGACCCGGTAGCCCAGACCCGAGAACCGCAGATCGACGCGCTGCGGTTGCACGGTGACCGCCACCGGCGCGGACCGGGCGAACGATCCGTTGGAGTTGGTCACCGCCACCGTGGCGTCGTAGCCGCCGGCCCGGTCGTAGCGGTGGGTGGTGGTGGGGGTCGAGGTCGTCGAGACCGTGCCGTCGCCGAAGTCCCACCGGTACTGCAGCACGGTGCCGAACCCGGGGAGCGAACCGCTCGCGTCGAACGAGGCGGTGAGACCTGCAGTGGGCACGGCGGCCATCTCCGCGGTCGGTCGGGGCGTGGTCAACTCGGGCGAGCATCCCACGAGGCGGGTCGTGGCCGATGCGGTGGGCACTGCAGCGAGCAACGCGGGGTCATCGGTGAGCAGCGGTGCGACGAACCCGTCGCGGAACAGCGCCGGAGCATCCAGCAGCGCCGGTGTGTCCCAGTCCGAGCACAACACCGCCGTTGCGTCGCCCAGCTGCAACTGGAAGTTGCTGTCCTGCACCGACAGTCCGTAGAGCGCCTCGAGCTGCTCGGGCGTGGCGCCGAGCGCGGAGGCGATGCTGACGGTGAACGCGCCGAGCCCGTCGCGCTTGTTGAGCGCGATCACCGGCGCCGCCCCGAGGGTCTCGGCGACCTGGACCCGCAGCGGGTCCGCCCAACCACCGACGGACACCATGCCGTTCGAGAGGGGCACCCCCGAGGAGAGGCCCGGCTCGGCGGGTGAGCTGGCGAGGATCTCGCGCCAGCTCGCCGGATACAGCGTCACGGTCTTCTGTGCGCCGAGGTCATCGAACGCTCCGATGCCCGCATCGACCTTCGCCAGATCGTCTGCCGAACCGAACACCCCGAAGCCCACGTCGGCGAAGTCGGGAGCGAAGTCCACCGGGAAGTCGGCACGTGCGTACTGTGCCCGGGCGGCGTCGAAGCCGCCGATGGCGTCGCCGGTCAGCACCCCGGTCGACGCGAGCACCGGTGCGTACCGCCCGATCGTGTCGTCCAGCCGGCTGGGGGCTGACGGGGCGGCGACCGCGGCGTCCCTGTAGGTCGCGTACAGGTCGAGGAATCGCTCACCGCAGCTGACCGATGACGCTCCCGCCACGACCGACTTGGTCTCGGCGAAGGTCAGCCCGACCGTGGCAGGTGCGCAGTCGTCGAGCCACGAGCGTTGACCGTCGAGATCCAGCGGTGCGTACCCCGCGTAGAAGCCGCCCGCTCGGCCGATCAGCTCACCGAGCTCGGCGAAGTCGATCGGGCCCGGACGGATGAACGACGCGGCGTCGACCGGCTGGAACGTCACGGCCCGGCCGAGACCCGCAACGATGTCGAGCGCCGTCGCGACGGGCTCGGGCGAGGTCCGCACGGCCCGGCCCAGCTCGGAGGAGATCAGCGAACCCGCCTGGTCCAGGATGCCGGTCAACAGGGCGACGCCCAGCACCGCGAAGATGCCGGCACCGAGCAGCCCCGGCACCCCGGCGGCGTTGATGGCGTCGACCAGGGCGATCAACTGGCGGATCTCCCCGAACACGCCCACCTCGAGCAGGCCGCCCATGGTGCGGAACATCAGTGCTTGTCGCTGACCGGCCTCGGCGGGTGTGCACGGCCGCCCGTCGCAGTCCTCCAGCAGCGGATTGGCTGCGGTCGACTCCAGGAGGAACGCCGTGATCGACCCCGAGCTGCCACCTGCTGCGCAGCGGATCGGTCCGGTCGACTCGGCCAGCCGGGCCAGCGCGCCGAAGTGGGCGAACAGGCGGGGACCGTTGCCCCTGATCCCCACGCACGTCCCGACGGTCTCGGTGTCGCGGAGGATCTCGGCCGTTCGGGCCGACGCCGTCGACTCGCCGGGCGACTGCGCCGCAGCGGGCGCATCGGCTGCGACCACACAGACCGCTCCGAGCACCGCCACCACCAGCGTCGCAGCCACGCGCCGGATCACTCCCGTTGCACGGTCCCGTCCATCAGCCATGACCACCCCCGGTCGGGCATCAGCGGCCGAAGCCCGACCCGCCCATCAACGACCGGAAGCTACCGCCTGTGGGATTCGATCGCCGCGGCAACCACGTCGGGAGCTTCGATCGGCGGCCAGTGACCGACGTCGGCCAGAGGCACCATCGTCGCCGCGGGCAGCCGTTCACGCAGGCGAGCCATCACGTGGGCGCCCGACACGGGGTCCAGGTCGCCCCAGACGAAGGTCTGGGGCAGGTCGCAGTCCTCGAGCGCCTCGCGCCAGCGCTCGGCATGCTCGCGCCGGTCATCGATGTAGTGCAGCAGCTCGTGCGCCATCGAGACCCCGTCGTTGCGTTGCATGCCCCGCCACATCTCGCCGATGACCTCGTCGGTCATCGGTGTCCGGGTCCCCCAGGTGACGCCGACACCGTCGGCGAAGGTCTGCTCGGTGATCGCCGCCGCGATGGCAGCACCGTGCTCGGGGTCCCGCAGCAGCTGCTGGCCCACGGTCGGCCGATGCAGGTCCGGGTACAGGCCGCCGTTGTGCCACACGACGCCCGAGATCTCGACCGACAGGCTGCCGTCGCTGCGGCGCGCCAGCAGTTCCTGGCCGACCGACACCCCGTAGTCGTGGCACTGCAGGAGCGTGCTGCGAACCCCTGTGTGCGCCCATGCGGCCTCGATCGCGTCGGCCTGATCGTGGATGGTCAGGGTGCGGTCCCTCGGCTTGTCGGATGCGCCGAACCCGATGAAGTCGACTGCGACGATGCGCCAGTCGTCGAGCAGCGTGACGACGTCCGCGAGGTCATGGCTCGATGAGGGATAGCCGTGGCAGTAGGTCAGCACCGGCGAGCCCGGTGCGCCGCGATCCTGCAGCGCGACCCGGACGTCGCCGACCGGGATCATCGTCGCATCGTCGGCCCACTCGTCGAAGGTCGTCATGGTCGTCTCGTCTACCAGACCGTTGCTCCCGGCGGCGGTCGCTACACTCCGCGCCGTGTCCGACTCCATGCGCCAGGTCGTCCTCCGTCGCCGCCCGACCGGCCTGGTCGCCCCCGGAGACCTGGAGATGGTCACCGCCGACGTGCCCGAGCTGGCCGACGGCGAGGCGCTGGTTCGCAACGACCTGATCGGGATCGACGCCGCTGCACGTACCTGGCTCGAGGACCAGCCCGGGTACCTGCCGCCGGTGCAGATCGGCCAGGTCGTGCGTGCCGCGACGGTCGGCGAGGTGGTGGCGACCCGCTGCGAGGCCTACCAGGTCGGCGACGTGGTCACCTCACTCGGCGGCTTCGCCGAGTACTCCGTGTCCCGCGACGACCTGTTCACGACCCTCATGGGACGTGTCGCCGACGGCACGGCGGACCTCGACCGCGAGGCGCTGCTCGCCCTGTTCGGGTCCACGGGAGCGACCGCGTACTTCGGGATGCACGACATCGGCCGACCCCAGCCGGGCGAGACCGTGGTCGTCAGCGCCGCGGCCGGCGCCACCGGATCGATCGCCGGGCAGCTGGCAGCGGCAGCAGGGGCTCGTGTCGTCGGTCTCGCAGGGTCCGACGAGAAGTGCGCTGTCGTGGTCGACGAGTTCGGGTTCGACGCCTGCATCAACTACCGCACCGCCGACCTGCCGGCGGCGCTGCGCGAGCACTGCCCCGACCGGGTGGACGTGTACTTCGACAACGTCGGCGGGCAGATCCTGGACGCCGTGCTGGGTCGGCTGGCGATGCACGCCCGGGTGGTGCTGTGCGGGGTGATCTCGAGCTACGTCTCGGGTGAGCACCCCGGGCCGTCCAACTACGTGAAGCTGTTGGCCATGCGGGCCTCGATGCAGGGCTTCAACACCTTGGACAACTGGGACCGCTACGGCGAGGCGAACGACGAGCTGCGTCGACTCCACGATGCTGGCCAGCTGCGGTTCCGCAGCCACGTGTTCGAGGGCCTGGACCGCTCGGTCGACGCGCTGAACGCGCTGTTCGAGGGCACCAACATCGGCAAGACGTTCCTGCGCCCCTGAACCCGGCCCGGCTGCGCCGACGGCCCCCGACCACAGCGGCATGCCCGGGGCCGCCTACAGCAGTGCGGTGAACCGGCCGAGCAGGTCGTCGTAGTCGTCGGTGGCGGGGAACTGCGGGAACTCTGCGATCACGTTGTCGGGGGCACGGAACAGGAACCCGTGGTCGGCCTCGGCGAGCATCGTGGTGTCGTTGTAGGAGTCGCCCGCCGCGAGCACCCGGTAGTTGAGCCCGTGCAACGCCTGCACGGCGTGGCGCTTCTGGTCGGGTTGGCGCAGGCGGTAGTCGACGATGTGGCCGTCGTCGTCGACCACGAGACGGTGGCACAGCACGGTGGGCCACCCCAGCTGCGCCATGAACGGCCGGGCGAACTCCTCGAAGGTGTCGGACAACAAGATGACCTGCGTGCGAGAACGCAGTTCGTCGAGGAACTCGAGCGCTCCGTCGAGCGGACGAAGCGAGGCGATCGCCTCGGTCAGATCGGCCATCCCCAGACCGTGTTCGCGCAGCAGCTCGAGCCGGCCGCGCATCAACACGTCGTAGTCGGGCTCGTCGCGGGTCGTCCGCCGAAGCTCGTCGACACCTGTCCGTTCGGCGGTGGCGACCCAGACCTCGGGGATCAGCACCCCTTCGAGATCCAACGTGACGACGGTCTGGAGGGGGTCCGCACTCGACATCGCAACAGTGTCGTGGGGTGGGACCGGGCGCGTCGAGTCAGGGGGTCCCGGCGCCGTGGTCGTGATCGCCCTCGACCTCCTCGGCGGCGCCGGCATCAGTGCCGGTGCCGTTGCCGTTGCCAGTGCCGTTGCCCGGCACCAGCGCCACGACCTTGTCGCCCACACGCAACGGCAGGCGCTGACCGGGAACCGCCAGGTCGACACTGCTCTGACGGATGACGCCGACCAGGAGTGAGCCCTCGGCCAGATCGGTGCGGTAGGCGTCCTCGTCGAAGACCTCGGTCAACCTGGTCGACCGGAAGCGCCACCCATTCCCGACCCGCTCGGCCAGATCGCTGTAGGTCGCCATCGCGTCGATCAGCAACCGACCGGGCATGGTCGCCGAGACCTGCGACTCTGCGTGCTCCCGACGGTCCGAGGACACACGGAACACGTTGCGTCGGCCCACCAGCGGAGCGACGCGCCCGCAGGCGATGACGTTCGCCTCGTCACTGCTGGTCAGCGCCACGAAGCTGTGGGCCCCGGACCGCTCGACCTCGGTCCACAGCCCTTCATCGAGCACCGAGCCGTGCACCGCAGCCAGACCCGACAGCCGAGCGGTCGACACCTCACGACGGTCCAGGCTGATCAGTCGGGTGGGTACGCCCTGGCTCTCGAACGCCTCGGCGAACGCGACCGCGAGGGGGTTGGTGCCCAGGATCACGATCGGACGGTACGACTCGTCGACCAGTCCCAGACGACGTGCCAGGGGCCGTGCACCGAGGCCCGACAGCAGCACGGTGCCGGCGATCACGGTGAACGATGCCGAGACCAGCACCTGTGAGTCGGCCTCACCCTGCTCGGCCAGACGCAGCGAGAACGTCGCCGCGATCGCCGCGGCGACGATGCCACGCGGCGCGGTCGCAGCGATGAAGAACCGCTCGCTGCGACTGAGCCCCGACGCGATGGTGGACACCGCGACCGAGATCGGACGAACCGCCACGACCAGCACTGCCAGGAAGACCAGGTTGCGCCACTCGATCGCGCGCAGCGTGTCCCACTCGATACGAGCGCCCAACAGCAGGAACAGTCCCGAGATGAACAGGATGCGCAGCGTCGCGTTGAACTCGAGCACATGGCGGACCTCGACCCGCTTCTGACTCGCCACGGCGAGCCCCATCACCGTGACTGCCACCAGACCGGCCTCGTGCTGCACGGCGTCGGCTGCGGCGAAGGCCAGGATGACCAGGGCCAGGGTGCCGACGTTGTGCAGCTCGTCGGGCAGGATGAACCGGGCGAGCACCATCGTCAGCAACCAGGCGGCGGCCAACCCGATGACGCCGCCGATCAGCAGGGTCAGCAGCAGGTCGACCGGCACGTTGCGGCCCGGGGTGTTCTCGTAGAACGTCTGGAACACCAGCACCGTCAGGATCGCGCCGATCGGGTCGATCAGCGTGCCCTCGGCCTCGAGGATCGACGCCACCCGGCCGTGCAGCCCGATCGAACGCACCAGCGGACCGATCACCGTCGGACCGGTCACGACCAGCACCGAGGCCAGCAGCCAGCCGAGCGACCACGGGACGTCGAGCAGTTGGTGCGCGGCCACCGCGGTCAGCCCGAGTGTGATGCCGGCACCGACGGTCAGCAGCATCCACACCGTGCGACCCGCGTCGCGCACCCTGGGCACACCCAACCCGAGCGCACCCTCGAACAGGATCACGGCCACGGCCAGGTTCACGAAGGGGAACAGCAGGTCGCCGAACAGGTCGTCGGGGTCGAGCAGCCCGGTGATGGGTCCGGCGATCAGGCCCGCTGCGAGCAGGAACACGATCGCCGGCACACGCAGACGCCAGCCAGCCCATTGCGACAGCACGCCGAGCACCAACAGGGCGGCGACGGCGAGTACGACTCCACTGTCCACTCAGGCACCTCTCCCTGGTCGTGCGCCGGGCGGCGGCGAGCCGTCGATGGTACCGGCCATGACGACCACCGCGACCCGATCGCGGCGGGATCGATCCCGAGCTGCTCCCGTCCGCGTCTCAGCTCCGCTGTGCCCGCTTCGCCGCCGCGAGCTGCACCCGCTGCGGGTGTGCCTTGTAGAACGGATCGAGCGGGAAGCACCCCGACACCAGACCGTTGCGGGGGGCGGTGGTGCAGTCGCTGAAGGTCCGACAGATCAGACGACGGTCGAGCGGCTCACCGGCGAGCACCCGCGCCGGCAGGTCCGGATCCGACAACGCCATGCGCCCCAGGCCGACCACGTCCGCGCCGCCCTGCGCGACCACGCCGGCTGCGACCCGTGGCAACCACTGCTGGAGGTAGGTGTACCCGGACCCGACGAGGCACAGCTCGGGGTGGGCTGCTCGTAGCTCTGCGGTCGCGGCGAGTTGGCGGGCGACCCCGACCAGCGGATCCTCGGGTGGCCGGTAGCCGTCCGACGGCGGGAAGTAGGCCGGACGCTGCACGTGGGGGTTGTAGTAGGGGCTGCCGGCGGTGGTGCAGACCAGGCCGATGCCCATCGCAGCGAACTCGTGCAGCAACTCGTGCGGCTCGGCGAGATCGATGCCGACCCCCGTGCCGTCACCGCCGAAGGCGTGGCGATAGCTGCCCGACGACTCGGCCACACCTGTGCGATCGGGGCCCTCCACGAACGGTGCCATGTCGAACACCGACAGTCGCACGGCGATCGCCAGGCCGGGTGCGCGTGAGCGGATCCCCTCGACCACCGCTCGCAGGAAGGCGGTACGGCCCTGCAGGTCCCCGCCGTAGCCGTCGCTCCGGTCGTGCGCGCTGAGCAGTTCGTGCAGCAGGTAGCCGTGGCAGTGCTTGACGTCGACGAAGTCGAACCCGGCCTGGTGCGCGAGCACTGCTGCAGCGACGTACGCCTCGGCCAGCTCGTCGAGGTCCTCGGTGCGCAACACCGACGACGCGTCGGCCCCGACCCGGCGGTCGAGCAGCGGGTGCTGGTACGCCGTGCGAGGCGCCGCCTCGCCCTCGGGGCGCGACCATCGACCCGAGTGCGTGAGTTGCAGACCGGCGACCTGTTCGTGTGCCAGCAGGGCCCGAAGCTCGGCGAACTCCGACACGGTCGACTCGTCCAACAGCAGCTGATGGGGGTTCGCGCGGCCGTCGGGGCGCACCGCGGTTGCCTCGGCCCAGACCAGCCCCGCGCCGGAACCACCGAAGCGGCGCCACCGACGACGCACCAGGTCGGTGGGCCGACCGTCGGCGGTCGCGTCCCACCCCTCCATGGGCAGGATCGCGAACCTGTTCGGCAGCTGCAACGAGTCGGCCTCCGACCCGGCGACCTCGACCGGCCCACCCAGGACGTCGGCCGGCGCGTCCTCCGGCGCCAGGGGCAGTTCGATGCCGAGCTCGTCGCACCGCTCGACGAACTGGGCCGCTGACTCGAGCCCCTTGACCTGCGGGTACCGCATCAGGAGTCCTGCGCCATCAGGTCATCGAGCCGACCGAGGATCTCTACGAGCACCTCGCGATCGGCCGCCGGCCGGCGCTGGGCCCCGTCGGGCGTGCGTTCGCTGGACGACCAGCCGCGCAGGTGGTGCACCATCGCCGCGTCGTGGCGGTAGCCGGGCACAGGTGTGCGGAAGGTGAACTGCCCCAGGTACTGCAGCAGGTCGTTCAGCTCGTGGAAACGCGGGTCACCGTCACGCCAGTAGCGTATCGCGTCGGGCGAACGCCTCCGGGGCGAACGTGGAGAGACCCAGGAGGTAGTCCGAGCCGTACATCACCATGTCGATCGCCAGGTCGTTCCCGGTCAGCACCGCGAAGTCGGGACGCATCTCGTCACGGACGGCCAGTCGGTCCCACTCCGCGGTTCGGCTCAACGACGAGTGCTTGGCGGCGACGCACTGCGGCACTGTGAGCATCCCCCGGTAGGCCTCCAGGGGATAGATGCGCCCGTAGGGGACGAACTGGGCCCCCAGCTCGAACCCGATGAAGCGGTCGACCTCCGAGCCGATCGCGGCCAGCGCAGCCACCCACCGGTCGGGGTCCAGTGCGTTGAGTCCGTGGGACGGGAAGATCACCGGAGTGCCGTCCCGGGCGGCGATGGCCGCAGCAGCGGCGACGTGCGCGGCCAGGTCGAACGGGTCGCCGGGGCGGTCGTCGACGAAGGCTCCGGCCACGAAGCCGCCGGCCAGGGAGGTGCCGGGGGCAGCGGGTCCGGGGTCGGGGTCACCGGCTGCAGTGTGGCCCTGGCCCGCAGTTGCGGCCGCTGCCAGGTCCAGGATGCGGTTCCGGGTGCCGGCGTCGAGCAGTTGCACATAGCCGGTGTCCATGTTGACCGCCGGCACGAGACCCGCAGCGCGGGTGCGCGCGACGTGGGCCTCGAGTGCGTCCCAGTCGATCGGACCGGACTCGTGCAGGGGCAGCAGGATCGCGGACATGCCGAGGATCGTCCGCCGGGGCCGGACGGGCGGTGCGGTGGCGGAAGGTTCGGCGGTCATCGCACCAGCTTGCCCAATTCCGGACCGGGGTATGCAGTGGTCAGGAGCCGGTCACCGCCGACGGCAGCAACTCTGCGATGAGCACGCCGAGCTGCACCGGGTCGTACGGCTTGGCCAGACACGGGATACCCCGCAGCTCCGCGGTGTCCGGCACATCCTGGGGATAGCCGGTGACGAACGCGATCGGCAGCCCTGGATGCTGCTGCAGCACGCGACGGGCGAGCTCGGGACCCGACATCGCTCGCATGCGCACGTCGGTGAGCACCGCGTCCGCCGCCGATCCGGCGGCCAGCATCTCGAGTGCCGTGGCGCCGCAGTCGGCCACCACCACGTCGATGCCGAACTGCTCCAGCAGACGCTTCGTGGAGGAACGGACGTGCTCGTCGTCGTCGACCAGCAGGACCGTCGAGCACCGATCGACGGTCGCTGACGAGGTGTCGCCGGGACCGTCCGCGGCATCGTGGAGCGGGAGCCACACCGCGATCGTCGTGCCGGACGACGAGCTGCTGACGGTGACCGCACCGCGGTGTTCTCGTACGACGTCGCGCACGATGGACAGCCCCAGACCGGTTCCCCCCTGGGGTTGTTTGGTCGAGACGAACGGTTCGAAGATCCGGTGACGGTCCTGCTCGGGGATGCCCTCACCGTCGTCGTCGACCTCGACCACGACGAACGGGCCCGGGTGCTCCGACTGCACGATCGCATCCGGGGGCGCCTCGTCCGCGAGCCGCAACGCGACGTCGACGTGCCCCCGGCCGCCGGCCTCGGATGCGTCCCGTGCGTTGATCACCAAGTTGGTGACGGCCTGCTCCAGACGTTCGCGAGAGCCGATGACCGGGGCAGGGTCGTCGCCGAGCTCGAAGGCCAACGACACCCCGTCGTCGGTGAGGAAGGCGCCGCGGAGGGTGTCGGCGAGATCTGCGACCACCGATCTGAGCTCCAGCTCGCGGTGGGCGCCGCTCGGCTGCTGGCCGACCGACAGCAGCTGACGTGTCAGCTCTGCGCCACGTTGCACCGCCTGGGCGATCTGCTCGGCGTCGCTGACGATCTGCGGTTCCGCCGCCCCTCGCCGGATGGCCGATGCGTAGTTGTTGACGACGCCCAACAGGTTGTTGACGTCGTGGGCCATGGTCGCCGCGAGGTAGCCCATGGCTTCGGTGCGGCGGGTTCGCTCCAACGCACGCTCCAACGACGAACGCTCGAGTTGCGCCTGTCGGAGCATCAGCTCGCGCGCCTGTTCCAGCCGGAGCTGCTCGCTGCGGTGCAGGTCGGTCACATCACGCACGATGACGAGGACCTCGTCGGCGCCCGCGGGGGTGAAGCGCGCCTCGAAGCGCCGTGGATCGGAGCCCACCTCGAGTTCGTAGCGCAGCGTCTGCAGCACCTCTTCATCGAGGGACCGCCGGATGCTCCCGACGAAATCCGACGCCAGACCCGGGGCCCTCTCCTCGGTCAGCACCTCGGTCACCGTGCGGCCCAGGAACTCCTCGGGAGCCACCGCCAACATCGAACGGTCACTGCAGTGGTAGTCGAGGTACCGACCGTCGCGGTCCATGCGGAAGATCAGATCGGGCAGCGCACCCAGCAGCGCCCGGAGGCTGCGGACGCTCTGGTCGAGCTCGAGGCGGGTTCGTTCGATCTCGGTCATGTCGGTGAGCCACGACACCGCGCCGAGCAACACGCCGTCGCGCATCAACGGCGAGGACGACACCAGCACCTGCACCGTCGTCCCGTCGGCCCGGAGCAGCTCGAAGGGGAAGCGCTCCTCGATGCCCTGCTGTGCGCGATCGATGTGCTCCTGCGCGTCGGGCAGGGCATCGGTCGCGGACAGCTCGAGCGCCCTGCGCCCGATGAGCTCGGGCACCGAACAGCCGATGATCTCGGCCATCCTCCCGTTCACGTAGGTGATCACGCCGACCTCGTCGACCACCAGGATGCCGTCGGAGGCGTGCTCGACGATCCTGCGGTAGCGCTGTTCGCGCAGCGACGTCTCCTCATGCTCCTCGTCCTCTGCGGACATGTCCCGGATCGTCACGACGATGCCGTCCACGTCCTCCTGGCCCAGGAGATTGACCGCGACCACCTCGACCGGCACCGAGGTGCCGTTCGCATGTCGGGCGCGAGCACGCAAGGGCGCCGCCGGCCCGGGTCGCTCGGCAGTGTTCATCAACGCCTCGACGGCGAGCTCGCTGTCGTCGGGGTCGACCAGGTCGAAGATGCTGGATCCCAGCACCGCGTCGCCCTCCCAGCCCAGCACCGACGCCGACGACGGGCCGACGTAGCGGAGCGTTCCGTCGGCATCGATCACGACGACGACGTCCGAGCTGTGTGCGTGGATCGCCTGGCCCCGGGCGAGCTCACGGCGGTGGGCCGCTTCGGCCTCGACCAGTCGCGACTGGTCGAGGGCGTGGGCGAGTATGAACAACGGCCGGCCCGTCTGCGCCCGTGCCACCGTCAGTCCCAGCAGCACCGAGGCCCCGTCGGTGCCGGTCAGCAGCACGTTGCTGTGGTGCGAGTGCCCCGCACAGAGCTCGGTCACGACCTCGACCAGCGGCACCTCGGGTGACAGCCCGGCGAACGCATCGGCCAGATCGAGGCCTTCGATCGCCCGGCCGCCGAGCAGCGCCCGGGTCGCATCATTGGCAACCAGGACCCTGCCGCACTCGTCGCCGCCGACGCCGACCAGGGCGACCGGCAACTCGCTGTGCATCCAGCTCATCGCGAACCGGCTGCGGAAGTCCTCGAGCAGCTCGGCGGCCCACCCCCGACGCTCTGTGGTGTCGACGAGGGTCGTCACCACCACGTCGTCGCCGAGGCCCGTGGTCGTCCGCCGCGAGAACGCCGACACCCAGCGCGGTGCACCACCGGGCACCGTCAGCAGCAGCTCGGCGGTCGAGGTCCCCTCCGCCGGCGCAGCCTCCCACGGTGTCCGTCCGTGGGCGTCCAGCCAGTCGGAGTGCCGCGCAGCCAGCAGCGCAGCGCCCTCGGCGTTCGCCGCGAGCAGCTCGCCGGACCGTCGGTGGGCCACTGCGCCGGTCGGCATCAGATCCAGCGCCATGACGAGCTCGCCGAGCGCTTCGGTTGCCTGCATCCCGTTCAATCGGCCGAGATCCACGGCAACTGAGTGTACGCAGCCGCTCCACGTCGACACAGACCCCAAGGGGCACGGTGGTGGACCAACGGCGTCGAGTCCGCCGGAACCCGCTGGCGTCGGCCGGCTCGCTGGCGAGTGGGCTGATCAGGCAGCGGGGCGGAGCGTGTGGGCGCGTTCGCGGGCGAGACGGACGAGTTCGTCGGTGTCGTTCGTCTCCCGCGTGGCCGCGATGGGTCCTGCCATTCCTGGGTGGGGGGTGGTGTTGGGGTGGCTCGGCCTGCCATCCGGGTTGTTGATCGACGGGGGTGTGGTCGGGTCGGAGCCAGGTGGGTCGCCCGTTGGGGGTGGCGGTGACGTGCCAGCCGCCGTCGTGGACGAGTGGGTGGTGTGTGGCCCAGCACGCGAGGGTGAGGTTGTCGAGGTTGGTGGGGCCGCCGTTGCGCCAGTGGATGATGTGGTGTGCTTCGCAGTCCTGGGGTGCCGCGGTGCAGCCAGGGAAGCTGCAGCCGCCGTCGCGCAGGGCGAGCGCGGCTCGTTGGGCGGGGGTGACGACGCGTCGGGTGCGGCCGAAGTTGAGCACTGCGCCGGTGGTGGGGTCGTTGAGGACTCTGGTGATCGCTGCGTCGCAGAGCAGCCGGTCGGTTGCGCGGGGGTCGAGGTGGTCTCGGTCGAGTGAGTCGGCCCCGCGTCCGGCTTCGAGGTCGCCCGCGTCGAGGGTGAGGTAAAGCGTGACCCTGGGGATCGACGCAGACGACCTGCGAGCTGAGGTGTCCGTGTCCGTGTCGACGTCGGCGGGCACGGCGGCGGTATCTGTGCCGCTGCGGGTAGCGGTGTCGGGCTGGGACGGTTGGGCGGGTTCCCCGGCGCCGCGGCGGATGAGCTCGAGAAGGGCATCGGCTCGGCGCTGTGTGGGTGTGCGCAGTCGCGCGCTGTTGTCCGCAGAGGGTGGTTGGGTGCCGGCTTCGTGGGTCCGATACAGGGCTTCGGCCATGGCATCGATGGCGTGGTGGACGAAGAGCCCGTCGGCGGCGGCGAGGTCGAGACGGCCGGTCCAGGTGCCATCGAGGGTGTGGACGAAGTTGAAGCTGCGGTTGCGGTGGCCGGCATCGGGTTCGGCGCCGTCGGTGTCGACCATCTCGGCCCACCCGCGAAGCTCCCGGGCGAAGTCGTCGGGGCGGAGCTGGTCGGCGAGCGCGGCGAGTGCTGCTTCGTCGACCGACATGGCGTCATCGGTGCGCGGGTTGCGGCTGCGGGCGAACAGGTCGGCCTGGTCCGCGGAGAAGCGGCCGCTGCGGAACCCCTGCCGCGACGACGGGCAGGCGGCGCAGCGCCCGGGCGGTGCGCACACGCCGTGATGCGGTCGCGCCGGTCATCTGGCAGTGCTGGCGGAGCCAGGAGGTGGTGGAGCGGAGCCCGTGCGTACGCGGCGGCACCGTGGGCGTCGAACTGGTCGAGCGCGGCGTTGGCTGCGGCATCGACGCCGCAGCGGGCGCGTTCGACCAGTTGGACGAGCCCACCGAGTTGTTGCGGGGTCAGCGAGGAGAGATCGAGCGCGTTGAACTCGTCGGCGGCGTCTCGGATGGTGTCGATGAGCTCCCCAGCTCGTTCCATGTGCATCATTGTATCGAACATACGTTCGACCAGCAACCGCTCTTCCGCGACCCGGATCGGCTCTCTAGGATCGACCCGCCGGACACCTCCGGCGGCAACCACCACGAAAGGACGCTCCATGAGCCTCCATCTCGGCGACACCGCCCCCGACTTCACCGCCATGACGACCGACGGCGAGATCTCCTTCCACGACTGGAAGAAGGACTCCTGGGCCGTGTTCTTCAGCCACCCGGCCGACTTCACCCCTGTGTGCACCACCGAGCTGGGCCGTACCTCGGCGCTCAAGACCGAGTTCGAGCAGCGCAACACGAAGGCGATCGCCCTGTCGGTCGATCCGGTCGAGGACCACCGCCGCTGGGCGCCCGACATCGGCGAGGTGGGTGGCACGGACCTGAACTTCCCGATCGTCGCCGACCCGGACCGCAAGGTCGCGGAGCTCTACGACATGATCCACCCCGGCGAGGGCGACACCTCGACGGTGCGTTCGGTCTTCATCGTCGATCCCGCCGACAAGATCCGGCTGGTGCTGACCTACCCGAAGTCGGTCGGGCGCAACTTCGACGAGATCGTCCGCGTCATCGACGCACTGCAGGCGACCGACGCCAACACCATCGCCACCCCGGCCGACTGGCGACCGGGCGACCGCGTGGTCGTCGCGCCGACGGTGTCGACCGAGGATGCCAAGGCGAAGTTCGCCAACGTCGAAGAGGTGCGGCCCTACCTCCGCTTCGCCGACGCCCCGTGAACCTGTGGTCGTGACGGTCCCGGTCCGCGCAGCACGCTGCGCGGACCGGTCCGGCTGACCGCCGCAAGGACCACCATCGCGACGGCCAGGCCGACCGCGGTGTCGGCGACGCGGCGCACTGCGATGTCGTCGCCCTGGAAGTCGACCGTGCTGATCATCAACAGCGCGGTCGGCGTGAGCAGCGTCACGAGCCAGTGGTAGCTGCGCTCCCGCAGCGCGAACAGCCCGAACGACGTCAGTGCGACCGCGCCGACGAGCAGCGGCGCCGACACCGACGAGGCGACCGCCAGCGCCACCACCAGGCACCCCAGCACCGTGCCCGATGCCCGTTGCACCAACCGCACCCGACTGGCGTGCGCATCGGGCTGGAGGACCGCGAGCGCGGTGAGCGGGATCCAGTAGCCGAAGTCCAGCTCGGCGACGCGGTACACCAGCGTCGTGGCCGCGATGGTCGCGCCGAGCACCATGGCGTACCGGCGGACCCCGCCGCCGACCCGTGCCGCAGCGATGACATCGCCCCACCCGCCCCGGTCATCGGTTCGGTGGGCGGGCCGGTCGGCGACGCCGGCCAGCATCATGAGCACCAGCGCGGCAAGGCCGCCGGCGAAGAACTGCGCTGCCCGCGCCGGGGCATCGGCAGCGGACCCTGCCAACCCGTTGCCGATGACGAACACCGCGGACACGACGAATCCCACCAGTGCGCCCTGGGGTCCGAGCACGCGCAGGAGCGATGCGATGCCGACGACCACGAACGCGACGGCGACCGACAGCCACACGATCGGGTGGACCGCCGTTGCCAACCCGATCAGCGCCGTGGCAGCGACCAGCGTGACGACACCCCATGGGGCGCGATCACCCGGTCGACCAGGCGTCATCGACAGTGCGACGTTCAGTCCGCCGAGCGCCGCGACCAGCCCTGCGTGCGGCTGGTCGATGACCAGGCCGACCACAAGTGGTCCCGTGGCAGCGACCATGCCCGCGGCGGCGTCCGACAGGCGCAGGCGCCGGTCCTCGACACCGAACGCCTCGTGGGCCAGCTGTCCCCACTGACCGTCGTCGTTCACCGGCATCGGACACTCCATCTCACCGTGGGCCGGAGCGCGGGGCCACGACGCCCCGTACGTGCCCTGCCGGCACCGCTCCCAGTTCCTGACCGCACCCATGCGGCCCCTGCGACGCTAGCGATCGGAACGGCGGATTCCACCGGCCCGGACGGCGACCGCTCAGGCGGGAACCTCGCGCTCCAGGAACGCCCCCGCCGAGGTGACCCAGACGTGCAGCGTGGTGGACCACGGTTCGCCGTCCTCGGTCCCGGTCAGCTCGACCGACATGCGCGGCACCGCCTGGAAGTCGCCCGGATCGCGTACGACGTCGACGACCGCCGAGGTGATCGTGCGATCGGGTGCAGGGCTGGGACCGCGACCTGCCAGATCCTCGCGATAGGGGCCCGTCGCGACCGTGGCAGCCATGGCCGGATCCGAGTGCTCGACCGCTGCATCGGCGACCAACAGCGCGGCCACGACCTCGTCGGTCAGGCGCCGTGCCGTCGCATCGTCGATCGGTTCGCCGAGGATCGCGGTGGTGTCGATGACCTCGATACTCGGGCGCTGGTCCTGACGCAGCTCGATCCGGGGGCGCGCTGCGGCGGTGTCACCGCTGACCGCCGAGGGCTGCACGGTCGTGACCGTGGTGGCCCCGACCAGCACCAGCGCGGCCATCGCCAGCGTGCCGACGCCCAGCAGCGCCGGGCGCCGGAGGTCGGCGGCCAGCCAGTCGGACGGCGGTTCGTCGATGCCGGGGGCCAGACGCTCGATCAACGGACGAGCAGCACACACCACGACCAACCCCGTGAGCAGCGCGACCTTGGTGGCGTACTCGGTGGACTGGAACGCGACCAGCACTGCGCTCGTCGCTGCGACGAGCCCGCCGAACAGCATTCCTGCGGTTCGTCCCCGGGCAGCGGTACGCGGGTCGGTGATCATGAAGAACACGAAGATGAGGATCTCGGGCGACAGCACGACGGTGGTCCAGTAGTCCAGGCCCGCGACCGGTGCGAGGCTCCAGCGGGCGGCGATCGAGTGACCGGTGAGTGCCAGCGCCGCCATGAGCGTCCCGAACACCGCCCAGAACGAGATCGACACCCTGAGAAGGTGCAGCCGCCGGGTGATGACGACGCCCCCGACGATGATCACCGCGTAGGTCACCGCCAGTCCGATCGACATCGGACCCCACCACAGGTCCTGTGGGTCGGCGAACTGTGCACCCAGCACCAGGAACGTCACGACGAGCGCGAAGTTGGACGGGTTGAACAGCGGTCGGTCGCCGGAGCGGATCACGTACTTGGACAGCACGGCGAGCGCCGCGGTCGCGGCGAACACCCACCACCCACGCATCGAGAACCAGTCGCCGTGCTCGGTGCCCGGCACCCGCAGCAGCAGCGCCACCCCGTTGCCGGTGAGCAGCGCACTGGCCGGCCAGGCGATCACCCTGGTGCGCCGGGCCGTCAGCAGGACCTCGAGCAGCCCGGCGGTACCCATGGCCACCAGGATCTGGGCGATCGACAGGTCGAACCCGATGCTGACCTGACCCAGCACCTGCACGGTGACCAGGACTCCGGCGACGTGCAGCCGGGGGTCGCGGATCTTCGGTAGCTGGACGCTCCACTCGGCAGGGCGCTGGTCCGGATCGGCGGGGGCGCGGCGAGCCATGTCGGCGGTCTGCACGTCTCCCCGGATCACTCCCGTTCCCGCCACTCGGACCCCCCGGCCGCTTCGCACGAGTATGGGCGCAGGGCCCGACCGGCACAAGGCACCGCAGCGAGTCGGGCCGGTCGGTATCGTGTCGGTCCCACCTCGATCATGGCGACCCAGCGACGACTCCTTCCGATCGCGGCCTTCGTGGCCGTGCTGGTCACCCTCGTGGCCGTGCGCCTGTGGTCAGGATCCTCGGAGGACGACACCGGATCGGCCGCACCGTCGAGCACGGCGCTCGATGAGCAGCTCGCCGCTGGCGCCGAGCTGGCGGCCGGCATCGCGTTCACCGACGTGACCGACTCCGCCGGGCTCGACGCGCCGCACAGCTCGACCGAGCTGTCGGGCGAGTCGGCCATGACCGCCGGCGCCGCGGCGGCCGACGTCGACGACGACGGCGACGTGGATCTCTACCTGACCCGCGTCGGCACCACGAACCGGCTGCTGCTCAACGACGGTTCGGGCAGCTTCTCCGACGCGACCGACGAGGCCGGGGTCGCCGGCAACGACCCCGACGGCGGCTCCAGCGCAGCGGGCTTCGCCGATGTCGACGCCGACGGCGACCCGGATCTGGTGGTCACCGGCGCAGGCCGCAACGCAACGGTGCTCTACCTCAACGAGGGCGACGGTCGCTTCATCGACGGCACCGCGGGCAGCGGACTGGACGATCTGCCACCGGTCCCCGACGGCGAGCTGGCCCAGATGCACGGGGTGACGTTCGCCGACTACGACCGCGACGGACGACTCGACCTGTTGTTGACCCACTGGGACGACGTTGTCCCCGCGGCGCTCGCCGATCCGGCGGCGGAGAGCATCAGCGCTGCGGACGACCCCGACGGCAGCCTGGTGTGCGCCCGCGCCGCCTGGCTGCGCGAACGAGGATTTCCCCGGGCCGGGGACGCGCCCCCCAACCGCGGTCGGCTGTACCGCAACGAGGGTGACGGTCGGTTCGCCGACGTCTCGGAGCAGGTCGGGCTGCCCTTCTCGGAGATCCTGGGGTTCACCGGCAGCTTCGCCGACATCGACGACGACGGTTGGGACGACCTGCTGATCACCGGCGACTTCTGCACCAGCCGGGTGTTCCGCAACGTCGAGGGAGAGCGCTTCGACGACATCACCGCCGGCTCGGGCGTCGCGACCGATGAGAACGGCATGGGCTCGGTCGTACGTGACCTGAACGCCGACGGGCTGCCCGACTGGTTCGTCACCAGCATCGGCCCGGTCGGCGACGAGCCGGCACCGATCGAGCTGGGCGGCTTCGGCTCGTCGGGCAACCGCGCCTTCCTCAACGACGGTGACGGCACCTTCACCGATGCGACCGACGACCTCGGCCTGCGCAACGGCGGATGGGGCTGGGGAGCGGCGATCGAGGACTTCGGCAACGACGGACGCCTGTCGGTGGTGATGACCAACGGGTACAGCATCGAACCGCCGGGCACCGACGCACCACCGGGGACCGCGGCGGACGATCCGATGGTCTTCTGGGTGCCCGACGGCGACACCTTCGTCGACGTCGCCGAGTCGGTCGGCCTGAGCGACACCGGGCTCGGGCGGGCTCTGGTGCCGTTCGACATGGATCGGGACGGCGACCTGGACCTGCTGGTGACCAACTTCGGTCGGGCGCCGCTGCTGTACCGCAACGACAGCCCACAGCGTCACTGGCTCACGGTGTCGTTGGACGACCCGGACAACCCGGGCAACCGGGCCGGCATCGGCGCCGAGGTCGCGGTGTTCACGACCCCCGACGGCCCGCCCGTCACGCAGTGGATCCGCACCGGCGGGTCCTACGAGTCGCAGGTCCCCGCCGAGGTCCACGTGGGGCTCGGCGAGAGCGACACGGTCGACCGGGTCGAGGTGACCTGGCCGGGCGACGACGCACCTCAGGTGCTGACCGGTATCGACGCCGACCAGCTGCTGGAGATCACCCGCGACACGTGAGCGGCGCTGGGCCGACGCCCGGCTGCCGGCCGGCCGGCGCGTGCCGGTCGCTGCATCGACCGTGACAGGCTGTGACGGCACCATCCAGCCCCCGGAGCGCCGATGTCACCCTCGCCCCCCACCCCCACGCCCCCCACCCCCGAACCGTTGTCGATCCTCGATCTGGCCATCGTCTCGGGCGGCGCGACCGAGCGCGAGGCGCTGGACGGTTGTGTGGCACTCGCCCAGCACGCCGAGGACCTCGGCTACCGACGCGTCTGGTACGCCGAGCACCACAACATGACGTCGATCGCCTCGTCGGCACCGGCGGTGCTGATCGCCCATGTCGCTGCCCACACCGGGTCGATCCTGCTGGGCAGCGGCGGGGTCATGTTGCCCAACCACTCGCCGTTGACGATCGCCGAGCAGTTCGGGATGCTCGCCACGCTGCATCCCGGCCGGATCGAGCTGGGATTGGGCCGGGCGCCCGGCACCGATCTGCCCACGGTGCGCGCCATGCGCCGCGACCCCGGGGCCGCGGAGTCCTTCCCCCGCGACGTGCTGGAGCTCCAGGGCTACCTGGCCGGCGAGAGCACCGTGCCCGGCGTCCGGTCCGTCCCGGGGGCCGGGACCAAGGTGCCGCTGTACCTGCTCGGCTCGTCGTTGTTCGGCGCGCAGCTGGCCGCCCGACTCGGCCTGCCGTACGCCTTCGCCTCGCACTTCGCTCCCGAGGCGCTCACCCGTGCGGTCGCGCTCTACCGGGAGCAGTTCGAGCCGTCGGAGCAGCTGGGCGAACCCCGGGTCCTGGCGGCCATGAACGTGATCGCCGCCGACGACGCCGACGCTGCCCGGGACGAGTTCGACGCGGTGCTGCGCGCGCGGGTCGCGATGTTCCTCGCCGGAGGGCGTCGACTCGACGAGGCCGAGCTGGATGCGCTGGTGAACTCCGCCCAGGGCCGACAGGTCGCCACGATGATGACCCACACCGCCACCGGCACCGGCGCACAGGTGGCCGACCAGATCGACGAGTTCCAGCGCTTCGCGGATGCCGACGAGGTGATCGTCGCTCCGTCCTCGCGGTCGCTGCAGGGTCGGCTGGACACGCTCGGGCTCGTCGCCGCAGCACGCTCGGCACGAACGGCGCGCGTCTGACGCTCCGGGGTGGCAGGGTGACCGGCATGGGAACCGACACCTCGACAGACCCCACCGACGGCCTGGACATCGCCATCGCGCTGTTCCCCAGGGTCACCGCGCTCGATGCCATCGGACCCTACGAGGTGCTGCAGCGCCTTCCCGGTGCGACGGTCACCTTCGTCGGCGCCGAACGCGGCGAGGTGCGCACCGACAACGGGTTCCTCGGCCTGTCGGTCGATGCGACCTTCGACGAGGCGACCCGGCCCGACGTCGTGGTCGTGCCCGGCGGGATCGGCACACGCACGCTGCTCGACGGCGACCAACCGATCCTGGAGTGGGTGCGGTCGGTACACCCCGGCACTCGGTTCACCACGTCGGTCTGCACCGGCGCGCTGGTGCTCGCTGCGGCCGGGCTGCTGGACGGGCTCACCGCGACGACGCACTGGGCGTCCTACGACACCCTGGCCGAGCTGGGTGCACGCCCCACACCGCAGCGGGTGGTGGAGCACGTCGAGCAGCGCCTCATCACCGCGGCTGGTGTCTCGTCGGGGATCGACATGGCGCTGCGGCTGGCCGAACTACTCGTCGACGCCGACGCCGCCCGGGCGATGCAGCTGATGATCGAGTACGACCCCCAGCCGCCGTTCGACGCGGGCAGTGTCGACGCAGCCGGCGATGCCGTCATGGCACGGGTCATCGAGTACGCCGCGACCAAGCAGTGACGCAGCCGGCCCTGACCGGCGGGACCGGCCGCTCCGGCCGCCACCGGCGGAACCGGCATCACGGTGGTGTGGAGCGGCTGAGCGCCGGCCACCCTTCGTCACGTTCGCGAGCTGCTGCTTCAGCGGCTCCGCCGCCACGCAACCCGAACAGCCGTTTGGCCCAGAGCAGGTAGAGCGCCACCCCCAGGTTCACCACCAGCGTCATGACCCGCAGCACGGTCACACGCTCGGTCAGTTCGTGCACCTCGATCGGCAGGAACAGGATCGTCGCAACGAACGTGAGGTATTCCGCCCACCTCTTCGCGAACCACAGGCCGACGGCCTCGACCGCTTCCAGCGCGGCGTAGGCCAGGGCGATGGTCGCCACGACGTACAGCGACCGGTCGGTGAAGTGGAAGAGCTTCGCGATCTCGGCGAGCAGGCCCGAACCTGGAGTGGCACCTCCCCCCTCGAGCTGGGACACGACAGCGCGGAAGTCGGTCAACAACAGGTCGCGGTGGCGGGCGAACAACAGGATCGCCACACCTGCGACGAGGAACACCAGGACGTGCAGCGAACGCTCGACAGCGATCAGCCGCAGCACGTAGCGGTCGCGCAGCGGCTTGCCGCGCATCGGCAGATCGATCTGGTCGCGGGGCGGAAGCTCCGCCCGGGCCGGAGCGGCCGGCTCCGGGAGGTACACCCACGCGTCGCAGCGCAGACAGCGATGCCAGCGGTGCCCGTCGATCACGCCGGACCAGGTCAGCGTCGTCGTCACCCACCGTGGCAGCATCGGCGCCGACCAGCGCATGGCCGGATCGGGCACAGCCGATCAGCTCCCAGTGCAGGCGTGGGCGCCGGCCACTCGTTGGCGCCGCGCCCGGCGCGAGTAGTCGCGCAGCGTCGCCGTGGGCTCCTGACTCGCTGGCGACCACTGACCCGACCTCGACCCTGGGCCCGTCGGGAATGGTGCCGCTGCGCATCCATCGAGGCTATCGGCGAGCGTCTCCGATCGGCCGGGACTGAGCCGGTGCCGGGCCGGCTCCCCAGTTGCTCCGAACCGGTTCAGCACCGACACCACAGCTACCGTGACGGCGTGGCCGATGACGCGGTGACCCTGGAGCTCGACGGCACACCGGTGCGGATCACCCACCCCGACAAGGTGTTCTTCCCTGCCACGGGCCAGACGAAGTTGGACCTGGTGCACCACTACATGGCTGTGTCCGAACCGTTGATGCGGGCGATGGGTGGCCGACCGGTGCTGATGGAGCGCTATCCCGACGGAGCGGGTGGCTCGTCGTTCTTCCAGAAACGCGTACCCAAGGGAGCCCCCGACTGGTTGACCACCACGGTGGTGTCCACACCCAACGGCACCACCTCCGATGCGCTGGTCGCTGCCGACCTGGCCCACGTGGCCTGGGCGGTCAACATGGGCTGTCTCGGGTTCCACGTCTGGCCGTACCACGCCGCGGACCCCGACCACGTCGACGAGCTGCGCATCGACCTGGACCCCGTACCGGGACTCGTGTTCGACGACATCCGTGCGGCTGCGCACCGGGTGCACGAACTGCTCGACGAGGTCGGCATCGAGGCACGCCCCAAGACCACCGGGTCCAAGGGGCTGCACGTCTACGCGCGCCTGGAGCCACGCTGGGATGCGTACCAGGTGCGAGCAGCTGCGGTCGCGTTGGCGCGCGAGCTCGAACGACGCCATCGCGACACCATGACCGCAGCGTGGTGGAAGGAGGAGCGCGGCCGGCGGGTGTTCGTCGACTTCAACCAGAACGCACCGCACAAGACGGTCTTCGGCGCGTGGTCGGTGCGACCGCGGGTGGGGGCCCAGGTCTCGACCCCGATCCACTGGGACGAGGTGGACGTCGTGCACCCCGACGAACTGACCATCGACGCTGTCCGGGAGCGTGTGGCCGGCGGCGACGACCCCTGGAGAGGGATGGAGGACGACCCGCAGTCGATCGAGGTGCTGCTCGGCTGGTTCGAGCGCGACCTGGCCGACGGGCTGATGGATGCCCCGTGGCCGCCGGTGTATCCCAAGCAGCCGAACGAACCGCCGCGTGTCGCCCCCAGCCGGGCGAAACCTGTCTGACGTCCGGCGCTCCTCGACGAGCGCCCGCCGGGACTCGATCTACCCCGAGCGGCGGGCAGCTCGCCGCCACTGGACCGCTGGCGGTCGCGGGGCAGGAACGGCACGCCCGATCGCCAGGCCCAGTGCGATGCCTGCGGCCAACGCAGCAGCGATGCCGAGCGCTTGGACCGTCAGATCGATACCCAGCGCCGACTCGCCCTGGGCGAAGGCCAGCATGGCCAGATAGAAGGTGACGCCGGGGACCAGCACGTACACCGCGGTCGTCGAGAAGACCGTCGCCGTCGTCCGGTGCAGTCGCGCGAGGATCTGCCCGGCGAGCCCGAGCACGACTGCAGCGCCGAAGGTGCTGAGCGCCACCGTCGGGCCGTCGCCCTCCCAGGACTCCGCGGCGATCCCGACGGCCACGGCGATCAGACCCACCGACGGCACGAATCGGCGAGGCATCGAGCGTGCGACAGCCAGCGCCATGACCGCCACCGCACCCGCTGCGACCTTCAGCGCCGCCGGCGCCGGCGTGGCCACCACGTCGGAGGTGATCTCCAGCCGCGCCGACAGCGTCAGCGCGGCGATGGCGCCGATGGCGATCGCGGCAGCGGCGATGGCCGACTGGAGCCCCTTGGCCATCGACGACACCGGCGCACCGGACAGTCCATCGGTCACACTGGCCACCAACGCACCACCCGGCAGCAGCGGATAGAGGCCGCCGACGATCGCGGGGGTCAGGGCGATCGGGATGTCGGCCCAGGCGAACGCCGAGGGCGTCGCCACGGCGACCGCAGCGGCGACCACGGTGCCGAACACCCCGGGGATCCGTGAGCGTGCCAGCGGCCCCACGATGAACTCGATGACGAGGCCCGCCAACACCGCGGAGGCGGCGCCGATCAACCCGCCGCCGGCGAACACCACCCAGGCGGCGACCGACACCAAGCCTGCGAGCGACGTGACCCACCGCGCCTGGGTCCGGTCTTCACGGTGCAGCACGTCGACCTCACGGATCGCGGCGTCGATGTCGAGCTCGCCCGACTCGACCCGGCGGGCGACGGTGTCGAGCGCAGCGAGGCGGTCGAGACGCGGTTCACCCAGGTCGACGACCTTGATCATCGTGATGGGGTCGCTGAGGGTCGAGTCGAGGTAGCTGACCGTGACGACGTTCAGGGTGACCGAGACCTCGCAGCGACCCAGGCCGAACGCCGAGGTGAGTCGACGGACCGTCTCCTCGACATCGGAGATGGCCACACTCGACTCGAGCATGTCCGCTCCGACGCCGAGGGAGAACGTCATCACCTTCAGCACGTCGTCATGTCGCATCGTGCGGTGGTACCCCGGGGTCTGCTTCGCCGAACCGCTGACCCTATCGGTCGACATCGGCGCCCCCGCCGAGCTCAGGCCGAGACCTCGGTCACCTCGAGACCCGGATCGTCCAGGATGTCGTCCTGGGTGAACCGGACCGCCTTCCAGTCCTTCGCGGCGAAGGCCTTCATGCCCGAGATGAAGGCGGGCAGCTGTGGGTCCCCGACCTGGCCGTAGGTCAGGATCGTGCGGGCATCCGGGCCGTCGTCGGTGAAGTGCACCGCCATCAGGAAGCTGGTGCCGTTGGCGATCGGGTAGCCCTCGGAGGTCAGGGTCGAGCCGTCGACCAGGCTCTCGGGGGTGTCGGGCTGCTCCTCGGTGGTGCTGGCAGCGCCCGACCCTCGGCTGACCACGTTGGAGATCCCCTCGCCACCCAGTCCACCCGGCACCGGCAGACGCTGGTCCGGCACACGGGCGTCCCACTGCACCTCGCCGAGCGGGGCGTCCAGGGCGATCTCCTGCGACTGCAACAGCGCGACCGATGAGGCCAGCGCCACCATCACCGGGTCGGGGCCCTCCGTCGGCGGGTCGACCAGCCCGGCAGGAGTCGTGGCGGGCCGCTCGGGGTCGAACGGCTGGGACCACAGCTCGTCGGGCTCGACCTGCTCCACGAACTCGCGCCAGATCGCAGGGCCCCGGCTGTCGATGTCGTAGCGGCCGTCCCATGCCTCGAGCACCTCGCACGCCTCGGACAGGTCCACCGAAGTGGCGTCGACCACCACCGCACCGTCGTCGTCCAACAGCTCCGCCGAGGTGACCGGGGCGTCGAGCGTCGCACAACGGTCGAGCACGCCCGGGCGCCACTGCTGTTCGGTGTAGGCGGAGTTGCGCAGTGCTGCGTCCATGAGCTCGTCGAAGCTGAACTTGCCGTCGTCGCCCGCAGGGGGATCGCCGCCGACGACCACGTCGTCGTCACCCAGGTCGGCGACGACCGACAGGTTCTCGAGAGTGCGGACGCTCCGGGCTGTGCCGAACTCTCCCTGCAGCGGCGAGAACTCGTCATCGAGCAACGCGTCGGCGTTGGTCACCCAGTAGCTGTCGTTCGCGTTGACGACGTAGTCGTCGCGCTCCAGCTGTGGCAGGGCCGACCACGGCAGCACGCCCGGCCACGGGGCGTCGGGGTCCTCGACCCAGCGGTCCCGCGCGGTGTTGCCCTCCAACAGGACCGCACCGGAATCCGCGGCGAGCGCGGTGAGTCCTCCCTGGTCCAGTCGCTCCTCGTAGGCGGCGATCGCCTCCGCGGACAGGTTGGGCGTCGCTGCGGTGTCGGCGTACCAGACCGAGCCGTCGGCTCCCGCGGCGACGGTGTTGAACAGCGGAATGCCCTGGTACTCCTCCTGGGCCTCCTGCAGCTCTTCGATCGAACTGGCCCGGTTCATCGCCAGGTACTGGGTGCCCAACCGGTCGTTGTCGAGGTTCGCGTCGCGGTAGGACACGGTCTGTGCCTCGGTCCACCCGACACCGGGGAAGTCGAGCACCGGGCCGAACTCGGTCGACCAGTAGGTACGGGTCTGCTCGGAGAGCTGCCCGTCAGCGCCGAGCACCTCGACGGTGACGTCGCGCGAGTCCATCGCGACCGACTCGCCATCCATCTGGTAGCTGGTCGGGTCCCCCGGGGTCAGCTCCATCGTGTAGGCGGTGAACCGCTTGCCCGCCGACACCGTGTGCGACCAGGCGACCCCCTGGGTGAAGCCGATGCCGACGCCCGGGAGGCCCAACAGCTGTGCGCCGTAGACGTCCAGACCCTCCTCGGTGGTGAGCTGCACCTCGGAGAAGCGGAGCTCCCCGGTCCACGGGAAGTGCGGGTTGCCGATCAGCATGGCGCCGCCGTCCTCGGACCGCTCGGAACCGATCGCCCATGCGTTCGATGCCAGCGGTGCCGGCCCGTCTGCTCCGCCAGAGCTCGCTGGTGGTGCAGCCGCAGCTCCGGCGGCCGCCTCCTCGTCGCCGGTGTCGCCCGGGTCACTCTCGGTGCCCGCTGCGGCATCTGCAGCGACGTCCGGTGGCTGCGCCCCCGCGACGAAGTCCACCAGGCGCGCCCCGGACGCGAGCAGCGTCACCGCCCGCGAGTAGGTGTAGACCTCCTCGGAGGTCACTGGCCGGAGCCACTCAGCGCCGGTGCACCAGTCATCGATGCCGTCGGCACCCTGCTCCTCGAACGAGGCGTTCCAACCTGCGGCGAAGGACTCCATCAGCGTCCGTTCGTCGCCCTCGACCTCGGCCCAGTCGGCTGCGGCGATCTCGACGAGACCCAGTGCCGCCCAGCCGAAGTCGCTCTCCAGGTACTCGTCCTCTTCACCCGGGCCGAACGTGGCGGCGCGTTCGGAGTGCACCTCGATGATCTGGTCGACCAGATCACAGGGATGATCCTGCGCAGATGCCCAACCCTGGCCGAACGTGACGCCCGCCAGATCCTCGGCGTACACGTGCGGCACGCCGTCGGACGTGCGGCGGATCAGCGCCCCGTAGCCCTCGGGCCCCGTGGCGATCGTGACCGAGTCGCCGTCGGCGATGTCGGCGCCACCGGACTCGCCGGAGTCGGTGCATCCGGCGACCAGGGCCACGGCGCACGCAGCAGACAGGAGGATTCGGCTCGTTCGGGGCATCAGGCGATGCTCGCACACCAGGGTGGGCCGAGGAGTCCCGATCTCATCGCGGATTCCCCGCACACCGTCCCGAAGAACGGGACACTTTGCGGGTTCGGAAGATCGCGCCCGGTGCTCGTTGGCGGCGCCGGGAACTCCCCTGACAGCGACCGGTGGTCATGTGGTTGAGTGGCCGGATGCCCTCACGAGCCGCTCCCACCTCACCTCGGAGCGCAGCAGGGCAGGCCACTTCCGGCGAGGTCGTCGAGATCCGCGTGGGTGACCGTGCCGTGCTGGCACTCACCCCGCTGGAGCAGCGGGTGCGGGTGGGACTGGTCATGCCGCCGTCGGGTCGGGTGGTCGATGTCAGCGTGCAGCCGGCCGCCGCCCGCAGCGCGCTCACCGAGGCCGGGCGACAGGTGTCGGCACCCCCTGCGTCCATCACGGCTGTGGCCCGCTCGGCGGTGCTCGACGCGGTGGGGCGCAGCCGCTGCTGGACACCTGCCGCCGACAGCTGCCTGGACGCCATGTTCGGCGGCATCGCGTTCCCGCTGCTGGGCGCCGCCTACGACCTGGGCGCCACACCGCTGGAGGAGATCCCCCGGTGGGCCGGACCCGTCCTGGCCGCACCGACCGTCGCCGATGGAGCGAGGACCGCCTTCGGCGCCTCGGCCACACGACCCGTTCGGCGTGCGCTCGTCGAGGCCATCCGGCCACTCCCCACCGGTCAGATCGACCTGACCGTGCTCGCACTCGCACTCATGGCGGCGGACGTGCTCGAGCCCGACCGTCTGGCCCGGGTCCTGTGCGCCCCGAGCGTCGCACATCCCCCGGCAGACCTGCCCGATCCCGCCACGCTGCGTGCAGCAGGGCAGGTGATCTCGGGATGGGGAGCGGTCCGCTGCGAGCGGATCCTGACCGAGGCAGCAGCGCGGCCCGATGGTCTGCGGATCCTGCTCGACACCGCCCGTTATGCGCGCGACCTGCACGATCACGGACCACGCGACACCCTTCCGCAACGGCTGGGCGAGCTGTACGACGCCTACCGGGCACTGGTGCCCAGCGCCGCGGACCCGGTCGCCGAGCCCGGAGCCCGCCGGCCTCGGGCGCGCGATCCCCACCGACGCCCCGCCGCACCAGCCGGTCGACGACCCGCTCCCCCACCACACCGGGTGCTGGCACCTGCGACCGAACTTCGGCCGGTCCACGCGAACACCGCGCTGCCGTTGCCGGCAGCCACCAGGTCGCTGCACGGCACGGCCGCCGGCTCCCTGCGTCTTGTCATGCCGCGCACCGCGGGTGACCTGGCCAGGTGGGGTCGCCTGCTCGGCAACTGCCTGGGCGACTTCGCGCCGTCGGCGGCGAGCGGGCGGGCGCTGATCGTCGGTGTCGAGCGGGCCAACCGGCTGCTGTACGCGGTGGAGATCGACCCGAACCGATGCATCCGGCAGTTCAGCGGTCGGGGCAACCGGCCGCCGACCCCGACGAACAGGGCCCTGGTGATTCGAGCGCTGGTGGACGCCGGGGTGATCGACCCTCGGGCACGCGCCAACGCCCCGTGGCTGGCGGGGCTGGAGGTGGACCGGGCGACCACCGACCGAGCCGCCGGCGACGAGGGACGGTGAGCCGGCTGGTCGTCCTCACCGCCGACCCCGGAGCCGCACTAGACCATCGGGGATGGACCTGGGACTGAAGGACAAGCGGGCAGCGGTGGCGGCGTCGAGCGCGGGACTGGGCCTGGCCACGGCCAGGGCACTGCTGGACGAAGGTGCGCACGTCGCGATCTGCGGCCGCGACACCGACCGGTTGTCGGCCGCGGCCGCATCGCTCGACGGCGACGTGATCGCCATCGAGGCCGATGTCGCCACCACCGCCGGA
Source organism: uncultured Microthrixaceae bacterium (assembly GCA_963714875.1). Classification (GTDB taxonomy): domain Bacteria; phylum Actinomycetota; class Acidimicrobiia; order Acidimicrobiales; family Microtrichaceae; genus JBAOHV01. The sequence continues at coordinate 168,912 of CAVQQI010000008.1, read as the reverse complement.
GCCACCAGCTTCACCGAGACGGCATCGGAACGCCTCGGAGGGATCGACATCCTGGTGGCCAACGCCGGCGGCCCGCCGCCCGGCGCGGCCACGAGCACCCCACTCGACAGCTACCGCTCGGCGCTCGAGATGAACCTGCTCTCCGCGATCGCCATGTGCCAGATCGCAGTGCCGGGCATGCGGGAACGTGGCTGGGGTCGCATCCTGGCGATCACCTCGATCGGCGCGCGTCAACCCATCCCGTTCCTGGCAGCGTCGACCACGGCCCGCACGGGGCTGACCGGCTTCCTCAAGACGCTCGCCACCGAGGTCGCGCCCGACGGCGTCACGGTGAACTCGATCCAGCCCGGCAGCCATCTGACCGACCGTCTCCGCAGTCTGGCCAGCGACCAGTTCGACCGGCTGGTCGACGACATCCCCACCGGCAGGGTGGGCGACCCCGACGACTTCGGTGCGGCAGCGGCGTTCCTGTGCAGCGAGCAGGCGCGCTTCATCACCGGCACCTCGTTGCTCGTCGACGGTGGTGCTGCCGGCGGGCTGCTCTAGGTGCGACCGGGCCGCCGGCTCCGCACCAGGAGCGTGGCAGCGCGGATGTTCGCATCGCTGGGCGTGCTGGCACTCGTCGCCGGATGCTCCGATTCCGACGTCGACGGCGACCGGGGTGCGGCGACGTCACCTGATTCGCCCAGCACGACCTCGGCGGCGTCGGCCGAGGACCCGGTCCGTCCGAGCGCCGCGTGCAGGCAGACCGCAGACGTCACGACGCCGCTCGATGACACCGACGACGCCGACAGCACCGGAAGCTCCGTCCGGATCGAGGTGACCGTCGACGGCACGCCGCGTTCGGCACAGGTGCACCTGCCCCCCGGGTCGGCCGACCGCAGCGAGCCCGCGCCGGTGGTGCTGTCGTTCCACGGTCTCGACGGCAGCGCTGCGGTCCAACAGGCGACCGACGGGCTCGATGAGCTCGCCGACCGCGAAGGGTTCGTCGTCGTCCGGCCTGACGGACTCGAGGTCGGGCTCAACGACCGGATCACCGGCACCACCGGTTGGGATGTAGACGGCTCCCGGGTCGATGAAGCTGCGTTCATCGCGGCGGTGCTCGATGAGGTCGAGCGCGACGTGTGCGTCGACCGGGCGCAGGTGTTCGCCACCGGGTTCTCCGCCGGCGGCAACATCGCGCTGGTGGTCGCATGCGAGCTGGAGGGCCGCATCGCCGCGGTCGCGCCGGTCGGTGGCGCCTACCAACACTCGGGGTGCACCGAGGGCGCGCCGCTGCCCCTGGTCGCGTTCCACGGCACCGACGACCTGATCGTGCCTGTCAACGGTCGGGACGACACAGCCGGCACGCTCATCGCGGTGCGCGAAGTGGTCGAGGCACGGGCTGCACAGAACGGCTGCGCCCCCGAACCCCGGGCGAGCGAGCCGGCGCCGTCGGTGGAGCTACTGCGGTGGTCGGGCTGCGAGGCCACCACCGAGCTGTACCTGGTGTCGGGCAACGGCCACGCATGGCCGGGTCATCCGCTGCCGTTCGACCGCGAGCTGCTGTCGGGCCTCTTCGCCGGAGGTGAGGGCCAGCCCCCGAACCAGCTGATGGAGGCGATCCGGCTCGACCCTGCGACGATGGCCGACAACGTGCTGCTCACGACCACCGAGATCGATGCGACCGATCTGATCTGGGAGTTCTTCGCCGACGTCGCCGATCGCCGGCGGTAGCGGTAGCGGCCGGTCGCGCAGAGGCCGACCGCGCAGAGCCCATCGACCCTGGCATGGCGAGCCGCCCGGGTCTACCAGTCGGCCTGCGGGTTGGGCGGGAACAACTCGTCGCGTTGCGCGGCGAGCCCTTCGCAGTCCAGGTCGTCGTCGACGCGTACCCAGATCACCGGGTTGCGCTCGGGATCATCGATCTGCTCCCACTGGGCGGTGGCCAGGAAGATCTCGTTGCTGGCACCCAGCACCAGCTGCTCGGACGCATCGACGATGGTCCCCTCGAGCCGGTCGGGGTCGACCTGGGTCACGTCGTAGGTGAAGATCTCACGGCGAGCCAGGTAGACGTCGCCCTGGAGCCCGTCGCCGACCTTGATCGACGAGGTGATCCCCGGGTTTCCGTCACCGTCCGCATCGAAGAACCGGGGGTCGGTCGGATCGGTCGGGAGCGACTCGTTCGCCGGGTCGTCCATTCGGATCCCGATGGGCGTGGGGGTCTGCGGACGGACCACCCGCAGGGTCCCGTCGACACTGGTCACCTCGACCGGGGTGTCGACCGGGATGATCGCCTGCGTCGCTGCGTCCGCGATGGTGACCTCGATCCCCTGGTCGCTCGACACCTCCGCGTGGCAGAACGTCATCGAGTTCCACAGCTCGCCGTCGCGCAGCTCGAGATCTGCGAGCCCCGTGCTGATGATGACGGTCTTCATCGTGTCGTCCTGGTAGCTCACTGCATCGAAGTGGGCCCACCGACCGACGAGGTCCTCGGCACCGTCGGGCAGCGAGCCCTCCTCGACCTCGGTCGAGGTCGAGGAGTCGGCCCCGTCGGAACCGGCGTCCGTGTCGGAGTCGGAGTCGGAGGAGCACGCCGCGCCCAGCACTGCGGTCAGCGCGACGGCGCTGACCAGGCCGGTGATCGTGCGACGGGTGCGGCGGGTGCGGCGCGTCGGGAGGGACGGTGGGGTCGTCATCACTCGGACTCTACGAAACCGTCGAGTGCGTCGGACACCGCGGTGCCCGAGGGCAGCCGGTCGGGGCCGATCGCCAGGTCGACCGCTCGTTGGAAGTGGTGGATCAACCGCTCGTGCCAGCCGATCTGGAAGGGGCGGGCGCCGGGCGACGAGATGGACGCCTGGATGGGCGCCATGTTCGCGGTGTCCTGGGCCATCACCGTTTCGAACAGCGTCATGCGGTCCAGGTGCTCCTGGGGCACCGCGTCGCCCGACCACGCGGGTGCGTACCACCGCAGCTCCAGGTCGGTGGTGGTGGCACTCGTGGGCCACATGCACAGGAACGTGAACGCCCCGGTGTCCATCGGCACCACCAGGTTCGGGAAGATGCCGAACGACGTCGAGGTCTGGCGCCACAGCAGCGGCACCGCCGGGTTGTCGTACTCGTCGGAGACCATCGCCATGTCACGGAACATGTCGTGCTTGTCCACCGTCAGTCGGCTGTGCCCGTTGGGCAGCATCGACACCGTCACCGCCCGGTCGTCGTAGAGCAGCGCCGCGTTGTCGGGGTGCACGGTGCGCACGTGGTACACCTCGAGGAACGCGTCCACGACGAGCTTCCAGTTGCACTCGAGATGGTGCACCTGGGTGCCGACCGCACGCTGGGACGGCCCGTCGATGTCGGCCATCTGGGTGGCCACCGGCCCGAGGAAGTCGACCAGCGGCGCCGCGTCGAGATCCTCGTTGAGGAAGACCCACCCGTCGCTGATCTCGCAGCGCACCGGCACCAACCCCAGCGACGCCGTGTCCAGATCCACGAAGCTGCGGTCATCGGGCACCGCCTTGAGCGTGCCGTCGGTGCCGTAGGACCACGAGTGGTACTGGCAGGTCAGCCGGCGGGCGGTGCCGCAGACGTCGCGGGTGACGGGGGCGCCGCGGTGCCGACACGAGTTGTAGAAGGCGCGCAGCACGCCGTCCTCGCCGCGCACCACCACGATGGGTGCACCCGACCGCTCGGTCAGTCGGTAGGCCCCGGGTCCGGACCACTCCGACTCGTGGCCGGCGAAGAGCCAGGTGCGGGCGAAGATGCGGTCACGTTCCAGTTCGTGGAACTCGGGATCGGTGTAGCGACCGGTCGGGATCGGGGGCACCACGACCGCCTCGGGCGGCGGATCGGTGCGGTCCTTGTCCACTGCGATCCGCTCACGGATCCTGTGCTCCAGCGTCGCATCCATCTTGGTCCTTCCGGCACATCCCCAGCCACGACTGGCTACGGTGGTGAACACTGTAAACCGAAGCCCGACGAAGGGGGCCCCGTGCCAGTTCCCAGCTCGCTCACCACCACACCGCAACGAGACTTCGAGCTCCAGGTGGTGGCAGGAACGTGGCCCGAGGACATCTCCGGCGACGTGGTCTTCTCCAGCCCGGTCAACAGCGGGCAGCTGCCGTACGCCATCTTCGACTGGGGTGCGATCTGCCGTCTGTCGCTCGATCCGGGCACACGTGACGCAGCCCCGGGACGCTTCGCCTGGCAGACCCGCACCGTGCAGACGCCCGGCAAGCGGCTCTACGACCGACACCCCGAGCTGTTCGACCCCGGCGTGGTGGGCTACACCTCGCCGTTCGGCCCGCCGAACTCCTCCAACACCGCACCACTTCCGTGGGGCAACCGTCTGTTCACCACCTGGGACGCCGGCCGCCCGGTCGAGCTGCACCCCGAGACGCTCGAGTTCGTCGCAGAGGTCGGCCACGTCGACACGTGGGGCGGCAACTCCATGCAGATGGGCGGCGTGCTGCCGTTCCTGTTCTCGAGCGCCCACCCGGTGGCGGACCCCGAACGCGACTGCCTCTGGACCGTGAAGCTCGAGCCGGTGTTCGAACCGACGTTCGGCATGCGTCCCTCGCTGGTGTGCTGGGACCGCGCCGACGGCACCCAGGTGCGGCACTGGCCGCTCGACGGCATCACGTTCCCCGGGTCGATCCACACGGTGAGCCAGACCCGCGACTGGGTCATCCTGTGCGACTCCGGCAACTTCAAGCCCGACGCCGGCGAGATGCTCGGTGGTGAGCGGAGCGAGACGATCGACCAGGAGTCACCGATGTGGCTGATCCGCAAGGACCAGCTCGACGGCGTCGCGTCCGGCACGCCCATCCGCCCGATCTGCGTGACCATCGCACCGCCGAGCGGGCACTACTACGCCCGTTGGGACGACAGCGACGGCATCTCGATCGTCTGGGAGGGCATGGACCTGATGGACCTGGGGTTGTACCTGCGCCCCGATGACCTGGACGTGAACGGCAACCCGGTCGATCCCGCGCTGGCCGGGCTGTACAACATGGCCATGGCACCCGAGACGATCACCGAGGTGCTGATCGACCCGGAGCGGGCGACGGTGCGTCACGTCGGCACGTTCCGCAGCGACTGGGCGTTCAACCTGCAGCTGTCCGCGATGGACTGGAGCACCGAGGGCATGTCGGCGCCCACCCTGCACCACGTCACCTATCAGGGCTGCCGTCCGGGCAACATCTCCCAGCGCGCCGCGAAGCTGTACGCGGACCGCATCGACACCGACCTGCTGCGTGAGGACACCCCCGGCTCGTTGTGCTCGTTCGACCGGCCGAGCATGGAGCTGCGTGGCCGATGGGAGTACCCGGACCTGGGTGACCACATCACCTCGCCGGCGTTCGCGCCGCGGGGCGCAGCACCCGGCAGCTACGCCGGCGGCGAACCGGGCGGGCACGACGGCTACGTCGTGCAGCCGGTGTGCAACGACAACGGTTTCCGCGTCGATGTCTTCGACGCGGCGAACGTCTCGGCCGGGCCGGTCGCCACGCTGGCCGGTACCAACCGCGAGACGATCCCCCTCGTGCTGCACTCGGCATGGATGCCGGCGTTCAGCGGCCTGGCCGACGCGGAACGGCTGCGCTTCTCCGACGAGGTCACCAGCGAGTCGCTCGCCTCGGTCCCCGAGGAGCTGCACGGGTCGGTCCACGAGGTGGCCCGGGAGTGCGACGAGCTGTGGTGAGCACCTCCGACGCACTGCTGTTCACCGGCGCCACGGTGCTCGACGGCACGGGGCAGCCACCGACGCCCGACACCGCCGTGTTCGTGCGCGGCGACTCGATCGAGGCCGTCGGCGCCGCGGCCATCGCTGCCGCGGACGCCGCGAGCGTCGATGGGGTCGCCGTCGAGCGACTCGACGTGACCGGCCACACGGTCATGCCAGGGCTGATCGACGCGCACTGCCACATCACCTTCGGCGAGCCCGCGAGCAACGACGAGTTGTTCTTCCACCGCGACCAGTCGACCGCGGCGATGGTCGCTGCGTTCAACGTGCGCAAGCTGCTGCTGGCGGGCGTCACCGGGTTCTTGGATGCCGACTGCCTGTGGAACCTGGGCCCTGCGCTGCGCGACTGCATCGAGGCGGGCGTCGTCGAGGGTCCACGGATGACCGCCGGGATGAACGCGCTGCTCACCGCTGCGGGCGGCACCGCCGGTCGGCTCATCCCCGAGTCGGGAACCGCGGCGTACGCGCACGTCGTGCGGGGCCGCGACGAGATGGTGCGCACGACGCGGGACCAGATCAAGCACGGCGCCGACTGGGTGAAGATCCACGTCACCGGCCTGCTGCCCAACCGCAGCGGCGAGCTGACGGTGTGGACCCTGGACGAGCTGCGGGCGGTGACCGACACCGCCCATGATCTGGGTACTCCCAGCATCGCCCACTGTCGCAACGCCACCTCGACCCGTCTCGCTGCAGAGGCCGGGGTCGACCTGATCCTGCACGCCAGCTTCCTGGACGACGCCGCGCTCGAAGCCGTCGTCGCGTCGGGCTGCGCCGTGGCGCCGACGTTCACCTTCCTGGCCAACCTGGTCGACCACGGCCACAAGGTCGGCGCGGGTACGTCCCAGGTGGACCTGTTCCGCGGCGAGATCGAGGCGACCGCGACCAAGCTCCGCGCCGCTCACGACGCAGGCGTGCGGCTGCTCTGCGGATCCGAGAGTGGCTTCGCCGTCACGCCGTACGGCCACTGGCACGCCCGCGAGGTCGAACTGTTGGTCGAGACGATGGGGCTCACCCCGCTCGAGGCGATCCGCTGCGCGACCTTCAACGGTGCGTTCGCGCTCCGCAAGGACGACGGCACCGTCGGAGTGATCGCCGAGGGCGCCGCTGCAGATCTGCTGGTCATCGACGGCGACCCGTCGACCGACGTCGGGGTGCTCGGCGACCGGAGCCGGCTGCGCCACGTCATCTCGCGCGGGCGCCCGGTGGACCTGTCGGGGCCGTGGCCGCAGCGGCGCGACCTGGCGGGTGAACGGGTCGGACAATGGGCCACCGAGCTGCTGACCCGGGAGGCCGCCGCCCGATGAGCGGGTCGGTCGTGGTCAGCGGTGCGGGCAGCGGGCTGGGCGAGGCGATCGCCCGCTGCGCCGCGCAACGGGGGTGGACGGTCGGCGTGCTGGACCGCGACGGCGACGCGGCGCAGCGGGTGGCGAGCGCGCTCGGCGCCCCGGCGGTGGCGCTCGTGGCCGACACGACCGCCGAGACCCAGGTCGACGCCGCGCTCGACGACTTCGCTGCGGCGACCGGCCGCCCAGCGCCCGACGGCGTGGTCGCGAATGCCGGCATCGTGCGCTTCGGTCCGCTGGCGACCCTGTCGCTCGACGAGTGGCGTGCGGTGGTCGAGGTGAACCTGACCGGCACGTTCGTGACCGCCCGGGCCGCGGCGACGCGGATGGTCGCCGCAGGCACCGGCGGGTCGATCGTCACCGTGACCTCGATGAACGGCGTCGCGCCGGGCCCCAACGCCGGCGCCTACGGGGCGTCCAAGGCTGCGGTGGCGCTGCTCACCCAGCAGATGGCGCTGGAGTGGGGCCCGGCGGGCATCCGCTGCAACGCGGTGGCCCCCGGACTGATCGACGCCGGCATGTCGGAACCGATCTACGCCGATCCCGACATCCGGGAGCGACGCGCCGGCCGTGTGCCGTTGGGCCGGCTGGGTCGGGCCGACGAGGTGGCGTCCACGGTCATGTTCCTGCTCTCCGACGACGCCGCGTACGTCACCGGCACCGAGTTGCTCGTCGACGGCGGGGTGACCCGCAGCGTCATCAGCACCCTGCCGCGACCCCGCTCGGTCGACTCCGTGGGCACCGCCGGCAACACCGACACCGGCGACACGGGCGCCGACGGGGCGTGACGAAGGGTGGGTGAGCGAGCTGCGACCACCAACCTGGTGCTGTCGGGTGGCCCGCTGCACGACTTCGGCGCCAGCACCGCGTCGCTCGTCGAGCTCATCGCCGCCGACGGCATCGCCTCGACGGTGTTCGAGGACCCGCACGCCGCCATCGCCGAGCTGGCGACCCGTGGTCCGAGCTGGGACCTGGTCACGGTCAACGCGTTGCGCTGGTCGATGCCCGCGGACCGGCACCAGCCGTTGCGCGACGAGTGGGCGTTCACCCTCGGCCCTGGCGAGGCCCAGGTCTTCGAGCGGTACGTCCGCGACGGGGGCGGCCTGCTGGCGTGCCACACCGCGGTCATCTGCTTCGACGCCGAGCCCGCGTGGCACGCCTGTCTGGGAGCGTCGTGGAACTGGGAGCGCTCGTCGCACCCACCCGTCGGAGCTGCTGTCGTGTCGATCACCGACGCGGGCCGGGCACACGGGATCACCACCGGCACCGGCGACTTCACCACGGTCGACGAGATCTACAGCCACCTCGATGTCGACCCGGACGTGACACCGCTGCTGACCAGTCGGCACGGCGACGTCGAGCACCCGGTGCTGTGGGCACGCGAGGTCGGACGGGGACGCGTCGTGACCGACCTGCTCGGACACGACGCCGCAGCCATGACCCAGCCCGACCATGCACGGATCCTGCGACGAGCGACAGCGTGGCTCACCGGGATCCCGATGCCGGTGGCCAACGAGGAGACACCATGATCGACGTCATCGACATCACCGTGTCGACCCACCAGCAGGCGCGCGCCGCGCTGCGCAACCGGGACCTGCGCCAGGCCCTCTACGACGAGGGCGATGTCGTGATGGCCGACGTGCTGGTCAACCTGCACGGCGCGGATCACCGGGCCCGGCGGCGGCTCGAGAACCGGCTGTTCACCAGGAGCACCCACCGCCGCTACGAGCGGGAGCTGTTCCCACCGATCGTGGAGGCCACCCTGGCCCCGCACGTGGCTGCGGGTCACGCGGAGCTGGTCACGCTCAGCCACGAGATGATGATGAACCTGGCCGCGTTCACCTCCGGTGTCGACCGCCCCGCCGGCACCAGGGCCGAGACACTGCGGCTCTACGACTACCTGATGCTGTTCATCCAGGGCGCCACGCTGGCGCACAACACCGGGGACCGGTCGGCCAAGCGTGCCGAGGTCGCTGCCGCCCTGGCCGATTTCGACGTCGAGTTCCTGGCGCCGTCGATCGGGCGCCGGCGCTCGCTGCTCGATGCGGTCGAGCGGGGTGAGCTCGACGATGACGCGCTGCCCCACGACGTGCTGATGACGCTCATGCGCCACGACGACGAACTTCCGCTGCCCCCCGACGTGGTGCTGCGCGAGATCTGCTTCTTCCTGCTCGCCGGTGCGCACACCAGCGCGACGGCGTTCGTGCGGACGCTGCACCACGTCTTCGAGATGCTCGACGACGGATCCGACGACTTCGAGCGTGCGTGCTCCGATCCGGTGTTCCTGCAGCGCTGCGTGCACGAGACGGTGCGCCTGCAACCCTCGAGCCCGGTTGCCATGCGCTGGGCGCTGGAGGACGTGGAACTGCCGGGCGACGTGGTCGTTCCGAAGGGCGCCCGGCTCACGATCGACCTGATGTCGGCCAATCGCGACCCCGCGGCGTTCGGCGACGACGCCGGCCGTTTCGATCCGCACCGCGAGCTGCCCGACGGGGTGGCCAAGTGGGGGCTGAGCTTCGGACTCGGCATGCACGCCTGCATCGGCCAGGACCTTGCGGCCGGGACGGACCCCGATCGTGGCGACCCGCTCGACCCGGACCACCTGGTCGGCCTGGTGCCGGTCGCGATCAGCGCCGTGCTGGCCGCCGGCGGCCGACCTGATCCCGCCGAACCACCGACGCTCGATCCCGCGAGCGAGCGTGGCTACTGGGGCCGGTATCCGGTGGTGTTCCCCTCGTGATCGACCTCCACGCGCATGTGGTGCTGGACGCCACGCTCGGCGCTGCCGGGGAGTGGGGACCCGAGCTGGACGAGGGCGACGCTGCGGCGGGAGCGCTCCCCTGCTACCGCATCGGCGACTACGAACTGATCGGTGTCCGCTACCGCGGCAGCGCCTTCATGGACCTCGACGTGCGCCTGGCGCGGATGGACGAGCGGGGCATCACGCTGCAGGTGCTCTCCCCCAACCCGCTGACGTTCCTGCACCACGTCGATGCAGCCACCGCGGTCGGGTTCGCCATGACCCACAACGACGCGCTCGCCCAGCTCGTCGCCCCGCATCCGGGCCGCCTGGCAGGTCTGGCGCAGCTACCGATGCAGGATCCGACCGCAGCGGTCGACGAGCTGCAGCGAGCGGTGCGTGGGCTCGGGCTCGTCGGCGCGTACATCGGCACCGACCTCGGTCGACCACTCGATGACCCGGCCTTCGACGCCGTCTACGCAGCGTGTGCCGAACTGGACGTGCCGTTGTTCGTGCACCCCGCACCGGGCGGCATCGACGCCCCGCGACGCGATGAGCGTCTTGCCCGCTTCGATGCAGACCTGTGGTTGGGCTTTGCACACGAGGAGGCGCTGGCCGTCACGACGCTGGTGCTGGGCGGGGTGCTCGAGCGCCACCCCGGGCTGGACGTGTGCATCTCGCACGGCGGCGGTTCGACGGTCTGGTTGCTGGAGCGACTGCGCCACGCGGCGACCACCCGTCCGTGGTCGACTCCGGCGTTGCGTGCCGAGGGCGCCGTCGACGCACTGCTCGGTCGGCTGTGGTGGGACGCGCATGTCGGCGGTCCTCGTGCGGCGCAGATGCTGATCGACACGTGGGGCACCGACCGGTTGGTCGGCGGGACGAACTTCGCCGGGTGGGACGAGTCGGCCGACCCGGCGCACGGCGATCCGGCGTTCGCAGCAACGCTGGATGCGAACGCACGCCGGCTGTTGCGCCTCGACCGCTGAACCGCTGCAACCCTGCGCATCGGCACCACCGCGACCGACACCACCGACACCGCCGCGACCGCCGCGACCGACACCACCTCGGCCCAGCACCTCCGAACTGTGTCGCAGAACGCGCCGGTTCCAGTGCGTTCTGCGACACAGTTCGGGCTCGACCGCCGACCTGCCGGTGCGGCGCCGCACCGGGGTCAGTTGGCGGGGAACCAGTTCGCGTGGAACCCGAACGGCATGCGCACCGGCAGGTGCACCCGGGCGATCGGGCCGGCGGCGACGTCGCGGGCGTCGAGCACACACAGGTCGGTGCGGTCGGTCGCATCGTCGTACACGGCGTTGAGCAACCAACCGGCGTCCTCGCCGGCGCCCGCCGGGTCGGCGGCGAACACGCTCTCACCGACGTGACCGGAGGTTCCGGAGTTCCAGACCTGACGATCCCCGGTGGCGTCGTCGTAGCGCACGATGCTGTCGAAGTCGCCCAGGCGCCGATCGGGGTCGACCGCGGAGGACATGTAGTGGAAGCGGGATCGAACCCCGTCGAACTCGTCGTTGAACCGGGCGAAGTCGCCGCCCAGGTCGTCGGTCTGCTCCCAGCCCGCGGTGCCTGCGGCCAGGTCCACCCAGAAACGTGACGGGTACGGCGGTGTGTGGTCCACCGTCGACTCGCCCTCGGCCGCGGTGCCGTCGATGCCGAAGTTGGGGTGCTCGAACCGGGTGCCCGAGAACTCGATGCGGTCGCCGTCGACCCACCCGTTCCAGAAGTGCTGGACGTGACCGGGGTCGATCTCGAACCAGCGCACGTCCTCGGCGCTTCCCCGGCGGGGCATCACGCCGATGCGGGTGCCGTTCTCGGGGCGCCACTGCACCATCGGACCCTTGCCCAGGTTGGCCACGTCGAACACGATCGGCGAGTCCAGGAACACCGCGTGCTCCTCGGTGATGACGAAGTCGTGCATCATCACCGGCGAGGGCAGCTCGAGCTTCGCCGAGTGCACCAACTCGCCCGCCGCATCCACCACGTAGTAGCGGATGACCGGTTCGAACACCGAGTACGCGAAGAAGAACATCTCGCCGGTGCGCGGGTCGAGCCGGGGGTGGGCCGTCATCGCACCGCGCAACTTGCCACCGAAGTCGTACTCCCCCACCGTGTCGAGGTCCGGGGTCACCTCGGTCGGCAGTCCGCCCTCCCACAGGGCCAGGTAGCGGTCGGCGTGACGGATGATGTGGGTGTTCGCCGGGTTCTTCACCGGACCTGCGTCGCCCACGAGTGACACGTCCGGGAAGTTCATGACGTCGCCCAGGCCCGGATACACCGCCCGCCCGAGCTCGACCTCGGCCACGAGTCCGCTCGAGCGGATCCACCGGTTGCGGTAGGACACCCGACCGTCGTCGAAGGTGAGGCCGTGGAGCATGCCGTCGCCGTCGAACATGTGGTAGCGGGCGACCGGCTGGAACATCGGATTCGGCCCATTGCGCACGAACGACCCGAGCAGGCCCGCGGGCAGATCGCCGGTGACGTCCAGACCGTCGATGTCGAGCTCGTCGGCCACGGGGAAGAGGTTGCCCTGCAGGTCGGGCTGGTGCTCCTGGCTGTCCACGTGTCCCCTGAGGATGGTTCGCGCGTCCATGAGCTGCTCCCTGGTGGCAGACGATGATGACGGACCACCACTGGTACGGCATCGAGGTTCGTGACCCGCAGGTTAACAGCGTTCACCGCCGGCGGCCCCGCGGTCGACCAGGGGGTCGCCGGTGCTGCGCCACCAGCTGGCATCCCGGGTCAGTGCTCGATGCGGCGGTGCTCCACCGCCAGCGTGGCGAACATGACGAGATCGACCACGACGATCACCGTCAGGCCGCTCCACGAGCCGGCGGTCAGCAGTACCGCTGCCAGTACCACCATCGCCGCGATGCGTTCCTTCGGCACCGCCCGGAACGCCCGCCAGACCGCAACGCTCACACCGAGCACCGTCAACCCCATGCCTCCCAGGAGCATCAGGCGGAACTCGAACGGCACCGGGTCGCCGGGGTGGAGCGCGATCTCCTCGAGCGCGGCGGCCGAGAGGATGATGCCCGCCACGAGCGGGGCGTGCGCCCACGTGTAGACGTCGCGGACGTAGCGGCCACGGTCGTTCGACCCGGCGAGCGTCTCGATCCGGTGCTCCAACGCCGGTGACGGCCGGTCGAAGTAGGACCACCACAGCAGGCCTGCGAACACTCCGGCGGCCACCAGCACCGCGACGGTCGTACCCGGTAGTCCTCCGGCATCCTCGAGCGAGCTGACCACCGGCAGACCGAGGGCGACGATCACCTCGCCGAGCGCCACGATGACGATGAGCGCGTGACGCTCGGCGAAGTGGCCGCCGCGGACGATCCACTCACCGCTGCCGGCGGCGACCATGGCACCGATCGCCACCACCACGGTCAGGCTCCACCACAGTGTGCGGGCGTTGCCCTGCGCGAACGCCCCGATGACCAGCACTGCCAGACCCACCAGGTTCGGGGCCGCCCAGCGGATCGCTGCTCGCCCCTCGGGGCTGGACAGGTCGAGGCTGAGCAACTGGGTCGCCAGCCCGATCACCATGATCGCCCCGAGCGAGGCGACGAATGCCGGCCCACCCGCGCCGAACGCGGTGGAGATCGACGCAGCCATCGGAACACTTGCGACCGTTGCGACGAGGAACAGCAGCCTGATCGAGCGCCCGTTGCCCGAAACGGCGTTCGCCGACCAGGTGAACTGCTGCCACGGCAGCCAGAGCAGCAGGAACAACAGCGTGACCCGTCCGATGCCGGCCCAGTCGGGCCCGTAGATGAGCAGACCCACGAGCTGCGAGAACGCGAACACATAGGCCAGGTCGAAGAACAGCTCGACCGGGTCGGCGGTGAAGTCCTCGGTCCGCTCGGGCAGCTCGAGTCCGCGCATGGTCGATGAGCCTAGGTCGGAGCTCCCGCGCTCCGACCGGGCGACAGGAACGGCGCATCGTTCCTGCGCACCGCGACCTGACGATCGGCCGTACCGGGCTGCACGCTGACGACGTCGTGGTGTCAGACTTCATCAACCAGTCGTCCACCGAAACCTCATCCACCTCAAGGATCCTCCATGTCGATCGCCATCACCGATGACCACCGCGCTCTCGCCGAGACGGCCTCGAGCTTCCTGACCAAGCGCGACGCCCTCGCCGCTGCACGCGAACTGCTCGACGCACCCGACGAGCCCCGCCCCGCGCTGTGGGACGAGCTGGTCTCGCTGGGCTGGCTGGGTCTGCACCTGCCCGAGGAGTTCGGCGGATCCGGCTACGGCATGGAGGAGCTGGTGGTGGTCGTCGAGGAGACCGGCCGCACCGTCACCCCTGGTCCATTGGTTCCCACGGTGATCGCCAGCGCCGTCATCGACGCCACCGCGGACGACGCCCTTCGGGCTCGACTCCTGCCGGGGCTCGCCGACGGTTCCGTGGCGGGCGCTGTGGCGCTCGACGCGTCGATCACCGTCACCGACGGCGTGGCATCGGGCCCTGCCGGCGTGGTGCTGGGCGGCGGCATGGCGCAACTCCTGGTGATCGGGGTCGGCGACGACCTGGCGGTGGTCGAGGTGGGCGACGGGGTCACCGTCGAGGTCCCCACCAACCTGGACCAGACGCGGCGTTCGGCCCGGGTGACCCTCGACGGCGCTCCCGCGACGACCATCCCGGGTGGACGCCGCACCCTCACCGACCTGTCCCGGCTGATCCTGTCGGCGGAAGCGGTCGGCATGGCCGCGGCCTGCACCGACTCGGCGGCGGAGTACGCGAAGGAGCGCGTGCAGTTCGGCCGTGTCATCGGCATGTTCCAGGCGGTCAAGCACCACTGCGCCAACATGGCCGCCGCCACCCAGCTGGCCACCTCGGCCGTGTGGGACGCCGCAAAGGCAGCCTCCACCGGCGGCGACCAGTTGAGCTTCACCGCGGCGGTCGCCGCGACGCTGGCCGCGCCGGCGGCCGACCTGTGCGCCAACCTCAGCACCCAGGTCCACGGCGGCATCGCGATCACCTGGGAGCACGACGCCCACCTGTACATGCGTCGGGCGACCACGCTGCTCAACTACCTCGACGCCGATTCGGCGGCCGAGGACCTGGTCGACCTGTCGCGTCGCGGGGTCAGCCGCGGCAAGCAGATCGAGCTGCCCCCCGAGGCAGGGCCGATCCGCGACGAGGTGCGCTCCTTCGCGGAGAGCATCAAGGACCTGCCGCGGGAGACCCAGCGCGACCACCTGATCGACACCGGCTACGTGATGCCGCACTGGCCCAAGCCCTACGGGCGCGAAGCCGGCCCGATCGAGCAGTTGGTGATCGAGCAGGAGTTCGAACGGGCAGGGATCCGCAAGCCCGGCTATGGCATCACCGCCTGGAACATCCTGACGCTCATCCAGTACGCCACCGAGGAGCAGGCGGCCCGCTGGGTGCTGCCGGCGCTGCGCCAGGAGGTCATCTGGTGCCAGCTGTTCAGCGAGCCCGACGCCGGCTCCGATGCCGCCGGTGTCACCACCAAGGCGACCCGCGTCGAGGGCGGCTGGCTGGTCAACGGACAGAAGGTGTGGACCTCGGGAGCGCACGTCGCCGGGATGGGCTTCGCCACGGTCCGCACCAACCCGGACGCCCCGAAGCACCAGGGCATCACCACGATGGTGATCGACATGCACGCCGAGGGCGTCGAGGTGCGCCCGTTGCGCCAGACCAGCGGCGAGTCGGACTTCAACGAGGTCTTCTTCAGCGACGTGTTCGTCCCTGACGACGACGTGGTCGGCCCCGTCGACGGCGGCTGGACCGTCGCCCGGGCGACGTTGGGCAACGAGAGCGTCAGCATCGGCGGTGGCGGCGAGGGCATGTCGTACCCCGGCGCCATGATGGTGCCGGCGTTCGATGCCCGCCCCGACGGGATCGACGGCGGCGCCGCTCGCATCGGCCGCTACATCGCGATGCACCAGGCCATGGGGCTGTTGAACCTGCGGGCCGCCAACCGTGCGGTTGCCGGGACCGAGCCCGGCCCCGAGGGCGCCATGACCAAGCTGGTGCTCTCCGAGCTGGGCCACGAGGCCGCAGCGATCCTGACCGAGCTGTCCGGACCCGACTCCGTGTTCTTCGAGGGCGACAGCGTGATCACCAACACCTTGGTGCTGATGCACCGGGGCATGTCGATCGCGGGTGGCACCTCGGAGATCAAGCGCAACCAGATCGGCGAGCGGATCCTGGGCCTGCCCCGGGACCCGTTGATCAAGTAGCCACAACGAGCGCTGGCCTCGAACCCGATGCCCGAGACCCCGGGACTCGAGACCTCGGCCCGCGCCTCGGGCGTCAGGCGGGAACGAATCGGAGCTTGAACTCCACCACCGCCTCGTCGCGCACGGTCCTGCCCAACAGGTCGGGCGGCGTGACGTCGAAGTCGGTGAGCAGGATGTCGACCGTCCCGACGATCTCGATCGCGTCGTCGACCAGCAACCCGTCGCCAGGAACGGTGACCGATCGGGTCACGCCGTGGATCGTCAGGTCGGCCTCGACGTCGAACGAGACCTGCTCACCGACTGCTTCCGGTAGCGGGATGCCGGCCGGGTCGGTGATGACCAGCGTGGCGGTCGGGAACGACGGCACCTCCAGGTAGTCCGCGGCGACGATGTCGTCACGCAGCTGGTTGGAGGACCGCAGCGAACCCATGTCCACCGTCACCTCGGCCGAGGTGAGCTCGCCGTCGGCGATCTCCAGGGTTCCGGTGACCGTCTGGGTCCGGGCGACCACCTCTTCGGGCCCACCGATGGGCACGTCTTCCAGGATGCGGTAGCCAACCCCGGCATCGCTGCCGTCGAGCAGTTCGACCTGCCAGGTGCCGTCGACATCCACCCCGTCGGACTCCTGACCGTCGGTCGGGTCCGCCGGCGAGGTCGACGCCGGCGCATCGGAGACCTCGAACGCATCGGGTGCGTCATCGCTGCCCAGCCAGACGGTCATCGCGATCACGGCGATGACACCGATCGAGAGCAGGACGCCCGCGCCGATGAGGACACGTCGAAGAGTTGTGTTCATCGCCGGAAGCTACCCGGCGCCGAGGTGGCAGCCCGCTCAGCGCTCTCGACCCGCGCTGCGGCCACGGCGGTCAGCAGGCGGGGTGCGTCACGCTTCGTGCGGAGCGTCACCCGCGACGCGGGCACGGATGGCGTCCCAGTGGGGGGCGCCCATGCGGGCGTACAGCTCGGTGAGCGAGATCTCGTCGCCACGGGGGTGCACGCCGGTCGCCGCGAGCTCGTCGAGGAGCCGCTCGAACAGCCGAGCACCCGAACCCAGCAGCAACCCGGGGCACAACGCCACCCGGTAGCCGCACGCTGCGATCCGGGCCAGGTCATCGATGGGCGCGGCACCACCGGGCGCCACGTTCACCAGGCACGGGCCGTGCACCTGGGAGGGGACGGCCGCCACAGCCGCCGCGTCGCCCGGCGACTCGACGAACCCGACGTCCGCTCCGACGTCGAGCGCTGCGTTCACTCGCCCCACCGCATCATCGAGCCCGTGCAACGAGGCGGCGTCGCTCCTGGCCACGATGATGAAGTCCTTCGACGACCGCGCCGAGACGGCCGCTGCGATCATCGAGGTGAACCGATCGGGCTCGACGACCTGCTTGCCCGCCAGGTGCCCGCACCGCTTGGGCGACACCTGGTCCTCGAGGTGGATGCCGGCGACTCCCCGCGACTCGTACTCCCGCACCGTCCGGGTCACGTTCAGCTCGTTGCCGTAGCCCGTGTCGGCGTCCGCGAGGACCGGGATCGACACCGAGCGCGCCAGGATCGCCGCGCTGTCGACCATCTCGGTCATGGTGAGCAGTCCGTAGTCCGGGTAGCCACGCGATGCAGCGACGCCCGCCCCGGTCATGTGCACCATCGGGAAGCCCGCACGCTCGACCGCGCGGGCGGTGATCGCGTCGTAGGCGCCGGGGGCGACGATCAGTTCGTCGCCGTCGAGCAGTTGCCGGAAGGTGAGGGCCACCGCACGATCATGGCGTGTCGTCGCCCGGCCTGCACCACGACGACCACCGACACCTCGTCGTCCGCGTCAGCACCAGATGGCGACGGGCCGCCCGCTGCTGGACTCGGGTGGGTCGGGGAACGAGCGAGCTGTTCCGTCGCGCCACCCGGAGCGCGGACCACGCAGCAGCCGCTGCATCGACCACGTCGTCGCTCACGATGCCGACGAGGGCCTCGGACGCATCGGGCAGCACGATCCCCACCGATGCGAGGAGCCGCCGACGTTCCTGGAGTCCGTTCCAGGTCTTCTTCGAGGCAGTCAGGTGTTGACCGCCCATCATGGTGAACGAGACCTCGGGGTGGACCTCCACGACGCGATCATCCGACCCGGCGATCGCGGCGATCTCGATCACCCGGGGCACCAGGTTCCAGGCCTGCCGGGACAGCTTGGGCGCATCGAGCGCGGTGAGGATCCGGTTGGCCTCGTGGTAGCTCGGCGCATCGAGCACCACCGGACGCGGGGCTGCGAACACGCTCGAGCTCCTGGGTCCGACGAACGCCCGGGCCTCGAGGTCGGCTCGACGGAGCTTCCCGTCCTCGTGGCCGATGGGGATGTCGACACCGATCGCGTCGAGGGGTCCGGCCCACTCGATGACCTCCGCGGCGCTGCCGCACCTCGCCGCGACGAACCCCGAGCCGTCGACGACGATCCCGAGCCAACCGAGTCGACCGGCCGCATCCATCCCCAGCGCCCTACCGCTTCGTCCGGCCCCTGCGCCACGACCGCCCACGTCGTGACCCTATGCCGATACCGGTCGCGCGTTTCACCTGAGGTCGGATCGTGGCAAGATCATCGCCATGTCTGCGGTCCACGACAGCCACGACACCACCGCCGGGCTCCTCAGCTCCGCCGGGGACGAGGGCGACGAGGCCGTCGCGACACAGCGGGTCGTGCAGCTCCTACGTGATCTCTCCTCGGAGCCGATCGAGCTGAGCTCGCCGCCGGCGGACCTCTGGAACCGGATCAGCACCGCCCTCGCTGACGACGCTCCCGACGAGGTCGTCGGCTCGACCGGCGGCGCAGGGACGATCGTGGAGTACTGCATCGACGCCGATGACGTCGTCGTCTCGGTCGGGGCGGACTGGGACGAGTTCGCACACGAGAACGAGGCCGACGAGCTGGTCCGCGCCGGCACCGGACGGACGCTGTGGAGCTCCATCGGCGACGACTCGCTGCGGGACCTGTGGCAAGAGGCGGTCCGTCAGGCCCGATCGTCGGGCAACTCCGTGACGGTGCCGTTCCGCTGCGACGGCCCCTCGGCGCGCCGCTGGTTCGACATGACCGTGACGCCGCTCGCCGACGGCGCCGTCGCATTCCACTCCGCGCTCGTCATGGAGATGCCCCGTCCGGAGCTGGCGGTCCTGCACCGGGCGACGCATCGCGACCTCGATGCTGCCGAGGTCGAGATCTGTTCGTGGTGCAACCAGGGCAACGACGAGGGGCAGTGGCGACCCGTCGAGGAACTGTTGGCGCGGACCCGACTGCTGGAACAGGACCCGCCGCCGCCGGTGAGCCACGGCATCTGCGAGCACTGCGTCCAGCAGATGTCGAAGCAGCTCCTCGTCGCTGCCGACTGACACGACCGGCCCCGCCGAGCGGCCGCCCCACCCGGACCCCTCGGTCTGACAGGCTCTGATGATGCTCACCGTCGCCGTCGGACAGTTCTCCGCCACCGAGGACACCTCGGCCAACCTCGACGTCATCGGCCGGTTCGCTACTCGGGCCAGCGACGGCGGGGCGTCGCTGCTGGTGCTTCCCGAGTACTCGGCGTACACGCCACCACGGTTCGACCAGCGCGTCGTCGAGCATGCCGAACCGCTCGACGGGCCGTTCGCGACGAGGATCCGCGAGATCGCCTCGGCCAACGGACTCGCCATCGTCGCCGGAATGACCGAGGCGATCCCCGACGACCGACGCGTGCACAACACGCTGTTGCTGATCAGCCCCGACGGACAGCTCGCGGGCACCTACCGCAAGCTGCACCTGTACGACGCGTTCGGCTTCAGCGAGTCCGAACGGATCGCACCGGGCGAACCGTCACCACCAGCGACGATGGAGCTCGACGGCATCTGCATCGGCGCGCAGACCTGTTACGACCTCCGGTTCCCGGAATCGACCAGGGTCCTCGTCGACGCGGGCGCCGACGTCGTCGTCGTTGCGGCCCAGTGGATCCCCGGGCCCCGCAAGGAGGACCACTGGACGACGCTGCTGCGGGCGCGAGCCATCGAGAACACGGTCTACGTCGCCGCCGCGGGGCAGGCAGCACCCAGCGGTGCGGGGAACTCGATGGTCGTGGACCCGATGGGTGTGGTGGTCGCCGGGACGGGCGACCGTGCCGGCATCGCCACCGCAGCGATCGACCCGGCGCGCATCGACGAGGTCCGGGCGACCAATCCGGTGCTGTCGGCGCGCCGTTTCGACGTGGTCGCGAAGGCCATTCGGTGACCTCGCAGCAGCGATCCGCGGGAGGTTCCGGCGGCGACGGAGCAGCACCGCTGCCGGGCCACCTCCGCCCGGCCGTCGAGGGACGACTCCGCGAGCGGCGCACACAGGGGCTCGCCGTGTGCACCTTCGACGCTGACGGCATCCGCTCCACCGATGCGTTCGGCTACGCGGATCTGACGCGGAGCGAGCCGGTCACGCCTGGCACCATCTTCCGGGTCGCGTCGGTGTCCAAGCTGTTCACCACGATGCTGGTGCTGCGGCTGGCCGACGCCGGGGTGCTCGATCTGGAGGCACCGCTCAACCACTACCTGCCGGAGCACCTGCGGATCGTCGATGGCGAGGGCGCCCCGGCCGGATCGACGCTGGCCAGCGTGCTGTCACACACCTCGGGCCTTCCGGTCGGCGTCCGGGGAGCGACGCCGGGCAACGCCGTGGTGAGCTACGTCGCCAACCAGGGGCGGGTCCGGAACCTGGCCGAGGCCATCGCCGGACTGACCGTCGTGCGCCCGGTCGGCGCACAGGTCGTCTACTCCAACCCCGCGTTCAACGTCGCCGGCTACGTCGCTGCGGCGGCGATGGGCACGACGTTCGAAGCGGCGGTCCACGACCAGGTGCTGGGCCCCCTCGCCATGACCAGCGCCCAGTTCGCACCCCGGAACAGCGGGCCCGGTGTGGCGACCCCGTACGGCTCGATCGTGCCGCCGGCGGTGGGGGCGGGTTCCGCCGCGGCGCTCCGGCTGGTGGCGACACCGATGGGAGGGCTCAGCACCAACGTGGTGGAGCTCGCCCGGTTCGGCCAGATGGTGCTGGACGGCGGCCGCATCGACGGTGAGCAGTTCCTGCGGACGGCGACGCTCGACGCGGCGACGACGCTGCGTGCCACGAACCATCCGGACCTCGATGCCGGCTATGGGCTCGGGTTCCGTGTGCGGACCTGGCACGGGCGCCGGATCGTCGGACACGACGGCAACATGCCCGGCGTCGCGACCCAGATGATGATCGCTCCCGACGACGGCGTCGGGGTCGCGGTGCTGACCAACGGCTACTCGCTGTCGGTCCCCCACGAGATCGCGGCGATGGCCCTGCGCCACGCACTCGGCGTGACGGCCCGGACGACCGCCACCGTGGATGGCACCGACGCGGCACTGACCCGCGCAGCGGCGTCACTCGGTGACCGCATCCAAGGGGTGTACCGCCAGCGCGACGCGTCTCCCCCGGGGCTGGTCGGCCGACTCAACGACGCAGGTGTGCGGGTCACGGTCACCCACGAGGTCGACGGTCGGCTACGACTCGACGGCAACCCGGGTTCGGACGGCCCGGCGTGGCTCCTGCCCGCCGGGCGGGCGGGACGGTACCGGGTCGCTGCGGGGGTCGATGACGACACCACCGCGGTCGTCGACGAACAGCCCGACGGGACCCACCTGTGGATCGGGCACACCACGCACCTGCACCGCCGCCCGTCCCGGGAGGGCTGAACGCTCCGTCCCGGGACGTTGAGCGCTGCAGATCAGCGAAGGTCGAAGCGATCGGCGTCCATCACCTTGGCGAACGCGGCGGCGAAGTCGTCGGCGAACTTGGCGCCGGCATCATCGGCTGCATAGACATCGGCGATGGCCCGCAGGATCGAGTTCGAGCCGAACACGAGATCGTTGCGACTACCGGTCCACTTGAGGTCGCCGCTCGCGCGGTCACGACCTTCGAACGTGTCGGCGGTGCCCGATGCAGCAGACCACACTGTGTCCTCGTCCATCAGGTTGACGAAGAAGTCGTTGCTGAGCGTGCCGACGTTGTCGGTGAGCACACCGAGGTTGTCGGTGCTGACACCGAGCACGCGGAGGCCACCGACGAGGACGGCCATTTCCGGAGCGCTGAGGCCGAGCAGTTGCGCCCGGTCGACGAGCAGGTGCTCTGCGACATGGCTGGTGCCCTTGCCCAGGTGGTTGCGGAAGCCGTCGTGCTTCGGCTCGAGCCACGCGAACGACTCCTCGTCGGTCTGCCCGGCAGTGGCATCGCCGCGGCCGGTGCTGACGTCGACGCTCACGCTGTGACCGCCAGCGGCCGCTGCGGCTTCGATCGCAGCGACGCCGCCGAGCACGATCAGGTCAGCCATCGACACGTCGACACCGACGCTCGACTGCACGCCCTCGAGGGCCGACAGCACACGGCTGAGCTGTTCGGGTCGGTTGACCTCCCAGCCGTTCTGCGGAGCGAGACGGATGCGGCCACCGTTGGCGCCGCCGCGTCGGTCGCTCTGGCGGTAGGTGGACGCTGAGGCCCAGGCCGTCTCGACGAGCTCGGTGATGCTGACGCCGGTCGCCATGATCGCGGCCTTGACGGTTGCGACGTCGGCCTCGCTGAGCGCAGTGCCGGCCGGAATCGGGTCCATCCACAGCAGCTCTTCATCCGGAACCTCGGGGCCGATGAAGTTGGCCTTCGGACCGAGGTCGCGGTGAAGGAGCTTGTACCAGGCGCGAGCGAACGCATCATCGAGCTGTTCCGGGTTGTCGCGGAAGCGCTGCGAGATGGGCCCGTAGATCGGATCCATCTTCATCGCCATGTCGGCCGTGCTCATCACCGGGGCGTGGAACACGTCGGGACGCTGCGCGTCCGGCACCGTGCCGGCGAGCGCCGGTGCTGTCCACTGCTTGTGGCCGGCCGGGCTCTCGGTGAGTACCCAGTCGTTGTCCATCAACGTCTCGAGGTAGTTGTTGTCCCACTTCGTGGGCGTGGAGTTCCACGCGCCTTCGAAACCGCTCGTGGTGGTGTCGATGCCGACCCCGCTCTGGAAGCTGTTCTTCCAGCCGAGGAGCTGCTGCTCCATCGGCGCGCCCTCGGGCTCGGGGCCCAGTGCAGGATTCCGGGCCGGCGCCGTGCATCTTGCCGAAGGCGTGACCGCCGACCACCAGCGCGACGGTCTCCTCGTCGTTCATGGCCATGCGACGGAACGTCTCACGGATGTCACGACCGGACCCGATCGGGTCGGGGTTCGCGTTCGGGCCCTCGGGGTTGACGTAGATCAGGCCCATCTGCACGGCGCCGAGCGGCGCCTCGAGCTGGCGGTCGCCGCTGTAGCGCTGGTCGTCGAGCCACACGTTCTCGGGGCCCCAGTAGACGTCTTCTTCGGGAGCCCAGACGTCGGCGCGGCCGCCGGCGAAACCGAAGGTCGTGAAGCCCATCGACTCGAGCGCCACGTTGCCGGCGAGCAGCATCAGGTCGGCCCAGGAGATCTTGCGGCCGTACTTCTTCTTGATCGGCTCGAGGAGGGCTCGAGCCTTGTCGAGGTTGCCGTTGTCGGGCCAGCTGTTCAGCGGTGCGAACCGCTGCTGACCGGAGCCGCCACCGCCGCGACCATCGTGGGTGCGGTAGGTGCCCGCCGAGTGCCACGCCATACGGATGAACAACGGGCCGTAGTGCCCGTAGTCGGCCGGCCACCACTCCTTGGAGTCGGTCATGAGCGCAGTGAGGTCGGCCTTCAGCCCGGCGTAGTCGAGGGTGGCGAACTCGGCCGCGTAGTCGAAGTCGTCGTCCATCGGGTTCGACGCAGGCGAGCCCTGGTGCAGGACGTTCAGGTTGAGCTGGTTCGGCCACCAGTGCTGATTGGCGGAGCTACCTGTTGCGGTGTGCGGGCTCTGCAGCACCGGGCACTTGGCCGACGAATCGTTGATGTCGAGCGCCGACTCCTCGGGAAGGTGATCACTCATGTGTTGCTCCTTGATGTCGTGCGTAGGTGTTGCCTGCTCGTGTGGACCGATCGCAGCGCGCTAGCTGTGCCCGGCTGGGGACAGCTGGCCCGGGCCGGCCGATCGGTCCTGTGACCCGAGCGTGATGACGATGGCGCAGTCGGTTCCGCTGCCCTTGCCCACCAGACGAGCGAGGCGTCCCCACAGCCAGATGGCGCGGTACTGCAGCCCGTACTTCGCCGCGACCGCGGACCGCACGGGCTCGAACTCGGCGCCGGTCACGACCTCGGCACGACCCGGCGTGGCCACCGAGCCCGCTGTGACCCGGCCGCGGGAGTCGCAGGGCTGCAGCGTGACCGCCGGGGTCGCACGGATCCGCCGGACCTTCCAGCTCGACGACGCGGTGGTGAAGCCCACCCGGCCCTCGCCCAGCGCAGCGATCCGCACGGTGCTGCGACCGCTTTCCCTCGGTTGCGCCGCTGCGACGGCTCGCCGCGGTGAGATCGCCTCGTACGCCTGGTGCTCGGCGTAACGCGGTCCTGTCCCGCGACTGCGGCATCGGATGTCGGGCTTCCCCAAGCAGCCTCGCGACCTGCATCACTCGCTGACCGCCGACCGGGCACGGCTCGCCTCGCGTGACCACGTGCTCGACCGTGCTCGAGCTCGCCGTACCGACTGCCGGGTCCCGTGAGACCGGCGTTGGCCCCCCGGTGTACTCGATGATCGAGTCGCGCGCCCACGTGGGGTACCTGCATCAGCGCTACCGGGGCGTGGGGCATCACCGCCGCGGTGTGCGGTTCATGCTCGGCGACCACCCGATCGCCGACGGCTGCGCGAGATCGGACTGTCGCGGCGCCGGTCCTCGCAGTGTCGAACGCCCACCTCGAGTTCGAGATGACTCGCGCCGGAACCGCTGCTGGGCATTCCGCTATCCTCGCCCCCGAACCGGGGGTGTCGACGTCGATGAGGCGCACGCTGAGATACGCACTGTTCGTCGTGCCACTGGTGTTGGTCGGCGCAGCCTTCGCCACCCGGGACCACTGGGACTGGATGCTCGAGGACGGTGCCGCCAGGACCGTCAGCGCCTACGCCCCGCCACTGGAAGGCGTCGACCCGTCCACCGAACGCCTCTATCGGATCGTGAGCGATGACCGCTCCTCGGTGACCTACTCGGTGGAGGAGATCCTGGCCGGGGCATCGAGGACGGCGGAGGGCAGGACCACGGCCGTGGCGGGCGACATCGCGGTGAACACCTCTGATCCGGCCGCCAGCCGTGTCGGCACGATCGTGGTCAACGTCGAGCAGTTCCGATCGGACTCGTCCCTACGGGACAAGCGCATCCGAACGGACTTCCTCAACTCGAGCGAGCACCCGATGGCCGAGTTCCGCACGACGTCGGTCGAGGGTGCTCCCTCCAGCATCGACGGCGACACCACGGCCGAGCTGGTCCTCCGCGGTGAGCTGACGGTCGGCGAATGAGAGCGCTCCGGCGACGTTCCGGGGCAACGCAACGCTCACCGACGACGTCCTGGAGGCGACGCTGAGCGGCACCGTGCTCATGTCGGACTTCGAGTCGGTCCGATCAACGTCGCGGGCCTCGTCAAGACCGAGCGACGAGGTGATGCTCGACTTCGACCTGATGGCCGAGCGCACCGATCCCGACGCACCGTCGCCTGGCGGAGCCGTACTGGCGGTCGACCGCCCCGAGATCCCCGAGGGCGAGTTCGCTCGAGACGATCCAACCCATCATCGAATCCCGGTGCGCGTCCTGCCACACGGGACCGGAGCGGGACGCACACGATCGAGCTGGACACCGCCGGAGACGTCGCCGAGATCGCGGACGACATCAAGCTGGTCACCACCGCCGGCTACATGCCGCCGTGGCCGGCGGGCGACATGAGCGTGCCGATGCAGCATGACTTCTCGATCGCGACCGACGAGGTGGAGGCTCTCGCCGCGTGGGCCGACGCCGGCGGCGGTCTTGACGTCCCGCCCGACACGCCGCTGGGCGGCGGGCCGCCGCCGGCGGATCCGATCGATCGGGACATCGTGACCGCTCCTGCGGAGCCGTACACCGGCTCGTCGCGAACGCCCCGACGACTACCGCTGCGTCATCTCGGAGATCCCCGATCCCGAGGGTGACGGCACCTGGGTGACCGGCGTGCACTTCGAGCCCGACGCAGAGGAGGTCGTGCACCACTCGATCATCAGTGTCGTCTCCCCCGACAGCCGCGCCGCGATCGACGCCCTCGACGCGGCCGAGGAGGGGTCGGGCTTCACCTGCTACGGCCAGGTCGGCGCGCTGGGCGACGTCAAGGCCCGGGGCCTGGGCGGCTGGACCCCTGGTCGCCAGCCGACCAAGTATCCCGACGGCTACGCCACCTTCCTGGAACCGGGCGCCTTCATCGTCAACCAGGTCCACTACCACTACGACCACGACGAGATCCCCGACCGATCGGCGATCGTGCTCGACACGCTTTCGGCCGATCGAGGTGGCAGCAGCTGATGCGGACGGGCGAACCGATGCGTCGGATCCTGGGCCGCACCTTCATCAATCCTGCCGCAGGACCGTGCACGCCCGACGAGTCGGGGCCGATGTGCGACCGCGACGCCGTGCTCGAGGAGATCGAGCCGAAGTGCGGCTCGCGCCGGTCGCGTCGCTTCGCGTCGCAGCAGCTCCCGCACGCGGCCCCACCTCGGCCGCCCGCTGGGTGAGCCCCGGTACACCTCTTCATCGATATCTCGGATCTGCACCGTCTTCGGCATATGCGCAACTCAACGGGTGTACTTGCATGTCCGGCAGGGATGGGGCTCCCCCACCCTGAACTGGGGGCAACCCTCGATGGTCGCCGGTCGGCGGGTCATGGCCCACTGGTTCGATGACCACGACACCCCACCCCGGACCCGGGCCACGCATCGACCTCCCCGTCGACCTCGACCATTCGCCGCAGCCACACCCACCGATCGCAACCGTGCGGTCGACCTCTACCGGGCTGCGGCCATGGCGGTGGTGGCGGTCGGGCACTGGCTGGGAATGGTCGTGGTGATCGAGGGCGGTGAGGTCACCGGCGGCAACCTGCTGGACTGGTCGCCGCAGTACGGCTGGATCACCTGGATCGGTCAGGTCATGCCGCTGTTCTTCTTCGTCGGCGGCTTCGCCTCGGCAACCTCGCTGCGCTCCGCCGAACGTCGAGGCGTGCGCCCCGCCGACTGGATCGCCACGCGGCTGCACCGCATGGTCACCCCGGCAGCGGCGCTGGCCGCCGCTCTGGGCCATCGCACTCGCGGGGGGTGCTGCGCTGGGCGGCGCCGGCGTCGTCGCCGCAGGTGCGATCGGCGCGGCCATCCCGTTGTGGTTCCTGGCCAACTACACGATCGACACCGCGCTGGCGCCGTTCACCTTCAGGTGGTTCCGTGCCCGACCTGCGCTGCTCGTCGGTGGGCTGGTCGCGCTGTTCGCTCTGGGCGAGACCGCGCGCTTCGCCGGCATCCCCCTGCTGCCGCAGATCAATTGGGTGATCGGCTGGCTCGGTTTCCAGGTCGCCGGATTCGCGTGGCAGGACGGACGGCTCCCCACCGGGCGCCGGCTCACCGCGTTGGCGGCCACGTGCTGGGCACTTGCGATGCTCGCGGTGACCGTCGGGCCGTGGCCGGCGGTGATGCTGCACCACGGCGGGCTGGATCACAGCCCGACCCATCCGCCGTCGACCGCGCTGATCCTGTTCGGTCTGGCCTACTCGTTCACCGCTGCAGCGCTGGCGCCTGCGGTGACCCGCTGGCTCGAGCGTTCGCACCGGGCCTGGCGGGTGACGATCGCCGCGAACGTCGTGGCGATGTCGGTCTACCTCTGGCACATGACCGCGGCGGTGCTCGTCGCCGGGCTGGCACACGTGCTCGGTCTGGTTCCGGATGCCGAGCCGGGCACGACCGCGTGGTGGAGCGACCAAGCCGCTGTTCCTGGCGGCGAACCTGGTGGCGTTGGTCGTGATCGTCCGCCGCGTCGCACCGATCGAACAGCGGGCGTTGATGGGCGGCACCACGCAGTGGCGGTGGGGCAACGCGTCGATGCTGGTGAGCGCAGCGGTGCTGTCCGGGGGCGTGAAGGCGTGGTCGAGCCCGCACCCCGCCGTGCTCATCGGGGGCCTCGCCGTCACCCTGTGCATCTGGCGCTTCCTGCTGTCGGATCGAACCGAGGGTGGCCGCTCTCCGACAGGCTCGGCGCTCAGGACCGGCGGACGGCTCTCACCACGGTGAACGCCTGCGATGTGGCCCACGGGGTGTGGTGGTCGCGCACGTCCGTATCGAACGGCTCGAACCACGGGCTCAGCCGGGCCAGCAGATCATCGCCGGACCACCGACGGACCGGCCGGCCGCTGCACTCGGTCGGCCCGTGGGGTGCGAAGGTCGAGATGACGGCCGCGCCCCCGGGCTCCACAGCGGAGGCGAGCGCCGAGAGGTAGCTGCCCACCTGGTCGTCATCGACCAGGAAGTGCAACACCGCCCGGTCGTGCCACACCGACCAGGTTCGGTCGGGCACCCAGGCGGTGACATCGGCAACCACCCACTCGACCTCGGTCGCAGCATCACCCAGTCGCCGGCGTGCGTGGTCCAGCGCGTCCGAGGAGATGTCGAGCACCGTGACGTCGCGCACTCCGTCGGCCAACAACGCATCGACCAGCGATCGATGCGCCCCCACCCACGTCGATCACCGAAGCACCCGGGCCCAGCCAGGGCCGCACCAACTCGAACGAGGACGCATCGGCCTCGTACCAGCTGGTGTCCGCCGGGTCCCGGCTCGACCAGACCTGCGCCCAGTGGTCCGCATCGTCGCCGCGGCGACCCGCTGATTCGCTCACTGCACCCCTCGGCCGCTGCGATGGACCATCTCGGGGACTGTAGGTCCGCCACGGGCGGCCCCCACCGCAGGCCGCTCCCTCAGCGGGCGACGAGCACGGCGGCAAGGTGAGACGGATGGAGCAAATCTCCACCCCTGACCCACGATCGCGAACGTCACCGCCCCGGCGATCGTGGGGCGGTTCGTGAAGGCCGGAGTGGGTCGTGGCTCAAAGTGATCAGTGGGTCAGACTGTCGTGGTGACGATCAGGACGTTCGACGACCAGTCCGAGCTGAGGTGATCGACCTGGTGCTTCATGTGCAGAACGTGGAGTACGGCGTCGGTATCAGCCTTGACGAGCAGTCGGACCTCCTTGACGTCACTGCGAACTACGTCGTCCCGGGCGGCAACTTGGCCCAGAAGAAGGAGCGAGGAGCGTACTGGTCGGCGAGATAGGCCAGCAGCACGTGATCCAGCGATCGGCCAGACGACTCGCGGAGCCAGTGCACTGATCTGGTTCCGCTACTGGTGCCGGGCGGCAGACCGCTGATCTGGCGGATCAGCGTTCGTTCTTCGTGTGGGCCCGGAGCGCTGAACGCAACGAGTGAGTCGGGGTCGAGCGCCTCGGGCATCGTCGGCTCCACGTTGCCATCGGTCTCCCGACGGTTCGCCAGCGCCACCGTCGCTGCGGTGAGCACCCGATCGTCGTCACCTCGCGCGAACGTCGGCACGCCAGTGGCTGATCGACCGACCGCCGCCAAGCTTCTCCACGCGTACGGTGACGTCGTCTCCCGGCACGATCCGTTCGAGGTAATTGATGTTGATCGCGGCAGGTAACGCCTCGTCGTCTGCTGCGGCGAGCACTGTGCGCAGCGAGACTGCCGATGCCCATCCGCCGAACATGGCGTTGATCGACTCGTGACCGGGATCCGCGTGTGCCGACCACGTTTCGCTGAGCTCGACCGTGCGCAACGGCGGCGTGAGCACTCCGGCCGGACAGCGCCGACGCAGGTGTGCCCCACTCGTGCCGCTCGGCCACGTCTCGTCGAACGGTCACGGTCCCGGCGAGTCTGGTGGCGGTTCGTGCGCGACGATCTGCCGCAGGACGCGTCGTCGTTGCGACGTCGAGCATGTCGGCATTGCTCCGACGTGAGCGACGCTCGATCGACGCATCACGACGAGTCCATCGGAGGTGACTGCCGCAGCTCGAGGTGCTGTTCGACCGGGGTCGACCCGGTTCCGGCGCACGCGGGCATGGCATGGACGATGAACTCGACTCCGTCACCGACAGCGACTCCGACCTCGAGCATCCGTCCGCTGTCATCGACGCCGACCAGCATGGTGAGTCCATCAAGGTCGAAGACTCGGATCGGGTGGCGGTAGGCGTGGAGCATGTCGGCGTCAGGGACCCCGTGCTTTCGAGCGCTCGCCAGAACCACCGGATCCACCCCATCAAGTTACCTTGACGACGTGCCATTGTCACCGGAGCGAAGGCCCACCCGCCGGCCCGCGGTCGTGAACGTCATCGAGCCGGCGATCAGGGATGCAGGAGGTCCACCGGGCAGGAGATGGTCGGGGCGTTGGCCAGGCGGCGGTCGGCGGTGAGCAGCGTGCAGTTGAGCCGTTCGGCCAGTGCGATGTAGACGGCATCGTATGCCGTCACGTTGGCGCGCAACTCGAATGCTCGGCGCATCAGCGGGAGTGTCGGATAGCGGGTGAGGTCGAGGTCCTCGAGATCGTCGATGGCGTCGCTGAACCGCTGGTCGGTGAGGTCGCCCGAGATCCAGCGCTTGCGGAGGACTGCGACGGTCTCCACGTCGATCAGGTCCGGTGCGGCGAGCGCGCCGGCGTTGGTGAGGCGAACGCGAGCAGCGGCTCCGTCGTCCCCGTCGTCCGCCATGGCGTTTGCCAGTACGGACGCGTCGACGACGATCACGATGCGGGACGCTCGCTCTCGAGGTCTGCGACTGCCCGCTCGAGGCCGACGGTGCCGCCGCTGCGGCGGTCAACGCGGGCGAAGAGCTCTTCGGTGGTGGGGCGCTCGACCAGACGCGTGAGTTGATTCGTCAGGTACTGCTGCAGTGACTGGCCCTGTTGCTCAGCGCGCTGCTGGAGAGCACCGTGGACGTCGTCGGGCAGGTCTCGAACGAGGATGTTCGGCATGCTTGCAGTATGCAAGCTGCAGAAACCGAAGGCAAGGTGGACTGTCATCGAAGTGCCGTTCGGGGACACCCGCGCGGTTCCTCACACGGCTCGCCGAGCGATGGAGATTCGCTCCATCCATCTCACCTTGCTGCCGAACTCAGCGGGAGACGAGCACGGGCGAGAGTTCCACGTCGAGCACCGACGCGGCTCGGTGGCCCGTGCCCTCCGAGCCTTCCGGCCACGACGACAACATCGCCCTGGAGCGCCCGGAGAGGTCCGTGAAGAAGGTGAAGCCACCGGTTCCGGTGCGCCCCTGTCCGCTCGACACCCACGGACCAGCGCTGTCCGACGTGCACGGCCCGGCCGGCGAGGTGCAACGTGCCACCCCGGTGCTGTAGCCGGGCTCGGTCCAGTGCCCGGCCGAGTAGGTCAGGATGTAGGTGCCGGTGAGCGGGTCGGCGAGCATCGACGGATTCTCGATGAACCAGTACTCCCAGGGCCAACGACGCTCGAGGATGGTGTTGACCGATCCGACACGGTCGCCGTTCGCGTCCAGGCGGACCGAGCGGATGGGCGCCTCGGTGTCGCTGTAGGTCAGCAGCAACCATCGGCTGCCGTCGACGTCGGTGAACACCTCGGGATCGAGCGCCCCACCGACCCCGTCGATGCCGCAGTCCCACGGTTGGGGATCGGGAACGAAGGGACCGGCTGGGTCATCGGCGTACGCGCGACCGATGCACTGTGCGTTGTGGGGCTGCGGCGGATCGACCCGGTCCGCACCGAAGAACATGATCCACCGATCGCCGAACCGGGCGACGGTCGGCGCCCATGCCTGCAGCTCCTGTGCGGCCCACGTCGGCCGCTCCGGCATCGCCTCGCGTGTCGCCAGGAACCAGCCCATCCACTCCCGGCGTTCGTCGATGTCGTCGACGATCGTCACCGGCGAGCGGTACAGGTGGTCCGACGCATAGATGTAGTACTGCCCCTGCCAGGTCAGCACCGACGGGTCCGACACGTTGGGCAGCACCGGCGCGGCGACGCCGGACGTTCGTTCGACAGCCCCCAGGGCTGGTCCCTGCGGAACGATCGGGACAGGGAGGGCGCTCGTCGTCGATGGCGCTGCCTGCGGACCGGCGGGCACACACGCTGTGCCCGCCAGGGCGATCACGGCCATACAGGCGGCCGCCGACCAACGTCGGGCACGGGCCGGTGACTGCGAAGGACTGCTCACCATCCATGGTTCGACATCGTGCGCCCCCGTCTTGAACAACGTCGGACCGCAGCCCGGCGGGCCGGATCACCGGGGGCCCTCAGCTGACCCGCGTGTCCGGAAGGAGCTCCCAGACTCCGGGAGCAACCGGCAGGACAATGTCAACCGACGGCTCTGATGTGTCGATCAGGCGGCATGAAGAAGGTCAGGGGATCCGGCCAGTCCGGATTCACACTGCTCGAGTTGTTGGTGGTGATCGCGGTGCTGGGCGTGCTCAGCGGCGTGGTCGTGATGGCGACCGGGGCGCTGGGCGAACGCTCCCAGGAGACCGCGTGTTCGGCCGACGCCGACACGCTGCGCACCGCGCAGGAGGCGTCCCGGGTGACCGACGGGGCCTACGGCGACGAGTCCGACCTGGTCGAACGTGGCCTGTTGCAGGGACCGTCGGAGTACCACGACGTGGTGATCGATGGCGACAGCTACACCTTGGTGGGAGTCGGCGGCTGCGCAGACAGCGGCACAGGTCCCGTCGAGGTGGCAGCAGAAGCGCCGACAGAGGCGACACCGGACGGAGCAACGCCGCCGGAGGGCTCAGCCACGACCACACCCCCGAGCGGCGACGCAGCCGTCGCAGTTCCCGACGTCGCAGACATCAGGGACGAACCGCGCTGCGCCGGCCGCGTGGATCTGAACACCGCGAGCGCGCAGGAGCTCGAGAAGATCATCCACATCGGTCCGGCACGCGCCGAGCTGATCATGGCGGCCCGGCCCTTCGGCTCGGTCGAGCAGCTCGTCCAGGTCAAGGGGATCGCCGCGACCCGCTTGGCCGACATCGTGCGCCAGGGCGTCGCCTGCGTCTGATCCCGTTCACCCGTCACCCGGGGCGGGACGAGTCAGTTCGGCTGCGCAGCCCGACATGCGGGAGCAGTTGATCGTGTGGCCGAGCTGGACCCGGCACTGCTCGGTGGTGCCCTCGACCGGTGCAGCCCCGCGGGGGTTGCGCGCCGCGGCCAGCGGGATGTGGCCCTCTCCGGTGAGCAGCCCGGACGTGGCGTCGATACCCACCCAACCGGCACCGGGAAGGTAGACCTCGACCCAGGCGTGCAGGTCGGTGAGGTCGCCGGTCGAGGCGAGCTCGACCAGATACCCGGAGACGAACCGGGCGGCCAGGCCGAGGAGGCGCAGGATCTGCACCAGCAACCAAGCGCTGTCGCGACACGAGCCGGCACGACCCAGCAGGGTCGCCTCCGGCGCGAGCACTCCGGGGTCGGTGCGGACGTGGTGCTCGACGGTCGATGCGACGGCGCGACCGAGCGCGACCAGCGCCTCGGTGGTCGGCAGCCCGGAGAGATCGAGACCACGGACGAAGGCGGCGACGACCGGCCCGGGGGCCTCGGCCCGGAGATACGGCTGCAGGTCGCTGGACAGCTCCGGGCCGTAGTCGAACGGGAAGCGCTCGGCGGAGCCGTCGAGCAGGAAGGCGAAGGGATTGCGTGGCGTCAGCTCGAGCATCACCTCGACGTCGATGACGATGCCGCTGATCGGCTCGGGGAAGGAGACACGGGCGACCTGGTTGCCGAAGGGATCCTGTTGCCAGTGCAGGACGTGCTCGTCGGGGCTGATGTGTTGTCGGTGGCGGCGCACGACCGAGTTCGGCGCCGGCAACGGTCGGAGACGCAGCAGATGGGGAGCCGCCACGACACGGCGGTCGAAGGAGTAGGTGGTCCGATGGTCGATCGCGACCAGGGCGGCCATCAGCGACCGGACGCCATGGCGGGCATCTGATCGGTCGAGTTGGTGAAGTACGACTCGGCCACCGCATCGTGCACCTCACCCAACAGGCGCTGGAGCTCGACGAGTTGGAGGTGCACCGCCGCAGGATCGGACGGGTCGACGAGCGCGGCCGCTCCCCGGTCGAGCTCGCCGATCGCCTGCTCGAGCTCGGGACGCCACGGGAGCTCCGCCGCGAGTCGGTGCATCCGAGCAGCGCAGTGACGCACCGACCGCGGGAACTCCGGATCCTCGAGCAGGAACCGCACGACCCCCGCGCCGCTCACCGAGTGCCCGGTCGACCGGTGGTACATGTTGTGCGCTGCGACGGAGCGCAGCACACCGAGCCAACGCACGTCCTCGTACGGGCTGCGGTCAGCGGGCGGGTTGCCCTCGGGCGCTGACGCTGCCATCAACGCGCCGGCGCCGACGTCCAGCACCCGGGCGGTCATGTCGGCACGTTCGAGCAGATGGCCGAGGCGCCAGAACCGGAACGCGTGGTCGCGGTTCATCGTGCCGCCCACGATGCCGCTGAACTGCTGACAGCTGGCCATCACCCGCTCGGTCACCACGGTCCGATGACGGCGTTGCACGCAGCGCGCGGTGTCCTCGAACGCATCGAGGGCCAGCCGGTGCAGGCACTCCCATGCGCTGCGGGGGACCACGGGTCGGACGACACGCAGGTTCTCGGTCGCCCCGGTGACCGACCGGATCACCGAACCCGGATTGCCCATGTCGGCCATCAGGAAGGCGACGGCCTCGGCCTCACCGACCCGTCGGGCACCCCCGCCGGCGGCCTCCTCCGACCCGGTCACCGCCAGCAGTGCACCCCAGTTCGAGTCCACGTCCACCGGCAGGTCGACCAGCAGGTTCGTGTGCTCGCGAACCAGACGCGACACCGCCTCGGCGCGCTCGAGGTTGCGGCCGAGCCAGTAGAGGTCCTCGGCGGTTCGGGACAGCAGCATCATGGTGGCGCTCCGGTCGTGACTCGTAGGCGATCGGCACGGGTGGTCGCAGCGGTGTCGACGACCCAGGTGTCCTTGGATCCGCCGCCCTGTGACGAGTTGACGATCAAGGATCCCTTCTTGCGGGCGACCCGGGTCAGCCCACCGCAGGTCACGTAGCTCTCGGCACCCAGGAGCGTGAAGGGGCGCAGGTCGACGTGGCGCGGCTCGAGCACTCCATCGCACAGGGTCGGTACGGTCGACAACGACAGGACCGGCTGAGCGACGTAGTTCCTGGGGTTCGCCCGGATCCGCTCGGCGCATTCGTGGAGCTCGTCGCCGGTGGCGGCGGGGCCGACCACGATGCCGTAGCCACCGGATTCGTTCGCCGGTTTGACCACCAGCTCCTCCAGACGTGCCAGCACATGTGCCCGCTCGTCGGGTCGCTCGCAGCAGAAGGTCGGCACGTTCGGCAGGATCGGGTCCTCACCCAGGTAGAACCGGATCATCTCCGGCACGAACGTGTAGACGACCTTGTCGTCGGCGACGCCGGCGCCGGGTGCCCCGGCCAGCGCGACGTTGCCCGCGGCCCATGCCCGCATCAGCCCCGGTGTTCCCAGCTCGGAGTCACGACGGAACACCTCGGGGTCGAGGAAGAGGTCGTCGACCCGGCGGTACAGCACATCGACCCGGGCCGGTCCGTCGATCGTGTGCAGCATCAGCCGATCCTGGTCGTCGACGAACATGTCGCGCCCCTCGACCAGCGGCACGCCCATGGCCCGCGCCAGGAAGGAGTGCTCGAAGTACGCCGAGTTGTGGATGCCCGGGGTGAGCACCGCGACCGCCGGGTCCTGGTGCGGACTGAGCGAGGCGAGAATGCGGTGCAGCCGGTCCGGGTAGGCGTCGACGGGCAGGATGCTGTGCCGTTGGAACAGGTCGCTGAACACCTGTTTGGTGACCTGGCGATTCTCCAGCATGTAGGACACCCCCGAGGGGGTCCGGAGGTTGTCCTCGAGCACGTACACGGTGCCGTCCGCGTCGCGCACCAGATCGCTGCCACAGATGTGCGCCCACAGGTCGTGGGGAGGTCGCAGGCCGATGCACTCCTCGCGGTAGTGCACCGACCCCAGGATCAGATCTGCCGGGACGACACCCGCCTCGAGGATCCGCCGTGGCCCGTAGACGTCGGCCAGGAAGTGGTTCAATGCGGTCAGGCGCTGCAGCAGGCCGGCCTCGATACGGTCCCACTCGGAGCGCTCCACCACTCGTGGCACGATGTCGAACGGCCACGGTCGGTCGATCCCCAGGCCTTCGCTGTACACCGTGAAGGAGACACCGGAGACCTCGATCCCCAGCCCCGCCGCGTGCTGGAGCTGGACCAGCTCACCGGGACTCAGCGACTCGATGTGCTCGAGCAGGGCCCTGGCAGGTGGGCGTGGGCGGCCGGACCTGTCGCGGAGCTCGTCATAGGGAGCCGGGTCGTGGCGCAGATCCAGGATCACATCGCTCTCTCTAGCCGGACCCCGTGACCCGACCGTTTCCTGGTCGTTACAGCCAGATGTCACCACCGACGCCGAACCTGCTCGCCCGGGTCGCCGACTGGACTCAGCAGTACCGACACATGTGGGACGATCGGTTCGTCCGCATGGACGACGACATCAGCGCCCTCCGACCGAACCACGAGCAGAACGAGGCCCAACGATGAGCGACACCGGGGACGTGCGGATCGAACGCACCTTCGACGCACCGATCCAGCTGATCTGGGCGATGTGGACCGAGGCCGACCACTTCTCGGCGTGGTACGGACCCAAGGGGGCCAGGATCCCGACCGCGGAGATGGACGTACGCGTCGGTGGTCGCCGACGCATCGCCATGGAGATGGACACACCCGGTGGCCCGATGCAGATGTTCTTCGTGGGCGAGTACGTCGAGGTGGACCCGCCGACCCGACTCGTCCACACCGAGCAGATGGCAGATGCGGATGGCAACGAGCTGACCGCCGAGCAGATGGGCATGCCGAACGGAACTCCCATGGCGACGTCCGTGATCGTCGAGCTCGCCGACGTGGGCGGCCGGACCCGGATGGTCATGACCCATGCCGGCGTCCCGGCCGACTCCCCCGGCGGCCAGGGTTGGACCACGGCGATCGACAAGATGGAGACCCGGGTCGCCGGCTCCGCCGACTGAAGGGGTAGCGGGGCCACCGAGGCGTACCTGCACGTGTGGGAGCAGACGCGGGCCCACGACGGCTGAGCACGGCCCACTTCCCCGGCGACCGACTTCTCCAGCGACGCTTCCCACCTGCCGATGGGAGATGGTGGAGCACATGGTGACGCCGCCGGAGCAGCACTCCGACACCGTCGGGCACAGCCGCTCGTTCCTACGTGCCGCGCTTGCCAACTCGTCGGACCTGGTCGTGGTGATCGACGAGTCCGCAACGCTCACCTACGTCAGCGGCGCCTCGGATCGGATCCTGGGCAGGTCGGCCGATGAGTGGGTGGGCCGCAACGTGTTCGAACTGCTGCATCCCGACGACGCCAGCGCTGCGGCCGAGTCGATGGTCACCAGCGTCGAGAGCGGCACCGGCGTCAAGGACCCCATCGAGCTGAGGGTCCTGCACGCGGACGGCCGGTGGCGTGAGGTCGAGGTCGTCGCGAACAACCTGCTGCACGACCCCGAGGTCGCCGGGATCCTGATCAACGCCCGCGACGTGTCCGAGCGGCACGACTCACACCGGCGCATCACCAGCGCGAACCGCCGCTTCGAGCAGGCCTTCGTCCGCAGCCCGATCGGCATGGCCATCACGACGCTGGAGGGTCGCTTCGTCCGGGCGAACCCTGCGATGTGCGAGCTGCTCGGTCGGGACGCCCGGGAGCTGCTCACCAGATCGATCCTGGAGCTGACCCACCCCGACGATCTCCGACTCACCGTCGATGCAGCGGTCGAGCTGCTGGAGGGGGACGTCCCGAGCTTCTCGCTCGAGAAGCGCTTCCTGCACGCGGACGGGCACGAGCTGTGGACGCGCTCGTCCGTCACCGTGCTGCGTGACGACGACGACCTGCCGTTGCACTTCCTCACCCAGGTGGAGGATGTCGGTGAACGACGGTCGCTGATGGAGCAGCTCCGGCGCTCGGCACTCCTGGACCCACTGACCGGACTGGCCAACCGCGCCGGGTACGAGGAGTACCTGGCGACGCTGCCCCGTTCCAGCACGGTCGGCGTCATCGCCCTGGATCTGGACCGGTTCAAGGACGTCAACGACACCGCCGGCCACGCGGCGGGCGACGAGGTGCTGGCAGAGGTCGCACGGCGGATCACCGAGACCACCAGGTCGGCGGACCACGCCGCACGGATCGGCGGGGACGAGTTCGTCGTCGTGTGCCTCGAACCCGACCTCGCACGACTCACCGGAGTGGCACAGCGCTTGGTCGACGAGATCCGCCGACCGATCCGGACCGATCCACGAGTCGTCGGCATCGGGGCCAGCGCCGGCCTTGCGATCGGTCGGGCGGGCGATGCGACCGAGCTGCTCCGGCAATCCGATGCAGCGAGCTACGAGGCCAAACGCAGCGGCGGGAACTCGGTGGTCGTGGCCAACGACCCCGGACTCGCCGGGCTGGACCCCCTTGAGGGCTGCCACCGCAAGTAGCTTCGGTCGCCGATGGCCGTCACGACGCACCCCCGATCGCTCGAGGATCACTCCCGACCAGATCGCCCCGCCGATGTCGTGATCGTCGGCGGTGGCTCTGCGGGGTGCGCGCTGGCGAACCGCCTCAGCGCCGACCCGCAGGTGAACGTCGTGGTGCTGGAGGCGGGCCGCAGCGACTGGCGCTGGGACGTCTTCATCCACATGCCCGCGGCGCTGACCTACCCGATCGGCAGCCGCTTCTACGACTGGCGCTACGAGACCGAACCCGAACCGCACATGGGTGGTCGGCGGGTGTACCACGCCCGGGGCAAGGTGCTCGGCGGGTCATCCAGCATCAACGGGATGATCTTCCAGCGGGGCAACCCGATGGACTACGAGAAGTGGGCGGCGGCGCCGGGCATGGCCGACTGGGACTACGCCCACTGCCTGCCCTACTTCCAGCGGATGGAGACCTGCCTGGCGGGACCGGACGACTGGCGCGGCGGCGACGGCCCGCTGGCACTCGAACGCGGCCCGGCGACCTCGCCGCTGTTCCAGGCCTGGCTCGACGCGGGCGTGCAGGCCGGGTTCCGCCGCAGCGACGACGTCAACGGGTACCGCCAGGAGGGCTTCGCCGCGTTCGACAAGAACGTGCAACGAGGTCGACGGCTGAGCGCCGCGCGCGCCTACCTGCACCCGGTGATGCACCGTCCCAACCTCGACGTCGTCACGATGGCGAGCGTCGAACGCGTCATCTTCGAAGGAACCCGCGCCGTCGGCGTCGAGTACCGCCGCGGGATGCGACGCCACACGCTGCGAGCAGCAGAGGTGATCCTGTGCGGCGGCGCGTTCAACTCGCCCCAGCTGCTGCAGCTGTCAGGGGTCGGCGACCCCGAACACCTGACCTCGGTCGGGGTCGATCCGATCGTCGAGCTGCCCGGCGTGGGCGAACACCTTCAGGACCACCTCGAGGTCTACGTGCAGCACGCCTGCACACAGCCGGTGTCGATGCAGCGCCACCTGGCCAACTGGCGCAAGCCGCTCATCGGGCTGCAGTGGCTGTTCCGCCGGGGGCCGGCGGCGACGAACCACTTCGAGGCCGGAGCGTTCGTCAAGAGCAACCCCGCCGAGCAGTACCCCAACCTGATGTTCCACTTCCTGCCGATCGCGATCCGCTACGACGGCTCGTCGCCGCGGGTGGGCGACGTGCAGATCGACGACGGCTATCAGGTGCACGTCGGGCCGATGTACTCCGAGTCCGAAGGGTCGGTGAAGATCCGCTCCACGAACCCGCGCGAGCACCCGGCGATCATCTTCAACTACCTGTCGACCGAGAAGGACCGCAGGGAGTGGATCGAAGCCATCCGCACCACCCGCCGCATCCTGAGCCAACCGGCGTTCGCGCCCTACGACGGCGGCGAGATCTCCCCCGGCCCGTCGGTCGAGACCGACCAGGAGATCATGGACTGGGTCGCGCGGGACGCCGAGACCGCGTTGCATCCCTCGTGCACCGCACGGATGGGTCTCGATGACGAGTCGGTGACCGACCCCTCGAGCCTGAGGGTGCACGGCACCCAGGGCCTTCGCGTGGTCGACGCCTCGGTCCTGCCGGTCGTCACCAACGGCAACATCTATGCGCCGACGATGATGGTGGCCGAGAAGGCAGCCGACCTGATCCTGGGCAACACGCCGCTGCCCCCTTCACCGGTCGAGGTGTACCTGCCGGAATGAACGGCTCCGGCGCACCTGACCCTCAGCCCCGGACGGAGCGGAACACGGCCGGCACACCGCAGGGCCGTCGCTCGCGATCAGGTCGACAACGCTGAGCGGAGCATGTCCAGTCGCTCGGGCACCACCCGGTACCAGGCCCACCTGCCCCGCTTCTCCCTGGCTGAGGAACCCGGCGTCGACCAGCAGCGACAGATGATGCGAGACCGTGGGCTGGGACCGCTGCAACGGCTCGACCAGGTCGCACGCGCACGCCTCGCCCGTCGGCGACGAAGCAACGAGCGAGAGAAGTCGCAGCCGAGCAGGATCGGCCAGCACCTTCAGCGCCTCGGCCAGCGCCACCGCATCGGGCTCGTCGAGTGCGGCCGAGATCGACGGGCTGCAGCATCCCTCGAGGCTCTCCTGGCGGGTCTGGGTCGGCACGAGCGCCTCCTCGATGGTCGGCCGGCGGAGCGGAGACCCACGTGTTCTCCGGCCGCAACGTATTGACACTTGTCGATGTATGGGTAGAGTGGTTCGCATCGACGCCTGTCGATACAAATGTAGACCAGTGGAGGTCCCCATGTCCCGAGTCCAGCTCGCCCTCAACGTCGCCGACGTCGACGCCGCGGTCGACTTCTACTCCAAGCTGTTCGCCACGCCGGTCAACAAGCGCAAGCCGGGCTACGCCAACTTCGAGATCGCGGATCCACCCCTGAAACTGGTCCTGATCGAAGCCGCCGAGGGCGGGACGCTCAACCACCTCGGCGTCGAGACCGACACCGGCGACGAGGTCATGGCCGCCGAGACGCGCCTGTCCGACACGGGCATCACGACCACCGGCGTGGACGACACCACGTGCTGCTACGCGACCAAGACCGAGACGTGGGTCACCGACCCCGACGGTGCGCCGTGGGAGTGGTACGTGAAGACCGGTGACGCCGAGCAGATGGCGAACACCATCGCCGGTGCCGACGACGGCGCCTGCTGCGCCCCGGCCGCCGACGCGGCAGTCGCCGGGTAGCGACCGTGCCCGACGAGGACGCCCAGCTCGGGTCGTCGCCTGCGGCAGATGCAGCGACCCGGGTGCCGGGCGACGTCCTGGTGCACCTACGGCACGCCGCAACAGGCGCTCCACGAGTGCCGGGATGCTTCGTGTTCATGCGTGGACTGGTGGAACGTTCGCTCTCGGCCTCAGCGTCACCGACTGCGCCGCGACCGTCGCCGAGCTCGAGGCGAACGGTGTCGTCGTGCTCAACCCACCCGAGGAGCGTCCCTACGGCATGGAGGCGCTGATCCGGGACAACACCGGCAACTGGATCGTGCTGGTCGAGCACCGCGAGTGGACACCCGATCAGATCGCCGAACTGGTCACCGACGATCCATCGGCGCTCAATCCGAAGATCGACCCCGGCTGATCGGGCCCGGTCCGCATTCGGTGGGACGGCATCCGAACGAGCCGGGCGGACGGCCACGGCAGAGCCTGCTCACCAGGGCGCTGACGGTTGACCTCTGGCGCTCTC
This sequence comes from uncultured Microthrixaceae bacterium, assembly GCA_963714875.1. Classification (GTDB taxonomy): domain Bacteria; phylum Actinomycetota; class Acidimicrobiia; order Acidimicrobiales; family Microtrichaceae; genus JBAOHV01. The sequence continues at coordinate 127,198 of CAVQQI010000008.1, read as the reverse complement.
AGACCTGGCCCGGCTGCACGCTCAGCGGTGCGAAGCGACGCAGGCGCAAGCTGTTCGAGATCACGAACACCGACGAGAACGCCATGGCTGCGCCGGCGATCATCGGGTTGAGGTAGCCCGCGGCGGCCAGTGGCAGCGCTGCGACGTTGTAGGCGAACGCCCAGAACAGGTTGCCCTTGATCGTTCCCAGCGTCCGCCGAGCCAGGCGTATCGCGTCGGGTGCGGATCGCAGGTCGCCACGGACCAACGTCAGGTCGCTGGCTTCGATGGCGGCGTCGGTGCCGGTACCCATCGACAGACCCAGGTCGGCCTGTGCGAGTGCGGCCGCATCGTTGACCCCGTCGCCCACCATGGCGACGACCTTGCCGTCGTCCTGAAGCCGTCGGACCACGTCGACCTTGTCGGCGGGGAGCACCTCGGCGATGACCTCGTCGATGCCGACCTCGGCGGCGACCGTCCGCGCGGCGGCATCGTTGTCGCCGGTCAGCAACACCGGCGTCAGCCCCAGGTCGCGCAGCTGTGCGATCGCCTCGGCCGAGGTGGGCTTCACCGTGTCGGACACCACGAACAGGGCCCGCGCCTCGCCGTCCCACGCTGCGACGACCGCGGTGCGCGCAGCTCCCTCCGCCGCGGCCTTGGCCTCCAGCAGGTGAGGGCTCAGCTCCAGGCCCCACTCGCCCAACAACGCGGGCCGACCCGGCGATGACCGCGTGGCCGTCGACGACGCCCTCGACGCCGAGCCCCTCCCGGTTGGTGAAGGACTCGACCGGCGACAGCGGCCCCAGCTGAGCGACGGCCGCGGCGGCGATGGCCTGCGCGATCGGATGCTCCGAGGCGTCCTCCAGCGCGCCGACCACGCCCAGCACCCGGTCGTGGTCGTTGCCGGGTTCGACGACCACCTCGACCAGCGTCATCTTCCCGGTGGTGACGGTGCCGGTCTTGTCCAGCACCACCGTGTCGACACGCCGGGTGGACTCGAGCACCTCGGGACCCTTGATCAGGATGCCCAGCTGCGCGCCCCTGCCGGTGCCCACCATCAGCGCGACAGGGGTGGCCAGGCCGAGCGCGCAGGGACAGGCGATGATCAGCACCGCGACCGCAGCGGTGAACGCTGCCGACGCGCCGACGCCGGCGCCCAACCAGAAGCCCAGGGTGGCGACCGCCAGGACGATCACGATCGGCACGAACACGCCCGACACCCGGTCGGCCAGACGTTGGACCTGGGCCTTGCCCGTCTGTGCGTCGGTGACGAGTCGGGCCATCTGGGCGAGCTGGGTGTCGGCGCCGACCCGCGTGGCGCGGATCGCGAGGCGCCCGCCGGCGTTCACCGTCGCCCCGGTCACGGCATCACCGGGGACGACCTCGATCGGAACGCTCTCACCGGTGAGCAGCGAGGCATCGATTGCAGAGGTGCCCTCCTCGACCACGCCGTCGGTGGCGATCTTCTCGCCCGGGCGGGCGAGGAACAGGTCCCCCACCTCCAGCCGATCGACGGCGATGCGCTCCTCTGCGCCGTTGCGCAGCACCACGACGTCCTTGGCGCCCAGGTCCAACAACGCGTGCAGCGCCGCGCCGGTGCGGCGCTTGGCCCGTGCCTCGAAGTAGCGCCCGGCGAGGATGAACGTGGTGACCGCGGCGGCGACCTCGAGGTAGATCTCGTTCGTGCCCGAGCCGCGCTCGATGGTCAGCTGGAACGCCATCGTCATGCCGGTGACCCCGGCGTCGCCGAAGAACAGTGCGTAGAGCGACCAGATGAACGCTGCTGAGGTGCCGAGGGAGATGAGCGTGTCCATCGTCGCGGTGCCATGACGCAGGTTCGTCCAGGCGGCACGGTGGAACGGATAGGCACCCCACACCACGACCGGGGCCGCCAAGGTCAGCGACAACCACTGCCAGTTGTCGAACTGCAGCACCGGGATCATCGCCATCAGCACCACCGGGAGCGACAGCGCCGCGGAGATCAGCAGGCGGTTGCGCAGCGCAACCGTCTCGTCGAGCTCTGCTCCGCCGTCGCCAGCCTCTCCCGATCCGGTCGCAGCGCGCGGCAGCGTGGCGGTGTAGCCGGCCGCCTCGACCTGGGCGACGAGGTCGGCGGGGTCGACGTCGTCAGCGAAGGTGACCGCTGCCTTCTCGGTCGCGTAGTTCACCGTCGCGGTCACGCCGTCGACCTTGTTCAGCCGCTTCTCGATCCGGTTGGCGCACGATGCACAGGTCATCCCGCCGATCGCGAGCTCGACCCGATGCGCTGCCAGGGGTGCACCGGTCGGCCCGCCGGTGGCGGTCGTGGCCATCTCAGCCTCCTCCGTGATCCATCTGCATCTCCATCGAGGGCTCGCCGACACCGTCGTCGAGTGGTCCGACCGCCGCGCCGAGCATGAAGGCGGCGACCAGGACCACGACCAGCAGCAGCCCGAACGAGCCGAGCTTCACCGGGACGCTCATGGAGCCAACTCGAAGCCGGCCTCGTCGATCGCCTCGAGGATCGACTCGTGCTCCAGAGGCCCGTCGCTGATGACCTGCACACGCCCACTGTCCAGGTCGACCTGGACGTCGCGCACACCGTCGATCGCCGACAGCTCGCCGGACACCGCGCTGACACAGTGCCCACAGGTCATCCCGACGACGCTCAGGGTGGTTTCGGTGCTCATCTGACGGCTCCTCCTGATTCGATACCCCAACCCTACTCATCCATCTGTCCATGATACCCATTGGGGGTATAGTGAACGATACCCCCGACAGGTATCATGGGCAACGGCACGAGTCCCGAACACGGAGGTTCTGATGACCCAGCGTGGGTACACCGCGACCAAGGACCAGCTCCAGACGCGGCTGTCCCGCATCGAGGGCCAGGTCCGTGGCGTGTCGAAGATGGTCGACGAGGACCGCTACTGCATCGATGTCCTGACCCAGATCAGCGCCATCCGGGCAGCTCTCGACAAGGTGGCGCTCGGCCTGCTCGACGGCCACGCCCGGCACTGCCTCGCCGGCGGCAAGGGTGGGCCCAAGGGTGCTGATGCCCAGGCCGACGAACTGATGGCGGCGATCGGGCGGATGATGCGCTGAGCGTCGCTGAGGCCATTCGTCGCCCGCCGGGGCGCGGGCTCCCCCGACATCGGGTGCGCTCCGGGCTACCGTGCGCCATGGCCGCGACGAGTTCGATCCGACGCGCCGCGCTCGTGCTCGCTGCGGGCCTCCTCCTCGGAGCCTGTAGCTCCGGCGACAGTGCCGACAGCGCGAACGACGCCACCGGAGCGACCAGCGAGGGCCCGGTCGATGCGGTCGAGGCCGGCGAGACCTACGTTCCGCCCGGTCAGCACGCCAGCGACTGGGCGGCCCCGTCGGTGCCTCTCCCCGACGCGCCACGCCCCTACGGCCCGAGCCCCGAGGCAACCGCCGACCCGGCCTTCTACGACGTCACCACCCTGGACCCCACCCAGGTCGGCGCCGCCGATCCCGGCGCAGTGCTGCGCTCCGAGCAGGCCGAGCTCACCGGCCCTCTTGCCGGCGCACAGGGCTGGAGGATCCTCTACAGGTCCACCGACGCCGACGGCGCCCCTGCAGTGGTCAGCGGCATGGTGCTGGTGCCGGACGGCGCGGCACCCGGGGGCGGCCGACCCGTGGTGGCCTGGGCGCACGGCACCACCGGGATCGCGGATCGGTGCGCGCCGAGCGCGACGGGCAACCTCGTCTACGACGACTACGGAGCGCAGGCACGTCGCCTGCTGGATCAGGGCTACGTCGTCACCGCCACCGACTACCACGGGCTCGGCACCCCCGGCGTGCACACCTATCACCGCAGCGAGGAGCTGGCCCGCGCCACCGTCGACTCGGTCGCCGCCGCGCACCAGTTGGACGAACGCCGCACCGCTGAGCCCGCAGTGGGCGACCGTCGGCCACTCCGAGGGTGGTCTCGCCTCGCTCGCCGTGGACGAGCGGTCCGCCGACGCGCCGGCGGAGCTGGACTACCGCGGGTCGGTCGTCGCGGCGCCGACACCGCGACTCAGCGAGGTCGCCCCGCTGATGTTCCTGGTCGAGGGCCGGGGCTACGGCGCACTGCTGCTGGAGGCGGTCGCCGGGGTGGCACCCGAGCTGGACCCGCGGGTGGCGCTCGGACCCGAGGCCTCGACCCGCGCCGCCCTGCTCACCCACGGGTGCTGGGAAGAGGCCGTTCCCGGCTTCGATGACATCGACCCCGAGCAGATGCTCGCCAGTCCCGCCATCGGCGAGCGCCTGGCCGAGGTGATGGACGACTGGGCACCGCTCGATCCCACCGCAGCGCAGGGCCCGCTGCTCGTGGTCCAGGGCGAGGCCGACACCTCGGTGCTCCCGCCCTTCACCGCCGAACTGGTCGACGAGTTGTGCTCCAACGGCACCGACGTCGACCACCGGACCTACCCCGATGCCGGGCACGACGCCGTGCTCGCCGAGGCCGCCGACGACGTTGCGGCATGGCTCGCTGCCCGGTTCGCGGGCGAGCCAGCCATCGATCGCTGCGGTACGGGCTGACCGACGTTCTCGAACGAGGACCGTCACCCTGCCTTCTCGGGCGTCACACGTGCCCGTAGGTTCGGGGGCTCATCGTCGGAAGGGCACACCCCACTCATGAAGAACGTCATCGGCAAGCTCGCACAGACCGCCGCAGCGCTGTGGATCCTGAACGTCTGGTTCAACAGGTTCAACAAGGACACCGGCTATCGCGGCGGTGATGCCACGAACATGAAGGAGGAGTTCCACGAGTACGGGCTGTCGGAGCAGCAGATGTACGTGGTCGGCGCCGCGAAGGTGGGACTGGCCGGACTGCTCCTGGCGGGTCACGCTGCGCCGAGGCTCGTGCGGCCCGCATCGATCGGTCTCGCCGGGTTCATGGTCGGCGCCATCGCCATGCATCTGAAGGTGGGAGACCCCGTGAAGCGCTACATCCCTGCGGCATCGGTCCTCGCGCTCGCGACGACCTCCGCGATCCTGAACGGCCCGCCGGCGCAGGACGAGACGCCTACGAGCTGAGGAAGAGCACCACCAGCACGGCGTTCACTGCGGCGAGGCACGCCGCGGGCACCATGAGCCGTGGCGCATCACCGATCCTGATGCGCACCACCAGACCGAGCACCATCAGCAGGGCGAGCCCGGCGGCACCGAAGGCCCCCAGCGGCGCGAACCCGAGGCCCAGCAGCACCGCGGTCCCGCCGAGCACCTCCATCGCACCGACGAAGGTGCGGATCTTCGGCATCCCGTAGCGCGTGAACTCCTCTCTCAGCGGAGCCCGAAACAGGATCCGGATGCCGTACCGCAAGAAGGACAGCCCCGAAACGAGCGCGAGCACAACGAGGACCATGGGGGGCGAACCCTAACGACATCGGCCAGATCTGCGTCCCCGGCCGGGTTCGCCGGGCTCGCACCGGCGAATTCTCACACCCGGGTGGTCCGGTCCGATCGGAACGGGCACGGACAGGAGCCCGAGATGCCACACGACGCGTCGTCCACCCCCTTCGCGATCGAGCGACGTTCCCGCCGACGTTCCGTCGTCGCACGCTCGGTGGGCACCGCGCTCGCCCTGGCCGTGGTCGCGTCGGCCTGCAACAGCTCGGGCGCGGAGGGTGCAACCGAACAGCTGATGACCCAGAGCGCCGCCGGCGGGAGCTGGACCCGCTCGGGCGACGACCACACCCTCGTCCTCACCGATGTGTCGACCTCGACGGTCGTGTTCAGTGATCGCCCGGAGCGCCGTGCCGGATCGGTGAGCACCGCAGCGTTCGTCGAGGCGTGGGCTGACGAGTTCGGCGACGACCCGCCGAACGCCGCGATCGTGCTCACCGAGGGGTCCGACGACGCCGACACCGTCATCGCCACGCTGTCGAACCCTGTCTATGACGGCGCGTCAGGCACGCTGCGCTATGACGCCGTGATGGTCGAACCTGATGAACCGGACGGGCTGGGGTCGTTCGCCGCCGGCGCCGACGGGAACCTCCCGACGACGTTCGGCGCTGCAGCTGTGTTCATCGACGGCACCGACACACAGCTGGGCTCCTCATCGACAACCACCACGGCGCCGCCGAAGAACTGCGACACGAAGGGCTCGCCGACGACCCCGGTCAAGATGTCGATCGTCAACGAGTCCGGCTACCCCGACGATCAGGTCTTCGTGGCGCTCACCGGCGTCCAGTTGGGGGGCAACCTTCCCGACGGCGAACCCATGCCCACATGGGACGCCACTCCGCGGGACCTCATCAACACCAGCGTGCCCCTCACCTGTCTGGAGCCCGATGCCGACGTCCCCGGCGGGCATGCCTACACCTTCGAGTTGGGTCAGGGCATCGGTTCGGGACTGCTGTGGGTGTCGCTGGGCTCGCCGGTCACGACCGACCTCCCCGCGACCCAACCGTCGTTCGACACCACCGACTACCGATTCGCGAACGTCGAGTTCGCCTACCCGGGTCAGGGCGACATGACCAACGTCGACCAGTTCAGCTTCCCGATCGACCTGGCCACCTACGCCTCGTCGAGCACGGACGCGACCTCCGTGGCGATCGAGACCTCGTCCTACAAGGGCAGCACGTGCACCATCGTCGACGGGCTGCGCACCGCCGTCGAGGGCGCTGACGGCGGCAACTGGAAGCAGGTCGTCGTCGAGGATGCCAACGGTGACTTCGTCCGCGTGGTGAGCCCGAAGCAGCGGGCGCAGCAGCTGGACGAGAGCGGCACCCCTCCCGCCACCACGCCGAACCCGTTCTCCCAGGGCTGGCCGAGCCTCGAGAAGTACATGCGCTCCATGGCCGGATCGACCCTGCAGGTGGAAGGCCTGTTCACTCCGGGATCCAGCAGCGCGGACGCGGCCGACACCGGCTGGTACGCCTACACCGCCGATGTCGATGACAGCGGCGTCACGCTGAAGGGCACGATCCGCTCCGCGATCGCCGTGGGACCGGATCCGGCCAAGGACCGGGCCGGGTCGGGCGCGATCGACGGCAAGGCGATGACGATCGCATTCGACGGCGTGAACACCGACCAGCACGGCAACGTCACCTCGAACAACGACCTGCTCACCGGGATCTACGACCAGAGCTCCCGCTACACCGTCGATGGCGTGCCTCGCAACGGGATGACCGACGGACAGCCCGAGCTGGCGGCGCCCGACGACGTCTACAACTCGATCTACCGCGACTTCGTCACCGCCTTCACCTACGGCTACTGGGGCGGCCGGTACGGGACGAACACCGCCGGGTTCTGGCAGAGCGTCGCTCCGCCCGCTGCACCGAAAGGCGGACAACCCGCCTTCGACGCCGCCCGCCCGAAGGGGTCGACCGAGACGTTCCTTCCGTACAACCTCTACAGCAAGGTCATGTACCAGTTCTCCGACAACTACAACATCCCCTACGGCGAGGACTACGGCAGCGGAGCGGCGGACCGGCCCTCGCCGCTGCTCGATGTACCCACCGGCGGCACCTGGCGCATGACGATCAAGAGCGACGGCACCGTCGGCGAGTGCCCCGCAACAGGATTCACACCTGGCGGACCGCCCGGAAAGGACGCTGCTTCCTCATCGGGGTCCTGAGGGGTCGCCACGCGTCCCGTCGGCGGCTGATCGCCGAGCTCTCAGCCGAGTTCGACGATCACCGCAGAGTTCGGAGCCAGTGAGACCGATCCGGATCCGACGGCGCTCTCCGCCACGCTCGACAGGACCAACGACGCACCGGACGGCACGTCGACCACCGCTGGTTCGTCGCCCAGATTCGCCGCGACGAGCAGGCGATCCGCTCCCCTGGTCCGCTCGTACACCAGCAGGTCGGCACCGTCGGCACCGTCGGCCAGCGGCCGGAGGCTCAGCTCGCCGTCGTGCAACGCGGGGTGTGCGCTGCGCAGGTGCAGCAACGTCCGGTACCACTCCAGCAGCGAGTCGCGCTCGCCGGTCTCGGACTCGACGTTCACCTGGACGTGGTTGTCGTTGATGGGCAGCCACGGCGTCGCGTCCGCGGTCGAGAACCCCGCTCCCGGTGATGCGTCCCACTGCATGGGCGTGCGGACCTCGTCACGATTGAGCCGCTCCGGAAGACGCTTGTTCAGCGCCTCGGGCAGGAAGCGAGCCACCACGGCCGGGATCGGATCGTTGGCCTCGGCGAGCGGGATGTACCGGTTCGTCATGCCGATCTCCTGGCCCTGGTAGATGACCGGCACCCCGCGCAGCGTGAGGAGCAACGTCGCCATCACCCGGGCCTTGGCGATGTTCCCGCCCAGCCGCGACAGGCTCCGGGCGCGGTCGTGGTTCTCCAGCACCAGCGTCGGCAGGTCCGGCGACGGGAAGTCCGCCTCATAGCTGCTCGATCAGACGGTGCAGTGTCGTCGCGCGGTACGGCGCCGCCAGGAAGTCGAACGCGAACACCAGGTGCAGTCCGGGTCGTCCCCGATGGTGCAGGTAGTTCTTCAGCACGTTGCTCGGGCCGAACACCTCGCCGAGCAGCACACGGTCGCCGTCGAACTCGTCGCACACCGACCGCAGCTCGGTCGCCAGCTCGAAGCACTCCTCGGTGTTCAGCGTCCGAGCCGGGTCCTGCAGTCGTGGGAGCCCCTGGTGGACCTGCGGCCGCCACCGGTTGTCGCGCAGTCGGGCGTCGTGCATGATCGAACCGAAGATGTCCAGGCGGAAGCCGTCGACCCCGCGCTCCAGCCACCCACGGATCATGTCGAACATCTCGGCCCGGACCTCGGGGTTGTGCCAGTTCAGATCCGGCTGGAAGTGCAGGAACGTCGCCAGGTACCACTGCTGGCGCTCCTCCCCCCACTGCCAGGCGCCCGGGAGCTGCAGCTCGGACCGCCAGTTGTTCGGAGGGCGTCGGCCGCCGCCTGGCCACGTGCGACCGTCGGCCCAGACGTACCAGTCGGCCTTCGGGTTGTCGCGCGACGAGCGCGACTCGATGAACCAGGGGTGTTCCTCGGAGGTGTGGTTCAGGACCAGGTCCAACAGCACCTTCAGCCCCAGGCTGTGGGCGTGGTCGATCAGCCGTTGCGCGTCATCGAGCGTGCCGTACTCCGCGGCGACCGAGCGGTAGTCACTCACGTCGTAGCCCACGTCGCGTTGTGGGCTCGCGAAGAACGGCGAGAACCACACCGTGCCGACGCCCAGGTCCCGAAGGTGACCCAGGTGGCTCAGCGCACCCGGCAGGTCACCGATCCCGTCTCCGTTCGAGTCGGCGAAGGACCGCGGGTACACCTGGTAGATCGAGGTGGACCTCCACCACGGTCCGCTGCCCGAATCCCCCTCCGCCTCGTCGCCGGCAGTGAGTCCTTCGAGCGGTGTCGGATCCATGTCTCGATCATTGCGCGCCACGGCCGCGCGTGCTCAGAGCACTGCTTCGATGTCGGTCTGCGCGAAGTCGTCGCCCTTGAACAGCAGCGGACAACCAGCGAGGCGAGCCACGGCGTACGAGAAGCAGTCACCGAAGTCGAGACCAGCCGGATGGCGGCCCTTGCCGAACCGGCGCCATGCGGCGACAGCCACCCGGGCGTGTTCGAGATCCACCGCAACGAGCGACGACGTGTCGACCGCGATCACGCCGGGAGCCCGTCGTCGCCGTAGCCGAGGATCTCGGTCTCGGCTCGCTCGTCGAGGAACGGCCGCTCACGCCCGCGGGTGATGATCGCGGCGAGGTCCGGCGTGCCGGCGATCGCCTCGCGACGACGGAGCAGGGACAACCGCTCCTCGATGGCGGTACGCACCGCCAGGGTGATCGGCTGCCCGGTCAGCTCGGCCAGCTCGCGAGCCAGGCGGTCGGTCGTTGCGTCCTTGATGTTGATCGCCATACAGGAAGATCATCGTCTTCCTGTATGCCCAGCGATCATCCTCGCGCCGTTCAGCGGCGGGTGACGGTGACGGGCAGGCTGGTGTACCCGTGGACGAACGACGAGAACGTGCGCTCCGGTTCGTCCTGGATCTCGATGCGGTCGAAGCGCTGGAGGATCTCCTCCCAGAGCACCCGCAGCTGCAGCTCGGCGAGTCGGCTCCCCATGCAGTAGTGGATGCCGTACCCGAACGACAGATGACGGTCCGAGTTGTGGCGCTCGAGATCGATCGCCTCGGCGTCGTCGAAGACGTCCTCGTCCCGGTTGGCCGACAGGTACCACATCAGGATCTGGTCGCCCTCCAGGATCTGCTTGTCGCGGATCTCGCAGTCGCGTGTGGCGGTGCGGCGCATGTAGGGCAACGGCGTCTGCCAACGGATGATCTCGGGCACCAGGTTGGCGACCAGGCCCGGGTCGGCGACGAGCTTGTCGTACTGCTCGGGGTACTTGTTCAGCCCGTAGACGCTGGCGCTCATGGTGTTGCGGGTCGTGTCGTTGCCGCCGACGATCAACAGCAGCAGGTTGCCCAGGTGGTCCACCGCGGCCATGTCCCTGGTGGCCTCACCGTTGGCGAGCAGCGAGACCAGATCCGCCCCCTCCGTACCCCGACGCTGCTCCCACAGACCCTCGAAGTAGTGCAGGCAGCCGACGATCTCCTCGAACTTCTGCTCCTGGCTCTCGATGATGCCCCCGGGCTCGGGCACCGCGAACACGATGTCGGACCAGCGGGTCAGCATGCGCCGATCCTCCATCGGGAAGTCGAACAGCGTCGCCAGCAGCAGGGTGGTCAGCTCGATGGAGACGGTGTCGACCCAGTCGAACGTCTCGCCCTCGGGCAGCGAGTCGAGCACCTTCGCGGTGCGCTCGCGGATCATCGGCTCGAGGTTGCGCAGGTTGCTCGGCGCGGAGACGCCCCGCACCGTCTTGCGCTGCTCGGTGTGCTTCGGCGGATCCATCGCGATGAACGTGCGCAGTCGGTCCAGTAGCTCGTCGTTCTCGGGACCTGGCCGCAGGCCCAGCGAGATGCCGCCCGCCGAGGAGAACGTCTCCCAGTTGCCATCGGTGGCGCGCACGTCGTCGTACTTCGTGAGGGACCAGTACCGACCCGAGGACTCGAGCTCGTTGAGGTGCACCGGGTCCTCGGCCCGCAGACGGGCGAAGTGGTCGTGCCAGCGGTCCTCCCGGAACAGATGCGGGTTGGCCGGGTTGATGTCCTCGATCGCCAGGTCGGCGGCGTCGGGCACACCTGCTCCGAGCTCGGCCATCTCCATCTCCGGCGACACGAGGTCGCGGTTGAGGTACTCGACCGGTGCGGATGTGTCGTCACTCATGGGCGTCTCTCCTCGGTGGCCGGCAACACTATTGCGTCGAGCGCGTCGAGGATCAGGTCGAGGCCGAAGTCGAACTCGGCCCGGAAGTCGTAGCCCGGCTGGAGCACGTGCCCGGCGGTGAACTCCGCCAGGTGCGGGTAGGCCCCCTCGGGCATGGGTTCGATGATGGACCCTGCGAGCTCGGCCATGTCGTCCCCGCCGGTTGCCGGGAGGCTCGCCTCCTGGAGCGCGAAGCCGTACACATAGGCGTCGAGCAGCGCGTAGGCGTGCGCCGTCATGGCGAGCGACAGTCCCCCGCGGCGCAGGCACCCCAGCACCGCGTCGTGATGCCCCAGCGTCTCGGGTCCCGGAGTGGTGCGGGACTCCATGAGCGGGGCAGCCCACGGATGCCGGGCCAGCACCTCGCGTGCCGAGCGGCACCGGGCACGCATCGCCGGCTTCCAGCCCAGGTCCATGTCTGGCCGATCGATCTCGGCGAACACCCGATCGACCATGCCGTCCAGGATCGCCTCCTTGCCGGGGACGTGGTGGTAGATGGTCATCGGCTTCGTGTCGAGCGCGTCGGCGAGCTTGCGGATCGTGAACGCGTCGATGCCGATCTCGTCCGCCAGCGCCATGGCGCCATCGAGCACGCGTTCCGCGGTGAGTCGCTGCTTCGGGCTGGTGGTGCTGGGCGTCATCGATGCTCCGGATCAGAGGGGTCTTGCAGACAGTACTAAGTACGACTACGGTACACCAGCAGAGCAGTACTAAGTACGAAGAAGGAGCACGGAATGCGCACCACCGCCACCACCACCGCCGCCGCCACGACCGGGGCCCGACCCGCCGGCCCGCCCTCGGAACACACGATGCGGGCGATCACACAACACGTCTACGGCGGGCCCGAGGTGCTCGAGCTGTCCTCGGTCGATCGGCCGGCCATCGCGGCCGACGAGGTCCTGATCGAGGTCGAGGCCGCCGGACTCGACCGCGGCGTGTGGCACCTCATGACCGGCATGCCCTACCTCATCCGCATCATGGGCTACGGACTGACCCGGCCGAAGCACCCGGTGCTGGGCATGGACGTCGCCGGTCGGGTCGTCGAGGTCGGAGCGGACGTGACACGCTTCGCCGTCGGCGACGAGGTGTTCGGCATCGGCAACGGCACCTTCGCCGAGTACGCCTCAGCCAAGGAATCGAAGCTGGCACACAAACCCGAGAACGTCAGCTTCGAACACGCGGCGGTCTCGGCGATCTCGGGCATCACCGCACTCCAGGCTCTGACCACCGTCGGCCGGGTCGAGCCGGGCCAGCGCGTGCTGGTGATCGGCGCGTCCGGTGGCGTCGGCTCGTTCGCCGTGCAGCTGGCCACCGCACTCGGCGCCACCGTCACCGGCGTCGCCAGCACCGCCAAGCTCGACGCCGTCCGAGCCATGGGCGCAGATGACGTCATCGACTACACCGCACAGCACATCGACGACGACCCGGACCGGTTCGACCTGATCATCGACACCGGCGGCCGCAACCCGATCTCACGGCTACGGCGAGCACTCACACCGACCGGCACGCTCGTCATCGTCGGCGGCGAGGACGGCGACCGCCTCACCGGCGGCATCGGCCGCCAGCTCCGCGCCGCCGTGCTGTCACCGTTCGTCAAGCAACGCCTCACCTTCTTCGTCAGCTCGGAGTCGGCCGACGACATCGCGACCATCGCCGACCACCTCGCCAGCTGGCGACGTGGTGCCGGTCATCGGACACCGCTGCACGCTCAGCGACGTGCCGTCCGCCCTCGAGGCGATGCAGGCAAGAACGCTGATCGGGAAGACCCTGGTCAGCGTTGCCGGCTGACGGGATCTCGGGCGCCGGCGCTCGCCTCAACCGCCGGTGCTGCGGAGCCCTTCGACCACCACGGCGTACGCCGGTTTCGGCTCGTAGCGTGCGTCGAGCAGCAGCGGCTCGCTGGGGAGCGACCACGCCTCGAGGAGCGGGTTCGCCTCACGTTGTGCCGGGTCATCGAGCCAACTCAGGTGGTCGGCCACGCCCCAGGTGGTGATCTCGACGCAGTCGACACTGCGACACTCCCTCACGACCTGCTCGAACAGGTCGACCTGCTGCGACGCAGTTCGGTTGGGGCCGAGCGGCACATCCAGCTCGGTGATGGCGACCGCGAGACCCAGCTCCCGGATCCGCTCCATCGGCCCGGCGATCGCGCCCGGCAGGATCGCCACGTCGACGTTCAGGTGCATCTGGAACCCGACGCCGTCGATCGGCACGTCGTCCTGCACCAGCTGCTCGACCAGGTCCGCCAGCGCATCGGCCTTGGCGGGCTGGATCTCGGTGCTGAAGTCGTTGAGCCACAGCTCGGCGTCCGGGTCCGCCTGCGCAGCGATGCGGAACGCGTCACCGATGTGATCCGGCCCCAGCCGCTCGAGGTACGCGTTGTCGTCGAGCTGCGCGCCGACGTGGTCCAGGGGTTCGTTGACGACGTCCCAACGGTCCACCCTCCCCCGGTAGCGACCGACCTGTTCGCGGATGCCCTGCTCCACCGCGGCCCGGAACTCCTCCGGATCCTCGATCTGCTCGAGCCAGTCCGGGAGACCGTTGCCCGCCTCCTGACCCCAGACGAGCGTGTGGCCGCGGACGTCGAGGCCTTCCTGGTCGGCGAAGTCGACGATCTCGTCGGCGTCGTCCCAGTTCCACTCGTCGGGTCCCGGACGAATGACCGTCCACTTCATCGCGTTCTCCGGGGTGACCGAGGTGAAGTTCTCCGCGACCGCTTGGCGGTAGGCGTCGTCGGAACGGAGGGCCTCTGCGTCGACCGCGGCGCCGATGTCGACTCCTGCGTGCTCCGCGGCAACGCGCAGGGGCCCGTACTCCTCGACCGGAACCGATCCCGATGGGCCGGCGGTCGCCGGCTCCGGCTCGCTCCCTTGTTCCTCGGTGGGCGAGCACGCAACCAACGCCGTCGCGACGAACGCCACGACCAACACCTGCAGCCCACTCTCCCAGAGCGCCGTTCGACGCGGTTCCACCCGAGCGCCCTCGCGGGCCACCCCATCGGCACCACGGCGAGAACTCACGGCGCACAGGGTAACGGCGGAGACCTTCGAGTTGCGCCGTCGATCCAGCTGGAACCTGCCCCACGGCGACGCACCTCGGCGACGTAGCGTGGGTCGATGGTCGCCGAGGTCGTGAATCCGCTGGTCCGGCTGGTCTGAGCATGTCGGCCCCGCGGTCATGACAGCACCTTCCACCACTGTGCCCATCTCGACCAGCGTCGACGTCGTCGTGATCGGGGCAGGCCCGGCCGGACTGAATGCCGCTCGCATCCTCACCGACGCCGACCGGGCGGTGGTCGTGCTCGAGGGTCGCGACCGGGTCGGTGGCCGGCTGTGGTCCCCGGGCGGTCTGGATCTCGGGCCCAGCTGGTTCTGGAGCAACGAACCGCTGGTCACCCAGTTGGTGGCCGACGCTGCAGCGACGGCGTTCCCCCAGAACCTCGACGGCGATGCCCTGGTCCAGGACGACCACGGCGTCCGACGCATGGACGGGAACCCGATCGATGCTCCATCGGGGAGGATCTCCGGGGGGATGCAGACCCTGGCCCTCCACCTGCAGCACACCCTTCCCGCACATGTGGTCCGACGTGCCGAGCCGGTCGTCTCGATCAGTCGATCCGCTGTGGGCCTCGAGGTGAGGTCCACGACCGCCACCTGGACCGCGACCGACGTGATCGTTGCGGTGCCACCGGCCACTGCGGTCCATGCCATCGACTTCGGCCCGCACCTCGACCCCGCCGTTCGGCGCATCGCCGAGCACACGCCGGTGTGGATGGGCAACATGGCCAAGGCCGTCGCCCGCTACGAGCGGCCGTTCTGGCGCGCCCGCGGGTTGGCCGGCGCCGTGTTCAGCCAGGTCGGTCCGATGCGGGAGATCCACGACATGAGCGGGCCGACGGGCGATCCGGCGGCACTGTTCGGCTTCGTGCCGCTCCAGGACGGCCGCTCCCGCCACCTCGACGCCGACATCGTCGATCAGCTCACCGCCCTGTTCGGTGACGAGGCAGCGACCCCCACCGACCTCCTCGTGCAGGACTGGAGCAGGGAGCCCTTCACCTCACCACCCGGCGTCGAACGACTCGTGAACTACCAGTACTTCGGGCACGAGACCTATCGGAACCCATCGTTCGACGGGCACCTGCACTGGGCCTCGACCGAGACATCGACGGTCAGCCCGGGCCACATCGAAGGGGCACTGGCCGCATCGGAACGGGCAGCCCGCCAGATCCTGCAGCACGACCCTCCGGCAACGGGACGACCTCCATGAGCCTCCGCTCCGTGACGCTGCGCTGAGACCCGGGCGTCACGTCCGGCCGCCGGGAGTCCCGTCCGGGAGCAGGGTCACGCTCCCGCTGTCGCCGTCGAGTCGCACACGATCACCGGTTCGCAGCGCGTGTGTCGCCTGCCGGGTGTTCACCACGCACGGCAGTCCGTACTCCCTCGCGACGACCGCGCCGTGGGACACCGAGCTCCCCAGGTCGGTGACCAACCCTCCGATGAGGCTGAAGTAGGGCGTCCAGCCGATGTCGGTGATCGGCGTCACCAGGATCTCCCCCGGCTCCAGCGCCGCAGCGTCGTCCAGGGAGTGGGCCACCCTGACGATGCCCTCGACGACCCCGCGTGACGCCGGGCGACCGTGGAGCACGCCGTCGGCCATCTCGACCGGCTGCGGTTCCAACGGCTGGGGCAGACCGACCGAGATCTCCGGAAACTCGAACTGCTGCTGGTGGTCCAACGCCCGACGTCGGTCGACGGCGTGCGCCACCGCCGCTGCAGAGGGGTCGGCCAGGAACGCCGGCAGCTCGCTGGTGGTGAAGAAGCACACGAGGTCGGCGTCGGGGAGCACGCCCTCGGCCACCAGCTGCTCCCCGAGCCGACGGAACGCCAGTTGGAAGCGATGCGCCACATCGACCAGCTGTGCCTTGGTGTGCTCACGGCGGCGGACTGCGCTGTGGGCCTTGGGCAGGATCCAGCGCAGGCCACGGCTCAGCGCGGGCCACTCGATGGGCTCGGTGTGCAGCTCCCGGTGGCCGCCGGTCAGCAGCCGGGCATGCACCGCTGCCTGCATGCTCTGGATCAGCGAGGTCGGGTCGTCGCCCCAGGAGGGGTCACGGACGCACAGCTCGCGATACCCGCGGTGTCCGTGGTCGGCGAGGAATCCCTCGAACGCTGCCGCCAGCCCCGGGGTCGCCGACAACCAGCGACCGGCATCCTCGATCGGAGCACCCTGGAACTCGCTCGGGGCGTCCGGGTGCTGCGCCACCAGGTCGACCATCGCATCCAACTCCTCGAGCATCACCGCGCTCTCCACGCCACTGGCGCCGGCGAGGAGCCGGACGAGCTCTGCCTGTTCCGCGACGGTGCTGGCGTTGGACCTGGCCGACACCATGTTCTCGACGATGGCGTTCAGGAAGCCCGACAGGGCCGAGGACTGGATGTGCACGGCCATGGCGTGGTCGAAGAACCACGACCTGCGGGCGATCTCGGACCAGGTGGCGGCGCTGTCGGAGAACTCCCTGATGGAGAACCGGTCGAGCTCCTGGTCGAATCGATCCACCACACGAGGAGCGTCGAGGCAGTAGCGCAACAGCCGCGCCGAGTTCACCACTCGCCGCCACAACGGCATGGGCGGGAGGTCCTTCAGCTCGGGCACGATCCGGCCGCAGATGGTCTGGGCCGTCTGGTCGGCACTGGAACCGAGCACGCCGGCGGACAGCACCACGTTGCCCGTCAGGTTGAGGAACAGGTGGCCGTAGGCCGACGCGGTGACCTGCCATCTCTTGTCGATGTGGTCGCGGGCGCCGACCGACGTCTGCAGGTGTTGCAGGCCGTGGTCGATCCCCGATCCGGTGAACGACATCGTCAACGGGCACACCGCACCGGGCATCATCTCGCTGACGTTGCTGATCGTCAGCACGTCGTCGGGACGCGGCAGGGTCGTGTCGAACTCGTTCAGGTCGGCGGGCAAGGTGGTGATGGGCCTGGCCTGCAACCAGAACAGCTCGCCCGATGAGTCGATCGCCCACTCCAGGTCGAGCGGATGACCCTCGTGTGCCGCCGCGGCGCGCGCCTGGCCGGCGATGGCCCCGATCTCTGCATCGCTCAACAGCGCCTCCGACGCCCACGAGCTGCCGACGAACCACCCGGCCGGCGGTGTCCACGCCGTAGTGGTCGGGCGTCGCCTCGCCACTCACGAGCGCTTCGCCCAGCCCGGCGACCGCATCGATGACCAGCAGGTCCCGCCGGGCGCTCGCCGGGTCCGCCGTGAAGACCACGCCCGCCGCACGGGCATCGACCATGCGTTGCACGACGACGTTCATGGCCGTGGTCGCTGCACCGGCCTGGTCGTGGCGGTACCGCTGGGCGCGGTCGCCACCGGCCGAGGCCACGCACTGGTCGATGGCCGCTCGGAGCTGGGGGCCGTCGCCCACGTCGAGCACCGTGTCGTACTGCCCGGCGAACGATGCCTCGGCACCGTCCTCGCCCTGCGCGGACGAACGAACCGCGACCTTGTCGCACCCGAGCGAGCGGAACTGCTGATCCAGGTCGTCGGGATAGCTGCCCGCCTCGGCGTTGCGCAGCACGAACGCCGGCGGCACCGCCAGACCCATTGCCGACAGCCTGGACAACCCGTACGCCTTGCCGCCGACCGAGTCGTCGGTGACCTGTTCCAGGCTGACGATGTCGCCGCTCACCGGCGGTCACCCGACTCGACGGTCGGCCCCTCGGCGCACGCACCGGCCGGGCCGGCAACCGCGGAACCCCCCACGCTCGGCGTCAGTTCGCCGAGGACTGGAGCGGATGCAGTCGCTCACCGGGGGTGAACGCAACCGGGATGTGCTTGATGCCCCCGATGAAGTTCGACCGCAGCCGCTCGACCTCGCCGGTCACATGCATGTCCGGCGTGCGGGCCACGAGCTGTTCGAAGAGGAGTCGCAGCTCGAGGCGGGCCAGATTCGCGCCGAGGCAGAAGTGTGCCCCGCCTCCGCCGAACGCCACGTGCTCGTTGGGCGATCGGGTGATGTCGAACCGGAACGGGTCCTCGAAGACCTCCTCGTCGCGGTTGCCCGACACGTGCCACATCGCGATCTTGTCGCCCGCTTTGATCTGCTTCCCGCGCAGCTCCACGTCACGGGTGGCCTGACGGCGGAAGTACAGCACCGGCGAGGACCACCGCAGCACCTCTTCGACCGCGGACTCCATGAGCTCGGGCTGTTCGCGCAACTTGGCGAACTCGGCGGGATGCGTCATGAAGGCATGCATGCCGTGAGCTGTGGCGTTCCGGGTCGTCTCGTTGCCCGCCACCGCCAGGAGCAGGATGAACAGCTCGAACTCCTCGGGGGTGAGCTTGTCGCCGTCGATCTCGGCGTTGATGAGCTTGGTGACGACGTCGTCACGGGGGTCGGCCCGTCTGGCCTCGCCGAGCGCGCTCGCGAACATGTACAGCTCGGCGGCCGCCATGGTGGCGTCGGCCTTGTTGTCGGGATCCTTGTTGTATTCCGGGTCGTCGGCGCCGACCAACCGGTTCGACCAGTCGAACAACAGATGCCGCTCGTCCTGGGGAACTCCCATGATCTCGGCGATGGCCTGCAGTGGCAGCTCGGCTGCGAGCTCGGTCACGAACTCGCACTCGCCCCGCTCGATGACCTGATCGACGATCAGCTCGGCCCGGTAGGCCAGGTGCGCCTCGATGAGTCCGATCATCCGGGGGGTGAATCCCTTGTTCACCAGGAGCCGATAGCGGGTGTGCTTCGGCGGATCGGTCATCACCATGATCTTGCCGCGCATGTCCATGCCCTCGTCGAGGGTCGAGGACTCCAGCAGCGTGATCCCGCCCTGCTCCGCGCTGAACCCTTCGACGTCGCGGTTCACCTGCACCAGGTCCGCGTGCTTGGTGATGGACCAGAACCCGGGACCGTCCGGCTCGTCGGTCCAGTGCACCGGATCCTCGGCACGCAGCACCGTGAACATGTCGTGGTGCTCCTGACGCTGGAACCGGTCCAGGTCCAACAGGTCGACCTCGTCGAGCGTCATGGTGTGTCTCCTCCGATCGATGCTGGGACCAGCATCAGATGTACGACGAACACCCGCTCCGGCAGCGGATGCACCCCCCGACGCAACGCGCCGGCGGCGAGCCTAGCCATCGCCCGGTTCGACCTCAGCGCGCTCCGCGCGTGATCGGCACGCCGACGCAACTGCGGATGGCGGTCCCGATCGCGTCGTGCCGACCCGGTGCGCTGCGGTCCCCCTGACCCATTGGTCAGGCGTGGCGGCGCCCGGTCACTCGTCGTCCCGGATCGTCTCGCGCAGCGAGCGCCGGTTGCGGGGCTCACTGCGGTTCTTCGCGTCGGTGAGCTGGCGGATGAGCTCGTCGCGCACCTTGGTCAGTGCCGTGTCGAGGTCAGATTCCTCCGACGTCGCCACCAGCCGCTCGCTCCCCGCTATCCACGCCTGGAGGACCGTCCGCTGACTCGGCGTCGCGCGCTCCTTGACCGAGAGCTCCAAGTCGACCGCGTCGCGGGGGAACGAGCCCAAGCGGCTGGTGAGGCTGCTCCAGCCCGCCACGATGCCAGCCCGTTCGTCGGCCTCGAACCCGCTACCGAGCCGAAGGCTCGATTCCACCGATGCCCTGTCGTGTTCTTCCATGGCTGTCTCCTGTCGTCGTGCCGCCGGGGCGGGTGGAGTCGTCGATTCCGCGGATCGAACGGTGCTCGGCAACGGAGCAGAGTGCGGCTGCCGGGCTCACGAGCGTACGGCGCCGAACGCGCACCTCGCTGCCTGGGGTCCACCGGATCACGTGCTGCGGATCGCTCACGATGCCGTCGCCGCTGCTGGAGGTGTCAGAGGAGGCACTTCTCCATCTGAGGCATCAAGATGGCGGGGTCTCTGCCGATTGGCAGCTGTACCGCAGAGCGAGACCGGGATCGGAGCACGGCGTGGGCAAGAAGGACTCGAAAGCCGGCCGGCGGAACGAGAAGCTGCTGCGCAAGCACCGGCAGGAGCGCGAGCTGGAGCCGTTCCAGGTGGAGCTGCTGAAGCTCCAGGGCCACCTCGAGCGGACCGGCCGGCGGATGATCGTGATCTTCGAGGGCCGTGACGCCGCTGGCAAGGGCGGCACGATCCGCCGGGTCACCCGCTACATGAACGAGAAGCACTACCGGGTGGTCGCCCTCGGGAAGCCCAACGATGAGGAGCGCAGCCAGTGGTACCTGCAGCGCTACGTGGCGCAGTTCCCACGGGGGGGCGAGATGGTGCTGTTCGATCGGTCCTGGTACAACCGGGCGATGGTCGAGCCGGTGTTCGGGTTCTGCACCGATCAGGAGCACAGCGACTTCCTGCGCGGAGTCGTCGGGTTCGAAAAGGACCTGGTCCGCCAGGGGACGATCCTGGTGAAGCTGTACTTCTCGGTGACCAAGAAGGAGCAGCAGCGGAGGTTCGAGCGACGCAGCGACGACCCGCTGCGTCAGTGGAAGCTGTCCGAGATCGACGTCCAGGCCCAGGACCTGTGGGAAGCGTTCACCGACCGCAAGTACGAGATGCTGCAACACACCCACACGCCGCAGACACCGTGGACCATCATCCGGTCGCACGACAAACACCTGGCGCGCCTCAACGCGATGCGGGTCATCCTCGACGCGGTCGACTACGAGCATCGCAACGCGAGTCTCGACTTCGTCCCTGATCCGGCCATCGTCGTGTCCGGAGCGCAAGAGGTCGAGCTGATGGAGGCGGACCGGATCAAGCGGGGGCGGTTCAGCCACTAGCACGCCCGCCGCAGCGGATGCCACGACCACCTGGAGCCGGCTGTCCCAGGACGCCGTCGCGCTCGAGCCGACGCGTCAGCTCCATGCCGGAACCCACCGAGAGCATGGGCTGACTGCAGAGACCCTCCTGCGGCGTGGCCGACTCAGATGGTGATGGCTGGGAGCAGTGATGCAGCGACTTCCGCCGGGGCCTCCTCGTGGGAGAAGAGCCCGGCGCCTTCGATGACGTCGATGCTGGCGTTCGGGAACGTCGGCACCATTGCCCGTGCACGCTCGACGGGGAAGAAGGGATCGCGATCACCCCAGACGAGTTTCACCGGCACGCCCAGTTGCCGGTGGATCGCCGGGAGGTCGGTCAACATGGCCATGTCGAAGCTCCGCAACAGCCGGGCTGCGGCGTTCCTCGCGGCGGGGTTGGTGTGCAGTGGTTCGAAGAAGAATTCGGCGAACTCGCCGTCGAGGAGTGACCGGTCGACGAAGGCGTCACCGAACACGAGTCTCGAGGCTCTGATCCGGGGTCTGCCGGCGACCCAGCCCAACCCGGCGCCGAGCCCGGGGAACCGCCGAGCGGCGATGAAGGACCGGAACCGCCAGCTCGGATCCGGCGGTTCTGTGTTGACCAGACCCAGCGCCACCAGCCGGGAGTCGCCCGCCATCGCGTGACGGGCGATCAGTCCGCCGCTGTCGTGCCCCACCACGGCGACCCTGTCGAAGCCGAGCAGGTCGACCACACGTTGCACGCTGGTGATGTGCTGTCGGATCGACATCGGCGTGGCTGCATCGAAGCGGCTGGACCCCGCCGAGGGCAGATCGATGACATGACACGTGACGTGGTCGACCAGGTGCGGCAACAGCTTGCGCCACGTGGCACCACTGACCGGCCACCCGTGCACGAACAACACATCGGGACCCGAACCGACCCTACGGTGGGCGACCTCACCGGCGCCGACGTCGAGGAACCCATCGGGTTCCCGACGGAACAGCTCGGCGGCATCGCGGTCGGTGAAGGGCACTGAGTTGCTCACGAGTACTCCTCGGAGTCGTTGTGTGTGGCGAGGTGGACGAGGGGAAGAAGATGCCGACGGCCGCGTCGTGGAGCGCATCGACGGGTTCCGCTGAGGGCGGATGCGTATCGGTCAGGCAGGAGCGCTGTTCTTCGCGGTCAGGATTCAGGTTGTAGTGATCACTGCGAACGATAGTCACAGTGATCACTACAATCAAGCGGTGGGATACAAACACACCAAGCGCGACATCCTCCGAGCGGCGCTCGACGCAGCGCTCGACGACGGGTTGAGTCAGTTGACCTTCGGCCGTCTGGCGAAGCGCATCGACACCAGCGACCGCGTCGTCGTGTACTACTTCCCGACCAAGGCCGACCTCATCGGCGAGGTCATCGTGGCCATGGGCATGGAACTGCAGTCCAGCCTCGCTGACGCCTTCACCGCACCCGCGGCCGACCACCTCGAGATGACGCGGACCGCATGGCCGCTGCTGGCGTCACCGGAGAACGACCGCGTGTTCGCCCTGTTCTTCGAGGCCAACGGACTCGCCGCGGTAGGACGCGAGCCGTACGCATCACTCGTTCCGAGCCTGGTCGCCGGATGGATCGACTGGGCGGCCTCGCTGATGGCTGGCACCCCCGCACAACGCAGGGCACAGGCCGAAGGAGCGATCGCGACCATCGAAGGGCTCATCCTTCTTCGGCTGCTGGCCGGACCGAGCACAGCCAACCGCGCAGCGCGGACGCTCGGCATCACCTGAGTTCGGCACCCTCCGGGAAGGAAGCCTGTCGAGCGCGCCAGCAACAGTCAGGACGGCACGGCGCGGTCAGCGGGGACTGGCGCCGGCTCGGCGCTCGCGGCGCGCGCGGGCAGGAAGCGGGCCGCGAACAGCGCGCCGGCCAGCGCCACACCGGCGGCCACCAGGCAGGCCACCGCGAGGCCGGCGAGGAACGCGTTGCTCACCTCCGCCAGGTAGGCCGGGACGAGCGTCTCGGGCATCCGCTCGGCGACGAACGGCGCGGCGGCCACGGTGTCCTCGGTCGCCTGCCTGGCCTCTGCGGGCAACAGCGCGAACACGTTGCCGTCGCTGAGCGCGCCGATGTAGATCGAGTTGAACACCGATCCGATCACGGCCACGCCGAGCGTGCCGCCCAACTCGCGGGTGGTGTCGTTGACCGCCGAGCCGACTCCGGCCTTGTCGGCCGAGAGCGACCCCATGATCGACTCTGTCGCCGGGGCGGTCGTGCAGCCGAGGCCGAGACCGAGGAACATCATCTGGCCGATGATCTCCGCGTACGGCGTGACCGCCGATGCCGTCGACACCCACACGAAGCCGATCGACATCGACACGAGGCCGGCGGTCACGACCTTCTTGGTGCCGATCCGCTCGACCAGCTTGGGCGACACCACCGAGGCGAACGCGATCGACAACGCGACCGGCAGGGTCCGCAACCCTGCCTCCAGCGGCCCGTAGCCGAGGATGAGTTGGAAGTACTGGGTGATGAGGAAGATGAAGCCGAACAACGCGAAGAACGCCGCGGTGATCGACATCGCTCCGGCACTGAAACGCAGGTTCCGGAAGATGCGCACCGGCAGCATCGGGTGCTCGACGCGGAGCTCCCACCCCACGAAGGCGACCAGCACCGCGAGTCCGGCTGCGCCCGTGGCCAGGGTGGCTGGTGCGGTCCATCCCCACTTCGGCGCCTCGATGATGGCCAGGACGACGGTGGTGATGCCGACGATCGACAACACTGCACCGACCCGGTCGAGCGGCGGTGCCGCCCGGTCACGGGATTCCGGCACGACGGCGAGGACCCCGACCAGCGCGACGGCCACGATCGGCACGTTCACGAAGAACACCGAGCCCCACCAGAAGTGCTCGAGCAGCCATCCGCCGAGGATGGGACCGGCCGCGACGGACAGCCCTGCGACACCCGACCACGCGCCGATCGCCGCGGCCCGCTCCTTCGGGTCGACGAAGACGTTGGTGAGGATCGCCAACGTGGCGGGGAAGATGAGTGCGGCGCCGATACCCATCAGCGCCCGCGAGGCGATCAGCGCCTCGGCGCTGTCGACCAGTCCGGCGAGCACCGAGGTGACGGAGAAGGCGACGAGTCCGATCGTCAGCGCTCGACGGCGTCCGTAGCGGTCACCGATCGTGCCAGCGGCCAGCAGGAGGCCGGTGAACACGAGGAGGTAGGCCTCGACGATCCACTGGAGCTGTGTCGTCGAGGCGTCGAGCTCCACCACCAGCGTCGGCAGGGCGATGTTGACGATCGTTCCGTCCATGATGACGACGAACACGCTGAGGCAGAGGATGCCGAGGATCCCCCAGCGTCTGGCGTGGATGTCGTCGCTGACCTGTGCGGGGGGTGTTCCGTGCATCAGTGGCTCCTGTGTCATCCGATGCGGCCCCACACCGGTCTTTCCAATGGCAAGTTGCACCTTCGCAGATCGTCTTGACACTGTCAATATCTTCTCGGGATGATGGTGACGTGACGTCCGCTCCGCCGACCCAGGCCCACGCCTACCACCACGGCGACCTGCCCAACGCCCTCCGATCCGCTGCGGCCGAGGTGCTGGCCGAGCGCGGGACGGCCGGGTTCTCGATGCGCGAGGTCGCGCGGCGCGCCGGGGTGTCCCACGCCGCGCCCGCGCATCACTTCGGCGACGCACAGGGCCTGCTGACCGCTGTCGCGGTGGAGGCGTTCGAGGAGCTCACCCGGGCGTCCCGGGCGGCGGTCGACGGCGTCGACGACCCGGTGGACCAGCTCGGAAGGCTCGGGCGAGCGTACGTCGAGGTGTCGCGTTCACACCCGGGGCACTGTGCGGTCGTGTTCGCACAGGACGCGGTGGACTGCGACGCTCCCGCCTACCGGGACAGCGGCCGAGGCGCCTACGAGGTGCTGCGCGGGGTGGTCACCCGCCTCGGCGCCGAGCGCAACCCGGACCTCGACGTCGAGCTCGCGGCGGCGACCTGCTGGGCGATGGTCCAGGGCCTCCTGACCATCCACGAACCACTCACCCGCATGTCCGACCAGGGCGACGGCCCCGAGGTCCCCGACATCGGCGACCTCGCCGACGCGATGAGCCGCCTGGTCGTCAACGGTCTCGCTCCGACCCGGTAGCTCGTTGGCCGTCTGATCCGCCGCAGATTCGGTCGTCGTAGATTCCCCCGATGCACATCGCCCTGCTCGGCTTCGGCCGTATCGGTCGCGTCCACGCCGCCGCCCTGTCCTCGTTGCCCGGCGTCACCCTCACGATCTGCGAACCCGATGCACGACGACACGCCGACGCCGCAGCCTTCGGATCGGTCACGGTGTCGCTCGACGAGGCACTGTGGGACGCCGACGGGGTCGTGGTCGCCACCCCCACGGCGCTGCACGCCGAACACCTGCTGCGCGCCGCCGAGGCGCAGTGCCCGGTGTTCTCCGAGAAGCCGATCTCGATGGACCTGGCCACCACCGTGGGCGTGCTCGAACATCTCGGCGCCTGTGGTGTTCCGCTGCAGGTGGGCTTCCAGCGACGGTTCGATCCCGGGTTCGTCGAGATGCACCGAGCCATCTCCGAGGGAGAGGTCGGTGATCTGTTCCTGATCCGCACCGCCTGTCACGACCGGGTACCCCCGCCCGAGGACTATCTGGCGACGTCAGGCTCGATCTTCAAGGACATGCACACCCATGACTTCGACGCGATCCGCTGGCTCACCGGACGACGCGTCGAGACCGTGTTCGCCCGCGGGTCGGTGCTCATCGACGACATGTTCTCCCGAGCGGGCGACGTCGACACCTGTGCGCTCACCCTCACGCTCGAAGGTGGTGCGCTGGCGGTGATCACCGGCGCGCGGGCCGACGGCGTGGGCTATGACCACCGCACCGAGGTCTTCGGCTCCCGGAACTCGCTCTCGGCCGGGTTCGATGCACGTACGCCGCTCCGCTCGACCGACCCCGGCGGGTACTCGCCCCCGGACCCCTACGACGGGTTTCCGGACCGCTTCGCGAGCGCGTACCGCGCCGAGATGCAGGCCTTCTGTGATCTGGTGGCGGGCAGGGGCCCGAACCGTGCGCCGGGGTCGGCCGCGCTCGAGGCACTGCGCGTGGCCGTCGCCGCCGATCGGTCCCTGGCCACGGGACGGCCCGTCACCGTGGACGAGGTCACCGACGACGCCTGACCTTGTCAGATCGGCCCCCGGCGATACCGGCCGACCCTATTGACAAGTATTTCTGTCCAATGAAGGATGGGTTGGTGCCCCCTGGAACGCTGCACCCGGACCACATCGACGATCTGGCCGTCATCGATGACGCCGACACCGCACGCACTGCACTGGAACCGACCAGAGCGAGCGTGCTCGCCCTGCTGAAGGAACCGGGATCCGCGACGACGCTCGCCGCCGCGATGTCGCTGAGCCGCCAGCAGGTCAACTACCACCTGAAGGTGCTCGAGCAGCACGGGCTCGTCCGCCTGGTCGAGGAACGCCCGCGTCGGGGACTGACCGAGCAATTCTTCTTGGCGTCGGCGCGATCGTATGCCCTGTCGCCGGCTGCCCTTGGAGCGTGCGGTGCAGATCCATCCCGGACCGACCGCCTCTCGACGCGCTACCTGGTCGCCGTCGGGGCCCGCATGGTGCGTGAGGTGGCCGAGCTCGCCCGCCGCGCGGATCTCGCCGGCCGCACTCTGGCGACGCTCACCATCGACACCGAGATCCGCTTCGCGTCCGCCGACGATCGCGCCGCCTTCACCGCCGAGCTCACCGAGACCGTCCACCGACTGGCCGCGACCTACCACGACCAGACGGCGCCCGGGGGACGCCGGCACCGCCTGGTCGTAGCGGCCCACCCGAGCCTGGCCAGCGAGTCCGAACACATCACCCCAGCCCAGGAGGAACCGACATGACCGACGACCAGGACGAACGCTCCATCGAACTCTCCGTCGAGGTCGACGGCACACCGGAGGAGGTGTGGCGCGCCATTGCGACCGGCCCCGGAATCTCCTCCTGGTACGTGCCGCACGAGGTCGAGGAACGCAAGGGCGGTGCCGCCATGGCGTCGTTCGGTCCTGGCCCCGAGATGCAGATCCCCGGGCGAGTGACCGAATGGGATCCGCCGGAGCGGATCGTGTTCGCCGGTGACGATCCGTCGGCGACGATGGCATTCGAGTGGCTGGTCGAGGCACGCGACGGCGGCACATGCATCGTGCGCCTGGTGAACAGCGGGTTCGGCACCGGTGAGGAGTGGGATGCGCAGTTCGACGGCATGGCGGAGGGATGGCAACTGTTCCTGCTCAACCTGCAGCTCCACCTTCGCCACTTCCGTGGCCAGACGGGTCGCCCGGTGCTGCCGATGGCGAGCTGGCCGGGCGGTCGGTCCGAAGCGTGGGCCCGACTCCTCGCCGCGCTCGGCCTGCCCACCACTCCGCTGGAAGGCCAGCAGATCCGTACGAGCGGCGACGCCCCCGCCCTGGCGGGCACGGTGGTGCAGGCCGATGACTGGCGACTGGCGCTCCTCCTCGATGAACCCGCACCCGGCACCGCGTTCCTCGCTGCCGAAGGGCGCGGTGACGAGATCGGCGTCTCGGTGTGGCAGTACCTCTACGGGGACGACCGGGAGGAGATCGCCGCCGCCGTGGAGCCAGCGTGGTGGGAGTGGCTCTCGACGCCGCACTGACTCGACCGCGGTTCGACGTTCCAGACTCCGGTGCGTCGACTCGAGAATCAGCAGATGTTGGACGGCTGCGACGAGGCGCTGTTCGACGATCCGCACGTGTTCCGCATCGACCGGACCCCCAACCCCCAGCTCTCCTCCGAGATCGGTGAGCACTTCTGCCTCGGAGCGAACCTCGCTCGGCTCGCCCGCCGGGTGATCTTCGACGAACTCCACCGTGCCATCGACGACATCCAGACGGCATCAAGGAGCTCCAGATCACCTACCGGCCCGGTTGACCTGCTCCCCGACAGCGGGACGCGGGGTTCGATCGAGCCGCGATCAGCGACCGGGTCTGGTCTCGGTCGCCATGTCGGTGTCGCAGATCCGACCGGGTGCACACGACGTGTCGGCAGGAGCCCGACGGGTCAGGCTCCTGCGGAGGCCCCTGTCGTTGCACGGTGCCGGATTCTGGTTCGCGTCCCCGGTGTCCGGGCCCAGCAGGCCGCACAGCACCGGGGCCGGGGACAGCACCGGGGCCGGTGAACGCACCGGGGCCGGTTCGGGCACCGAGCTGTCTGCCGGCGCGTCGCCGATCCGCAGGCCGGTCCGCAGGCTGACCGGTTCCTCGGCGCTGGCGCATCCGCCGACGGCCACCAGGTCGTAGCTGTCGGGGCCGACCAACACGTCGTGGTACTGCGACTCGTCGGCGAGATGACCAGCGGCGACCAGGTCGGCTTCGGAACCGGGACGGCCGGCCTCGACGGCGAACGCGCTCTGAGCGGTCTCGATCACCCTCGCGTCGGCGTCGCAGGCGACCTCCTGGGAGTTGTCACGAACCGCGCCCATGGCGAACACGGCGACACCAGCGAGAACGCCGAGGATCGCGATGACGACCAGCAGTTCGAGCAGCGTGAACCCGCCCTGCGAGCGCGCGCGTACCGGTGACACAGGTGCAGCTGCCGGTCCGGGGTGGACTCGGCACAGAGGGGCGGACGGTGTTGGCACGGTTGGCATGGATGATCCTGTTGACGGTGGGGGTTCCCGACAGAGTCGGGACGGCGCCAGCCCTAGCCGCCCCGGCGCAGGCCGACGTGCCTGTGCTGGGCTCGGGGACGACGGTGTGGGCGTGCACCACGCTCAATTGAGTCCTCGACAGTCGGGAGCCGCCCCTTGAGGATCGATCGGCCCATTCCCTCGACATCGAGGAGTTCCTGCGCCGCCGAGGTGATCGATCGACGGTGGGATTCCCTCGAACAGCTACATGTTGGGTCTTCCTGGTCTCGGCTACCCCGACGTGGGGCACCCGACCAGCCTGAGGAGCCGCTGTTGCACCTGCGCACCACCCGGCGCGCGTTCAGACGGCGGGTGCGCCGGCAACGGGGTCGCGCCAGGTCCATGCATGGCGGATCACCAGGACCAGGAACGCTGTCTCCACGACACTTCCGAGGATGTAGTAGCCCCACTCCCCCACCGCGAGGCTGACGATCGAGATCAGGTACAGGATCGCCACGACGAGGTTCGCAGTCCGGTTCACCCGCCGGGGCAGCGCCACGCTCAGGTAGATCATCACGATGGGGACCACGACGTACAGCATCGAGAAGAAGAGGAACGGTTGGTCGATGTCGAACGCGAAGATCCTGCCCGACTCGATGTCGGCCCGAACATCGGGACGGTACAGAGAGAACAGGTCGACGAAGACGACAGCCAGCATCGTCGCTGCCCACAGAGCGGCCATCTTCACCCGGACATCGACGGGGTGGTCCGTGTCCCCGGCGTGGTCGGGGCGTTCGGCATGGTCGGGGTGGTGAGCGCTGGTGATCATCGGTCGCTTCCTGTCATGTCGTGAGGGCGCCGATCAGCGCCCGGCCCGGTCGGTGCAACGTAGCCCCGTGCCGACCATTACGCAACGGTATGTAGCGTAATGGCTTGGGTGGTCCCACCGCAAAGATGGCAACCGATCGATGTGTCGCTACGATCAGGATCGGTATGGCCAGACCACGCAGCGTGTCCGCCCGGAACAAGCTGATCGCTGCCGCTGCAGAGATCCTGGTCGTCGAGGGCGTCGGGGCCGTCAACGCTGAGCAGGTGGCGCGCCGCTCGGGGGTGGCGAAGACCACCCTGTACCGGCACTTCGGCACCATCGACGCGCTGGTGTTCGCCGTGGTCCAGGCGAACGTCGCTGCGATGGAGC
Source organism: uncultured Microthrixaceae bacterium (assembly GCA_963714875.1). Lineage (GTDB taxonomy): Bacteria > Actinomycetota > Acidimicrobiia > Acidimicrobiales > Microtrichaceae > JBAOHV01. Next base: position 97,400 of record CAVQQI010000008.1, on the reverse strand, counting down.
CCCCCGACACAGGAACGCTGCGCGGCGACCTCGCCGAGATCCACCGCGCCTACCTCGCCGTCGCGGACCTGCAACAGAGCCGGGAACTGTTCGTGTGGATGGTGGCACGCTCCATCGAGGACCCGGCCAATCGAGAACTGTTCCGCCAGGCCCGCGTCCAACCGCGTGGCCCGACGATCCTGGCGCTGCAGCGCGCACTTGCCAGAGGTGAGATCGCCCCCACCATCGATCTCGAGATGGCCATGCACATCATCCAAGGGCCACTCATCTCGATGCGCATCGTCGCCGACGACGAGGTGAGCGATCACGACCTCGAGACCATGCTCGACATGACCGTCGCAGCGCTCGGCGCCGCCGCTCCCGACTGAGCGGACCGACCCGGCCCCTCGGGCGCGCGGTCCGCCCTCAACCCTCGGCGACGAACGGTCGATACTGTCCACACACCCCCGATCGAGCGGAGTCGACGTGTCGAACCGGTGCACGCACAACGTCCTGAAGGCGACCGCCGTTGCCGTCGTGGCCGCCGTCGCAATGGTGCTCGGTGCCTGTGGGTCCGGCAGCACCTCGACCACCGGCAGCGCCCGATCGGGTGACCGGCCCGCCGTCACGAGCGCCGACGCGACACCGGCGACGGTGATCCTGGCAGCGGCGGAGAGCTCCGGCGGCCAGGCGACGGTCCGGACGACGATGCGGCTCTCGGTCGACGGCGAGATGGTCGGCGAGCTGACCAGCCAGGGAGCAGCGGACGGCAGCTCGGCCCGCATCACCACTGAGCTGCCCCTGATCGGCCGGGTCCCGATGCTGGTCACACCCGAGGCGACCTATCTCGGCCTCCCGGATCTCCCGAACGGCGCCGAGTGGTTGCGCGTCAACGCCCGGGAGCTCGGACTCGCGGAGCGGTTCGGCATCGACGCGCCGGACCCGCCCGATCCCCAGCGGGCGTTCGACCTGCTGCGCGATGCGACCGATGAGGCCACCGAGGTCGGCCCCGACACGATCGACGGGATCGAGACGACCCACTACCGCTTCGACGCCGACGTGCGCGAACTGCTGGACGATGCCATGGCAGGTGGCGCCCCGCTCGACGGCCTTCCTGCGCCACTGATGGATGCGGACGCCACGACCTCGACCGATGTCTGGATCGACGCCGAGGGGCTGGTGCGCCGGCTCCGGGTCGAGCTGCGCTCGGGCGGGGCGGCCGACCCGGCCGTCCCGCCGAGTGTCGGCTACGAGTTCACCTTCGCCGAGTACGGGGAGCCGGTCGACGTGACCGCCCCCGATCCCGCGACCGTCCTCGACGCCGCCGAGCTCTGGCCGTTCAACGACTGAGCCGCCGAAGGGCCGGGCCCCGCGGCTTCATCTCGTGCGGATTCACGAGCTGCCCGGGCTCGTCGAGTGCGCGGCAATCGCCTCGATGGCCAGATCGATGGCAGTGGTGAAGGAGTCGTCGATGTCATCCGGCAGGCCGAACCCGCCCCGCAGCTCGAGATCGACGAAGCCGTGCACCGACGCCCGCAGCGCTCGCACGAGCGGGACCACCGACATCGGGTCGATGCCCATCTCGGCCAGCACCGACCCGACGACCGCGACCGGCTCGTACAGGGCGGCGGCCAGCTCGGGATCCTCGTCGGGACTGGGTGCTGGCAGGAACGAGTCGTACAGGCCGGGGTGGCGATGAGCGAACGATCGCAGTTGACCCGCGATCGCTCGGAGTGCATCGGTCGCCTCGAGCCCCTCGATGCTGGCGGCGACCTCGGCGGTGAGCAGCCCGGCTGCGTGGAGGGCCAGCTGGCGGCGAAGCCCGGCGAGGCCGTCGACGTGGCTGTACAGCGACGGGGGTCGGACCCCGAGGCTCGACGCGAGCGAGGCGAGACTCGAGCGCGCCGAGGCCGTCCCGATCGGCGATCTCGGCGGCGGCAGCCACGACCTGCTCGCGTGTCAGACCGAGCTTGCGTCCCATCAGCGAGCGGTGACGGATTCCGCCCTGGCCTTCACGGCGACGTTCATCGCGTCGAATCCAGCCTTGGTGTTGTTGTCGAGCGACGAGCGCATGAAGCGGACGAGCAGTCCGTCGAACGACTCGCTCTGCGTGAGTCGCGTCCCGGCTCCGGTCGCCTCGAGCTCGAAGCGGTGACGTCCGTCGAACACCCCGGGGAGGCCGAGGCTGCCCAGCCACTCGAGGATCTGCCCCTCCTCGACGACGGTCACCTGTGGCTTGAACGTGATCGGCCGACCCTCCGGGGGCTCCATCCGGTTGACCAGCTGCTCGCCCACCCGGGCGATGCCGGCCGACGAGGTGATGAAGGGGTTCCACTCGGCGTATCGATCGAGATCGGTCAGCACGTGCCAGACCTCCTCGGGCGTGGCGTCGATGTCGATCTCAGTGTGCAGTTCGTGGTGCATGGCGACCTCACTATCAGTGTCTACTGGTGTTAGTCATAATGACTAACACCAGTAGACATGTCAAGGTCGGCGTCGATGGCCCGGCCGGTGGCAAGGTTGGGCGGTGGACGAAGGTGCGGAGGACCCGGTACGAGCCCCCCGGCGTGGCCGGTGGATCGCGGGCGGGCTGTTCGTCCTGGTGGTCGTGCTCGCCGTGGTGGTGGCGGTGCGGTGGGAGCAGGGCCGTGCGGCGCCGGTCGACCCCGACCAGGTGACCGCACCGACCGGCTCCGCCCTGCCGGCCGAGCAGGCGGTGTTGCGACCACCACAGGGTGTGTACGTCTACGAGGGCAGCGGCACCGACCGCATCGACAAGCCACCCAGCAGCCAAGCCCAGGGACCGACGATGCCGGCCGCGGTGACCCACGAGGCCGACGACTGCTGGACGTTCCGCATCGACTACAGCACCAACCACTGGCAGACGTGGCGGTACTGCTCCCGCGACGGTGGGCTCGACGAGGTCGGCGGGGAGACGTTCCAGCGCTGGGACTTCGGTGCGTTCGTCAACGAGACCACCTCGACGTTCGAGTGCGACGCGCCCACCGTCCGTGCCGATCAGGAGCCCGGCGACGAATGGACCCAGACCTGTTCCGGATCCAGCACCGGGGTCGAGGGCACCACCATCAGCGAGGGTCCGTACCGCTTCGTCGGCACCGAGACGCTCGACATCGGTGGCGAGCCGGTGAGCGCCCACCGCTACCACCGGGATCGCACCACGTCGGGCAACCAGACCGGCAGCGAGTCCGCCGACGTGTGGTTCTCCGCAGCGACCGGCATGCCGCTGCGCAACTCTCGACAGCTCGAGGCGGTCTCCGACACCGTGATCGGCGAGGTCCGCTACACCGAGGACGGCGAGTTCGAGCTGACCTCGCTGACACCTCGGGACGGCGGCTGACGACCTCCGACGCCCGGATCGTGATCGCTGGATCCGAGGCGGCCACCGGCGACGTCCCGTTGTTCACACCCACCGACATCGACCGCCTCGCTGATCGGGAGTTCGGCGGCGACCTCGGACGCGCCGCCGACGCGGTGATCCGGAGGGCGAGTCCACTCGAGCTTCCCTACCGCGAGCTGTCGAGTGCGGCCTCGTTGAGCTCTATCCAGTACCCCATGGCTTCGTCGACCCCGGCACGATCCTCCGTGGCGAGGAGGTCGAGCAGCAGGCCCCGACTGACCGCCACCCCCAAGCGCGCGAAGGCGCGGGCCTTCGTTGGATCGAGTCCGAACACCTCGGCCTGTTCGGCTGCGGGCGTGAGCCACGACTCCACGCTGCCCTCGAGCAACTCAGCAGCCGGCGAGTTGCGGTGCAGGGCTCGTCCGTAGATCTCGAAGAACAGCCGCTCGCTCGGCCCGTGTTCCGGGGCCGAGATGTGGACCCACCAGCGCCAGAGCGCCTCGCCGAGCGTGGCGGATTCGTCGGGGGCCGTCGCGGCCAGGGTCTCGATTTGTCGCCGCTCGACCTCCCCGACGATGGCCGCCCACAGGCCTTCTTTGGAGCCGAAGTGATGGATGAGCATGCGATGGCTCGTTCCCAACGCCGCGGCCAGCGAGCGGAGCGACAGGTCACCGATCCCGTGGTCGGACACGTGATCGACCGCCGAGTCGAGCAGCCGTTGGCGAGGGTCGTCTCCGGTCATGGGAAAAAGTGTACCATTTGGAACATCAGAGATGTATCGTTCGGTACATGCCCAGCCCTGTGACCGTCTCCATCACCGTCCCCCACGACATCGACTCCGTGTTCGCCTTCCTCGATCCCATGGCCAATCACGAGTCGTTCAACGACCACCTGATGACCGATTGGGAGCTGAGCGGCCCCGCTCACGGCCTCGGGTCGAAGGCCCGGGTGCGGACCCGGGCCATGGGCATGAGCGACGTCGTCGACATCGAGGTGACCAAGGTCGAGGCCCCCACCCTGATCGTGGAGCGCAACGTCGCGCACAAGGCCGGTCGAACCGGTCAGGGCACCTACACCCTCTCCTCGCTCGGCGACGGCAGCACCCGGATCGAGTTCGAGTACCGGTGGATCGTCGCGCCGGTGATCGACCGGCTCACCTCCCCGCTCGCCCGTGCGTACATCCGTCGGAACAACACCACCGCCATGGCACGGCTCGCCCGGCAACTCGGTGACCGGGTGACCGGGTGACCGGGTGACCGTCAGGGCCTGGCAGCAGTGGTGTCGCTGGAGGCGAGCGGGGGCGACGGCGTCGCGTCATCCTGGCTGCTGGCGATGATCCTGGCCCGCCGGTAGTTGAACCATCCGCCGAGCAGGAACAGCACGCTACCCACGACGTACTGGCTCGCGAGGAAGGCGTCGATGGTTCGTTCGTCGGCGGAACTCTGCAGGTCGAACAGGTACGGGATGGATGCGACCACGAAGAGGATGGAGCCGGTCACGAAGGTGATGGCCGTGAGGTTCATGAGCTGCAGGAGGTTCCGGTCGGGGGCGCGCACGACCTGCAGCACGTTGACCACCGCACCGACGACGAACAGGAGACTGCCGATGATGAAGCACCACGAACCCCCGCTGTACCGCCCGACGGCGGACAGGAAGAACACGCTGCCGACGGTGAACAGCACGCTGCCCAGCAGGTAGCTGAGCGCGGCCCATGCCTCGAACCGGTCCCACTTCGTCGGGGTCCCCTTGAGTGTGGCTCGGTACCGGAACACCTCGAGGAAGTCGTGACCCGTCACCGTCACGTACATCAGCGATGCCACGAGGAACACCCACACCCCGCGGTCGGACCGGGCCTCGAGCGCGGGGAAGAACAACACGCTGCCCCAGATGAACATCACGCCGCCGATGAGGTACACCGCGGTGTTCACGGTCTCCCACCTCAGGTTCTCGCGCGCTGTCGGATGACGATCGGTCAGAGCGAGCAGTCGTGGTCGGTTGACGAACATGTGTGGCACGGGCGATCACCTTCGTATCGTGGCCGGGCCGATGGCCGACCGGTTGCTGATCATGAACGATGCGTTCGCGGCACCAGCGCCGAGCGCATCGCCGTACGTCAGTCGAACGAGGTGGGGAAACCGTCGGGCAACGGTGCGCTGTGGTGCTCGGGACCTTCCCACCAGGTGTGGGCCTGCGTTGGTGGCGGGAACCCGAGCGCCGAGCGAGCGTCCACGGCGCTTCGCACCGCCTCCTTCGTTCGTCGGAGATCACCCAGCTGTTCGGGTGAGATCCCGCCATCGGCGATGGCGGAGTTCTCGATGTGCCAGGCCCGGTCCCGCTGCAGCGTGATCGTGTCGCTGGCGGTGGTCACGATCGGCAGCAGTCCCTCGTCGAGGTCGGCCAGGGCCTCCTCGGCACGCAGGCGTCCGTAGTCGATGTCGATCTTCATCAGGCCGGGGTGCACCTCGAAGGTCCCGACCACGTCGATGGTCGGTTGGATGATCGTGTGGGTCGTCCCCGAGGGCAACGGGGTGGCCAGGTTCTCGGCCTGGGTGGAGAGGTAGCCGAGCTCCTCGGCGAGCCAGAGAGGAGCTTCGTGGCGCGGCTGGCTGATCGGGACCGCGACGACGGTGTAGATGCGCTCCGCACCGAGTTGGACCGCGGCACGCAGCGGGATGTTCTGGAGACATCCGCCATCGACGTAGTGGTCGGCCCCGAGGCGGCGGGACGGGAAGATGCCGGGAACGCTCGCCGAGGCAACGGCTCCGTCGATCACGTCGAAGCCGGCAGCGTCCGGGACCGGGATGTGGGCGTCGGCACCGACGAGCGTCCCGTCGCCACAGACGTAGCGGGTCTCCCGTGCACGGATGGCGGTCACGGCCATGCGCAGGTCGAGACCCGGACGACCGATCAGATCGGGGTGGACCTTGGCGATCCCCCCGGCGCCACGCCCCCGGATGGCGGCCTCGAACGGGTCCAGGTTGAGGACCGCACGCTTGGCTTCGGCGTTGTGGTGATGTGCACGGGCAGCAGACGGCACCCGCCGGGCCACCGCAGCGACATCGGACCACGTGGGGTGTTCGTGGCGGCGCCGGTTGCCCGAGCCCGATGACCCGTCCTCGACCTCTGGGACGAGCTCCGGGTGGTCCGGCGACGACCCCTCGATGATCAGGCGCCGAAGTGCATCAGCAGCCGGCGTGCCGCGCAGCTCCCGCAGCCACGGTTGCTCACCGAACACGAGCTCGGCATCGGTCATGGACAGCAGGTCGTTGCGGGCCTCCTCCAGACGACGGCCGAACTCCTCTGGGGTGCGGGCCTGGGAGATCACCATGCCCAGGATCGAGCCGGCCGAGGCCGAGGTGACCACGTGGGGCACCACGCCGAGATCGTTCATGAGGTGGTCGAGGGCGCCCACCTCGAAGGCGCCCTTGAACCCGCCGCCGGCGAGCACGAATCCGGTGCGCAGACTCACCCGTGGAGCTCCCGCACGGCCAGGACGGCGGTCGGCACCGCGTCGATGGTGCTGCTGACCAGCATGGGCCCTCCTCGGCAGACCGGGAGCGTGACAGTAGCGCCCCCGGCCGACGCGATCGGGGTGGCCGGAGAAGACCGGACTCAGCTGACCTCGGTCCGGAGTTGCAGCAAACCTATGAATGTAGTTGTATATATGCTGTTGATGTAGATAGAGAGAGGAGAGCCACCATGCTCATGCGTACCGACCCCTTCCGTGATCTGGACCGTCTCTTCCAACAGATGGCCCCGACGAACGGAACCGCATCGAGGCCCGCCTCCATGCCGATGGACGCCTACCGGAACAAGGACACGTTCCTCGTCCAGTTCGATGTGCCCGGCGTCAGTGCCGACTCGATCGAGCTGACCGTCGAGAAGAACGTCCTCACCGTCCACGCACGACGAACACGACCCGAGGGCAGCGACGACATCGAGATGGTCGCCGCGGAGCGCCCCCAGGGCACCTTCAGCCGACAGCTCTTCCTGGGCGACACCCTCGATGCCGACGGTATCGACGCCGACTACCAGGCCGGGGTGCTCACCATCAGGATCCCGGTCGCCGAACGGGCGAAGCCGCGTCGGGTCGAGATCAAGGGCCACGATGAAGGGCGCGTCCCCATCGATGCCTGACCCGGGCGGTGTCGGCCGATGACGGGGACCGGTCGCACGTGACTCGGCCCCTCCACATCGATGATCACGATGCGGCGCTGTACACCGTGGGGCAGGTTGCCGCGATGCTCGGCGTCCAGCCTGCGTACCTCCGCAGGCTGGACGCCGAGGACGTCGTGAAGCCCGCCCGGTCAACGGGGGGGCAGCGCAGGTATTCGCGCGTCGAGATCCACGTGATCGACCGTGCCTCCGCACTGGCGGCCGAGGGAATGACCCTGGCAGGCATCCGCCGCCTCCTGGAGCTCGAAGCGGAAGTCGCGCGCCTCACTGCTGCGCTCGCCGAGGCGGAGAAGGCCAACCGCTCGTCATGATGTCGGGGCCGCCCCGGCGATGACCAGCCACGTCGGATCGGCCGCTTCGGCTTCGATCCCGACGTCGCCGGGTGCGAGCGCGACGCCAGTGCGGCCTCATCGATGCCGCACTGCTCGTCGCCCTGCGTGAGCTGCCAGGTCACAGCGAGGTATCTTCGGCGCTCAGGTGGCCATCACCACCACGGTGATCTGTCGCTCAACTGGGCGAGCGAGGACCCGGCCAGCCTGCGAGGGGACTGAACGTGGCAGCACGACGAGCAACCGGGGCGACGCGGGCGGCGATGGAACAGGCCGCTGCGGCACTGCCGATGCAGGACCGTCAGGATTTCGACGACGCCACCCGCGGCTTCGTCGGGCGGGCCGAACAGCGGCAGATACGTGGGCGCCGACGGCAACGTCGTGTGGGATCTGGACGCCTATGACTTCATGCGTGACGTCGATGCTCCCGACACGGCGAACCCCAGCCTGTGGCGCCAGGGTCAACTGCTGATCCAGGACGGACTGTTCGAGGTGGCGTCCGGGCATCTACCAGCTCCGCGGCTACGACCTGTCGGTGATGAGCATCGTCGAGGGCGACACCGGTGTCATCGTGATCGATCCGCTGATCAGTGCCGAGACCGCCCGGGCTGCGTTCGCGCTCTACACCGAGCATCGCGGCGATCGCCCGGTGAAGGCCATGATCTACACGCACTCCCACGTCGACCACTTCGGCGGCGTGAAGGGGATCATCTCCCAGGAGCAGGTCGACGGGGGCGAGGTGCAGGTCATCGCCCCCGAAGGGTTCATGCACCACGCCGTGGCCGAGAACGTCTTCGCCGGCACCGCCATGCTGCGACGCGCCGGCTACATGTACGGCGCAGCGCTCGAGCGCGGGCCGTCGGGCCAGATCGGCGCCGGGCTCGGCCAGACCACCTCGACCGGCACCGTCAGCCTGATCCCGCCGACGATCGAGATCACCCACACCGGGGAACGGCTGACGGTCGACGGGGTCGAGATCGAGTTCCAGATGACGCCGGGCACCGAGGCGCCGGCAGAGATGAACTTCTACTTCCCCCAGCGCAACGCGTTGTGCACCGCCGAGAACACCTCGCACACGCTGCACAACGTGCTCACCATCCGCGGCGCGGTCGTGCGCGACGCTCATGCCTGGGCGCACTACCTGACCGAGACGATCGACCTGTGGGGCGACCAGCTCGACGTGGTGTTCGCCTCGCACCACTGGCCCACCTGGGGCCGCGAGCGGGCGGTCGAGTTCCTGGCCATGCAGCGCGACATGTACCTGTACCTGCACGACCAGACGCTGCGGATGATCAACCAGGGCTACACGGGCGCCGAGATCGCCGAGGTCCTCGCCATGCCACCGGCGCTGGCGGCGCAGTGGCACACCCACGGCTACTACGGCTCGGTGAGCCACAACGTGAAGGCGGTCTACCAGCGCTACATGGGCTGGTACGACGCCAACCCCGCCAACCTGTGGCCCCACCCGCCCGAGGCGGTCGCTGAGCGCTACGTCGCCGCGATGGGCGGCCGCGACGGCACGCTCGCCGTGGCCCGACAGGCCTGGGACGACGGCGACTACCGATGGTGCGCCGAGGTCGCCAAGCACCTGGTCTTCGCGGACGACACCGACACCGACGCCCGGGAGCTGCTGGCGAACACGCTCGAGCAGCTCGGCTTCGGCGCCGAGAACGGCACCTGGCGCAACGCCTACCTGGCCGGCGCCACCGAGCTCCGCTCCGGCGCATTCGGCACGCCGGCAACGACCTCTCCCGACATGGCGCTCGCGCTCAGCGTCACACAGGTCTTCGACAGCATCGCAGTTCGTGTCGACGGCCCGGCGGCATGGGACGAGCACCTGCAGATCGCCTGGCACATCACCGACGAGGACACCACCTACCTGACCGAGCTGCGCAACGGAGCGCTCCACCACCGCACCGTCGCCGACGGACCCGGGGACGTCACCACCTTCACCCTCACCCGGCGCTCGCTCATCGGGCTCATCACCGGCAGTCTCGACCTCGGCGCCGCCATGGGCGACGGAACCGTTGGGGTCGACGGCGACCCCGCCGTGCTGGGCCGCCTCGTCGCGGTGCTCGCCCCCGTCGACCCCAACTTCTCGATCGTCACGCCCTGACCCAGCGGACCAGCCGACCGGCGGTCGTGCCCCTCGGCGCGGCGCCGTGCATGTCGATCAGGTCCCGCCGCGGTCGGCATTCGGCAGCTCATAATTATTCGTACGTATAATATTGCGGATGTCTGCTCTCACCCGCTCCACCTCCGCCGTGGCGACCGTGCTGAGCGCGGCGATCGCCGTGGCCGCCTGTGCGCCACCGCCGGTGCCGCCCGCCACCATCGATCCACCCCCGGTGTCGATCGGGGCGACCCAGTCAGGTCCTTCCGGGCCCCGGCATCCCCGCCGACGCGCCGCTCGGGCAGGCGAACAACAACCTCGACGTGCTCCAGGTCGAGGGCTCACGATTCCTGGCGATCCGCACCTCGCTGATCCACTTCGCCACCCCGTGGACCCGCGTCATCGTCTTCCGCAGCGACGACGACGGAACGACCTGGTCCACCGAGACGGTCATCGACCGTGGACGAGACCTTCGTGAACCGCGGCTGCTGGAACTGGACGGCGAGGTCTTCCTGTACTTCTTCGAGGCGGGGACCAACCCGCTCGCCTTCCAGCCCGGGCGGGTCTTCGGCTCACGGCGGGATGCCGCCGGGAGCTGGACCGAGCCGGTCGCGGTGAGTCCCGACGATTCGGTGGTGTGGCGCACGAAGTGGCTCGACGGCCGACCCCTCATGATGCGGTACCGCGGAGGGAGCGACTCCTACGCCGCAGGTGAGGCCGCCATCGACGTGGAGATGCTCACCACCGACAACGGCTTCGACTGGCGGCCCTGGAACCCCGCACGTCCTGTCGTGCACACCGGCGGTGCTGGCGAGACCGACGTGGCGATCGACGGCGACGGCGAGCTGTGGGCGATCGCCCGCAACGAAGGCGGCGAACGCGGGCGATTCGGTTCGTTGATCTGCTCGGCGCCCGCTGGCGACCTGACCGACTGGACCTGCACCGACGACCCCCGGAAGTTCGATTCACCACTGGTGTTCTCCCACCGGGGCGAGATCTGGCTGCTGGCCCGCCGCCAGGTGGCCAACGACGGTCGGTTCGACCTCGGCCTGACCGCGCCCCGTGATGCCCAGTTCCTCGCCTACGAGGCTGCCTACTGGATCACTCCCAAGCGCCTGGCGCTGTGGAAGCTCGACCGGCCCACACGGACCGTCAATTGGGTGGCCGACATTCCCAGCCGGGGCGACACGGCCTTCCCCGGCATCGTCTGGACCGGGCCGGACAGCATCGAGGTCTACAACTACAGCTCGCCCATCCACGGCGACGACCTGCCGTGGGTGGCGGGCCAGCTCGGCCCCACCAACATCTACGTCACCGAGATCACCCTGCCGTCGTGAGCGGACCGAGAGCGCAACCTGCTCCGAGCCCTCGGGGGCCGGGACGACCCGTCGGCCGGACCACGGACGCGACCCGCACGGCGCTGATGGATGCGATGGAGCGACAGGTTGTCGCTGCCGGCTACGACGGAGCGACGACGCGCTCGATCGCGCACGACGCCGGCGTGCAGGTCGCCAACCTCCGCCACCACTTCGGGTCCAAGGCAGGGCTCTTCGCCGCCGCGACCGACCGGGCGATGAGCCGAGCCGCTGAGGTGGTTGCCCATCACCTCGACCCCTCGGAGGGAGACGTGATGACCCTCGGCTCGGTCCTCCGGTCCTGGGGCAGGGTGGCACGTGATCAGCCCGAGACTGCGGCCTTCCTGGCGGTCGCCCCGGTCGAGCGGACCCGGCACGAGGAACTCCGCGGCCCGCTCGGCGAGTCCGCTCGCTGGCTGGAGGCGACCGTGCGGCTCGAGGTGAGCAGCCGACACGATGCCGAGGAGCTCGCCGATGCCCTGATCGCCATCGTGTTCGGACTCGCCGCCTACCCCGCCCTGGTCGACCCGACGGCCTCCGCGCCGGACCTCATCGATGCGGCGGCGCGTCTTTTCGACGAGGCAGGAATCTGATCGCTCCGGAGCGGGCGTCGATGACGCGCCCGCCGGACGGATCCGTGGCAAGGTCGAGTCACCGCCGAAGCTGCAACAGTTCGACGGGTCATCGAGGCCGGAGCGACAAGGAGCCCCTGATGGAGCTGTTCGAGTTCGAGACCAAGGAAGTCCTCCGCAGGGAGGAGGCCGCCGCACGACTACGGCAGCTCGCCGACGACCTCGAGCGACACAACGAGGTGGCGGTCCGCAGTGAGGGCGTCCCTGTCCGAGTCCGGGTTCCCGATGAGGTCACCTTCGAGTTCGAGCTCGAGATCGAGGACGACGAGTCCGAGATCGAGGTGTCGCTGAAGTGGTGATCGGCTCGACCTGGTGACGCGTCAGCCGCTCGGTCACAGCCGTCACCGGACCGGTGACCCGGTGAAGAAGCTCGTGCTCGTCGCCGGATCGACGGTCGTGCTCGTCGTGCTGTTGACGTGGTCGGTGGTCGCGTTCGGAGCGGGGAGCATCTGGTTCGCGTTCCTGGTGGTCTGGCTGCCGATGGCGTGGCTGGGGACCCTCAGCCGGGTCATCGACCTGCGCCTGCCCGCAGCGTGGTTCACCCTTCGTCGGTTCGAGCAGGACGGGCGGTTGTACGAGCTGCTCGGCGTCCGCGTCGTCAAGCGTCTGCTGCGGCGTGGGCCGCTGGCGGCGTTCAATCCCCACCTGCACCTGCCGGCCGAGAGGACCCCGGCGAACCTTGCTGCGCTGGATCAGCGGATGCGAGATGCAGAGGCGAGCCACTCCATCCTGTTCGTGGCCATGCTCGGCGTGGCAGTCGGCGAGGCGGCAGTCGGCTGGTGGAGCGCAGCCGGCTGGGTCGTGGTGTTCAACCTTCTGGTCAACGGCTATCCCGTCATGCTGCAGCGCTACAACCGCGCCCTGTTGCATCAGCGCTTCGACACCGCGAACGGCTCGACCACGGGTCCGCCCTGATGGCGGACCCGCAGCGCGGGCCGACAGCCCGGGGCGCCCGGTCGCCCCAGGGGCTCGTTCGCTCCCGGTTGGGGCCCTTCACGTCTGCGGCGACTGCACGCGGTCGTGCTCCGCGAGCGAGAGGTACCCCTCGTCCTCCTGGGCGAAGTGCAGGCGGAGGATCGCGTGCAGGCCGTACAGCAGGCGGCGCATCTCCATGAGGTCCTCCTCGTCGGGACCCTCCGGAGGTACCTCGTCCAGCAGGCGGCCGAGCCGGTGGATCTGGTGACCGATCTCGATGTGGCCCCGCGACATCGCGCCGGTCGGGTCGCTCCCTCCGAGTGCACGGGCCACTGCCGGGTACAGGGCCCGGTCCTCGGCCTGCTCGTGTGGCAGCAGGTCCTCGGCGAGGAAGCGGTGGGCCTCCTCGACCCGTTCGAGCGCTCCGATCGGATCTGCGGCGTCGAGGGCATCGGCGGTGACGCGCAGATGGTCGAGTTCAGGCCGCAGCGCACGGTGCTCGGCGCTGAAACGCCGGGCCAGCGCCGAGCCCTCGTCGTCGAGGTGGCGGGCGCGGTGTCGGCCAGGTGTCAGCGCCCGAAGTGCGTTGAGGATCACCGCGACGTCGATGCCCTCCTGGAGCAGAGCTCCCCACACCGGCGGCAGGTACCCGAGCGCTGCGACGACCATCGCGAGTCCTGACAGTCCCATGCCGACGACGACGCTCTGGCGAGCGATGCGCTCCGATCGGCCGGCGATCGCGATGCCTTCCGCGAGCCGATCGATGCGGTCCACGGTCAGCACGACGTCGGCGGCCTCCGAGGACGCCGTGGATCCCCTCGCCCCGACCGCGACCCCCACGTCCGCCATCGCCAGTGCGGGCGCGTCGTTGATGCCGTCGCCGACCATGATCGTCGATCCGTGCCGCCCGGCTTCCTCGACCGCCGCGACCTTCTCCTGTGGGGTGCGCTCCGCGAGCACGGCATCGACGCCGATCACCGCACCGACCGACTCGGCGACGTCGGTCCGGTCCCCAGTGACCATGACCACCCGCTCGATGCCGCACCGGCGCAAGGCGCGGATGGTCCGTGGGGCGTCCGAGCGCAGCGGGTCGTCCAGGACGACCGCCCCCGCCGGCTCGCCGTCGACCCGGACGAACATCGTCAACGCTCCATCGAGGTCCGCTCGCCGTCGCACGGTCCGGACCCATCGCGCCGGAGGCCCGTCGGGCAGGATCCACGACGCCTTGCCGACCGCGACGTCGCGCCCGTCGACCAGACCCCGCACGCCGTGTGCGGGTACCTCATCGACCTCTGTGGGCAGGACGAGGGCCAGACCGCGGGAGTGCGCCGCCTGCACGATCGCGGCGGCGAGCACGTGCGGGGACACCTGGTCGAGCGACGCTGCCAGGCGCAACAGTTCGTCGTCGGGAACCTGCCCGGCGGAGATGACCTCTGCAACGGCCGGGCGACCCTCGGTCAGGGTCCCGGTCTTGTCCAACAACAGCACGGTCCCCTTGGCCAAGCGCTCGAGCGCACCGCCGCCCTTGATGATCACGCCGACCCGGGCAGCGCGCGACAGCCCCGACACGATCGCCACCGGCGCGGCGAGGATCAACGGGCACGGGGTCGCCACCACGAGCACGGCCACGGCCCGCACCGGATCTCCGCTGAGCGCCCACGACGCAGCCGCCAGGACCAGACTGACCAACAGGAACCACCCGGCGAACCGGTCGGCCATGCGGACGAACGGCGCGCTTCCCGCCTGTGCCTGCTCGACGAGGCGGACCACGCCCGCATAGGTGCTCTCCGCTGCGGAGGTGCTCGCCCGGAGATCGAACCCCGCGCCGGCGTTCACCGTGCCGCTCCGCACCGGATCCGCCGTCGCGTGTTCGACGGGGAGCGGCTCGCCGGTCAGAGCCGACTCATCGAGCACCGCCCACCGGACTCGACCAACCCGTCGACCGCCAGCACCTCGCCCGGTCGGACCAGCAGCAGATCCCCCGGCCGGACCTCCTCCGCCGGAACCTCGACGATCCCGCCGTCATCGTGACGGTGCACCGTCCGTGGCGCCCGACCCACCAGGGCCCGAAGGTCGCGCTCCGCTCGCGCGCCGGCCCTGGCTTCCAGCATTCGACCGCTGGCGAGCATGACGGTGATGATCGCCCCCGCCAGGTACTCCCCCACCGCCAGCGCGCCCAGCTGGGCGAGCACGGCGACGATGTCGACCCCGAGCTGGTGCCGCCGGGCGGCGGCGACGACCCAGTAGAGCCCCGGGCCGACCCCGAGCACCGTCACCGCGGCCCACACGATGTCGGCCGCTCGACCCTGGTCCAGCAGCGCCAACCCACCGCCCACCGCGAGCAACAGCACCGCCACGAAGAACAGCCACGTCTCCGACTTCGCTGCGCTGATCCACTTCACCGGGCGAACGCTACCGATCTTGCCCAGTTCTTCACCGAGTGCTGTGTCGGCCTTGGCGGTCCGGTTCGTACGATCGCTGCATGGACAGACTCGGAACCACGCTCAACCAGGTACTCGTCGGCACCGTCGGCGACGAACACGACCCGGAATCGATCCGCGACGCCGTCGTCGACGCCGGCATACCGTCGGAGGACGTCGTTGTGCTCGAGGGACGGGCTGGGCTCGAGGAGCTGCTCGGGCACGATCGGAACCGCGGCATCCTCGGGCGCCTGGCTCAACTGGTTCGCTACATCGAGATGCTCGACAGCTCCGGCACCGGCCACGTCCTGGGCACAGCCGAAGCGGATCTGCGTGCGGGCCGAAGTGTGGTCATGGTCCGCCATGTCGACAGTGCTACCGCTGGTTGGATGTCGGACCTGCTCCGGGCGAACGGCGTCGACCACCAGCACTACGTCGGCCGCTGGACCGTCGCCGAACACGGAATCGTCCCGTCCTTCGGCGCCTGACACCGGAGTCATCGACGCGACGCCGTCGCCGGGTGGGACCATGGTGGTGGCCACACCGTTCGGCGGACCGACAACCGCCGTCGCCCCGCCGAGACCCCGCTGCCACCACCGAAAGGAGCTGCACGTGACCGTCGGAGTTCCGCACTTGGAGGCTGCCGCGCCGACATCGACGCTCATGGAGGTCCTGGCCGAACACGGGGCCGTGATCGTGGAAGGTGTGCTCGACGAGGGGCAGGTGGGGGCGATCGAACGCGACCTCCGACCGCACCTGGATGCCGCACCGCTCGACGCCGAGCTCGTGAACGCGGGCGCCGAGATGTTCTTCTCGGGGGTGCGCCACGTCACCGGTCTCACGGCCAAGTCGCCGGCGTTCGTTGAGTCGCTGCTGCTGAACCCGATGCTGCTGGCGCTCGCCGAGGTCTGGTTCGGGTCGGTGTGCAGCAGCTACCAGCTCAACATCGCCCACCTCCTCGTGCGCGATCCCGGTTCCGAAGCCCAGATGGTCCACAAGGACGAAGACGTCTGGGTGCACCTGCAACAGCTGATCGCAGGAACGAACCCTCACCCGGAGATCCAGCTGGCATCGATCACCGCGCTCTGCGACTTCACCCCCGAGGTCGGCGCGACCCTCGTGGTTCCGGGGAGCCACCGCTGGGAACGCGGCCGCCGACCCGAACCGCAGGAGATCGTGCCGGCGGTGATGCCGAAGGGATCGTCGCTCATCTACGGCGGATCCACGATGCACGCCGGTGGTGCGAACTCGAGTGATCGGCCCCGCGCAGCGATCCACCACAGCTACGTGGTGGGGTGGCTCCGCACCGAGGAGTCGGGTGTGCTGGCAGCCCTGCCCGATGTTGCTCGCGGGCTGCCGCGTCGCGCTCAAGAGCTCGTCGGCTACGGGTGCCACGACGCGATCGACCAGCTCGGCGGCTACCTGGGCGTCGTCGACCTCCGCAACCCGGTCGACCTGCTCGCAGACGGCGACCTGTAGATCCCGGGCGATCAGGGCACGACGACGATCTTGGCGCGGGCGTGGCCTGACCCGATCTCCTCGAGTGCATCGGCGACACCCTCGAGGCCGATGACCCGCTCGATCTCCGGGACGAGTCGGCCCGACGACAGCAGTTCACCCAGATACGTGAGATCCTCCAGGTTCGCCGCCGCGGTGAACTGATGGAACGAGGCGCCCGACCGCACGAAGGCGAGCTTCGCCCGCACCATGTAGGGAAGCGGGTCGACCCAGCGGTTCGCCTTGGGTCCGCTGACCGCGACGTAGCGTCCGCCGTCGACCATCACGCTGCGCACCTCGCGGGGGTGCCGGTTGCCCACGTTGTCGAGCATCACCTCGAAGCGGCCCCCGTCGGCAACGACGTCGGCGCTGGTGTAGTCGATCACCTCGTCGGCCCCGAGTCGACGGACCATCTCGACGTTGCGGGTGCTGCACACCGCGGTGACGTGCGCTCCGAGCGCCTTGGCGATCTGCACCGCCATCGTGCCCACCCCGCCGGCTGCGCCGTTCACCAGCACCCGGTCGCCCGGCTGCACCGCTCCGTGCGTGCGAAGCCCCTGCAGGGCGGTGAGCCCGGCGACCGGTGTCGCCCCGGCGGCCTCGAACGAGACCCCCTCGGGGATCGCGACCACGTCCGACTCGCCGACCGTGAGGTAGCCGGCGCAGCCGCCGCCGGGGGCCTCGCCGAAGACCTGGTCACCGACGCGGAACCGACTGACGTCGGTCCCGACGGCGACCACCACACCGGCCACATCCGCACCACGAACGAACCGCTTGGGACGACGCAGACCGAACAGCAACCGCATCAGGTACGGCGTGCCGGTGAGGAAGTGCCAGTCGAGCGCGTTGAGCGACGTCGCACGGACCTCGACCAGGACCTCGCGGGTCTGTGGACTCGGAACATCGAGCGTCTCGGCGGCGAGCACCTCCGGCCCGCCGTAGGCGCGTGCGGTGACCGCGTGCATCGTGGCGGGCACACCGCCCCGAGCTGCGGGCTCGTCGGTTCGGGAAGAGGACATGCGGGCTCCGGTCAGCTGCTACGTACACCGTACGTTCTAGGACATACGGTGTACGTTGTCCAGCGTGACTGCTGCGCCGAAGGACCGCGGGCCCCTCGATCGGGGAACGATCACCACCCGGGCGGTCGCCTTCGCCGACGAGTGGGGTGTCGACTCGCTGTCCATGCGCAAGCTCGCCGCCGAGCTCGGCTACGAGGTGATGTCGCTCTACAACCACGTCGCCAACAAGGACGACGTGCTCGCGCTGATGGCGGACGCCGTCGCAGCCGAGATCCCTGCGCCGGACCCCGGCGACGAGCCGCTGGTCGCCGTCCGAACCCTCGCCGTCGACACGCGGGCAGCACTCGTGCGACACCCGTGGGCCGCCTCGCTGTGGCTCCGGCAGCTGCCGGGGCCCGCACGCGTCCAGCACATGGAGCACCACCTGGCGATCCTCGCCGCCACCGACATGTCACCGTCGGTCGCCCACCTCGCCTACCACGCCGTCAACAACCACGTGCTCGGCTACACACTCCAGGAACAGGCCATGGCCTACGCCCTGCCACCCGACGGCGACGCCGACGCACTGGCCCGTTCGTTCCTCGCCGGGATCGCACGCCGAGGACCACCCCCACACCGTCGCGCACGTCCAGCAACACCTCGACGGCGACACCGCCAGCAGCTTCGAGCTCGTGCTCGACCTCATCCTCGACGGTCTCACACGGCTCGACTGACAGCGCACGGCCCGCCACCCGCGATCGCTCCGCGCCGCTCGTACTCCGGTCCCACTCAGACCGTCGGGAACTGGCCGACCGCCCTCGAGGGTCGAAGCGTGGCCACCAGGCGGCCGTCGGCCACCATGGCGGCTCGGTACTCGTCCCAGTCCGGGTGGGGACCGCCGCTCACGGCTTCGTAGTACTCGACGAGCCGGTCCGCAGTGGCGTCGCCCGGGTCGGTCGTCACGGGGCTCAGCTCCACCTCGCCCGAGAAGGCGACGTAGGCCCACTCGGACGGAGCGGTGACGTGCAGCACCACCCGGGGATCACGTCGCATGTTGGCGGTCTTGGCGCGGTCGCCAGTGACCGAGATGAGGATCTCACCGTCGATCACGGCGAACGCGACGTCGCTCGACTGCGGGCTCCCGTCGCGCCGGATCGTGATCAGGACCGCAGGGGTCCGTCCGGCGGCCCAGCTCAGCGCAGCATCGAGGTCAGTAGCCATGTCGGTTCCGATCGGTCGGAGGGTGGGCGTGAGCGTGGTGCGCAGGAAGACCTGCGGGCTTCACCGGCTGACCCCCGCAGATCTTCCTGCACACCACAGGTCGGCAACGCTGCGGTGCAGGCGGCACTGACGGAGGTGTCATCCGCGTCCGGAGTTGTTGCGCCGAAGCATCCGCCCGCCGCCGAGCAACAGAACGATCCCGGCCACGAGAAGGATCCAGGACCACCCCGAGGTGCCGTCGGTGGCCATCATCACGACGGAGTAGACGACGATCAGCGCGATGCCGGCGGCAACCGCCAGCACCTGGGCGGTGTGGTCTCTCATGGCCATGACCCTTCCACGTGCCGAGCCGTGCCCCCAGGGCCGAAGGTCCCGCTCGGCATCAGTGGCCGATGTCGCGTTGGCCCGGGGTGATCAGGCCGCTCTCGTACGCGAAGACCACCGCCTGGGCACGGTCCCGGAGGCCGAGCTTGGCGAGGATGCTGGAGACGTGGCTCTTGACCGTTGCTGCGCCGATGTACAGCGCCGCGGAGATCTCCGCGTTGTTGGCGCCCGCAGCGAGGTGTGCGAGGACGTCGCGTTCGCGGTCGGTGAGCATGTCGAGGCGCTGGCGAATGGCCGTGTCCGTCGCGAGGGTCCGGGCGAAACGTCCGATGAGCCGGCTGGTGATGGACGGGTCGAGGAGTGCACCTCCGTTGGCGACGGTTCTCACCGCCGGTGCGAGGTCTTCGGGGGGAATGTCCTTGAGGACGAACCCGCTCGCGCCGGCCTGGAGCGCGCGATAGACGTACTCGTCGGGGTCGAAGGTCGTCAGGATGATGACCTTGAGGGCCCAGTCCGCCTGTTCGAGGATGGCTGAGGTGGCGGCGAGCCCGTCCATCTCCGGCATGCGGATGTCCATCAGGACGACGTCGGGCCGGTGCTGACGGACAGCGTCGATCGCTTCGAGGCCGTTGCCGGCTTCGGCGACGACCTCGATGTCGGGCTGATGATCCAGCACCAGGGCAAAGCCGCGACGCACGAGCGCTTGGTCGTCGACGACGGCGACACCGATGGTCATGGCCTGCCCCTGTTCGATCGGGATGCGGGCTTCGAGGCGAAAGCGGCCGGGGCGTGACGATCCTGCGGTGAGGGTGCCGCCGAGGAGCGTGGCGCGTTCGCGCATGCCGGTGATGCCGTACCCCGATGCCGGGAGGCCCGGAGCCGCCGCGACGGCGACGGTGTTGGTGACCTCCAGCACGAGATCGTCACCGTCGAGTTCGATGGTGAGCGAGACGGTCGGGTTGGGTCCCGCATGTTTGATGATGTTGGTGAAGGACTCCTGCACGATCCGGTAGAGCGAGAGTTCGACGGCGGCCGAGAGCCCCTCGGGAACGGGCGCCGTCGCCAGCGTGACCTCGGCGCCGGTGTTCCGGAGCTCCTCGGCCAGGGCCGGGATGTCGGCCAGCCCCGGTTGGGGACCCAGGTCGTCGCCCTCGGCGTCGGGACGCAGGACGCCGAGCAGATGGCGCAGTTCACCGAGGGCTTGGCGGCCGGCGCGTTCGACGTCGCCGATCGCCTCGACCGCGGCGTCGAGGTCGGTCGTGGATGATGGTCCTGGCGGCGCCCGCCTGCACGGTCATCATCGAGACCTGGTGCGCGACGACGTCGTGCAATTCGCGGGCGATCCGCGCTCGTTCGTCGGTGACGGCTCGGAGCGCCTCGGCGTGCTGGTCGGCCTCGAGCCGTTCGGCGCGTTCTCGCAGGAGCGCCAGATAGTCGCGACGATTCCGCAACCGACGGCCGAAGTACCACGCGAGCCAGGGAAGGAGGATGGCGGGCGCGATGTCGATGCGTTGATTGGTGTCGACGATCGTGTCGAGGACGCCCGTCGCCATGGCGATGAGGACGACGGCCAGGCTCTGGCGATGATCGTTCGCATACCGGCCGACGGAGTAGACGGCGACGAGGAGCGCGAGGTCATTGCCGTCGCCGTATCCGGAGAAGGCCCACGCGACCATGATCGCCATCACGCCGATCGCAGCGGCGATGGGCCGCTGTCGCCTCCACAGCAGAGCTGCTGCAGCGACGGCCAGCATCGCGATCGCTCCTATGGGCTGGGCGGTCATCGACTCCGCCGTCAAGCTCTCGCCGTCGCCGAGTGCGCTGGCCGCAACCGTGACCAGTGAGATCGCGAACACTGCCACGGCGAGCACCCCGTCGGCCACGCGCGGCCAGCGCGTGAACGGCCCGCGAGCCGGGCGGGGTTCGCCGGGCTCGAGCCACCCCCACCACGGGCGATGCCGACCGGCGCTCGGCGGGGGGACCTCCTCCGAATGGTGGATGGCGTGCATGGATCGTCCTCAGCGTACGCCCGGTGTCAGGCCACGTCTCGACGTTGGACGGCGATCAGGCCGATGGCGGCGGGGGCGAGCGCCCATGCGACCAGCGCGACGATCGCCTCGGGCTGGCTCACCTCCGTGCCGACGCCCGTGAGCACGGTTGCGAGGACGCTGGGCATCCATGATGCGCTGTCGGGCGCGAGCTGCCCGATGAGCGGAGGCGCGATGAACAACGCGATGACCGTTCCGGTGACGGCTCCGCCGACGTTGCGGACGAGCAACCCGATCCCGGCGCCGAGCACCGCGCCGACGGCTCCGGCGAACGCCGAAGCGACGAGCACGCGGACGACGTCG
Organism: uncultured Microthrixaceae bacterium; assembly: GCA_963714875.1. Classification (GTDB taxonomy): domain Bacteria; phylum Actinomycetota; class Acidimicrobiia; order Acidimicrobiales; family Microtrichaceae; genus JBAOHV01. The sequence goes on along the minus strand of CAVQQI010000008.1, from coordinate 75,732 downwards.
GCGGTCGGGACGAGGAAGCCGTAGTCCGTGGCCGGCAGGGCCACGGCGACCGAGGCGACGATGAGTCCGGCCCCGAGCAGGCCGAGCACGCCCCCGCCGATGGCGATGGCGCAGAGTTGGGCGAGCACGGCTCGGTGGCGCCGCGGCTCGGCCAGGAAGGTCGGCACCACGGTGTGATGTGCGTACTCACGGGCCACGGCGATCGCGCCGAACAACCCGGCCATCGCCAGTGCGTTCGCAGCGAACGCCATCAGCGATTGCTGGTCGGCGTCGGTCGAGATGAATCCCTTGCTGCCGTCGAAGTCGGTGCCGGCGATGACGGCAAAGGCATTGATGCCCGCCAGCACCACGAGCACCGCGAGGAAGGCCAGCGGCATCTTCGTCGTGGTGAGTTTCCGGAGCTCCGATCGGATGAGTCGGGTCGTGGTCATGGTTGCTGACCTCCTGTTTCGTGGATGAGTCGCAGGGTGGGTGTCCAGCTCAGGAACAGCTCCTCGAGCGAGCCCGCCCGGGGTGAGAGCTCGTGGAGGGCGACGCCGGCTGCGAAGGATCGTTCGCCGATCTCGTCGATGGGCATCTCGCGGACGATGAGACCGTCCGGGCCGGCGGCCTCCGTCGCAGCGCCGGCCTGTTCGAGCACGACAGCGAGGCGGTGGGGGTCCCGAGTTCGCACCAGCGTTGCGGCCTGTTGCAGTTCTGCGAGTGCGCCCTGCGCGACGAGCCGACCGTCCTGGATGACGATGACGTCGTCGGCGAGGTGTTCGACCTCGGCGAGCAGGTGGCTCGACACCAGCACCGTGCCTCCGTCCGAGGCGTGGGCACGAAGCCGGTCGCGGAGCGTCCGGACTCCTTCCGGGTCGAGGCCGTTTCCCGGCTCGTCGAGGATGAGGACCGGGGGTTCGCCCAGCAGCGCAGCTGCAAGTCCGAGACGTTGTCGCATACCGAGCGAGTAGGCGCCCGCCTGGCGGTCAGCAGCATCGGTCAGCCCGACCTCCTCGAGAGCTGCGTCGACCCGCCGCTGGGGGATGCCGGTTGCGTCGGCGAGGATTCGCAGGTGGTTGCGGCCGCTCCGGCCCGGGTGGAACGCGTCGGACTCGATCATGGCGCCGACCGTTCGGGCCGGGTCGGGCAGGTCCCGGTAGTGAGACCCGTTGATCGTCGCCGTCCCGCGATCAGGACGGGCGAGGTCGAGCATCATCTTCATCGTCGTGGACTTGCCGGAGCCGTTGGGTCCGAGAAATCCGGTGACCCGGCCGGTTCGACGGTGAAGCTGAGGTCGTCGACGACGGTGTGGTCGCCGTATCGCTTGGTGAGATGCTCGAGGACGAGCGGTCGGTGGACGTCCGATGGGCTCATGGTCGTGGCTCCTTGTGGTGCACAGATGCGGCGGGGGTGAAGCTGCAGCGCTGCAGGCCTCGACGTCCGCACTCCACAAGTACCAAGCAGCGGCGGGGTCAGATACCCCCTGGAAGTGGATCCGCGTCTCCGTCTCGTGGGGGAGGCCGCAGACCTGACGGCCCGCTCGGGGACTGACGAGCAGCTCCAGATCGCGTCCCATCGGTGACGACCCGATGCGCCGACCGGCGAGCGCGTCGTGGTCGGGCTGGTGCCGTGGTCCCCATCAGGGCCGAGCCGTTGTCGCACCACGGCGTGCCAGCCCGTAGAGCAGCAGTCCGACCCCCAGCAGCGCCGCCAGCCGCAGGTACAACCCCGGTCCACCGTCGATCAGCCTCTCGACCAGGAGCACTGCGCTGCTCGCGGCGCCCAGCACCGGCGCGAACGTCGGCGAACGGAAGCCCGATGCCGAAGCCCCACCCGCCGGTCGGCGACGGAGCACGAGCACCGTGACGTTCACGACGGTGAACACGGCGAGCAGCAGCGCCACCGTCGTATCGGCGAGCTCACGGACCCCACCGGTGACGGCGAGCGCGAGCACGACCACCGCGACCCCGCCGATCGCGACCGTCGGTGTGCCGCGGCGACCGACCCCACCCAGTTTCCCCGGCACCGATCCCTGCTCCGCCAGCCCGTAGACCTGCCGGGAGGCGGTGGTCAGCGCGATCAACGCCGTGTTGGCCACCGCGACGATCGCGATGACGGCGAACACCGTCCCGGGGACCGGGATCGGGCCGCGTTCGACCGCGGCGAGCAGCGGCGCGTCCGATCGAGCGAGCTCGCCGGGCGGCACCAGCGCGGCTGCGGACAGGGTCACCGCCAGGTAGAGCGCGCCCACGACTGCGAGCCCACCCAGCACTGCCCGGGGAAAGGAGCGCTCGGGATCACGCACCTCCTCGGCCAGGTGCACCACGTCCTCGAAGCCGAAGTAGGCGAAGAAGGCGAGCGCCACCGAACCGACGAGGCCGAGCGCACCGACGCCGCCGGGACCGGCTTCGACGAGGCGGGACGGGTCCGCAGACCCGTCGAACAGCCCGAACAGACCAGCAGTGCTCACGAGCAGCAGGCCGACGACCTCGACCGCGGTCATCGCGGCGTTGGCCCTGGCCGACTCCGCGATCCCGACCCAGACGACGAGCGACAGCAGCACCACCACGGCGGCGGCCACCGGGACGACCGGGAGCTCGACCAACGCGGCCAGATACTGGCCGCCCACCGCTCGGGACACCGCCGCCGCGGTCGACACCGCCGACGCGGTAACGGTGAACCCGACCAGGAAGGTGACCACAGGTCGTCGATAGGCCACCTCGACCCAACGGGCCGAGCCGGACGCGTGCGGATGGGAAGCGACGAGCTCGACGTAGGAGGCGCCCGTCATCGCGGCCAGCACGAAGGCGACCAGGAACGGCAACCAGAGCAGTCCGCCGGTGTCGGCGCCGACCTCGCCGACGAGGATGTAGATGCCGGCGCCCAGGATGTCGCCGACGACCAGGACCGTGAGCAGTCCGGGACCGAGCACCCTGCGGAGCCCGGTGGACCGACCGGGCTCGGTATCACCCAGAGGTCAGGCCTCGGTCAGCGGAGCGCTGTGGTCGCACGCCGCACCTCCCTACCGGGACTCCAGCTCGATGTCCGGCTCGCTCGCAGCGGCATCGACGGTGAGGTACCGGCCGTACCGCTCGTCGCCGACCTGGTACGCCTGCAGGAACGCGACCGTGTAGAGGTTCTGCAGCCGAACCGCCTCGTCGATCGGGAAGGCATCGGGACCGCACGTCGACCGGTACGGCTCGATCAGGTCGGCGGCGCCGACGTCGGCCCACCGGTCCTCGGTGAGCCCGAGGTCGAGCAGCAGCTGACCGAACGAGCACACCGCGGCGAAGTGGTTGTGGGTGGCCCCGAGGATCGAGACCTTGTGGACCGCGGGCGCGTCGGTGAGCTGCTCGAACGCAAGGTCGTTGTTGGCGATCGGAACGTTGACGTCCTCGGTGCCGCCCATCAGCATCACCGGGATCTCGATCCCCTCGAGCTGGGTGGAGGTGAACCCGGCATTCGGTCCACTCCGGTCGCTCTGTTGCAGGTCGCCGTCGATCACGCCCGAGATCGCCACGACCGCAACGACGCGTGGGTCGGGGGCTGCATCCGCCCAGCCGGCCGCGGTGCCGATCGCGGTCATGGCCCCGAAGGAGTGGCCCACGACGCTCACACCATCCACGTCGAGGCGGTCCGCGAACGGGTCGGACGGATCGGCGTTCTTGGCGGTCATCGTGTCGATCAGGAACGACACGTCAGGGACACGGTTCGTCGCGGCCACGTCGAACGGGTCGCCGGGGGCCGACTGGCTGTTGCCGATGTGTTCGGGCGCGGCGACCACGAATCCGTGGCTGGCCAGCGTCTCCATGAGGTCGATCGACTGCTTGTTGATGCCCTCGTAGCCGTGGGAGAAGACCACGAGCGGTTGGTCCCGTCGATCCGACACCGGCGGGTTCTCGACCGCGACGTCGGAGTCGATCCCGATGCCCGGGGCCAACGGCAGCGACGTCGGCTCAGCAGCTCCGGCCGTGCCCGGATCGACCGGGTACCAGATGTCGACGGGTATCGACCGGTCGCCACGTTCAGCGTCGACCGCCACGAACGACGTGTGCCCGACCTCGAAGGCGCCGAGCTCGTCCGGCGGGTCGGGATCGGGCAACGACTCCTCGACGGTGTCCTGCGTGTCCGCGTCGCTGTCCGACTCGGCGTTGGACGATGAGCTGTCACCACACCCGGCGAGTACGACCGCCGCGACTGCGAGCGCCGCCAGCAGGGCGAAGGGCCGGTTCGCGGGTCTGCCGATCGACAACGTCGCGGCTCCGTTCACGACACGTCGATCGGATCTGCGGTCGGTGGCGGGCACCTGCGGAACGTAACACCATGGCGCGACTGATCGAGGAGATCGCCCAGCGCGATCGGGGGCCCGCCGGCCGACGCACGCTCGGCTACTCGAGCATGCTGCGCAGCATCCACGCGGTCTTCTCATGGACCTGCATGCGCTGGGTCAGAAGATCTGCGGTCGGTTCGTCGTTCGCCGCGTCGACGACGGGGAAGATCGAGCGGGCGGTGCGGACGACGGCTTCCTGTCCGTCGACCAGTCGGCGGATCATCTCGGTGGCATCGGGTGTGTCCTCGTCCTCGGTGACCGAGGAGAGCGCGCTGAACTCGCGGTAGCTCGCCGGGGCGGGCTTGCCGAGGGTGCGGATCCGTTCGGCGATCTGGTCGACGGCCAGCGCCAGCTCGTTGTACTGGGTCTCGAACATCAGATGGAGCGTGTTGAACATCGGACCGACCACGTTCCAGTGGTAGTTGTGGGTCTTCAGGTAGAGGGTGTAGCTGTCGGCCAGCAGCCGGGACAGTCCCTCGGCGATGGCCTGCCGGTCGGTGTCACTGATGCCGATGTCGATCACAGGGGCTTCTGGCATGGTGTGCTCCTTGTTCGGGTTCGAGGGGAGTCTGCTGCAGCGCAGGTCAGTGGTTGTGACTGATCATGCCGCGTCGGCGGCGGTCATCGGTCCGCGAGCAGCCCCTTGACGCCCTCAGCGGACAGGACGCGCCCGGAGATGACCACCTCGTCGTCGACCACAAGCGCAGGGGTGGCCATGACTCCCCATGACGCGATCTCGGCAGGATCGGTCACCTTGTCGAACTCGGCGTCGATCCCGAGCTCGTCCGTGGCGGCTCGTGCGGCGGCTTCGAGCTGTTCGCACTTGGCGCACCCGCTGCCGAGGATCTTGATGTCCATGTCGTTGCTCCTGTGGTGGGTCAGATGACGGCGTTGAAGAGGTAGCCGGTGGCGACGATGCCGGTGGCGACCACGGCGATGAACGTGGCGATGAGCTTCGGCTGCAGCACCCGGCGCAGCAGGATCGTCTCGGGCAGCGACAGCGCGACGACGCTCATCATGAACGCGAGCACGGTGCCCATCGGCATGCCCTTGTCGTGCAGCGCCTCGACCAACGGCATGACGCCGGCAGCGTTGGAGTAGAGCGGCACCCCGAGCCCGACCGCGATCGGCACGCCGAGTGGGCCGACGGCGTGTTCGGCGAACCACTGCTCGGGGACCCAACCGTGGATGATCGCGCCGAGGCCGATGCCGACGAGCAGGTAGGGCCAGATCTTGCGCAGGATCGAGGCGACCTCCTCGCGGCCCATCGCCAGGCGGTCGTCCCAGGAGAGCCCCATGGACGGGTCGATCACCTTGCCGCGCAGCTTCGTCTCGAACACGAACGGCTCCACCCATCGCTCCATCCGTAGCCGACCGATCGTCCACCCCGCGACCGTCGCGATGACGAGGCCGGTGGCGATGTAGAGCGCGGTCACCTTCCAGCCGAACAACCCGAACAACATGACGATGGCGACCTCGTTCACCATCGGGGACGCGATCAGGAAGCTCATCGTCACCCCCAGCGGGACCCCCGCGGCCACGAAGCCGATGAACGCCGGCACCGCCGAACACGAACAGAACGGCGTCACCACACCGAGCCCGGCCGCCGCCGCGTTGCCGACCCCCTCCCGACGACCGCCGAGCATCGCACGGGTCCGTTCCACCGACATGAAGCTCCGCAGCACCGTGACCACGAAGATGATCCCGGTCAGCAACAGCGTGATCTTGGTGACGTCGTAGAAGAAGAAGTGGATCGACTCCCCCACCCGGCTGGCCGGATCGAGGCCGACCACATCGAACAGCAGCCAGTCCCAGAACGGGCGGTTCACGCTGTACAGGAACCACCAGAGCAACACGCCGAGCGCAACCGGCACCCACCGGCGAACGCCGGCAGACACCGGCGAGGTGGCGGGCGTCTCCGTCGAAGAACTCATGCGCTCGCCCGCAACGACTCTGTCATCGTCCATCGACGATAAGCGGTAGACACCGTGACCGCAAGGGAGTTCACCTGTATCGTCGATCGGCGATGGGACGACCAGCGACGATGACCACGACCGACGACGACCTGGCCGCGATGGCCAAGGCACTCGGCCACCCGGCGAGGATCCAGATCCTCCGGCTGCTCGCCGCTCGCGACGCCTGCGTCACCGGCGACATCGTCGACGAGTTGCCCCTCGCCCAGTCGACGGTGTCCGAACACCTCCGCATCCTCCGGGACGCCGGGCTCATACAGGGCGAGATCGAGGGCCCACGAACCCGGTACTGCATCAACCCGGCCGGACTGGCAGCGGTCAAGGCGGGGATCAGCTCGCTCTGAACCCCCGGCCCGAAGGGGTCATGCGAACCACGGAACCCGATCCGCTCGGCCTCCCCGGGGGTCTCGACCACCACCCGGGTGACGACCATGTCGGGGAACTCCTCCGCGAGCGCCCGAAGGTGGGCGTCGGTCTCCTTCCGGTTCGGGCAGCCCTCGACGTAGAGCAACGCCACGTCCACGGACCGACCACGGACACCCCGTCGAGCGAGCGATTCCGCTCAACGGCCGACCCACAGGGGACGGCGCCACGCCGCGCCCGGTCCGCCGGATTCTTTGTGCAAGCAATGGTCGGTGCGCTGGTTCGCTGGTACGTTCGGCCTGAGCCGATTCAGGGGGAATCGGGACCAATCCTTGGAGGGGTCCACCATGGTTGGAAACCGATCGCTGCTCCTGGCTGCGGTATCTGCACTGGCGCTGTTCGCCGCCGCGTCGTGCGTCGCACCGCCACCTCCACCGGATCCGCTCATCGTCTGCGATTCGCTGCTGGTCTCGAGCGTGTACACGCCGCCCGCCACGACGGGAGCAGATGACGTGACGGGCACCGTTCAGTCCGACAGTGGGCTCTCCGGGTGCACCGACCACACCGGCCGCTCCGTGACCGGGGCCACGCTGGATGGGGTCTTCGATGTTCTGGGTGCCTGCTCCTACCATCCGCCGGGCGAGGAATGGGCCTGGGGAACCGGTCAGTTCACCTGGAGCGATGGCGCTGTCTCGAACTACTCCGGCGTGTTGGTCGCCGAGACCCCGCTGAGGGTCGAGATCCGGATCACCGGAGGACTCTGGTCCGGGGCGACGGCGTCGGTGCCCATGCAGGTCACCGGAATCGACGGCTCATGCGACGCAGGCGGGATCACCGACGTGGTCGTCGAGGGAGGCCCCTTCGTCCTGCACCCGGCCGGTTCGCCCGGCCCCCAGGCGCTGTCGGGAGTCGCTCAGGTGGCGACCGGTGATTCCCACACCTGCGCAGTGATGTCCGGAGGCTCGGTCAAGTGCTGGGGGTCCAACTCGAGCGGCCAGCTGGGCGACGGCCAGGGCGGATTCATGGTGGAGTCACTGGTGCCCGTGGACGTCGTCGGTCTGGGCTCGGTGACGGCGGTTGTCCGCCGGTGGGGCTCATACGTGCGCCCTCATCGCGGGAGGGCAGGTCCGGTGCTGGGGGGCCAACACCGGCGGCCAACTCGGTGACGGTTCGACCACCGACAGTTCCGTGCCGGTCGCCGTCCCGGGCATCACCGGGGCGACCGCCATCTCGGCGGGGACCACGACGACGTGCGCGGTCGTCGCCGGTGGAGCCGTCACGTGCTGGGGAGGAGGAGACCTCGTTCCCACACCGGTGCCCGGCATCACCGGTGCCACCGACGTGAGCGCCGGATACTCCGAGCAGTTCTCGGCCAGGGGCCCGCACGCGTGTGCCCTGATGGGCACCGGTGAGGTCAAGTGCTGGGGCAACAACGCCTTCGGCCAGCTGGGTGACGGCAGCAACGTCTCCTCACCCACGCCGGTGTCGGCAAGTGGGATCACGGGAGCGACCGACCTGGTGGCCGGTCCGTACGGGAGCACATGTGCCGTCGTCGCCGGGGACGTGCGCTGCTGGGGCCGCAACGACTACGGCCAGCTGGGAGACGGCACGACGACGGACCGAAACGTGCCCGTCACGGTCCTCGGTGTCGCCGGTGCAACCGATGTGGGGCTCGGTGCGGTGCATGCATGCGCCCGGATCTCGGACGGCTCGGCGATGTGCTGGGGCAACAACAACTACGGCCAGCTCGGCAGTGGCGCAGCGCTTCCGGTCAACCCGCCGAGCCGCGGTCGGCGGGTTGACCGACGCAGCCGCTGCAGCGGTGGGGCACTACCACAGCTGCGCGCTGCGAACCGGTGGCACTGTGGCGTGTTGGGGCCCGAACGGCAGCGGGCGACTCGGCACCGGCAACGAGGTCGGCGCGGCGTCTCCCACCGCGGTCATCGACGGGTACTGACCCGACCGGCACTCGCCGGGGCTCAGCGCGATCGGACCGCTCCTCGGTCGACCGTGCCCCACTGACGGCACGACCGCACGTACCGCAACCGCCTGATCGTCGTCGCTTGGTGCACGACGACGATCAGGGCGAACGCCATCCCGGCCGGCGCACCATGTGCGACCCACAGTCCGAGCGTCCCGCCACCGAACCAGGTGACCCTGGGTCGGTAGGGTCATTGTCCACGCACCTGAGGGGAACGCTGATGGGGTCCGAATCCAGCGAGCGAGGGTCCGCCGCGAGCGCGTCATTCCTGATCACGCCTGGATCCGGGGCAGGCATCGACAACGGCATCGCCCAGCTGAGCATGCTGCTCGAGCCGGGTCGCGCCCCGGGGTTCGCCATCTTCGTCAACGACTTCCCAGGGCTGGGTGGCGGACCGCCGGCGCACCACCACAACAGCTACGACGAGGCGTTCTACGTCCTCGCCGGCGACATGGAGTTCTGCGTCGACGGCACCACGGCGCTCGTGCCGACCGGATCGATGGCGTTCGTGCCTCGCGGCGCCACCCACTCGTTCCGAAACCCTCTGCCCGAACCGGCCCGCATGCTGGTCATCACCACCCCCGAGGCCATCGACCTGATCGTCCACATGCCCGACGGGGCACGCAGCCCCGAGGCGCAACGGGCGCTGTTCGCCGCGCACGACTCCGCGATCGACGGGCCACCACTCGGTTCACGGGCGGACACGCAGTAGCCGGCCCGACGCGCCGGCGCACTCAGGCGGGAGTGGCCGTGTCGAGTGCGCGCTCCAAGGCGGCGCGGGCCCGGGCGAGGGTCGCGGGATCCTCCTGGAGGACGAAGACCGTGTTGGCAGAGATGACGAGGGCGTTGAGCTCGAACACGAGCACCGCGACGTCCGTGTCGGCGCGCAGCTGTCCTTGCCGCACGGCTTCCTCGGCGGCCTCGGTGAGCAGTCGCATCCAGTCCTTCTGGTTCGCCAGGACGCGCTCCTTCAGCGGTCCCGGCCGCCCGCCGAGTTCGGCTGCGGCAGCTGCGAAGAAGCAGCCGCCGGGGAGGGTGCGGTTCTCGACGTAGGACAGGAACGATTCGCACAGGGAGCGAAGGCGGCTCAGCCCCTGGGTGTCGAGCGCCGGCATCACCACGACGTCGATGAAGAGCTGGCGTGCGGTGTCCACGGTCGCCAGCTGCAGCTCCTCCTTGGACCCGAAGTGGGCGTACACGCCGCTCTTGCTGACACCGGTGGCGCTCGCCAGCTTGCCGATGCTGAGCCCGTCGAGACCCTCGACGGTCGCAAGTCGAACCGCCGTATCGAGGATCAGCGTCCTGGTGCGTTCGCCGTCACTGCGCACTCGGCGCTGCGGGGGTGTTCGGTCCGGCGACATCCTTGACAAGTTAGCACGATCGGTCGTACTTTCCTTAGATAGCACGACCGATCGTGCTATCTAGGAGGAACCATGGCCGACGCTCCGCTCGACGCCACCACCGACAACAGGCCGCCACGGAACGACTGGCGCGAAGCCGGCCGGGGCTGGGGGGCACGAGCGAAGGAGTGGGCCTACCTGTTCGAGCCCTATGCCCGACCAGCGAACGACCTCGTGCTCGATGAACTGGCTGTCGGCGACGGAACGAACTACCTCGACATCGCCTGCGGATCAGGCCTCGCTGCGAACATCGCTGCCCGACGCGGGGCGTCGGTGAGCGGGGTCGACGCCGCCGCAGCGCTGATCGACATCGCGCAGGCGCGAACGCCCGAGGGCGACTTCCGGGTCGGCGACATGTTCGCGCTCCCCTTCGCCGACGACTCCTTCGACGTGGTGACCAGCTTCAACGGGATCTGGAACGAGTGCGAGGACGCGCTACGTGAGGTGCGACGGGTCCTCGCACCGGACGGGAAGGTCGGCATGACCTTCTGGGGCTCGTTCGACCGCATGGGTCTTCTGCCGTACTTCCTCGCGATCATCGAGCACTCGCCCCCGAGCCACCAGGTCGCGACCGCCTCGATCGGCGACACGGCCGGCGTCGCCCAGCTCATGCTGTCGTCGACCGGATTCGACCTCCGCTCCGCGGGTGCGGTCGAGGTCGTCAACGAGTGGCCCGATGTCGACACAGCCATCCGCGCGCTCGCAGCAGCCGGACCAGCCGTCCCGGCAATCGAATCGATCGGCTACGACAACTTCTGCGACGTGCTCCGCGACATCGTCACCCCGCTCCACGATGTGCGCACCGGTGTGCGCATCGCCTCCGAACTCGGATGGGTGACGGCCGGACCGAGCTGAGCCTCCGCGAGGACCGAGCGCCGCCGGTCGGACGCGACGCGGCACCGCGGCGCAGATGGCTCTGCTGTGCGCAATGTCGGCGGCCGGCGTGGTGGCGTTCGTCCCTTACCCGCACCCCGTCCACGTCGGGAGGATCCGATGATGGACGTGGTGACGATGGGCCTCGAACGGCGTGATGCCCGTCAGCGGACCGTGCGTCGCCGCGCTCCGAGCACCCTCGTCGGCTCGCACGAGCGGCCGTTCCCCGGTCCCCTCCCGTGAACGCCACGCACGGCTCGGCATCGGCGGTCGAGGTGGCCCGCAGCCTCGTGGAGTCCCTGGGTGGTCGATACCCATCGGAGCTGGGCATCGACATCGATGCCGGCGACGCACAGGTCGAGCGCTGGTTCGTGGCCGCGACCCTGTTCGGGACGCGGATCTCGGTGACAGTGGCCGAGCGGACCCTCCGTGCCCTCGACGCCGCTGGGATCACCACGATCGAACAGGCGCGACACCGGGAGTGGGACGAACTGGTCTCGCTGCTCGATGAGGGGGCTACGCCCGCGACGACTTCCGCACTGCGACCCGCCTGCAAGGTCTCGCCGAGGCAGTGTCCGTCGAGTTCGACGGCAGCGTGTCGCTCCTCGGAGCGATGTTCCGGTCCTACCCGGAGCTTCACGATGCACTCGACGCTCTTCCCGGTTGGGGGCCGGTCACCGTCGGGCTGTTCCTGTGCGAGCTGCGCGGAGTGTGGCCGGGGCGGATCCGCCGCTCGGCGAGCGCGCCCGGAAGGCTGCCGTCGCCCGGACCGCCCGAGGCGCTGCAGCTCCGCACGTACGCCTACCGATCTGTGCGTCCGCGACGCCGAGGCTCGACTGCCTCGACGTCGTTCCCCGTTCCGCCCCTCCCGTCCCCGAAATCTCCACCGCCCCGTCCTGACTTCGCCTCGATCCCCCCGTCCACCGTCGCTTCCGAGTACTCCTCGTCGCCTGCCGTCTCGTGCGTGTGGTCGTGATCTTCGATGACTCCGCGCTCGGCCTGGCCGACCAGGACGGCGTCGAGTCGGCGGTCGCCGACATCGGCCACTGGCTCGTCGGAGCGCCGACCGCGTGAGCCGACGGCCGCAGCAGCGGTCGGGCGGGGACGAGTCGTCCCCGGCCGACCGCGCTGTGGTCACTCCCCCTTGACTACGGGCAGAGGTTGTTGTCCACGCAGGTCACGCCGGGCACCTGCCCGACGTTCCAGTCGACCTGGTAGGTCGTGCCGCCGTTGAGCGCCAGCTCGGGGTTGGCGCCGGCAGCAGAGCCCGACAGCGAGCCGTCGGGGTTGAGCGTCGGCGCGGCGATGGTTCCGGCGGGCGCCGAGACCGGCCGGGGCTGCAGGACCGGGAAGTCCAGCGGGACGCCGGGGGCGAACACCGGTCCGGCGACGAAGTCGACCCGTGAGGTGCCGACCCACTGGTTGGTGAGCGGGACACGTGTGGCGTTGATGCACAACGTGTTGTCGGAGTACTGCGCCGGCACGAGGGTCGGGCCGACCACCTGCCGTCCCCATCCCACGTCGGGCCACGTCCTGGTCAAGGTCGAAGCGTTCGGGCTGAACCGCTCAGAGCTGCACCACTCGGCTCGCCCTCGCCGACGGGGTGCGTTGTCCACCGCGAACTGGTAGCGGTTCTGGCTCAGTCCTGCGCCTTCGCTGAACCACAGGTTCTGGGTGAGCTCGGGGCCGTTCATCACGATGCCCACGTCGGGTCCGGGCGGCCGCGGGTTGAACGTGGTGGTGGTACGTCCGACGGTGGAGTTGGCCGAGTCGACGCCGACGCGAACGGTCAGGTCGGTGAAGTCGACGGTCGGCCGGAGCTGCACGTTGATCGTCGGGAAGCCCGTCGGCAGGAATGCGCCGAGCACGCGCCCGACGATGTTGCTGGCCACCGGGTTGTCGAGGCTGGCGTTCAGGAAGCAGCGCTGGCGGCCGGGGACGGCCGGGACGGCGGTGCAGGTGGTGCCGCTGCCGGCGCCGACGAACTCCAGACCCGACGGCACGTCGATGTCGGCCGAGACGGGTCCGGTGGCGGCACCGCTGTTCGCGATCAGGTTGACGCCCATCGTGAACGTGGCACCGTTCACGACGCGGCCTGGCACCTCGAGCGAGTCGGCGCACGGCGTGGTGCCGTGCCACGCTGCCGGGCGGCTGGGGCTGGCGTCGGGCCGACGTCGTCGATCTCGTCCGGCCGATGAGTGTGGCTGGTTGGCGCATCGCCTCGAGCGGTCGCTGCGTATGATGGGCGGCATGGGCCGCACCTTCGACGGCGGCTACGCCGAGTACGTGTGTGTTCCGGTGCGCCAGACCGTTCCGTTCGCCAGCGATCTCGACTGGGCCACCCTCGGGGCCGTACCCGAAATGCTCCAGACCGCCCACGGGTCCCTGACGGTCGGCCACGGCGTGGTGTGTCGACCGTCGACGCTCGTCCGACCGATGGCACCGTCCTGAGTGTCGACGCCGACTCCACGTCCTGAACAGCCGAGGCTCCGCTGACAGCAGGACCAGCGGGCGCGCGGAACCTTCCACGTGGTGCACGATGTCTGCGCCGGGTCGAAGGCTGCCGCAGGTCGCGCTTCCCCTCGGTGCCCAGCCGACGAGATCGTCACATGTGGGCAGCCTTCCTGTTGAGCTTCGGGGTGATCTTCATCGCCGAGCTCGGCGACAAGAGCCAACTGATGGCGCTGGCCTTCGCGACCCGGTACCCGGCACTACCGGTTCTGATCGGCATCACCGTCGCGACCGGACTGGTGCACGCAGTGTCTGTCCTGGTCGGCGCAGCGCTCGGAGTCGCCATCCCCACGACCGCGATCACCCTCGCGGCAGCAGCAGCGTTCGTGGCATTCGGGATCTGGACCCTGCGGGGCGACAAGCTCAGCGAGGACGACGAGGAGCGCGCCGCGAGACCGACCCGGAACGTGATCCTCGCCGTCGGCGGCGCCTTCTTCCTGGCCGAGCTCGGCGACAAGACGATGCTCGCCACGATCACCCTCGCAACGACCGAGGGTCTGTTCGGCACCTGGCTGGGATCCACCCTCGGCATGGTCGCCGCCGACGCCGTCGCGATCATCGTCGGCCAACAACTCGGCGCCCGCCTGCCCGAACGAGCGGTGAGGATCGGCGCCTCGATCCTGTTCTTCGCCTTCGCCGGCGCACTGCTCATCGAGGCGATGCGCTGACCCCCGACTCCCCTCAGGTCGAGGTCGACCGGCCCTGCAGACGGCCGGCCAGCGCAGGAGGTACGACCGCATCGGAGTCTCGTAGCCCGCCCAGTTCGGCGCGCACGCCGACCAACGACGCGTACAGCGGCGGGCAGGTCGGACACACCTCGAGATGCCGCTCGAGCAGCGCAGCGGTCCCGGGGTCGAGATCGCCGTTCAGGTACTCGGAGACGTGCTGTCGTGCGTCCCAGCAACGCATGGGCACTCCCTTCAGGTTGTCCCGGCGATCCTGGCCGTCAGCGAGTGCGGTGACGAGCATCATCCGGCCTCGCCGCAGACGTTGCTTGGCTGCGGGCAGACCGACCTCGAGCAGGTCGGCGATCTCGGCGACGGTCCACCCCTCGACGTCGTGCAGTGTCACCGCCGAGCGATAGATGAAGGGCAGGCGAGCGAGCGCGTCCTCGAGCTCCTCACGAACCTGGGCCCGTTCGGCCACGACCGCGGCGTCGACGCTGTAGTCGTCGTCCCGCCAACGCTGCTCGACCTCGTCGACGAGGACCTCACGCGCCGAACGGCGAGCCGAGTCGATCGCGAGATTGTGGATGATGCGGCGCAGCCACGACGCCAACGGGGCGTCGCCGCGCCACTGGCCCGCCGACCGGGCGGCCCGCAACCAGGCGTCCTGGATCAGGTCGGCAGCCAGGTCCGGGTCGCGGGTCACGGACAACGCGAAGGGATAGAGGTCGATCAGCGTTGCGGCCAAGGTCGCTTCGTCAGGTGGCACCGGCTGCGGCTCGCCCACATCGTTCACTGCGTGGAGCCTGGCACAACTGGTGTGGATGCCCGCCGGCCCGGGGTCATGCCGTGGTCGACGACTCGTCCCGGTGGTTCGTGCTCACGTGCAGCAGGCGGTAGATCGGGCAGTAGCCGACGAGCCCGGTCAGCAGTGGAACCAGGCCCACGACTCCGAGCACCGTGCCGGCCGTACCTCCGACCACACCGAATCCGACCGCCAGCAACACGATCCCAGCCACCACCCGGGCAATCCGGTCCCAGCCTGCTTCGTTCACGAACGTCATGACGATCCTCCTTCACGCTCCGACTCGACGAGCCGGCGGACAACCTGTCCACCATCACGACGAACCGCACGCCAAAAGGGATACCGACCTGCACCGTCGATCAGCTCCCCGCCAGCCGTCACCCCCACCATCTGCTCCACCGCCGGCGTGGAGGTCCCGGCGGCCTGCCGGAATGGTGCCGTCCCCACCGGGCGTCTCCATGGCCTCCCCTTGCGAAGCTCGACCACCAGCCGTTGTCCCGACGGGAACGACAGCTCGCCCACAGGTCGGCGGTTCACCGAACCGTCCCGGCGCCGGGATGTGCGCATGGTGCGCGCTGCGCCCCATGGTGCCCGCGTCGGCGGATCCTATGCTCGACCTGATGAGCAGCGCGCACGATGTGGAGCTCCGCAAGGAGGCATCGGTCATGGCGTTGTACGTGGCCGTGTGCCTGCTTGCCGCGCTGATCGCATTGGGTGAGGACGCCGATCACGGGCACGTCCGGGCATTCGGACTCGTGTGGGGCACGACGATCGGTCTCGCGTTGGCGCACGCTTTTGCGTTCCGAGTGTCGGCGCGACTGTTCGCGGCGGGCCAGCTGGATCGACACGACGCACAGACCGTCGCGGCCCAACTGGCTGGCGCAGCGTGCGTGGCGGCGATCGCCACCGTTCCGATCGTGCTGCTCGACGCAACCGCCGAGTTCGATGCGGTTCGGACGATCCTCTGTCTCCTCATCGGCGCAGCTGGCTACGGCGTCGCCCGTGCCAGCGGTGTGAGCCGTGTGCGCGCGTTGGTCTCCGCCGGGGTGGTGCTCCTGTTGGCGGCGACGATTGCGGTGATCAAGAACATCCTGAGCGGCCACTGAGGATCCGGCCGCTCCGGCGGCGGCACCAGGCCGGATCTGCTGCAGCTTCAGTCGACCGCGGTTCCGGGTGATCGAACGGAGCGGACTGCAGCACCCGCCGAGCGGTGGATGAACGTCAGCGCTCGGGACGCGACCTGCCGCTGTCGTCGAGCCAGCGGAGGATGACTGCGTTCGTTTCGTCAGGGAGTTCGTCTGTGATCGATGGGCCGCAGTCGAGCTCGACGACGTCGAGGTTCGGAACTCGTCGGCCGCTTCTCGGTCGATGACGAGCCCAGGTCCACGGATTCCACATCACCGAGGACTCCGAGGAGAACGAGGCCGAGCTGTTCCGTCGCGTCGTGGACGAGATCGACATCTCCGCAGCGACGGATCCACCGTCGACCCCAGACTCCCGTCCCTCGTCGCTACCGCCGAGCCGAAACCCGAGCGGCAGACCCGGAGGAGTGCCGCTGCAAGGGATTCTCGATGGTGGCGGTGGCGGTGGCAGTGGCGGTGGCGGTGGCAGGATTGAACCTGCGACCTTCGGGTCATGAGTCGACGAACCTCGTTCCGGCCCGTCCCGCTGAGTGCCGTTTCCCCCTGTCCCACAAGGGATCCAGGCGATTCGCCGTAACGCGTCGTACCGTCCCGTGACGTCCGCTTCGACCGGATCCGGCAGAGGATCTGGCAGAGGCCAGGATGCAGGCACGAACACCGAACACGCTGTCGAGCCACCGGGCCCGCGACCGCCGATCATCGCCCAGCGGCAGGTCAGCACGGTCTCGCCGACTTCATTGACACATGTCAGTGACAGATGTCAGCCTCTTGCTCGTGGAGGCAGCGGTGGAGGTCAGCCAAGGACCGGTCTCGAAGGGCGGCACTCGCCGTTCGGTGCAGCGCGAGGCCACGCGGGCCCGGCTGTTCGAGGAGACGGTCAAGGAGTTCGAGGAGCGCGGCTTCGCCGACACCGGGATCGCGGTGATTGCCGAACGCGTCGGTGTGTCCCGCGGCGCGTTCTACGCGCACTTCGCCGGCAAGGACGAGGTCCTGCGCGAGTTGCTGCTCATCGAGGAGCGGCGTATCGCAGACGCTGCGCTCGCGAGCAGCGGTCAGGGCGGCCCGCTCGAGGGCGTGTTCTCCGCCGTCGTCGACGCTGTGCTCGCCGCAGAGCAGCGACTCGGGCGTCGGCTGGTCCGCGACCTGTGCGCAGCGCAGTTCCGACCCGACTTCGCGCAGATCCACGACGTCGACGACCACCCGCTGGGCCTGATGCTCGTTGCTGCGATCGCCGACCGTGCCCCGGGGATCGATCCGGTCGATCTGACCATGACCTTCCTCGCCGGCATGTTCGGCCTGCTGGCCACCGACGATGCTCCAGCGGCGGCCCGTCGGCGTCGCCTCGACCTCCTGGTCCAGCTCAACGCCTCGGGAGCACGCGCCTGACCCTGCCGACACGCACCGCAGGGAGCCTGATCAGCGGTGCACCCACCGCCCGAATCCGAAGGAATGACGAGATGGCCACTCACTACGCACCCGACCGATCGGCGGCATCGCGTCCGCCGCTGGTGAAGTCCTGGCCGATCGTCGGCCCGGTTCGTCCGTTCGTCGGTGACGTTCTCCCGTTCCTCACCACGTCACGCGCCACCTACGGGGACGCCTTCCGTCTCCGAATGGCGACCCTCGAGCTGACCTGTCTCTGCGGCCCGGACGCGATCTCACTGCTGCAGAAGGACGGAGGGCTGCGGACCAGCACCTCGATGCACGTGCTCGACCACGAGATGGACAGCCAGCTGCCGAGCATGATCGACGGCCCGAACCGCCAGACGATCCGCAAAGCCCACCACCAGTTCATGAACCACAGCCTCGAGTCGACCCGGCGCGACGAGATCCAGGCGTGGCTCGACGAGCACACCCGCCGATGGGAGCCGGGTGTCCGCCTCGACGTGCTCAGCGAGGCGCAGACCCAGACGGTCGACGTGCTGTCCCGCCTGCTCAACGGCGAACCGTTCCCGTTCAGCAAACGCGACCTGGCACTGGTCGTCCACACGATGATCTGGGCCACGTTCGGGCACGCCCCCCGGATGATCCTGCGCAACCCGGCCTACCGATCGGTCCAGAAGCGGATGCGGGCCCACCTGATGGAGCTGGTCGCGAAGATCCGCTCGGACCCGGAGCGGATCGCGTCGACGCTGGTGGGCCACTACCTCGACTTCCCGCCGCCCCCCGAGATCGGCGAGTGGACCGACCGCGACCTCGTCTCGGTGCCCTACGGCGCGTACCTCGCGGGGTTCGACACCGTTGCGTCGGCCGCGTCGTTCCTCCTCTACCGCCTCCTGACCAATCCGGACGCCCTGGCCCGTGTGCGGGAGGAGCACGATGCCCTGTCCGCGGACGCCGACGGTCCGGTCGACCCGGCAAGCCAGAAGTACCTCCGCGCCGCGTTCCTCGAGACGGTGCGGTTGAACCCACCGGGCTCCGTGGTACTCCGATTCGCCGATCAGGATTTCGAGTTCGCCGGCTACAGGATCCGCAAGGACGACGAGATCCTCGTCGTCATCGCGAGCGACCATCTCAACGAGGAGTTCTTCCCGAACCCGACCGAGTTCGATCCGAACCGCTTTCTCCGCGCCGGGGCCGCGGATCTGAAACGACGGGTCCTGCCGTTCGGCAGCGGCGCCCACCGGTGCACCGGTGCCGCGCTCGGAGAGTTGATCGCCGTGGAGATGGTGTCCAACTGGGTCAACCGGTTCGAGCTGAACGTCGAACCCGGCCGGCGGGGAGTCCGCGTGACGGCCCGGCCCTTCACACAGCCCGAGGGCCTGAGGGTGCGCGTCCTCGCCCGCCGCTGAGTTCGGCAGCAAGGTGAGATGGATGGAGCAAATCTCCATCGCTCGGCGAGCCGTCTGAGGAGCCGCGCGGGTGCCCGCGAACGGCACATCAGCCACGCACGATTCCGCCGGAATCGCGGAGTCACCAACCTCCGCACGGAAAACGACGGAATCCGTCGGTTTTCCGCGCAACCTGCGGCGCTCGACGGGATAAGACACAACGGCGCTGCACAGCGACCACCGGCAGCGGACTGTTCCGTCCCCGGACCACGCGCCCCACAACGCCGGATCAATGACAGTCGACGGCAACCGAGAGTGCGTCGCAGATCGCGCGCATCCGTTCGTCGCTCAGGCGGCCGAGTCGGTCCACGAGGACGCCGACTGACACGCTCTCGATCGAGTCGAGATTGACAGCGCATAGGCGCGGAACCGGGTCGGCCCCTGGCTCGAGCAGCACCTCGCTGGGAAGTCCTCTGATGGTCGTCGTGCACGGGGCGACCAAGGTTCGGCCCAGCCGGGGAATGGCAACATCTCGACTCAACACGACGACGGGCCGACTGCCGATGTCGGGCAGCTCACTCCACCAGAGCTCGCCGCGCCGGGGCTGGTCGGTCACGAGGCGGCAGCGGCTGAACGGAACGACGCGAGGTCGCCCCACTCGTCAACCTCATCGACTGGATGTTCGTCGTACGCGGCGTACGCACGGTCGATCTCCGCTCGCCGATGGTTGTCCAGGAGCGCTCCGAGGGCGCTGTCGAGCAACGCCGAGTCAGAGTGGGCTCCTGTCACCTCCCACGCTCTGGTGAGGAGTTCGTCGTCGACCGTGGTGCTGACGCGTGTGCGAGCCATGCCACAACTGTGCCACTCAACGGCCGGAGTAGCAACGGGCGCTCGTCGCGTAACCTCGCCGACTGCCCATAGCGCCGGGGCGGTGACGCTCGCGATCGTGGGTCAGGGGTGGAGATTTGCTCCATCCGTCTCACCTTGCCGCCGAACTCACCTTGCCGCCGAACTCGCCCGCCGCTGAACCGGGGACGAGCAGCGGCCCGGTGAGGCCGGGGCTGGTCGCGAGAGGTGGGCCCGGGGTGGATCGACACCGAGGTTCACGGCGAGCCACGCTCGATCAGGACCGGAACCAGCATCAGATGCAGCAGGTCCTCGAGGGCCCCGAGGTCCGCGACCACGCTCGGAGCCTGCATCAACCCGAGCGACACGACCTGCAACCAGCGCAACGCGTCGTCCACGCTCACTCCCGGACGCAGGACGCCGTGCTCGGCGGCGGCGACGAACACCGGCTCGAGCAACGGACGGACGCCCTCGCGCAACGCGTTGTTGGCCAGCTTGGTCATCGCCCGGCTCGACGTGGGCACGGTCAGCGCGTGCAGCAGCGGGTCCGCGGCCATCGCCTCGAGCGCATCGATGATTCCCTGCACCAGGAACTGCTCGGGATCGGCGTCGGTGCCGATGGCCGCCTGGATCTGGGCGCCGATGCGCAGCGTCGACTGCACCACCGCGGCGGTGACCAGCTCCTCCTTCGAGTCGAAGTAGCGGTAGAGCGACGATCGGGCGAGCCCGGCCTGCGCCGCGACCGCGTCCTGGCGAAGCGCTCCCACTCCCCCGTCGCGGATCAGCTGCTCGGCGGCGTCGATGATCCGCTGACGCACCGCGTCGTACTCGGGACCCTGGGGTTGGGCTTTCCAGGTTGGTTCGGAGACCGGCATGGTCACTCGTAGAACTGGGCGTACCAGCGGCGGAACTCCGCGATGTTGCCGTCGGCCTTCACCAACAGCGGTTGTTCGAGGAAGACCTTGTCGCGCCAGATCGGCACGTCGGCCAGCAGGCCGTACCCGCCGGTCACGCCTTCGATCATCATCTCCGACATCGGTTCGGCGGACCTCGTGAAGTGGAAGTGCCAGTCGAGACGGCAGTGCCGTCGGTCGATCGGCGTGGTGGTGGTGATCACCGTCATGAGGTCGGGGACCCGCAGCACCGCGATGCCGGGCCCCCAGGTGTGACGGTCGAAGTCGGTGCCGTCGGGGAGCGACTCGACGACGGTCGAGAACGGACCATCGGTGCTGAAGCGCGACGTGTCGGTGGGAACGTACTGGCGACGATGCACGTACTTGAGATGCGCGTAGTCGACGTTGTTCTCCGCCATCTCCTGCAGCGCGGCCGTCAGCTCGAAGCGCCACGGATAGGGGGCGGACCATTCCGGGTCGTCGAACTCGGTGAGGCGCGGGATCTCGTACGCCGGCGGCTGGCCCGACGCGTGGTACCAGAAGAACACGAACCCGTCCTGCTCGCGCACCGGGTAGGAGGGCACGCAGGCCTTCGAGGGGATGCGGGCCTCGCTGTAGGGGATCTCGACACACGTTCCGTCCGCGCCGAACCGCCACCCGTGGTAGGGGCACTGGATGGTGTCGCCCCGGACCTCGCCACCACCCAGGTGCGCTCCCAGGTGCGGGCAGTGGGCCGCGATGACGTGCGCTGCACCGCTCTCGTCGCGGTACACGACGAGTTCTCGTGCCACCGCGATGACGCACTCGACCTGGCCTGCGGCCAATTGGTCGCTCGACATGATCGAGTACCAGCCGTTGGGGATCGGAGGTGGGTCACGACGGTCGTCGAGCTCGTAGGTCAGTCGAGCAGCGGCGTTGGCGGCTTGGCTGTCGGATCCGGCGGAGCCCCGAGGCCCGGGCTGGCCCCGCGGGGTCACCATCTTGAGCAGTGCGTCGGTCAGGACCGGAGCCTCGCCCGGTGCCGCGGAACCCACATCCTGTGTCGTGTCGGTCATCACGCTCCGATCGTCGTCCCTCTGGCGATGACGCTACCGACAGCTCCCGATGGCGACAAGACATTCTCCGAATCTGTCGTGTTACTGTCCGACGGCCGGCAGAGCACGGAGTGGCAATGGCTGGATCCAGAGTGGCGATCGTGACGGGGGCGAGCCAGGGGATCGGCGCCGCCACCGCGCAGGCGTTGGCCGCTGACGGGTTCGCGGTCGTGCTCGCCGCCCGATCGTCGGATCGCATCGACTCCCTGGCGGCCCAGATCGTCGAGCGGGGCGGCGAGGCAACGGGCATCACGACCGACATCAGCGACACTGCTGCGGTCGAGCACCTCGTCGACGAGACCGTCCGGCGGCTCGGGCGACTCGACGTGCTGGTGAACAACGCAGCGCAGATGCCGACCGCGACACGCAGCGAGAAGATGGCGCTCGACGCGTGGACGGACGCACTGGCCGTCAACCTGACCGGACCGTGGTGGCTGGCCAATCGAGCTCGTGACGCCATGGTCGCAACCGGCGACGGTGGCGTGATCGTCAACGTGACGAGCACCGCCGCGACGTACCCGTCCGTCGGCTTCGCCGCCTACAACGCGTCGAAGGCCGCCCTGTCGATGCTCACCCGAACCCTTGCGTTGGAATGGGCCCGCGACAGCATCCGGGTCGTCGGGGTGGCGCCCGGCAAGATCGACACGCCGATGGTCGAGCCGATCCTCGCCTGGGCCGAGCGCCGGGGCAGCCGGCTCAACCCGCTGGGTCGGGTCGGCCGGCCCGACGAGGTGGCGGCGTTGGTCAGCTTCCTCGTGAGCGATCGCGCCGCGTACATGACCGGCAACATCGTGACGCTCGACGGGGGCGAACTGCTGGAGCACTGAGGCCACGTACTGCTCCGGCCCGGCGTCCGATCGCTGGGCAGGACGATTATCGAATGTGTCTTGTTCGTCGAGAGGGCCTGACGTAGGGTCATCCCTGCGTCCGACCACAGGGGGTTCCGGGCATGTCGACCATCACCGACTACGGCTTCGTGTCGGCGGACTCGCACGTCACCGAGCCGCCCGACTGCTACCAGCAGTTCATCGACCCGGCGTTCCGGGACCGAGCGCCGCACATCGTGCACGACGACCGTCGTGGCGACCTCTACGTCATCCCCGGTCTCGACACCATGTCGGTGCCCATGGGCCTCGTCGCCGCGGCCGGCGAGGAGTCCAGCCAGATGACCTTCAGCGGCCGCGACTTCGCGGACTGGCACCGCGGCGGCTGGGACCCGACGTATCGCCTGGCCGACCAGGACCGCGACGGCGTGGTTGCCGAGATGCTGTTCGCCACCGTGGGCATGCCGCTGTGCGGCCACCCCGACCTCGACTACCGCCGCGCCTGCATGGAGGCGTACAACCGTTGGCTCGTCGAGTACTGCTCGTTCGCGCCGACCCGGCTGTACGGAGCCGGCCAGGCGGCGATCAAGAACGCTGCCGACGGCGTGGACGAGTTGGCGGCCATCAAGGCGCAGGGGTTCAAGGCGGTGATGATGTCCGGCATGCCCGGCGAGGCCGACTACGACGACCCGTCCTACGACCGGCTGTGGGCCGCCGCGGTGGAGATGGAGCTGCCGCTCTGTTTCCACATCCTGACGAACCCGGCCTACGGCGGGCACCGCGGACCGAAGATCAACGCCCTGCTCAACGTGGTGCGCACCTGCCAGGACATCATCGGACTGCTGGTGTTCTCGGGGGTCTTCGACCGGCACCCGGACCTGAAGGTGGTGTGCGTCGAGTCCGACGCCGGCTGGGCGCCGCACTACGCGTACCGGATGGACCACATCTACAACCGGCACCGCTTCTGGAACAAGACCCCGGAGCTCTCGCGACTCCCCTCGGAGTACTTCTTCGACAACGTGTGGATGACCTTCCAGGACGACTGGACCGCCATCCGCATGCGCGACCAGCTGAACGTCGAGCGGCTCATGTGGGCCAACGACTTCCCCCACTCGGACTCGACCTGGCCGCTGTCCCAGCAGCTGCTCGATGAGCACATGGCTGGCGTCGATCCGGTCGATCAGCGCCGAATCCTGCGTGACAACTGCGTGGAGCTGTTCGGCCTCGAGGCACCCGAGCGGCTCGCCGCCGCCGTCTGAGCGATGGCCGACCAGTACGACCTCAAGATCGTGGGCGGCACGATCGTCGACGGGACCGGCGCACCGGGCTACCTCGGCGACCTGGCGATCCGGGACGGCCGGATCGTCGCGCTGGGCGAGGCGCCCGGCGACGCGGCGCGCACCATCGACGCGGCCGGGCGGATCGTGTCACCAGGCTTCGTCGACATCCACACGCACTACGACGCCCAGATCGTGTGGGACCGCACGCTCAGCTGCTCGCCGTGGCACGGCGTGACGACCGTGGTGATCGGCAGCTGTGGCTTCGGTGTCGCACCCATGCGCCCCGAGCACCGGGACGTGGTCATGCGCACGCTCGAGAAGGTCGAGGGCATGACCTACGACGCGCTCGCCGCCGGACTCGGCACCGACTGGCCCTTCGTCACCTACCCGGAGTACCTCGACGCCATCGAACAGGCCGGCAGCCTCATCAACGTGGCGGCCTACATCGGGCACACACCGCTGCGGTTGTTCGTGATGGGCGAGGACGCGACCGAACGCGAAGCCACCGAGGACGAGCTGGCCCGGATGGAATCGATGGTGCGCGATGCCATGGCGGCGGGCGCCATCGGGTTCAGCACATCGCAGGCCGCCACCCACCATGGCGCGGGCGGTCGCCCCGTGCCGAGCCGGCTGGCGTCGTTCGACGAGATCGACGGCCTCGTCGCAGCGATGGCCGAGAGCGGGCGCGGCGTGGTGCAGGCCGCGATGGGGCGCACGTTGTTCAACGATGAGTTCGCCGAGCTGTCCTCCCGCCACGGCGTGCCGATCACCTGGACCGCGTTGCTGGCCGGCATGACCGGCCCCGGGTCGCACCGCCGCTACCTCGATGTGGCGGCTCGCCAGCGTGAGGCAGGCCACCGCATCGTTCCGCAGGTGGCATGCCGGCCGATCATGTTCGACTTCCGCTTCAGCGAGCCGTACCCCTTCGAGTTGCTCGGCTCGTTCGCCGAGGTCATGCACGCGGATGAGGCCGAGCAACGCCGCCTCTACGCCGACCCCGAGTTCCGTGCTGCGTTCAAGGTCGACTCCGCACCCGACGCGAAGAACGTCGACGCCGGATGGCCATCGCGCACCGTGGTGTCCCGCTTCGACCCCGACCCCTCCATCGAGGAACGACCGCTCGATGGCCTCGCCGCCGAGCGGGGCGTGGACCCCGTCGACCTGGCGCTCGACCTCGCACTGCAGAGCGACCTCCAGGCCCGGTTCCGGTTCGCGTTCCTGAACCACGACCAGTCCGAGGTACGCGAGCTCATCTGCGATCCCAACACCGTGGTGACGCTCTCGGATGCCGGGGCCCACGCAGATCAACTCTGCGATGCCTGCTACTCGACCCACCTGCTCGGCCACTGGGTCCGCGAGCAGGGAGCGATGACGATCGAACAGGCGGTGCACGCCCTCACCGGTCGGCCCGCCGAGCTGGTGGGCATCACCGACCGGGGCCGACTCGAGATCGGTCGCCCGGCCGACGTGGTGGTCTTCGACCCCGAGACCGTCGGCACCTCGGTGCCCCGACGGGTGCAGGACCTGCCCGGCGGCGCGGAACGGCTCGTCACCGACGCCTACGGCGTGGACGCGGTGATCGTCAACGGCGCCGTGGTGCGCCTCGGAACCGACGACCAGTTCGGACCCGACGACGAGTTGCCCGGCGCGTTGCTCCGAGCAGGCGCGGCCCTCACCGAGTGACCGTGGCCCCGTTCCCGACCGCGGACGAGCGGACCGCCGCGGCCGCCACGGCCACCTCGCTGTCGTTGTGGGCACGGGCGATCCCCGACGAGGTGGCGGTCACCTCCCCGACCGGTGAACGGACGTTCTCGGAGCTGGACGCGAACGTCTGCCGAGCTGCCCGAGCCCTGCGCGCCGCCGGGCTCGCCGCCGGCGACGCGGTCGCCGTGGTCATGACCAACCGGCCCGAGTTCGCCGAGGTCGTGCACGCCTGTCTCCGCACCGGTCTGCGGTACACGCCCATCAACTGGCACCTCACCGCCGATGAGATCCGCTACATCGTGAAGGACTGCGGCGCCACGGCCGTGATCGGCGATGCGGCGCTCGCGGGGGTGCTCGCCGACGCCACCCGCGGGTGTCCGGCGGTCGGGGCGCGTTGGGCGGTGGGCGGCGACATCGACGGCTTCGAGCCGTACGCAGAGGTCATCGGCAGCCACTCGGCCGAGGACCTCGAGGACCCCGTGCTGGGGAACCGGATGCTGTACACGTCCGGCACCACCGGCCGACCCAAGGGCGTGTTGCGCCCGCCGCGCTACTCGACCGGGCTCAAGGGGCTCACCGACGCACCCCGGTACGAGGCCGGCACCGGCCAGCGGAACCTGTGCACCGGCCCGCTCTACCACGGTGGCCCCTTGATCTACTCCCTCACCATGCCGCTGTCCCAGGGCGTGGGCGTCGTCCTCATGGAGCGATGGGACGCGGCGCACGCGCTCGAGCTGATCGAGCAGCACCGCATCACGCACACCCACATGGTGCCCACCATGTTCTACCGGTTGCTGCGGCTGCCCGAGGAGGTCCGCCGTGGAGCGGACGTGTCCTCGATGCAGTACATCGTGCACGGCGCGGCCCCCTGCACCGTGGCCGCGAAGCAGGCGATGATCGACTGGTTCGGACCCATCCTCTGGGAGTACTTCGCCGCCACCGAGGGCGCTGGTGCGTCCATCGGTCCGGAGGAGTGGTTGGCACACCCCGGCAGTGTCGGCCGCCCGCCGACGGCTGACCACGTCGTGATCCGTGACGCGGACGGCGAGGTGTGCCCGCCGGGGGTGCCGGGAGCCATCCACATCAAGCGGGTGCAGGGCGCCGACTTCGAGTACTTCGGTGACCCGGAGAAGACGGCGTCCGCTCGGCGCGGCGACCACTTCGCGATCGGTGACATCGGCTACCTCGACGACGACGGCTACCTGTTCATCACGGACCGGGACGCGGACGTCATCGTGAGCGGCGGCGTGAACATCTACCCGGCGGAGGTCGAGCAGGTGTTGCTCACGCACCCCTCGGTGCACGACGCCGTGGTGATCGGGGTCCCCAACGACGAGTTCGGCGAGGAGGTCATGGCCGTGATCGAGGCCGCCGATGGCGTCGGGCCGAGCGACACGTTCGCAGCGGAGCTCATCGCGTACTGCCGGGAACGCACCGCGCACTTCAAGTGCCCACGATCGGTCGAGGTGATCGAGCTGATCCCTCGGCAGGACAACGGCAAGCTGTACCGCAACCAACTCCGCGACCAGTACCGCCGCACACGCACAGGAGCGCCGCCCGCATGACCGATCACCTGCAGTTCTTCATCGACGGGGTCTGGGTCGACCCGGTCGAACCGCGCTCGATCGATGTGGTCGACCCTGCCACCGACACCGCCATCGGCCGGGTGAGCCTCGGCGGTGCCGGCGACGTGGACCGCGCCGTCGCCGCTGCTCGGGCCGCGTTCGGAGCGTGGTCGGCCACCACCGTCGACGAGCGCCTCGCCGCACTCGATCGCATCTCCGCCTGCTATCAGGAACGACTCGGCGACCTCGCGGCGACGATCTCCGCCGAGATGGGCGCGCCGATCACCCTGTCGAGCAAGGCACAGGCGCCCGCCGGGCTCGCCCACGTGGCCAACACGGTCGCTGCGCTCCGCGACCTCGACCTCGTCGAGCGCCGCGGGACCAGTCGCATCGTGCGGGAACCGATCGGTGTGTGCGGACTGATCACACCGTGGAACTGGCCAGCCAATCAGATCATGTGCAAGGTGGCGCCGGCGTTGGCTGCCGGCTGCACGGTCGTGCTCAAGCCGAGCGAGTTCACGCCGTTCAGCGCGGTGATCATCGCCGAGATCCTCGAGGCTGCCGAGCTGCCCGCTGGCGTGTTCAACCTGGTCAACGGCGACGGACCCGGTGTCGGCGCCGCCATCGCAGCGCACCCCGACATCGACATGGTGTCGTTCACGGGCTCCACCCGAGCCGGCGTGGCCGTCGCGGTCGCCGCGGCACCCACCGTCAAGCGGGTCACCCAGGAGCTCGGCGGCAAGTCGGCCAACATCGTGCTCGCGGATGCCGACATCGAACGGGCCGTGCAGCACGGAGTGGTGACCTGCATGCGCAACAGCGGGCAGTCCTGCAACGCGCCCACCCGGATGTTCGTCCCCCGCGAGCACCATCAGCTGGCCTGCGAGGTGGCTGCAGCGAGCGCCCAGCGCCTGGTGGTCGGCGAGCCCGATCGGCCCCGAGACCGATCTCGGCCCGCTGTCGAACCAGGCCCAGTGGAACAAGGTGCAATCGCTCATCCAGACCGGGATCGACGAGGGCGCCGATCTGGTGTGCGGCGGACCCGGGCGGCCCGAGGGTCTGGAGGTCGGGGCGTACGTACGCCCCACGGTCTTCGGCAACGTCACCAACGACATGACCATCGCCCGCCAGGAGATCTTCGGTCCCGTTCTGGCCATCCTCCCCTACGACACCGAGGACGAGGCCGTCGCGCTCGCCAACGACACCGACTACGGGCTGTCTGCCTACGTGCAGGCGGGCGACCTGGACCATGCGGTGGCCGTCGGCACCCGCCTCCGGGCCGGACAGGTCCACCTCAACGGCGCACCTGCTGACTTCTCGGCGCCGTTCGGTGGCTACAAGCAGTCCGGCAACGGGCGCGAGTGGGGTCGCGAGGGCCTGGAGGACTACCTGGAGGTCAAGGCGCTCATGGGCGCCGAGGCGTGATCGGCCACACATGACCGGCGACGAGGTCATCATCGAGGTGGCGCTGAACGGCGGGAAGCCGAAGCACCGCAACCCGAACGTGCCACGCGAGCCCGAGGAGATCATCGCGGACACGTTCCGCTGCCTGGACGCCGGGGCATCCATCGTCCACGCCCACAACCGCGACTTCGCCCTCACGGGTCGAGCTGCTGCCGACGACTACCTGGACGCCTGGCGGGTGATCCTGGACCAGCGCCCCGACACGCTCTGGTACCCGACCACGTCGGGCGGGTCGGACCGGGCCGAGACCCTGTCGCACTTCGAGACCATCGACGACGAGGTGGGGTTGCGGATCGGCGTGGTCGACCCCGGATCGACGAACGTGGGTTGGCCGGATGACGAGGGGCTGCCCGTCGGCGTGGTGTACGCGAACAGCTATGCCGACATCCGCGCCGGCTTCTCGCTCTGCGAGGCCCGGGGCCTCGGCCCCAGCCTGGCGATCTACGAGCCCGGCTTCCTCCAGACGGTGCTCTCCTACCACCGGGCCGGCAGGCTCCCGCGAGGCTCGATGGTGAAGCTCTACTTCGGTGGCCCGGCGGGGATGTTCGGCAAGGGCGCTGGTGTCACGTTCGGCCTTCCGCCCACCCGTCCCTCGCTGCTGGCGTATCTCGACATGCTGGAGGGCACCGCTCTGCCGTGGTCGGTCTCGGTCTGGGGCGGTGACCTGATCGACACGCCGATCGCCCGCCGTGCGGTCGAGCTCGGCGGCCACCTCCACGTCGGGCTCGAGGAGCACGCCGGCGACCGACGACCCTCCAATGTCGAGCTGGTCAGCGAGGCGGTCGCCCTGGCCCACTCGGTCGGCCGTTCCGTGGCCGATGGCACCCGAACCGCGGAGATCATCGACCTGCCCCCTGCGTGAACAGGGAGCACTGTCGGTTCGGATCAGAGCTCGGGGTCGCCCGGTTCCGAGGAGACGCCCCCGACCAGCGGGCGGCGCAGCGGCACCCGCATCATCGAGAAGTCGGCCGCCGCAACGAGGTGGTCGTCGCCGTCGACGACCTTGCACTCGATCACGATCAACTGGCTGCCGATCCGCACGACCTCGGCGCGGGCGAACACCATGTCGGTGGCCGGTCGACCGAGGTACCGAACGTGCATGTCGGCGGTGACCAACGACTCCACCTCGGGATCGAAGTCGGTGGCGCGGGCCGAGGCGAGTGCGCACGCCACGTCGACGAGGGTGGCGATGGCGCCGCCGTGCAGGTTCGCGGTGAAGCCGAACGCCTCGGGCCGCACCGGCATGCGCACCTCGGCGTGGCGTGACCCCTTCTCGGGCCGGTCCCACTCCAGCCCGAGCAATGCGTGCAGCGGGATCTGTCGCGCATGCGCTTGGCGGGCCAACGAGGCTTCGTCGATGGCCCGTGTCGTCGGGTCGTCATCAGCGGGGCTCATCGCGTGCCCCGCGGTCCGCCGCGTTCCCCCGGCCAGCGCGAGCCCCCGATGGTGTCGGCGAACGGCCAGAAGCCGACGGGGTCGAGCGGTCCGGCCAGCGCGATCTCGCGGGCGGTGTACCGGTTGGTCACCAGCTCCGCGTTCGCCGGACCGTGCATGGGCAGCAGGTCGGTCAACGGATCCCAGGCGCTCTCGGTCAGCTCGAGCTCGCCGTCGAGGGTCTCGGCATGGACGGTCGTACCGACCATGCGGACGCGAACGACATGGGGCGGGAAGTCGTAGGCGCCCTCCGCGCCGCCGACGGCCCGCGACGCCTTGATCCACCACTCGTTGTCCTCGACCTCGTGGTCGATCGGCTGCCGGGTGCCGGTCACCTGGCCGCGATACCGGAGGAACGTCGTGCCCTGGTGGGTCGCGCTGGCGTGGACCTCGTCGCCGAGCCGGAAGAAGCGCACCGAGCACGGGAACTTCGGCTGCCCGTTG
Source organism: uncultured Microthrixaceae bacterium (assembly GCA_963714875.1). Lineage (GTDB taxonomy): Bacteria > Actinomycetota > Acidimicrobiia > Acidimicrobiales > Microtrichaceae > JBAOHV01. The sequence continues at coordinate 45,388 of CAVQQI010000008.1, read as the reverse complement.
GTCTCGCGGCTGCCGAAGATGGCCGACTCCTGATCGATACCGATGCCGAGTGAGTACTGACCGTCCAGCCCTTGGAAGCTCGCGGGGATCTTGGTGCTGATGCCGTACTCGGGCTCGCCGTGGACCGGCACGCAGTACACACCGATGGTGACGGTCGGTTCGCCGACCGGTTCCAGCCCTGGCGGCAGCAGTGCTGCGATGCACGCGGGGTCGGTCGGATAGCTCAACACCAGTTTGGGCCAGCCCGAGATCTCGCCGGGCCGGTTCACTGGATCGCTCATGGTGTGCTCCTGGTTGCTGCAGGTCGGTGGGACGGGTCTCATGCCGCTGGCACGAAGGAGTCGATGACGGCGCGCACCGTGGTGTCGAACAGCGGATCGAGATCGGGTGGCACGCGCATGGCGGCGAGCGTGGCCGGGGCGATCGAGTCGTCGACGACCTCGGCCCACAGTGCGTGCGGTTGGTTGCGCTGGCCCCCAGTACCCCGGCCGTCGGAGCGGAACGCGACGACCAGGAAGCCGGCGATGCACATGAGGATGGCTCGGAGCGCGTCACGGGCATCCTCACCGTGCACACCGGCCGCGTCGAGCTCGCGAGCCAGCGCGATCTCGAGGGGCATCTCGAGCAGCGACGTCGCACCCACCTGGTGCGCGAGCGCCGTCACGTGCCGATTCACCAGGGCGCTGCGCCACACGTGGCGGGCCACGCACATCACCCGATCACGCGACGAGGTACCGTCGACCACGAGCTCGGCCTGGCGGTGCGCCACCGCCTCGATGACCGAGGTCACCAGCGCATCGCGGTCACCCACATGCCAGTAGATGGTCGTCGTCGCGACCCCGAGCTCGGTGGCCAGCTTCCTCATCGTCAGCGCGTCGGCACCGCCACGCTCGACCATCTCGAGCGCACGCTCGACGATGTCGTCGTGGTCCAACCCGGCCCGGCGGCCGGTTCCCCTCGCCTCGGATGTGGTGGTGCTCATGGCGGCGCCTGCGATCCCTCGACGTCGTGGTCCCTCGAACCTGTTGCCAGCCCGGCAGGTTTCTGTAACAGTGTGCAAGAAGACTAGAACACCGTGCAAGAAGACGGTGTCGGTCGGCTTCGAGCGAGCTGGCCACGAACGAACGGGAGCATCCATGCCCAATCCCCTCGACGGCGTCGACACCAGCAACGCCCCCTACGTGATCGTGTCCTCCGATACCCACGCCGGCCTGCAGGTCGAGGAGTACCGCCCGTACCTCGACCCGAAGTTCCACGCGCAGTTCGACGACTGGGTCCTCGAGCGACACAACCACCGCCGGCTGGTCGAGGAGGTCAACGGCGAGTACGTGGCGAAGTGGGAGGGGGAGAATGCCGAGGGGCTGCGTGGCGCCTTCGACCCGGCGGTGCGGGACAAGGCGATGGACGCGGACGGCGTCTCGGGCGAGATCATCTTCGCCGACGGCGATGCGGTCACCGGCCAGGAGTCGCCGCCCTTCGGCGCCGGGTTGGCGGCCGGCCAGATCACCGATCCCGAGTTGGCGTTCGCCGGTGCCCGGGCGCACAACCGGTGGCTGGTCGAGTTCTGCGCCACCGATCCGGTCCGGCGCGCCGGGGTGGCGTTGGTGCCGATCATCCACGACGTGGAGGAGTCGGTGCGCGAGATCGAGTCCCTGGCCGGCACGCCCGGCATCAAGGGGATCATGGTGCCGACCATGTGGCACGACAAGCCCTCGTACGGCCACCCGGTCTACGACCCGGTGTGGGCTGCGTGCGCCGAGGCGGGGCTGGTGGTGCACACCCACTCGGGTGAGGGCGACTGGGACAGCTACAACGACAACATCGCCCAGTTCATCCTCGAGGTGCCGTTCTGGACGCACCGGATCCTGTGGCAGCTGCTGCTCTCGGGGAAGTTCGACAAGTTCCCGGGACTCAAGTACGCGGTGGTCGAGTGCGGGTCGTACTGGATGGGCGACCTGCTGTGGAAGGCCGACACCAACTTCGGCGCGAGCGGCAAGGTGAAGAAGCTGAACTCGCGCACCAAGGGCCTCATCCAGCGGCTTCCGTCGGAGTACGTCGGCACCAACGTCTTCATCGGCGCCTCGACGATGAGCACCGAGGAGATCCGGCGCCGTCACGCCAACGGCATCGACGCCCTGATGTGGGGCACCGACTACCCGCACCCCGAGGGCTCGTGGCCGCACACGGTCGAGCGGCTCGAGAACGACTTCCGCGACGTGTCGATCGAGGACAGCCGGCGGCTGCTCGGCCTCAACGCCATCGAGTGCTACGACCTCGATGTCGAGGGGCTGACGAAGGTGGCGGCGCAGGTCGGACCGACGCCGACCAGCCTGCATCAGGACCCGGATCTGCGCACGCCGTCCGACGCGATCCGCAAGGCCCGCTGGTGGTTCGACGCCTACAACATGGAATGGAAGGGCTGAGGTGAGCGACTCCCCCGCCCCCACCGATGTCGACGCTCTCGACATCGCCGGCGCGGTGGCCGTGGTCACCGGTGGAGCGAACGGCATCGGCCGAGCACTCGCCCGTGCCCTCCTGCGCCGCGGCGCCACGGTGGTCATCGCCGACATCGAGTCCGGCGTGCTCGATGCCACTGTCGCCGAGCTGGCGTCGTTGGGCCCGGTCAGCGGCGTCCGCACCGACGTCACCGACGAGGCCTCGACCGCCGCGCTGGTCGATCGTGTCTTCGACCAGCACGGGCGCGCCAACCTGGTGTTCCTGAACGCCGGGGTGACCTCCGGCGGAGGCGGGTTGCCCTGGCAACAGGAGCCGAACGACTGGCGGTGGTGCTTCGGGGTGAACGTCATCGGGGTCGGTATCGGCACCTCGGCGTTCGTGCCGCGCATGATCGAATCGGGCGAGCCCGGCCAGATCGTCCTGACATCCTCGGGCGACGGCGGCATCGCCCCGGTGCCGACGGCGTCGGTCTACGCCGCGTCGAAGGCGGCGGTCAGCTGCTTCGCCGAGGCGCTGCAGCACAACCTGACCAAGGAACAGACCGCGTTGCGCGCCTCGGTCTTCTACCCGTCGGGCGGGTTGCTCGACACGGGGCTCTACACCGCTGCCCGCAACCGCCCGGCCGAGCTCGCACGAGTCGGCCCCGGAACGGGCCGGGCGAGCATGACCTTCGATGAGCTGGTGTCGAGGGTGGCTGCGGCGACGGGGAAGGACCCGGCGATCGGCGACCTCGACGAGCTCGCTGAGTTCGCGATGGACTGCGTCGAGCGGCGTCAGTTCCTCATCAGCAAGGACCTGGACGGCAAGTCCGCTCTGCTGCACCGCCGGGCCGACGCGATCGGCCGCGGCGAGCTGCCCGAGCCGTACGGCATGAAGCTGGGTTGATCCCCGCCGGGTGGTACGGGTCGTGCAGTTCGGGCCGTCGACGAGATGCTGCTCGCGGACGGCTCCGCACCGGTCTTCGGCGAGCACTCACTCCGCCCGCCGGTGACACGGCGTGCTGCCGTGGACCCCGGACTTGCGATGCGAGGCCGGTGCGTCAGGACTCGATGGCGTCGGTGACGTCGCCGGCGGAGTTCCCGACGGCCTTCTTCACCTTGTCGTGGTCGCCGGAGTCGATCGCCTCGCTGATCTTCCTCCCGGCCCTGCCGAGCGCACGCCCGAACGAACGGGTCGGGCGAAGCGACACCGCAGTCGACGAGACAGAGTGTCTCACCTGCCACCGGAGCCAGTGAGCCAGCGCGAGGCACTCGAGTTGCCCGGGCAGTTCTGCGCAACTTGCGGAGACCCACCCTGAGTTCTCTGCCGACTACTGGTGTTGCGCGTCCTGAGACACGGCCGGCTGGGCGGCGAACACGAAGCGTCTGCAGTCACCGTCGACGTCGCGGCGGCGCTGGCCGGGACCTGCGTTCATCAGCCCATCGCGTGCGGTGGTCAGCTCCCCGACGAGGACACGGTGCCGCCGGGCCGCTCCCAGGTGACCCCGTCGAACCGCGAGAAGTCGTTGTCGTAGGACACGACGGCGCAACGGTGTTCGATCGCGAGGGCAGCAAGATGCGCGTCGTTGACCAGGTTCCCACCGACACCGACCCCGCCGAGCAGTCGCTGCAGGACAGCCGCGTGATCGCGAGTCGGTTCGACGATGACCGACGGGGCGGCCCCCGTCCATGCATGCACACGAGCGAGCGCGCCATCGACGTCGAGCGGCGATGGGAACAGCCCCGCCTTGGTCGACAGGCGCACGAACGCCAGGAGGGCGATCCAGGAGAACGCGACGGTCGCGTCACCCGACAGGGCGCCATCGAGCCAACTGCGGGACTCCTCGTGGTGCGGCGCATCCCGGTTGACCGCGTACAAGAGGACGTTGGCGTCGACCAGCTTCACGACCCCGCCCGCATCCGACGGACGAGCTCGTCATCCTCGAGGTCCGCGGCGACCTGGAGCGCACGATCCAGGTTGACGCGGGACTCGCCCATGCTGGCGGTCTCGGTGCGGAACGGCGCGGTCGGCGCATCGGCGGCGCTGCTTCGGATCGCCTCGTTCAGCGCTTCCTTGAAGGAGATGCCGCGTTCACGCATCCGTCGCCGGATCAGCTGCTCGGAGTCGGGATCCAGCGTCACGGTCGTTCGCATCGGCTGCATCATAGCATCACTCGGTTTGATGCAGCAGTGCGAATCACACCAGTCCCCGCCGATCCCAGTCCGGGAGAAGGCAGCCTGCGGGACTGCTGCACCCGTGGCGCGGCGGCCGAAGGTCAACGCTCGGGACGCGACCTGCCGCCGTCGTCGAGCCAGCGGAGGATGACTGCGTTCGTCTCGTCAGGGAGTTCGTCGGCGATCCAGTGGCCGCAGTCGAGCTCGACGACGTCGACGTTCGGAACGAACTCGACCATCCGTTCGTTCTGCGGCACCAGGTCGTGCGACCCGTAGATCATGAGTGCGGGCTGGTGGATGATCGGGTCGACGTCGGCCAGGAGGTGCCAGTTCCGATCGACGTTCCGGTACCAGTTGATCCCGCCGGTGAATCCGGAGACTTCGTACGCGTCGACGAGGTAGGTCAGTTCGTCGTCGCTCAGGATCGGGTCGCCGAGTGGTTCCTCTGCTCGGGCGAGGTTGACCATGACGTTGCCGGGCTCGGGGGCCGTGAGCGGAACGTTCCTCCGGTACAGGTTGTGGAGGAAGCGATGGGTGTTGTCGTCGAGCACCGCATCGGCGACGCCGGGATGGCGGTTGAAGTGCACGAAGTAGTAGTCGGTGCCGAGCACCTGCTCCATGGATTCGACCCACGGCTGATCGCCGCGCTCCATGTAGGGCATGGCCAGGGCGACGACCTTCTCCACCCGAGTCGGGTGCAGCATGGTCAGCCACCAGATGACCCCGGCGCCCCAGTCGTGACCGACGAAGATCGCATCGTCGTAGCCGAAGTGGTCGAGGAGCCCGACGAGGTCACCGGCCAGGTGCTCGATGTCGTACGCGACGATCTCGTCCGGACGGGAGGAGTTCCCGAAGCCACGCTGGTTCGGGACGATCACGTGGTACCCCGCCGCAGCGAGTGCCGTCATCTGGTGTCGCCACGCGAACGCGTGCTCGGGCCAGCCGTGGCAGAGCACGATCGGTCGTCCTGCGTTCTCACGACCAGCCTCGAACACCTCCAGCTCGATGCCGTTGACCGGGATCATCGTCGGCTCCGGAAACTCGGTGGGGTTGAACATGACGCTCGTCCTTTCGCCGCGGGCGTCTCCCGCTGCTGACACGAACGTACGAAGCACTGCGGACAGATAACGTCCGCATATGGAGGAATTCGGGCGGACATCACGAGATCCGACCGAGCGAGCGCTCCGCTTGCTCTCGGTGCTGCAGAGCCGGCGGCAGTGGCCCGCCGCAGAGCTCGCCGAGCGCTTCGAGGTCACCGAGCGGACGATCCGCCGCGACGTCGATCGCCTTCGAGAGCTGGGCTACCCCGTGGACGCCACACCCGGCCGGGCCGGCGGCTACCGACTCGGAACCGGCGCACATCTCCCGCCACTGATGTTCGACGACGACGAAGCCGTCGCACTCGTCACCGGGTTGCGCATGGTCGCTGGTGCTGCGATCGCCGGGATCGCCGACACCGCCGTCCAGGCACTCGCCAAGGTCGAACAGTCACTGCCCGACCGCCTCCGCCGTCGTGTCGTGGCACTCGATCAGAGCGTGACATCGCTGCAGCGGTCGCACCGCGACAGCGGTGTCGTCGACCCCCGCACGCTCAGTTCGCTCGCCTCGGCCTGCCGCGCCCACGAGGAGGTCCGGTTCGACTACCGCCGCCGAGACGGCGACCAGGACCAACGACTCGTGGAACCTCACCAGCTGCTCTCTGCCGGACACCTCTGGTACCTCATCGCGTGGGATCTCCGCCGATCCGATTGGCGCACGTTCCGACTCGACCGCCTCGGCGAGGTCCGTCACGCCGGCAAACGGTTCACGCCTCGCGAGATTCCCGGCGGAGACGCCGCGGCCTATCCTGACGGCGTCGGTCGACTCCCTCCCTCGCAACGTCGAAGCACTGGTGTTGGTGGATGCGCCACATGCCCTGTTGGCCGAGTCGCTGACGCGCATCGACCACGTGCTCGTCGCCTCCGACCCGAACACCTGCACCATCCGCTTCCGATCCGATCGGCTCGATTCACTCGTCATGGACGTGGCCCGAGTGGGACTCCACGCTGCGGTCAGCGTGCTGGAACCCGACAACGTCCGCGAGCAGCTCGACCAGCTCAGCCGACGCCTCGGGCAACGCTGACGAGCATCCGCTGCACCACCGACGCCACCACACGGCCAACGCACTTGAACGCCGAACACGTCGTGGTGTCAGACGATCTCGCCCACTGCGGATGCGAGTGGTCGCCGCGTGGTGGTCGCGCCCAGTTGATCCCGTCGCCCGCCGGTTCGACGGCAGCCGCTGACTCCTTGGCGATGAGCAACTGCCGCAGGCCGTTCTCGACCGCCGCCCTGGTGCGTTCGGATCCGACGGCACCGGTGATGACGGCCGCCTCGTAGCGGGTGATCGCCGGGACCGCTTCGCCGATCAGATCGAAGCCCCGAGGCGAGAGCGTGATCAGGGTCCCGCGTCGGTCGTTGGGGTCGGGGAGCCGCTCGATCAGTCCGGCTGATTCGAGACGGTCGAGCCGCTTGGTCGTGCCGCCCGACGAGAGCATCAGCGACAGCTGCAGGTCCCTGATCTTGATCGGTTCGCCCGCCGCACGCCGCCGCAGCGTCGCGAGCATGTCGAAGTCGGCGAGCGTCAGCCCGAACCGCTTGAGCTCCTCTTCTCGACCGGCTTCGAGGTAGCGGGCGAGGCGGAGAATCCGCCCGGAGATGGCGAGCCCCGACACGTCCGCGTCGGGGAGCCATCCGCGGACCTCGTCGACGACCTCGTCCATGTCATCAGTCTCTCGTTTCACACTCACGAAAGTATCTTACCCCAAAGACTCTTGACAGCAAGCCTCGCGCCATTCATCCTAAGTCTCACGCTCGCAAGAGACTTCTTGGCAAGAGAGCGACCACGCTCGAGATCTGGAGGCACGACATGCAGACCCCGACTCACCCATCCCCGCAAGGTCCTGGTCATGGCGGCCAGCACCCGCACCGGTTCGGTCAACCAGGCGCTGGCACGGCAGCATCGTCGACAGGGTCGACACCGACGCACCGGTCGAGATCGTCGACCTTCGCGACTACCCACTCCCGCTCTACGACGGCGATCTCGAGGTCCGCGACGGTGTCCCCGCTGCCGCTGCGACTCTCGCCGGCGAGATGGCCTCGGCGGACGTCCTGGTGCTCGTGTCCCCCGAGTACAACGGGACCTTCACCCCGCTGTTGAAGAACACCGTCGACTGGGTCACCCGGATCGACGCCTCCGCCTTCGCTCACCTCCGGGTGCTCGTCGCGTCGGCCAGCCCTGGACGTGGAGGCGGGGCGAACGGTGTCGCCATGGTCCGGACGTGGCTGTCGAACATGGGCATCGACACCGCTGAGCACACGCTCTCGGTCGGCGGAGCCTCGGTCGGACCCGACGGCGAGCTCGCGGACATCGACCACGACGATCTGACTCGGTTCGTGAGCCAGGCGACGGCAGAGCGATCGCCCGTCTGAGCCGTCGACGACGCGAGGAGACCGACCATGACCGCCACCATCGAACGAGCACGAGTCCGTTCCGCGAACGGCAGCCGCACCGGCACCGGCGCCGGGGCGGTTCGATCCGATCATCACCGGCCTCGCACCAGCGGCCTGGGGACTCACCTACATCGTCACCACCGAGCTCCTCCCGCCCGGACGTCCACTGCTGGCTGCCGCGCTGCGAGCGCTCCCTGCGGGCCTGGCACTGGCCGCCGTCACCAGGCGACGCCCAACGGGTTCATGGTGGTGGAAGGCAGCCGTACTCGGCGTGCTCAACATCGGCGCCTTCTTCGTCCTGCTCTTCGTCGCCGCCTACCGACTCCCCGGCGGCGTCGCAGCGACCCTCGGCGCTGTCCAACCACTGGTCGCCGCAGCGCTCGCGGCCGCGTTCCTGGGCGAACGATTGCGCCGTTCGACTGTGGCGGCCGGCATGCTCGGCGTCGTCGGGGTCGGGCTCCTGGTCCTTCGATCGGATGCTGCTGTCGACACCGTCGGCGTCCTCGCCGGACTCACCGGTGCTCTGTCGATGGCGTCCGGCGTCGTCCTGACGAAGCACTGGGGACGTCCGGTCCCGCTCGCCGCCTTCACCAGCTGGCAGCTCATCGCAGGCGGCGTTCTGCTCGCACCGATCGCACTCGCGGTCGAAGGGCCACCCCCATCGCTCACCGGCCAGAACCTGATCGGGTTCGCCTGGCTCGCCACCGGAGGCGCCGCCGTGTCCTACCTGATCTGGTTCCGAGGCGTCGCCCGCCTTCCCGTTGCCCAGGTCTCCCTGCTCGGCCTCATGAGTCCGATCGTCGCCACCGTCGCCGGCCTCGTCGTCCTCGGTCAGACCCTCACTCCGGCCCAGCTGCTCGGCGCCGGCCTGGTCCTGACCGCGATCTGGGTCGGCCAGCGGGCCGTCCCGACGCCAGAAGCACCAACCCCGCAACCCGACCCATCACCAAGGAGACCAACTCATGACCAGCCAAGCCCACACCCGCCGCCCCGCCGCTGCGGGCACCGATCCACGACCACATCGGCGCTTCTCCACCGCTCGTACCGCCGGCGTGCTCTACGTGATCATCATCGCCTGCGGCCTGTTCGCCGAGATCGGCGTCCGCTCCCAGCTCATCGAGCCCGGCGATCCGAGCGCCACGGCCCAGAACATCATCGACTCGCCCATGCTCTTCCGGGCCGGGCCTGGCTGCCGACATCGTCATGTTCATCGCCGACGTCGCCATCGCGGTCGTCCTCTACCAGCTGCTCAAGCCGCTCGGCAGGACGATCTCGCTGCTCGCCGCTGCGTTCCGCATGACCCAGACCGCGGTCATCGGCCTCAACCTGCTCAACATGCTCCAGGCTGTGCGGATCCTCGACGATGCCGACTACCTCGGCGCCTTCGGGGCAGCCCAGACCGACACGCTGGCGTTGCTGTACCTCGAAGCGCACAAGTACGGCTACATCCTCGGCCTGGCGTTCTTCGGTGTCAGCACCCTCATGGTCGGCTACCTCGCCCTGTCATCACGGCAGATGCCACGGCCGCTCGGCGTGCTCCTCGTCCTCGCCGGCGCCGGCTACCTCATCGACACCTTCAGCTTCTTCCTCATCCCCGGCTACGACGGCTCGGCATCGCCGGTCGTCCTGGCCCCGGCCCTCGTCGCCGAGGTCTGGTTCGCCTTGTGGCTCCTCACCAAGGGCCACCGGCTCGACCGCCTCGCCGAACGCGACACCGCGACCGCCCTGTCGACCGACGTCGACGAGGCTCGCATGGTCGGGGCGCTGTCATGACCGGCGCGACCGACATCCACACCGCCCGACCAGAGGCCAGCATCCACGGACGAGGACACCACGATGAAGGCCATCACCAGGGACCGCTTCGGATCAACCGACGTCCTCGCCGCCGACGTCAGCGCCGTGAGGCTGCGGCCATCGGCACCACCCCTCGTCATGCACCAGCACGAATCAGAAGGAGCAACGAGCGACATGAACATCACCATCTTCGGCGGCACCGGACAGGTCGGCCGCCGACTCGTCGACGAGGCGACAACACGCGGCCATCAGGTCACCGCCGTGACCCGGAGCGGTCCGCCCTCAGACGGCCTCGACTCGGTCACGTGGATCGCAGGTGACGCCCGAAATCGCCAGGATGTCCGCCGCCTCAGCCTCGGCCGGGACATCGTGATCAGCGCGACGTCGGGACCTCGAGCCGGAGGCGACGAGCTCGCCATCACTGCACGGGCACTGCTCGACGGGATCGCCGACACCGATGCCCGACTCATCGTCGTCGGCGGCGCAGGACCCCTCATCGTGCCCTCCAGCGGGGGACGCCTCGTCGTCGACGACCCCCACTTCGTCCCCGCATCGATCCGCGGGGTCGCACAGGCCTGCGTCGACCAGCTCGACGCGCTGCGCCAGGACTCGACGGTCGCCTGGACCTACTTCAGCCCGTCGGCCCAGATGACCGCCGGCCAGCGAACGGGACGGTTCACGACCGGCACCGACGAGCTGATCGTCGACGGGGACGGCACCTCGAGGATCTCGCTCGAAGACGTTGCCGTCGCGGTCCTCGACGAAGCCGAGCAACCCCGGCACGTCCGAGCCGTTCTGACCGCTGGGCTACTCGCAGCCGGAGCGGAACTCCGGGGCGGCCGAGCCCTCGAACCTCGCTCGAGCCCAGGTGACGACATGACGATCCGTTGCGAGAATGACCCGATGCTGCTGGACGGCATTCACCACGTAGCGATCCTGTCATCCGACACCGACCGCTTGGTCGACTTCTACCAGAGCGTGTTCGGCGCCGCCGTCGAGCACACCTCGGTCGACGGCGCGCGTTCGCCTCACCTTCCTGAACATCGGACCCCACACGGAACTGAACATCTTCGAGATCGAAGGGAACCACGAGGCCGACCACCAGACGCCGATGTTCGCTCGAGGACGGCTCGACCACATCGGCCTACGAGCTTCGTCGGTGGAGACGTTCAGTGAGATCCGTCGACGTCTGATCGACCGCGAGGCCACCGACGGGTTCGTCACCGATTTCGGACCCGTCCTCAGCCTCTTCTTCACCGACCCCGACGGCCTCGAAGGCGAAGTGTGCGTCCCCAACCCCGACGCCAAGCCTGACCTGCGCCACCCGCCGGGAACGCCCTCCATGACGTTCGACACGCCCTGACTTGATGCCGAGGACGGGCCGAAGCCGAGCTGCAGACCGAGAGGCCTGCCGGGGTCTGTCAGAGAGCTCAAGCCCGACGACCTCAGCGAGCAGCTCGACCAGCTCAGCCGACGCCTCGGGCAATGCTGACGAGCATCCTGAGCCCCACCGGATCGATGTGCCGTTGTGCCTGCTGCTGGTAGATCCGGAGCGACGCTGGGCCGGTGCCGGGCCGACCGGGCGTCCCGTTCTTCGACAGTGGTTCCATGGCGGTTCCCTTGCGACGAGGTCGATGCGCCGCTGGTCAGTCGCGGCGCGTTCGGTGGGCCACGAAGGCCGTGAGCGCAGAGGCCACGGCGGTCGCCGGGCCGAACGCATAGCGCTCGATGCTGCTGGTCGAGGCGACGTTGCCGACGGTGTTGAGCGCCAGGTAGGCCGCGATGCCCCACGTGGCCGGCGAGAGCCAGGGCGCAGGCCGGCCGACGAGTCCGCCTCGGCGGCCGACGACCGAGGCCGCCCCCACCAGGACGACGGCGGCGCCCCCGGCGACGACTCGCATGCCCGTCGGGAGTACGGGGTCCTGGGTGCCGCCCCAGACGTGCTCGCCGAGAGGTGCGCCGGCGGCGAGTGCGACCTGCAGGCCGGCGAAGGACAGCAGGATGCCACAGGCCCCGGCAGCGGCGTTCCGGACCACGGGCGTGTCCGCCGAACGGCTGGGCACCCGGTCGATCGCCGCGCTCATCGTGTGCTCCCGGCGGGGGTGCGATCGCGCAGCAGGGTGATGCCGACACCGATGAACCAGATGATCGATCCGAGACCGAACACCATCTCGGCCGCTTCGAAGTCCGGGACCACCGTGATGAGCCCGGCGACAGCTGTCGCGAGACCGACGACGTTCAGCCAGCGGGGCAACCGTGCGGTGATCAGCCCGGCGATCGAGACGAGGAGGATCCAGATGCCGCCGACGAGCTCGTTGCCGCCGCCGAGGCCGTTGGTGACGATGTCGAGGGTCGACCAGACGGTGACGGCCCGGTCGGGGTCCGAGGCGGCGAGGTCCGCGACCGCTTCGATCCCGATGTTCGAGATCATCCCGGTCGCGTACATCAGGCCGGCCCAGATCGCCGCGAACACCATCGCTGCGTTCGCGAGCACCGGCGCGTCGGCGAGTCGCTGGCGCAGCGCGAGTCCGAGCGGGACGAGTGCGGCGCCGAACACGATGAAGATGCCGATGTACCAGGCGAGCAACACCCCTTGGTGTCCGACGAGGAAGTCGACGGACTCGGCGGGCGTGGCGTCGGGGTCGGTGTAGTCGGCGAACGTCGTTGCGAACATCACGATGCCGTAGAAGAAGGTGCCGGCGGCGAGCAGCGCCGCCGCGCCACCGACGCGGTCGAGTCGTCCGGGTCGGCTGGTCGGCGAGGTCGCCGTGGCAGAGGGTGTGGTGTTGGTCATGGTTGGGTGCCTTTCTCTGGGCTGGTGAGCTGGTTGTTGGAGATGGCCGCGGTCGGGTCCGAGCGGGTCTGGATCGAGTCGTCGGAGCTCGACCACCTCGACGTTCAGCGAGGTGAAGTGGGCGAGCAGGCCGTTGAGATGCGACGCGTCGCGGATCTGGCCGGTCAGGACGGTGGTGCCGGCGTCGGTCGGTTCGATCCGGAAGTCGTCGATGACGGGGCGGAGCACCCGGTCGGTGGCTCGGCCGCTGATCTCGATCTCGTAGCGGGTCGGTCGGGACATGTAGCTCGATCGATGCGAAGGACCGGGGTGAGCAGGCATCACTCCCCCGCCCATCTCACCCGGGTGAGCACCCCTGACCGGGCGGCCAACCACCCGAACCCGGGGCCCCTGGACACACCAGGGCATGAGTTGGTGCACCCGGTTCGGACTCGGTCCCGCCGCCGACCGCGTCCGTCTCCTACGCTTCGGGTGATGGCCGACTCCACCCACGGCGCTCACTGCGACCAAGGTCACGCCACCCCGGCCGCCGAGCCGGTACCTGCGCCGCTCCCGCCTGACCGACGCACTCGACGCATCGATGGACGCCGGGTCGTGGCGTCGTGCTGGTGAGCGCACCTGCGGGAGCCGGGAAGTCGACGCTCGTCAACGGGTGGCTCGACGTCCGCGACGCCGACGTGGGCTGGCTGCAGGTCGATGAGGGCGATGACGACCCGTCACGGTTCTGGGCCTACGTGGCCGCGGCGCTCGCCGACACGGTGCCGGGTCTCCCCGAGGCCATCGGATCGTCGATCGGCGACGGTCTCGATGCGGCGGTCAGCAGCGTCGTGAACCAGATCGCCGAACACGACGACGACGTCGTCCTCGTCGTCGACGACTACCACCTCGTCACGAACGACGACGTGCACCGCAGCGTCGAGCAACTCATCTCACTCCGGCCGGCGAACCTCACGATCGTCGTGTCGACCCGCGTCGATCCGCCGTTCCGGCTCGGACGCCTCCGCGTCCGTGACCAACTGACCGAGGTCCGCGCCGAGGACCTCCGCTTCGACCACGAGGAGGCGTCATGGCTCCTCGATGCAGCCGCGACCGGCCTGCGGCCCGACGCGGTCAGCCTGCTCCACGAGCGCACCGAGGGATGGGCTGCAGGGCTCGTGCTCGCCGGGCTGTCGCTGCGTGACGGCGCCGACGTCGACGAGTTCGTCGCGGCGTTCCACGGCGACGACCACCTCGTCGCCGACTACCTGACCGACGAGTTCCTCGACTCGGTCGATGCCGCGGAACGCCAGCGTCTCCTCGACGTGTCCATCCTCGAACGCCTCTCCGGTCCGCTCATCGACGAGGTGTGCGATGTCGACGACGGCACCGAGTGGCTCGCCGGGCTCGCCGCGTCGAACCAGTTGGTCATCTCACTCGACCGCACCGGCACCTGGTTCCGATTCCATCACCTGCTGCGCGACCTGCTGCGAGCCGAGTTGCAGCGGACGTCGCCCGAGCGCAGCGCTGCCCTCCACGCCGCTGCCGGGAGGTGGTACGCGCGAGGCAGGCGATCTCGATTCCGGCGGTCGAGCACCTCCTCGCGGCCGACTGCCGCATCGAGGCGGCCGACATCGTGGCCGACAACGCAACGCAACTGCTCAACATCGGACGGACCTACACCGTCACCCGCTACATCGAACGACTCGGCGACATGGTCGAGACCCACGAGGGGTTGGCGATCGTGCACGGCTGGGTGTCGTTCGTGACGGGCCGATTCGCCGAAGCCGAGCGGGCGCTCGCGACGGCGGCGCGGCTCGACACCGCCGGCGTCGATGCCGGACTGATCCTGTCGCTGTCCGCGATGATCCACCTCGCGAAGGGCGACGTCGCCGCCGGCCTCGAGGCGGTCGAGCAGCAGGCGCCGACGACCGAGCCGACGCATCCGATGGTGCTGGGCGGTGTGCGGGTCATGGGCGGCCGCTTCGACGAGGCTCGCCCGTTCCTCGCCCAGGCGAACGAGATGGCCGCGAGTCGTCCCGACTACTTCGTCGCGGCGGTCGCGCCGGTCTTCGAGGCCGTCGCCGAGCTCGAGGGCGGACGAATGGAGGCGGCCCGCGATCTGGCGGCCTCCTCGATCGAGTTCGCCGACGAGCACCGGATCGGCGAAGCACCACAGTTGGCCCTCGCCCACAGCGTCCTCGCCCGAACCGCGGACGACGCTGACACCGCGCTGCCCGCCGCGCTGCGTGGCGTGCAACTCGCCCGCCGCTCGCCCGAGAACGTCATGCTCACCTACGCGTTGGCGAGCGCGGCCGACGTCGCGTTCGACCAGGGAGACCCCGACGCGGATGCGCTGGTCGCCGAGGCCCGTGCGATCGTCGATCGATGCGTCGACCCGGGGATCGCCGGGCGCTACCTCGCCAGGGTCGAGGCCCGACACGGTCGCGCCGACCGGCCGTCAGGTCGACGGTCCCGTCGAAGAGCTCACCGAGCGCGAGCTGGCGGTCCTGCGGTACCTGCCGTCGCAGCTGTCGCAACGAGAGATCGCGAGCGAGCTCTACGTGTCGCTCAACACCGTGAAGACGCACTGCAAGGCGATCTACCGCAAGCTCGGCGTCGAGGGCCGCAAGCCCGCCGTCCAAGCCGCCCGCGACCACGATCTCCTCTGAACGCAGCATCGGCGGCCTGGAACTCGTTGCGATTCCAGGCTGGCGCGATGGCGCCCGAGGCGGGATCCGGACCTGCGACCGTGCTGGAGGCCGGGAGCGATCACCCCGAGCGGGCGGATGCCTCGGTGGCACGGTCCGAGGTCGTCGTCGCTGGGGCTGAAGAGGTCTTCGATCGTGGTGGAGAAGACGCCGCGCCAGGCGAAAGGCCAGGGGAAGGCTGGGGTCGTATCGACCCTTCTCGAGCGCGTTGACCGTTTGGCGGCTCACGCCGAGCAGGTCGGCGAGGTGGGCCTGGCTCCAGCCGCTGACGGCTCGGAGCTCCTTCAGTCGATTCTCCATCAGACAAGGTTCCGAACGAGCAGTGCCAGGCCCCAGGTCGTCATGCCGGCACCGAAGACCAACCACCCACCGAAGGTCCAGGCCACGCCGACTCCCCCGAGGAACCCGAGGGCCATGGCGGCGATCATCGAGACACCGAAGCCCAGCGCCATGCATTCGAGCATCACGATGCGGCCGTACTCGTCCGCCCGCTGGGTTGCCCGGTAGAGGGCGATGGCGACGCCGATCATCGGGAGGACCGGCAACAGCACCCAGAGCCGCGCCCCGATGTCGTTTCGTCGACGGCGTTCTGCACGATCGCCAACAGGATCCAGAAGGTCACGATGGCGGGGATGAACTCCCGGAGATAGCTGTTGCGCTGACGCTTGTCCTCGGCGCTCAGCCGGGGACCCCGGGACGCAGGCGAAGGGGTGGTCGTCTGTCTGGAATCTGCCATGACGGAAAGGCAAAGCAACCTTGTCGTTGTGTCAAGGGTGCTTTCCGACAAGCAACCTTGACGTAGCGGCAGCCGCTCAGGACGACGATGCCGCAAGGATCGTCATGCGCCGGTCTGACGAGCGACAGGAGCCCCTTCGCCCTCGAGGGCGGCGACCGCGAGTTCGCCAGCCTCGTCGTGGTCGATGCCGATCGCCTCGAGGAGACGGGCGACGACATCGGCGATTCCGCTGCTCGAGCATCCAGAGTCCGGGGCGACCAGTCGGCGGAGCGCGGCCATCAGCGTGCCAGCGACCAGGTCGACGGTGACGTCGTCGGCCCCGTGGGTGAACCGTCCGGTCCGGTGACCCTCGGCCAGGTCGGTGCGCAGGTGCTGTTGAACCGCCGCCTGCAGCGGGGTCGGGCTGTCGGCAAGTCGCAGGGCCGCGCGCCCCACAGCGGATCTCGCACCCCGGCATCGAGGACCCGCGTGGACGCAACAGCGAACCGCCAGGCTGGGTCCGTTCCTTCGGTGTCGTCAGCGCTCTGCTCGGTGATCGCGCGCAGCGACTCGCGAGCGAGCGCCCGGATGAAGTCGTCTCGGTCCAGGAAGTGGTTGTAGAAGGTCCCGTTCGAGACGTCGGCGACCGCCACGACGTCGGACGCGGTGAGCGCCTCGCCGCGGTCCGCGATCACCTGCAGTCCGGCATCGAGCAGTTTGCGCCGCGTGCGCTCGCGCTTGGACGGCCTGGGCACGTTCATCGCCATCGAACCCTAGATCCGGGATTCACAATTGACAAGCTCGTCATTTCTGATAAAACTGTCACTTCAGCACGGACGGTCGGCACCGGCGGGCCGTCGGGACGATCCGGGACGGGATTGGACGAGATGACCTACTCCATCGCCAACATCGACGGCCGTGCGGCGTTGGTCGCCGGCGATCACTGCTACGACCTCGAGTCGGTGTCCGGCGGCGAGCTCGGCCCCGACCCGATGGACGCCCTCGTCGCGCCCGACCGCCTCGCCACGCTGACAGCGACGCTGGACTCGCACGAGCCGGTCTCGAGCCTCGACGGCTGCTCGTCTCGGCCCACCGGTCCCCCGGCCCCGCAACGTGTTCGCGATCGGTCTCAACTATCAGGCCCATGCCGACGAGGGGGCGATGGAGGTCCCCGACAACCCGCTCGTGTTCACCAAGTTCCCGTCGTGTCTCGTCGGCCCCACCGCCGAGGTCGAGATGCGCAGCGACGCGGTCGACTACGAGGGCGAGCTCGTCGTGGTGGTCGGACGCGGCGGCAAGGACATCGAACCGACCGAGGCGTGGGAGCACGTCGTCGGGTTGACCGTCGGCCAGGACATCTCGGACCGGGCGGTGCAGTTCGCCGCCCAACCGCCCCACTTCGATCTCGGCAAGTCGTTCGACACGTTCGGCCCGATCGGCCCGGTGATGGTGTCGCCCGCCTCGGTCGACCGCGACCGGCTGCGGATCGTCACCGAGGTCAACGGCGACGTGCGACAGGACGGCACCACCGACCAGATGATCTTCGACGTGGCGACGCTGGTCTCGTACCTGTCACGTGTCACCACGCTCACGACCGGCGACCTGATCTTCACCGGAACCCCGGACGGCATCGGTGCCGCTCAGGGAAAGTTCCTCGCCGACGGCGATGTCCTCACCACCCGCATCGAGGGCATCGGCACCCTCACGAATCGATGCGTGCGGATCACCGACCATCACGTCTGCTGAAGGAGAACGACATGCCCGCGCCACCACGACCAGCACCCCGCCTCTCGCTGAGCCACACCACGATGGCCGTGCGCGATCTCGAACCGATGCTCGACTTCTATTGCGGAACGCTCGGCTTCCACGTGACCGACCGAGGTGACTCGCCCGACGGGTCACAGATGGCCTTCCTCTCCCAGGATCCGGCCGAGCACCATCAGATCCTGCTCATCTCCGGGCTGCCCGGATCCGAGCACCAGTTCGTGATGGTCGACCACATGGCGTTCCGCGCCGGCAGCCTCGACGAGCTGAGATGGATCGGGGCGCGGCTCGACGAGGCCGGGGTCGAGGGGGTCATCCCGATCGACCACGGCAACGCCTGGTCGCTCTACTTCAACGATCCCGAGGGCAACGGGCTCGAGTGCTTCGTCGACAGCCCGTTCCATGTGGCGCAGCCGTTCGCCGACGGCTTCGACCTGACCGCCGACGACGAGACCATCGAGGCCGACACGCGGGCCAAGATCCAGGACCAACGCGAGTTCCAGCCGCTTGCCACCTGGCAGGACGCGTTCCGTGCGCGTCTCGATCAGACCCGGGCCGGGGCGTAGCGATGGACCTCGGGATCTCCGGCCGACGCGCCATCCTGCTCGGGTCGAGCCGCGGACTCGGACGCGCCTGCGCCGAGAGCATCGCCCGCGAAGGCGTGCACGTCGTGATCAACGGCCGCACCGCCGACGATGTCGACACGGCCGTCGCCGAGTTGCGAGCCGCGTACGACGTCGATGTGAGCGGGGTCGTCGGTGACTCGTCGACGACCGACGTGCACGCTGCGCTGCTCGACGCGTGCGCGGAGCCCGACATCGTGCTGCTCAACGGTGAGGGCCCGCCACCCACCCCGTTCGACCAGCTGGGTGGCGAGGCGCTCGACGCCTCGTTCCGGCAGGCAGTGGTCGGGCCGGTCGGCTTCCTGCAACTGCGTGGTGCCGGGCATGGTCGAGCGTCGCTTCGGCCGCATCGTGGCGATCAGCTCGGCGATGGTGAAGACCCCGAACCCGCTGATGGGGCTGTCGCACGGCACTCGCCTCGGCCTCGCCGGGATCCTCAAGGGCCTGTCGAAGGACGTCGTCGCCCACAACGTGACCGTCAACCAACTGCTGCCCGAGCGGTTCGACACCGGCCGCCAGCAACAGATGGCCGAGCTGGTGATGGAGTTCACGGGTGTCTCGTACGAGGAGGCCCGGGCGGGACAGATCGCGTCGATCAGCGCCGGTCGCCTCGGCCGCCCCGACGAGTTCGGCGACGCGTTCGCCTATCTGTGCTCGGCCCAGGCCGGGTATCTCTCCGGTCAGAGCCTCCAGCTCGATGGCGGCAGCTACGACGGCGTCTTCTGAGCATGTCGGACGATCCCGCGAGGTCCGCGGCCGAGGTCGACGTGGACGTGGACGTCGACGTGCTGATCGTCGGTGCGGGGCCGGTCGGGATGATGGGTGGCATCCTCGCGTCGCGCCACGGACTCACCGCCCTCGTGGTCGAGCGCCGCGACGGACCCCAGACGTCGCCGGCGGCGCACGCCGTCAACGCCCGCACCTATGAGATCTGCCGCCAGGCCGGACTCGACATGGATCGGATCCACGCTGCCGGCAGTGACCGCGCCGACGCCGGCCATGTCAACTTCGTCACCCGACTGAACGGCGAGCTGATCGGCCGACTGCCGTACGAACGCCAGGACGACGGCTGCCTCGACGTCACGCCGACACCCACTTCGCAACCTCTCCCAGCACCGGTTCGAGCCGATCCTCGCCGATGAGCTCCGTGCGTCGCCGGGCGCGGAGCTCCGCTATCGCCACCAGTGGGAGCACGCCGACGAGGCCGACGACGCCGTGGTGTCGACCGTCACCGACCTCGGCGCCGAGCGAACGATCCGGGTCCGCAGCCGCTACCTCATCGGGTGCGACGGCGCCAGCAGTCGGGTCCGCAGGCAACTGGGGATCGAGATGCACGGACCACCGCTGATCCAGTGCTACCTCATGATCCACTTCGCCGCCGATCTCCGAGCGCTGACCGCCGACCGGCCTGCGGTCCTGCACTTCGTGCTCGACCCGGCGTGCACCGGCGCGTTCGTCGCCCACGACGTCGACTCCGACTGGGTGTTCATGCACGCCGTCGACCCTGGCGCCGAGTCGGTCGACGACTACCCCCCGACCGGTGCCTCGAGGTCATCGCTCGGGCAGCCGGGACCCCGCTCGACGCCGAGATCCGCAGCGCGGCGACGTGGTGGATGAGCGCCCAGACCGCCGAGTCGATGGGGCGCGGGCGGGTCCTCCTGGCAGGCGACGCCGCCCACCGATTCCCCCCGACCGGTGGACTCGGCCTCAACTCCGGGGTGCAGGACATCCACGGATTGATGTGGCGCATCGCGGCGATCACCACCGGCAGGGCGTCGACCGACCTCCTCGACTCGTACGGCACCGAGCGACTCCCCGTCGCACGGAACAACGCCCACCAGTCGCTCACCAACGCCATCAAGATGGCGGAACTGGCCGTCGCACTCGGCACCGATGCCGAACCGACCACGGAACGACTCCACGCATCGCTGGCGGACCCGTCGAGGACCGACGCGATCGCCGCCGCCGTCGAGTTGCAGCGCGAGCACTTCAACCTGTTCGGCCTGCAGCTCGGCTACGTCTACGACCAGGGAGCGATCATCCCCGAGACACCCCCCGCCGAGCCAGGATCACCGAGCCAGTACCAGCCGACGGCGCGGCCCGGTGCCCGGCTGCCCCACGCATGGTTGGGGGAGGTCGGCGGTGAGTCGACACTCGATCTCGTGCCGCTCGACCGCCCGGTGCTGTTCAGCTTCGGCGAACACGACACCTGGGCGGAGGCGCTCGGCGCGGCCGCGGTGTCGATCGTCAGGGTCGGGGCCGACACACCCACGCTCGACGCGTGGCGGCAGACGTGCGAGGTCGACGACACCGGTGCGCTCCTGGTCCGCCCCGACCACCATGTGGCCTGGCGCGCCCGCGACGTCGCGACCGCAGCGGAGCTCGCTGGCGCTCTGGACGTCGTGGCCGGCCGACACGCAGGCGGGTCACGGAATCCGGACCACACAGCAACAGCTTGAGCGTGTCCGATGGGCCCTCCCTGCTCCTCGGCGACCTCGCCCGCGGGCTGCGAGCGCCGTCTGGAGCGAGCCGAGACTTGGCGCTTCGATCAACAGGGGGCGCCGGTAGATGCGCTGCTTGTCTCCCAGAGTGTCCGGGACAGTCGCATCTGGGCGATGGCGAACGTTCCGACCACGGCAGCGATGGTCCCCACGAGGGCGGCGCCGCTGGTCGAGTACCAGCCGGCGGTGATGGTCGCGACCGAGGCCACGACCCAGGCGCCGTCGGCGACGCTGACAGCAGGCGCCCACCGTCGGAGATGCTGCTCGTTGGAGCGAGAGAGCGCGACAGCGGCGCCGGCGAATACAACGAGGCCGGCGCCGAGGACACGAACCCAGGCGGGGTGGCCGGTGTCGAGCCAGTGGTCGACGCGCCCACTCGCGGTCAGCGCAGTCAGACCTGCCAGCCCTGAGGTGGTGGCATTGGCGGCGAGGACGGAGCGGAGTCGCGTGTTCGGGTCGGTGATGGCAGAGGGTTCCATGCGCAGATCGTGACGAATCGGGTGACCTGGCTTCCATGACGTGTCAGGTCATGGCCCGGCAGTGGGTGGCTCCATACGCTGGGTCTCATGTCTCAACCGACGGATCGCCATGCCGGAAGCCTGTTGCGGCACTGGAGGTCGCTGCGCCGCCTGAGCCAGCTCGACGTCTCGAGCAGGACGGGGGTGTCGACGCGGCATCTGTCGTGCGTCGAGACCGGCCGGGCCAAGCCAAGCCGCGAACTGCTGCTGTATCTGGCGGACGAGTTCGAGATGCCCAAACGCGCTGTCAACGACATGCTGCTCGCTGGCGGGTTCGCACCGGTCTTCAGCGAGT
This sequence comes from uncultured Microthrixaceae bacterium, assembly GCA_963714875.1. Classification (GTDB taxonomy): domain Bacteria; phylum Actinomycetota; class Acidimicrobiia; order Acidimicrobiales; family Microtrichaceae; genus JBAOHV01. The sequence goes on along the minus strand of CAVQQI010000008.1, from coordinate 23,595 downwards.
ACTCACTCGACGACGAGGCACTGGATGCAGCTCGCCAGGTGATCCAACTGGTGCTCGACGGCAACGATCCGAACCCGACGACCGTGATCGACACGCGCTGGAACGTCGTCGACGCCAACGCTGCCGCGTTCTGGTTCACTGCCAGTGTCGACCCGGCATTGCTCACGGCACCGTTGAACGTGGCCCGGCTGAGCCTGCATCCCGACGGGCTCGCCTCACGGGTGACGAACTTCGACGAGTACGCCGGCCAACTGCTGCGTCACATGCGCCACGTGCTCACGCTCACCCAGGACGACGAGCTCAGGGCGTTGATCGACGAGTGCGAGACCTACGCCCCAACGGCTGTTCGCACGATGCCCACATCCCCCGACGTCGTCCTGCCCCTGCAGATCGTGATCGACGGCGTCGAGCTGTCGTTCCTGTCGACGGTGACCACCTTCGGAACCGCTCAGGACGTGACGTTGTCGGAGCTGTCGATCGAGACGCTCTATCCGGCCGATCTGACCACGCGCGAGGTCCTGGCGACACGACCTTGGATCGACAACGCGACCGATCGCTCCGCTGCTGTTTGACCTAGCGGGTCATCGCTTCGCGTCACGAGTTGCCCGAGGATCGATCGCATGAACGACATCACGAACGACACGACCGACCTGCGAACTGTGATCGACGGCGACCCCGAGAGCAGGAACGCGACTCACGGAGCACCTCAGGTGAGCACGTTCAGTGAACGAATCACGATCGATGCCCCACGCCACGCCGTATGGGCCGCGCTCGCCGACATCGGCACCATCGCCGCTTGGCACCCAGGCCTGATCGGATCGCACCGAACCAACGACCTCGACGGCCTCGGCGGCACACGCCACTGCGACATCTCCACCAAGCACTCGCTCGCCGAACAGGTGGTCACGTTCGAACCAGCAACCGCCATCACCTTCCGCGTCACCGGTTCGACCCTTCCGTTCCAGTCCGCCGACATCGCGTTCACCCTCAACGACTGCACGCAACCCGCTCGCACCGAGGTGACCGTCAGCCCCGCCTACACCCTCAAGTACGGTCCGATCGGAACGATCCTCGACGCCCTCACCGTCCGCCGCAGCTACCGCGCCGGAATGCGCGAGCTGCTCGAAGGGCTCAAGGGCCACGTCGAACAACGCAGCTGAGCACCCGAGGAGAACACCCCACCCAGAATCGGAGCTGGATGAGCAACCGAGAACTCTCGGAGATGACGACCACCGACCGCCGGACGCTGTGCTGGGCAGAGTTCGGCCACGGAGCAGGAACGCCCATCATGTTCTTCCACGGCGGAAACGACTCCCGACTCGCCGGGCACCTCCTGGACTCCGCCGCGAGTTCAACCGGGGTTCGGCTCATCTGCCCGGACCGGCCGGGGTTCGGCCGGTCGACCTTCCAGCCCGGGCGACGGTTCCTCGACTGGCCCAGCGACGTCGAGCAGCTGGCCGATCATCTCGGTCTCGACGACTTCGGACTCCTCGGCCATTCCGGAGGAGGCCCCCATGCGCTCGCGTGTGCAGCGGCATTACCCCAACGGATCACACGGGTTGCCACCGTCTCCTCGGTCGCTCCTCCTCAGGCGGCGAACAGCGGGCTGCATCCCATGTTCCGGATCGTGAACGCATTGATGAACCACCCCGCCCTGTACCGCAGGGTCGCGGCGAAGCCAACTCCGCCAGATGTCCCAGCATCCCGATCGGTGGTTGGACGTCTGGGCGAAGATGCAGCCGGCGGACGGAGCCCTGTTCCGCGATCAGCCGGCGATCACCCGAGCGATCGTCGCAGAGATGACCGAGGCCGTCCGAGCCGGCGCCGACGGCCTCGTCCACGAGGCGTCGCTCTACCACCGCGACTGGGGCTTCCAACTGGGAACAATCCGAACCTCGACCGCCGTCTGGCACGGCGCCAGCGACCGCCAGGCAACCTCAGCATGGGCGGTCTTCCTGGCCGACAACCTCCCGTCCGCCACCCTGACCGTGGTCGAATCAGCCGGCCACTTCTCGACGCTCATCGACAACGCCACGACGATCCTCACCGAACTCGCAGCGGCGACCCCGTGGGACTGACGTCCGCCTCGACAGTCGTCGCTTGTGGACGGGTCTTTCACCAAGTGCCGGAGCTTCGATGACCCTCCGCGGGGCAGTCATACCGCTGCCCGGTACCGGGGCCACCGTCGCGCACCTACCGGAACCGCGTCCCGAGAATGTCACCTGCTTCCGGAGCCACGATGTCCACCATGAACCGGGACTGCACAGGAAATCTGACGAACGATCTGGGGAAAGGGGGCCGATCCGAGCCTTCCCAAGACCCGAGCGACAGACCCAGAGGCCTGTCGCTGCAAGGGGTTCTCGATGGTGGCGGGGGCAGGATTTGAACCTGCGACCTTCGGGTTATGAGCGTGCCGGCTCGTCCCCTCCCGTACCGCCCGTTCCGAGCGAATCTGGCAGCAGATCTGGCAGACACTCCGCGGCATCCTGAGGTCCTGCGGCAACGTCGCGATCGTCACTGAGTGTGACGATCGGTTGGAACTCGATCGAGCTGAACGGCTGGTAGCCATCCGGCCACGGTGCCGTGACTCGACAGAGCACACGCATGTGCGGTGCGACGTCGGGGCCGTTGATGTGCTCGACCCTGACGGCCGGGTTGGCGCATTGAGGTCGCGGAGGTCGTGGAAGTGCTCGACGAGGTAGTCGGGCACCCACCCGATCTGCTCCTGGTCATCTCCGGCGAGCAGCAGAGCGCGACCGTTCACCGGGTTGTCCGGATCATCGACGATCGCCAGGGACTGGCCCTCGCTGAGTCGTGCAACCAGCTCGACCCAACTGGCACCTTCTACTGAGCTAGCGGTGCTCATCTCTGACAGTGTCGACGGCGTGCAGGAGCTTCAGGAGCTGTGCGTGGGCCGTCTCGGCGTGAGCCCCGAGCGTGTCCTCGGTGTTCGTGAGGATCGGCGCAAAGAGAGCACCGGCGTGTTGGTGTGCGGCGCGTCCTGCGGCTGTGAGTTGGACTCGGTAGGAGCGTCGGTCTTCGGCGTTCGGGATGCGGGAGATGTGTCCGCGTCGTTCGAATCGTTTGACATAGCTCGACACGGTCGTCGGCGCCGCTGCCATCCAGTGGGCGAGCTCCGAGGGCGTCAGCCCGTCGCCAGATACCAACACGGAGTAGATCGCGAACTCGTCAGCGTCGAGACCGGATTCCTCGATGGCGACGTCGATGAGTCGGTGAACGGACCGCGAGACGAGCCAGGCATCGAACAAGACGTTGGTCGGCGCACGAGTGGTTCGGCGCCCGGCCGAGTGCCCGTCCCCGTCGGCCGCGCTCATGGTGCTGAGCCGATGGACTCACATTCGTGGACAGGATTGGACACAGCAGTGGCTTCGGCGGTCGATCCCGACAGCCGGGACCGGACTGCCTGGACGGCGATCGCTGCCAGGGCGGCGACCAGCGTGAAGCCTGCTGCCCATGAGGTCGCTGTCTTCGCCGCCGACGCCACGCCCAGGAGGTGGTTGGTGGCGGTCGGGTCCGGGTAGCTGGTCAGCGCCAGCCAGGCGAGCGCATTCTCGAGGTAGTCGAACGCTGCACCGGCGAGCGGAAGAGCGACGAGCCAGAGGACTCGGCCGGGTCGCGGCGAGAGACGTCTGATGGCGAGGCTCAGCGAGGACGCCAGGAAAATGCCCACGATGGCGGGATAGAAGATGTCAGCCACCTGCATGTTCCGATAGGTGTTGCGCCCGTCGGAACCGCAGCCCTCGAGGAACTCGGTGACGCCATCAGCGGTGGTGAAGAAACGCATGTCGGGCGGAGCCTGACCGCAGGCGGCCTCGACTTCGGGGACCGCGAACGGCGCCGACGATGCGAAGAACATCCAGGCGAACGGAACGAAGATCACTGCGCAGACGATCCACAGCTTCCATGACGCGAGTCGCATCAGAAGTGGGGTGGACATCTCGGGCGGTGTGGTTGGTGTCATCGTGGAACCTCCGTGAACTAGTACGATCTCGCATTACTATATTACGATCTCGTACTACTCGTCAACCTAGCTCCCCCGGGGATGCGACCGTTTGCTCGGACCTCGCGACGCGACCAACTCGCCGGGCTCCGCTGGGGCGACTGGCGCAAGGGCACCCATCGGCTCTCCATCGCCAGAAGCCGCCAGGTCGTCGCCGGCCGCTCTGTCGAGGTTGCGGTCAAAACCCACACCAGCCGGCGCTGCATCGACCTCGACGCCGATACCGAACGAGTGCTCCGAGCGTGGCGGCGACGTCAGCAGCGCGACGGCCACCCGGTCGGGACCAGCGATCCGATCTTCACGAACCAAGCCGGACTCCCGGTGCACCCCGAGTCGATATACCGGCTGTTCCACCGACAAGTCCGCCGCCTCGACATGCCCCGCATCTGCTTCCACGGACTCCGTCACACCCACGCGTCGCTGCTCTTCGCTGCCGGCACACCGATCAAGGTCGTGTCCGAACGACTCGGCCACGCCAACCCCGGCTTCACCATGGCCACCTACCAACACGTCATGCCCGGCATGGGCGCCGAACCCGCTTCAGCCAACTGCTCGCCCGCCACCCGGTAGACGTCTACCGGCTCTACAGCCCGAGAACCCAGCACCGACAACGAGCTGGCGTGCCGGCCGGTAGACCGACCCGGTAGACGCCCACTTCACCCGAGAACATCGAAAGCCCGGAATCCCTTGAGATTCCGGGCTTTCTCGATTGGTGGCGGGGGGACTACAACACTCGGGGACCGTGGGTTCGCGAGGCCGGCGCCAAGCAATGGTGCCGAGGAATGCACACCATCGCTCCACCCCGCCGCCAGCCGCAAGGTGTCCGCAGCTCCAACTATCGCCGTTCTTGCCATGAGGGCGAAGGTACATCTCGCCTTGGATAAGGAACGCACGAGGCGAAGGCTCCAGGGCCAAGTTGAAAGGCACGTCAGGTCGGCTCCGCTGGCCGACCCCACCGATGATGCGCCGCCAGGGCACCTCAGAGGTGGCACGAAACCGGAGCGCCCGCGCTCTCCTTCGGAGTGCCTCGCACTCCACCACCGTCGGCGACCGGCCGGATTCCAAGCTCCGGATACTGCTGCGCGAACCCTTCTTCGCGTTCTCCACCGAGGTGCTCGCTCGGCTTCATCTCGCCGGATACACGGACCTGCGTGCAGCGCACCTGGTCGTGTTCCAGCACATAGACCCGAACGGTTCCTGCATCACCGATCTCGCCGTCAAGGCCCAGATGTCGAAGCCCGCCATGGCCTATCTCGTGTCACACCTCGAGCAGAACGGATACCTCGAGCGTGAACCGGACCCCACCGACGGTCGCGCCCGGCTCGTCCGACTGACCGATCGAGGCTGGCGTGAGATCGACGACGCGCTCGGCATCATCGCCACGATGGAAGGAGAGCTCGCGGACTCCTTGGGCACATCGAAGCTAGCGACCCTCCGCCGGCTCCTCGGCGAGCTCCACGATGAAACGGGGCGATGGGCCCATGGATGATCTCGTCGCGTTCCACCATGTGGCCCTGTCGGTCCGAGACTGCGACCACAGCGCTCGCTGGTACGCGACGGTGCTCGGCATGGAAGAGATGTTCCGCGAGGACGGGGAGACCCGACGCGCCTGCGTCATGCGTTTCGCGTCCGGGGGCTACAGCATCGGCCTCGTGGAGCACCGCCCTGTTGGTGGCACCGAGTTCGATCCCCGATGCACCGGACTCGACCACCTTGCCTTCACCGTTCCGTCGCGTGCGGATCTGGACCGCTGGGCCGACCAACTCGCTCGACACCACATCGAACACTCCGGCGTCATCGAGATCCCTCCGGGGGCCATCGTCAACTTCAACGACCCCGACGGCATCGGGCTCGCCCTCTTCTGGGACGACCCTGAGGCGTCCCAGTAGGTCGGCGACGCCGATCGGGCTGCTCCTCACTCCCCACGCCGGCACGACCACACGTATCGCGACCGCTCGGGCATCGTCGCGTCGTCCAGTACGACGACAGGGGCGGATGCCACCCCGACCGGCGGCGTTCACCCGGCCCATCCGCACGGAGTCCACGTCGTGAACGTGCCGAGGCTCCACTGCCAGCAGGACCACCGGGCGTGCGGAACCTTCCACGTGGTGCACGATGTCTGCGCCGGGTCGAACGCTGCCGCAGGTCGCGCTTCTCCTCGGTGCCCAGCCGAGGAGATCGTCACATGTGGGCAGCCTTCCTGTTGAGCTTCGGGGTGATCTTCATCGCCGAGCTCGGCGACAAGACGATGCTCGCCACGATCACCCCCGCAACGACCGAGGGTCTGTTCGGCACCTGGCTGGGATCCACCCTCGGCATGGTGGCCGCCGACGCCGTCGCGATCATCGTCGGCCAACAACTCGGCGCCCGTCTGCCCGAACGGGCAGTGAAGGTCGGCGCCTCGATCCGGTTCTTCGCCTTCGCCGACGCACTGCTCATCGAGGCGATGCGCTGACCCCCCGACTCCCCCTCAGGTAGAGGTCGACCGGCCCTGCAGACGGCCGGCCAGCGCAGGAGGTACGACCGCGTCGGAGTCTCGTAGCCCGCCGAGTTCGGCGCGCACGCCGACCAGCGACGCGTACAGCGGCGGGCAGGTCGGACACACCTCGAGATGCCGCTCGAGCAGCGCCACGGTCCCGGGGTCGAGATCGCCGTTCAGGTACTCGGATACGTGCTGTCGCCGCGTCCCAGCAGCGCATGGGCACTCCCTTCAGGTTGTCCCGGCGATCCTGGCCGTCAGCGAGCGCTGTGACGAGCATCATCCGGCCTCGCCGCAGACGCTGCTTGGCTGCGGGCAGACCGACCTCGAGCAGGTCGGCGATCTCGGCGACGGTCCACCCTTCGACGTCGTGCAACGTCACCGCCGAGCGATAGATGAAGGGCAGGCGAGCGAGTGCGTCCTCGAGCTCCTCACGAACCTGGGCCCGTTCGGCCACGACCGCGGCGTCGACGCTGTAGTCGTCGTCCCGCCAACGCTGCTCGACCTCTTCGACGAGCACCTCACCACGCCGAACGACGAGCCGAGTCGATCGCGAGATTGTGGATGATGCGACGCAGCCACGACGCCAACGGGGCGTCGCCGCGCCACTGCCCCGCCGACCGGGCGGCCCGCAGCCAGGCATCCTGGATCAGGTCGGCAGCCAGGTCCGGGTCGCGCGTCACGGACAACACGAACGGATAGAGGTCGATCAGCGTTGCGGCCAAGGTCGCTTCGTCAGGTGGCACCGGCTGCGGCTTGCCCACATCGTTCACTGCGTGGAGCCTGACACAACTGGCGTGGATGCCCTCGGGCCCGGGGTCATGCCGTGGTCGACGACTCGTCCCGGTGGTTCGTGCTCACGTGCAACAAGCGGTAGATCGGGCAGTAGCCGACGAGCCCGGTCAGCAGTGGAACCAGGCCCACGACTCCGAGCACCGTGCCGACCGTGCCTCCGACCACACCGAATCCGACCGCCAGCAACACGATCCCAGCCACCACCCGGGCAATCCGGTCCCAGCCTGCTTCGTTCACGAACGTCATGACGATCCTCCTCCACGCTCCGACTCCACGAGCCGGCGGACAACCTGTCCACCATCACGACGAACCGCACGCCAGAAGGGATACCGACCTGCACCGTCGATCAGCGCCTCGATGACCTGCCCTTGCCGAAGCTCGGTCCACCAGAGCGTGACCGGGCGCGAACGACGAACGATCGGTGCGGGCAGGCTCAGGTGCCGCGCAGGTGTAACCGCGCATCGTCAAGCTCGGTCGTGCATCCCATCCGGGGTGCACGACCGAGGAGATCACCATGTACCTGTTCCTACGGAACCGCACCGCAGCGCACGACCGTCAGCTCGAGGCGACGGCCTTCGCGGTGGACATCGCGGCCAAGGCCACGCGCATCGTCGGCCACGAGATCTCGGTCTGGCAGACCCTGTACGGCGCTCCCGCGACCGTGCTCGGCTGGACCATGACCCTCGACTCGCACCAGGAGATGGGCGTGGCCCGGGAGAAGCTGCTCGCCGACAACGACTACGTCGAGACCATCACGGCCGCGGCGCACCTGTTCGAGGGGCCGACCGAGGACGTGCTCGCCCAGGTCGTGCCGGGACCGCAGGTGGCGGCGGCCACCGGGGCGACTCCGCGAGCATCGTCTCGGCCCAGTGCGCGCTGGGCCGGATCAGCGACGCGATGGCGTTCGGTGTCGAGATGATGGACCACGTCGCCGGCGTCACCGGACGCGACGGGCTCTTCACCCGCTCGATGTACGGACCCTGGGCGCAGGTCGCCTGGTTCAGCCTGGCGGGCTCGCTCGAGGAGGTCGACGCAGCGGAGGCCGCGTTGTCGGCAGACCCGGAGTACCTGACCAAGGTCGACAGCAGCGCCGGCCTGTTCACGCCGGGGTCGGGGCTCGGCCGCCTGACCCAGCGTCTCGCCTGAGGTTCTCGCCGGCCGTCGGACAGGTCGGTCGTCCGGGCTCCGCCGGCGGGCGGCCGGCGGGTCCGTTCAGCGGGACGCGGTTCCCGGGGGCGCGTCGGCGAGCAGGCGCTCCCAACGGTCCAGCTCCTCGTCGAGCACGGCGGCACCGTGTTCGACGGCCAGCTCGTGCTCGGGCCCCAGGTAGTGGGCCACCGCCCCGTCCCGGCCGGCGGTCCACTCGTCGGGCCCCCGGTCGTCGATGGCGGCGAGCACGTACACGAGTGCGACCTGCGTGCTGGCGTCGTAGAGCTCGGCGTTCGCCACGAGTCGGCGGGCCCGCTCGTGGTCGTCGAGCTCGAGGGCGAGCCAGGCGAAGGCCAGGAGGAACGGCGTCGCCAGGGCGAACGGCGGCCGCTCCCTCGCCAGCGCGAGCAGTCGCGCCCCCCGCTCCATCGGGGTGCCGCCGCTGTGCAGCACGCCGGGCGCTGCACAGAGTTCGGCCAGGCCCAGTCCGTGGTCCTGCGACGCGATCTCGGCGACCAGGTCGTGGTCGATCGGCGCACCGTCCAGGTAGCCCAGCCATGCCTGCAGCGCCAGCGCCTGGTCGCGGGACTCCTGGCCCACGGGTGCCCACCGGGCAGCCTCGGCGGCGACTGCGTGCGTCTCGTCCAGTCGTCGCAGCAACGCCAGTCCCGCGGCCTTCGTCCCGAGGAGCTGCGACAGCGTCCAGTCGAGCGGTGGGCGTGCGTGGCGCTCCGCGCGGCGGCAGCGCTGCCTCCACCGCGCCCAGTCCCGCCTCGGGGTCGACCGCGGTGGTCAGCGCGCACTGCCAGAGCTCGAACCAGCTGCGATGCCGGATCGTCGGGCAGCGAGCGCGTCGGTCATCGTGGCGGCCGTCGTCATGACCGCCCCGTAGTCACGCCCCGATCGATCGAACAGAAGGCTGGCCGCGGTGGCGACCCGCCATGCCAACGGGTCGAGCTCGTCCCGCCGCCCGGCCAGCTCACGGACCATCGAGGCGCGGGCCCGGAGCGACCCGAGCTCGTCGCGGAACGCCACCGACGCGAAGAGGTACGCCGCGGGCCCGAGGCGCCCGGCGCCCTGGGCGTCCGCGGCGGCCGCGAGACGGGTGGAGGCCTCGAGCATCACGGCGGGGTCCGCGGCGCAGATGACGTCGTTGACCAGCGATGTCCAGTTCCCGGGGTCGTCGGCGGGAGGGAGCAGGGCCGATTCGACCGCCAGTTGTGCCGCGTCCACCTCGCCGGCCTGCGACAGCATGGCCCGGCCGTACTCGCGCACGGTCTCGAGGAACGTGTACCCCACGGGGTCCCGGCCTTCGGGAGCCGGCACGAGCAGCGACTTGGCCGCCAGGTCGTCGAGCAGGCGCTCGGTCTCGGTGAGCGGACTCCCGAGGACCCGCGCCGCGGTTGCCGGTGAGCAGGCCCCGGCGCAGGCCGACAGGGTCCGCAGCGCCCGGCGGTGGTCATCGGAGAGCAGCTCGTAGGACCACTCCAGCGTCGCGGCCAGGGTCTGTTGGCGCAGCGGCACGCGTCGCTGCTGCTCCTCGAGCAGGGCGAATCGGTCGTCGAGCAGCTCCAGGATCTGCGCCGGGCTGAAGGCGGCGACCTGCGCGGCGGCCAGCTCGATGGCCAGGGGAATGCCGTCGAGTCGACGGGCGATCTCGACGATGGTCGCAGGGTCGCTGTCCGGGCTCCCGGACCTCGCCGCCCCGTCGACCGCACCGTCGTCGACCGCTGTCTCGACGACCAGGGCCGCCCGGTCGACGAACAGCCGGGCTCCGGCGGAGTCGGGGCCGTCGACCTCCAGCGACGGCACGATGCATCGACACTCGCCGTGGAGCCGCAGCGCCTCGCGCGTCGTGGCCAGGACCCGCGCCCCTGCACAGCGGGTCAGGACGTCGTCGATCAGCTCCGCGGCTGCGTCGATGACGTGTTCGCAGTTGTCGACGACCAGGAGTGCGGTGCGGTCCGCCAACAGCTCCACGACGGCGTCGATGTCGGGCTGGTCCGGTCGGACCGGCGCCGAGGTCGATCGGACCAGGACGCCCGACACGTCGGTCCCGTCGGTCGCTGCGGTCAGATCGACGAAGAACACGCTGCCGGGCACGTCGTCGAGCGCACGACCGGCCCCCTCGATCGCCAGGCGGGTCTTGCCCACCCCGCCGGGACCGATGAGCGACACGAGGCGATGCTCGCGGACCAGTTGGACCACACGGTCGACGAGCAGCTCGCGCCCGATGAGCGAGGTGCGCGGCGCGGGCAGGTTGGTGGGGCGGGGACGCCATCCCGTGCCCCCGGTCGACGGGCCCGACCCGCCGATGCCGGCCGCGATCGACTGCTCGAGTGAACGGATCGCCTCCGACGGCTCGGTGCCGGTCGACTCGACCAGATGCCGTCGGTGGTCCTGGTAGACCCGCAACGCCTCGGTGGCGCGTCCCTCCTCGGTCAGCGCCCGCATCAGAATCATCCTGGGCCGCTCCCTCAAGGGGTGGTCGGCGACGTGCGCCCGCATCTCGGCGACCACCAGGTCGGCCCGCCGCGCCTCCATCAGGACTTCCGCCCTGGACTCGATCGCCACCGAGCGCAGCTCCCAGAGCCGCTCCACCACCGCCACGGCCCAGGACTCGTCGCGGAACTCCTCGAGGGGCTCGCCGCGCCAGAGTTCCAGCGCCCGGTCCCACCGCTCGATCGGATCCCCGCTGTCGGCAGCATGACCACCCGACACCAGCTGCTCGAACTCGGCCAGGTCGGTCCGCGCCGTGAGCAGGTAGCCCGGTGGCGACGTCGCCAGGTGGTCACCGATCGTGGACCGGAGTCGGTTCACCGACGTTCGCAGTGATCCGTTCGAGATCTCGAGCAGCTCGCACAGGCGGGGCGCCGGCAGGACGTGACCGGCTTCGAGCGCCAGCACGCTGAGCAGGCGGCGCTGCGTCGCGCTCGGCAGCCCGACCGAACTGCCGTTGCCGGTGTCGATCGTCAGAGCTCCGAGCAACCCGACCTGCAGTTCCTGCCCCATCCACTCCCCCGTAGGACCGAAGCAGCGTAGGAGATCGCACCCGCTCCACGCAGCAGGTCCGTCAGGGACTTCGTACAGCCCTGGCGCTCCCCGACGCGAGGAGGTGCCTGATGGCCGACGGCGACGTTCTCAGAGGCCCCGGGCCAGCACCGCCTGGGTCACGCTGTCGTCGATCGACGACACCGGCGTGCGCCGCCGATCACCCACGGATCCCCGGCGAAGTGCGTCGTCATGATGCTCTCGGCGATCCGGGTGGCCACCGCCTGGGTGGTCAGGGTCGGGTTGGGGCCACCGAGCGAGTTGGACAGCACCGAGTTGTCGGTGACGTACAGCCCTCCGACCGCCCAGGTCTCCCCTGTTGGCGAGGTCACCGAGCTCGACGGATCGGCCCCCATCTTCATCGTGGAATGGCCGTGCAGGACCGTGGGCGGCCAGTTGCTGCGGTGGACCGACGTGGCGCCGGCAGCCCTGAGGATCTCGACCGCTCGGGCCGCGAGGAACTCCCGGTTGCGCTGCGTTCTCGCGGACCGGTTGCGGTGGTTGATCACGACCCGCGGACGCCGGCCGAGCTCGGTCGGCGGGAGGTCCGACAAGGTCACCCGGTTCTGCTTCTCGACGTCGTCGTCGGTGATGATCACCACGCTCAGCAACCGGTTGACGTCGCTGACCCGGTCCAGGAGGTCCGGGCCCACCAGCCGACCGACGGTATCGGCACCATGCGGGGCCGCCTGGCCGCCGTTGTCGTAGTACCCGCTGATGCCCTGGTCGCTGTAGGTGAGGCTCAGCGCTTGCTGGGCCGGCCCGGCGCAGACGTTCTCGATCCCGCCATAGCCGGGCCAGTCGGCACGGGCGGCGGAAGCGGCACCGAGCGCTCCGCCGACGTCGTCGGCCATGACCCCCACGAGAAAGTCCAAGTAGTGATCGGTGAGACCCGCACCCACCCAGCCGTTCGGGTTCGGCAGGCGGCTCTCGAGCCAGAGCCTCGGTGACTGCAGCGGTCCACCGGCGAGGCAGACCACCGACGCGCGCTCCTCGTGCACCTGGCCGCCGTGCCGGAACCGGACGCCGACCACGTGCTCGCGACCGTTCCGGGGTTCGGTCAGCAACTTGGTCACGCTGGCGTCCGCCATGAGCGTCGCCGCCCGCCCACCGGGAGACCATGCGTCGGCCGTCAGCATCATCGGGACGTAGGAGTTGTCGGTCGACCGCCGGGCCCGGAGGTTGCGCGGCGAGTTCATCGGTTGGTAGCAGCCCTGCAAACAATGGCCGCACAGGGTGCACCCCGTCGCCGTCGGCCAGGTCAGTTGGGCGGGGTCGTCCGTGCGGCCCGCGGTGCCGCCGGGCTGGAGGATGCAGTTCTCCTGGGCGCGGTGCCCCGGACCGAGGATGTCCTTGGTCGTCTGGTGCGCCAGACCCACGGCCGCGGCGGCGTTCAGGAACGCCTGCTCCTTGCGGCCCATCGCGGCGGTCTGGACCGGCAGGCGCTCCTCGACCCACTCGTAGTACGGGATCAGGCTGTCGTAGCTGAACGGGAACAGGTGCCCGGTGTCGTACTCGGCTGCGTCGGCCCCGGCGTACCCGGCGAACACCCCGGGCATCGCTCGTGGGCAGTTCCCGTAGAAGTGCGTCGTGGTGCCACCGACCGCTGCCACCTGCGAGACCGCGGACGGGTAGGGCAGGTCCGCCGCCCATGGCGACCGGTCCCGGTCGCTCGGCCCGAAACGCATGTAGCCGGTGACGGCGTTGTTCGCATCGTTCTCGAAATGCGTCCACTCACTTGCAGGGTCGGCGAAGCGCGCGCCTGCCTCGAGGACCAGCACGTCGAGCCCCTGGGCCGCCAGCTCGGCAGCGGCGACAGGACCACCGCCCCCGGCACCGACCACGATCACATCACGCATGAACACTCCCTTCAGTCGGTGGACGACACGCCGCGGTAGTAACCGACGAGCTCGTTGCGGCCGTCCGCGACCCCTGGGTAGGCGGTGACGTCCCAGCTGGCCGGTCGGCCGGTCTGGGTCCTCGTCGCGAGGATCGAACGTGGCGACCTCGGACAGCGCGACGAAGCCCGCGAACGTGGGCACGGTGTTGAGCAGGTACCGCAGGAACGTCCCGTCGTAGAGCCGCTCCGCCTCGAACCGGCGGAACACCTCGACCTTGTCGTCGAAGGACAGGTTGGCGAACGGGCGACGCAAAGGGTCCGGCTCCGGAGCCGGGGGCGACGACCCTGGGCCTCGTTGTCCAGCAGCTGAGCGATGAACAGCTCCAGCGGGACCGTGAGGTTGACGCCCGGAACCGTGATCGGGACGGGGAACGACTCGTTGAAGGACCCGGCGAGGGCACGTTCGGCCCGGTCCGACACGCCGCCCGGACCGGGACGCACCACCCCCTGTTGCAGGGAGTAGGCGTCGCTCCCGGGGACGAGGAACGCGAGCAGCCCTTGGTAGCAGTCGATCGTGCCGCGGCCGGCGCTGGGTCCGGTGCTGCACCCCGCCATGCCGAAGCCGACGAGCAGCGCGCTCGCCGCGCCGACTCCGGCGAGGAAGCCGCGACGGCTGTGCAGCAGCGACGATGCACCGTCGGCGGCGTCAGCCGAGAGAGGGACCGGCAGGTCGGGGGATGTGTCGGTGGTGTCCATGAGCGCTCCGCTGTGGGTCGCGACGGTTGACCGGAGGATCATGGATCGGGGCGCGTTACACCTGCGCGTCACCTGTGCGGAGACTGGTCGTCGGACCCGGCAGTCGTCGCCGACCCCCGCTGGCGGCCCGCGGTTCCGCTACTCGATGTCGTCGAGGACGGCCGCCCCGCGAGTGGTCCATCCGACCATGCCCAGCCGCTCGGCCTCCGGGAGCGTCTCGGCGAGCACGGTCCGTGCCTCGGTGAGGTCAGCGGGGTCGCCCCGGCGGGCCAGCAGCTCGGCGAGCATGACCCGGTACATCACCCTCCACAGCTCCAGCCGGTGACGGGTGGCCCAGTCGAGCGCCGCTCGCATCTCGGTGATCCCGCCGTCGAGGTCCCCGGACGCGCTCCGCAGGAGCGCGAGCGGTTCCCGCATCGATCCGATGGCGGCGACGCAGTAGTGGCTGACGTAGTCGGCGTAGGGCTCAGCCGCCGCGAGGAGCGATCGGGCGACCGCGGCGTCATCCAGCGCGCCGACGGCTCTGGCCAGGTTGTGCACGCAGGTGAACCAGAGCACGTCCCTCGGGAACGACGTCGGGTCATCCAGGCCGTGGTCCTCGATGAGCTCCCGGCCCTCGTCGTCCCGTCCCCGGGCGACCAGCGCGACAGCCTGAGAGGTCCGCCACACGATGGCGCCCGGGAACCGATCGGCCAACTCGCCGGCCAACTCGGGATCGGGGTAGCCAGCGTCGCGTAACCACATGATGCTCGCCGCGACGGCGGCCCACCAGCTCTCGCAGTCGACGGCGCCGAGCTCGAGGCCGAGCTCGAGCGCCACGTCGTTGTCGGCGGCCGCCGATGCGAGGTCGCCCACGTGCAGGTGGAACTGGCAGGCGAACGCCCGAGCACTCCACTGCATGGTCGGGCCGGCACCGTCGGCGGCGATCGCCAGGTACTCCTGCGCCACCGATCGGGCACGGTCCAGCTCGTCCGCGGACATGAGGGCGTACTGGTAGGCGATGCGATTCCTGACGCGGAGGTCGGGGTCACCGCAGCGGTCAGCGGCCACCACGGCACGCTCGGCTCGCTGCACACCAGCGGTCCACCGCTCGGGAACCATTCCGGGAAATCCCGTGATGCCCAGCACCTGGGCCTCGACCAAGGGATCATCGATCTGCTCGAGGAGCGACGCCGAGTGGTCGACCAGCCCCAGGCACTCCGCTCGACGGTCCGAGTCGAAGACCAGCTCGACCGCGAGCAGGGCTTCCAGGCGCGCACGATCGACGACCGACCCCGCGGGCAACCGGCCGAGCGCGGTTTCGATCAAGGCAACGCGCTCGGCATCGACGTCGCCGACGATGCTGACCCACCCCCGCGAGTTGGCCAGCACGGCCCGGACCAGCAGGCCGGTGTCGTCCGCGGCGATGGCATCGTTGGCGACGTCGAGCAGCGTCTCCCTGAACGACGCGTCCCCGGTGTCACGCTGGATCTCACCGATGCCGCACCGGGCCAGCAGGAGCCGAGGGTCGAGCAGCTCGGCGTCGTCCTCCTCGAGCAACTCGATCGCCTTGCCGTACAGGCTCTCGGCCTCCGCCAGGGCGCGGGCCTCCCGGGACTGGTCCGCGGCTGCCAGCACGTACCCGATGGCATCGCTGAGATCGCCACCCCTGGGACCGGCTTCCACCGCATGGTGTGCCAGCGCCGCGACGTCGTTCGGGGACCCCTTGGCGATCAGGTCGGTCACGCGCCGGTGCATCCGGCGGCGACGACTCGCCGACAGCTCGTCGTACAGCGAGGTCCGCACCAGCGCGTGGGCGAACCGGTACCGATCCGCGTCGACCTCCTCCACCAGTCGCGCCCTCGCCGCCTCGTCGATCGCATCGAGCAGCGCGCCCTCGTCGGTCCCGGTGAGCTCACCGACCAGGTCCAGATCGAACTCCCGACCGACGACCGACCCCGCACGCAGCACCTCGTTGGCCACCTCCGACAGCCGCGACAACCGCTGGCCGATCACGTCGCGCACCCCCTCGGGCACATCGATCTGATCGGGATCCGGGACGACCCACTGGCCGTCGACGAAGCGGACCGCTCCGCTCTCGATCAGGTGCCGGAGCACCTCGCCCACGAAGAACGGGTTGCCCTCGGTCTCGGCATGCGCCCGCGCCGCGACCGCCCGGGTGACGTCGTCGAGAGGGTGGCCCGCGGCCTGCTCCACCAGCGCGATGACCTCGTCGACATCGAGTGGATCGACCGGGATCCGACCGACACCGTCGATGCGCTGCAGATCGCCGAGCACCGACGACAGCGGATGGGCGCGGTCCACATCGGTGTCGCGATAGGTGCCGACCACCAGCAGCCGAACCCCCTCCAGGCCGGCGGCATGGCGCACCGCGTGCATCAGCATCAACAGCGTCGGCTTGGTCGCCCAGTGCAGGTCATCGACCACGAGCACCAACCCGGTCTCGCGTGCCGTGTCCGCGATCCACGTGGCGACCGCCTCGAAGAGCCGGTGCTCCTCGGTCCGCGGATCCGAGGAGACCGGAGGATCCAGGCCGGGCCGCCGCTCCGCCAGGTCGGGCACCAGGCGCGCCAGCTCCCCCGGCAACCGACCCAGTGGCAGCTCCGGAGCGTGGCGGGTCTGCCAGTCGAGCGCCTCGACGAACGGCTGGTACGGCACCTGCAACTCGTCGTCGCAGCGCCCGAAGAGCACCGTCGCCCCCGACTCGCGAGCCTCCTTGGCGATCTCGTACGCCGTGCGGGTCTTGCCGATGCCCGGCTCACCCACCAGCAGCACGGTGCGCGGCCCCTCGAGCTTCGTCTCGTCCCACAGCGACCGCAGCGCCTCGCGGAGGTCGGGCCGCCCGACGTAGCCCGCGGTGGTCCCAGGAACCAGCGCAGGCGGGAACGGCACCGGGTTCTCCGAGCCGCCGCTCGGGAGTGGCTCCCACCCGACGCTGCACGTCTCGACCGGCTCGGGCAGGCCCTTCAGCTCCAACGCGCCGAACGAGTCGAACACGAACCCGCCGCGACCCGCGCCAACGCCCGCACCAGATCGGCGACCAGGATCTGACCACCGTGCGCAACGCCGCACAGGCGAGCCGCCTCGTTCACTGCCGTGCCGAAGCAGTCACCGTCATCGAAGCTGACGTCACCCACCGACACACCCACCCGGATCGCGACGGCCTCGGGCAGGTCAGCGCTCATGGCCAGCACGCGCTGTTGGCACGCGATCGCGGATTGGACCGCGTCGGCCGCCGAGTCGAACACCGCCATCAGCCCGTCGCCCAACGACTTCACGACCCGACCGTTGGACTCCACGATCGCCGCGGTCACCACGGCGTCGTGGGTTCGGCGGAGCTCATCGGCCGCCTCCTCGCCCAGCCGCCCACGCAGCTCGGTCGACCCGACCACGTCGGTGAACAACACCGACGCCGTGCTCGTCGTCCCCGAACCCTCCATCGTCGCGACGGTACTACGGGTGTCGAAATCACTCCCGGCCGGAGGATCGCCGGCCCAGGTCGTCCTCGGTGGCGCGGTCCGCCGTCGCCCTCGCCCGTCAGGTCGGCGCATCCTCGCTGCGAGAACGTGCCGCGGTCACGTTGGCCTCGCCCTCCGGGGCATCGATCCGGTCGGACAGCTGGCCGCCGCCGAGGCGCACTTATCGCTCGGGGAGCTGGCGGCGGTCGACGCCAGCGTGCAGTCGCTCCTCGCGTCCTTGGAGCAGGACCGGCTGCTCGGGATCGCGCGCCACCGGGGCCATCGCCAGCAGTTCATCGTCGCTCACGGGCTCACCCGCGCTGATCCGCGGGGACCTCGACCGGGTCGATCAAGTCGCGGCGATGGCCAACTACCCGACCGAGCAGGCCCTGGTGGCAGGCCGCGGTGGCACCACCCCGAGCATCTCAGAGCGCAACCTGCGCCCGAACGCCACGAAACCCCGCACCGGGCGGGGTTTCGTGAACATCGGCGGCCCACTTTCGTGAACCCCTCTTGGTGGCGGGGGCAGGATTTGAACCTGCGACCTTCGGGTTATGAGCCCGACGAGCTACCGAACTGCTCCACCCCGCAGAGTCGACGATAGCGGAGGTGGTCGGGCCGACGCCAAGCGCGGTCGGAGCGCAACGCTCAGCTGGCGAGGGTCACCCGCTGGGGCGGTGCCAGATTCCCGGGTCGTGTAGAACGGCGCGGGTGGCCGGCGGGAACCGTCCCCCATCCACGCATCGTCGTCCCAGATCGGCACCAGGTCATGGCGGGATGCGAGTTCGTGCACGTACTCACGCATGGTGACCTCGTCACCCCTGCGGCGGCTCACCCGCCGCTGCCCATCGGCGGTGCGAGCCACCACCTGCACCGTTGCGAGCCCGTGGGGCGCACCTCCGATCCACACCGACAAGACCTGATCGTTCGACATGGCACCCCCCGGCGCTCGCTCCATCAACCGCGCCCGTGAAGAGCACCCCTGTACTGGTACGCCTCCTGCACGGCCGAGGCGATGAGAAGAACCACCCACAGCGCGGCACCGAAGGACTACGCCATCGTGAGGACTTGCGGTTCCGGGCGAACGCCGACCACGCTCGCCACGTGCTGAACGCCGCTGCACCACCGCCCCGCCGCACCCCTTGCGGCACCGCCGCGGCGACGACGGTGATGGCGGCGATGGCGGTGATGGCGCTGGCGCTGTCGGCGTGCGGTCTGTTCGACGATCCGGACGCCCCTCCCCCGACCCTTCCCGCTCCGCCCGAGGTCGACATCGCCTACGGACCCGCTGCGGGCTGCGAGGGGCCCGACGACCAGTGCGGCGGGTCCCAACAGCTCGACATCTACCGCTCCGACGAACCCGGCCCGAACCCCGTGCTGGTATGGCTCCACGGCGGCGGCTTCGTGTCGGGCGACAAGGCGGGGGTCGAGGAACGTCTCCAGCCGGTGCTCGACGATGGTTGGGACATCGTGTCGGTCAACTACCGACTGACACTGCCCGACGGCACGAACTCCTTCCCCACCGGGCTCCACGACGCGAACCGCGCCGTGCGATGGATCAAGGCCAATGCACCGGCCCAGGACTGGGATGCGGACTCGGTCGCGGCGATGGGTGTCTCCGCCGGCGGCAACCTGGTCGGCATGCTGGCCACCACCGCCGACGACCCCTCGCTCCAGCCGCCCGACCTCCCCCCCGAGTTGGCTGCACAGAGCCCCGACCTGGTCGCCGGGATCACCATGTCGGCGGTGTCGGACCTCCCCACCTTCGGCGCGTCGCCGACCTGGGGCGAAGTGGTTGCCGACTACACCGGGTGCCGCTCGGCGGAGTGCCCGGCGCTCGCACAGGGATCGGTCGCGACCCATGTCGATGCGAACAGCGCCCCACTGCTCGCAGCTCACGGCGTCGACGACGGGATCGCACCACCGGCGGCCGGTGAGTCGCTGCGCGCCGTCTACGTCGCTGCGGGGATCGGCGACCGGTTCGAGCTGATCATCATCGACGACGGCCCCGAGCAGAACCGCGGCCACAACCTCGACATGCGCCGCATCATGGACGACGTCGTGGCCTGGCTGGACCGGTGGGGGTGATCCGACCGGGGATCGCGCACACCCCCGCCCACAGTCGCCGCCTGCTGGCAGCGGCGCTCGTCGCCGCGCTGGCGCTCATCGCAACGGGCTGCGGACTGTTCGACGACTCCGACGCCCCGCCGCCCACACTGCCGCCGCCACCCGAGACCGACGTGGCCTACGGCCCGGCGGCAGGGTGTCCCGGCAGCGACGTCGACTGCGGTGGCTCCCAGCAGCTCGACATCTACCGCTCCGACGAACCCGGCCCGAACCCCGTGCTCGTGTACTTCCACGGCGGCGGGTTCATCATCGGCGACAAGTCCGATGGCGTCCCCGATCGACTGGGGCTGGCGCTGCGCGACGGATGGGATGTCATCGCGGCGAACTACCGCCTGGCGACCCCCGACGGGGACAACCTGTTCCCCACGGCGGTCAATGACGCCCGTCGTGCCATCCGCTGGGTCAAGGCCAACGCGGATGCCCAGGGCTGGGATGCGTCGAACGTGGCGGTGATGGGGCAGTCCGCCGGCGGCAACCTGGCCGAGATGCTCGCCGTCACCAGTGACCAACCCGAGTTCGACCCACCCGATCTGCCGCCTGAGCTTGTTGCGGTCGACCCCTCGGTGATCGCTGCGGTCGCGGTGAATCCCGTGTCGGACCTGGGGCTGTTCGCCAGCTCCGACGCCGGGGCGGGAATGGTCGCCCGCTACACCGGCTGCACCGGGGACTGTGCAGAGGTCCACGAACGAGGCTCGGTCCAGACCCACGTCGATGCCGGCTCCGCGCCGCTGCTCGCGCTCCACGGCGCGATGGACCCGCTGGCAGGGCCCGAGCAGGGACAGCGGGTCCGCGCTGCGTATCAGGACGTCGGACTGGGCGACCGCTTCGGATTGATCGTCGTCGATGACGGCCCCGACCGCTTCCAGGGCCACGACGTCGACTGGGCCCGCTACAGCGACCAGTTCCTCGACTTCCTCGACCAGTACCGCACCTGACCGAACCCGAGCGGCGCCGGCCGGCGGAACCCGGGCCTGCTCCGCCCCGGACGGCGGCCCTCAGAGCAGCCCGAGCGCGGCGGCGACCGCAGCGCCGGTGACCGGTGCGTTCAGGTACGGCTCGGGATCATGGGCCCGATGACCGTTGTCGACCATGTGGTCGATGACGTCGGCGCCGAACCGACCGGACAGGCCACTGCCACCACAGGCCGGGTCGCCGACCGCGGCGATGTTGGTCCAGGACCGCACCGAGCCGGGCCAGGCCCCGACGCCGTCGACCGGGGCGGGACGGAGCCGGTCGAACACGAACGGACCCGCCAGCGGCGAACCCATCGTGACCAGCGCTGGGCTCAGCTCGGACCGGGCGGCCAGGATCTCGTAGCTCACCAGCGTGCCCAACGAGTGGGCCACGACCACCTCGGTGTCGGGACCCAGCACCCGGTCGACCCGGTCGCGGACCGCGTGGCGCACATCACCTGCGGCGAGGAACCGACCGACCTGGTCCAGCATGCGTTGGTTCGCTGCCTCACCCACTGCGTGGGCCAGCGTGCCGAGCTGGTCCATACCGGGGATCGAGTTCAGCACGTCCACGAGCCCGCTGCGCTGTGCCAACTCAGCGGGATCGACCGCCTCACCACCATCGGGATCCAGTCGGAACAGGTCGCCGTAGAACGCGCACTCGACGTCATCGGGTGACACGTCGACGCCGTGGTGCCACAGCCCATCCCGCAGCGCAGGGATCCAGCGCTGCGCGATCTGGTGTGGTCCCCACAGCTCGTTGAACGCACCATGGACCAGCACCACTCGACTCATCGCTCACCCTCGGGTCAGGCCGCTCCGTCGGCGCGGCGGTCGGGCCAGTCTGCCAGCGCGGTGCGGATCTCGGTGACGTGCTCGGCGAGCGATGCCTCGTCCTCGGCCGAGTAGCACGAGTAGGCAGCCTCGCCGGCGGCGCCGATCATCCAGCCCCGCGCCGAGGACCAGTGGGGTGCGTTCATCCTGAATCGGAACAGGTGCATCTCGGCGTCGGTCCCTGCAGGGTCGTCGGCGACCGGCACCGTGGCGACGTGTTCCATCTCGTCGGGGACGCGACCCAGCTCGGTCACCGCGGACAACCAGCGTGCCAGCTCACCCTCGGCGATCTCGACGCCGTCCAGGGCGAGCGCGCCGACGGAGTCGACCGAGCCCAGGCCGTCGTGCAGGTCGGCTCGGGCGACGGGGTCACGGGCGATCAACCCCAGGCGTTCAGGTGCAATCGGCTCGGCGCGGGACACCAGGCGGACCGCGCCCATCGCCGCCACGCGCGGATCCGACGAGCCGAGCATCGCTGCCAGGGTGTCGCTCTGGTCCTGCTCGCGCAGCTCGTCGAGCAACCCCAGCGCGGCGGACAGGGCTTCGCGTTCGCTGCGCGCGCCGTCACCGGCACGGGGGTCGCTCAGCGCAGCCCGGTTGCAGGCCTCGACCAGGTCCACCACGAGCGCCCCGACACCGGCCATCAGCCGGGCGCGGTCCTCGCTCGGGCTCGGCTCGGCCGTCTCGAGCGCCACCAGCATCGCTGCTGCATGCCAGGACCAGCCGGTTCGGGGCAAAGCGGCCAGGAGCAGGGACGCCACACGATCCCGGTCCGGGTGGTCGATCAACGGTTCGAGCAGCGGCGTGGTCGGTGACGCCAGCAGCTCGGCGGGCGACTCGGGTCCGAAGATGTACTCCAGGCCGTCCAGCCCAGCGGCGTCGCGCCGCAGGGCCAGCAGGTGGATCAGCGCTCGACGCACCCGTTCCCCGGACACCAGGTACACCCGCACCACATCCGCCACCGGGACCGAGGTCGGCGCACCCCACAACAGGTGCGCCATCATCTCGGCGGGATGCTCGTGGTCACCGGGCAGGCTGGGATAGGAGCCGCCGGCCGCCTCGAGCACCGCCCGTGCGCCGACCGCACCCAGGTCCTCGGCGGTCCAGCTGCGCAGCAGCGCCAGACCGATCTGGCGGGCGGCGGCGTCGCGGCGACGCAGGAGTGCCCGCAGCTCTGCCACGTCATCGAGTCCCACCGTCGGCCAAGGTCGCGCCATGTGGACAGTGTGGACACCGCGGCGCAGCAGATCACTGAGTGATTCCCCCTCGATTCGAGCAGTCGCGTCAGCGGCCGAGCGGACATTGCGGACGCTGCCGGCCGACCCGACCGGACCCGTCCGGACGACGGTCGTAGCCTGCGGATCATGCTGTTCGGTCGAAACCCCCAGATGGTCACCCCCGACGCGGCGCTGCCCGGCCGGTCGGAGTCGATGCCCGTGCCCGCCACGCACCATGTGAACGGTGCACCGATCACCCCGCCCTGGTCGGAGGGCGCTCGCACCGCGGTGTTCGCGTCGGGTGCTTCTGGGGGGCGGAGCGCGTGTTCTGGCAGCTTCCCGGCGTGCTGTCGACCGCCGTCGGCTACACCGGCGGCTACACCCCGAACCCCACCTACCAGGAGGTGTGCAGCGGCCGCACCGGCCACACCGAGGCCGTGCTGGTGGTGTACGACCCCGAACAGATCACCTACGACGAGTTGCTACGCACCTTCTGGGAATCACACGACCCGACCCAGGGCCACCGCCAGGGCAACGACGTCGGCACCCAGTACCGCTCGGGCATCTACGCCACCGACGCCGATCAGCTCGCCGCCGCGCTGGCCAGCAGGGACCGGTTCCAGCCGGTGTTGACCGCAGCCCGCAAGGGCGAGATCACCAGCGACATCGAGCCGCTCGGCGAGTTCTTCTACGCGGAGGACTACCACCAGCAGTACCTCTCGAAGAACCCCGGCGGGTACTGCGGATTGGGTGGCACCGGCCTCTCCTGCCCGGTCGGCGTGGCGACGCTCGAGGAGCCCTCACCCGCCGAATAGTGACACGTACCCGGCGCTATGGGGACGCTTCGCGGAAGCGCCACGGTGGCCGATACCACGGCTCTTCGCGTTGCTGAGCAACGCGAAACGCCAGGATTTC
>CAVQQI010000007.1:0-85577 GCA_963714875.1 uncultured Microthrixaceae bacterium | reverse complement strand
GAGGAACCAGTCCGAGGACGTGGCGCAGCACGCCGAGACGTACCGCCGTGTCCAGCGTGTGCGCGGTCGGCGGATCCGACGTCCCGGCCAACCGTCTCGGCTCCGTTCGACGAGGGATGGACCGAGGCCAGTGGAGCCGTTCCCTCCGGCAGACGTCGGGGTTCGCTTCCAATATGGGACTTGAACTCCCCTACGGGAGGTGTCGACCGACGCGGGTGAGCCCGTGGACACCCTGCAGCATCAGCAGTCCGGGATGTTCGGCGATGCTCGCCGTGACGGCTCGTGCCAACCCACTCAGTTCGTCAGCGATCCGTGATCAGGGAGAGAACCTGCCTCGTTCACTTCACGGTGACGTTCTTGCAGCCGAGACCGACGGGCTGGCGGGTGGGATTGTCCAACAACATGACGCACACGCGGTGCTCACCCGGCTCCGCGGTGAAACTCGTGGCGAACGTCGGTGGCGTGGACTCGCGCTCGAAGCTGAAGCGCCGGTTGCCGCCCCACGTGGTGCTCACACGGTAGACAGGTCGACCGTCGGGGTCGCTGGCACGTCCGCGCACGACGACCCTGCGACCGTCGACCTCGATCTTGTCGAACACGCCCGACGGCAGCCGGACCGGTGGGTCCACGGGCAGCGTGGCACCCCTGGCCCACGAGGAGGCGGCCAGTCGGGAGCTCTCGCTCGTGTCGAGCCGCCAGTTGCACTCCGGCTCCTGCGACGACCCGCCGTTGTAGTACGAGTGCGCCACGAACCGGTCCCAACCGGGACTCGCCAGCACCTGGCGGGCATCGTTGATCCAACTCGCCTTTCGCCCCGGCTGCTGGGGGTCCTCGACGGAGCCGAACTCGAACGCGATCAAGCCCTTGGTCGGGGCGGGCCTCGGCCCAGCGCCGCATGGGCTCGAAGATCTGCTCGAAGCTCCGCCACGAACGCCACAGACCTATGCAGCCGTACCAGTTCATCCCCGAGGCACCGATGTGGTCGACGAACGCATCGCCGGGGTACCAATGGCTGACGCTGCGGCGATCCGACGACGACACCCCGTAGGCGTTGTCGGTCATCGCGAAGACGAACTCGGCGTTCGTCGCGCCCTCGGCCCGGAAGACCGACACCACTCGCGCCCAGGCAGCCCGGTAGTCGTCGGCGTTGCCGTTGGGAAGGTTCCCCGGCTCTTCCGGCTCCTTGTGGAACGCGAAGTACAACGGTGCGCCGAAGTCGCGGACCGCAACCGCCCAGTTCCTGAGCTGCGTGTCGAGCGGGTCACCCGGACGGGAGTTTGCGAGGTCCCGCCATCGAGGTCGGGAGCCGTCGGAGTTCTTCAGCTTGACCGCCAGCATGAGACGCTGGCCGCTGTCGCGCACCCGGCGGTCGAGCTCCGTGGGAAAGCTGGAGTTCCAGTGGAGGTAGTTCGACACGACTCCGAGCTTGGCGCCCAGGAGCGTCTCGAGGTCTTGGGCGGCTCGGGTCCTGCTCGCCCCGGAGGTCGGCTCGGACCACGCCCCGAACGGCGACGTACTCGCCTGAACGGCGTAACTCTGTTGCTGGGTGGCCGGGAGCGCCCCGACGGCATCCGCTGGCGCTGCCCAGCTTGCAGCGACAACAGCCGCGATTGTCGCCACCATCAGGACGCGTTCGCGCCATCGTGAGACTTCCTTTGCCCGCCAAGGCGCTCGTCTGACAGAACTGTGGCACTTCGCAGAGGGGATCCGCAATTGAGCAGAGCTTGCTCACCGGCGGCGTGAACCGCCCTGGGTCTGATGGGCCGTCCCCTGAGGGGCATCGGCATCGCCAAGTGCCAGCGCATTCTTCAAGGACCTCACAGAGGTCTGACACGCCGACCCCGGCGACCGATGTGCGCCACGTCGACCTGAGTTGGACGCCCTACTCGACACGCCTCGGGCCGGCGAAGGCGCTTGCGCCAATGGAGGTCTCTTTGGGGACTCGTTGGGGCCGGCTTCTCGATTCCTGCTGGTCGAGCCCGTTGGTAGTCTCACCACACCCAATGGCAGGAGGGGAACATGGACTCGGGCGACGACCACCAGAGGCTGGGATGGTGGCAGGCCTCGGACCTGAATTGGTATCCCCCAGAGTCACATCCCCACTACAAGACAACACTCCCTGCACCACCGACCAGCTACCCCCCTGCAAGAACTGCCGACAGCGGATTCGAATCGGCTGGCAGAGCGCAACGAGCACCCCGGCAAATCCCGAAATTGCGGGCAAAGCATCTGCTGGTCATCGGGGTATGCGTTGCGTACGTCCTTTCGCCCGTTGACCTGGCTCCAGAGCTGGTGCTTGGACCCTTGGGGCTCGGCGACGACCTCGTCGCTGTGGTCGCCGCCATCGGTGTCTATGTCGCCGGCGTTCGTGGCAAACGGCTACCCGGCTCCTGATGCACCGGGGTCCACGATAGAGCGGTCCCGACCGGCCCTGGGTCAGGTCACCGTCCAGGTGGCGCCCGAGGAGATGAGCGCCGCCAGGTCGCCGGGGCCCTTGCGCTCGAGCTCGTCGTCGACCTGCGCCTGCACCTCGAGCTCGTACACCGGCCGCTCGACGTCGCGGAACACGCCCACCGGTGTCGGCTGGTGCGGGCCCTCGGACAGCCGCGACAGCGCGAACGCCAGCGTCGGGTCGTGACGGTGCTCGTCGTGCACCAGCACCCGGTCCGCACCCACACCGCCCGGGCCGTCGATCTCGGCCACCGTGACCTCGGCGAACTCGTTCTGCACCACGCCGTGCTGGCCGTCGGCACCGAAGCGGATCGGCTCGCCGTGTGTCAGCGGGATCAGCATGTCGGCCCGGGCGTCGCGGGTGAGGATGTCGTCGAAGGCGCCGTCGTTGAAGACGTTGCAGTTCTGGTACACCTCGACGAACGCCGCGCCCCGGTGCGCGTGCGCACGGCGGAAGATCTCCTGCATGTGGGACCGGTCCGAGTCATGGGTGCGCGCCACGAACGTCGCCTCGGCGCCGAGCGCGACCGAGATGGGGTTGAACGGATGGTCGACCGAGCCGAACGGGGTCGACTTGGTGACCTTGCCGATCTCGGAGGTCGGCGAGTACTGCCCCTTGGTCAGCCCGTAGATCTGGTTGTTGAACATCAGGATCTTGAGGTTCACGTTGCGGCGCAGCGCGTGCATCAGGTGGTTGCCGCCGATCGACAACATGTCGCCGTCACCGCCGATCACCCACACCGACAGGTCGGGGCGTGTCATCGCGACACCCGTCGCGACCGCCGGCGCCCGCCCGTGGATCGAGTGGATGCCGTAGGTGTTCATGTAATACGGCAGCCGGGCCGCACAACCGATCCCGGAGACGAACACCATCTCGTGCGGCTCGATGCCCAGCTCGGGCAGCATCAACTGCATCGCCGCGAGGATCCCGTAGTCGCCACACCCCGGGCACCAGCGCAGCTCCTGGTCCGACATGAAGTCCTTGCGACCCAACGTCACCGCCGTCGCACCCGTGGCACCGTGACCGTTGCCCGCTGCACCGTTCCCGGCCGTGCCGGCGCCGTGTCCGTTGCCGCTCATCGTGCCAGCTCCGCCATCATCCGTGCCTCCATCTCGACCGCCCCGAAGGGCACCCCCGTCACCTTCGTGAAGCTCTGCACATCGACCAGGTACCTCGCCCGCAGCAGGCGGGCGAGCTGACCCAGGTTCATCTCGGGGCAGAGCACCTTGGGATGGCGCCCGAGCACGTCGCCGAGGTCGGCCGGGAACGGGTTGAGGTGCGTCAGGTGCGCCTGGGACACCCGGTGCCCGTTGCGCCGCAGCAGCCGCACACCCGCCGTGATCGCCCCCCAGGTCGAGCCCCACCCGATCACGAGCAGCTCCGCACCGTCGTCCTCGTCGAGCTCGACGCCGGGGATGTCGGCGGCGATCCCGTCGATCTTCGCCTGGCGCAGCTCGACCATGTGCTCGTGGTTGTCGGGCTGGTAGCTGATGTTGCCGGTCCCGTCGGCCTTCTCGATCCCGCCGATGCGGTGCTGCAGCCCCGGCGTGCCCGGCACCGCCCACGGCCGGGCGAGCGTCTCGGGGTCGTGCAGGTACGGCCAGAACACCTCACGTCCGTCGGGGTCGGTGTGGTTCAGCTCCGTCGCGAACTCGACGGGGATCTCGGGCAGGTCGGCCACATCGGGCAACAGCCACGGCTCGGCGCTGTTGGCCAGGTAGCCGTCGGACAACACGATGACCGGCGTGCGGTACTTCAGCGCCAGGCGGATCGCCTCGATCGCCACGTCGAAGCAGTGCGACGGCGAACGCGGCGCCACGATCGGCAACGGCGCCTCGCCGTGCCGACCGAACATCGCGTGCAGCAGATCGGTCTGCTCGGTCTTGGTCGGCATGCCCGTGGACGGCCCGGCACGCTGCACGTCGACCACCACCATCGGCAGCTCCAGGCTGATGGCCAGCCCCAGCGTCTCGGACTTGAGGTCGAGCCCCGGCCCCGAGGTCCCCGTCACGCCCAGCGCGCCCGAGAACGCCGCACCGAGCGCGATGGCGGCGGCGGCGATCTCGTCCTCGGACTGCATGGTCCGCACGCCGAAGTTCTTGTTGCGGCTCAGCTCGTGGAGGATGTCGGACGCCGGCGTGATCGGGTAGCTCGCGTAGACCAGCGGCAGCTGCGCCAGCTGGGCCCCGGCGATCAGCCCGTAGGACAGCGCGGTGTTGCCGTTGATGTTGGTGTAGGTGCCCGGCGGGAGCGAGGCCGGTGCCACCTCGTAGGGGTGGTCGAACAGCTCGGCGGTCTCGCCGAAGTTCCGCCCGGCCCGGACCGCTGCCAGGTTCGCGTCGCGCACCAGCTGGCCGTTCGCCGTACTTGGCCTCGATCCAGTCGACGAGGGGCTGGGTGGGCCGGGTGTACATCCAGCAGATCAGCCCGAGGGCGAAGAAGTTCTTCGACCGCTCGGCGTCGCGGCGCTTGACCCCGAGCTCGCTCGTCGCCTCGAGCGTGATGGAGGTCATCGGCACCAGGTAGACGGTGAACAGCGACAGCGAGTCGTCCTCCAACGGGTTCGACGAGTAGCCCGCCTTGTCCAGGTCCCGCTGGTCGAACGTGTCGGAGTTGATGATGAGCGTGGACCCCGGTCCCATGTCGGGCAGGTTCGCCCGCAGCGCGGCCGGGTTCATCGCGACGAGCACGTTGGGTGAGTCACCCGGGGTGACGATGTCGGCATCGGAGATGTGGATCTGGAACGACGACACGCCCGGCACCGTGCCGGCCGGCGCACGGATCTCGGCGGGATAGTTCGGCAGCGTGGCCAGGTCGTTGCCGAACACGGCGCTCAGCTCGGTGAACCGGTCCCCGACCAGCTGCATGCCGTCGCCGGAGTCACCGGCGAACCTGATGACGACCCGGCTCACCTGCTCCCGCGCAGCTCCGACCGGTGGCGTCTCGGTGGTGGACATCTCCAACCCCCCTGTGTTCCGTGGTCGCCGACCCCCCGGCGACCCACCGACGAACCTACCCGCAGCGCGGAGCCCCGACGGACGCGGTCACCGCTCGGCCCCGGCTCGACCCGCTCGACCCGGAGCAGTTCAGAGCAGCTGGAACGCTGCGAGCAGCAGTGCCGTGATGGTCGTGTTGGCCCCGATGATCGCCAGCGTCTGGTTGCGCTGCTCGCGGAACATCTCGGCGCGTAGGTCAACACCCATATGGTCGATCTTCGCGTCCAACGAGGCAGCAGCCGTCTCGATCTTCGCGTCGAGCCTCGACGGAGATGGTCGAGATCCCGCTTGGTGGCCACATCGGCCCACCCGACCGGCGGCAGCAACTCCATCATCGTCGACACCCTCTCGGGACCCAACAACTCATCGAGCCGCTGGAACAACTGGTACCTGGACTCCTCGGTGACCGACACCGCACATCTCCCCAACATCGCAGCCGGCCGTGTTCTGGGGCCGGCTGCTGGTCTCGAAGGGGAAGTCCGGCGACCGCTCACCGCAACGTCGACGGTACCAGAGCACCCGAACGGGATCTCCGGGCCGAACGGCCCGGCCCGCCGACGACCGCCGAGCCCATCCAGGTAGGTTCCGCCGATGGCGTACGAGACGGTGACGGGATACTGCTGGCCGCAGTCGGCAACCGCGGGCGACACGGTGGGCCTGCACCTGTCCTCCGCCGGCGGACGACCCGTGTCGGTGGAGGTCGCCCGGGTCGGGTTCCGTCGCGACCCGGTGTTCCGCGAGCGCTCGCTCGCCGTCGAGGACCACCCCACGCCGCTCGGAGCGGACCGGGACGGCTGTGCGTGGCCCGCCGCGATGGAGCTGCGCATCGACCCGGCCTGGCGCAGCGGCTACTACGAGGTGGTCCTCGAGATCGACGTCGACGGCAAGCGCCGCACGAGCCACGCCTTCTTCGTGGTGCGCCCACCCGTCGGCGCGCCGACCGCACCCACGCTGCTGGCGCTGTCGACCAACACCTGGCACGCCTACAACGACTTCGGCGGCCGCAACCTGTACACCGGCGGCACCCACGTCTCGCTGCAACGGCCCATGTCGCCCGGCTACCTGCACAAACCGCCCGGCGCCGGTCGGCGGGTCACGACCCTGCAGGTCCCCGACCCGCACATGGCGGCGCACCGGGGCTACCTGCAGCTCAACCACCTGTCGCCGTTCGCCGGCTCCGCGGGGTGGCCCGACTGGGAGCTTCCCTTCCTGGCGTGGGCCGAGCGCGAGGGCTACCGGATCGACGTCGTCACCAATGCGGATCTCGAGGACCATCCCCAGCTGCTGGCCAGCGGCGGAAGCGGCACCGGCGACGGCTACTCGCTGTTCCTGTCGGTCGGCCACGACGAGTACTGGTCGGGCCCGATGCGCGACACGGTCGAGGGTTTCATCGCTGGCGGTGGCAACGCGGCGTTCCTGTCGGGCAACACGTCGTTCTGGCAGGTGCGCCTGGAGGACCCGACCCCGGAGGGGCCGGCAGCGACGATGGTCGGCTACAAGGGTCAGCTGAAGTCGGACCCGGTGTACGGCACCGACCGCGTCGGTGAGCTCACCTCCATGTGGTCCGATCGAGACATCGGCCGCCCCGAGAACCACATGACCGGTGTCAGCTTCGTGCGAGGCGGCTACCACCGGATCGGCAAGCGAGCGACCCGGGGTGCGGGCGGCTACACGATCCACCGCCCCGACCACTGGCTCTTCGACGGCGCCGATGTCGGCTACGGCGACCTGCTCGGCGCCGCGAGCACCGCGGTGGGCTACGAGTGCGACGGCTGTGACCTCACCTACCGCGACGGGCTGCCGTATCCGACGGGTGTGGACGGCACGCCGGAGGACTTCACGATCCTGGGCACCGTGCCCGCCGCGCACTTCACCCGTGACACCGCCACGCGTCCACCACCGCCGGACCAACCCTCCGAGGTCGAGTTCATCGCGTCGCGGATGATCGGCGGCGGGCGCAGCGCCGCCGACGTCGAACGAATCTCGCACGGCCACGCCGTGCTGGGGACCTACACCTCACCGGGCGGCGGGACCGTGGTCACCTCGGGCAGCACCGACTGGGCGCACGGACTCGACGGATGCGACCCGCAGATCGAACAGATCACGCGCAACCTGATGGACCGACTGTCGGCGCCTCCCGACAACTGATCGCCCGCCGGTGCAGGCACTGGGCCCGGAGCAGTTCAGAGCAGTTGGAACGCTGCGAGCAGCAGTGCCGTGATCGTGGTGTTGGCCCCGATGATCGCCAGCGTCTGGTTGCGCTGCTCGCGGAACATCTCGGCACGCAGATCGACGTTCAGACGCTCCATCTTCGCGTCCAGCGCGCCCAACCCGCTGTCGATCTTTGCGTCCAGCGCGCCCAACCCATGGTCGATCTTCGCGTCCAGCGCGCCCAACCCATGGTCGATCTTCGCGTCCAGCTTCGAGTAGAGGTGGTCGAGATCACGCTTGGTGGCCACATCGGCCCACCCGACCGGCGGCAGCAACTCCATCATCGTCGACACCCTCTCGGGACCCAACAACTCATCGAGCCGCTGGAACAACTGGTACCTGGACTCCTCGGTGACCGACACCGCACATCTCCCTCAACATCGCCGCCAGCCACAACACGGGCATGACTGCTGGTCTCGAAGGGGAAGTCCGGCGACCGCTCACCGCATCATCGAACGGTACCAGAGCACCCGGACGCGGTCGCCGGGCCGATCGACCCGCGGCCGGCCGGACGCGCCGGCGCTCGATCATCCGCGCCACGATCCTGCGCGAGTCGCCGGGTCACTCGTCACCCGGATTCAGGGGAAGGGCACGACGGACAGGTCGGCGGCCACGACGGTGTCGGGGAAGACCTCGGTGGCCTCGCGCAGGTGACCCGACAGGTCCGGGTAGCGCGACGAGAAGTGGGTGAGCACCAACAGACCCACCCGGGCCTCCCGGGCGATCGTTGCAGCGTGACGGGCGGTCAGATGCCCGTACTCGCGGGCCAGGTGCGACTCGGACTCGCAGAACGTCGCCTCGCACAACAACAGGTCGACCCCCTCGGCGAGGCGCAGCGCGTTGTCGCACACCGAGGTGTCCATCACCACCGCGGCGGACCGGCCGGGGCGACGCTCGCCGGCCTGGTCGAGCGTGACCGTGCGCCCATCGACCTGCACCGAGCCCTCGTGCAGCAGCCGTCCGGCGTCGGGGCCGCGCACACCCAATTCTTCGAGCCGCTCGGGCAGCAGGTGCACCCGCTCGGGCTCCTCCACGCGCCATCCCAGCACCGGCACCCGGTGCTCGAGCGGCAGCGCGGTGATGCGCAGCGGCTCGTCGCTCACGAGCCCGCCGGCGTCGCTGACCGGCTCGAGGCGCACGGGCGCGCGGTAGCCGATGCTCGCATCACAGAGCCGTTCGACGTAGGGCTCGCCGCTGGCCGGGTAGTGCAGCGGCACCTCGCGGTCGGCGGCGTCCTGCGCCATGCGCTGCAGCACCCCGGGCAGGCCCAGGCAGTGATCGCCGTGCAGGTGGGTCAGCAGGATGCGGGTGACCCGCGCGGTCGACACGCCGGCGTGGGTGAACTGGCGCTGGGTCCCCTCACCGGGGTCGAACAGCAGGCCCTCGTGCCCCCACCGCAGCAGGTAGCCGTTGTGGTTCCGCATCCGTGTGGGCACCTGACTGGCGGTGCCGAGCACCACCAGGTCGTACCCGCTCACGCTCCGACGGTACTACCGGCGCCCCGGCCAGCGGCCCCGCAGGGTGTGACAGCCAGCACCCCTTCCGGGTGCGGCGGCCGGATCAGGGACCGAAGACCCGTGTCGAGCGAGCCGCGATCGTGCCAACGTCAGGGCATGCTGCTGCCCGGACCCCACGTCGGTGTCGGCCCCGGCGCGCGACGTCGGCCCCGGAGCCCACGGTGAGCGAGTCGCTCAGCGCCGAGGACGCGGTGCTGCTCTACGCAGAGGCGCCGGGCACCCAGCTCCAGATCGGCGCGCTCTGCTTCTTCGAGGACGCGCCGCTGCGCGACGCCTCGGGACAGCTGCCGATCGACGCGCTGCGCGCCCACGTGTCGCACCGCCTCGCGGAGCTGCCCCGCTTCCGCCAGCGCATCGTGTCGGTGCCCGGCGACCTGGCGAACCCCCGCTGGGTCGACGACGAGGACTTCGACCTGGAGCGCCACACCCGCCATGTCCGCCTTCCCGGCGAGGGTGGCGACGACGAGCTGCGCCGCCTCGTGGACCGACTGCTGAGCGAGCCGATGGACGCAGCGCACCCGCTGTGGGACCTGCACATCGTGGAGGGCCACCTGCACGCGGACGACCACCGCGGCGAACGGGTCGACGCCATCGCGGTCATCGTGCGCGCCCACCACGTGATGGCCGACGGCCTGGCCCTGTACGCCGCGGCGACGCTGCTGCTCGACCTGGCTCCCACGCGCCCCGACGACGCGCAACGACCCTGGCGGCCCGCGCCCGCCCCTGGCCGGCTCTCGCTCGCCGGCACCGCGATGGTCGATCGCGCCCGGCATCAGCTGGGCGCACTTGCCGGTCTGACGGCCGAGGTGCTCGATCCCCGACGGGTGCTCGCGAACGCCCGGCTCGCCGCGTCGCTGACCACGACCGCACCCCGCGGCGCCGTCGAGCTCGCCGCGACGCTGCGCCACGGGCCGTCCACCCCGTTCCGTGGATCGGTGGGACGCCGCCGCTCGTTCGCCTGGTCGTCGCTGTCGATGCCCGCGATGGTCGAGGTGAAGCGCGCGTGCGGCGCCACGCTCAACGACGTCGCCCTGGCAGTGGTGACCGGAGCGGTCCGCCGGGCGGCCGAGGCCGACGGCACCTTCGACCGCGACGCTCCGGCGCCGAGGGCCATCGTGCCGATCGGCGCCGACCCGACCCTGGACCCGGGCGGGGGCCACGGCGGCATGGGCAACAAGTTCGCCGCCACCACCGTCGCCCTGCCCGTCGCGCTCGACGACCCGCTCGAGCGGGTGCGGGAGCTGCACCGACGTGTGCACGGCCCGTCACGGGCACACGGCTCGGTCGGCACCCGCTGGTTGCCCCACGTGTTCGCGCTCTGCGAGTTCGTGCCACCGCCCCTGCTGCGGGCCGCGATCCCGCCCCTGCTCAGCCGCCAGACCCTGGCCGACCTCGCCGTGTCGAACATCCCCGGTTCGCGGGTGCCGCTGTACCTGTTCGGTTCGCCGATGCTGGGCCTGCACCCGTTCATCGACGTGGTCGGCAACGTCGGGCTGATCGTCGGGGTGCTGTCCTACCGGGACCGTCTCGGGGTCGGCGTCACCGTCGACCCCGACGTGGCGGGCGGGCCGGCGGCGATCACCGACCTGCTCGCCGACGCGGCCGACGAACTGCTCGACGCCGCGCGAGCGCTGCCCACGCGCCGGACGCCCGGCTGAGGATCCGCCGCGACGCAGGGGAATCGGCACGATCGACACACGGTTCGAAGGGTGTCGGCGGTCGCGGACCACAGCGAGGGAATCGTGCACATCCACGAGCACAGCCAGCCCGGCAACGTCGAGCTCGACGGCACCCCCGCCATCGTCGCGGGTGAGCACCCCCTGTCGATGGTCTACGGCGGCGGCGGCGTGTTCGGCATCGGCTACTGCGTCGGAGTCGCGCACGGGCTCGCCGCGGGCGGCATCCCGGTGGCGAGCGCCCCTGCGCTGGGCACCTCTGCAGGCTCCTGGGCCGCGGCGGCCGTCGCCCTGGGGCTCCACTACGACGACGTCGCCGACGTCGAGGTGCCGCCCGTGCCCAACCGCCGCAGCGGTGTGCTCGCCGAGGTGGCCAGGGACCTGTTCGGCGAGGCCACCCATCCACTCGTCTCGGCCTCGGCGCTGTGCGTACCCACCCGACGTCGTCACATCCTCGACGGTGGGCGCTACCCGCTCGCCGACCTGGTGGCCGCGTCGTCAGCCGTGCCCGGCCTGCTCCCCCCGCATCGCATCGACGGCCGCCTCTACATCGACGGCGGCATGTGGTCCACGACATCGGTCGACGCAGCTGCGGACGCACTGGCCGTCATCGTCGTCGCTCCGCTGGCAGGTCCCCACATGGGCCCGATCGGCCGCGGCGCCGGCTTCCTGCTCGAGCGTGAGCTGCGCACCTGGCGCCGCCGTCACCCGGATCGGCGCATCACGCTGATCCGACCCAACCGCGACATCGCTCGGCACGCGGGGCGCAACCCGATGAGCCTGTTCGACGGCGACCGGGCGCGGCTCGTCCATCCGCTCGGCTACGAGCAGGGACTCCGATGGGCGCAACGACTCCGAGCCGACGGCGTCGACTGATCGGAGGTGCCAGCCGGTTGAATCGGCCCGGGTTTCGTAGGGCTCAGGTGGTTGGGTCCTCACCCTGGTGGGTGGGACGGGTTGACGAACCCGCTCCCATGACCGCCCATCCCGGGGAGCACAACCGCTCGACTCCCGCGGTGTCCCCTCGGGGCCTCAGGGCAGAACCCAGGTCCGGAAGAAGTGGTCCGTGCCGGGCGCGACCCACTCTGGCGTGTTGTACGCCGTGCCTCGCCACCATGCCTGCCCGGCGCCGTAGGAGTCGGTCGAGCCGAAGAAGCTCCACCCTTGGTCATCGGTGCACTCGGCGGCCGGAGCGGAACTCACCACGATCGCGTACCAATGTCCGCCAACGACGAACACCGGCGAGCTGAGCGGGACATCCACCAGTGACGACGGGTTCGGCGCACCGGCACCGGCGTACGTGCCGGACCCCAACACGGTCGAGCTGGGCGCCCCGCCGGATCGGACCGTCCGGATCGTGACCCTGAACGGAGTCTGGGACCCGGCGGCGATCGGCATGGCCGCCAGCGACACCTGATCCAGCACGCCGGTGCGGCCAGCGGTGAACGTCTGTGCGATCTCCGCATCGATCGTGCTGCCGTTGCACGACGCCGCCCACACCACCGAGGCGTAGCTCTGGGGGGCACCGACATTGGACTGGTCCACGGCATGGCCCGGCGGCGTCGGGGCGCACCCCGACACGAACAGCGAGAGTGCCGCCGCTGCGAGGGCGGCGCGCCGCCTACCCGGGCGGGAACACCTCGATCGCGGCCGCCGCTGCGAACCAGCGTGAACCGCAACGGCGGAGAACTCAGGTGCGTCGGCCATCGGACCTCCCAGATCGGCGGACGATCGCCGCGGACCGCGCCGACCATCACAACCAGCCTCGTCGCCCGACGACGCCGCGAACAGAGACCAAGGTCCCGGCGCACACGATGGCGCACACCGAGACCGGGGCCACCTCGTGCCCCGAGCGACACGGCGACGGCACGCAACACGGCCCCTCGGTAGCGTCGAGCACG
Organism: uncultured Microthrixaceae bacterium; assembly: GCA_963714875.1. Taxonomy (GTDB): domain Bacteria; phylum Actinomycetota; class Acidimicrobiia; order Acidimicrobiales; family Microtrichaceae; genus JBAOHV01. The sequence continues at coordinate 72,824 of CAVQQI010000007.1, read as the reverse complement.
TGCCGCCACAACCACTCACCCACACCCACCTCCCCCACACCGGCGGGTGTGGCTGCGGTGGTCCGCTCATCGCCGGCCTCGGAGCGCTGCTCGACCTCCCCGCCGACCTGGGGACCCGCCCGCCGCACCGACCCGCCCGGCCCACCGGCACCGTCGTCATCCTCGGCGCCACGGTCCTGCCGGTCGACCCGGCGTTCTCCGCCCACGAGGCGATCGCCATCCGCGGCAACCGCATCCTGGCGGTCGGCACCGAGGACCACGTGCGCGCCGCAGCCGGTGCTGACGCGCAGATCATCGACCGTCCCGGTGCCACGATCCTGCCCGGGTTCATCGAACCGCACGCCCACCTGCTGCCCACCGCACTGCTGCGCACCTGGCACGACGTCGGCCCCTTCCGCTTCGACACCGTCGACGCCGCGGTCGACCACCTGGCCTCGCTCGCCCCCACCGTCGAGCGCGGCCGCTGGCTGTGCGGCCGCCAGTTCGACCCGTCGCTGCAGGACGGCCCCGACACGCTCACCACCGAACTGCTCGACCGGGTGTCGAGCGAGATCCCCGTCATCGTCACCAACGCGTCGCTGCACTTCGCGTACGCCAACTCCGCGGCGCTCGCCGCGGCCGGCATCGACCGCGACACCCCCGACATCGACCACTCCCCCTACGGGCGGTATCCCGACGGCACCCCCAACGGCGTGCTCATGGGTCAGGGCGCCATGCTCAGCGTCATCGCCCACAACCCGAACGTCGCCGGGCTCGACATCGTCGACGAGGGCCGTGCGGTCGCGCAGCGTGCGTCCACGGTCGGGGTCACGACGGTCTGTGACCAGGGCACCGGGTTCCTTGTCGGCCCCGGTGACGTCGACCTCTACCGGTCGATGGCCGACGGCGACCAGCTGGCCACCCGGCTGCGCTACTCCGTGCACGACAGCCGCGCCGAGGCGTTCGACGAGGCCGGCACCCGTCCCGGCGACGGTGACGAGCTGATCCGTGCCACCGGCTGGAAGATCGTCTCGGACGGCTCCAACCAGGGCCGCACCGGTCACCTGCGCGAGCCCTACCTGGGCTCCGATGACCGGGGGATGCCCTACATCGACCCCGACGTGCTGGTCGAGACCGCCCGCCGGCGCGCCGCGCAGGGCTGGCAGGTCGTCGTCCATGCGAACGGCGACCGGGCGATCGACGACACCCTGGTGGCGCTCGCCGCAGCGGTCGACGCCGAGCGCGGCCGGCGGCCACGGCGACCGACGTCACCGCATCGAGCACTGCTCGGTGCTGCACGACGAACAGATCGAACGCATCGCCGAACTGGGCCTGTCGCCGTCGTTCCTGATCGGCCACGTGTACTTCTGGGGCCAGGCGTTCCGCGACCGGATCTTCGGCGCCGAACGCGCCGAGCTGTTGGACCGCACCGCGTCGTGCTCGGCGAAGGACATCCGCTGGACGCTGCACTCCGACGAGTCGGTCACCCCGATCGACCCGCTGCGCTGCATCCACAACGCCGTGACCCGCGACCTGTGGCGTGAGCCCGGCACCGCGCTCGCCCCCGGCGAAGCGGTCCCGGTCGAGGCCGCCGTCCGGGCGATGACCGCGGACGCGGCGTGGCAGTGCCACAGCGACCACGAGCTGGGCACCCTCGAGCCCGGCAAGCTGGCCGATCTGGTCGTGCTGGCCGAGGACCCCCGCAGCGTGGACCCCCATGCCCTGGCCGACATCGAGGTGCTGGAGACCTGGATGGACGGCGTCCGCCGCCACTGAGCCGTCCGCCGGACCGCACCGCTCGGCCCTCGCCCTCGGACCTCGGGATCCGGCCCACGCCGGCCGCACGAACCACTACGGTGAACACCGTTAACCCGCGCTGGGGCGATGCGGGCGACACCTGAGCCTTGGGGGCGATGACATGGGAATCACCACGCACACCGTGGACCACCGCGCACGACACGGCCGACGGCGGCGCGGCGCACTCGCGGCGCTCGTGGTCGGAGCGTCCGCCCTGCTGGCTGCGGCGTGCACGTCCCCGACGGCACCGACGCCGCTCGTGCAGGTCAAGCGGACCGAATACGGCAACCGCGCGGTCGCCGAGGCCGACCTCATCGGGCTCGGCAGGGCCCAGCCCGTGCTCGAGTTCACCGTCGAGGACACCCCGCCGTCGATCTTCGTCAACTACATCGTCCCCGACGACCGGGCGGTCGACTTCGAAGCACTGATCGACCTGCCACCCGGCTTCACACTCGCCAAGGTGCGCATCCTCGACAGCGACCCCGTCGCCCGGTACTGGCTGAGCCTGAACGTCTACCGGGTCAGCGGCCTGACCACCGGGCTGCGCGCCGAGTGGTCGACCTACGTCGACGACGGCTCCGGCGCCCCCCGGTTCATGATCGTGCGGGCACGTGCGTCGGAGGGCTCGGTGGACCCCATCGGCCCGCTCGCCCTGCCCGAGCCGTTCCAGCACACCGTCGATGCCGCTGGCGTGATCCGCACCGACATGCGCCGCACCGAGTCGACCCCGTCCGGCCCGGTGCTGACCCCCGATGACCTGTTCAACTCCACCATCACGCTGCCGGCCGAGGCGGACCGCAACTACCAGGTGCCCACCCGCGAGTGGGTCGCCGCGAACGACTTCATCTACTGGCTCAACGGCGTGAACGACCGCACGTTCCACAACGCCACGGCGCACAGCGCACCGCTCATCTCGATCGACCCCGCCGACGTCACCCTGGCCGACAACACCGAGTGGGCGCCGTTCGTCGACCCCGTCCCCGGCCACGTGCTGGTCTACCTGGACAAGATCCAGTTCATGATCGGCCCCTGGTGGAACGTCACCGAGCCCGACGGGCGCGTCGCACCCGGCGTGCGGTCCAACCTGCTCGCACTGAAGCGGCAGATGTACGGCGGGCTGTCCACGCTGAGCGCGCTGGCGGTGCTGGGTGGCACCGGCGAGGCGATCGTGCAGTCCTCGATCGAGGCCGGTGACCCGTCGGTGTACTGGCACTGGCAGATCCCCGCCGGACAGCTCGAGGCGTTCCGCACGGCTGCCAACCTGCCGGCCGGACTGTCGCTGGCCCCGGTCCAGCTGGCTGAGGGCGACGCTCCGGCGCACTGGTTGAGCCTGCACGTCCACCGCGGGTCCGGACCCTTCCCGGGGCTGCGGGCCGACTGGACGACCTCGGTCGACGACGGCACCGCAACACGGGAGATCATCCTGGAGACCCGATCGGACCAGCGCTCGCTCGACCCGGTCGACCGGTTCAGCGGTCCGTTCCCCCTGCTGCACTCGGTGTCGGGCACGCAGGTGAGCACGACCATCGGTGACGATGCCGCGGCATTCACCTCGACGTTCGATCTGTCGGCAACCGCCAGCACGCCCACGGTCGTGCCGTCACGCCAGTGGGTCGCCACGAGCGACCTCCGCTACTGGTCCAACGGGATCGCCGATCGGGTGTTCTCCGACAGCACCACCCTCGCCCCGAAGGTCTCGGTCGACCCCGCGGCGGTCTCGGTGACCGACGGCGGCCGTTGGGCTCCGTTCACCGCCACACCGCCCGCACAGGTCTGGGTCGACCAGGGCCGGGTCGACCAGATCACCAACCCGTGGTGGACGCTGCCACCGAACTGACCAGCGACATCGCCGGTCGGCTCACCACCCCCAGTCGCCGCCGGGGACCTGCTTCGCCCTGGCGATCGCCATCGACTTCACATGGCGCAACGCGCCGGGCGCACACGCCGCCACGTCCCGAGCCAGCGCGAGCGTGGCCCCGCCCAGCTCGTCATCGTCCACCAACCGGGTGAGCAGACCCAGATCCCGGGCCTCCTCCGCCGACAGGGTCCGCTGGGTCATCGACAGCTCACGGGCGACCGCGCCACCGACCAGGTCGGCCAGCACCGAGTAGATCGCCACACCCCAGGCCAGCTCGGGCCGACGGAAGCTGGCCGACCGGCCGGCGATGCGCAGATCGCACATGGTGGCCAGGTCGAACCCGCCGGCGAACGCGGGCCCCTGGATCGACGCGATCAGCGGCAGGGGGAAGCTGCGGAGCCGCTCGTGCCAGCGGTCCGAGGAGGGCCACAGCCGATCGGCCACATCGGGGTCCTCGAACTCGCCCAGGTCGAACCCGGCGCAGAACACCGGACCGGTCGAGTCGATGATCGTCACCGACACCGACTCGTCGGCGGCGAGCTCGTCGAGCGCGTCGCTCATCTCGTCGCGCACCTGGATCGACAGTGCATTGCGCTTGTCGGCCCGGTCGATCGTCACGCGGGCGATGGCCGGCTCGGGTCGGGACACTCGTACGTACTCGCCCATACCGTCGAGGCTAGGAGTATCGGCGACCCCGATGCCCCGACCGCTCAGATGCCGTCGGGGACCGTGACCACCTCGAGCACGCCGTCGGTCGGCGACACCAGCAACGCCAGGAACCCGCCGCCCCGGGTCAGGTCGTCCAGGTTGTTCCCACCGAAGTACGGCGCGACGTACTCCTGGAACGTCCGACCCTGGAACTGGTGGCTGCGCTGCGAGGCGACGTGGCTGTGTCCGGCCAGCAGCGTCGAGTGGTCGAACTGCGACATCAGACCGAGCAGACGGTTCTTCTTCTGGGTGACGGTGGTGCCACTGGCGTCGTAGTCGCTCCACCAGTTGTCGGTGGTGCTCAGCGGATAGTGCTGGACGAACAGCGCGGTCCTGGTCCGCTCGGGTGTGAACAGGTTGCTCATCCGGTCGATCTGCGGCTCGGCCGAGGCGAAGCGTTGACAGCCCGCTCCGCCCAGCAGCACGTTGCACGACAGCGGCCACCCCTCGGGGTAGGAGTACGACGGCTGGTACAGGAACGTGTTGAAGTTGATGATCTCCACGCCCTTGTAGGCCGAGTGGAACGTGACCGGGCCGTGCGTGCTCGAGGGCGCCACCTCCCGGTAGGAGAAGTCGCCGGTGAGCTGCGCCGAGCGCCGGTAGGTCTCACGGGTGAACCCGGTGGTGCTCTCGTTCGAGAGGTGTCCCGCCAGCGAGTAGCCGGGACCGTCGGACCAGAACTCGGGGTCCCAGTCGTGGTTGCCGAACCCGGCGATGAACGCGATGCCGGCGTCGTACAGCGGTTGCCACAGCGGAAGGTCGGCCCCGACCGAGGTGCCGCGGTCCTCGCTGATGTCGCCGCCCAGGATCACCAGCTCGGGGTCGATGGGGTGAGTGCCGCCGCCGTACTGGAAGTAGGCGGGAGTCGAGGTGCGGAACGACGCCAGCCGTTGCACGTAGGCGGCCACCTCGGCGTCGGTGTTGCCCCGCATGCGCGTCTCGGAGTCACCGATGAACACCACCGTGAACGGCTCGTCCGACGGTGGACTGGTGGTCGGCGGCGCGGTCGTCGCGGTGCCACCACCACCCGGCGCCGGCGCGCACGCCGCGCCGAGCAACGCGACGGCGAACGTCGCCGCGACGAACCAACCCGCCCGTGTGCCGGCACGCCTCGAACTGCTGGTTCCCATCGGATCTCCCCTGTCGCCCCCGCCGACGGTACCGAACCGAGTTGACCGCGCACAGCGGATCACCGCTTGTTTCGCGATCTGTCATCGCGACTGGACTCGCGTCCGCTGTGACCACCGGGACGCAGCGACTTCCGACCGCCCACCAGCGCGGCCCCGCGGCAACTCGTCGCGGGATGCTAGGCAGATGCCATGTACGCACGTCTGGTCAACCGCTTCTCGGCGACACGGCCGGGCTCGTGGCTCGTGAAACACGTGGCGGCCCGCATCGACCCGGTGATCTTCCGGTGGTCCAACGGGCGGTTCACCTCGACCGGGGCGCCGACGTTGGACATGTTGACGTTGACCGTCCCGGGGCGCAGGAGCGGCGAGCTCCGCTCGGTGCAGCTCGCGTACGAGCCCGACGGCGACGACTACCTGGTGGTGGCCAGCGCCATGGGCCAGGAGCGGCACCCGGCGTGGCGGTACAACCTGGAGGCGGCCGACTCGGCGATGATCCGCCTCCGGGGCCGGGAGCTGGAGGTCACCGCGACCGTGCTGAGCGACGAGGAGAAAGCCGCCGTGTGGGACCGGGTGCGCAGAGCCATCCCACAGATGGCCACCTACGAGCAGCGCACCGACCGCAACATCCGGGTGTTCCGACTCACCCCGGTCATCCCGTGAGCACCGTCCCGCTGACCCGCCCGACCGGCCGGTCCCGCTGACCCGTCCCGCTGACCCGCCGAACTGGGCCGCCGGACCGGCCCCGCACCTCCCCCTCGGTTCGTTCCGGCGGCCCATCGCCCACTCTGGGCGGCAACAGCACCGCCGGCGCACACCCCTGCCGCCCAGAACCGACCAAGGGTCCGCTCAGGTCGGGCACCTCCGAGCCGGGGTGCCGTTCCATTTTCTGTCGGCGCGTGGTTGGGTGGTGGTTCGACCCCGCAGCTGGTGATGAGCAAGGAGGTGGGATCGACCATGATCGACGTCGTCACCCGATCCCTCCGGTCGGCGCGCTGCATCCTCTGGATGGGCCTCCACCGAGTGACCCGGTGGGCCACCGCTCCCGACGGGCGCGCCGCACGCCTGCGCCGAGTCACGCTGATCGTCTGGGTCGCGCTGTACGCCGTCATGTCGGTCGCCGACTTCCTGCGGGTCGGTTCACCCACACGATGGGTGCTGATCGTGCCGACCCTCGGGGCGGCAGCTGCTGCTGGCGCGATCGCACTCGGCGGGTGGCACCCACGGGCGCTGCTGACCGCCGAGCAGGTCGGCGCACGCCGTCTGCGGGCTCGCCTGTCCACCGGTTCCCCACCCCAGCTCGCAGGGCTGCCCGACGCGGTGTCACGACATCGGGCGGCCTCCGCCATCGCCCCGCGCCACGTCCGTCGCACCCAGCGCGCCGAGGTGGCCGTCCTGGTCGGCGAGGTGAACTCGTTCCTGGCCGCGGCCCACGGGGTCGGCCTGGTGCACTTCGACGACACCGACGACTCGGTGACCGCCGTTCCGGGTGAGGAGCAGGCGTTCGAGGATCTGACCGCCGTGGCTGCACACCGGGTGCGGTGCATCGAGGTGCTCACCGACGCAGCGATCGCCTCCTCGCTCGATGAGCGTGCCGCCGTGGCGGGCCACCTCGACCAGGTCGCCGTGGCCGCCCGTCTGTCGGCCCAGCGCCAGGTCGACGGCGAACTCGCCGAGCAGATCGTGGACGAGACCGACCCCGGCCCCTCCACCGGGGAGGCACCGCAGCCGGGGACCGGCGACCGCTCTCGCTGATCGGGCAGTGCACGACGCGCCCTCAGCGCAGCCGGACCCCCTGCCGGGTCAGCTCCCGCTGCACGTGCGAGATGTCGACCGAGTCCAGCGCCACCCCGTCGTGCAGTGACACCGCCGCCGCCACGCCCGCGCCCTGTCCCAGCACCGCGCAGCACGACATGTTGCGCGTCGACGCGTGCGCGATCCGATCGCCGCCCGAGGACCGCCCTGCGACCAGCAGGTTCGACACGCCCCGGGGCAGCATCGAGGCGTACGGCACCTGGTAGTAGCGGCCGGTGGTCGGCAGGATCAGCACGCCGTACCCGTCGATGAACTCGGGGTAGATGCCGATCGAGTCGTCGAAGCGGCCCTGGTCGCGCACGTCGGACTCGGTCAGGTTCACCACGGCGTCGATCTTGCGGGTGTCACGCACGCCGACGGTCATCCCGAAGTTCCGCAGACGCGCTCCGGAACAGCCGGGCGTGTAGCTGCGCAACGCCTCGATCGCGTGCAGCGCCTGGCGTCGACCCTCCATCTCGGCCCACGTCAGGTCGTCGGGGTCGGTGCCGTCCAGGCCACCCATCTGCACGACGTTCATGTAGGTGAGCTCGCCCGTGGCGTGCATCGCTCCCCACGACCCGGTCAGCGTCGTGAGGTCGGCCGGGATGACGCCGTCGCGCCGGGCCTGTTCGAACGGTTGGCGCAGGAACGGCGAGAACATCTCGTCCTCCTTGCCGGAGGTCTCGACGTCCCACTCGCCGTTCGCCGACCAGTCCCGATACGTCTTCGGGTCCGCGAGCACACCGTCGCGGAACGCCACGGGGTCGACGCCGGCGAGGTGGAACATGACCGACACGGCCATCATCTCCTCCCGCGGGGTGCGCACGGTCGGTGCGCCCGAGCGGTGCGCCACATCCGCGTCGCCGGTCGCGTCGATCACCCGTTGCGCACGGATCGCCTCGCGGCCCGCCTTCGACTCGGTGATGATGCCGGTGACCGAGTCGCCGTCCATCAGCGGTGCGACGAAGGAACGGTGCAACATCGGGTGCACCCCCGCCTCCTGCACCAGCGTGTCGGCCACCACCTTGAAGCCCTCGGCATCGAGCTCCATCGACAGCGACTGGCTCTCGGGGACCGCTGCGCCCATCGCCGCCGCCCGCGTCTCGAACTCCAGGCCGATCCCCTCGGCCTCGACGGTGTCCTCGTGGCGGTACCAGGCCATGCCCTCGACCCCGACCGCAGTGATGTTGCCGCCGAAGCAGCCGAAGCGCTCGACCAGGCTGACCTGCGCACCCGCCCGGGCCGCGGCGAGCGCGGCCGCCAACCCCGCCGGACCGGAGCCGACCACCAACACGTCGGTGTCGTGCACGACGTCGATCCGCCGTTCCGGCTCGACCACGTGGCCCAGCGGCCGACGGTCCCTGCGCTCGACGGCGCTCCTCACCGGACCCGGGGTGTGCGGCTCGGACACGTCAGGATCCTAACGGCCCCGCCGGCAGCGGGTCCGAGGACCACCGGCCGCGGCCTGTGGGGACCGGTCCTACCCGCCCACTGCCACGAGCTGTTCGCGGATCGACGCGAGCGCCGGCTTGGGCCGGTAGTCCACATCGAACGGCAGGGGTTCGAGACCCTCACCGAACGTGTCGTCGATCCACGTGTAGCGGTCGGTGAACCCCCACAACGTCACCTCACGACACCGCTGGGCGAAGCAGGCACCCAGCGCATCGCGATAGGTCTCGGCCTGCACCCCGAGCGGGTCGACCTCGTCGCGGGCCGGCACGTCCAGCTCGGTGATCGCCACCTCGACCCCGAGCGCCTCCAGGTCCGCGACCAGCTGTTCCAACGCGACAGCATCGACCCCGCCACCCACCAGGTGGCCCTGCACCCCGACCCCGTCGATCGGCACCCCGGCATCGACCAGGTCCCGCACCAACGTGACCAGTGCGGCGGCCTTCGCCGGCTGGAACTCGACCGCGGCCTCGTTCAGCCAGAGCGACTCGCCGGGCGCTGCGGCCTCGGCGATGGTGAACACCTCGGCCAGGTAGTCGTCGCCCAGCACCTGTCGGAAGTGGTTGTCGTACAGCTCGGCACCGAGTGTCTCGAGCGGCTCGTTGACGACGTCCCAGCGGTCCACGGAGTCCCGGTAGCGGGTCATGACCGTGCTGATGTGGTCGGTGACGACGCCACGCAACTCGTCGGGGTCGTCGATCTGCAGCACCCAGTCGGGCGTCGAGTCGACCAGGTCCTGGTCCCACAGGAGGTTGTGGCCCTTGATCGCCATGTCGTGGTCGAGGGCGAAGTCGACGATCTGATCAGCCGGTCCGAAGTCCCACTCACCGCGCTCGGGCTGCACCGCGGCCCACTTCAACTCGTTCTCCGGCGTGATGCTGTTGAACGTGTCGATGAGCGTGGCGCGGTAGTCGGGCTCGTCGAGGTACTCGCCGGTGACCGCGGTGCCGAGGGTGACCCCCGCGGCGTCGGCCAGTTGGCGGGTGGTGCACGACTGCGGCGCTGTGCAGTCGGGCGCCGGGGAGTCGGCCGGCACCCGAGGAGCCGATGTCGACTCGGAGGTGGGCTCAGTTGTCGCGCCCGTCGCGGAGGACCCGTCGCCCGTCGTGCAGCCGGCGGCGAGCAGCACGACGATCGCCACCACGACATCGCCAGCGACCGGCCCCGGCATGTCGCGCTTGACCATCGCAGCCCTCCTCGTCAGACTGATGAAAGTATCAGTCGATACTATATTCGAATCGGGGGATCGATGATGTCTGTTCGTACGAGGGTCGCCATCTGCGTGGCGGCGCTGGGAATGGTCGCCGCCGCAGGATGCACCACCCCACCCACCGCGCCGGGCGTCACGACCACGACGACCACACTGTTGCCGCCGATCAACCCGGTCGTGGCCGACCACGACTTCGAATCGTCGGCCAGCGACTGGGTCCCGTACCTCACCGGCTCGGGCGGAGCCCTGACCGATCGGGAGAACCTCAACTTCTCCACCGTGCTCGGGCCCTTCCCGGGCCACCCGAGCGGCGGCGTCGTGGTCGGCCAGAGGTTCACCCTCACCGGCAACCAGGACAGCGTGCTCATCAGCTTCGACTTCGCCGAGATCGACTCGTGGGACGACGAGCAGTTCAAGGTCTGGGTCGACGGCACCCAGGTCGTCGCCGACCGCTACGAGAAGGATCGACTGGACCTTCCCTCGGGCAGCGTCGCCGTCGCCGGGGCGAGCGGTCGCCAGAACCTGGGCTACGGCCGGTGGTCGGACCAGGTCGTGCGGTACACGCTCAGCGTGCCGACCACGAGCGACACCGTCCTGATCGAGTTCGGCACCGATCTGGACTCCGCCATCGACGACGAGTCGTGGGCCATCGACAACTTCCGGCTCGCGGAGACGCGCGGCGGCGGGGTCGCCGAGGCACGGGACATCACCTTCGACATGGCCGGCTCCACGCTCGAGACCTACGACACACCCTTCGGCGCCGGGAACTTCACCGCGCCGATCGGCCCGGGCACCATCACGCTGCGGCTCCCGATCGACGCCGGGTCCGGGCTGGTCACCGACGGCGCGGTCGAGATCCTCGACATGCAGCTCGAGTCCCGCACGGTCAACACCATCGGGGTCATCGGGGCGACGGTGACCAACGACGGGACCTTCGAGTTCAGCGGTCCGAACCCGACGGGCACGGTGAGCTCGCTGACCGCAGCATGGAACAACCCGACCGCCGGGCTCCGCTCGTTCGGCACCCAGAGCTGCGCCGGCAGCTGCGGGCAGGTGCCGGCGTCCACACTCGGCCCCTACGACGACACGCGGTCGGTCGACCTGGGCAGCTTCCGCTTCGCTGCCACGCCCGAAGGTGTCGCCCGGACCTTCAGCTCCGACTGGACCCTGGTGAACACCACGTCCAACTCCAAGACCCGGATCCGTCTGGCCGGCACCGAGACCGACAGCACCGGCGGCCCCACCCCCTCTCCCGACATCTTCGAGGACTTCGAGACCGGTGACACCACGGGGTGGACCGGCGCACAACTCGACGACAACTGGCCGAGCTTCACCCAGTTCCTCGGGCGCTTCGGGGGCAGCGGTGGCAACCAGGCGGTCGCCAAGGTGTTCCCCCTGTCGGGCACGCAGAGCTCGGTGACGGTGCAGTTCGACTTCTACGAGATCGACTCCTGGGACGGCTTCGGTGGCGACGAGTACTTCGTGGCGTTCGTCGACGACACCCGGGTGGTCCAGGACTGGTTCGACCGCAGGGTCACCGAGGACCCCGCACTCGCCGAGCCGATCCTGGGCGACGCCGACACCAACCTGGGGTTCACCTCGTGGGAGGACCAGACCTACCGCTACACGCTCACCATCCCGACCTCCGCAACCGAGCTGAAGCTCGGGTTCGGCGCCCGGCTCGGCGCCGGCGGCACCGGCGGCGGCGGCGCAGATGAGTCCTGGGGCATCGACAACGTCCGGATCGTGGAATCCTGACCGACATGTCAGCAGACCCGCTCACCTCCGACGACACCTCGCGGATCGAACTCACCGCGGCCGGATCCTCGTCGCAGCGTGCCGCCAGCCCGTACCGGCCCGACGCACCGAACGTCGTGGTGATCGTGCTCGACGACGTCGGCTTCGCCCAGCTCGGCTGCTACGGATCCGACATCGCCACACCGGCGATCGACGAGCTCGCGGCCGGTGGGGTCCGCCTCACCAACTTCCACACCACCGCGGTGTGCTCGCCGACCCGGGCCTGCCTGCTGACCGGCCGCAACCACCACCGCGTCGGCATGGGCATGCTGCCCGACCTGCCCATGAACTTCCCGGGCTACACCGCCCGCATCCCCGACGAGGCGGGCACCCTCGCCCAGATCCTGCGCGACGAGGGCTACGCCACCTTCGCGGTGGGCAAGTGGCACCTGACCCCCCGGGACGAGCGCTCGCCGTCGGGTCCGTTCGAGAACTGGCCGCTCGGCAAGGGGTTCGAGCACTACTACGGGTTCCTCGAACGGCGACGCCAACCACTGGGCGCCGGAGCTGATCCGCGACAACACCTACGTCGACCCGCCACGTTCCCCCGACGAGGGCTACCACCTGACCGAGGACCTGGCCGACGAGACCATCGCCCGTGTGCGGGAGCTGCGCCGCAACCAGCCGGAGCGACCCTTCCTGGTCTGGCTCGGACTCGGGGCCGGCCACGCCCCGCACCACGTCGCCGAGGAGTGGAGCGACGCCTACGCCGGGCAGTTCGACGCGGGCTGGGACGCGTGGCGCCGGGCGACACTCGACCGCCAGATCGCGCTGGGCATCGTGGAGCCCGGCACCGAGCTGCCCACGCCATCGGCACACGTACCCGACTGGGACGGTCTCGAGCGCGGAGCACCGGCGCCTGTACTCCCGCATGATGGAGATCTACGCCGGGTTCCTGACCCACACCGACGCCCAGATCGCCCGGGTCATGGCCGAGCTCGACGAGCTGGGCGAACGGGACAACACGGTCGTGGTGCTCGTCTCCGACAACGGCGCGTCGGGCGAGGCCGGCCCCCACGGCTCGGTGAGCGAGTTCCGCTTCGCACAGGGTCGCGACGAGGACATCGACCTCAACCTGGCCCTGATCGACGAGCTCGGGGGCCACCGCACCTACAACCACTACCCGTGGGGCTGGGCGGAGGCCGGCAACACCCCGGCACGGCGTTTCAAGCGGTACACGTTCGAAGGCGGCGTGCGCGATCCGTTCGTCATCTCGTGGCCGGCCGGCCTGGACGCCGCGGGCGAGCTCCGTCACCAGTACAGCCATGCGATCGACGTGCTGCCCACGTTGTTGGACCTGCTCGACATCGATCCGCCCGAACGGCTCGGGGGGACCGAACAGATGAGCCTGGACGGGGTGTCGCTGCGACCGATGCTCGACGCCGCGGACTCCCCCGACCCGCGCACCGCGCAGTACTACGAGTGCTGGGGCAGCCGGGCCATGTACGTCGACGGGTGGAAGGTCGTCACCGACCACGTCAACCAGCTCACCCACGCGGAACGCGACCTGATCGCCGGCAGCGACGACTTCGCGACCGACCACTGGCACCTGTTCGACACGCGCACCGACCCCGCCGAGAACCACGACGTCGGCGACGAGCACCCCGAGATCCGGGACCGCCTGGTCGCCCGTTGGTACGCCGAGGCCGAACGCAACGGCGTCCTGCCGCTGAGCGACGGGGTGATGGACCGCCTCGCCCACCTGTTCCTGCCGTGGCCGACCGGCGCGTCGAGCGTCGAGCTGCGCGACGGCGAGCGCGTGTTCGAGGACAACACGCCGTCGCTGGGCAACGGCTTCACGATCACCGCACACCTGGGGGCGCCGCTCGACCGCCGACACGGTCGGCGTCCTGGCCGAACAGGGCGACTACAACGGCGGCTGGGTGTGGCACGTCGCCGGCGGCGAGCTGCGCTTCGCGGTCAGCTTCGTCAGCGAGTACCTGACCGAGCTGGCGGTGCACGTGCCGGTCGGAGCGCGCACGCTCGCGGTGATCGGTCGCCCCGCCGACGACGGCTCCGGCGGCCACACGGTGCAGCTGGCGGTGACCGCCGACGGCGCGGTGATCGGCACGGGACGCCTGCCGCACGAGTGGCCGGGTTTGTGGACGCCGAACTCCTCCGCGACGCTGCTGGCCGGTGTCGGTCGCCCGCTTCCGGTCTGCGACGGCTACGACCCGACCGTCGCGTTCAGCGGCACGCTGGACCGACTGGTCGTGTCCGCCGACGGTGGCGCCTCGTTCGTGGACCTGGGTCACCAGGTCGAGACCGCGTTCCGCAGCCAATGAACGCAGGGACGACCGACCGACAGCCACGACGTCGCGGCCGACCCGCCAACTCCTCGACCGACGACACGAGGGCCTCGATGCTGACCGCGGCGCGGCGATCCTTCGCGGCGCACGGCTACGCCGGCACCTCGAACCGTCAGGTCGCCGCCGCAGCGGGTCTCGCCCACACCGCGATCTACAACCACTACGGATCCAAGGCACAACTGTTCACCGCTGTCTTCCTCGACGTGCAGGACCTGCTCGTCGCCGAGCTCGACCGATCCGTGGCGGCAGCACCGGATCGACCACCGCTGCCCGGGGCGCTGCTCGACGCGATCGAGGCGCTGCGCGCGGCGGACCCGAGCTACGTCGACTTCCTCGCCTCGATGTACGTGGAGGTGCGCCGCCACCCCGAACTGCAACAGGTGTTCCGGGGCGGTTCGGACTTCCCGGTCGTCGGCCGTCTGCAGGACCTGGCCGACCGCTCGAACGGCGCGCCGACCGGGTCGTCACCTGCCGGTCCGTCACTCGCCGGGAACGAGGACCTGTGGTTCTGGGTCGCCTTCGCCCTCGGCCTCGCCCAGCTCGGCGCGCTGGCCGACCCCGACACCTTCGACGCCACCCTCGCGACGTTCCGCCGTCGCTTCGCCGTGGACGAACCGGCTCCGCCCACCGGATCGCCACCCAGCGGCCGACCACCGACCGCCCCGGCCGGACCGCTCCCGACAGAAAGCCCGACACCATGAACCTGCCCGACCGACCGTCGTCGACCGTCGTGTTCCCCGCGGACCTCGCCGAGCTCACCCCCGACGTGCTCACCGCGGCGCTGGCGGACCGGAGCCCCGGCGTGGTCGTGGACCGGGTCGACGTCGTCACCGCCAAGCGCTGCGGCGACGGCGTGGCCTCCACCGCCGATCGCGCCGTGATCGACCTCGGCTACCGCGCCGGCACCCAACAGGGCCTGCCCGACCGCATGGTGCTCAAGACCATGCTCGCCATCGCCCCACGCCCCCGAGGCGATGTACGAGAACGAGGTCCGCTTCTACCGCGAGCTGCGCGACCAGCTCGACATCGAGGCACCCGTCGCGTTCGGCAGCCACTTCGATCCGGCGACGGGCCGGTTCGGCCTGCTGCTCGAGGACCTGACCGAACGTGATGCCCGCTTCCCGTCGACCCTCGACGACGTCAGCCTGGACGAGGTGCGCTCCATCCTCGGCCACCTGGCGACCCTGCACGCCCGGTTCTGGAACAGCCCCGACTTCGACGACCGGCTGGCCTGGGTCTCGACGCCCATGAGCGGCGGGATGTTCGACGTGTTCGACCTGATCGGGCTCGAGCTCATCGCCGACCAGGTCGATCGCAACCCCTTCAAACAGGACCTCATCGCCCCGCTCGGCCGCACGCTGGGCGAGATGTGGGAGCTGCTCTGGCAGGTGCAACGTCGGCACTGCGAGGCACCGACGACACTGCTGCACGGCGACCCGCACCTGGGCAACACCTACCTGCTCCCGGGCGGACGTGGCGGGTTGTTGGACTGGCAGCTGATGATGCGCGGCAGTTGGGCCCACGACGTGACCTACCTGATGGTCACCGCGCTCGACCCCGAGGTCCGCCGCGCCCACCAACACGAGCTGTTGGCGGAGTACCTCGACCGGTTGGGCGCAGCCGGCGTGACCGACGCGCCCGGGCCCGACCGACGCGTTCGAGCAGTGCCGCGTCGCTGCGCTGTGGGGTCTGGTGATCGGCTGGCTCATCTGTCCGCCCGAGAACTACGGCCAGCCCATCACCGAGGCCAACATCCTGCGCACCGTCACCGCTGTGCAGGACTTCGACACGATCGCAGCGATCGAGGAGTGGACGCGATGAGCAGCACGACCGGACCCGACGACGCCACCGCTCCCGGCGCCACCGACGGGCAGGTGCTCACGCCCGACCGTGTGGCGGATCACCTGGCGATCCAGGACCTGGCGACGGCGTACGCCTACGCGGTCGACGACCGCGACTGGGCGCGGTGGGAGGCGCTGTTCACCCCGGACGCACACGTCGACTACACCGCCGCGGGCGGCATCGCCGGAACCGCCGCCGAGGTCGCGGCGTGGATGCCGGACGCCATGGCGGTCTTCACGTTCTGCCTGCACACCACCGCCACCCACGAGATCCGCTTCACCGGGCCCGACACCGCCGTGGGCCGGGTGCACGTGTTCAACCGCAACGGCGTGGACTGGGAAGGCCGGTCGGAGATCTTCGACGTCTCCGCCATCTACGAGGACACCTACCGGCGGGTCGACGACCGCTGGCACATCTCGGGCCGCACCGAGCGAACGCTGTGCCTGACCGGCGGCAGGTTCGCCGACATGCTCCGTGACGCGACGGCGTCTCAGCGGTCGGTCGCGTCGGGCAACAGGAACGGGTAGGTCCGACGGCGGACCCGCAGCTGCCACCACCGGTCCGCACGCCGGAGCCGCAGCATCAGCTCCCACATGCGGGCGTCGGAGCGGTACCAGCGCCGCACCTCCGCCACCTCGACCGGTGGGTCGACCCGTTCGTTCACCGCACCCACCACCTCGGGCAGCAGGTCGCCCATCCGCTCCTTGAGCAGGTTGCCGGCCAGATCGACCGCCACGTCGCGGGGCCGGTGGTAGGCGCCGACGATCCCCGGCGCGACGAACCGACGCACGACCGGTCGCAGCGCAGCCGGGAGCGTCGCGGTCAGCACCCGCAGGTCCATGCGCGTGCGCCCCGACGCCGCCGCGAGCAGCGGCGTGGTGATGTCGAAGTACCACAGTGCGTCGCCGTCCACCGCCCAGTTCGACAGCTGCGCGTCCAGGCCCACCCGGTCGTCCACCACGCGGTGCACCAGGTCCAGGATCTGCCCGATCACGGCGTCGGCCGAACCGGGCGAACGTGCCAGGCGGTTCGTCGCCAACTGGTCGACCTCCAGCACCGGTTGCAGCACCCATCCGGAGACCCCGCCACCGGCGGCCACGGTCGTGCGCCACTGCCACGGCACCACCTGTACGCCGCGACGTTCCAGTTCGTCGACGTACTCGGCGATCAGCGCACCCCACTCCGCGGCGGCTCGTTCATCGGGAAAGACCGGCAGCCGCTTGCAGGCGATCCGGGGTGCATCCGACGGCCAGCCCAGCACCAAGGTGATCTCACCGTGCCCCAGTCGTCGGAGGCCGTCATCGGACCCGCTGGCCAGTGCTGCGCCGACGTCGCCCTCGAGCGCCGCCAGTTCGTCGTCGGTCAGCGCGGGCAGCGGCGGAACGGTCACGCCGAGAGAGCGGCAACGGTGGTGGCGATCAACCAGTCGACCTCGTCGTCGGAGATGGTCAGCGGCGGCAGGAACTGCAGCACCGACGGGTCGTTGTTGGCGAAGATCGCGAACACCCCCGCGCCGATCATGCGCTGCGCGGCCACCAGACCGCCGGCGGGGTCGTCGAACCGGAGCCCCATGAACAGGCCCCTGCGCCGTACCTCGAGGTCCAACGGTGAGAGTCCGGATTCGATCCGCGCCCCCACCACCTCGACACGCTCGAGGAAGCCCGGCTCCTCGATGATGTCGAGCACCTCCAGCGCGGCGACGCACCCCAGCTCGGCACCCCCGAAGGTGGAGATGTGCACGAACGGGTGGTCATCGAAGAAGGCGTGCAGCTCTGCAGTCATCATCGTGGCGGTGATCGGGTAGACGCCGCCCGACAGGCCCTTGCCCGTCACCACGATGTCGGGCTCGACGTCCTCCTGGGTGTGGAACCAGCGGGTGCCCGTGCGCCCGAGACCCGTCTGCACCTCGTCGAGCACCAACACGCAGCCGGCATCGCGGCACCGGGCCGACACCTCACGCAGGTAGCCGGGCGGCGGGATCGGCATGCCGAGCGTGGCGGGGATCGGCTCGAGGATGACCGCTGCGGTCTCGTCGCCGACCGCCGCGGCGAGCGCGTCGAGGTCACCGAAGGGCACCTGGACGAAGCCCGGTTGGTTGGGTCCGAACGGGTCCCGGTACTCCGGGTCACCCGCTGCCATCGCCAGACCGGTGTGGCCGTGGTAGCCGCCCTTGGCGGACACGATGCCCTGCCGGCCGGTGTGCGCCCGGGCCACCTTCAGCGCCAGGTCGACGGCCTCGCCGCCACCGACCCCGAACACCACCCCCGGCAGCCGATCGTCGGTGGTGGCGGAGAGCCTGGTGGCGAGCTCGGCCCGCCAACCCGACACGAGGTGGTGGTTGCCGACGTCGACGTGGTCGAGCGCCCCCCTCACCGCGCCGACCACCCTGGTGTTGCGGTGACCCAGGTTGAACACGCCACCGTTGCAGTGGCAGTTCATCCACCGCCGGTCCGGGTCGAATGCATCGTGGAACCACGATCCGGTCCGCTCGCCCATGACGATGTCGAGCCCCAGCTCGGCGTACGCCGTCACCTTGCCGCGGTTCACGTGCTCCGCGAACGCCGCTGTCGTCAGGTCCCGATCACCGAAGGGTTGCATCACGCCACCTCCGGCGCTCAGCTCTGGAGCCACGCCCAGGCATCGTCGACGTCGGCGAAGAACGCGGAGTCCCGGGCGTACAGCGGCGAGCTCAGCTTCGCCAGGTACTGCTCCCAGCGGTGGTCGCCGACGATCGCCAACCTGGCGATCTTGTGGCGGAACTCGTGACCGAAGTGCAGATCCGCGCCCCAGGCGTCCACCTTCTCGTGGCCGAAGCCGGTGAGGTCCAGCAGCACCTGGACCTCGCCGAACTCGGTCACCGCGGACTGCACCGCAGGGGTGAGCACGTCGTAGTCGTCGCGCGTCACATCGCCCGACACGGCGAAGCCGAGCACGGCCCCGCTGCTGCGTTCCAGTGGTTCGATCATGTTGCTCCTGTCGTGTCCATGCGCCGTTCGATGACCTTGCGCAGCTCGTCCACACCGAACACGACCAGCGCGCCGAGCACGGCCCACATCCACTGCTTCGCTGTCAGCGGGACGGTGAGCATCCAGTTCTGCAGGAACCCCAGCTCGGTGGCGAGCAGGGTCGCGGCGATCGCCACCAGCACCGAGCGGTTGAAGCGCGGGTTGGCGAACGGGTGGGACGTGAAGAACGAACCGATCTCGTCGCGGTTCACGATCGCCGCGACGACGGTGCCGAGCGACATGGTCACCAGCGCCATCGTGCCGGCGATGGACGCCTGGCCGATCACGGCGTTGTCGGGCGACAGGCCGACGGCCAGCAGGGTGACCACACCGATCATCACACCCTGCAGTCCCAGACGGATGATCCGGAGACGGTCGAGCACCGCTCGGGACGGGTCCCGCGGGGAGCGCCGCATCAGGTCCGGTGGCGGGGTGTCGAAACCGAGCGCGATGGCCAGGACCGTGGTGACCACGAAGTTCACCCACAGGATCTGGATCGGGTTCAGCGGCGCCCCGTCGGCGATGTCGAGCAGCGTCGCGCCGACGAAGACCGTCACGAAGCTGGCCAGCGACGCCGTCTGGAACCGGACGTACTTCATCAGGTTGTCGTAGATCGACCGGCCGATGCCGACCGACTCCACGATGGTGGCGAAGTTGTCGTCGGTCAGCACCATGCGAGCGGCCTGCTTGGACACCTCGGTGCCGGTGATGCCCATCGCGACGCCGATGTCCGCGGTCTTGAGCGCCGGTGCGTCGTTGACACCGTCGCCGGTCATCGCGACCACCTGGCCCTTGTCGCGCAACGTCGTGACCAGGCGCACCTTGTGCTCGGGCGCCACCCGACCGAACACCCCGATCCGGTCCACCCGCGACGCCAGCTCCTCGTCGTCCATGTGGTCCAGGTCGGCGCCGGTGACGGCCTCGCCCTCGATGCCCAGCTCGCCGGCGATCGCCTTGGCGGTGACCGCGTGGTCCCCGGTGATCATCCGCACACGGATGCCGGCCTCCTTCGCCACGGCGATCGCCTCACGTGCCTCGGGCCGGGGCGGGTCGACGATCCCGTACAGGCCGAGCAGCTGCAGATCGGCGACCTGTTCGATCAGGTCGCCGGCGGGGTCGAACGACGACGGATCCAGGTCACGCGTGGCCACCGCCAGCACCCGCAGGCCGGCCTCGCCGAACACCCGGTTGACCAGCTCGACGCCCTCGGTCCCCTCGGCGGCGCCGACGACGTCGCCGCCGGGGCCGACCACCGTGGCGCAGCGGCCCAGCACCACGTCGGGCGCACCCTTGACGAAGCAGCGCACCACCGGCGTTCCCCGGTCGTCCACCCAGTCATGGAACGTGGCCATGAACTTGTAGGACGAGTCGAACGGCACCTCGCCGACGCGGGGATGCTCCGCCCGGGTGGCCAGCACGTCCACGCCGCCCTTGGTGGCCACCGTCACCACGGCACCCTCGGTCGGGTCACCGATCAGGTCGCCGTCGCGAACCGTTGCGTCGCTGCACAGCGCCGTGCCGGTCAGCATCAGCTCCAGGTCCGCGGGCGGTCGGCCGCCCGGATGGGTGATCGCCCCGATCGGCTGGTAGCCCTGCCCCTCGACGGTCGACACCACGCCGGCCGCCGCGATGCGACGCACCGTCATCTGGTTCAGGGTCAGCGTGCCGGTCTTGTCCGAGCAGATCGCCGAGGTCGACCCCAGCGTCTCGGCCGACGTCAGGTCCTTCACCACGGCGTGGTGCG
This sequence comes from uncultured Microthrixaceae bacterium, assembly GCA_963714875.1. GTDB lineage: Bacteria > Actinomycetota > Acidimicrobiia > Acidimicrobiales > Microtrichaceae > JBAOHV01. The sequence goes on along the minus strand of CAVQQI010000007.1, from coordinate 52,205 downwards.
CCGCCAGGTCACGCGTGCCGATGGACAACAGCGTGGTGACCACCGTCTGCAGACCCGTGGGGATCGCCCCGATCGCCACGGTGATGGCCAGCAGGAACAGATCGTCGCGGTTCATGCCGCGGGCGCGACCCGCCACCACCATCAAGAAGATGGTGGCGCCCGCCAGGTAGGCGAACACCTTGGCCAGTTGGTTCATCTGCCGCTGCAGCGGCGACAGCTCGGCGGTGACGTCGGTGAGCATGCCGGCGATGCGCCCCATCTGGGTCGCCATGCCGGTCTCGGTCACCACGATCGACCCCGTGCCGCGGGTGACCTGGGTGTTCATGTACGCCATGCACAGGCGGTCACCGAGCGGCACCTCGTCTGCCGCGACGGCGTCGGCCCCGACCGGCGGGCTGATCGGAGAAGGATCCTTCCCCACCGGTTGGCTCTCGCCGGTCAGCGCGGACTCCTCGATCTCGAGCGTCGCCGAGGTCAGGACCCGGCCATCGGCGGGCACCAGGTCACCGGCCTCGAGCAGGACCACGTCGCCCGGGACCAGCTCGCGGGCGTCGATCTCGACGACCCGGCCGTCGCGCCGCACGCGGGCCAGCACCTGCATCATGTCGGCGAGCGCCGCGACCGCCGCCTCGGCCTTGGACTCCTGGGAGTACCCCATCGCTGCGTTGGCCACCGTCAGCACCAACAGCAGCACCGCGGTCGAGGTCTGGTCGATGACGATGCTGATCGCCGCCGCTCCCAGCAGCAGCAGCTGCATGAAGTCCCGGTACTGGGCGAGGAACGCCTTCCACGCCGGCTGCTGCTCTCCCCGTGCCAGCTCGTTGGCACCGTGCTCGGACCGGCGCCGCTGGACCGCCGGGTCGTCCAGACCCCGGGCGGGGTCGACGTCCAACGACTCGCACACCGCAGCGGCACTTCGAGCGTGCCACGGCTCGGTCGGGACCCCGGTCGGGACGGTGCGGTCGCTCACGTGACTCCAGCAGGTCGAGGGCGGACCACCCTACCGGGCAGGTGCTGGCGCGGGCGCGGCAGAATGGGCGTCACCGACGACCCGACCGGCAGCGACCGGACGGTCCAGCGACGAAGGATGCCGACATGGCGACACTCATCAGGGGCGGGCTCGTCATCGACGGCACGGGTGCCGAGGGGCGCCGTGCGGACGTGCTGGTCGACGACGGCGTCGTGCGCGCCATCGAGGCCGATCTGGACGTGCCCGACGGTGCCGAGGTCATCGACGCGGCGGGCTGCTGGGTCACACCGGGCTTCGTCGACCTGCACACCCACTACGACGCCGAGCTCGAGCTCGACCCGGCGCTCGGCGAGTCGGTGCGACACGGCGTCACCACGGTGCTGGTCGGCTCGTGCGGTCTGTCCTTCGCCGTCGGCGGCCCCGAGGACCTCGCCGACATGTTCTGTCGCGTCGAGGGCGTGCCCCGCACCGAGGTGCTGCCGCTGCTGGAGCGGATCCAGGACTGGGACTCGCCCAAGGGCTACCTGGACCACCTGGATCGTCTGCCGCTCGGCCCCAACGTCTGCTCGTTCCTGGGGCACTCCGCGGTGCGCGCCCACGTCATGGGGCTGGAGCGCTCGCTGTCGGACACGACCGAGCCGACGCCGGCCGAGCTCGACCGCATGGCCGGCATGCTCGAGGAGGCGCTCGACGTCGGCTACCTGGGGCTGTCGATCAACACGCTGCCGTGGGACAAGATGGACGGCGACCGGTTCCGCAGCCTGCCGACCCCGTCGGTGTTCGCGACCTGGAAGGAGTACCGCTTCCTGGCCCGGGTGCTGCGTCGGCGCGACGCGGTGCTCGAAGGGCGTGCCCGACATCTCGGCTCGTTGGAACCTGGCGCTGTTCGCCGCGATCGCCAGCGGCATCGGACGCAAGCCCTTGCGCACCACGATCATCTCGATGATGGACGTCAAGGCCGCACCGGGCACCTACAAGCTGTTCGGCACCCTCGCCGCCGGCGCCCGACGCTGGCTGCGGGCCGACGTGCGCCTGCAGTCGCTGCCCCAGCCGTTCCGGCTGTGGACCGACGGGCTTGGAGAACCCCATCATCGAGGAGTTCGGCGCCGGCACCGAGGCCTTGCACCTGGCCGGCCGCGCCCGCTCCGAGCTGCTGGCCGACCCCGAGTACCGCCGCCGCTTCCGCCGGCAGTGGACCAACAAGATCAAGGGCCGCGCCTACCACCGCGACCTGGCCGAGGCCCGCATCGTCGACTGTCCCGACACCTCGGTCGTCGGGCTGACCTTCGCCGAGGTGGCCCGGGCACGCCACGCGGATCGGGTCGAGACGTTCCTGGACCTGGCGGCCGAGCACGGCAACGACCTGCGCTGGACCACCACGGTCGGCAACACCCGGCCGGACTCGGTCGCGTGGATCGTGTCGCACCCCCAGGCACAGATCGGCTTCTCCGACGCCGGGGCGCACCTGCGCAACATGGCGTTCTACAACTTCCCGCTGCACCTGCTGCGGCTGGTGCGCAGCCGGGGAGCCGAGGGCCGACCGGTCATGTCGCTGGGCCGGGCGGTGCACCGGGTCACCGGCGAGCTGGCCGAGTACCTGGGGATCGACGCCGGCCGGCTGACGGTCGGCGCCCGCGCCGATGTCGTCGTGATCGACCCCGAGGCGCTCGACGAACGACTGGATCTCGTCGAGGAGGCACCGATGCCGGGCATCGACTCGGTGCACCGACTGGTCAACCGTGGCGACGGCGTGGTGCGCACCGTGCTGGTCAACGGTCGTGTGGCGTGGGACACCTCGGGACGTGCTGCGGGGTTCGGCCGTGACGACGGCTACGGCACGGTGCTGCGCTCCACCCGGAGCTGACCTCAGGTCGCCGCCGGGCTGGGCACCGTGGTCACCCACCCGTGGCGGTCCTCGCCGCGGCCGTACTGCACGTCCAACAGCCGCCGCCGCAGCTCCATGGTCACCGCACCCGGCTGACCGTCGCCGAGGGTCCACCGGTCCGCGCCGTCGACCAGGTGCCCGATCGGGGCGATGACCGCTGCGGTTCCGCACGCGAACATCTCGCGCAGCGAGCCATCGGCGACGCCGGCCCGGATCTGGTCGATCGAGGTCGGCTCGACGGTGACCGCGTCGATGCCCGGGTCCGCCCCGTCGCCCGCGTCGATGGCATCGCCGATGAGCGCCAGCAGGGACTCACGGGTGACGCCCGGCAGGATCGTGCCGGTCAGCGGTGGCGTGGTCACCACGGTGCGACCCTCGCGGCGCCACACGAACACCACGTTCATGGCGTTCAGCTCCTCGACCCAGCGATGCTCCGCCGCGTCGAGCCACAGCACCTGGTCGTACCCCGCAGCACCCGCGCGGCCGTGCGCGGCGAACCCCGCCGCGTAGTTGCCGGCGAACTTGGCATCCCCGGTGCCACCCGGGGCGGCACGCACGTCGGCCCGCTCGACCGCGACGGTGATCGCACCGAGCTGCGGGCCGAAGTACGACGCCACCGGCGACCCGATCACGACGAACAGGTACTCGGTGGCGGGCCGGACCGACAGGTGGGCCTCGGAGCCGAACATGAACGGCCGCACGTACAACGCCGAGCCGTCCGCAGTCGGCACCCAGTCGCGATCCGCGTCGACCAGCAGCTCGCACGCCTGCCGGAAGACCCCGTCGGGCAACCGGGGCATGGCGATCCGACGAGCCGTCGCGTCCATTCGCTGCGCGTTGCGGTCGACACGGAACAGCCCGACCGACCCGTCGGCCAGCGCATAGGCCTTGAGCGCTTCGAAGATCGATTGGCCGTAGTGCAACGCCAGGGTCGCAGGGCTGAGTGCGAGCGGCCCGAACGGCTGCACCCGGAGTGGCCCCCACGCACCGTCACGCCATGCCATGACCACCATGTGGTCGGTGAAGGCCTCACCGAACACCGGTGCGTCCAGGATCTGCTGTCGCTGGTCGTCGGGCAGTGGCGAGGGGTGAGGGGTGACGTGGACCGGATGCACGCCACATCTTCGCCGTGACCGGACCGGCGCAACGAATGCGGTCGCCGCCTGATCCGCTCAGTGCTGGCGTTCGATGCGCTCGATCGAGTGGTCGGCGCCGTGGTGGACCACCAGGTCGGCGCGCAGTCGTGTGGGCTCGATGTGCAGCCGCAGGTTGGGGGCGTTGATCTCGCTCCAGGTCCACACGGCGACCGCCTCCACCTCGTCCTCGTCCATCTCCGCGAAGACCGAGTAGAAGTCGCCGGGTGTCGCGGCAGCGTGGCGGGTGAGCGCCATGAACCGCTCGACGAACCACTCCTCGATCACCGGCGCCGGCGCGTGCAGGTAGATCGACCGGTCCAGGTGCGTCGAGACGTCGAGCGGTGCCTCCGGCGGCCGCTGCAGCAGGTTCAGCCCCTCCACCACCAACACCTCGGGCGTCGTCAGCACCTGCTCCTCGCCGGGCACCACGTCGAAGATCTCGTGTGAGTAGACCGGCAGGCGCAGCTCCGCCGCCCCGTCGGCCGCTCCACGCAGGAAGCCGTCCAGCGCAGCCCAGTCGTAGCTCTGCGGCGTCCCCTTGATCATGGCGCCGCCCAACGGTTCCAGCACCGAGTTGGGCAGCAGGAACGCGTCGGTCGACACCACCTCGACCGAGCGACCCCGCGCGACCGCCATCAGCTCGGCCAGGTGCCGGGCGAACGTCGTCTTCCCGACCGCGACCGACCCGACGATCCCGACCACGAACGGCCGCCCCGCCAGGGAGTCCGCCGCGGCCGCGAGCTCGCCCGCCAGCGCCGCCAGTGCGGCGACACCCCCGCAGGCGTCGCGTCAGGTGCTGCGCCGGAGTCGTCGCCGGGTGCCATCGGCGCAGTCTCGCACCGGGTCACGTCGCCGGGGCGCAGCCCCAGGCACTACCTTTCCGAGCAGGGTTCAGGGTGAGGGAACAGCGTGCAGCAGGCAACTGACGACGACATGCCGGTCGAACGGTTCTCGGACCAGCTCGGCCGGGACTACCGGCGCGATCCGACCGGTCGCCACCCGTTCCGTGCACTCGTCAACGGGCGCTGGTCGCAGTGGGTCTGTGACCGGCCGGGCGGCGCGGTGCGCAGTGACACCGATGGAGCAGAGGACGCACACCGTCGAGCCGGCTGAGCGCTGGACCAGCGGGCGCAGCAGGCCGTCCGGGGAGCGCCGGACGGGCGGATCAGGTGCTGACGACGTCGTCGCGGGCAGCGTCGACCACACGCCGGGCGAACTCCACGCTGCCCTCGGCGAGTGCATTGCGGCGGATCGTCATGCCACCGACCACATCGCCGTCTCGTTCCTCGATCACTGCGGTCAGCTTGGCGAGCGTCTTGCCAGGGTCCAGGGCGAAGGTGACGTAGACGTAGGTGGGCTTGTTGCCCAGCAGCGGCAGCTTCGCCAGCTTGCCAGCGCCGCCCGGCCGCTGACCGAAGAAGAACAGCCCGTCGACCCAGCTGCCGACCACCAGCACATCAGCTGCCTGCAGGGCCGGCAGGTCGACCTCGGCCGAGCTGCACTCGGTCGCTTCCCACCCCTCGCGTCGCAGTTCGTCGACGATGCGTTCGGCGGCCTCACGCGTGTTGCCGGTGAGACTCTCGTGGATGACCAGTGCGCGCATGCCCTCATGCTCTCCAGCGCCGGCCGCCGCGTCAAACAGCGTTCACATCTCGACCATGACGGTGACGGGCCCGTCGTTGACCAGCTCCAACGCCATGTCGGCCCCGAAACGGCCCGTCTGCACCATCGCGCCCAGTGAGCGGAGCGCCGACACCACCTCGTCGACCAGCGGTTCGGCCTGTTCCGGACGCGCTGCAGCGGTCCACGACGGACGCCGACCCTTGCGGGTGTCGCCGTAGAGGGTGAACTGGCTCACCACCAGCACCTGCCCCGAGCCGTCCGCGACCGAGCAGCCCATCTGGTGCTCCTCGTCGTCGAAGACCCGCAGGTTCCAGAGCTTGTCGGCCATTCGCCGGGCGATCGACACGTCGTCGTCGTGTGTCACCCCGACCAGCACGCAGAGCCCCTCACCGATCTCGCCGACGACCTCACCATCGACGCGCACCGCCGCCCGATGCACTCGTTGGACCAACGCACGCACGGGGCCCGACGATCAGCCGATGAGGCTGGGCCGGATCCGCCGGCGGTGGAACTCGGCGTCGCCGCAGCGCACCGCGAGCGACCAGGCACGCTTCATGTAGAGGTGCAGGTCGCACTCGACGGTGTAGCCGATGGCGCCGTGCACCTGCAGCGACGCTGCCGCTGCGTGCTTGGCGGCCTCGGACGCCTTCGCCTTGGCCATCGACACGTGCACCGACGCCTCGGGGTCGTCCGATGCCAGCGAGTTGGCAGCCCGCAGCACCAGCGGGAGTGCGAACTCGACGTCGAGCGACGCGTCGGCCAGGTGGTGCTTGACCGCTTGGAAGCTGCCGATCGGCACACCGAACTGCTGACGTTCGGATGCATAGGCCACCGTCATGTCCAGCATGCGCTGCCCCAGGCCGACGAGCATCGCCGCCAGTCCGAGCGCTGCGCGGTCGAACGCGGCGTTCGTCGCGACGAACCCGGCGTCGGTGGCCGCGCCGCCCGAACCGACGACCAGGGTGGCGGTGTCGGGCGTCCAGTCGACCGAGGCCAGATGGCGTGCCCCGTCGACCGAGTCGAGCGGCCGCAGCTGCACGTGCGACGGCTCCACCAGGTGCACCTCGCCACGGTCGAACAGCATGAACACGTCGACCGACGACGCCGCAGCCACCGTGGGCGCGCCCCCGCCGTCGGCGCCGGGGCCGAAGCCCACTCCGACCGCGACCTCACCGGCTGCGATCCGCGGCAGCCACTCCGCAGCGACGCCGGCCGCCGCATGGTCGCGCAACAGCGCTGCCGCCACGCCGGCGGTCGATGACACCGGGTCGGGCAGACCCGCTCGACCGGCCTCGACCAGCAGCGGGACCAGGTCCTCGTCGGTCATCCCCAGACCGCCGTGCGCCTCGGGCACGCAGATGCCCAGCACCCCCATCTGGCCCAGGGCCGACCATGCAGCGGGCACCCGGCCGTTGCCGCCGCCGGGACCGCCACCCGCGGCGACCGGGTCGGCCCACGCCGACCGCACGTCGTCGGGTCCACAGGTGTCGGCCAGCAGTCCACGCACCGCGTCGCGGAACTCGATCTGTTCGTCGGTCAACGCGAATCTCACAGCTGCGTCCCTCCGCTTCGGGCGTTCACTCGGGCAGTCGGTCGTGTCGGCATGTGCGCATCTGCTCGCGCGCTCACTTGCGCGGCAGCCCGAGCACGCGCTCGGCGACGATGTTGCGTTGGATCTCGTTGGTGCCGGCGTAGATCGGACCCGACAGGGCGAACTGGAAGCCCTTCATCCAGGGGCCGTCCAACTCGGCGTCGGGACCCAGCAGGTCGAGGGCGACCTCGTGGAGCCGCACGTCCAGCTCGGACCAGAAGATCTTGTTGTACGACGAACGCGCACCGCCCGATCGTCCGTCGACGATGTCGGTCACGTCGCCCAGTGTGAACAGCGAGTACGCCTCGGCGTCGATCCAGGCATCGACCACCGCGTCGGCCATCACCTCGCTGAGCCCACCGCTGCGGGACCGCTCGGCCGCCAGTGCGACCAGCCGCTGTGCGGTCGCCTGGAACCGCCCCGGGGACCGCAACGTGAGACCCCGCTCGGACGATGTGGTCGCCATGGCCACGCCCCATCCCTGGTCGACCTCGCCGAGGATGCCGCCGTGCAGCATCGTGGCGGTCGTGGCGTCGTCATCGGGGATGAACACGTCGTCGAAGAACACCTCGGCGAAGCCCTCGTCGCCGTCGAGCCGGCCGAAGCCGCGCACCGTCACACCGTCCGCATCGAGCGGCACCATGAAGTAGGTCAGGCCCTTGTGCCGCTCCGACGCCGGGTCGGTGCGGAACAGCCCGAACAGGTAGTTGCAGAACGCCCCTCGGGTCGTCCAGGTCTTCTGGCCCGACAGCAGCCATCCGCCTGCGGCGTCGTCGCGTGTCGCCTTGGAGCGCACGCTGGCCAGATCGGAGCCGGCGTTGGGCTCGGACCATCCCTGGCACCACAGGTCCTCGGCAGCCGACATGCGGGGCAGGTAGTGGTCCTGCTGCGCCGGGGTGCCGAACTCGAAGATGGTGGGTGCGAGCAGGAAGATGCCGTTCTGCGTCACCCGCTGGGGTCCGCCGACCCGGTAGTACTCCTCTTCGAAGATCAGCCATTCCCACACCGACGCGGCACGCCCGCCGTAGGCCTCTGGCCAGGACACGACCGCCCAACGGTCCGCGTGCAGCGCCCGTTCCCATTCCAGGTGCGCGGCGAACCCCGCTGCGGTGTCGCCCGAGGGCAGAGCGGGCGTCGGCACGTGCGACTCGAGCCACCCCCGCGCCTCGGCCCGGAAGGCCTCCTCGGAGTCGCTCCAGGTCAGGTCCACAGCACTGCTCCCCTCACGGTCGGCAACATCTGCTCAGTCTGCCGCGAGATCTGACGGGCCGTCAGATCCGTTGCAGGCAGCGCACTCCCGGCCCTCCACGACCGACGCGGGCACGTGCTGAATCGTTCAGGAGCCGGGCGTGACCGCCGATGGGGAACAGTGTCCGTCGCCGAGTCAGACCTGCGACCCCGCCCGGGGATGATCGCGCTCGCCATCGGCGCTGTCGTGGCGGCGTCACTGGCGTGGACGCTCGGGCTGCCGCTGCTGGGCATCGAGTTCGCACCGACATCGACCGAACTGGTGCAGACCGCCGCGAACGCCGTGGTCCAGGCCGTCGGCACCGTGTTGTTGCTCCGTGCCGCCGCCCGCCAGCAGGGTCGACGGCGCGTCGCATGGGGAGCACTGGGCCTCGCGGCGCTGTTCGGCACCCTCGGCACGGTGGTGTGGTCGACCAGCATGCTCACGACCGGCACCACCGAGACCCAGACGGCGGTCGACGTCCTCTACGCACTCGCCCTGGTGACCGCTGCGGGCGGCATCGCCGCCCTGCCGGCATCCCCGTCACGTTCGGGACGCATCCGGCTGGTCGATTCAGCGATCCTCGGACTCGCGACCATGACCCTCGTGTGGGTGACCCCGGTCGACACCCTGGCGGACGGTCGGACCCTGCCGGGGCTGCCGACGGTCGACGTCTTCGAGGCGATCGTGCTGGCCACGTTGCTGGTGGCTGCGTCCGCGGTGGCCCGCTGCCGTCCTGATCGCAGCGGCGAGGTCGGCCTCGCTGCCGGCGCGTTGATGTGCTCGAGCGTCGGCCTGCTGCTCTACGCAGCACCCGGCACCGGCTACCCGACCACGTCGCGCGTTGCCGACGCGGTGTTCATCTGCGGGTTCTCGCTCAGCGCCGCTGCAGCGCTCCGCCTCGGAGGGCCGGCTCGCGTCCATCGGCGGCGTGGCAGCGACCGGGGCCATCGTTGGCTGGCCCCGCCCGAGGTGGCCACCGTCGTCACCCTGATGGCCATCACCGTGCACGAGAACGTCGACAGCACCCCGGTGCCGTCGCTGATCGTCGGGACGAGCGCCGTGGGACTGGCACTGGTCCGCCTGGTGCAGCTGGGAGCGGAGCAACGTCGACTCGGGCGGTCATTGCGGGAGTCCGCCGACCTGCTGTACCACGAGGCCCGGACCGACCGTCTGACCGGACTCGGCAACCGCCTCGCGTTCGAGGAACGCCTGCACACCCTGCTCGCCGTTCGCGACAGGACCGCGGTCGACGAGCGCACGCCGATCTCGCTGGCGTTCGTCGACGTGGACCACTTCAAGCGCTTCAACGACGCGCTCGGGCACGGCGTCGGCGACGGGATGCTGGTCGCTGCTGCGCAGCGGGTCGCCGACGTGCTCGGCCCACACGCCTACCGGGTCGGCGGCGACGAGTTCGTGGCCGTCCTCGACAACGCGGATGGCACCACCGCCGAGCGTCTCGCGGGCGCTCTGACCCACACCTTCGCGACACCGGTCGAGGTCGAGGACCACGAGCTGGACGCCAGCGTCAGCATCGGGGTCGCCACGCTGGTCGGCGACGCACCCGACCCCGAGCCGGGGAACAACGCCGCTGCCGAGCTGATCCGCCGGGCGGACCTGGCGCTGTACCGGGCCAAGGAACTGGGACGGGGCCGTTGGGTGCCCTACAGCCCGTGGCTGGCCCAGCGGGCCGAGCACGAGCGCCGTCTCCGACAGGGACTGCAGCACGCCGACGAACGCGGCGAGCTGGAGGTGCGCCACCAGCCCGTGGTGGACCTGGCGACCAGGCGGGTCGTCGGCACGACCGTGGGCGCCTACTGGCGTTCCGAGGAGCACGGCCTGCTGGGACCGGACACGATCGGGCCGATCGCGGTCGAGGGCGGACTGCTGCCGATGATCGCCGGCGTCCTGTTCGAGGAGATCGCGGTGGCGCTGCGGCCCGGTCCTGGTTCGGTCTCCGAGGGACTCGACCAGCCACTGTGGGTGGGCACCAGCCTGAGCTGTGAGGAGCTGGTGCACCCTGCGCTCACCGAGGCCATCATCGACTGCGTCGCCCGGTCCTCCTCGGGTGCGCCCGGACTGCGGATCGACGTCACCGAGGAGACCGTGGTCGACGACGCCGCGTTGGAGGTCATCGCCGGGCTGCGGCAGCTGGGCGTGCACGTCACCGTCGAGGCCTTCGGCACGGGCCCCAGCTCCCTGCTGCGGCTGAGCCACTACCCCGCCAGCTCGATCCGGATCGACAGCTCGTTCGTGCACGGCCTCGGCCGTCGGCGCAACGACACGATCATCGTGACCGCGGTCGCGGGTCTGGCCGCCGACCTGGGTCTCGAGCTGTCCGCCGACGGCATCGAGGAGGAGTTCCAGGCGACCTACCTGCACGAGCTGGGTGTGACCAGCGCGCGCGGCCGGCTGTTCGGCGAGGCGATGGCCCCCGACGAGTTCCTCCGGTGGCGTCGGGCGACGCCCGAGGCCTGCGCCGTCGCTGCCACCCGCACGGAGATCGCGCGATGACGCTCGCGATCGACCCGATCGAACCGGAGCAGATCAGCGCCGTGCTGGTGTTCCTCGCGGCGGCGTGTGTCACCACCAGCGGCACGGTGCTGGCGCGCCGAGGGATCGGCCCACGTCGGTACGTCGTGCCGATGACCGCGGCCATGGGGATCGCCGCGGTCGCGACGATGCTGCGCTGGCTCGACTCGTTCGGCGCGTTCGACGACGTCGTGAGCAGGCCGTTGTACGCCGCGGCCACCGTCGCCGCTGCCATCGCCACGTTCTCGCACCCGGACATGGGCCCAGCTCGCCGCAGGACCCGACTGCTGGTCGACACGACCATCGCCAGCCTGTCCTTCGCGGTGGTGTTGTGGTTCCTCGCCGGACGACCGCTGCTGGAACGCACCGGCGATCGGATCGATGGCCTGGTCAGCGTGGCGGTCGTGGCAGTGGTCCTGATGGTGCTGCGCGGCACCGTCGTGCTGACCGTGCGGCACCGCACGGAGCACGAGCGCGCCGGTGCAGCAGCGCTGGGCGCCATCGGGTTCGCCGCGCTGGCGGTCGGCACCGGACTGCACCTGATGGACCATGCCCACCCCGGGCTGTCAGGACTCGCGCTCGTCGGCGACCTGACGTTCGTGCTCGGCTTCGCCGTGCTGTGCGCGGTCGTGTGGCGGATGCTGCACGGCGGCCCGGAGCTGCCCTTCACGATCTCGCACACCCGGATCGCCCGAGCCCTGGGGGTCAGCCCGATCCTGTCCGTGGCGGTGGCCAGCGTCGCGATGCTGCTCGACGCAGCCCAACGCGGTCGCTTCGACCCGACCGCGACCGCCCTGCTCACACTGACCGTCTCTGCGGTGCTCGTTCGCCAGTCCCTGACCCTGTCCGACAACCGTGCGCTGTCGAGCGCGCTGCGCGAGACGGTCGACGAACTCGAACAGCAGGCGACCCACGACGCACTCACCGAGCTGCCCAACCGCTACGGGCTCGACGAGCGGATCGCCGCCGCAGTCACAGGTGCAGCCGAGCGCGGCACGATGTGCGCGGTCGTCTTCGTCGACGTCGACCGCCTGAAGTCGGTCAACGACTCCCTCGGACACCGGGCCGGCGACCTGCTGCTGCGCGCCATCGCAGCGCGGCTGGTGGACCGGGTCGGACCGTGCGTCACCCGCTTCGGCGGCGACGAGTTCGTGCTGGTCATCGAGGACCTCGCCTCGCCCGCAGCCGCCGAGGAGCTCGGCAACCGCATCGTCGAGGACACCAGCCGGCCCATCGCACTCGAGGGGCACCGGGTGCGGTCGTCGTGCAGCGTCGGTGTCGTGCTCGCACGACCGGGCGACGATCCGCTCGAGCTGCTGCGCCGGGCCGACGTGGCGCTGTACCGCTCCAAGGAGCTGGGCCGCGAGTGCGTCACCACCTACCAACCGGCGAACGATCGTTCGCGCGGGACCGACCTGGACCTCGGCCCGGAGCTGCGACGCGCCCTGGAGCACCACGAGTTCACGTTGCACTACCAGCCGGTGATCGGGCTGCGCACGGGTCGGGTGGTCAGCTTCGAGGCGCTGCTGCGCTGGAACCACCCGGAGCGCGGCACGCTGACACCCGACCACTTCCTCGACGAGGCGATCGATGCGGGCCTGCTGGGCTCCATCGGTGCCGCGTCGCTGCGGAGGGCGTGTGCTGACTTCGCGAACTGGTCACCGCAGCTGTGCGGCCCCGAGCTGCCGCCGGTCGCGGTGAACCTGTCGAGCAGCGAGCTCGCAGATCGCAGGGTGGTCGAGCGTGTCGCCGCGGCGCTCGCGGACTCAGGTCTGGCGCCGTCGCGGCTGACACTCGAGATCACCGAGGATGTCATCGTCGACGACGCGGTGCGCGCCACCATCGACGATCTCTGCGAGCTCGACATCGGCATCGCCATCGACGACTTCGGGACCGGCAACTCGTCGCTGCGCCAGCTCGGTGCCTATCCGGCGAACCTGCTGAAGATGGACCGGTCCTTCATCGAGCGGCTCGAACACGACCGCCGGGCCCGGGCGATCACCGCGTCGGTGGTGGGCCTGGCACGCAACTTCGGGCTGACCACGGTGGCCGAGGGCGTCGAGACCTCGGCCCAGGCCGAGCGGCTGGCACGCATGGGCTGCGAGATGGCCCAGGGCTGGCTGTTCGCCAGGGCGATGCCGTTCGACGACCTGGTCACGTGGTGCGCCACCAGCCTGCCGACCGAGCACTACCCCGACAAGCGGGCCAGCACCTCATCGGCGTCATCCATGATCCTGTCCAACAGCTCGGCGACCGGCGGAAGATCGGTGATCGCGCCGACGACCTGACCGGTCGGCAGGATCCCGACCTCGGCGTCGCCGTCGACGATGGAGGCCTTGGTCATCATCGGCGCGTTGGCAGCGAGCGCCATCTGGGCCCAGCTGAGCTCCTGGTCCTTGCGCATCTGCAGTCCGGTGCGCACCAGCTGGGGCAACGACACCCCCGCCGAGCGGGCGAAGCTGAGCGCGTTGCCCGCAGCCCTGGGGAACCGCAGCAGCCCCGGTGACTTCTCGAGGGCGTCGATCATCGCGGTGCGGATCACCCGCTGCGGAGCGCCGTCGATCGCGGTCGTGACGACGGTTCCGGTCAGCGGCGTGTCCAGGTAGATCGAGGTGATGTTGTCGGGCACCTGGCTCTCGGCTGTCAGCAGGAACCGCGTCCCCATCGCGATGCCGTCGGCGCCGTAGGCGAGCGCGGCGACCAGGCCACGGCCGTCGAAGAAGCCGCCGGCACCGAGCACGACCACGTCGCTGCCCGCGACGCCGTCCGCGACCTGCGGCAGCAGCAACGACGTGGGGACGGTGCCGGTGTGCCCGCCACCCTCGCCGCCCTGTGCGATGACCGCGCTGACGCCCATCGCCGCGACCTTCTCGGCGTGACGCTTCGCACCGACGGTCACGATCGTGACGACCCCGGCATCGGCCAGCCGGGCGACCTGCTCGGGTCGTGGCGCCGCTGCGAAGCTGGCCACCGGGACCTTCTGGTCGATGATCAGGGCGAGACGATCCGCGGCGTCGGGCTGGTTCGGCAGCAGGTTCACGCCGAACGGCTTGTCGGTGCGGGCCTTCACCTTGGCGATCGCGTCACGCAGCTCGTCGAGCGTCATCGTGGCGCTGGCCAGGATTCCCAGACCCCCGGCCGACGACGTGGCCGCGGTCAGCTGTGCACCCGAGACCCACCCCATGCCGGTCTGCACGATCGGCAGTTCGACACCGAACAGCTCACAGGCCCGCGTCGACAGCGCTGCGTGTCGCCCTGCGCCACCGGTCCCACCCTGCTCGATCACGGGTTCGGCACCTCCGCCAGCCGCAGCCCCTTCGGGTCGAGGCGATGGATCTGCTCGAGCTCGCCCGGCTCCGGGAGCCGGGTCTCGGCGACGACCTCGGGGACGATCAGTTCGAACCCCGTCGCCTCGGTGACCTCGTCGACGGTGACTCCGGGGTGCACCGAGGCCAACCGCATGCGGGCGACGGTCTCGCCCTCGGGCACGACGAAGTCGAACACACCCAGGTTGGACACGACCCGGCGGATCTCGTGGAAACGAGACGCGACGGGACCGAGTGCCGCAGCGCGGTCGTAGCCGATGCCGCACACGACGTCGACGGACTCGACGAAGACCCGCGGCGAGTGGTTGGGCACCCAGTAGCTGGTCGTGTGGTTGATGGTGTTGCCGGGGGCTCCCCGGAACCCGAGCAGCTGACGGCGGGGCTGGTGCCAGTCGCCGATGGCGGCGATGTTCTGGTTGCCGTGCCGGTCGATCTGGGTCGCGCCCATCATGACGTGGCGCTTGCCCTGCCAGAGCAGACCGAACATCTCTCGATACGGGTTCCAGTGCGCGACGGTGCGGTTCGCCAGGCGCTCACCCTCCGACAGTCCGATCGGAGGGACGTCATCGGGGGACCGGGGATCGACCAGCGTGTAGAAGCCGTCGGTCAGCGCCAGGTGCGGTTCGAAGGTGGCGAGCGCCAGGCGCCCGCCGATGAGCGGCAGGTTGCCGATCGGGTTGCAGAGCCGTTCGCCGTCGCCACGGAACGCCTCGGCGATCGCAACCGCGCAGACGTCGGCACGGGTCACGTCGGTGGTCGGGGTGTCGCTCATGACGTCGCCTCCTGCAGCTCGCGCACCTTGGCCTGGTAGCCCGCTTCGTCGAGGTCGAGGAAGTCCGTGCGGAACTCGGCCCAGGCCTCGTCGGACTTCGCGGTGGCGGCGTAGCGCTTCTGGAACGCCTCGTCGCGCCCGTAGTCCGGCGGGCACTCGGTGAAGTGTGCCCCGTGCGGCGCCTCGACCACGCCGGCGACATCCATGCGCGAGATCCGCAGGTGCGGAAGGTCGGCGATCGATGACAGCTGCTCGGTGTCCACCACCTGCTCACAGCTGACGAACGCTCGGTCGGCGGCACGTACGAACAGGTCGTCCATGAACGGGTCCTCGCCGAGCCATGCGGCGTTGCCGGACGCATCGGCGCGGTGCTGGTGCACCAGGGCGACGTCCAGCTGCAGGGCGGGGACCGCCACCAGTTCCTCGGCCTCCTCGACGTCGGCAGCCCCGTCGACCCCCGCGATGATGGTGGAGTAGGGCGACACGACCGTGCGCAGGTCCGGCATCAGTGCCAACACGTCGGAACCGAGACCGGCACGCGTCGGCAGGAACGGCACACGCCACGCTGCGGCCTGGAGCCCGAGCAGCAGCATGCCCTCGTCCCACTCGGCAGCCTGGATCGAGCCGGACTGTCGGGCCGCCTGGTAGTTGGGTTCGAGCGGGATCGAGTCGAGCGACACGAACCCCGAGACGACCTTGGCGACCTTCCCGGCGCGGCACAACAGCCCGACGTCGGGGCCGCCGTAGCTGACGACGGTCAGGTCGGTCAGGTCGGAGCGCAGGATCTCGCGGATCAGCGACATCGGCTTGCGCCGACTGCCCCACCCGCCGATGCCGATGGTCATGCCGGAGCGCAGCTCGGCCACGACCTCCGACTCGGTACAACGCTTGTCCGGTCCCGGCACCTGCTCCCCCTTCACCTTCCACGAATCTGACGGGTCGTCAGATCGAGAACGGTAGACGGCAGGACAGGGGCCGGTCGAAACGCCGGCGGGCGGTCAGCCCGGAGCGCTGGTGGGCGTGTCGCCACCGTCGGGGGCCGACTCGGGGGTCTCGCACTCGGCGGCCTGGCGGGTCTGGTAGGCCCCGATGGCCGCGGTGAAGTCCTCGCCGCTGAGCACCGCGGTGAACTCCTCGCCCTGGAGGAAGGCCACGCTGTAGCCGTTGGACTCCGCGGCGGCGGACAGGTCATCGGCGACCTTGTTCAGCACTGCGGCGTTCGCCTCGTCCACCGGCTCGGTGCCGGCGATCGCCCGCAGGATCGTGACCTGGGCGGCGATGGTCGATTCGACCTGCGCCTCGGTGGACGCGGGAGCCTCGGGGCCCTGGGCCGACGCTGCCTCGAGCACCGCGCACAGGTCGGTGCCCGCCGCCTCGATGTCCGCGAGCAGGGGGTCGACCTGGGCCGAGAACTCGTCGTCGCTCAGCTCCTGCACCGTCGTCTCGGTCGAAGCCTCCGTGGTCGTGGTGGTCTCGTCCGCCTCGTCATCGCCGCCGCAGGCAGCACCGGCCAGGGCCAGCACCGTCACCATGGCCACACCCATGACCCGTCGCATCTTCATCACTTGCACGTTCCCCTCTCGATGCCGGCAGCTCGCCGACGACCGAAGCACGCTACCGGCTCGCCGCCGTCTGTCGACATCTCTGCGCCGCAGAGCTGTTCTCCCGCTCAGCCCGCGCCGACCCGCAGCGGCACGCTCGCGACGGCCGGCGTGTGCTCACTTCGAGAACTTGGCGTCGCTCTTGTCCACGAACGCGTCACGGGCCTCGTCCGACACGCCCGACAGGTTGAGCTCGAAGGTGAAACCCTGCTCGAAGCGGTAGCTGCGCTTCACGTCGACCACGTCGATGGCGTTCAGGCACTCCTTGGCCCGACGGATGACGAACCGGCTCTTGGTGCAGATCTTCGCGGCGATCTCCATCGCGGCGTCACGCAGCTCATCACGCGGCACCACTCGACTCACCGATCCCCAGGCCTCGAGCAGCGACACGTCGATCGGCTCGGCGGTGTACACCATCTCCCGCATCTTGTGCTGGGGGACCAGCCGGGCCAGGTGCGTCGCAGCCCCCAGCGCCCCCTGGTTCACCTCGGGCAGCCCGAACCGCGTGCCCTCTGCGGCGACGATCACATCCGCGTTGCCCACCAGACCGATGCCGCCGCCCAGACAGAAGTCGTGCACCGCGGCGATGACGGGCACCTCGCACTCGTAGACCGCGGCGAACGCCGCGTAGCAGCCACGGTTGGCTCCCAGCAGCGCATCGAAGCCGTCGGTGGCCTGCATCTCCTTGATGTCGACCCCGGCGTTGAAGCCCTTGCCCTCGGCGCGCAGCACCACCGCACCCACCTCGGGGTCACGACCGGCTCCGGTGATCACGTCGGCCAGCTCGAACCATCCTGCGACGGTGAGCGCGTTGACCGGAGGGTGCTCCATGACGATCTCGGCGATGCCGTCGTCGGTGGTCACGGTGAAGCCCATGGTGTGGTTCCTCTCGGGTGCTGCAGGTCGGCCGTTGCGTTCTGGCGGGCGACGGTACCGGCTGGGTCGAGGTCGTGCAGCGTCAGCGCGGCGAGCCCGTCGAGCAGCAACGGGTCCTCCAGGTAGGCGCCATGTCCCCACATCGAGCTGTGCAGCGGCCGGGCGAGCGGCACGGGATCGGGGCCGTGCACCCACCCGGGCGTCGCCAGCGCACTGACCAGGTCGCCGGTCGCGGCTGCGGCCCACAGATCGGCGCCACGAGGCAGGGCCAGCGCCTCCCTGCTGGCGACGCCGAGGCCGGGGGCGCCGAGCAGGACGAGCTCGTCGGTTGCCATGCCGGCCGCCGAGGCTCGGGTGGCGACCAGCCCGCCGTAGCTGTGGCCGACCACCACCAGACGCCGGGCGCCGGAGGATCGCAGCGCCGCCACGTCCGCCAGCAGCTGTCGTGCGCCGTCGCGGGCCGGGCCCCGGCCCAACCCCGCCACCACGTTGTCCGGTGGGTCGTACCCCAACCACGACACGACGGCGACCTCGTCCTGGCCGACCCCGCTGCGCTCGGCCTCGATCGCAAGGTGCTCCCAGGTCCGCACCGCATCACGGCGCAGCGCTGCACGGTCCCCCAGGTCGGTGCCGACCCCGGGGATGAGCAGCACCACCACCGGTGCCAGCGGGTGACCGGTACGGCCGACCCAGCGGCCGTCGCCCGCCGCGCTCGAGCGCAACACGGTCGCCGACGGGGTGGCGAGCGAGACCCGACGCTGTTCCGACGCGTGGCCCGCCAACCGCGTCGACATGAGGTCCAGCCCCAGGGCGGCGCCGCCGAGCGCGGGACCCAGGTCCGCCAGCACCCGGACGCACCGCCGCGCCGCCGGTCCCGTCCAGGTCGCGCCCGCCGGCGAGAGCACACCCGAGCGCAGTCCCGCGCGGTCGAGCCGGGTGCGGACGTCGCGCAGATGCTGGGCGAGCGCGCGCCAGCGGGGCAGCATCGCCTCGAGCTCGACCGGGTCACATCCCACCTGCACGGCCGCGCACCGTAGGCAGTCGCGCGCCGCTCGTCAGTGGGGATCGCGCCCCGGTAGCGTCCGCCCACATGAGCCCAGCGGAGCCGACACGCAACGATGTGACCGACCACGACTTCGACGGCAGGGTGGTCCTCGTCACCGGTGGCACCAAGGGCATCGGGCGGGTCATCGTGCAGCGCTTCATGGACTGGGGAGCCCAGGTCATGACGTGCGGTCGCACCGAGCCCGACGACCTGCCGACCGCCGATGGACGTACCGCAGGGTTCATGGCAGCCGACGTCCGTGACCCCGAGCAGGCAGCTGCGCTCGTGGACGCCACCGTCGAGCGCTTCGGCGGCATCGACGCCGTGGTGAACAACGCCGGGGGCGCCCCGCCGGCGGATGCGGCGACGGCCTCGCCGCGGTTCAGCGAGTCGATCATCCGACTCAACCTGCTCGCACCGCTGCACGTCGCCCAGCGCGCCAACCACCACATGCAACAGCGCCCCGACGGCGCCGACGCCGGCGTCATCGTCAACATCGCCTCGGTCTCCGCGGTGCGGCCCTCGCCGGGCACCGCCGCCTACGGCGCGGCCAAGGCCGGACTGCTGAGCCTGACCCAGTCGCTGGCGGTCGAGTGGGCCCCCAAGGTGCGGGTGACCGCGATCGTCGCCGGCCTCATCGAGACCGAGCAGGCACACCTGCACTACGGCGACGACGAGTCGATCGCCAGGGTCGCCGCCACGGTGCCGGCCGGACGGCTGGGCACACCCGAGGACCTGGCACAGGCATGCCGGTGGCTCGCGTCGCCGTTGTCGTCCTACGTCAGCGGAAGTGCGATCTGGTTGCACGGCGGCGGCGAACGACCGGCGTTCCTGGACGCCGCCGGTCCCACCTGAACCACCCCTTGCGGCCGTACGCTGGCCGCATCGCCGCACCCCTGCACCCCCACGCGCACGCGTCCTGCGCCCATGTCGGCCGCCGCCCGCCAGTCCTGGCCGCGGTGACGGCCGTGGCCGTCGTCGCGTCGATGGTGCTGCTCGCCGGCTGTTCCGATCTGCTGGACACCGACTCCGCGGATGCGGTGGTCCAGATCGAGGCCGACGACCGGGCCCAGGTGCTGCTCACCCGTCAGGACGTCCTGGCGAGCGCCTCCACCTGGGACGGCACGCGGGTGGGTGAGCAGACCACCGAACCCGATCAGACGGCGCTCGAGTTCACCCTGCCGGGAGAGAACCTGGACCTGGCGCTCGCGGCGATCGGGCAGCTGGAGGCCCGAGTGGTGTCCACCACCATCGACGTCGATGCCGAACAGGTCGACCGTGCACCCACGCCCACCGATGCGGAGGGCGAGCCGGCGGATCCGGCGCAGGTCCGCCTGCGTGTCGAGGTGACCGAGGCCGCCGCGCCCGGAGCCGGGGCGTTCGTGCAGATGGTGATGGCGATCTTCTCGGTGATCGGCATGGTGGCGACCGTGTCGTGGATCCTCGGATGGTGGCGACGCCGCGGGCACCGCACCGTCCCTGCCCGTCGCAACATCGACCGCGTCGATCTGCGCGACGATCCACCGACCCAGGAGACCCCGCGCATCCCGCCGCAGTGGTGAGCCCCCGCCAACTGCGTCGCGGAACGCTCCAGCACTGACGCGTTCCGCACCACGGTTCGGAGCGCGAGGCGGGCCTGAACGTCAACAGCCGGGGGATGCAGATGACTCTGCATCCCCCGGCTGTGATGGGGTACTTCTTCTCGGATTGCTCCGAGAACCTCCGCCTGGCGGTCATTGGGGCGAATCACCGCCAGGAGGATTGGCTCAGTTCTACTAGAGATGACATTTGCAGATCAAGGACGTCTCGGCAGCCGGCGCCAGAGCAGCAGCGGTATGCACCTCGGTCGACCCACCCCGGCAGCAACATAGCAGTTGCTATGCCCCGCCGTAGTAGTTGCTATGGTGTGAGGATGCCGACGCAGCGACCCACGGCCGACGACGACACCCGCCCGAGCGCACCGGACCAGTCGAGCCCACCGGACCGGTCGAGCGCCCCGGCGACAGAGAACCCGAGCACGAGCACGAGCCCGGGAGCGAACCCGGCCGCGGCGCGCGATCGACTGATCGAGGCCGGTC
This sequence comes from uncultured Microthrixaceae bacterium, assembly GCA_963714875.1. Taxonomy (GTDB): domain Bacteria; phylum Actinomycetota; class Acidimicrobiia; order Acidimicrobiales; family Microtrichaceae; genus JBAOHV01. Next base: position 31,542 of record CAVQQI010000007.1, on the reverse strand, counting down.
TGGCGACCATCGACGAGCTCTCCCTCGCGGACGTCTTCGCCGGCGCGACCACGGCGAAGATCGCCGCGAACGCAGGCGTCACGACCGGATCCTTCTTCCACCACTTCGCCAACCGGGGGGAGTTCTTCGATGCGCTGGCGATCTCGACGTTGCCGGCACCGGAGGACCTCGCCGAACAGGTCGACACGATGGTCGGCGCGCTCGCCCATCTCGACCTGGTCGAGGTGATGCGTCTGGAACTGGCCGACACGTGGGAGGTGCACAGCACCGAGGAGTCCATGCGGCGCAGCCTGCGGACCCAGTACGAGTTGTGGGCGCACCACATGCAGCCGCTCTCGGCCGAACAGGGCGGGATGAGCACGGTCGGCGACGTGCTGCGGTCCGGGCTACCGAGCCCGCCACGACCAGGCGGTGGCGGGCTGGACACTCCTGATGGACGGCATCGGACGCACGTTCCTGGACCCGTTCGACCTGGACCGCATCGCGGTCGCGTTGACCGCGCTGTTCGAAGGCCTGCTCGCGCGACAGCAGGTCGATCCCGAGGCGGTCGACGACATGCTCTTCTCGGACGTGGCCACCGCACTCGCCGCATCGCTCACGGTGCCGCGCGGCAGCCGCATCCGTCTGGCCGACCTGGGCGCTGTGAACGGTGCCGGCATCCCCGGCGCGATCGCCGACGATCCGAACCTGTCACCCCAGGCACGTTCGGGTGCTCGACGTCGCCGGGAGCACGCGTCGGCGGGTCACGAACGCGGCGATCGAACTGGTCGGCGGCGGATGGGAGGAGATGACCGCCAGCGAGATCGCCGACGCGGCAGGCGTGTCGAACCAGACGGTGCTCAACCTGTTCAGCAGCGTCAGGGAGGTCGCCGCCACGACGTTCGTCCGGCACCTGCCCGAGCTCCGGGCGGTGTCAGGTGCCGTGGCCGACGAGGAAGCCACGACATCGCTGTACCGGGTGCTCGATCGGCTCGCCGACCTGGTCTCGTCGGACCCGGAGCCCGCCCGGGCGCTGCTGGCCGAGCGCGTCGCGGTGAACCTGCAGCGCGGCGGGGAGCTCACGGACCACGACATCCGGATCGAGGTCCCGATCGCCGAGGTCCTCCTGCCGCCACTGGAACGGCTCGACCTGGGCGGGGAGGAGCCGGTCCAGGTGGCGTCCATGATGATCAACTTCGTCCTCACACAAGGGCTCAGCCGGCTCGGTGCGCCCACCGACGCAGCAGCCCTGGCGATGCGGCTGCTACCCGGCAAGCGCCACGGGGGTCGAGCCCTGGCAGCCACCCGGGTAACCTGACGACCCGTCAGATCGACACCCGGCCCGACCGGCCGGTCCCACCACCATTCGAGGTCCGACATGGCCACGACCAGGGTCCCCGCCATCGAGGGCTGGTTCTCGATGCCGCCCGAGGACACACCGATTCCGACCGACGGCTCGGGCGTGCCCGGCATCTCGCTGCTCGGTACTCGATGCGTCGACAGCGGCACCTACTTCTTCCCGCCCGAACGCGTGATGTCACGGGCGCCGGGTTTCGCCGAGTCCGAACTGGTCGACGTCGAGCTGTCGAACACCGGGACGCTGTGGTCCTACACCGACGCCCAGTACCAGCCGCCCGCTCCGTTCGTGGCACCGACGGACCCGTACGTGCCCTACTGCCTCGCGGCGGTCGAACTCGCCGAGGAGCGACTGGTGGTGCTGGGCCAGGTCATCGCGGGTGTGACCGTGGAGGACCTGACCGTGGGCATGCCGATGGAACTGGTGGCCGATGAGCTGAACTCCGACGAGGAGCACACCTACATCGTCTGGAAGTGGCGCCCGGTCACCGCCGACACGAACGGAGCGAAGTGATGGCCGTCGAACAGGTCGCCGTGCTCGGGGTCGGCATGCATCCCTGGGGCAAGTGGGGCCGCAACTTCGTCGAGTACGGGGTCGCCGCGGCCCGCGACGCCCTGAGCGACGCCGGCATCGACTGGTCCGACGTCGGCTTCGTCGCCGGCGCCGACACCATGCGCAACGGGTACCCCGGCTACGTCGCCGGCGCCACCTTCGCCCAGGCCCTCGGCTGGACCGGCATCCCCGTCACCAGCGCGTACGGGGCCTGTGCGTCGGGTGCCATGGCGCTCGACGCCGCCCGTCAGCGGATCCTGTCGGGCATGTGCGACGTCGCACTGGTCGTCGGTGCGGACACCACACCCAAGGGCTTCCTCAAGCCCAACGCCGGTGAACGTGGCGACGACCCCGACTGGTTGCGCTTCCGTCTGCTCGGCATGACGAACCCCAGCTACTTCGCGATGTGGGCCCGGCGTCGCATCGACCTGTACGGCGCGACCACCGACGACTTCGCCAAGGTGAAGATCAAGAACGCCGCGCACGGGCTGCACAACCCCTATGCGCGCTACCGCAAGGCCGTCTCCGCCGAGGACATCGCCGCGTCGCCGACGGTGTCCAGCCCGCTGCGGCTGCTCGACATCTGCGCCACCTCGGACGGCGGCGCAGCGATCGTGCTCACCTCGATGGAGTACGCACGCAAGCACCTCGCCTCGGCGCAGGGCTCGAGCACCGATCCGCTCGTGCGGGTCGCTGCGGTGTCGACGGTGACGCCGACCTTCCCCAACACCATCCTGGAGATGCCGAACCTGGCCACCGACTCGGCCGCGGGCATCCCCGTTCCCGAGCGGGGCTTCAAGCAGGCCATCGGTGACGCCGCGTACGCACAGGCCGGACTCGGACCGGACGACGTCGAGGTGGCCGAGGTCTACGACCTGTCCACCGCACTCGAGCTCGACTGGTACGAGGACCTGGGCTTCTGTGGGCCCGGCGAGGCCGAGCAGCTGCTGCGCGACGGCGTCACCCAGGTGGGCGGTCGCCTGCCCGTCAACCCCTCGGGCGGCCTGGCGTGCTTCGGTGAAGCGGTCCCCGCGCAGGCGATCGCTCAGGTCTGCGAGCTCACCTGGCAGCTGCGCGGTACCGCCCAGGGCGCCCAGGCCGACAACCCCAAGGTCGGCATCACCGCCAACCAGGGCCTGTTCGGCCACGGCTCGTCGGTCATCCTCACCCGCTGACGCCACCGACCCCGTGGTGACCGTGCCGGTCCCCCACCGAAAGGTCAACTGTGGCGGTCCGGCGCCGATGGAACGGTGGGAACACCATGTCAGTGACCGCGATCGGGAGCCTCCCGGGTCGGCATTCGCCCTGCCGGACCGAGCGGCTCCCGTTGCGCGTCCGGCGAGCGGTACGGTGAGGTGACCATGGGTTCGACCGATCGCCGTGACCCGGCCGCTCCGACCCAGGTCGTGGTCGAGGTGACCAACACGCTGTCGGTCGACTTCACGACCGGCATCCAGCGCGTGGTGCGAGAAGTCGTCAACGGTCTCGACGGCCCCGCCGGCGATGGACTCGAGGTGGTGCCCGTGGTCACCCCGGCGGTGGGCGCGGACTTCCGTCGGCTCACCGACGACGAACGAGCGCAGCTGCGCACCCATCCCGCCGGCGGGCGCGCCGGGCGCCGGGCCGACGACTTCGGCCCGCTCTCGCCCCTGGTCCGGCGAGTCGGCGACCTGCCGCTCACCCTGCGGGCACGCGCCGTGATCTCCGCCCGCCGGAACCGTCGCCGCGAGATCCTGCCCGGCCACGCCGAGCTGTCGCTCGGCCCGATCGAACGTGGCGCGATCCCCGCAGGATCGGTGTTCGCGGACATCGAGGGTTCCTGGTACGACCCGACCCCGCGGGCCGAGCTGCTGCCCCACCTGGTCGCTGCGCAGGTGCATCCGCTCGTGCTGGTGCACGACGTGATGCCGATGCTGTTCCCGCAGTGGTTCACCGCGCAGCACGCGCAGGTGTTCCGCGACTGGCTCGTCGCGCAGCTGCGCCATGCCGAGCTGTTCCTGGCCAACTCCGAGTGCACCGCTGCCGACCTGCGCCGGGTTGCGCCAGCGCTCGGCGTCCACCGTGAGCTCGACGTGCAGGTCGTGCCGCTCGGGGCGGATCACCCGGCGCCCGCCGCGGTCCCCGTTCCCGAGATCGACCCGCAGCTCCGGTACGTCCTGGTCGTCGGCACCCTGGAACCGCGCAAGAACCAGGCCGTGGTCCTCGACGCGATCGAGCGGCTCCTGGCGTCGCACCCCGAGCTGGCCCTCGTGCTGGTCGGCAAGGAGGGATGGATGGTCGACTCGCTGGTGCAGCGGATCCGGTCCCATCGACTGCTCGGCGACCGAATCCACTGGCTGGGCGGCATCGATGACGCCCAGCTGGCCTGGCTCTACCAGCACGCGTTCGTCGCGGTGGCGCCGTCGATCTACGAAGGGCTCGGCGTGCCGGTGATGGAGGCGCTGCACCACGGCTGCCCGACGATCTCCTCGACCGGCGGCGCACTCCCCGAGGCGGGAGCCGGCCTGAGCGAGCTGTTCGAACCCCACGACGTCGACGCCCTCGTCGGACTGCTCACCCGGCACCTGGAGGACCCGACCCATCACGCGCACCAACGCGCCGCCGCAGCGAGCTACGCCGGCCCGACATGGGACGACACCGCCCTGGCGGTCGCAGCTGCGGTCCGGCGGCTCACCGGCCCCGACACCGCGTCCCGGTAGTGTCGGGGCGCCCCGAGCGCACCCCACGATGAGCACCGACCCCACTCCTGCCGCGAGCCCCGACGCCACCCGAGCCGTCCCGGAACGACGCGTCGCGCCCCCGGTGGACGTGATGCTCATGGCCGTGACCGTCGTCGCGGTGGTCGCCGGTATCGCGCTGCGGTTCGCACCCCGCTCCGGGCTGTGGCTCGACGAGGCGTTGACGGTCAACATCGCCTCGCTGCCGATCGGCGACATCTCCGAGGCGTTGCGACGCGACGGCCACCCGCCGCTGTTCTACGTGCTGCTGCACGGGTGGATCGCGCTCGGCGGCGATTCGGACTGGTGGGTGCGAGCGCTCGCCGGGTTCATCTCGGTGATCGGACTCCCACTGACCTACCTGGCCGGCTGCCGCCTCGGCGAACGGGCTGGCGCGGGGCCCCTCGGCGGCCGACGCACCGGCCTGATCGCCCTGGGGGTCATGGCGCTGCTGCCCTACGGGATCCGCTACGGCGCCGAGACCCGGATGTACTCCCTCGCCATCACCCTGGTGCTGGCCGGCTATCTGCTGATCGATGACCTGCTCACCGGGCGCAGCGCCGGCCGCCGCCGACTCGTCGTCGCGGTCGGAGCGGCACTCATCACGGCCGCGCTCCTGTGGACCCACTACTGGTCGATGTGGCTGCTCGCCGCGGTCGGCCTGGTGGCGCTCTGGCAGGCATGGCGAGCCAGGTCGCCCGAGCAGCGCAGCGGCGCTCGCCTGGCAGCCGGAGCGCTCGTCGCCGGCGGCGTGCTGTTCCTGCCGTGGGTGCCGGCGCTGCTCTACCAGTCGGCCAACACCGGCACACCGTGGGGCGAGCGGTTCGGCCCCGCCTCGGTGATCGTCATCAGCGTGGTCGACTTCGCGGGCGCCCGCCACGGCGCCGCGCAACTGCTCAGCTACGGCTTGGTGGCACTGCTGCTCGCCGCGGCCATGGTGCGCATCGCCGGCGGCGACCTGGTGATCGGCCGGCCGATCGCTCCGCGGGTGCGGGGCGAGCTGGTCGTCATCGGGCTGACGATGGGCGTCGGCTGGGCAGCTGCGTTCGCCACGAACAACACGTTCGCGTCGCGCTACGCAGCGGTCGTGTTCCCGCTGTTCGTCCTGTGCGTCGCCGCTGGCCTCGCGTTGGCGCGCTCGCCGCGCCTGACCGCTGCGCTGCTGGCGGGGGTCATCGCCCTCGAGCGCGTTCGGCGCCGTCGGCGAGATCCGCTACTCCCGCACCCAGACCGAGCCGCTCGTCGCCGAGATCGCCGCTGACATCGAGGCCAACGACGTCGAGCAGGCAGTGGTGCTCGCCTGTCCCGACCAGTTGGGCGTGGCGCTGCAGCGTCAGCTCGACCAGCAGCTCGGCGACGGGACCGAGGTGATCCCCTACCCCGCGGCCGGCGACCCCCGCTTCGTGGACTGGGTCGACTACGGCGAGCGCAATGCTGCGTCCGATCCCGAGCGCTTCGCCGAGGATCTCGAGTCCCGACTCCCCCCAGAGGCCACCCTGTACGTCGTGTCCAACACCACGTACAGGACCTTCGAGGGCAAGTGCGAGGAGCTCATCGGAGCGGTCAGCGCGGGGCGCGTCCCCGCGCTGATGGTCCCGAGCGCGCCGGCTGAACACGAGGAACCCGCCAACCTGCTCGTGCTGCGACCACAGGGCTGAGCGCCGCCGTGGACGAGACGCTGACGGAGTCCCGCGGCGCCAGCCAGCTCCGCTGGCGCGACGGCCTGCTCCCGGTGCTGATCGGTTGGGTGTGGGCCAGGGTCTGCATCGCCGCGGGGTGGGTGCTGTCGGATCGGTTGGGTGGGGTGCTGGACAACCCCCGGGCGGTCATCGGGGCGCACTCCGGACTGTTGACCTGGGACGGCCTGTTCTACCGCGACATCGCGATCGGCTGGTACGACGGCGTGCCCGATGCCGGCGCCCGGTTCTTCCCGCTGTACCCGGCGCTCGGCCGCACCCTCGCCCCCCTGTTCGGCGGCCGTGAGGATTGGTCGCTCGTCGTGATCGCCAACGTCGCCGCGTTCGCCGGAGCGCTCGTGCTGTGGCGTCTGGTCAAGGAGGTCATCGAGGGCTCGCCCTCCTCCCCGCTCCCGGCGACCGGCACCGGTCCGTGGGGTCGGCTGACATCGACGGTCGGCGACCGAGCCGCGTGGATGGTGGCCATCGCACCCTCGGCATTCGTCCTGGCGTGGGCGTACACCGAGGGACTCGCGCTGCTCCTGATCGCCGCAACCCTCCTGGCACTGCACCGGCGCGCCTTCGCCCTGGCGGGGCTCCTGGCGCTCCTGTCCGCTGCGCTGCGGCCGGTCGGGGGGCTGCTGCTCCTGCCGATCGTGATCGAGCTCTGGCGGGCACGACCCCGACCGCCGTGGCCGGCGATCGTCGCTGCGGTGGCCGGCCCGTTGGTCGGGCTCGTCGGAGCATTCGGAGTCATCGCCGCGACCACCGGTGATGTCTGGATCCCCGTGGATGCGCAACGAGAGCTGCGCGGCGGGTTCCAGGATCCGATCACCCGCGTGCTCGAACCGATGGGTGAGCTGGTGAAGGGCAACTTCCGCGACACCTACAACCTGGCGTTCATGCTGGTGCTCATCGCGCTGCTGGTCGTCGCGATCCGCCGACGACAGCCGCTCAGCTGGCTCGCGTATGCCGGGGCCACGCTGGTGATCACGCTGTCGTCCCAACAGACCGACTCGCTCGGGCGCTACGCCCTGGTCGTCGTGCCCTTCGTCGTGGCGCTGGCGCAGTGGGCCGATCGCCGGTGGCGACAGCTCGCCGTCGTCGGCGTCAGCTCGTTCGGCCTGATCTGGCTGACGAGCGAGGCGCTGCTCGGGCGGATGGTGCCCTGACCGCCCGACCCAGCGGCTCCGCACATCGATGCCTGCTCCGACCGGTCGGCCGAGCGCCGGAGCGCCCGGCCGACCGGTCCTGTCAGGAGACCGTCACGGTCCTGCACCCCAGGACGACATGGTCGCCGTACGGCGCCAGGTCCAGGTTCTGGTTGATGGCACCGACGCAGATGCTCGCGTCACCCTTGGGGGCGGGAACAGTGATGTCGAAGCCGTAGGCCATGCTCGGCTGCCGGATCTGCCACGACCGCTGGGCCACCAGTGCAGCGTCGACGTCGGATCGGGGCTTGTCGGCCGGGAACGTGCCGTCGACCCACTTGCCGTTCATGAACAGGGTGATCTGGACCGGACCCTGATCACGCCAGGCGCCGTCGACGAAGAGATCCCACTGTGAGGCCCAGCCCTGGACCCGGACCTCGCCCCTGCCGCCGGTCACCACATCGACGTAGCCGGTCGGATCTGCGGGCATGGCCCCCGGGGGCTGCGCCGGGCGGCACGCGGTGGAGAATGCCAGCACCCCCACCGCCAGCAGCGCCGCGATCCCCAGCCGACGCGCACGTTTTCCGCGACCAACCATGTGTCACCTCCATCGAGTTCGCATCCCCACCCCGGGGATGCTCACTTCGAAGTAGATCGCACCGCAACTATCTGCTGTAGGGGCGAAGGACCCGTCCTTCCGCGACACCGACTACCTGGCGCTCATGCCGGTGCTCATCGCGCCGGTGGGGTCAGATCAGCGGCTCAGCCGATGACCGTGGCGCCACGCAGGTAGGGCTGCAACAGCTCGGGGACCGCGACGGTGCCGTCGGGCTGGCGGTAGGTCTCGACGATCGCCGCCCAGACGCGAGGGACCGCCAGCGCGGAGCCGTTCAGCGTGTGCAGCACCTCGGTGCCCTTGCCGCCCTCGGCCTTGTAGCGCAGGTTCGCCCGACGGGCCTGGTAGTCGGCGAACCACGAGACCGAGCTCACCTCGAGCCACCGGTCGACGCCGGGCGCGTAGACCTCGATGTCGAAGGTGCGGGCTGCGCTGTTGCCGATGTCGCCGGTGCACAGATCCAGCACGCGGTACGCCAGTCCCAGGTCGCGGATGAGCCCCTCGGCGCGCCCGAGGATCTCGTCGTGCATGGTCGGGGCCTGTTCCGCGGTGCAGTACGCGAGGATCTCCACCTTGTCGAACTCGTGCACCCGCAACAGGCCACGGGTGTCCTTGCCCGCGGAGCCCGCCTCGCGCCGGAAGCAGCTGGTGTGGGCGCAGAACCGCTGGGGCAGGTCCGCCTCGGGCAGGATCTCGTCGCGGGCGATCGAGGTCAGCGGCACCTCGGCGGTCGGGATCGCCCACAGGTCGTCGCGTTCCATGTGGTACGCCTCGTCCACGAACTTCGGCAGGTGCCCGGTCGAGATCATCGTGTCGGTGCGCACCAGCGTCGGGGGGCGCACTTCTTCGTACAGATCAGCGTTTCGGTCGATCGCCAACTGACACAGCGCCCGCACCAGCGATGCGCCGGCGCCGCGGTACATCACGAACATCGATCCCGACATCTTCACCGCACGTTCGACGTCGAGGATCCCGAGCGCCTCGCCGGTCACCCAGTGTTCGACGCGCTGATGCTCGGCGTAGCTGGTCGGGTCGAACTGCTCGACCCGCAACACCACGTTGTCGTCCTCGCCGGCGCCGTCGGGGCAGTCCGCCGCCGGCAGGTTCGGGATCCGCAGCAGCTGGCCCCGCAACTGCACCTCGAGCTCCTCGGCCCGCAGGTCGAGCGCCTTCTCCTCCGCGCCCAGAAGGCGGCTCTGCTCCTGCAGCTCGGTGGCGTCGTCCTTGCGCTGCTCACGGAACAACGTGCCGACCTCGTTGGAGATGACCCGGATCTCGGCCCGCAGCGAGTCCCGCTTCGCCGCGAGCGACCGGAGCTCGGCGTCGAGCTCGTGCACGTCGTCGATCACCGACGGATCCTCGCCGCGCCGGGAGATGCCGGCGCGAACCGTCTCGGGGTCGTTGCGGATCAGGCGCACATCGAGCATGGGCCGAAACTAGCGGGACACCGCGCGCCGGCCGAAGCCCGTTCGGCTGGTGCCGGCACCCGAACTGACGCGAGTCTCCAACGGTGATCGTGATCTTCGACCTGGATGGCACCGTGTGGGATTCCGAGGAGGGGATCGTCGGCTCGCTCGAGCACACGTTCTCGTCGTTCGGCATGGCGGTCCCGGAGCGTTCGGTGCTGACCGCCAACGTGGGGCCTCCGCTGCAGCTGATGCTGGCCGAGCTCGGCATTCCCGCGGAGCTGATCGATGACGCGACGCTGCGCTACCGCCAGCGCTATGTCGAGTGGGGGGCCTACCAGGCGTCGCTGTACCCGGGAGTCCTGGACGCGATCGACACGATCGCAGCGGCTGGTCACCGGCTGGCGACCGCCACGTCGAAGGGCGAGGGCCCCACACGCCAGATGCTCGAGCACTTCGGGATCACCGACCGGTTCGAGGTGATCGGCGCGGCGTCGATGGACTCGAGTGCCATCACGAAGTCGGCGGTCCTGGAGCGGACCCTCGACGCTCTGGGGACTCCCGACCCGGATGAGTGCTGGATGGTGGGCGACCGCCGCTACGACGTGACGGGATCAGCCAGCTTCGGGATCCCGTGCATCGGGGTGTTGTGGGGCTACGGCAGCGAGTCCGAGCTGGTCGATGCGGGAGCAGCTCACCTGGCGGCGGACCCCCGCGAGCTTCCAGCGCTCATCCGGACCCGCTGACACCGACGGTCGGGTCGCCGGGCGATTCCGCGGAAGCGTCGGCTCGTGCGGGTTCGTGGGGCAGGAACCCGGCGAAGAAGCAGTCCCAGTCGATCCGGTCGCCGGCCCAGTTGCTCCCCGCTCCATCGGCGGCGATGTCGAGCCCGTAGCGGCGGTGCTCATCGACCAGGTCGGCGAGCCGGCCCTGCACCGGTGGGGCGTGGGATGGCACGTGTTGGCCGCTGCGGCGGAACACGGGGTGCTGGGCGGTGCCGGTGAGGGTCCAGTCGCGGACGTGGATCGCCCGGTGGTGCGAGGGGCACAGCGCCAGGAGGTTGTCGAGATCGGTCCGTCCGCCGTGTTCCCAGAAGATGATGTGGTGGATGTGGAGTCGGTGTCGCCGACTGCAGCCGGGAAAGCGGCAGGTTCCACGGTCGCGTCGTTGTACGGCCCGGCGGAGTCGTCGGTCGGGGAATCGTCGGTGCCGGCCGAGATCGAACGATGTTGCGGAACGCGGCAGGAGGTCGTCGACTGCATCGCCGAGGTGGGGCCCGGGTCGCGACCCCACGATGTCGGCCACCCATCGCATGCCGCTGTCGCAACACAGCTCGTGGAGCGCGAGGGTCGACAGCTGGTGGTCCGCCTCGGACCTGATCGGCCACCGGACATCACCCGGCAGACCCGGCGGACCCGGCGGACCAGCGGCGGCTGCCGGGTCGGTCTGGTCGGCCGGGTCGGTCGGGGCGGTCGGGGCGGTGCCGTCCGAGGGAAGCGTCACGTGGACGACGATCTCCGGTTGTGGAGCGAGGGAGGAGTCGACCTGTGCCCCGGCGCAGACCAGGTCCAGCAACGCGTCCACTCGACGGCACTCGAGTGCGTCGAGTGCCTCATCAGCATCCAGCCCCGTCTCGATGTCGGTGTCGGTGTTGTCGCTGGAGGGAGGTCCGACGGATCCATCGACAACGGCCGGCGCCATGGTGGAAGCAGTGGCGGTGGCTGCTCGGATCGCTGTGGTGAAGCTGTCTGCTGCGGCTCCGCCGGGGATGCGGGCGCGCACGATCAGGTCACCGCTGTCGTCGTGGTGCCAGCTGAGCGACCGACGGAGCTGGGCGAGCTCCTCACCGTCGCGCAGCGCTCGTTCTGCTGCAGCGTTGTCCTCGCATCGGCGCAGCGCCGCGCAGCATCGCTCGACCTGCGCCGCGGTCGCGAACCTGGCGAGGTCGACCAGCTGTGCCTCGTTGCCGGCGTGCGCGACCCGGGTGATGGCACGCACCTTCGAGTACGACAGGGCACCGCGCCCGAAGTGGGCGTGCACCACGGGCAGCTCGCGCAGCCGACGAGCGACACGGACCTGTTCACGAGCTGCGACGATGCCCACACCGCAGCGCCAGTTCAGCCAGTGCGCACACGACAACGCCTCCCATGATGCCCAGCCCCGCCGCTCGTCGTACTCACCGACCATCGTCAAGAACGCGCACATCCCTGCCGCGAGCTGCCCCGCGAGGCCCAACATGTCGGCCTCCAGCCGCTCCAACGGCACCTCGGAGCTGCACCGCCCATCGGGCAGCATCACCCTCGGACCAGACATAGGAGGGCCGTCGCAGGGCGTGCCGGCACCCACCGCGGTGGGGCCGTGTTCCGGGTGGGGCGTCATGGTGGCGGCCATCGGTCCTCCTGATCGAACTGACGTTCGATGAACCTACCGGTGTCGTGTGACAGTGAACCGGCGGTCGTTGCCGACAGCGGCCACCCATCCGACCGCGAGATTCCGCGGAAGCGCGAGCACGCGGACAGAACCGAACCGCGATTCCGCGGAAGCGTCGCCGAGAGACCGGGTCATCCCGATCGATTCCGCGGACGCGACCGCGAACACGACCAAGGACGGAGCACCGAGGGCCGGCCCACGACGCGATGCCACAGCGGCGACCACTCCGCCGCTCGATGCGCGCACCACTATGCGCGCACCACTGTGCACGCACCGCGATGTGCGCATCTCGATGTGCCGCAGCGCCACGAGCTGGGTCATCCTTGTCGCTGCATCCGTCCCGACGGCTGGAGGAGTCCCGATGACCACGTCGTGTGAGAAGGTCGGACTCGACTACTTCGATTCCGCCCCGACCATCTACACCGCACATGAGGTCATCGCCGCCACGCCCGAGCGGGTGTTCGACGTGTTCCTGGATGCCCACGCCTGGACCAAGTGGGTGTTCGCGATCACCCGGGTGGAGTGGACCTCGGGCTTCCCCATCGAGGTCGGGTCGACCCGATCGGTGTACATGCGGGGCGGGATCGTCGGCCACGAGGAGTTCATCGCCTGGGAACCCGGGAAGCGCATGGCGTTCCGTTTCAACGAGGCCTCGAACGACTCGATCGCCGCGTTCGCCGAGGACTACCGGGTGACCGACCTGGGCGGCGGCAGCTGCAGCGTCGACTGGACCATGGCCATGACGCTGTCGACCCCGCCGCGCTTCCCGTCCGTGATGGACCGGATCATGTCGGCCTTCATCGGCCGGACACTGCGGAACCTGCGCCGCTACGTCGAGTCCGGGGCAGGACCGGCGCAGCGGTAGGGTCGTCGCCGTGACGGCCAGCACGTCGGCCCCCATCGAGGGCCCCACCGTCGTCGTCGAGGATCTCGTCATCCGCTACGGCGACCTGACCGCCGTCGACGGCGTGTCGTTCAGCGCCGCACCGGGCGAGGTGACCGTGGTGCTGGGCCCGAACGGCGCCGGCAAGACCTCGACCATCGAGCACCTCGAGGGCTACCGCCGTGCCAGCAGCGGCCGCAGCAGCGTGTTGGGCCTGGACCCGTCCGCGGACCACGCCGCACTGACCCGGCAGGTCGGGATCATGCTGCAACAGGGCGGCATCCCCACCGGGATACGTCCGTCCGAGGTGCTGGCCCAGTACGCCGGGTTCTTCGACGACCCGCGTGACCCGGTCGAACTGCTCCGCACCGTCGGCCTGTCGGACCGCGCAGGCTCCACCTACCGGCGACTCTCGGGTGGCGAACAACAGCGGCTGTCACTGGCACTGGCGCTGGTCGGGCGGCCCCGTGTGGTGTTCCTCGACGAGCCGACCGCGGGGGTCGACCTGGAGGGCCGGGACCTGATCCGGCGCGTCCTCGACGACCTGCGCGACGACGGCGTCACGGTCGTGGTCACCACCCACGATCTGGACGAAGCCGCCCGCTGCGCGGATCACATCGTCATCATCGACCACGGGCGCGTCGTGGCCGACGGAACGCCCGCCTCGCTCATGACCGACGGGCCGTCGGACCACCTGCTGTTCGGCGCCCCCCAGGACCTGGACGTCGTCGCCCTCTCCGCTGCGCTCGGCGCCGCCGTCGCGCAGGTCTCCCGCGGCGAGTACCGCGTCGAGGCGTCGCCGACCCCGGCGACGATCGCTGCGCTGACGGCGTGGCTCGCGGAACGCGACCTGCCGCTCGCCGACCTGCGCGCCGAGCGGCAACGGCTGGACGACGTGTTCCGACGCCTCACCACCCCGGCCGAGACCGGCGTCGAGCCCGACGCTGACGCTGACGCTGGCACCAGCACCCGGCGCCGAGGCCGATCCGCCCGCGACGGACGAGGGTCGCGATGACGGCGCTCCTCGCACAGTTCCGCATCGAGCTGACCCTGTCGATGCGCCAGGGCGAGCAGTTGCTCGTCTCGCTCGGCATCCCGCTGCTGATCCTGGTGTTCTTCTCCTCGGTCGACGTCCTGCCGGTGCCCACCGACGAGCCGATCGACTTCCTCGCTCCCGGCGTGCTGGCGCTGGCGATCATGTCGACCTCGCTGGTCTCACTCGGCATCGGCACCGGTTTCGAACGCAGCTACGGCGTGCTGAAGCGCCTGGGCGCCTCGCCGCTCGGCCGACCCCGGTGGGTCGGCGCCAAGATCATGACGGTGCTCGCGATCGAAGTCGCGCAATGGGTGCTGCTGATCGGTGTCGCGCTCGTGCTCGGTTGGTCGCCACCGGCGTCGGGGTGGGGAGCGGCGCTGCTGGCGGCGCTGCTGGGCACTGCGGCGTTCGGCGGCCTGGGGCTGCTGATGGCGGGGACGTTGCCGGGCCTGGCGACCCTCGCCGGCGCCAACGCGCTCTACCTGGTGCTGCTGCTCACCGGCGGCATGGTGATTCCGCTCGATGAGCTCCCGGCCCCCGTGGCTGCGGTGGCCAAGGTGTTGCCCGCTGCTCCGCTGGCCGAGATCCTGACCGGCTCGCTGGTCGAGGGCGGATCCGTCGGCGCGTGGGCGTGGGTGTCGCTGACCTGCTGGGCGATCATCGCGCCGGTGGCCGCTGCGGCCCTGTTCCGCTGGGAGTGACGGGAACCCGACCGAGCGTGCCGGCTCAGACGCGCTCGGGGTGCTCTTCGACCTCGCCCACGCCCGGCGCTCCTGTTGGCGACGCTTCTCCTGGGGTGGCGTCACGAGCTTCCCACGGTACTTGGACTGCTCACCGCGCCCCCCGAGGGCCCACCTGAAGAAGATCGCCGCGATGATCGACCACAGATAGAACCCGCCGATGAGCTTCATCACGATGCCGGCGAGTTGCTGATCGGTCTCCACTCCCACGCCCCACAGGCGCAGCGGCGTGTTGTACCCCTGGTAGAGCACCTCTTCGGCAGTGGTCAGGAACGCAGCCGGGAACGCCGGGATCACCGACAGCAGGAACAGGACCAGCATCTGGGTCGGCGGCCCGACCCGCAGCTCGGGAATCGGTCCGCAGATGCACATGAACACCAGCAGCGACGAGAACACCGCCACGGTGTGCACGCCGTAGTGCAGCCAGGCGCTGGTGATCGAGCTGTTCACCACCCATGCCCAGTGCATCGCCGCGGTCAGGAAGACGTTCACCAACAGGGCGGGGGCGGGTCGTGCCCAGAAGTACACGAAGCGCTTGAACAGTCCCTGTCCGATGATCAGACGGGCCAGCCACGTCGGCGTCGCCATCAGGATGACCGGCGGGAACACCACCATCAGGATGGTGTGCTGGATCATGTGCATGAAGTACAGGCGCTGCTCGGCGATGTCGTGCAGCGGCCAGTCGGTCGCGACGTAGAACAGGAACACGCCGAACCAGAACCAGAGCTTCTGGTTGCGGGTGATGGGGGGCTCGCCCGCCGCGACCACCTTGGGCTGGATGACACGTGCGGTGTACACGCCCAGACCGATCAGGCCCAGCACCAGCAGCCACACCTCGATGTGCAGTGTCCAGACGGGAAACGCAGATCCGAGCATGGCTCCTCGGGGGTCAGGTGATCAGGACGGGCAGTCGGAACCCGTGCAGAACGGCGGCGGTGCGGTCGGGCGGCGGATCGTTGAACAACTCGGTTCCCGACGACTGCCAGAACTGCATCACCGACAGTGCGATGCCGTAGAGCACGATGGCAGCGACGGCGCCGACGTAGAAGGTGCGCTTGAGGAGCGGCGAGTCCCACTTCAGGTGCATGAAGTGCAGGGCGACCAGGAAGAACTTGATCACCATCAGCACGATCAGCACGGGCACGGCGATCCGCCGCGATTCCTCGCCGAACCAGTCGGTCCACCACTCGGTGGACACCTCGAGCGCGGTCAGCACCACGAGCACCCAGAAGATGTTGAAGTAGTGCCGGTCGGTGGGACCGTGGTCGTGGTGCTCGCCCGGGTGCACCGGGGAGTCGTTGTCGACCTCGAGAGTGTCGCTGCTCACTGCATGCTCCTCATAGAGACGGTGCTCCTCAGGGAATCAGGTAGACGATCGTGAAGATCAGGACCCAGACGATGTCGACGAAGTGCCAGTAGAGGCCGACGACCTCCACCGCCTCGGCGTGCATCTTCCGGCGGAACGACAGGAACACGACGGACAGCAACATGATCACGCCGACCAGGACGTGGGCTCCGTGCAACCCGGTCAGGGCGAAGAAGGCCGAGGAGGCCACGTTGGTGGTGAAGCCCAGGCCCGTCGTCGACGACGAAGATCGTGAACTCGTACGCCTGACCACCGAGGAACAGACCACCGAGCACCGCCGTCGAGACCAGCCACAGCCGCATGCGCTTCAGGTCGCCGCGGATGATCGCGTTGACCGACAGCACCATGGTGAGCGAGCTCATCAGCAGGATGAACGACGTCATCGACGTGAAGAGGATGTCGAAGTACTCCGACGGGATCTTGTCCGAACCTGCGAGCCCGGCGATCTCGGCCGGACGGTTCTTGTAGATCAGGTAGGTCGAGATCATCCCGCCGAACAGCAGGCAGTCCGACGCCAGGTAGACCCACATGGCCAGCTTCTCGTTGGAGATGCCGGTGGAGGTGACGTGGATGTCGTCGGGGAACTCCAGGTCCTCGACGTCCTCGTACATCAGGTCAGCCAACGGGGGCCTC
The DNA here is from genome assembly GCA_963714875.1 of uncultured Microthrixaceae bacterium. Taxonomy (GTDB): domain Bacteria; phylum Actinomycetota; class Acidimicrobiia; order Acidimicrobiales; family Microtrichaceae; genus JBAOHV01. The sequence continues at coordinate 15,000 of CAVQQI010000007.1, read as the reverse complement.
CTCGGTCGTCGCTGCCTCGGCCGTGGCGGCGTCGGTCGCGTCGTCGGACGAGTCGTCACCCTCGGCGGGCTCGCCGTCGGTCAGCTGCGCTGCGGCGGTCGGGTCGTCGTCGTGACCGTCGTGGTCGTCGTGGTCATGACCGGCGTCGGGGTCGGTGGAGGGCTCCATGACCCACCCGTAGACACCGGCGATCAGCAGCACGACGCCGGGGATCGCCCACCACAGGCTGAAGATCAGCCCGTAGCCGATGAGCGGCAGGCCGGCAGCGAGCACCAGCGGCCAGTACGACGGCGACGGCAGGTGCACACCGGTGGCGTCGCCGCGCTGGACGACGTCCTCGGTCTTGGCGATGCGGACGAGCCGACCGTCGTAGTCGTGGCCGTACTTGCGGTGCCAGAACTCGTCGAGCTCCTCGACGACCGGCGGGTCGTCGAAGTTGTGCTCCGGCGTGGGCGACGGGATCATCCACTCGAGGCTGCGAGCGTCCCACGGGTCGGGGCCCGGGTTCACCGGGTTGCGACGGTGCTTGCGGTAGCTGAGCGCGATGTTGACCATGAACACGATCAGCGCCACGGCGATGATGAACGCGCCGATGGTGGACACCAGGTTCCAGGTGTTGAAGCCCTGGTTCTCGGTGTAGGTCCAGGTGCGGCGCATCATGCCCTGCAGCCCCAGGATGTGCATGGGGACCGAAGGTGAGGTTGAAGCCGATCAGGATCAGCCAGAAGTGCCACTTGCCGAGCTTCTCGCCCAGGAAGTGCCCGAACATCTTCGGCCACCAGAAGTACATCCCGCTGAACAGTCCGAGCAACGCCCCACCGAAGAGCACGTAGTGGAAGTGGGCGACGATGTAGTAGGTGTCGGTCTGCTGGGTGTCCGCCGGGGCGAACGCGTGGCTCACGCCCGACAGTCCACCGATGGTGAACATGCCGACCAGGCCGACCGAGAACAGCATGGCGGTGGTGAACCGCAGCCGACCGCCGTACATCGTGGCCAGCCAGTTGAGGATCTTCACACCGGTGGGCACGGCGATGAACATCGTCGCCAGCGAGAAGGCCAGGATCGACATCTGACCCATGCCCGAGGCGAACATGTGGTGCGCCCACACGCCGAAGCCCATGAAGCCGATGGCGATGCCGGAGCCGACCATGAACGGGTAGCCGAAGATCGGCTTGCGGGAGAAGACCGGGATGACCTCGCTCACGATGCCGAACGCCGGCAGGATCATGATGTACACCTCGGGGTGACCGAAGATCCAGAAGAGGTGCTGCCACAGGAACGGATCGCCACCCATCGGTGCGTTGAAGAAGTTGGCGTCGAACATGCGGTCGAAGGTCAGGAGCAGCAGCGCCACGGTGATGACCGGCAGGGCGAAGACCAGCAGGACCTGGGTCGACGAAGGTCATCCACGTGAACACCGGCATCTTCATGAGCGTCATGCCCGGCGCTCGCATGTTGAGCACGGTGACGGTCAGGTTGATCGCCGAGACCGTCGAGCCGATGCCCATGATGAGCAGGCCAACGGCGTAGAAGTCGATGCCGTGGCCGGGTGAGAACACGACGCCCGAGTTGGGTGCGTAGTTGAACCAACCGCCGTCGGCGCCGCCGCCGAGCAGCCACGACGTGTTGAAGAAGACCGCACCGAAGAGCCAGATCCACAGCGACAGTGCGTTCATCCGTGGGAAGGAGACGTCGCGTGCGCCGATCTGCAACGGGAGCAGGTAGTTCGCGAAGGCCGCGGCGAGCGGCATGATCACCAGGAACACCATGGTGACGCCGTGCATGGTGAAGACCTGGTTGTACAGGTCGGCCGAGAGCAGGCGGTTGCCCGGCACGGCCAGCTGGAGACGGATGAGCAGCGCTTCGGCCCCGCCCACGAGCAGGAAGAAGAACGACGCGACGCCGTACATGATGCCGATCTTCTTGTGATCGACGGTGCTGACCCACGAGCGCCACCCGGTGGTGGACTTCGGTCGGGCGAACACACCGAGCGGGTTGGCCGGTGCGGCCTCTTCGCCGGTGGTCAGTTCCAGCGGTCGCTGGTCCTCGATGATCGCCATCAGATCGGCACCTCCGTCACCGTTGCGGTGCTCGTCAGCGTTGGAGTGGTCATTGCGCTGGTCCTTGGGAGAAGTGGGCTCGTCATGTCGGCAGCCATCACTTGAGCGTGAGCAGGTAGGCGGTCAGCTGCTCGATCTGGTCTTCGCTCAGGTTGTAGTTGGGCATGCCCTGGTTGTTGTTCGGGTTCATCGGCTTGATGTCCTCCGGGTTGCGCAACCAGCGCTTGATGTTGTTCTCGTCCGGCGTGCCGGACGGGATCGCCTGGACCTCGGACTGGTCCTCGAGGCGCCCGTCGCCCTCGGGCAGGCCCTCGTAGAGCGGCAGCAGGCCACCGACGAAGTAGTCGCGCATCATGAAGTGGGTCAGGTTGGGCGCGTTGCCCGAGGCCATGGTGATGTTCACGCTCTTGCCGTACTCGGGGTCGGGCGTCTCGGAGTACGTGTAGGGCGCCGTGGAGTTCGGGTCGAGCCCGTTGACCTGGTGACAGAAGCTGCACTGGGTGACGAACAGCGCCTGGCCCTCGACCGCGAGCGTGTCGCTCGGGTCGGGCTGGTCCGGCACACGGGTCATCCGTTCGACCCATGCCTCGTAGTCGGCGGTCTCGAGCGCCTTGACCTGCATGCGCATGACGCCGTGGGAGAGCCCGCAGTACTCGGTGCACTGGCCCTGGTAGAGACCGGGCTCCGAGGCGTCCATGACCCGCTCGTGGGTGCGACCCGGAACTGCGTCCATCTTGCCGGCGAGCGCCGGGATCCAGAACGAGTGGATCACGTCGTTCGACTGGACCTTGAACACGATGTCGCGACCGACGGGGATGGCCGCCTCGTTGGCGGTGATGATGTCGACCGTGCCGTTGTCGTCCAGGTCGTAGCGGTACTCCCACCACCACTGCTGGCCGATGACGGTGATCTCGATCGGATCCTCTGCATCGTCCATGGCCAGGATGGTCTGCACGTTGAACACCGCGAGCACCGCCAGCAGGACCGCGGGGACGAGCGTCCAACCGATCTCGAGGCGGGTGTTGCCGTGGACCTGCTCGGGCTCGTCGACGCCTTCGACGTCCTCGTCGGTGCGGCGGAACCGCCGCACCAACCACACCAGGCCGACCTCGACGATGATGAACACGAGACCGGCGATGATGAACACCGGGATGATCAGGTCCTGGATCTCCTGGGCCTTGTCGCCACGCGGGCTGAGCGTCGTCAGCGGTCGACCTCCGGGAAGACCGATGTTCGCGATCAGCAGGTAGCCGAACACCAGCACGACGATCAGTGCGATGACCGTCCAGATGGTGGCGTTGCGCTTCTTGTCCACGTCCTACCTCTCAGTGCCCGACGGCTGCAGCGCCGTCGATGCTGATCTGTGCGGCCGGACCATCCATGACCGAGGTGACCGCTGCAAGCGACTCCTCTGAATGATCCTCCTTCTCGCGGGGTCCTGCCACGCCACCCACGATGCCACCGGCGATCACGAGCAGACCGAACAGCAGGAGAGCGCCGACCATCGCCGAGCGCTTCAGATGCGGCCGGTTGGCCAGCACGATGGCGACCACGAACACCACGGTGGCCAGGATGATGATGAAGAACACCGCACCGAGCTTGGACACGGCGAGCAGGATCCGCGACATCGCGAAGATCACGCCGGCGATGACCAGGGTGGCGCCGATCGGAACCTCGAGCGGGTGCATCAGATGGTCGCGGATGGCCTGGTTGGCCACCGGGTCGCCGGTGGCACGCTCGGACCAGGCCTTGATGGTCCACTCGACGCCGGCGATCACCAGACCGAAGCAGCCGATGACGAACAGCGGGGTGGACACGGCCAGGCCGACGATGGCCGCACCGGTGGAGAACGCGGTGAGCATGGGCCAGTAGCTCAACCCCTGAGGGGTGACGACCCGCAGGTCGACCCGGGCGCCGGTGATCTCGCCGCGCTCGACCGTCGCTCCCTGGAGCTCGGCGAGCGACTCGGGCGAACCGTCACGGAACGCCGAGGTGAAGCCACCGAGCACCACCATGATGCCGGCGAAGCCCATGAGCACCGAGTAGCCGACGAGTTCGCCGACCCACCCCTTGTACCCGAAGCTGATGGGGCCGACGATGGAGTTGACGAGGCCGCCGTTGGAGAACACCTCGATGACGCCGCCGTTGGCGGCGGCACCGGTGAGGAATCCGTAGATGAGCGCCGTCAGGTAGGCGACAGCTGCTGCACCGAAGAAGTATTTCGAACCGCGGGTGATCATCGCTCAGCTCACTTCTGCACGTAGACGGCGAACCAGATGACGGGGTACAGCGCAACGCCGGCATACCAGAAGATCGCCGCTGCGCCGATGCCGTCGGGTTGGCGGCTGGTGAACTGCCCGCCCAGTGTGCGGAAGCCCATCAGCGCCAGGAAGATCATTCCGCCGACCACCATGGCGAGGTGCCCCGCGGTGACCGCGTAGAACAGCGGGCCCTCGGCCTGCACGATGGTGATCGCCGAGAGGTTGTACAAGAAGCTCGTCTGGTTGACGAACGCAGCCCCGAGCACCAGCGTGACGCCGATCGCCAGGTAGGCGTGGTAGCGGTCGTCGCGGTGGATCGACCAGACCGCCCACTGCATGGTGACCGCCGACATGCCGATGGTCAGCAGCATCATGTTGGGCTGGGTCAGCGCGATGTTGTTGGCCGACAACCAGGCCTCGCCGGTGGCGGATCTGGTCGCCAGGTAGGCGCCGATCAACGTGGCCAGCGCCATGACCACGCCGGCGGTGGCGAAGGCCGTACCGAACAGCAGCTCGCGGCGACGGGGCAGGATCGGCGGCGGGGTCCCGGAGTCGAGCGCCATGGTCGGGGTGTCGGACATCAGGAGCGCTCCTCGTCGTCGTCACCGCGGAGGTCGAGCAGTGGGTACGGGCTGTTCACGTAGGCCAATTCCTGCTCGACCCCTGCCACGGGCAGGCCGGCGGGCGCCCATTCGAGCGTGAGTCCGGCATCGTCATCGGCGTCGGGCGCATCGAATGCGGCTCGTGCGGCCACCAGGGTCATGGCGAGTCCTGCAGCTGCGCCGAGCAGGACCAGCACCCCGCCGACCGCCACCAGCGCACCGAACAGCTCGGTGCTCAGGGACTGCTCGTTGGCGCCGGCGAGACCTTCGGCCAGGTAGGCCGTCGCCAGCAGGCCGGAGCCCAGCAGCACTGCGGTGACCGCACCCTTGCCCTGCCCCTCCGGAGCAGGAGCACCGAAGATCCTCCGGCTCCAGTGCGCCAGGCCCGCAAGGGCACCGGTGGTCGCCGCGCCGAACAGGAAGAAGCCCTGGGCCAGTTCCAACGCCGCGGTGTCGAAGCCGAACAACGAGCCGGAACCCGCGGTGTCCAACGCCTGCAACGCACCGGCGAGCACACCACCGAGGATCAGCAGGAAGACCAGGAACGAGCCGATGAGCGAGGTCGCAGCGGACGGCGAACCGCGCCGCAGCGTGTCGCCCAGTGCTCCGAGGAGCGCGACGACGGGCACTGCTGCGATCAGCACCCACCCGATCCACAGGAAGGTCTGCAGCGCCCGGGGGCTCTGGGTCCAGGCGCCGAACGAGAACACCGCGTAGGCGGCGATGAAGCCCTGCACCATGCCGTACTGGCGGATGCGGCGACCGGCGACCTTGGCGGCGACATCGGCGGCGATGCCGAGCGCGGGGATGGCCAGCATGTAGACGCTGGGGGCCCGGAGGAACCAGGCGATGCCGTTGGCCCACGCCTCGGCGAGGCCCACTGCATCGGCGTCGCTGACCCGGGCCAGGAAGATGTGGGCGCCGGCGGAACCGAACGTCATGACCCACACGGGCGTCGCCACCAGCATCGACCAGGCGAAGAAGGGCACCTTGGACAGGCCCATACCGATCGGGCGGTGCGACAGGACCGTCGTGGCCACGCAGATCGCACCCAGCGAGAGCGCCGCCATCATGACGCCGAGCGACAGGCTCGAGAGCTGGGCTCCTTCGAGATCGGTGCCACTCACACCACCGTCGAGCGCCACGCCGACCGCGAAGATGCCCGAGGCGATGACCCACGTCCACAGCGACAGGGCCGCAGCGCGGGGGAAGGCGATCGCAGCGGATCCGACCTGCCGAGGAACGATGTAGACCGCGAGCCCGACCAGCAGCGGCAGGGCCCCCATCATCACCAGCGCCGCCAGCGAACTGCTCCACAACGCATCGGGAAGGCCGAGCAGGCCGTCCTCGGAGATCGCATCGATGCCGGCGAGCGCCAGCCCGAGCGAGGCCAGCGCCATGAACAGCAGTGCGAAGCCGATGTACAGACGCCCGACGGTCAGGTGGTCACCCGAACCGATCAGCTCTTCCAGCTGGCTCGGGCCAGTGGGTGCGTCGTCGACGACGGACCCTTCTGGGTCGGTTGCTGGTCTGGTCTCCGTCAGTGCCATGTCGTGGTGCCTTCGGCCATGTGGTCGTGCCCTCTGTGTGCTGCCTGCAGGTGGCGGTGCTGAACCCGGACGACGGGACCCTACATCGACGGCCCGCCAACCAAGAAAACCCTCAGGTCACCAACCCTGCCGCAGCAGGACGTCTGCGGCCATCACGCCGAACAGCAGCGTGACGTAGGTGATCGAGTACGTGAAGAGCTTGATGGCGAGCGCCGGTGACTCGGTGCGCATCACCCGGATCGACAACCAGATGAACACCGCCCCCAGCACCACCGCAGCGACCCAGTAGAGCGCTCCGAGCTCGGCGGCCCAGCCGAAGGCCAGCGACAGGGCGACGACGACCACGGTGTAGGCCAGCATCTTGCGGGTGGTCTCTCGATAGGTGGCCACCGACGGCAGCATCGGCACCTCGGCCGCCGAGTAGTCGTCCTTGTACTTGATGGCCAGCGCCCAGAAATGCGGCGGGGTCCAGAAGAACATCAGGGCGAACAGCAGCATCGGCGCCCAACCGAAGGTCGCCGCGACCGAATCGGTGACCGCCGACCACCCGATCAGCACCGGGATCGCCCCGGCGGCGCCGCCGATGACGATGTTCTGGCTCGAGCTGCGCTTCAGCCAGAGCGTGTAGACGAACACGTAGAAGAGGCACGCGGTCAGACCGAGGACGGCGGACAACGGGTTCACCACGACCCAGAGCCAGGCGAATGCAGCAGCCTCGATGCCGACCGCGAAGACCAGTGCCGCCTGGGGGGTGATGACCCCGGTGACCAGCGGGCGGTCCTTGGTGCGCTGCATCACGGCGTCGATGTCACGGTCGACGTACATGTTGATCGCATTGGCGCCGCCCGCGGCGAGCGACCCACCGATCACGGTGGCCACCATGAGCCAGATCGACGGCATGCCCTGCTCGGCGACCACCATCGCCGGCACGGTGGTGACCAGCAGCAACTCGATGATCCGCGGCTTCGTCAGCGCGACGTAGGCACCGACCTTCGTACCGATCGAGACGGGGTGGTGCAGCGCCGGCGCGACCATGAACACGACAACGTAGGTGGCGGAGGTCCGATGCCGCCAGCCACCGAGGAGGTGACCGGGGACCGTGAACCCGGACTGCAACGTGTGTGCCCTGCGGACCTAACCTTGACCCACGATGAGCGCACCAGTGCGTCCCCCCCAGCCCGATGCCCTGCCCGACGAGCCGACGCCCGAGCGGTTCACCATCTCCGCCCGCAGGTACCAGGCGGTCACGGTGTTCGCCCTGGTGATGCTGGCACTGATCGTGGTCACCGGAGCGGGCGTACGCCTGACCGAATCCGGCTTGGGCTGCGAGTCGTGGCCGAACTGCTCGGACGGAGAGCTGATCCAGTTCGGGTCGCCCAACCAGTCGATCGAACAGATCAACCGCCTGATCACCGGCCTGGTGTCGGTGGCGGTGATCGCCGCCGTACTGGGCTCGCTGCGCCGACGCCCCTATCGGCGCGACCTGGTGTGGTGGTCGGTGTCGCTGGTGGCCGGCGTGCTCGCGCAGATCGTGCTGGGCGGCATCACGGTGCTGGTCGACCTGCACCCCGCAGCGGTGGCCGGGCACTTCATCCTCTCCCAGGTCCTGGTGCTCTGCGCGGTGACCCTGCTGTGGCGGAGCCGGCAGGAACCAGGTGAGCGGCGGGTCAGGGTCAGCCCTGCGGATCTCACGCTGTCGCGCGTCGCTGCGGTCGGCGCAGCGCTGTTGATGTTCACCGGACCGACGGTGACCGGATCGGGGCCGCACGCCGGCGATGCCGCGGCTGAGCGCTTCGACTTCTTCATCCCCGACGTCGTGCGCGTGCACAGCATCAACATGTGGGTCTTCCTGGTCGTCGTGGTCGTGCTGCTCGTTCGGCTCGCACGCTCCGGCGCGCCCGCCGACATCCAGCGTCGCGGCCGCCGTCTCCTGGCCATGATCGTCGCCCAGGGCGCGATCGGCTACACCCAGTACGAGCTGGGCATCCCGGAGTGGCTCGTGCTGTTGCACATCGCGGGGGCCACGGCGATCGTCGGACTGACCGTGTGGTTCCACCTGGGACTGTCCGCCCCGGTCCGCCAGGCCGACCGCGAGCCCGAACTGGTCGCCGCATGAACTGGCCGCGCGGCGCGGATCCCGGCGAGTCGGTCGGGCTGCTCGAGCCCGAGACGCTGGACGACACCGACCTGGACCGGCCGTGGGTGGTGCTGGTCTGGAACGATCCGATCAACCTGATGAGCTACGTGACGCTGATCCTGCAGAAGCTGTTCGGCTACTCGAAGGCCAAGGCGAACCAGTTGATGCTCCAGGTGCACCACGAGGGCAAGGCCGTGGTGTCCTCCGGCACCAGGGCCGAGGCCGAGCGCGACGTGTTCCGGCTCCACGAGCACGGCCTGTGGGCCACCATGCAGCAGGACTAGGAGAGGTCGCCGACCGATCATGGGCATCTTCGACCGGGCGCGGCGCCGACCGATCCAACGGCGCGACGACGGCACCTACGCGGTCGACCTGGAACCCGAGGTCCGCCAGCTCGTCGGGTCCTTCGTCGAGCAGCTGCGCGACCTGCTGAGCACCGACAGCGACCTGTTGGTGCGGCTGTTCCCACCGCCCTACGGCGACGACGAGGAACGCAACCAGGGCTACGCCGCGCTCGCGGGCGCCGAGCTGATGGAGCAGCGACTGGCCGCGCTCGACGTGGTGAGCGAGCACCTGGACGCCGAGGTGCTCGACGAGGAGCAGCTGATGGCGTGGATGCGCTCGCTCAACGACATCCGCCTGGTCATGGGCACGATGCTCGCGGTCACCGACGAGGGCCCCGACGAGTCGTTGAGCGAGGAGGACCTCGCCGCCTACTCCGTGTACGAGTTCTTCGGTGGTCTGCTCGAGGTGATCGTGCAGGCTCTGTCGGACTGAGTCGGCAGCGGATTGCTGCGGTAACCTGCGGCGCTCCCTCGTGGAGCAGGCCCCCATCGTCCAGCGGCCTAGGACGCCTGCCTTTCACGCAGGTAACACGGGTTCGAATCCCGTTGGGGGTACCAGCTGCAGATCGGACTTGGTGCGGTTCTCCGTCGGCGGGCTACGATCGTCCCTCGCAGCTTCCGGGCTGCGGGCAACCACGAGGTCCCGTGGTGAAGTCAGGAGTTCACGCCGGCCTGTCAAGCCGGAGGTCGCGGGTTCAAATCCCGTCGGGACCGCCACACACCCCGGGTCGACCGGCCCGGGGCCCGGAACCGAGATCCGGGCGCTGGCCAGCCAGCAGCCGGATGTCGTCCCGGTCGGGTAGCTCAGTTGGCAGAGCGTCCGCCTGAAAAGCGGAAGGTCACCGGATCGACGCCGGTCCCGACCACCACACGGCCCCTCCTCGGAGGGGCCGCGTCGCGCACGGGTCGCCGATCAGGCGAGCACACGGCGGCGGAACCCGCTGATGCCACGCCACAGGAACAGCGCGGTGAACCCGGTCATCACGGGGTACACCGCCCACAGCGACATGTGGGGAACCGGGGTGAGCGCTGCCCTGAACCCCTCGCTGATGTACACCAGCGGGTTGACCAGCACGGCGACCTGCAACCAGGGGATGGCCTCGAGGCTCTGCCACGGGAAGTAGATGCAGCCCAGGAAGGTGAGCGGCACCACGATGATGCCGAACAGCAACGGCACGGTCCGCGGGTCGAACATGGTGCCGAACATCAGCCCGAGCGACGCCGCCGCGACACACGCCAACGGTGTGAAGGTGAGCAGCACCGGCCAGTTGTAGGAGATCTCCACCGCGGTGGCCGGCACGAAGTAGGCGATCGGGAACACGATGAGCGCGGCGATCAGGCACTGCAGCGCACCGGCGACCACCTTCTGGACCGCGACCAGCTCCACCGGCAACGGCGCCAGCACTCGATCCTCGATCTCGCGCGTGTAGCCGAACTCCGACACCAGCGGCAGGGCGACGGACTGCACCCCCTGGAACAGGATCACGCTGCCCAGCACGCCGGCGACCAGCATCGTGGAGAACGCGGCGTCGCCGTCACCACCGATGCCCTGGCCGATCTTCGGGAAGACGTAGGTGAACACGAACACCAGCAACAGCGGCTGCAGCACGGTCCGGGGGATGAACTCGCGCAGGTTGTGACGCAGCACGTACAGGTCGCGTGCCAGCAGCGCACGGAACGCCACGCCGACCGACGCCTGGTCGTCCGACGTGTCCGCGGCAGCGTCCGTGGTGAGCTCGCTCATTCGCGCAGGTCCTTCCCGGTGAGCTTGATGAACACGGTCTCGAGCGTCGGCTCGTTGACCGACAGGTCCGACACGTGGTGGCCGTGACGGTCGGCCAGGCCGACCACGGCCGGCAGCACACCTGCGGCACCGCGCACCTCGAGCAGCACGTTGCCGTCCACGACGGCGGCATGGGTGGCACCGTCGATGCCGTCGCGCAGCAGGGTGGCCAGCGCGGTCAGGTCGCCGTCCGCGGCGATGGTCACCACGGTGTCGATACCGGTCGACCGCTTCAGCGCCTCGGGGGTGTCGAGCGCGAGCATCCTGCCGCGGTCGATGATGGCCACGCGGTCACACAGCTGGTCGGCCTCCTCCATGTAGTGGGTGGTGAGCAGGATCGTCTGGCCACCCGTGTGCAGTTCGCCGAGGATCTCCCACATCGCGATGCGGCTCTGCGGATCGAGCCCGGCGGTCGGCTCGTCGAGGAAGAGCACCGCGGGACGGTGCATGACCGCCCGGGCGACCATCAGCCGTTGGGCCATTCCGCCCGACAGCGCGAGCACCGGGGCGGTCGCGCGCTCGGTCAACCGGAAGCGCTCCAGCAGGCGGTCCGCTTCGGCACGTGCGACCCGTGTCGACATGCCGAAGAAGCGACCGTGGAACACCAGGTTGTTGCGGACGTCGAGCGCCCGGTCCAACGTGTTGGACTGCGGCACCACCCCGATGAGCGACTTGGCCCTGGCCGGGTGCTGCCAGACGTCCACCCCGCGCACCACCGCCCGACCCGAGGTCGGCACCACCCGGGTGGTGAGCATGCCGGCAGTGGTGGTCTTGCCCGCACCGTTCGGCCCCAGCAGACCGAAGATCTCACCCCGGCGCACCGACAGGTTCAGCCCGTCGACGGCGGTGACACCCCCGGGATACACCTTGGTCAACTCGATGGTCTCGATCACCGTGTCGGTGACGGTGTGGGCGGCGGTCCGGCTCACGTGCACTCCTCGTCGGGGCGGATCATCGTTCTGGCCCCGACCGTGCTGCACCCTACGACCACCCCCAGCCCCGTCGGAGCGCAGTTGATTCCCGGGCACCGACCCGTCATCATCGTGCGACGGCGTTCAGGGCGCCGTCGCATGACCGGGGGACGACGATCGTGGCGGGGGACAACGTCGACACCGGAGCGGCAGCGGCCGATCGCCCGCCCGAGACTCCCCGGTTCATCTCCAACGCCGACAAGCTGGGCTATTGCCCGCCGCTGGACGGCATGCGTGGGCTCGGCGTCATGCTCGTCGTGCTCGTCCACGCAGCCTTCGTCGCATTCGCGTCGTTCGCGGCGACGGTCGACATGTTCTTCGTGGTCAGCGGGTTCCTCATCACCACGCTGCTGCTCGAGGAGGACCGTCGCTCGGGCCGGGTCGACCTGAAGCAGTTCTACACGCGGCGTGCGCTGCGGCTGCTCCCGCTCATGTACACCGTGCTGGCACTCACGCTGCTGGCGTTCCTGGCCGTGCACCTGGTCTTCGACGAGCGCGAACTGCTCGACCGGGCCATCTCCGACGTGCTGGCGGGCGGCACGTACATGTACCACGTGGTGCACCCGGTGCACATCGAGCTGGTCGGCGGCGGTCCGGCGCCGATCCGCCCGCTGGTGCAGCTGTGGTCGCTGACGGTGGAGGAGCACTTCTACCTGTTCGGCGTGCTCGTGGTGATCTTCGTGGTGAAGCGCCGCTGGATCACCCCGCTCATGATCCTGTTCAGCGTCGCGTGGATCGCGATCGGACTGGCCCGACTCGGTGGCCACGTCGGGCCGCGCTTCGCCTGGTACCAGCGTCCCGACGCGCTGCTGCTGGGCGTGGTGCTCGCGTTCGCCAACGCCCGCATGCCCGCCACGTGGTCGCCACAGGTCGAACGCTGGATGCGTCGGGCTGCCACCGCGGCAGTGCTCATCTGTGCGTTCGTGGTCGGGATCGGCATGTTCATCGCGAAGCCGTTCGGACTGTACGTGCCGTTCCTGGTGCCCGAGGGCGGCAACCTGAACGACGGGTTGTACTGGGGGGAGTTCGGCTTCAGCGTCGTCTCTGCATGCGTCGCGGTGATGGTGCTGACCTTCGTGCGATGCCCCGACCACTGGGCGGCCAGGTTCCTGTCCTTCAAGTGGTTCACCGTCGTCGGTGTCCGCAGCTATGCGATCTACCTGATCCACGTCCCCCTCGGCGTGTTCCTCATCGAGACGGTCGGCCGACGCTCCGAGGCGCTGTCCCTGCTCCTCTACCTGCCGCTGCTCGCGATCACCTCGGAGGTGGCGCACCGAATGGTCGAGAAGCCGGCGATGCGCCTCAAGACGCGCTTCGCAGCGCCGGGTGTGTCGGGAACATCGGGACGGAAGAGCTGACCCGTCGGGGCGAGGTCAGGGCGACGGACAGGTACGTTCGCCGACGAGCCGGGACAGACCGTTGGTCAGCTCCACCAGCGGACCCGACCCCTCCACGGTGTTCATGTCGTCCAGGTCGCACTCGCGGGCGATGGGATAGACGTCCCAGCCGTTGCGCTCGATCGCATCGTCGACCAGTTCGTTGGGGGTCAGGTAGATGATCAGCCAGACCTCCCCGTTGACCTGCGGGACCTCGATCACCGTGGCGTCCTCGGGCAGTCCGAACAGGTTCACGCTGGGGTACATCGAGGTCAGCTCCGACAGGCGGTACTCGGTCCGCCCCGGTTCGGGATCGACGGACCGCACCCAGCCCAGGACGAGGTTCACACCGCGGTCCACCAGATGCTCGGGCCGGGCCATGCGCACGTGCCCCGGGTAGTAGGGCTCGATGGCCTCACCGGTGCGCGCCGTCACCGGATCGGTCAGCCCCAGCATGTCCACCGTCGGCAGGTCCGCGAAGTACGGCAGCACGCCCAGCGGTGTGACGGCGATGACCGGCTGACCGGGAACGTCGGGACCGCCCGGGAACTGCTCGGCCAGGAACTCTCCCCGGCCCTTCCACGTGGTGGTCGAGTCGTTGGGCCAGTGGCTCAGCTCGCTGAAGGTCAGCACCGGGTACGGGATGAGCGTCGGCATCACCCGGTGCGACGCCGAGAACACCAGCAGCACGGCGATCAACAGCACCTGGGCCCCGGTGCGGCGGTACGGGTTGATCAGGAACGCCGCGACCATGGCCAGCACGGGCATGATCGGCACCATGAAGCGGAACTCCATGAAGTCGCCGCCCACCACGCAGATGTAGAGGAACCACACCGGCACCACGGCCAGCACCTGGGCCACACCGGGCACCCCGAACAGCTCGCTGCGGCGACGCAGCAAACGCGGGATCAGCAGGAACGCCGCGTAGGAGATGAAGAACACCGCAAGGTAGAAGACGCCGTAGAGCGGCGGGATGATCGGGTTGCCGGCGGACTTCGCGTAGAACGTGTTGGGCAGCAGATCGCCGTAGTAGTCGAGCTTCCAGACCAGCCACGGCACGATCAGCGCCGCGGCGGGCAGCCCGATCTGCGCCATGGACCGCACCAGCGTGGCGGTCCGTCGTGTCGCCACCGTCTCCTGGCGCCACTGGGCGACCAGGTGGGCCAGCACCCACACCGTGACCAGCACCGCGGAGTCCATGCGGGTGAGCACCGCCAGCCCGCCGCACACCCCCGCGCCGACACGACGGGCGACCTCGTGACCCCGCCCGTCCGCGGTGACCGGCAGCAGCAGCGCGGCGACCGACACCACGAGCAGGGTCTGCTGCATGGTCTCCAACCCGCCGGTCGCATAGGTCAGGAACGTCATGTTGGCCAGCAGGGTGAGCGCGACCAGGAACGCGAACGACTCGCTGTGGAAGAGCCGCCGGGCGAAGCGCAACGTCACGGCGACCGTGGCGACCATGAGCGCGATCCCGACCAGCTGGCTGAACACCGGGGATGACCAGCCCAGCCGCTCGGGCAGCCAGTGCATGACCGTCCACAAGAAGTTGGTGTACCCCTCGACCCGCTCGCCCTCGTTGAACACCAGGCCGTTGCCCCGGGCCAGGTTGCGGGCGTAGCGGTAGGTGATGAACGCGTCGTCCTGGACGAAGCGGACGATCCACGCAGCGATCGCCGCGAGGACGTAGAGCCCGATCTCGGCGATCCGCCAGCGGCCGTCGAACCAGCGCTCGAGCAGGTCGGTCAGCCGACGTTGCGGACGCGGATCGCCGTGGACCTCCGGGTCACCCGGTGCCGTGGTCGCCGTCCCGCCGTGGTGCCCCACCCCTGAACTCACCGGGTCAGGGTACTGGAGGCCCGCCGGGCGACCACCAGCGGCCCGGACGCGCCGGACGGCCGGCGAGGATGACGCCG
>CAVQQI010000006.1:0-97274 GCA_963714875.1 uncultured Microthrixaceae bacterium | reverse complement strand
GCCCGGGCCGGGTCGAGGGGCAACCGCTGGCCGCGCGCCGCGGATGGTCTGCACGACGGGCGGGCCGGTACGGTTCGACCCATGCCCCGGGTCTCCCCTCGTCGAATCGTGCCTGCTCTGGTCGCACTCGCTGCGCTGAGCATCACCGGTTGCACCGATCCCCACGCCGGCGAACTGCTGCTCGCCGATGCACCCGACCCACAGGGCGCCGTCACCGACATCGCCATCTACTCGGTGGAGCCCGGCGAGGAGGCCGACGACAGCGCCATCGTGGCCCGCAGCGCGCTCTCCCCTCTCGACATCACCACCGAGGCCGAGTACGGGCAGAGCTGGGTCAACTCGTTGGGCCGTGTCTGGGACGGCAGCGTGCTGCTGGCCTACGGCAACGGCGAGGCGAACGTCGTCACCGCCGGCACCCCGGGCGAGGACCAGGCCGAACTCGCCCGCTCGCCACAGGCACGCACCACCGTGCTGCGGCGCGGCACCTACGTCCAGACCGCAGAAGGCTGTGTGCTGGCCACCTCGACCGAGGCGCTCGACCAGGTCGGCGTCGGCAACTGCACGATCAGCTCCGACGAACGGTGGGTCGCCTCGTGGCCGACGACCGGCGAGGGACTCACCATCCGTGACCTGCGCGACGACTCGACCGAGGAACTCCCCGACCTGGTGGTCGGCAACGCCGCAGCGCTGAGCGCCGGCGCCGTGGTGATGGTCATCGACCGGGTCGCCGACGGCTTCCAGGGCGTCACGATCGATGCGACCAACGGCGAGGAGCTCGGCCGGACCCAGTCCTACGACTTCCTCGACGTGACGACGCTGGAAGCCGAGGCCGAAGGGTTCGTGCTGCAGACAGCGACCGAAGAGGGCACCGCCCTGATCTACGTCGACAGCGACGGCGAGGCCACCCAGATCGACGCCGGGTTCTACCTGGTCCCGGTGATCAACGGTTCGAAGGTGACCTACCTGAACTACGGCGAGGACCTGGCCAACAGCACGCTGCGCCGCTGGACGCCCGGCGACGGCGAGGCGACGTCCGAGGAGCTGTTGTCGGGCTACATCGGTGCGGCCTCGCCGGACGGGAAGCACGTGCTCGCGACCAGGGAGACTGCCGCCGGCACCGAGTTCTGGCGCGAGGAGCACGGCAGCGGCGAGATGACCGAGGCGCTCGTGCTGCCACGCTCGGCCGACGACGCCGATCCTTCTGCGGGCACCGACCCCACCGTGGGCAGCGGCACCGGCGTCGGCATCACGCAGATGCAGGTGATGGGCAAGATCGTCCATCTCCAGGTCGATGGGGCGACGACCGGCTCGTACGTGCGCATCGACACCGTGGGCGACGACAGCGATGCACCGGTCGCCGGGGCACCGGGCCTGCTGTTCGAGTCGCTCGACGCCGACGGCACCGCGCTGCTGACCCGCCCTGCGGTCCCGGCCGAGGGCACCGACGGCGACAGTGCCGATGACCCCGCCACCCAGGCGGGCTCGGAGCGCACCGAGGTGCTGGTGGTCCGCCCCCACGACGAGGAGCCCGATGTGCGCGCCACCGTCGGGCGCACGGCGACCAACCTGATCCACGAAGGCGTCATCTACCTGACCCGCACCGACGACCCGGCCCAGGTCACGGTCTCGTCGCTGCGAGCGCTCGGCAGCGACGACTCGATCGAGGACCTGTACGTCAACAAGCAGATCGCCGGAGCGACCTGGCCGCAGTGGGGCGGGGCCACCCGGTCGGTGTTCATCACCCCGCGGCTGCTGATCGAGCAGGCCCAGCAGCAGCAGGCGCAGCAGCAGCAGCAGGCCGCGCAGGCCCAGCAGCAGGGATCGCCGGGCGCTCAGCCCTGACGATCAGCCCTGGAGCCGGTCGACGGCGCGATCGACGCTGATGGTCGCCCGACGGTGTGGTGGGCCCAGGTGGTCGGTCGGCACCGATGCCGATCGGTGGGCCAGGAGCGTGACGATCAGCCGGCGAGTGCGGGCCAGCGATCGGCCCACGGTGCGTGGCGCTCGATCTGGGCGCCCAGGCGCAACAGCACCGCCTCCTGCCACGGCGCGGACGCGAACTGCACACCGACCGGGAGACCGTCGGCCGAGGTGTGCAACGGCAGCGACAACGCCGGCTGCCCGGTCACGTTGAACATCGCGGTGTAGGCGGCCATCGGCGTGGCGTTCAGCAACGGCGCGCCCGGGTCCTGGTCCGACCCCGCCCAGATCGAGCCGACCTCGGGCGGTTCGACGGCCATGGTCGGCGTGACCAGCACGTCGAAGTCGGTGCCGAACTGGGCGGTGAAGTCGCGCGACGCCATCTGCAGCGTCATCTGCGCCTTGGCGTAGTCGATCGCCGTGGTCGCCATGGCGAGCGCGTAGTTGGCGGCGTTGTGCGGCTCCATCGCATCGACGTCCAGGTCCGCCACGCCGGCGGAGATCGTGGCCCAGATGGTGAGGAAGCCGGTCAGGAACTGCCCGGCATCGGGCCACACCGGCGCTGCGTCGCTGACGTCGTGACCGAGGTCGGACAGCATCGACGCCGCGGCGTCCACCGCGTCGACACATGCCTGGGATGGGCTCGACCCCGAGGGCGTTGCCGGACGTCACCCGGATGCGCAGCCGGCCCGGATCGATGTCCGACCTCGTCGAGGAAGGCACCCGGGTGCGGCGGCGCCACGTTCCAGGCGCCGCGGTCGAACTCGGCCAGCACGTCGAGCGCCGCTGCGGTGTCGGCGACGGTGCGGGTCACGACGCCCGACGTCGACGCCGAGGTCATCGACTCGACCAGGTTGGTGATGCGGTTGCGGCTGGCCTTGAGCCCGACCAGCCCGTTGCACGACGCCGGGATCCGGATCGACCCGCCGCCGTCGGACGCATGTGCGATCGGCGCCATGCCCGCCGCCACCGCAGCGCCCGCGCCGCCCGAGGAGCCCCCGGGGGTGTGGTCGGTGTTCCACGGGTTGCGAGTGACACCCAGCCGCTCGGACTCGGTCATCGAGATGGTGCCGAACTCGGGCGTGGTCGTCTTGCCCATGAACACGAACCCCGCCGAGCGCAGGCGGGCGACCGGCGGGTCATCGGTCGGCTCGGGGCCCTCGGGCACCCCGCGTGAGCCGTAGGTGGTCGGCCACCCCTGGACCCGGTTGAGGTCCTTGATCGGGATCGGCACCCCGCAGAACGGCGGCAGCTCCTCGGCCGGTGTCGAGGCGACGAGCTCGGTCGCCGCCGCGGCATCGGCACGGGCCCGGTCGTCGTCACGGAACGCGAAGGCGTTCAGCGTCGGGTCGAGCCGATCGACGACGCCCAGATGGTGCTCGAGCGCCTCGGTCGGGCTGATGCTGCGGGCCCTGATCGCAGCGGCCAGGTCGAGTGCGGAATCGAAGCGGGTCATGTCGGCCGACAGTACCGGCGCTCGGGCGTGCCCTGCCGCGGGAACCCGGCACCGCTGACCGAATCGGAACCGACCGCGACGACGCCGACGTGGCAGCGACCGGCGGCAGGAGGCGGGGACCGGTGGCCACGGGGCGGAGCGGAGCGGCCGGCACCGGCCGAATCCGGACCGAACCACCGGCCCGCCCGTGCCAGACTCAGCAACCGATGAGCAGCGTGCCACTCCCCCGGGGCTTCCACGCCCACGTCGCGAACGTCGGCATCAAGGACGACACCGACGACTTCGTCGTGGTGGCCGCCGACGCGCCGTGCCCCGCAGCAGCGGTGTTCACCAGGTCACGCTTCGCCGGACCCAGCGTGACCCTCTCACGTCGACACGTCGCCGACGGACAGTTGCAGGCGTTCGTGGTCGTGTCGAAGAACGCGAACGTCGCCACCGGCGCCGTCGGGCTCGCCAACGCCGAGGAGCTCGCAGCGGGCGTCGCTGCCGCGGTCGGGTGCGCGACCACCGACGTGCTCGTCACCTCGACCGGGGTGATCGGGCGCCAGTATCCGATGGATCGGATCCGCTCGCACCTGGCCGGGCTGCGCGGACCGTTCCTGTCGACCGACGCCCGGGACGTCGCGACCGCGATGATGACCACCGACACCTTCGCGAAGACCGCGGCCGCGACCATCGGCGACGGCCCGGACGCTGCGCGCATCGTGGGGGTGGCCAAGGGCGTCGGGATGATCGAGCCCGACATGGCCACCATGCTGGCGTTCGTGATGACCGATGCCTCGGTCGATGCCGGGGAGCTCGACCGGGTCACCCGCGACGTCGCCGCTCGCACCTTCAACAGCTTGAGCGTGGACACCGACACCTCGACCTCGGACACGCTCGCGGTGCTCGCCGGCGGTGCCGCCGGTCCGGTCGACGCGGGTGAGTTCGCCGTCGCCCTGGAGCAGGTCTGCACCGACCTGGTCCGCCAGCTCGCACGCGACGGCGAAGGCGCGACCAAGCTGTTGCTCGTCGACGTCGCCGGCGCCCGCGACGACGACCAGGCCCGGCGGGTGGCCAAGGCAGTGGTGAACTCGCCCCTGGTGAAGACCGCCGTGCACGGCGCCGATCCGAACTGGGGGCGGGTCGCGATGGCGGTCGGCAAGTGCTCCGAGGACACCGACATCGACCAGGAACGCGTCGTCATCACCTTCGGCGACGACGAGGTCTACCCGGCTCAGATCACCGACGCCGACCTGGCCGCGCTCGAGGAGTACCTGCGTGGCGATGAGGTGCGCATCGGTGTCGACCTCGGCATCGGCGACGCGAGCTGGCGCGTGTACGGATGCGACCTGTCCGACGGCTACGTCCGCATCAACGCCGACTACACGACCTGAGCCCTGCTCGCTCGGCCCGGTCCCGCCGGGCACGGGCGGACCACCGTCAAGCCCCGGCAGCCCCGGCCCACCGCGATCTCTGGGCGGCAGACGCGTCGCTCCGCCGTCGAGATGCCTCCCAAAGACGCTGGGCGGCAGCGCGGTACGGCGGAAGGAACGGCGGGATGGTGCACGCCGGCGGGCCCGGAGGGCCGAGCCGGTGGGCCACGACGGTGGGCTCAGGTGAGGACGCCGGCACTGCGGAGTGCGCCGACGCGATCGGCGTCGACGCCCCACGGGGCCAGCACCTCGGCGGCGTCAACCCCCTCGACCGAAGCGGTCGGCGGGCCAGCCGGCGTCCGATCGAATCGCGGCGCGGCTGCTGGCTGCACGACGCCATCGACGTCCGCGAACGCGGCACGCGCGATGGCGTGAGGATGCTTCGGTGCTTCGCCCATCGTCAGCACCGGAGCGACACAGGCGTCGGTATCGTGCGAAGTGCTCTGCCCACTCGTCGCGTGAACGCGTGAGCACCACCGCGGCGATGCGATCGCGGAGCTCGGGCCACCGGTCCGAGTCGTTCCGGTCCGGCAGGGTCTCGTCGTCGGCCAGGCCCAGCCCGTCCAGGAGCTGTGCGTAGAACGGCGCTTCGAGCGCCGCTACTGCGAGCCACCGCCCGTCGGAGCACTCGTAGACGTCGTAGAAGGGCGCTCCCGAGTCCAACAGGTTGGTGCCCCGGGCCTCGTTCCAGAACCCCCAGGACCACGCACCGAACAGCGGTGCCATCAGCAGCGCCGCTCCGTCGACCATCGCCGCGTCGACGACCTGTCCGACGCCGGAGACGGACCGCTCGACCAGGGCTGCGAGGACGCCCATGGCCAGGAGCATCCCCCCGCCGCCGAAGTCCGCGACCAGGTTGAGCGGTGGCGTCGGCGGCTGGCCCGCACGCCCGATGTGCGCCAGCGCACCCGACAGTGCCAGGTAGGTCAGGTCATGACCGGCCTGCGACGCCATGGGGCCCTCCTGGCCCCACCCGGTCATGCGGCCGTAGACCAGCCGGGGGTTGGCCTCCCGCAGCTGATCGGGACCGAGGCCCAGCCGCTCGGCGACGCCGGGCCGGAACCCTTCGATCAGGACGTCAGCGTCCGCTCGCCAGCCCGGCGACGAACTCGGCGCCGCCGGGGGCTCGGAGGTCGACCGCGATCGCCGAGCCGATTGCGGTTGAGCACGTCCCATGCGTTGGTGCGCGGCTCCTGTGGCGGGTCGGCCTGCGGTCGATCGATGCGCAGGACCTCGGCGCCGAGATCGGCGAGCACCATCGAGCAGAACGGCGCGGGGCCGAGTCCGGCCAGTTCGATGACTCGCACGCCGTGCAACGGACCGTTCATGGTGTGTCCTTCCGGTGGGTCCGACGCGACGACGTCCCGACCGCTGCGGGCCGGGACGTCGTCGGAGATCGGTCGCTGACGGAACTGGATGTCAGTCAGCGTCGGTGACGGACCAGTTCAGGGTGTAGGGGCGGAACAGGTTGGGGAAGGTTCCCAGGACGAACCAGTTGGCCGTCCCCTCCGCCGTGGTCGCGGTGTCGCCACGTGCGATCCGGCCGAAGACCGGAGCAGTCACGTTGACGCCGGCGCCCTGGTCACGTACCGACACCTGACCGACCCACAGCGGCAGGATCCATGCCCGCTGCACGTTGGCGGTCACCCTTGCGGTGCCGCCCTCGGTCCCGGCGAGGTCGAGCGAACCCCGCACCGACACGATGCCGTTGGCGTCACGACGAACCGCGACGTCACCGGCGCCGCCGCCGGCGTTGTCGTAGGACACCGCACCCGAGATGCTGACGTCGACCGAGTCGTTGCCCGGCTGGGGCACCGTCGTCGTGGTCGGCGCCGTGGTCGTCGTGGACGGAGCCGTCGTCGTCGTGGTTGACGTCGTGGACGTGGTCGAGGTCGTCGACGTGGTGGTCGACGTGGTCGAGGTCGTCGACGTGGTGGTCGGCGTCGTCGTCGTGGACGACGTGGTGGTCGGCGTCGTCGTCGTGGACGACGTGGTGGTCGGCGTCGTCGTCGTGGACGACGTGGTGGTCGGCGTCGTCGAGGTGGTCGTGGTCGTGGTCGTACCGTCGCCCGGGCTGACGGTGAAGAACGAGGTCACGGAGTTCTGGTCGCCGTCGGCGTCGGTCACGGTGAGCGTCACCGACTGGTTGCCGGCGGCGAAGGTCTTGTCGACGTTCTCACCCGTGGCCGTGGTGCCGTCGCTGAACGCCCAGCTGTAGGTGGCGGGCCCGGCCACGACGCCAGACGTGGCGCCGCTCAGGGAGACGGCGAAGGGCGCCTGGTTGCCGTTGAGGGGCAGGCTGGAGCTGATGGCCGGCGTGATCGCCTTGCCCAGCGCCGGCGAGGTCTCGCCCGCCAGCACCGCTGCGTTGCTCCCGGCAGCGGACGGGACACCGACTTGGCTGTTGATGGTGCTGTTGATCGGGAAGGGGAAGATGTCACAGCCCGACGCGCCCGGCACGGCGAAGGCGTTGTCCACGAGGACCGCCCGACCGGTGACCGAGTTGTAGGGCGAGCCAGTGATGGCACCGTTGGTCCCGATGGGCTCCTTGCGGCCCGAGACCAGGTTCAGCCGCAGCGGCCGGTTGGCCGTGCCGATGGAGCAGCTGGAGGGCAGCTGATTGCCGATGTTGCCGCTGAGCTTGATGCGTGCCGCCACATCGAGCACGACGTCGCCGGTCAGCGGATCGATCGTGCCGGTCGCCGGCGCAGTGGCGAGCACCTCGGCCTTGACGACCCACAGCCCGTTGAAGTTGATGGCGATGTAGGCAGGGGGGAACACCACGCCGGTCGTCGGGATGGTCACGTTGCCGTTCTTGTCGATCGTGCCGGTGATGGACAGGTTGATCTTCGGCTGGAAACCGGGAGCGGTCTCGCTGTCGTCGGCCGACTTGGGCTCACCGTTGGGACCAGCTGCGCATTGGTTGTCGAGGTCGTCGACGCGACCGTCGGCATCGTTGTCGACGCCGTCGGAGCACTGCGGGAGCGGGTTGGGCTCCAGGTCGAGTCCGAGGCCGCTGCCCAATGCGATCTGGCCGCCTCGAGCCAACAGCGAGAAGGTCCCCGGGTTCTGCACCTTCTGTGCACCCACCCCTGCTGGCACTGCCACCGCCGCAATGACCACCGCACACAGCGCGGCAAGAGCTACCCGCCAGTTTCGAGACATCGATCTCTCCCGTAGTTCCCCGTACCACTCGGCCCACATCAGGCCGCTGTACTGATGCGGAAGTCTCCACCGCCAGCTGAACGGCGTCAAGCACTGGCAGCGACGCCCGGGGCGAGCACGCGGACCGGCAACTGAGGGCCCTTCACCACCGACGCGGGATTTCTTCTTGAGTCGGCCGCCGACGACGCCGACACCAGTGTCGGATCGATTGCGCACGTCCCACGGGGACGCACCTCCCGGCGGGAACCGGGGCGCCCCGGATCTCGGCTATTGCAGCCGGGTCCGGGGCGTCATCTTCTCGGTGAGGACCGGATCGGACTCGCACACGGGATCCAGGATCGCCTCGACCGCAGCGACCAGATCGTCATCCAGGGTGACCTCGGCCGCAGCGGCGGTGTCCGCCAGCTGCTCGGGCCGCGACGCACCGACGATCGCCGAGGCGACGTTGTCGTTGCGCAGCACCCATGCGACCGCCAGCTGCGCCATCGACACACCTGCCTCGGCCGCCAACGGCACGACCTGTTGGACCCGCTCCAGCACCTCGTCGCGCAGGAAGCGCTGGACGAAGTCGGCACCGCCCTTGTCGTCGGTCGCGCGGGACCCCTGGGGGACGGGCTGGCCGGGCAGGTACTTGCCGGTCAGCACCCCCTGGGCCATGGGCGACCAGACGATCTGCGAGAGCCCCTCGTCCCGGCTCGCCGGCACGACCTGGTCGTCGATCACCCTCCACAGCAGCGAGTACTGGGGCTGGTTCGACACGAACGGGATGCGCAGCTCCCTGGCCAGCGCCGCCCCCGCCCGGATCTGCTCCGCGCTCCACTCCGACACGCCGATGTAGAGGACCTTGCCGGACCGCACCAGATCGGCGAAGGCCGTCATGGTCTCCTCCAACGGCGTCTCGTGGTCGTAGCGGTGCGCCTGGTAGAGGTCCAGGTGGTCCAGGCCGAGCCGGCGCAACGACCCCTCGCACGATTCCATGATGTGCTTGCGCGACAACCCGGTGTCGTTCGGGCCGGGGCCGGTGGGCCAGTACACCTTGGAGAACACCTCGATGCCCTCGCGCCGCTGGCCGCGCAGCGCCTCGCCCAGGACGACCTCGGCCCGCGTGCCGGCGTAGACATCGGCGGTGTCGAAGGTGGTGATGCCCGCATCCAGCGCCGCGTGCACACAGGCGATGGCGTCGCCGTCATCGACCTGGGACCCGTGCGTGATCCAGTTCCCGTAGGAGATGGCACTGACCTTGAGACCTGACCGGCCGAGGAATCGGAACTGCATGATGGCCACGGTAGGTGACCGGGACCGCGACGCGCGGTGCCGACGTGCCACGCTGGACCATGGCTCGCGCCGGCATCCCCGTGGTCGACATCGCTCCCCTGCTCGACCCGGGAGCGAGCAACGCGGCGGTGACCCGGACCGCGGCGGCGATCCGTGTCGCGTGCAGCGGACCCGGCGCGCTGCAGCTCGTCGGCCACGGTGTCGACCCGGCACTTCGGCAACGACTGCATGACGCCGCAGTGGACTTCTTTGCGCTCGACGGGTCCGAGAAGGACCGCATCGCGATGCGCCACGGCGGCAGCGCCTGGCGGGGCTGGTTCCCCGTCGGGGCCGAGCTGACCGCTGGCGTCCCGGATGTGAAGGAGGGCCTGTACTTCGGCACCGACCTCTCGGTCGACGACCCCCGGGTGCGCGCCGGTGTGCCGCTGCACGGCCCCAACCTGTATCCGCAGCGCCCCTCGGAGCTGCGCGAGTTGGTGCCGGAGTGGATGGACCGCTTGACCGAGGTGGGGCGGGCGGTGCTGTCGGGCATCGCCATCTCGCTCGATCTGGACCGCGACTGGTTCGACCGGTGGTGCGCCGAGCCGACCGTGCTGTTCCGGATCTTCCACTACCCGGCGACCCCCCGGCCCGAGCGGGGCTGGGGCGTGGCGGAGCACACCGACTACGGGTTGCTGACACTGCTGGTCCAGGACGAAACCGGCGGGCTGGAGGTCCGTGTGGGGCAGGAGTGGGTCGATGTCGCTCCCATCGACGATGCCATCGTGTGCAACCTGGGCGACATGCTCGAGCGCATGACCGGCGGCCGCCTTCGCTCGACCCCCCACCGTGTCCGGCCGCCCGAGCGGGACCGCTACTCGTTCCCGCTGTTCCTCGATCCTGCGTTCGACGCGCAGATCGCGCCGCTACCGGGTTGCCAACCGACCGAACGGGCGCGTCAGGAGGCTGCACTCGGACGCTGGGACGGCCGCAGCGTCGATGACCTGCGGGGACCGTACGGCGACTACCTGATGGACCGGGTGTCGCGGGTGTTCCCCGAGCTCTTCGAACAGGTCACCGGCGAAGGGCACCCGGGGTCCGGTCCCCGCTGAGCAGGGTGCAGCCGCACCGTGCTCGACAGTCGCCTGCGCTCGACAGTCGCCTGCGCTCGACAGGAACCCGAGACTCGACGTTCGCACAGCGCTCGCCCGTCGCTCAGTGCTCGAGCGTTCCCCACACATGAGGCTCGAGGGCCGCGAGCGCTGCGGTGACCGCATCCGCATCGAGCCGTGTCGGCCGCCGGTCGCGCACCACACGATGGCCACCGACCCAGACATCGGTGACGTCGCCGCGACCGGCGGAGTACACGATGGTCGCCATCGGATCGAACACCGGCTGCAGGTGCGGGCGGTCCAGATCGACCGCCACCACATCGGCCACCTTGCCGACCTCGAGCGACCCCGTCCGGTCCTGCATGCCGACCGCACGGGCACCGTCGATCGTGGCCATGCGCAGCACCCGGTGTGCCGGCACGACGGTGGGGTCGCCGGTCGTGCCCTTGTGCAGCAACGCGGTGAGCCGCATCGCCATGAACATGTCCAGGTCGTTCGAGGTCGCCGCGCCGTCCGTCCCGATCCCGACGTTCACCCCCGCCGCGAGCAGCTCGGGCACGCGGGCGATACCGGCGCCCAGCTTGAGGTTCGACGCCGGGCAATGGGCGACACTGGTGCCGCTCGCCGCCAGGCGTTCGATCTCGGCGTCGGTCAGGTGCACCCCGTGGGCCAGCACGGTGTTCGGCGAGAGCGCGCCGACGTCGTCCAACCACTCGACGGGGCGCATGCGATGCGCATCGAGTGACCCCTGTACCTCTGCCGCGGTCTCGGACGCGTGCGTGTGGAAGATCGCGTCGTGGGCGTCGCGGAGCTCGACCGCCCGCTCCAGCCCCGCTCGGCCGACCGTGTAGATGGCGTGAGGACCGATGACGGGACGCCACCCGGGGCGCGACGCATGCGCAGCCAGCCACCGGTCGGGGTCGTCGACGAGCGCGTCGGGCCCGAGCGCCGCGATGCCGGGGTCGTCGGTCATCACCGGACCGCTCAGCAACCGCAGACCCGCATCGGCTGCTGCCTGCAGGCCCGCGTCGGGGAAGAAGTACATGTCCAGCGCCGTGGTCACGCCGCCGCACAGCGACTCGACCGCCGCTGCCCGGGTGCCGACCCCGACCGTCGATGCGTCGAGCATCGCCGCCTCGGCCGGCACGATGCGGCCGAGGAAGGCCTGCAGGTCGAGGTCGTCGGTGAACCCGCGGAACATGGTCATCGACAGGTGGGTGTGCGCGTTGACCAGGCCCGGCATCAGCAGGTGCCCGGGAAGGTCGACCTGCTCCGCTGCGGTCACCTGCGCCTGCACGGCTCCCGCCGGGCCGACGTGGGTGATGCGGCCGTCGCGTACCGCGAGGGCCGCGCCGTCGATGACCGTGTCGGCAGCGTCGACGGTCAGCAGTATCGACGCCGTCAGCAGCAGGTCGACCTGCTCGGGGCCGGACACACCGGTGTGCGAGTGCTGGGGGGTGGGCTCGGTCGGGGGCACCATCGGGGTCACGGTACCGGGACCACCGTGGCGCATCGACGCACCCGACGGAACCAGCGGGAGCGGCGTGGTAGCACTGTCCGCGCCGGGGTCCGGAACCGGCATGACGAGGGGGTGTCACGTGGGTACGACCGAGGACCACAACGTCCAACTGATCGAGGCGTTCTGGGGCGACCTGTTCCGCCGCGACTTCGACGCCGTCGGCGCGTGGTTCACCCCCGATGGCAACTACCGCGACGTGCCCGCCCCCGAAGAGGGCGCCTTCGGCCCGGACGAGGTCGCCGCACGCCTGCGGCTCGGCATCGAACCGCTGGCGGACTACCAGCACGTTCCGGGCTGGAAGATCGTCGCCCAGGGCAACACGGTGGTGACCGAGCACGTCGAGCGTTGGACGTGGGCGAGCGGCGAGACCGTCGACCTGCCGTTCGTGTCGATCCACGAGCTGGAGGGTGACAAGGTCACCCGCTGGTGGGACTACTGGGACCTGGGCACCCTGATGAACGCGGCCCCCGCTGCGTGGGTCGAGCACATCATGGTCGGCTACAAGTAGCCACCGTCATCGACGGAGCGGCGCTGAACCGTGCTGCGCCACGCGTCGGAATCGGCGCGATCTGCGACACAGTTCGCTGGTGGGGCTGAACCGTGCTGCAGAACGCGTCAAGGTCGACGCGTTCTGCAGCACAGTTCGGCGGTGGGCCTGAGCGGTCAGGTGCCGTCGCCGCAGGACAGGTCGCGACAGAAGCGTTCGAGCCGGTCCTTGGTGTCCGACGGCAGATCCGGACGACACCGTGACAGCGACGCGATGATCCGCTGGTACACGACGAACTCGGTCTCGCACGGTGGGCAGTCACCCAGGTGTTCCGCCACCAGCTCCCCTCGCTCGGGGTCGATGCGGCGGTCGAGCACCGTCTGGATGAGCTCGTTGGCTTCGCTGCAGGTCAGCTGGCCGGGGCCACCGCACAGGCCCGAGGTCTCCGACAGCGGGTGCAGATCGGACAGCGGCTGCCCGCCCGATGACGGCTGTCCGCCCGACGTCACGTCGGTGCCGGTGCTGCTCATCTCATCGGGGTCGTGACTCATCACTGCCCTCCTGGTGTCTCGAGCGCTGGCTGGGCGAGCCCGGTGGCGACAACAACATCGTCGTCACCCGCCGCGTCCGCCTCGATCATGTCGGGGTGGGTCTCGTCGCGCGGCCGGTCATCGACCGGGCCGGGCCCGAACCCCGCCGGCACGAGCAGATCGCGGATCCGGCGGCGTGCCCTGTGCAAGCGACTCATGACGGTGCCGAGCGGGACGCCGAGCACATCGGCGGCCTCCTGGTAGGTCAGACCGTCCACGTCGACCAGCTCCACGACCCGGCGGAAGTTCTGGGGCAGCTCGTCGAGCGCCGCGGTGACCGCCGAGTCGAACTCCCGGTCCTCGGCACGACGCTCGACCGCGTCGGGCTCGGTGCGTGGGCCACGCTCCTCGGCCATGTCGGGATCGGTCAGCAGCTCGGGCCGACGGCGGCGGTGGCGGTTGCGCTCCGTGTTGCGCAGGATCGTCAGCAGCCACGCTCTGGGGTAGCGCCCGTCGAAACCGTCGATGGCCTTGTAGGCCCGCAGCAGCGATTCCTGCACGAGGTCCTCGGCATCGGCACGGTTGCGGGTCAGCGACATGGCGACGCGCCACATGACGTCGACCTCGGGCAGCACCAGTCGGTTGAAGATGTCATCGCCGGTCTCGCCCTCGAGCACCGCCGACGCTGTTGCGACCGTCACCCCAGCATCAACCCCTGGCTCGTCGTCGTGATTCCCGTCGCTCGCAGCCATGGGCCGAACCTACCCCCGACCGCCCTCCATCGACGCCCTTGCGCCGCCCGACCGCCCGACGGGCCGCCCGGGCCGCGGGCGTCACGCGAGGCCAGCCGGACGCACCTGATCACTTCCGACCTGCCACCTCCGACAACCCGACCGGCCGCCACCGAGACCTGACGGGTCGTCAGGTACGCTGCTGCCGCCGGGGCGAGCTCCCCCGGTCGACCAGCACCGGCCCGGTGCCGACACCTGCAGGGGGACCCGACATGACCACCTACGACCGGCTCTACATCGGCGGCGACTGGATCGAACCGGCCGGATCCGACGTGCTCACCGTGCGCAACCCGGCCACCGGCGACGTCGTCGGCACGACCCCCGAGGGCACCGCTGCCGACATGGACCGAGCGGTCGAGGCCGCCCGGTCCGCGCTCACCACCGGCGACTGGGTCGACATGCCCGCAGCCGACCGTGCGGCGATCATGCGACGACTGCACGAGCTGGTGGTCGAGCGCTCCGACGCGCTGGCGAACCTGATCACCGCCGAGGTGGGCACCCCGCTGCTGTTCTCGCACTTCGGCCAGGTCGGCGCAGCCGGCATGGTGCTCGACTACTTCACCAACCTGACCGCCGAGTACGCGTTCGAGGAGGTGCGGCCCGACATGCTGGGCCCCGCCCTGGTGCGCAAGGAGCCCGTCGGCGTCGTCGGCGGCATCGTGCCGTGGAACGTGCCGCTGTTCATCACCATGTTGAAGTTCGCACCCACCCTCGCCTCGGGATCGGCCATGGTGCTCAAGCCCGCACCGGAGACGCCCCTCGATGCGTTCGTGCTGGCCGAGCTGGCACATGAGGCGGGCCTGCCCGCCGGCGTGCTCAACGTCGTGCCGGCGGGCCGCGAGGCCGGCGAACACCTCGTCAGCCATCCGGGGGTCGACAAGATCTCCTTCACCGGCTCCACCGCGGCGGGTCGCAAGATCGGCGCGATCTGTGGCGAACAGCTCAAGCGCTGCACCCTGGAGCTCGGCGGCAAGTCCGCAGCGATCCTGCTCGACGACGCGGACATGGCCACCGTCATCCCCGAGCTCGTGCCGAACTACTCGATGATGAACAACGGCCAGGCCTGCGTCGCCCAGACCCGGGTCCTGGCACCGCGCAGCCGCTACGACGAGGTCGTCGACACGATCACCACGGTCGTGTCGGAGATGAAGGTCGGCGACCCGAGCGACTTCGAGACCGCGGTCGGTCCGCTCATCGCGGAGCGTCAGCGTGAGCGCGTCGAGGGCTACATCGCGATCGGCCGCGACGAGGGCGCCCGCATGACCACCGGCGGCGGTCGCCCCGACGGGCTCGACGACGGGTTCTTCGTCGACCCCACCGTGTTCGTCGACGTGGACAACAAGATGCGCATCGCCCAGGAGGAGATCTTCGGCCCTGTCGTCGTGGTCATCCCCTACGAGGACCGTGCGGACGCGATCGCGATCGCGAACGACTCCGACTACGGGCTGTCGGGCTCGGTGTGGTGCGCCGACGTGGCCGACGGCATCGACGTGGCCCGCTCGGTGCGCACCGGCACCTATGCCGTCAACGGCTACGGCATGGCCTGGAGCGCCCCGTTCGGCGGGTACAAGCAGTCGGGCGTGGGCCGCGAGCTGGGCCCGGAAGGACTCGAGGAGTACCTCGAGATGAAGACGATCAACCTGCCCGCCGGGACCGAGCCCACGCTGTCGTACTGACCGGCGCTTCAGACCAGCTCCACCGTCCTCGACAGCGCGATGAGCTTGTCGGGGTTCATCATCAGGTGCACCCGTTCGATCGAGCCGCGCGCCGGCTCGCGCTCGGCGGACAGCACCACCGGTCCTGCTCCGCCGCGGATGACCAGCGCCGGCGCGCCGTTGACCTGTTCGATCGCGAGGGTTGCATCCGGGGAGGTGCGGGCCGCCAGGTTCACCAGCAGCCGGGCGACGCGCTCGGGAAGCACCACGGGACGACGAGCTGCGTGACGCGACGCCCCGCCGTCGCTGGTGAGCACCACACCCGGGGCGAGCAGTTCGATCACGGCATCGGCTCGCCCTGAGGCGACCGCGGCCACCAACTCGCCCAGCAGCCCGTCGTCCACCGGTCGTCGACCCGCCCGGCCATCTGCGACCTTGCGACGCGCCCTGCTGGCCACCTGCCGACACGCCTCGGGTGTCCGGTCGACCGCCTCGGAGATCTGTGCGTAGGGCACGGCGAACACGTCGGCCAGGACGAACACGACCCGCTCGACGGGCCCGAGCGTGTCCAACACCACCAGGAACCCCAACTCGAGCGACTCGTTGCGAGCGACGGTGACCGACGGATCAGCGGCTGTCGGGTCCACCGGCACCATCGGTCCGACGACCGGTTCGGGGAGCCAGGGCCCCACGTAGTCCTCCCGACGACGCCGCTGGGCGCGGAGCCGGTCGATCGCGAGTCGCGAGGTCACCGTGGTGAGCCACCCGGGGAGGTGTTCGATGGTCGAGCGGTCGGTCCGTTCCCAACGGAGCCAGGCCTCCTGGACCACGTCCTCTGCATCGACCAGCGAGCCGAGCATCCGGTAGGCCAGACCGACCAGACGAGGGCGCTCGGCAGCGAACCCTGCGTCGTCGCCGCGGACGTCGGCACGCACAGCTGCTCGACGTCGGGCTGTGCCGACGGTCGGTGGGTCGGCGCTCATGTTCGACATGTTGCCCGCGACGCGTGGTCCGCCGCGCTGCGTCCGGCGAGGACGCCGCTCGCCACCGCGGCGTCGGCCAGCATGCCCTCGTCGCCCACCCAGTCCCCCGCAATCAGCAGACCCGGGGCCCCGGACACCGTCACCGATGGACGCCCCGCCAGCCCCCCGTGGGTGGCCATGGGTCGTCCGCCCGAGACCACCATGCGGTGCAGGAATCGGTCGGCCACCACGTCTGCCGCGTCGATCTGCGCCCGACGGGCGTGATCCCACAGTTCGGCCCGGACGGCGCCGGCCCCGGCCGTCGTCGCGGACCCCTCGGCGCTGTCGACGCCCTCGGTGCTGTCGACGCCGTAACGCAGCACGTGCACCACGGCGATCCCCTCCGGTGCCAACACCGCCGCCGGAGCGTGCTGCGACAGGTAGAGCGGGACGTCGATGCCGAGCAGGAACGCCACGGGACGCGGACCACGGACCGCCAGCTCCAGACAGGCAGCGGTCACGGGATCACCCGAGCCGTCGAGTCCGAGCGCGACCGGGCTGAGTGCCGACGCCGCGGCTGGCGTCCCCGCCGCCAGCACGACCGACGGACGCGATGGTGGTGCCGAGCTCGGTGCTCACGACCCACCGGTCATCGGTGGCGCTCCGGTCGATGGACCGCACACGAGAACGACGCCGGACCGCGACCCCGACAGCAGCCAGCGCCACGTCGAGTTGGTCGACCAGCGTCTGCCAACCACCGTCGAGGTACTCGACGCCACCGCCGAGCGCGAGCTGCAACTGCGTGAGCGCCGCACCCGCATCCAGCGAGTGGGGGTCATCGACGTAGGTGGCCAGGCGGATCAGCGCCAGCAGCATCGCCCGCGCA
This sequence comes from uncultured Microthrixaceae bacterium, assembly GCA_963714875.1. Taxonomy (GTDB): domain Bacteria; phylum Actinomycetota; class Acidimicrobiia; order Acidimicrobiales; family Microtrichaceae; genus JBAOHV01. The sequence continues at coordinate 80,122 of CAVQQI010000006.1, read as the reverse complement.
TCGGGGGCCAGCCCGAGGCCGTCCGCCCAGTCGGTGACGCTGCGCCCGGTCGCCGCTGAGGGGTCGCGTCGAGAGATCGTGCCCAGGAGCCAGGCGATCTGGGCGGTCCCCCGTGCGCCGAGTGCGCCACTGCGCAGCAGCTGCCACGCGTTGCCCGGCATCTGGTGGATGTCCTGCCCGATCCGCACACGGCTCCGATGCGTCGGTGGTGCTCCGCCGTGCCAGCGGACGCCGAGCGCAGCGAGCTCACGGGCAGCGGCCCCGTGGCGGTACAGCGCCCGGGGCCCGCCGTTGAACACGACGCCGGGGTCCACGGTCGTGGTCCTGGCCCGACCTCCACCGACTCCTGCGTCGAACACCGCGACGCTGGCACCGCCCCGTGCGGCGCTCAGCGCCGCGGTCAGACCTGCGAGCCCCGCTCCCACGACTGCCACGTCGACCTCCACCCGGTCGTCGGCGTTGCCGTCGCTGGTCCTTCGTTCATCCATGTCATCGCTCCTGCGGTCCGCTCTGCTGCTGCCCTCACCAGGAACGACGCCCGAGCCGCCCGTTTCGTGACACGACAGCGCGCACGGCGGACATCGCCGGTCGGCCCGGGTGCCCGGACGCGACGGTGGGGCCCTTCCGGGCCCCACCGATCGTTCGGATCCTGTTGTTGGTGACGGGGTCAGACGACCTGGGTGTTCACCACTGCACCGGTTGGCGCCCGGGTTGCCGCCGGCGCCACCCGCTCCACCGGCACCGCCGGCGAAGTTGGGTGTGCCGGTCGGAGCGCTGGCTGCGTCGCGTGACAGGCCGATCGCGGCACCGCCGCCACCGCCGCCACCCGCGCCGGACGCACCACCGGTGCCACCAGCGCCACCGTTGCCACCTGCGCCGCCGTCGCTGGAAGGCTGCGCCGCCGGCACCACCTGCACCACCGGGCTGACCCGCTGCACCTGCGCCACCGTTGCCACCCGCACCACCGGTGCCGAGGGTGATCGTCGATGCCGCTGAGCACCGGGCGAGGAGTTCTGCAGCCAGCAGCCGCGATCGACGAGCGCACCCGCCGCGCCGCCGGCCACCGCCGGTCGCTGCGCGAGCACCGCCGGCGCCACCGCCGCCGCCACCGGCACCCGCGTCGTCGACGTCACAGTCGGCGCCACCGCCGCCACCGCCACCGCCACCAGGCAGGCCGTTGGCCCCGAGGCCTCCGGTCCCCCGGCAGCGCCGGACCGCGCCACCGGCTGCCGGCCGCACCCGCAGCACCCGTTGACGCCGGGCTGACCGGGCTGGCCATTGACCCCGCAGGTTGCAGTGCCGCAGAAGGCAATCGACCGGGTCGCGGTGCCGCCCTGTCCGCCCGGCGCACCGCCGACACCGCTGGCGCCGGCATCGCCGTTCTGGGCATCGAAGTTCAGAGGCGAGAAGACCGACCGCAGTTCGGTGTCGATCGAGCACCACCCCGCCACCGTTTCCGCCGCTGCCAGCACCTGAGCCGCCAGCGCGCGCGTGTCATCGTGTTGCAGGTGCTGAACCCGTCGCCGCCATTGCCACCGGAGTTGCCCGGTGCCGCCGGCCCGGCCCACCCGGGTGAGCCGGGCGCTCCGGCTGCGCCCGTTGCCGCCGGTGCCGCCGACGATGTCGAGCGAGTCGAGCACCAATGCGTTGGTCGAGTTGCGCACGACCACGCCGTAGCTGCTCTGACCCGCCGCAGCGGTGACGCCGGTGACCTTCAGGTCGGCGACCGTGGTCGCCGTGGCGATCCCGTCGGCGATGATGCCGACCGGTCCGCCGACGCTGGCGTCGAACGACGCAGTGACGTTGGCCACCGTCGCGCCGGTGGCCTGCACGCCGCGCTGCCAGTTCTGGCCGTAGCCGCCGCGGACCTCCAGGCCCGCGACGACGGTGAACTTGGTGTAGCTACCACCGGCGACGAACACGTTGGTCTTCGCTTCCGCGGTGGCCCGGCTCTGGCCCTGGCCGATCGAGGCGCACGGCTCGAGGATCGTGCCGCACGTCGAGGTGTTGGCACCGGTCGCGGAGTTCACGAAGATCGCGGCGTCCTCCACGCCGTCGATGCCGTCGCAGTTCTGGTCGATGTCATCGCCCGCAGCGTCGGGCGCACCGGGGAACACCGAGGCGTCGCCGTCGTTGCAGTCGGCGGGGGCGAAGAACCCGTCGCCGTCACCGTCACCGTTGACCGTGATGGTCACCGACGAGGTCGCGGTCTTGCCGCCGTTGTCGGTGACGGTCAGCGTGGCGGTGTAGGAACCACCTGCGGTGTAGGTCGCCGATGAGGTGGCGCCCGTGCCGCTCGTCGAGTTGCCGAACGCCCATGCGTAGCTCGCGATGGTGCCGTCGGGATCCGACGATCCTGTGCCGTCGAACGACACGGTGAGCGGGGCGTTGCCCGTCAGCGGCGTCGCCGTGGCGACCGCGACCGGTGCCAGGTTCCCCCCTCCCCCCGTCGGGGGCGGCGTGCACGCGGCCCCCAGCAACACGATCGCCCCGAACAACACGGGCGCAGCCCGATACCACTTCGACATGTTCTCCCCTTGCCCAGATGGTGACGCCCCAGCTCGGCGCACCCACACAGACTGCGCCATGGACGCCGTACGGTCAACGTTTGGTCGCGGATCGCCGAACCGGTTGGGGTCCGGCTGATCGGGCGGCGATGTTCTCGCGGTCAGGCTGCTGCTTGCAGCGGGACCTCGGAGAGCGTGACGAACCCATTGTTGAACGCCGTGATGTCGTCGGCCGGGTCCTCCAGCGTGGAGGTGCAGTCCTGATCCGCGATCGCGTTGTCGCTCTCGGCCGACATCGGGACCTCGATCACCCCGCGGATCTCGCCGGTGGCGCAGAACGGGATGTTCAGGCCCACGAGCAGCACCTCGTCGCCGGCCGAGCTCTCCGCTCAGGAGTGCCTCGCGATTCTCCTCGCACCCACTCCACGACGTACTCCGCGGCCACGTCGTAGTCGACCGCATCGTTGAGCGCGGTGCTCGTCGCCACCGCAGGGATGCCCGCAGCAGCAGCCGCCCGGGCGGCGCCCACCGTGCCCGACAGCTGATCTCCCACCGCACCCAGGTTCTGGCCGGAGTTGATACCGGTCACCACCAGGTCGGGGGTCACCTCGAGTCCACCGTCGAGGGCCCAGTTGACCGCGTCTGCGGGGAACCCGGCCACCGCAGTCACCGGGTAGCCGCTCGCGGTCTCGACCTGGGTCACCTCGAGCTCGCCCTCGGTGGTGTTCGAGCCACTGCCGCTCTGGTTCTCCGCCGGCGCGACCACCACGACCTCGGTGTCGGGCAGTTCGGTCAGAGCCCGCACGACCGCATCGATGCCCGGCGCGCCGTAGCCGTCGTCGTTGGACACCAGGATGGTGAGGACCTCGGATGCGGTGGTGGTGGTCTCCTCGTCGACTGCAACGGTGGTCGTGCTGGTCGCGGTGGAGTCCTCGGCATCGTCGCTGCTGCACCCGACCGCTGCGGCGAGCACTGCCAACGACGCAACCAGCACTGCACCTGTGTGGCGAACCTTCATCCCGACCCCCCGGACCGCCCGGACCGATGCGCCGGGACATCGACACGCTAGGCGAGGGCAGCCTCTGCCAACCACGGGTCGGACCTCCGCATGAGCCGGCCACCCCCTATTCTCTTGCATGAGGACTGCACATTCATCGACGTCGGCGGCGGCGTCACCGGACGGGGAGCACCCGATGATCGTCACCATGCTCGGCACCGGCTCGCCGCTCCCCCACCCCGACCGGGCGGGCCCGGCGACGCTGGTGCAGGCCGGCGGGCTGAACCTGTTGGTCGACTGCGGACGCGGGGTCTCGATACGCCTGGCAGCAGCGGGGATCCCCGGGCCCGGGTTCCTGCACCGTGTGCTGCTGACACACCTGCACTCCGACCACGTCACGGACTTCAACGACCTGGTGACCATGCGGTGGGCGATGTCCATGGCACCGTCGCCGCTCCCCGTCACCGGACCACCGGGGACTGCGGAATTCGCGTCGCGGACGCTCGACATGCTGCGCGACGACGTCGGCTACCGACTCGCCCACCACGACGACCTGACGTGGGACCCGACCTGCGACGTGGAGGAGGTACTCGACGGCGAGCTGGACGACGCGCTGCTCAGCTCGGCAGGTGTGCGGGTGACGGCGCGGCCGACCGACCACCGTCCGGTGGCACCCACGGTCGGCTACCGGATCGAGCACGACGGCCGCTCGGTGGTGTGCGCCGGCGACACGGTCCCCTGCGACGGACTCGACCGACTCGTCGACGGGGCGGACGTGTACGTGCAGACGGTCGTGCGGCCCGACCTGATCGAGGCCATGGGGCTCCCTCGACTGATCGACGTGTGCGACTACCACTCCTCGGTCGAGCAGGCAGCCGTGACCGCCGCACGCGGCAAGGTCGGCACCCTGGTGCTGACCCACATGGTGCCGCCACCCTCACCCGCTCCGGGACCGGGGGACGGACGGTCGTGGATCGAACTGGCTGCTGCCCACTTCGACGGCGAGATCGTGCTGGCCGAGGACCTGGACCGCATCGAGGTCTGAGCAGGGCGCGAGCTGCTGTCCGGCGCTCTACCGGTCGCCCTCGCCCTCGGTCGGTCACCCCGCGACCCGGCCGCAGCGTAGAAGTCAGGACGAGCGATCGGCGGTACGTTGGCGCCATGACGACGTCACCTCGCCCCAGTCTGCTCTGGAGAGCCTTCGTCCTCGTCGGCCTGGGAACCGCCGGCGCGGTCACGTTGAGCGACGAAGCGTGGGAGCAGTGGCGCAACGTGGCCGGCGACGCCGTGCCGCGGGACACGATCCGGTCGATCTTCTGGGGCTCAGCGGCGCTGCACGTGGCGGAGGGCGGAGCCGCCTATGCGATGGCCCGCGGTGCAGGACTCGAGCGGCCCGGCCGATGGGGGCGGGCCACGCTGCTGTGGGGCTTTCCGGTCCTGCTGCGTCTGCGCCGGGCGCGGCGGTCCCGCAGCCGACAGCTGACCGGACCTCGCCTCGCTGCCGCTTCGACGAGGCGTCACCCGTTCGGTCAGCTCAGAAGTGCCAGGGGAACGGCGACCAGTCCGGGTCGCGTTTGTCCAGGAACGAGTCACGACCCTCGGCCGCCTCGTCGGTCATGTAGGCCAGTCGCGTCGCCTCACCGGCGAACAACTGCTGGCCGACCAGGCCGTCGTCGATCAGGTTGAACGAGTACTTGAGCATGCGCTGTGCGGTGGGGCTCTTGGCGTTGATCTTCGCACCCCACTCCAGCGCCACCTCCTCGAGCTGGTCGTGGTCGACCACCGCGTTCACCATGCCCATGCGGTGCGCGTCCTCGGCGGAGTACTCCTCGCCGAGGAAGAAGATCTCCCTCGCGAACTTCTGTCCGACCTGACGAGCGAGGTAGGCGGAACCGAAGCCACCATCGAAGCTGGCGACGTCCGCATCGGTCTGCTTGAACCGCGCATGTTGACGGCTGGCGATGGTGAGGTCGCTCACCACGTGCAGGCTGTGCCCGCCACCGGCGGCCCATCCGGGCACCACGCAGATCACGACCTTGGGCATGAAGCGGATCAGCCGCTGGACCTCGAGGATGTGGAGCCGACCGCTTCGCGCAGGATCCATTGACTCGAGCGAATCGCCCTCTGCGTAGCGGTAGCCGTCCTTGCCCCGGATGCGCTGATCGCCGCCGGAACAGAACGCCCATCCTCCGTCGCGGGGCGAAGGACCGTTGCCGGTGAGCAGCACGCATCCGACGTCGGAGGTCATGCGGGCGTGGTCGAGCACCCGGGCCAGCTCATCCACCGTCGAGGGCCGGAACGCGTTGCGCACCTCGGGACGGTCGAACGCCACCCGTACCGTGCCGGAGTCCTTCGCCCGGTGATAGGTGATGTCGCGCAGGTCGAAGCCCTCCACGGATTGCCAGCAACTGGGATCGAAGATCTCGGACACCTGTTCGGCGGTCATGGGCCCTCCTGGGCGTGTGATCGGGCTGGTGACGTGCCGGACCGAGCAGAGCGCAGCGCACCCATCCGCGTTTTCCGCAAAGTGTCCCGTTTTTCGGGACGGTGAGCGGAGAAGTGCGGCGGGTCGATGGCTGGTCGGGTCCGATCGGGCACGGCGGAGCTCGCGCTAGGCACGGTGCAGCTCGTCGATGAGCTCGTCGAGCAACCCGTCCGCGGTGCCGTAGGGCAGATACGCCGCGACCCGGTCGGTGTGCGAGCCGTAGCGCCGGGCGATCTGGCTCGCCACCTCCGCCGGGGTTCCACGCACGGCGATCCGCTCCAGCAGCGGCGCTTCGATGAGCCCCGACAGCTCGTCCCAGCGCCCCTCACGGGTCAGCGTCCGAGCTTCGGGTTGGATGTCGCCGTAGCCCTCCCGTTCGAACACGGGCCGGTACGCGGGGGTCGAGGAGTAGAAGCCCAACAGGCCCCGGCAGCCCGCATCCGCGGTCGCCATCTCCTCCTCGTTGCGTCCCGTGCAGACGATCAGCTCCGGCAGCACCTCCAACGGCGGCAGCGCCGGGTCCCGACGGGCGAGTCCCTCGGTCACCGCCACCATGGTCTGCTCGACGAAGAACTGCTCCGAGGTGACCGGCATGACCGCCAACCCGTCGGCGACCTCGGCCGCCATCGCACACATCTTCGGACCCAGCCCCCCGACCACGACCCGCGGCGGGCCCCACTCGCTCGGCGGCGGAGTGAACACCGGGGTCATCAGGGTGTGGGAGCGGAACGGGCCCCGGTGATCGAGCCGCGTGCCCTCCTGCCACGTGGCGAAGATCGCACGGACCGCCTCGACGGTGTCGCGCATGCGTGCAACCGGCTGATCGAAGTCGGCACCGAAACGCCGCTCGATGTGCGTGCGGATCTGGGTGCCGAGCCCGAGGGTGAACCGCCCGCCGGACAACAGCTGCAGGTCCCAGGCGCTGTGCGCCAGGTGCACCGCGTTGCGGGGGAAGGCGATGGCCACGTTGGTCATGATCGACAGATCGGTCGCCGCCGCCGCGAGCGCCAGCGGCAGGAACACGTCGTGCGGACCCTCGAAGGTGAACACCCCATCGACGCCGACCTGCTCGAGTCGGGCCGCTTCGACCCCCGCGTCGTGCAACCCGTAGATGGGGAGGAGGACCTTCACCTCAGGCCTCGGTGGAGTAGCGGTCGGCCTGCTCCAGCGCACGGTCGATCGCCGCCAGGCCCTCCCGCAGGTCCTCCTCGGAGATGATCAGCGGCGGCGCGACGTGCAGACGGTTGAAGTGCGCGAACGGCCACACCCCGCCGGACTTCGCAGCACCCATCACCTCGACCATCGGCGCCGCCGCCTCGCCCGAGGCGTTGAACGGCACCAGCGGCTCGCGGGTCGAGCGGTCGCGGACCAGCTCGATCGCGAAGAAGCAGCCCTTGCCGCGGACCTCCCCCACGCTGGGGTGGCGCGCGGCGATCTTCTCCAGCTCGGGACCGATCACCTGCTCACCGAGTCGGGCCGCTCGCTCGGGAATGGCGTCCTCTTCGAAGACCCGGATCGACTCCAGTGCCACGGCGCACGCCAACGGGTGCCCCGAATAGGTCAGACCTCCCGGATAGGGGCGGTCGTCGAAGGTGGCCGCGATCTCGTCGCTGATGAGCACCCCACCGAGCGGCACGTACCCGGAGTTGACTCCCTTGGCGAAGGTGATGAGGTCGGGCGCGATGTTCCAGTGGTCCACGGCGAACCAACTGCCGGTGCGACCGAACCCCACCATGACCTCGTCGCAGATCATCACGATGCCGTGGCGGTCACAGAGCTCGCGCACTCCGGCGAGGTAGCCGTCGGGCGGGATGAGCACCCCGTTGGTGCCCACGATGGACTCCATCACGATGGCCGCCACCGTGCCGGGCCCTTCCATCGAGACCACCGACTCCAGGTGCTCGAGCGCCCGCTCGCGCTCCTGTGCCGCGTCCGACGCGTGGAACGCGGACCGGTAGGCGTACGGCCCGAAGAAGTGCACGATGCCGGTGGCACCCGCCTCGGACGGCCACCGGCGGGGCTCGCCGGTCAGCGCGATCGCGGTCGACGTCGCCCCGTGGTAGCTGCGGTACGCCGCCAGCACCTTGTGTCGACCGGTGTGCAGCCGTGCCATCCGCACGGCGTTCTCGATCGCCTCGGCGCCACCGTTGGTGAAGAAGACCTTGTTGAGCGCACCCGGCGCATGCGACGCGATCGCGGCGGCGGCCTCGGTGCGGGCGTCGTTCGCGAACACCGGCGCCACCATGCACAGCTGGTCGGCCTGGTCCTTGATCGCCTGGACGAGTCGGGGGTGCTGGTGGCCCAGGTTCAGGTTGACCAGCTGCGAGGCGAAGTCGAGGTAGCGGTTGCCGTCATGGTCCCAGAACCATGCGCCCGCTCCGCCGGCGATGGGCACCGGAGAGATGTGTGCCTGGGCCGACCACGAGTGGAACACGTGGGCCCGATCAGCAGCGGTGGAAGCAGCGTTCGACGGGGCAGTCATGGGTGCAGCTTCCCACGACGCTGCGACGTTCGCCCACGCTCCCGGGCTCGGCGATCTCCGGGCCGTGACACCGGGCACCACCGTCGGCGCGCGCCCGTCGCACTCACTACGCTGAACTGCACCAACGAGCCACCAGAGCGGTCGGCACGAAGGAAGGGACACAACGTGGCCGGAAACGTCGAGCGTGAGATCAGCGCCTTCATCAGGGAGAGCATCGAGGAGATGCGCAAGCTGGTGGGGACCGTCGAGAGCGAGGTCCGCAAAGCAGTCGAGCAGCTCGAGGACACCGTCCGCGAGATCGCCCGCAACGCCCCTGACACCTCGCCGGTGACCGACCAGGTGGGCGCTGCTGCATCATCGGTCAGCTCTCGAGCGTCCGACGTGGTGGAGACGGTGCGCCAGCAGGTTCCCGGGGCGAAGAAGAAGGCGCCCGCCAAGAAGGCACCCGCCAAGAAGAAGGCACCGGCCAAGAAGGCACCCGCCAAGAAGAAGGCGCCAGCCAAGAAGGCACCCGCAAAGAAGAAGGCGCCAGCCAAGAAGGCACCCGCAAAGAAGAAGGCGCCAGCCAAGAAGGCCCCCGCACAGCCGGCCTCGTCGAGCACGACCAGCGAGACCTGATCACGCCGTCGGCGTCACTGCGATCGGCCGACGCCCCAGCACGTCAAGGACGCACATGGACCTGACCATCGTCGCCATCCCCGGCTTCTTCGGCTCGATGGCCTACGAGGCGCGTTGGCTCCGTCGGCGAGCGGCGACCGAGGGCCCCTCTCCGGTCGACTACGAGCGCAACGACACGTTGGCCAGCTTGACCATGGGCACCGGGTCGTTGGTCGTGCCACTGCTGACCAGCCGGATCGCGAAGAACTTCGAGTTGGGTCGCGGCCGGTGGGCCAAGCCGCTGCTCACGGTGGGGCTCGCCGCCGCCGCCGCATCCGCCGTTGCGGACGCAGTGGCGCGATCGACCGAACGCGAGGCGGGCCGGGTCGAACCAGTTCTGGGTGGCGACGGCGTCGCCACGCCGTCGCCGGTGCGCCCGGGAACTCGAACCCCGCCGGCGACAACGGCCGCAGCGGGGGCGCCGGACCCCGCGCCGGCGACAGCCGCAGCCGTCCCCCCTCTCGCCGCCGCCGGCGCGGATCCATCGGGACGGCGATCGACGCTCAACCGGTGGGCACGGCGGATCGGCGGCAGCACTGCGGTGGCAGCGATCACCGCGACCGGCATCACCGCAGCGTCGACCTGGGCGGCCAGAACGTCGGCGAAGCGCTTGTTCGGACGACGGATCCTGCCCGATCTGGGTGGCGGGCCGCTCGCGCTCGGCGCTGCGGTGCTCGGCTGGGACTTCATCTACTACTGGAACCACCGGCTCCAGCACGAGTCACGGTTCCTCTGGGCGATCCACGTCGTGCACCACTCGAGTGAGCGCTACAACCTGTCCACCGCACTGCGCCAGCCCTGGGCGGAGTCGCTCGGCATGTTCGTCCCGTACGGCCTGTTGTCCCTGCTCGGAATCCGCCCGAACATGATCGAGACGGCCCGGCAGATCAACCTGATCTACCAGTTCTGGATCCACACCGACGCGATCCGCACGATCGGCCCGCTCGAAGAGGTGCTGAACACGCCGTCGCACCATCGGGCGCACCACGGCAGCAACCGGCGGTACCTGGACCGCAACCACGGCAGCATCCTGATCGTCTGGGACCGCCTGTTCGGCACGTTCCAGCGCGAGCGTGCCGATGACCCCGTCGTGTACGGGCTGACCACGAACATCGACACGTACAACCCCTTGCGCATCGCCACACACGAGTACGTCGACATCGCCACCGACGTGGCCGGAGCCTCCGGTTGGGGTGACCGCCTCTCCTACGTGCTGCGCGGTCCGGGGTGGGCCTACCAGCGCCGCCCCGCTCGCCCGGGCGCCGAGGCGGCGCCGAGCGAGTCCTCGGCAGTCCCCGCTGCCTGACCGCCCCGTGCGAGCGCCGGGCCGGTCTGGGCGGGTTGGGCCGGTCGAGATGACTGGTGCCATCATCTGACGAACCGTCAGATCACAGATCGCTTCCCAGGGGGAACCATGTCCACCGATGCCGTCATCGTCTCCGGCGTTCGCACGCCCATCGCCACCGCCTACAAGGGATCGCTGACCGGCGTCGACGCCTGGACCCTGGCCGAGACCGCCATCGGCGCGGCCGTGGAGCGTTCCGGCGTACCCACCGAGCTGATCGAGGACATCGGCTTCGGCGAGTCGATGCAGGGAGGCGGCAACGTCGGCCGCTACGCAGCCAACCAGCTCGGCATGGTGAACCTGCCGGGCGTGGCCACGCAGCGCTGGTGTGCGTCGGGCATGGCGGGGACCCAGTGGATCGCGGCGAGCATCGCGGCCGGCATGATCGACGCCGGCATCGGCGGCGGGGTGGAGTCGATGTCGACCGCTCCGGCGACCGCCAAGGCGGGCGAGCCGTGGTTGCCGGCCGCGAACCTCGAGACCGAGGACGCACCGCCGTTCAACACCGCCAAGGGTGTCGGCGACAACGCCGCACGTATGGCCGGCGTCACCCGTGAGCAGGCCGACGCCTGGGCGTTCCGCTCGCACCACAACGCCGTGCGGGCCATCGACGAGGGTCGCTTCGACAACGAGATCGTGCCGGTGCCCCTGCCCGACGGGTCGGAGTTCGCGGTCGACGAGCACCCGCGCCGCACCTCGACGCTCGAGAAGCTGGCCACGCTGCCGTTGCTCAACCCGTTCGACGACGGCGCCACCACCACCGCCGGCAACGCCTCGGGCCTGAACGATGCAGCTGCTGCCATGGTGCTGACCTCCCGCAGGTTCGCCGAGGCCAACGGCCTGACGGCGCGGGCGGCGATCCGGGGCTGGGCCTCGGTCTCGCTCACGCCGGCCGAGACCGGGCTGAGCCCCGCCCACGCCATTCGCAAGGCCCTCGCGAAGGCCGGCGTCGACCAGTCCGAGGTGTCGAGCTGGGAGATCAACGAAGCCTTCGCCTCGGTCACCGTCGCGGCGATCCAGGCCCTCGGCCTGGACGAGGACACGGTCAACGTGAACGGCTCGGGCTGCTCGCTCGGCCACCCGATCGGCTGCACGGGCGCCCGCATGATCGTCACGATGATGAACGAGCTCGAGCGCACCGGCGGCCGCTACGGCGTCGTGGCGATGTGCGCCGCGGGCGGCATGGGCTCGGCGACCGTCATCGAGCGTCTCTGAGCCGTCGCCCGCTCGGGTCCGGCGACCATCTGCGGGCTCAGAGCACCCGGGACCAGTAGGTGCCGTCCAGCATCTCTTCCAGCGTGGCGCGGTGCATGATCAGGTCGTCGATGTCCTCCGGCATCTCGGCCTGCCCGAACGCGATGGCCCGTCGCTGCACCTGGCTCATCACCACGGCGTGACGCAACGCGGCGTACACCGTGTAGAAGTCCATGTCGCGCGGCCGGTGACCGGACGCCGCCTCGTACAACTCGACCACACGGTCGCGGTGCAGGAACCCCGGCATGCCCGGCAGCTCCATCACCGCGGCGATGTCCTCGAAGAACCGGTGCAGGAACACCATCCACGCCAGGTCGACCTCTCGCGGCGCGAGCCCGGCCATCTCCCAGTCCAGCACGGCAACGGGTTCGAACTCCGCGTACATCGTGTTGCCGATCCGCGCGTCGCCCCAGCTCAGCACCACATCGGTGTCGTCCGCGGGCCAGTGCTCGTCCATCCAGTCGAACGCACGCTCGATCAACGGTGAGCGGTGGCCGTCGGAGACGACCCACTCGTAGTACGAGCGCAGGTCGGCCACGTGACGCCGCAACGCGCTGTCACCCTCGGCCTGCGATGCCAGGAAGTCGAAGTGGCGTTCCGGGTCCTCGATCCCGTGCAGCTCGGCGAGCGCCGCGACGGTCGACTCCTCGAGTCGGCGCTGGTCGTCGACCGACGCGTCGAAGAGCCAGCTGTCGCCGAAGTTGTACGGCATGACGTCGGGTGGGACGAGCCCGACGGCCCGACCCATGATGAAGAACGGCGCGCCCAGCGGTCCGTGGTCCTCCTCCAACCAGTGCACCTCGGGCACCGGCACGTCGGACAGCTCCCGCACCTTGGACATGACCCGGAACTGTGCGTCCAGGTCGTAGTGCTCGAACACCGGCACCGACGACGGCTCCGGGGCGATGCGGGCGACGAGCTCGTGACGCTCACGTACCCCGCCGGTGGTCCAGGTGGCGTCGAACAGCACCGTCTCGCTCGACATGCCGTTCGACTCGGGAACCTGGAGCGACTCCACGACCGGGTCGCTGCCGACGGGCAGACGTGTGGTCAGCCAGTCCTGCAGCTGCGCGCTGGTCGCCCCGGCGTCCCGACGTGACGCCTCGGGTCGAGCGGCCGCAGTGTCGGAGTCCCCCATCGAAATGTCCCCCCATGTGTCGTCCGCCGGAGCGGGTGGAATGTGTCCCGCGGCAACTCAACCGCAGGTGATGCCGGTGTCGCTCGACAGGATGCTGCCATGCATGTTGCGGCCGTCGTCGGAGGCCACGAAGGCGAACAGTGCCGCCAGGTCCTCGGGCTTGGCCATCCCACGGAAGCCCATGTAGGGGGTCATCAGGTCGATGTCGACGCCGTCGGGGATGTGGAACGCACCGGTGAGGCCGGTCTCGACGCCGCCCGGGGCGATGGCGTTCACCCGCACGGACAGTTTCTGGGTCTCCATCGCGAGCGAACGGGTCAGCTGCACGATCGCTCCCTTGGTCATCGAGTAGGCCACGGTGTAGGCGGTGCCCATCAGCCCCGCGTTGGACGCGATGTTGACGATGTTGCCGTTGCGCTCGATCAGGTGGGGCAACGCCGCCTGGCACAGGAAGAACGGGCCGTCGACGTTCACCGCGAACATCGCCCGGTAGTGCTCCTCGGTCACGTCGCCGAAGTGGTCGGCCCGGGAGATGCCGGCGATGTTGCCCAGCACGTCGAGCCCACCCAGGTCGGCCACGCACTGCTCGACCGCGGCGAAGCACTCGGCGCGGTCGACGATGCTGCCGGTGCGGGTCACGACGGTGCCGCCGGCCGCACCGATCTCCTCGGCGAGCGTGTCGAGGCCGGCGGCGTTCACGTCGAGCGCGAAGACCCGGGCACCCTCGGCGGCGAGGCGTACTGCGGTGGCTCGCCCGATGCCGGACGACGCCCCCGTCAGCAGCGCGACCTTGTCGGCGAAACGGCCCGGAACGACAGCGCTCATCAGTGGTTCTCTCCTCGAGTTCTCGACCGTTGCAGCCTCGGTGGTGCCGATCGTTGGGTGGCCGGAGTCGTCTAGTCTCCCGCCGAGATGTCGTCAAAGCTGACACATCGTCAGATCTTTCGCCACGGGGGACCGAGGATGACCGACCAGAACACGACCGAGACCGAGCAGTTCACCCTGGCAGGGGTCAACGAGGTGGTGGCCGCCGAGGTGCCCGATCGGGAGGCGGTGATCTTCGGGGACCGACGCTTCACCTTCGGCCAGCTCGCCGAACGCAGCCGCCGCCTGGCGTCCTACCTGCACAGCCAGGGCCTGGGGTGTCACACCGAACGCGACGAGCTCGAGCCCCACGAGTCCGGCCAGGACCATCTCGGGCTGTACCTCTACAACGGCAACGAGTACCTCGAGGGCATGCTCGGCTGCTACAAGTCCCGGGTCGCGCCGTTCAACGTGAACTACCGCTACGTCGACGAGGAGCTGCGCTACCTGCTCACCGACGCGAACGCGAAGGGTCTCGTGTACCACGCCGAGTTCGCCCCGGTGCTCGCCCGGGTGCTGCCGGAGCTTCCCGAGATGACCGTGCTGCTGCAGGTCGACGACGGATCGGGCGAGGCGCTCCTGCCGGGCGCGGTCGACTACGAGGAGGCGCTCGCCGGTGCGGATCCGGCCGGCCCACCGGTCACGCCCTCACCCGACGATCTGTACATCGTCTACACCGGCGGCACCACCGGCATGCCCAAGGGCGTGCTGTGGCGCCAGCACGACATCTTCATGAACGCCATGGGCGGCAAGGAGGTCGGCACCTGGATCGAGGTCAGCTCCAGTGAGGAGATCGCCGAGAAGGCCCGCAACAACACCGGGTTCCGCCTGATGACGCTGCCGCCGCTCATGCACGGCGCCGCACAGTGGGCCGGCTTCATGATGCTGAACGCCGGCTCGACGCTCGTCATGCCGACCTCGCACCACCTCGACCCCGCCGAGGTCTGGCAACTCGTCCAGGACGAGCAGGCGCAGTCGGTGGTGATCGTCGGGGACGCGATGGCACGCCCGCTCATCGAGGAGCTCAAGCGTGGCGACTACGACGTCAGCTCGCTGTTCGTGCTCGGCAACGGCGGCGCTGCGCTGAGCGCGGCGATCAAGGAGGAGTACCTGGAGCTGTTGCCCACCCTGCTGATCAACGACTCGCTCGGGTCCTCCGAGACCGGTGCCCAGGCGTCGCACCTGTCGGCCAAGGACGCGGTGCAGACCGGCAAGTTCAACCCCGGCCCCGGAGCCACGGTGGTCAGCGAGGATCTGACCTCGGTGCTCGACGCCGGACACGAGGGCAACGGTTGGCTGGCGCAGTCCGGCCCCGTGCCGCTCGGCTACCTCGGCGACGCGGCCAAGACCGCCAAGACCTTCCCGACCATCGACGGCGTGCGGTACTCCGTCCCCGGCGATCGGGCGGTGCGCCGGGCGGACGGCGAGATCGACCTGCTGGGACGCGACTCGCAGTGCATCAACTCGGGCGGCGAGAAGATCTTCGTCGAGGAGGTCGAACAGGCGATCATCTCGCACCCCGACGTCACCGACGTGCTGGTCTGCGGCCGCCCGAGCGAACGCTGGGGCAACGAGGTCGTCGCCGTGGTGCAGCTGGTCGAGGGGGCTTCGGTCAGCGAGGACGACCTGACCGCACACGCCGGCAACTCGGTCGCCCGCTACAAGCTGCCCAAGGCCTGGTTGTTCGTCGACCAGGTCGTGCGGTCCCCGTCGGGCAAGGCCGACTACCGCTGGGCCAAGGGGCTCGCCGAGACCAGCGCGGGCTGATCGTGAGCACCGTGCAGGACCGCTCGGTCGACCACTCGGTCGGCGCGGCGCCGGAGGCCGAGGCCGCGCCGGTCGACACCCGGCCCTTCGATGCGGACAACCACTACTACGAGGCGCTGGACGCCTTCACGCGCCACCTCGACCCCTCGTGGGGCCCCCGCACGCTGCAATGGGCCGAGATCAACGGTCGGCGCTACCACGTGCTGGGCGGCAAGGTGTCACGGGCGGTGGTCAACCCGACCTTCGATCCGGTGGCCAGCCCGGGCGTGCTCAAGGACTACTTCCGCGGCAACCCGAACGGCGACGACCCGCTCGAGCTGCTCAAGGCTCGCGACCGGATCCGCCCGGAGTACCGCGATCGTGACGCACGGTTGGCCACGATGGACGACCACGGGCTGTCGAGCGTCTGGATGTTCCCCACGCTCGGCATGGTCTACGAGGAGGAGCTGCGCCACGACCCCGAGGCGGTGACCGTGCTGTTCACCGCCTTCAACCGGTGGCTCGTCGAGGACTGGGGTTTCGCCCACCACGACCGCCTGTTCGCGTCGCCGTACCTGACCCTGGCGGATCTGGACTGGGCGTGTGCAGAGCTTGACTGGGCGCTCGACCATGGCGCCCGCACCGTCGTGATGCGCCCCGCCGCACCGACCACCGCGGATGGGCAACGACCCGTGACCGACCCCCGTTTCGACCCGTTCTGGGCCAGGGTGAACGAGGCCGGCATCACCGTGGTGGTCCACGCGGGTGACGCCGGCTACTCCTCGAACGGCTACGCGACCGACGGGTTCACCTCGAACTTCTCCGGCGGAGTTCCCCAGCCGATCAAGATGCTCCAGCTCGAGCGACCCATCGAGGACTTCCTGTCCGCGCTGGTCGCCGACCAGCTCTTCCACCGCTTCCCCAACCTGCGCATCGCGTCGGTGGAGAACGGCTCGGGCTTCCTGCGTGGGCTGTTCCACCGACTGCACGCGCTCGGTCACAAGATGGCGGGGTGGTTCCCCGAAGACCCGGTGGAGACGTTCCGTCGCCACATCTGGATCAACCCGTTCTGGGAGGACGACGTGCACGACCTGTTGGACCTGATGGGCCCCGAACGGGTCATCTTCGGCTCCGACTGGCCCCACATCGAGGGGATGCCGCGACCGCTCGACTACCTCGACGAGCTCGCCGGTGTCGACCGGTCGGTGCTCGACCGCGTCATGCGCGACAACACCGCCGAGCTGAACCTGCTGCGACCCGCCTGAGCGCTCCGGGCTGCGCCAGGAGCACCTTCCGAGCGGCTCGTCGAGCGGAAGATCCCGCCTTGTCGGGCGAACGCGCGACGAATTGAGTCAAGTCCGCAGGATTTTCCGTCGACCACCGGTACATGCTCCACGGCGGCGAACAACACAGTGGCAGCGCGCGGTCGCGGGGCCGTCGCCTGCACAGGACCTTGATCGGGCTCATGGGTGCCGCGCTCGTCGCGAGCGCGTGCGCGGCGAACCCCGACATCGAGCCGGAGCCGCGCACCGCGCGACCTGGTGGCGGCCTGTCGGCGCTCATCGATGCGCCACCGCCATCGACCACCGCGCCGCGCAGCACCACAGCGCCGCGGAGCGCACCGCCGACGACCGCACCAGCCCCGGCGGGCACCTACCGCCTCACCTCGACCCGCGCCTCGATGGGCGGGTGCGCCCTGTACCCACCCGAGCACTACATGAACGCGGTGAACGTCGACACCCTCCCGGTCGAGCCCAGGTCCGCGGTCTGGCTGGACGACCTGGGCGGCGGCGAGGACGCTTCGGTGCACGTCACCCGATCGACGCTGCGCGACGGGGTCCGCGGCGGGACCCCGCTGAACGTCGTCGACTCGCGCGTCACCGGGTTCCAGAACGTCTGGCTGAACTTCTCCTACAAGCCGAAGTCGTTCCCCGGTCCGTACCCGATCCCACCCGAGCCCAAGGTCCAAGGGCACCCCGGTGCCGCGTGGGACAAGCACCTGCTCGTCGTCGACACCGCCGACTGCCGTGGCTACGAGCTCATCCAGTACGACCCGTTCCTCGTGGCGCTGACCGGCGTGCACAGTGCGCTCGGCGGCACCTCCTATCCGCTGGACTCCACCGAGATGCCCGCCACGACCACGAACGCTCCGAACACCCCGATGATCGGGCAGTACATCCGGGCCGACGAGGTCGCTGCGGGGGACGTCCCCCACGTCCTGGCGTTCTGCTCGAACCGGGTCAGCAGCGATCATCGCTGGCCGGCCCGCAAGAGCGATGGCCAACTCGACGGGGCGGGCTCGATGCCCATGGGCTCGTGGATCCGGCTGAAGGACGGCGTCGACCCCGCGTCCTTCCCCGGCAGCGCCCGACCGGTGGTGGAGACCCTGCGGGAGCGCGGCGCGGTCCTCACCGACTCGTGCGGGCACTCGTTCTCCCTCCTGGCCGAGAACTCCACCGAGTGGCCCGACGACCATCTGAAGGAGCTCCGGAACCTCCGGGCGTCGGACTTCGAGGTCGTCGACAGCTCGCTGATGATGGTGAGTCCGGAGTCGTTCCGCATCCGCTGACACAGATCCCCCTACCCTGCAGCGTCATGGCGCTTCGACGGGGTGTGACGTTCCGGGCGATCTCTGCAGCGCTGGCGCTGCCCGACCCGGTGATGGATCGGCTCATCGGCGCTCCGCCGGTCGTGCGTGACGGCCGCGTGCTGAACCGACAGGTCCAGGCGCTGATGACCCTGGGCGAGCGCCTCGGGGTGGTCGGTGGCGATCCGGTGACCTCGGTCGAGGCGCGCCGCGGCCGATCTGCGCAGGTCGACCGCGCTCGGCATGCCCACCTGGACCGGCATCTACGTGACCGAGCGCCGGATCCCCGGGCCGGCGGGCGAGATCCCGGTGCGCGTCTACCGCCGCCTCGGTCGCCCGGAACCGGTGCCTGCGATCGTCTACCTGCACGGCGGGGGCTGGGTCGTCGGCGATCTGGACACCCACGACGGGTCGTGTCGACTGCTGGCGCACGAGAGCGAGTGCGTGGTGGTGGCCGTCGACTACCGACTCGCACCCGAGCACCCGTTCCCCGCGGCGATCGACGACGCGGTCGCCGCGTACCGATGGGTGCACGATCACACCGCGGAGCTCTCGGTCGAACCGGGTCGGGTCGGCGTCATGGGCGACAGCGCCGGCGGGAACCTGGCCGCGGTGGTGGCGCAGGTCACCCGCGACACCGACGTGCCCGCGCCGACCGCGCAGTGCCTGGTGTACCCCGCGACCGACGCGCTGATGCGTGAGCGGTCCCACGAGCTGTTCTCCGAGGGGTTCTTCCTGACCAGGACCGACATCGAGTGGTTCCGGTCGCAGTACCTGCCGGACCGCAACGACTGGGACTCACCGCTCGCGTCACCGATCGAGGCACCAGATCTGACCGGTGTCTGTCCGGCGATCGTGGTCACCGCGGGGTTCGACCCGCTGCGCGACGAGGGTCGTCGCTACGCCGAGCGACTCGTCGAGGCGGGTGTGCCGGTGCGCTACCGCTGCTACGACGACATGGTGCACGGGTTCTTCGGCATGGGCGTGCTGCCCGGCGGGCTCGGTCTCGCAGCAGAGATCTGCCTGGGCATGGGCGATCTGATGCACGACACGCCCTGAGCTCCCCGGACGGACCGGGGTGGCGCGGCTCAGCTGGGTGTGTTGGCGCTGCGCTTGATGTCCGCAGTGCCCAGTCGACGCTGGATGCGCGAGCTGAGCGCCGGGGCGACCGTCGCCAGCGTTGCCGCCACTCGCAGTTCGACCGGAGCGACGAACACCTCGGCCACGTCGCCGCCGATCGCACGGGCCACACCCTCGGCGACATCGATGGGGGACTTGGTCCGCACCCCTGCGGGCAGTTCGGTTCCGGAGTCGGCGAACATGCCCGCGTCGCGGATGAACCCCGGCTCCACGATCGACACGCCGACGCCGGTGTCCACCAGGTCCTCACGGAGCGACAGTGCGAACCCGCGCAGGCCGAACTTGGTGGCGTTGTACATGCGGGTCATGGGGGTCGGCGCCAGCCCGGAGAGCGACCCGATGAACACCACCTGGCCCGGCAGACGCAGCGCGACCCGGGCGTTGACGAACTCGGTGGCCATGATGATGGGTGCACGCAGGTTGACCTCGATCGACCGGTCGACGTCAGCCGCGGTCAGATCCTCGATCGGCACGTCCGCGCCGATCCCGGCGTTCGCCACCAGCACATCGACCTCCCGCGCCGCGTCGAGCACGCGCTCCAGGTCGGCCCGGTCGGTCAGGTCCGCGACCAGGACCTCGGCACCGATGCGTTCGGCGAGCGAGGACAGCTCGGCGACGCGACGGGCGGTCAACGTCAGCTGGGCTCCCCGGGAGGCAAGGTCGACCGCGATGGCCTCGCCCAGCCCTCCGCTCGCACCCGTCAACAGCACCTTGCGACCTGAGATCTCCATGGACCGCACGGTACTGCCCGGGGCGGTGGGGACCCGCTGCGCACAGAACGAGAACGCGTTCTAGTCTTGGATCGGCCGGCAACTCCGCGATGACCGGGCCGACAGGGGGACCGTCATGACCATGACCACCGACGCACCGACGCAGGCTCGGGCCAGGACCGATCGCTACACGATCATCTCGGCGGACTGCCACGCGGGGGCGAGCCACGAGATGTACCGGGAGTACCTGGACCCGGCCTACGTCGCCGACTTCGACGCATGGCGCGAGAAGTACCGCAACCCCTTCCGTGACCTCCAGGAGGCCGACGGCGGTCGTGTCCGCAACTGGGACGACGAGCGCCGCATCTCCGACCTGGAGGCCGACGGCATCGTGGGCGAGGTCGTGTTCCCCAACACGGTGCCGCCGTTCTTCCCCAGCTTCGTGCTCTTCGCACGTCCCCCGAAGGCGTCCGAGTTCGAACACCGCCTGGCCGGCATCCGTGCCCACAACCGTTGGATGGCCGACTGGTGCGCGCGCTACCCGGAGCGTCGGGCAGGGATCGGCCAGATCTTCCTGAACGACATCGACGAGGCGATCAAGGACGTCCGCTGGATCAAGGAGCACGGCCTTCGTGGCGGCATCCTGATCGGGGCGGTCCCGCCGGACTGCGATGACGTCGCCCCGCTCTACGACCCCGTCTACGACCCGCTGTGGGCCGTGTGCGAGGAGCTCGAGGTACCGGTCAACAGCCACGGCGGCACCGGATCGCCCGACTACGGCCGCTATCCCACCTCGGCGCTGCTGTTCATCGCCGAGGTCGGCTTCTACTCGCAGCGACCCTTCGTGCAGCTGCTGCTGTCGGGCGTGTTCGAGCGGTTCCCCCGCCTGAAGTTCGTCATGACCGAGCTGGGCACGGCGTGGATCCCCCCGATGCTCGGCCAGCTGGACCGTCACCTCGCGCAGATCCGCGACACCGGCCGCATCGGCGAGCTCCGGTTCGCCCCGGAGCACACGCTGCCGCTGAGCGCGACCGAGTACTTCCAGCGCAACTGCTGGGTGGGTGCCAGCATGCCCGGCGCCGACGATGCCGCGGTACGTGAGATCGTCGGGGCCGACCGCATGATGTGGGGCAGCGACTACCCCCACAACGAGGGCACGTTCCCCCACACCCGAGAGGCGCTGCGCCAGCGGTTCAGCGACGTCGACGAGGCCGGGATGCGCATGCTGCTCGCCGAGAACGCGGCGAACCTCTACGGCTTCGACCTGGATGCACTTGCACCACTGGCCGAGCGTGTCGGGCCCACCGTCGACGAGCTCCGCGTGCCGCTGACCGAGCTTCCCGAGAACCCCAGCGAAGCGCTGCTGCGCTGAACCCGGCCGAGTTCGGAACGACCGGCTGGTTTCCCCAGCGGTCGGTGCGCCCGCGGCCTCGTCCCGGGGTCGCGCGCCCTGGCCGGCCTACCCCTGCAGCGGTCGCTCGGGCGACTCGACGGGCACGGTCTGTTCGAGCGCGCCCTCGGCCTCGGCGAAGGTCAACGACGCGAGCCCGTCGAGCGGACCCTCGACCGGCTCGCGGGGATCCCCCGCACGTGCGGGGAGGAAGCGGAACACCACCGCCGCAGCGACGAGCAGCACTGCTGCGGCCACCAGCACCGTCGAGTGGAAGGCGGTCACGAACGCCTGAGAGGCCGCGTCGGTCACTGCTGCACCCAGGTCGGCCGGCAACCGTGCGGCGACCTGGAAGGCCCCGCCCACCGAGTCCTGCGCGACCGACACCGCCTCGCCGGGCAGACCGAGTCCTTCCAACGATGCGCTCACCGCTGGTCGGTACGAGCTGGCGAGCACCGATCCGAGCACCGCGACGCCGAGCGCACCACCCATCTGTCGGGTGGTGTCGTTCATCGCCGAGCCGACGCCAGCCTTCGCCGGGGGCAACGACCCCATGATCGACTCGGTCGCGGGGGCCATCACCAGGCCCATCCCCATCGCCATGACCATCATCCCGCCGACCAGCACCGGGTAGCCGTCCGAGACCGGGATCTGCGACAGCGTGCCGATCCCGGCGGCGGCGAGCAGCAGTCCGGTGCCGACGACGACCTTGGTGCCGACCCGCTCGACGATCCTCGGCGACATGGGGGCGACGACGAGCATGGTCAACGCCATGGGCATCATCCGGGCGCCGGCCTCCAGCGCCGAGTAGCCGAGCACGGTCTGCAGGTACTGCGTCACCAGGAAGCTGGCGCCGAACATGGCGAAGAACACCAGGGTGATCGCGATGTTCGCGGCCGAGAAGCGCGGGTTGCGGAAGAACCGCACGTCCAGCATCGGGTGCGAGCAACGCAGCTCCC
Source organism: uncultured Microthrixaceae bacterium (assembly GCA_963714875.1). Taxonomy (GTDB): domain Bacteria; phylum Actinomycetota; class Acidimicrobiia; order Acidimicrobiales; family Microtrichaceae; genus JBAOHV01. The sequence goes on along the minus strand of CAVQQI010000006.1, from coordinate 57,861 downwards.
ACTGCACGAACGCCACCAGGATGGCCAGACCACCCATGATCGTGCCGAGCACCAACGGGTCGGACCAGCCCTTGGACGGCCCTTCGATGACACCCCAGAGCACCGACACCAGACCGATGACCGACAGCGCGGCGCCGACGGGGTCCAGCCGGGACGCCGATTCGTCACGCGACGTCGGCAACAGGAGCCGACCCGCGACGATGGCGACGATCACCACCGGCACGTTGATCAGGAACACCGAGCCCCACCAGAAGTGCTCCAGCAGGAACCCGCCGATCAACGGTCCGAACGCTGCGCCGGCGCCGGCGATCGCGGCCCATGCCCCGATGGCGCGGGCGCGCTCCTTGGGGTCGGTGAAGATGTTGGTCAGCAACGACAGGGTGGCGGGCATGATCAGCGCAGCGCCGATGCCCATGAACGCGCGGGTGAAGATCAACATGGTGGCGCTGTCGGCGAGCGCCGACGCGGCCGATCCGACACCGAACACGACCAGCCCGATGCTCAACGCTCCTCGGCGACCGAACCGGTCACCGAGGCTGCCGGCGGTGAGGAGCAGCCCGGCGAAGATCAGCGTGTACCCGTCGACGATCCACTGGAGCTGGCTCGTGGTCGCGCCGAGATCCTTCACCAGGGCCGGCAGCGCCACGTTGAGGATGGTGTTGTCCAGGCTGATGATCAGCAGGCTCATGCACAGCACGCCGAGCGACCACCACCGGCGAGGGTCGCGGTCATCCACCGGTGCAGCTGATGCCTGCTGCAGCTGACGTCTCCTGGGTGTGCATCTGGGACCTCTGCGGTGTCGGTTGCCTGCCGCGTGCTCGTTCGGCCGAAGTGGCAACTGTGCCAGATGGCATGACTGCCATCAACGTGGTTGGAAGTACCATCGGTCACATGGACGCCGTCGCCACCGATCGCCCCGGGGCTGCTGCTCCGCCATCGGTTGCCGGACCAGGCACCGGGCCGAGCACCGGGAAGGCCTCGGGATCAGGCACTGCCTCGAGATCGGGCACGGCCGCGGGGTCGGGCGTGGGAGCTGCCGCTGGACCAGCAGCCGAGGGCACGCCCGAGCCCGGACGTCGAGAGCGTCGGGTCGCCGCGACCCGGCGGAACATCATCGATGCGGCCCGTGCCCTGTTCGAGTCCGAGGGCTTCACCGGGACCACGGTCGAGATGATCGCGGAACGAGCCGACGTCGCCCCTCGAACGTTCTTCCGCTACTTCCCCACCAAGGAGACGCTGCTGTTCGCCGAGTTCGACGAGGTGCGGCGCGAGATGTTCGACACCCTCGAGGCCCGACCCCGCACCGAGGCGCCGCTGCGTTCGCTGTCGGTCGCCCTGTGCGAGATGGCGGCGGTCATCGAGGCTCGACGTGATGAGCTCGTGTGGGGGTTCCGGCTCTGCGCGGACCAGCAGGTCGAAGGGGTCTACGAGCGCACGATGCTCAAGGAGCAGACCAACACCAGGGTGGCGGCATTCATCGCCGACCGACTCGGGGTCGACGACGAGGTCGACCCCCGTCCCATGGCCTGGTCCGGGGCGATCATGGCCGTGTTCGCGGCAGCCATGAAGTTCAGTGCCACTGATGATCCCGGCGCTCCCGCGGGGCGCAGCGTGGCGCTGCTCGACGAGTTGCTCGAGGGCACCGCTGCGGCCATGTGCGCCACACGCACCGACAGCTCATGCTCCGAGAGCACACCCACCGGGACCACTGCGCCATAGGCGCCAGACGCCGCCAGCGGCAGGTCAGGTCAGATCACGTGAGATCTCGACGCTCCGAACGATTCCCGCTCGTGGCGACCCGTCGAGCAGAGCGCTCAGAAGCGGTCGGCGAGCGTGGAGATGTCGAAGATCCCGGCGACGATCAACATGATGAAGATCGCGCCACCGATGGCGGCATATCCCCAGCGGTACTTGTGGTCCGCAGCGAAGAAGCGACGCATCGAGATGACGATGGCGACCATCGACACCGCGCCGAGCAGCAGTCCGACCACCGGCAGCGACGCATCGGTCAGGCTGAAGATGGGCGCCAGGAGGGGCAGCACGATGTAGGTCAGGGTGCAGCGGATGCCCGAGATCATGATGGACTTCCCGAAGACGCCCTCGGCACCCATGATGCTCTGCTTCGGCGCATCGACCGGCAGACGCAGCAGCTTGCGCATCGCACGATCCGCCGACGATCGCTCCGGTGTCGGTGTGTCGACCTTGGTCGAGACGGTGTCCATCGCCGAACAACGTACGCCCACCGTTGAGGCCCTGCACAATCAACGTGACCGAGAGCAGGACACCTCCGCCGACCCGACCTCGCCGGCGATCACGTCGGCTCCGCACGCGTTGTACGAGAGCCCCACCGCCCGGCGCTCAGCTCCGCAGGAGTTCTGGGTGGCACCACGACGGCCGGCGAGCACCGTTGCCGCCCAGACGTCGCCCGGGCCAGAGGTGTGCAGCCTGAGCCTGCTCCGCAGGAGTTCTGGGTGGCACCACGACGGCCGGCGAGCACCGTTGCCGCCCAGACGTCGCCCGGGCGGCACGAGCACGTATGGCACGAGCACGGGCGGAGCCGGTGACCGCCCGGTCCGTGGGCGCAGCCCGCCGCCCGGCCAGGCGGCCGAGCGGCGCCCGGTCAGGCGTCGAGCTTGGCGGTCTCGACGCGGACGCCGGGGCCCATCGTCGAGGACACGGTCACCTTGCGGAAGTACCGACCCTTCGCAGCCGACGGCTTCACCTTGTTGAGCTCGTCGACCACGGCGGCGAAGTTCCGCTCGAGCGCCTCGATGTCGAAGCTGGCCTTGCCGACCAGCACGTGGACGTTGCCGAAGCGGTCGGTGCGGTACTCGACCTTGCCGCCCTTGAACTCGCCCACGGCCTTCGCCGGATCAGGCGTGACGGTGCCGGTCTTGGGGTTGGGCATGAGCCCGCGGGGGCCGAGCACACGACCCAGCTTGCCCACCAGCGGCATCATGTCGGGCGTGGCGATGGTGACGTCGAAGTCCAACATCCCGCCCTCGATCTGCGCAGCCAGGTCCTCCGCACCGACGAACTCGGCGCCTGCCTCGGTCGCAGCGGCAGCGGCATCGCCCTGGGCGAACACCGCGACGCGGATGTCCTTGCCGGTGCCGGCCGGCAGAGCGACGGTGCCTCGCACCATCTGGTCGGCCTTGCGAGGATCGACACCGAGTCGGATCGCCGCCTCGATGGACTCGTCGAAGTTCTTCGTGGCGAGTGACTTCGCCAGTGCCAGCGCCTCGGACGGGGTGTGCAGATGCTCCCGGTCGTAGCGCTTGGTCGAATCGCTGTACTTCTTGCCCTGTGCCATGTCGATGCTCCCTGGTGGGGTGGTCTCCCTCGGTCTGCGGCGGATCCGGAGGCGAGGTCCTCCCCCGGGGCCGTTGTTGGGTCGGAACTCACGCACCGACCCTGTGACCGGAGCTGGTGCTCCGATCTTGTGACCGCATCACGAACGGTGATGCCCGGCGACGGACAGATGGTCCGCAGGCCGGTCGGGATGGTCAGCCCTCGACAGCGATGCCCATGGAGCGGGCGGTACCGGCGATCTGCAGCTTGGCGGCCTCGATGTCGTCGGTGTTGAGATCGGGCAGCTTGATCTGCGCGATCTCGGCGAGCTGAGCGTCGGTGATCTTCGCGACCGACCCGCGACCGGGCGTCTGGGATCCCTTGGCGATGCCGACGGCTTCACGGATGAGCACGGGCGCCGGCGGCGTCTTGGTGACGAAGCTGAACGTGCGGTCCTCGTAGATCGAGATCTCGACGGGGATGATCGTGCCGCGCTGGGCCTCGGTGCGAGCGTTGTAGTCCTTGCAGAAGTCCATGATCGCGACGCCATGCGGGCCGAGCGCGGTGCCGACCGGCGGCGCGGGCGACGCCTGGCCGGCAGGGATCTGGATCTTGACGAGGGCAACGACCTTCTTCTTGGCCATGATTCAACCTTTTCTGGTGCAGCGGCGCTGCGATACGGGCCACGACCGGGACGCGTCGACACGCGAGGGTCCGGGGGCGACGGACAATTGTGGTGCACCGCTGCACGAACCGGCAACCCGGCCCGCCAGGGGTGCACCGCTCACAGCTTGGCGACCTGGGAGAACTCGAGCTCGACGGGCGTCTCGCGCCCGAAGATGTTCACGAGCACCTTCATCTTCAGGTGGTCCTCGTTGATCTCGACGATCTCGCCGGAGAAGTCCGCGAACGGACCCTCCTTGACCCGCACCGACTCGTGCAGCTCGTACTCCAGGCGGGGCCGGACACGCTTGGGGGTGTCCTCGGTGGGGCCGTCGGGAGTGGCGATGAAGTTCTCGACGTCCTTGCGCGACAGCGGCGACGGTTTGTTCGCCGCACCCACGAAGCCGGTGACCCCGGGGGTGTTGCGGATCACGTACCAGCTGTCGTCATCGAGCCTGCAGCGGATGAGGAGGTAGCCCGGGAACATCTTCTTCTGGGCGATGACCTTCTTGCCCTGCTTGAACTCGGTCACCTCCTCCATCGGGATGGCGATCTCGTAGATCCGGCCCTCCATGCCCATGGACTTGGTGCGGGCCTCGATGTTCTGGCGGACCTTGTTCTCGTAGCCCGACTGCGTGTGCAGCACGAACCACTTGCCGGGGCGGTCGAACGGCGACACGACCGGGGCGGGGGCTTCGGCGAGCACGTCGTCCTCGTCGAGGACCACTGCGTCGAGCGCGTCGGCTGCCGCCTGCTCGGCGAGGACCTCCGAGACCTCGTCGGCCTCGGGGCCGCGTGCCGCTGCCACCTCACCGGCGAGCGCCTCGGCGATCACCTCGGGTGAGGGGCCACCAGCGTGGCCCGACGCGGCGTCGGGCGCATCCTCGGCGGTCGAGCCGTCGTCGGCCGGTGCCGGCTCGTCGGTCACGGTCGTGTCGTCTTCACTCATGTCAGGTCGTCTCTTCAGGTGTCGTCGTGCGGGTTCGGGACTGTGCGGTTCTGTTCGGCGTTCCGGGGCCCCCGGGCCGACGTGGGAGATCTCCGGCCGGTCGGGCGGACCACATCAGATGGGTGGCGAGAGGATCACCGCGCCGAGGGCACTCGCGTCCGGATCGGTGACGAAACGGAAGAACCACTCGAAGAGGTAGTCGACGCCGAACACGAACGCCGTGAAGATCACCAGGGCGATGAACACGATGAGCGAGTAGCGCTTGACCTCGTCCCGGGTGGGCCACGCCACCTTCTTCAACTCGGCGCGGACCTCGCGGACGAACTCCAAGGGCTTGGTGCGTTCGGTCTTCAGGCTCTTCGCCGGCGCCCGCCGGTCCCGCACCGTCGTCTGCTGGCCATCCGCGTCGACCTGACCGGCCTTCTGCGCTGCTCGCTTCTGCTCTCGGTTCATCGACACGTGGTGGACCTCTCGACGTGGTTGTGCCCCGCACCCCGGCCCCGACGAGTCGGAGACGGAGCTGGGGTCCAGCAGGGCAGGCGGGACTCGAACCCGCAACCGCCGGTTTTGGAGACCGGTGCTCTAGCCAATTGAGCCACTGCCCTGTGCATGTCGCACCCCACCCCGACACGCGCCGGAGCGACGGGACACGACATCCGTGGAGCAGGTTAGACCGCCCGGGCAGCGCGCGGCTATCCAGCTCCGGGGCTCAGCCGGTGGGGCTCAGGCGCGTGCGCCGGCTCCGCGACGCCAGCACCACCGCACCGGCGGCGGTGGCGGCAGTGGCAGCGGTCGCCGCAGCGGCCACGTACGCCGTTCGGTGACGGTGCAGCACCGATCGTTGCGCACGGCTCTCGGCCGCAGCGTCGATCGCCGCGAGCAACTGCACGAGCAGGTCGGGAGCCGGCTCGGCCAACTGCTCGCGCAGCTGCGCCATGGCACGACGAACCTTGCGGTGCTGGGCCATCTCGGCCTGGCAGCGCAGACAACGCTCCAGGTGGTCGCGGGCCGGGCCCGGAGCGACCTCGGTGCCGTCCACGACCTCGGCCAGCGCCGTGGTCGCGTCGTCACACCGCACGGGACTCCACCTGATCCAGCTCGGGGTAGACCTCGGAACGCAGCTTGTGGCGAGCACGGTGCAGGCGAACCTTCGCCGCAGTGACGCTGATGCCGAGCTCGGTCGCGATCGCGTCGTGTGACAGCTCGTAGACGTCACGGAGCACCACCACCGAACGCAGCTTCGGGGGGAGCTCGTCGAGCGCGACCACCAGCCGGTCGCGCAGCTCCGACGCGTCGGAACAGAGCTCGGGGTCGACATCGGTGCGCAGGTCGACCACGTCACCCGACTCGGGCAGCTGCTGGTGGCGGTGCCGGTTGCGCCGGCCCAGGTAGGTCGAGGCGCAGTTCGCGGTGATCCGGTACATCCACGTGGAGAACTGCGCGTCGCCGCGGAACGACTCGAGCCCTCGATAGGCACGGAGATACGCCTCCTGGGTCACGTCGCGTGCGTCCTCCTCGTTGCCCGTGAGCCGCACCGCGAGCGTGAAGGTGTCACGGTGGGTGGCCTCGACCAGTCGGGCGAACGCGGACTCGTCGCCGGATCTGGCGGCGAGGACGAGATCGGCCAGCTCGTCGTTGACCTCCTGGTCAGACTCCGAACGGGCCTCAGGGGTTACCTCTGGCATGACACCGCAGCGTAACGCGAGCGGGACGCCCTCCCGGGCGTCCCGACATGGGTGCTGTTGCTGGGTCGGTGAGGCCGACCGAGGAGCGACCGAGTGATGCTCAGCGGGTCTCCTTGTGCAGCGTGTGCTTGCGCTCGAAGCGGCAGTACTTGCTGAGCTCGATGCGCTCGCGGGTGTTCACCTTGGACTTCTTGGTGATGTAGTTGCGGCGCTTGCACTCGGTGCACTCGAGGGTGACGTTCACACGCTTGTCGGAAGCCATCTTGGATCCTCAGCTCCTGGGAGTTCGATCGGTCGCGGAGCGACCGGGGCCACCGAGCGGCGGCATGGGAGTTGACCAGTCTGGGCCCTGTTGGCCCCCCGGAACAAGCCGGTCGACGGATCGGTTGTCCTGCAGATCGAACTGCGGGTTGGTAGCGGCGGCCGGACTTGAACCGGCGACCCCTCGATTATGAGCCGAGTGCTCTGACCAGCTGAGCTACGCCGCCATGTGTTGTACCGGGACGAACCCGACGCTGCGACGAGGACGGCCGAACCCGGCAACACCCGACGCACACGAGCCCCCTGTCAGAATTGAACTGACGACCTCTTCCTTACCATGGAAGCGCTCTGCCGACTGAGCTAAGGGGGCGAACGACCGCCGGCGGAGCCGACGGGCCGGAGGGTGAGCGTAGCGGAGCACGTCCGGCGCCGACAACCGTGTCCCGGGTGCTCAAGGAATCGCGCCGGAACGCCGAAGAAGCGGACGTGCACTTCGAACGACTCGTCATCGAATCCGGCGACAACAGCATCAGCTTCGACCTGCATCCGCGACTGACCGTCATCTCCGGCCTGTCGCAGATGGAACGGGACGGGCTGGTCAACGAGTTCATCGGGGCCCTCGGCAACTCGCGTTCCGGGATCCACCTCGAGCTCATGGCCGACAACGGCCACCGCTTCGCCGTGTTCCGTCCCAACGGTGCGCCGCACCGGGTGATCGACGTGGACGAACGCGTCGATGTCACCGGACAGTTCGTCGACGACAACGGCGACATCGACCTGCTGAGCCGCGCAGGGCTCGACCCTCGCAGCGCACGGCGCACGATGCGCTTCACCGCCCAGGACCTGACCGAGGCCACCGAGCGTGACGAACTGATCCAACAGCTCGCCCGGGTGGACCAGGACCAACTGTGGGTCGCCGCCGAAGCTCTGCGCACCGCGCACCGTCGGCTCGAGGAGGAGGCCGACGCGGTCGGATCCAGCGTCGAGGACGCCGCGGTGATCGAACGCATCGAACAGCGTCACGAGGAGTTCGAACGCAGCCAGACCCAGAGCGAGCAGGTTCGAAAGGTGACCTTCGTGGTCGCGGGCCTCTCCGCACTGCTGACCCTGCCGATGGTCCGATTCATCGGCACCCTCGGGGTCCTCCCGCTCGCACTCGTCGCGTTCGGTGCGGTCGCGGTGTCACTGCTCTACTGGCGACGGATGGAGTCGGCCAAGAGCGCCGAGGAGGACGCACTCGCCGATGCCGGCGCACAGTCCTACCTGGGGTTCCACCTGCAGCGGGTCAACAGCCTGCTGTCCTCCGACAGTGGGCGTCGCCGCCTGATCACCGCAGCCGAGGAGCACCGCGATGCCGTGCAGCGCTGGTCCGCACTCGCCGGCGACGTCGACGTCGAGTGGGCCAACCTGAACCACTCGTTCATCTCCGAAGCGGCACGACTCCGCCAGCACGTCCAGCCCTCCGGACCGATCGGCCTCGACGAGCGCCACATCGACGACACCGCAGCGATCGCTCACGCGGTGGTGCACCGACTGACGTCGTTGCGCAACCTCGGGGGCTCCACCGAGAGCTTCCCGGCGCTGCTCGACGAGCCCTTCGCCAACGTCGACCCCGGCGTGCTGCCGGCGCTGCTCGAGATCATGGTGCACAGCTCCGAGCACCAGCAGATCGTGCTGCTCACCGACTCCTCCACCGTCGCCTCCTGGGCCCGGGTGGAGGCCATGACCGGGGCGATCGGCATCATCGAGCCGACGCCGACCGCCAGGCCGGTCAACGCTCTCTGACGCTGGCGCCGGCTTCGGCCCGACGGGCGGCCGGTAACCTGCCGGGCGTGCAGATCCGACCCGCCGAGCTGACCGACGCCCCGGCGATCATGGCGATCTACAACCCCGTGGTGGAGACCTCCACCGCGACCTTCGATCTGGTCCCACGCACCCTCGACGAGCAGGTCGCCTGGCTGTCGGACCGCTCGGGCGCGCGCGTGGTGCTGGTCGCGACCGACCCCGACAGCACCATCGCCGGCTACGCGGCCATCTCGCCGTACCGGGACCGGGCGGCCTACTCGACCACCGTCGAGGACTCGGTGTACGTCCACCCCGACCACCAGGGCCGCGGCACCGGTCGACTCCTGCTGGACGCGCTGGTCGACACCGCTCGGGCCCACGGCTTCCACGCGATGATGGCCAGGGTCGTCGCGGACCACGAGGCGTCGATCGCGCTGCACATGGCCTGCGGCTTCGAGATCGTCGGCCACGAGCGGGAGGTGGGGCGCAAGTTCGGCCGCTGGCTGGACGTGACGCTCATGGAGCGCCTGCTCTGACGCGGAACGACGCCCCCGGAGGGGCGCCGTGGTGGGCCGGGAAGGATTCGAACCTTCGAAGGCAATGCCGGCAGGTTTACAGCCTGCTCCCTTTGTCCGCTCGGGCACCGACCCCGTGGAAGCGATCACGATAGCGTTGCGGGCTGCCGATCGAACAACCCGCCGCCGAACTGCAAAGGAACGCCACAGATGCCGAGCTTCGACATCACCTCCGAGGTGGACCACCAGGAGATCCGCAACGCCGTCGACCAGGCCACCCGAGAGGTCGTCAACCGCTTCGACTTCAAGCACACCGACCCGACCATCGAGCTCGACGAGACGTCGATCACGCTGCGCTGCGCCAGCGAGGATCGCCTGAACGCCCTGCGTCAGGTGGTCGAGGAGAAGCTGGTCCGGCGCCAGGTGTCGCTCAAGGCCGTCTCGTTCGGCAACATCGAAGAGGCATCGGGCGGCTCCGCACGCCAGCGCGGCGAGCTCGTGGCGGGCATCAGCTCCGACAAGGCCCGCGAGATGAACAAGTTCATCAAGGCGTTGGGCATCAAGGGCGTGCAGTCCCAGACCCAGGCCGACCAGATCCGGGTCACCGCGAAGAAGCGAGACGACCTTCAGGCGGTCATCGCCGCGTGCAAGGAGCACGACTTCGACATCCCCCTGCAGTTCGGCAACTTCCGGGACTGACCACCTGGGCGGGGCGGTCCGACGCTGAACCGTGTCGCCGATCGGCCCGATCGTGACGCGATCCGCAGCACACTTGGTGGATCGGACAGCTCAGACCCCGAACTGTGTCGCCGACGGGCTCGATCGTGACGCGAACCGCAGCACGGCTGGCGGTCGGGATCGGCAGGCCGACCGCTCAGACCCAGGCGTTGGAGCGCAGCCGAGAGATCCGGTCAGCTGCCGGCGGGTGCGTCGAGAACATGTTGGCCATCGCCCGACCGCGCAGCGGATTGACGATGTAGGCCGAGGCCTCGGCGGGGTTCACGTCGGCTGGGATGCGCTCCGCGCCGGCCTCGAGCTTCTCGAGCGCCCTGGCCAGCGGTTCGCCGGTTCCGAGCAGGCGAGCAGCAGAGGCGTCCGCCTCGTACTCGCGGCTACGGCTGATCGCGGACTGGATGAGCACCGCGGCGATCGGCGCCAGGATCAGCATCAGCAGGCCGACCAGCGGATTGTTGTCGCCGTCGTCGCCTCGCCCGCCACCACCGAAGATCAACGCCCATCGCGCCATGCTCGCCACGAAGGTGATGCCCATGGCCACCGCTGCTGCCACCGAGCCGATCAGGATGTCGCGGTTGCGCACGTGGGCGAGCTCATGAGCGAGCACGCCGCGGATCTCGTCCCAGGTGAGCAGGTCCAGCAGGCCCTCGGTGACGCACACCGCGGCGTTCGCGGGGTTGCGTCCCGTGGCGAACGCGTTGGGCTGAGGGTTCGGCGCCACATAGAGCTTGGGCATCGGCAGGCCTGCTCTGGCCGACAGGTCGCCCATGATGGCGTGGTACTGCGGCATCTGCGCGGCGGAGACCTCGATGGCCTTGGCCGAACGGATGGCCAGCGTCGCGGAGAACCAGTAGGAGCCACCCGCCATGCCCAGCCCGATCAGCAGGCCGATGACCAACCCGGTGGATCCGCCGAGCGCCTGGCCGACGAACATGCACATCGCGCCGAGACCGGCGAGCAGGGCCGCAGTCTTCGCGTTGTTGTTCATCTCGACCTCCACCTCCGCTCGGCATCGTCGGATTCGATGCGATCAACCTAGGGGCGCTCCCGGTGCGGCCTCGGTCGGTCGTCCCGGGGGCTGAAACGCCCCTCAGTCGGTCGTCACACCGATTGGCGTCACTCGTAGTACCCCGAGTGGATGTAGACGCACGGCACATCCATGGAGTGGAACATCGAGACGTTGCGCGGGTCGTCCTCGAACGCGAGTCGCAGGTCGAAGCCCTTCTGACGCAACTCGGTGACGGTGCGCTGCTTGTACACCCGTGCCGCCATGTAGTCGCCGAACTCCCGCATGATCAGCGCATCCCACCGCAGTCCGTACCGGTCGAGCCAGGCCAGGGTCTGGGACTGGACCCGCATCGGGCGGGCGGTGAGCAACACGATGCGGTGCTCCGCGTCGATCACGTCGAGCAGACGGGCGACCTCGGCGATCAGCGCGTCGTCCCCACATGCGTGGAAGAAGGCGTCCCAGTCCGGGAACGGATACTCGATGTAGTGCTGTCGGGAGCTGGCGTCGGAGAGCACGCCGTCCATGTCGAACACGACCGTCGGGCCCGACTCGAGCGGCTCGTCGCGCCACAACCAGTTGGAGTAGGTGGGATCCCAGCTCGGCACGGCCGCAGGCTACCCGTGCACGGCCACGGGCCAGCACCGCTCGAGCGCTGTCACGTCGGCCGGCGAGGGGCGCGACCACTCCGGCCGGTAGCCCGACAGCTCGGCGAGGCTCTGCGCGCCGTGCCCGTCGGAGAGGTACTCGACCTGCTCCGGTCCCACCAACGACGGGTGCCGGTGGCCACACGCGCGGGCCAGCCGCAACAGCTCCTGACGGAGCGCGGCCAGGTAGTACGCGGCACGTACCGACTTGTCGGCAGGATCGAGGCCACGTTCCAGACGCGGGGACTGGGTCGCGACACCCGTCGGGCAACGTCCGGTGTGGCAGCGCTGGGACTGGATGCAGCCGATCGCCAGCATCGCCTCACGCGCCACGTTGATCATGTCGCACCCGAGCGCCATCGCGGTCAGTCCCCGGCTCGCCAGTCCCAGGCGCCCCGACCCGATGAACACGACGTCGGTGTGCAGCCCCTCTTCGGCGAACGCCCGGTACACGCGGGGGAAGCCGCGCAGGAACGGCAACGAGACATGGTCGCCGAACACCAGCGGGGCCGCACCGGTGCCGCCCTCGCCGCCGTCGACGGTGATGAAGTCGGGTCCTGCCCCGGTGCTCGCCATGCGGTGCGCCAGGTCGTCCCAGAAGCGCTGCTCCCCCACCGCGGACTTGATACCGACCGGCAGGCCCGTCGCGTCGGCGAGCGACTCGATGAACTCGATCATCGTGTCGACGTCACTGAACGCCGAGTGCCGGTTGGGGCTGTGACAGGTCACCCCGACCGGGATGCCCCGGATCGCAGCGATCTGCGGGCGTGACCTTGGCGCCCGGCAGCAGTCCGCCCAGACCGGGCTTCGCGCCCTGGGACAGCTTGATCTCGAGCGATCGGACCGGTGCACCCTCCAGGGTCCGCAGCAGCTGGTCGAGCGAGAACCGCCCGGCGTCGTCACGACAGCCGAAGTAGCCGGTGCCGATCTGGAACGTCAGGTCCGCGCCGTGGCGGTGGTACTCGGTGAGCCCGCCTTCGCCGGTGTTGTGCAGACAGCCCGCCATCGCGGCGCCCTTGTCGAGCGCGGTGATGGCTGCGCCCGACAGCGACCCGAAGCTCATCGCCGAGACGTTCACGACCGACGCGGGCCGCCACGCGAGTCGTCGGCCGTGGGCTGCTCCGAGCACCTTCGCGGCGGGAACCATGAAGTCAGGATCGGTGGAGCTGGGCTCGCCCGGCACCGGCTGTTCGGGGAACGCGGCCTGCTTGATGATGATGTAGTCGGGTGTGGTGTCGAGCCTGTTGTCGGTGCCGAACCCGAAGGTGTTGTCGCGGTTCTTGGCCGAGGTGTAGATCCACCGTCGCTCGTCGCGGCTGAAGGGCCGTTCCTCGTCGTTGTCGGTCATGATGTACTGGCGCAGCTCGGGGCCGAACGCCTCGAGGATGAACCGCAGGTGCCCGATGACCGGGTAGTTGCGGAGGATGGAGTGGCGCGTCTGGGTCAGGTCATAGATGGCGACTGCCAACAACGCCAGGACAGCGACCCCCAGCACGATCAACCACACCATGGCCGTCAGTCCTCCGAACTGCCCGCTGCATCGGCCCGTTCCCGAAGGTCCTGGACCACCGAGTCGTCGGCCAGCGTCGTGGTGTCACCGAGGGTGCGGTGTTCGACGACGTCGCGCAGCAGGCGTCGCATGATCTTGCCCGACCTGGTCTTGGGCAGGTCCGGCACGATGATGACGGCGCGCGGGCGGGCGATCGCTCCGAGCTTGGTCGCGACGTGGCTGCGGATCTCCTCGCGCAACTCGTCGGTCGCCTCGACACCGCCGCGCACGATGATGTAGCCGACGATGGCCTGTCCGGTCGTGGGATCGCTCGCCCCGACCACCGCAGCCTCCGCGACGCTGCGGTGGTCGACGAGTGCGGACTCCACCTCGGTGGTCGAGATGCGGTGCCCGGACACGTTCATCACGTCGTCCACCCGGCCGAGCAGCCAGAGGTAGCCCTCGTGGTCGATCTTGGCGCCGTCGCCGGCGAAGTACCGCCCCGGGAACCGCGACCAGTACGTCTCGGCGTACCGCTCGGGGTCGCCCCAGATGCCGCGCAGCATCGACGGCCACGGCTCGGTGACGGTGAGGTAGCCGCCGCCCACCCCGACCGTCGCACCGGCATCGTCGACGAGCTCGACAGAGATGCCCGGCAGCGCCGCGCAGGCGGAGCCGGGCTTCGTCGCGGTGATGCCCGGCAACGGGGTGATCATCTGGGCGCCGGTCTCGGTCTGCCACCACGTGTCGACGATGGGACACCGCTCGGCCCCGATGTGGCGGTGGTACCACATCCAGGCCTCGGGATTGATCGGCTCCCCCACCGACCCCAGCACCCGCAGCGAGCTCAGGTCGTGGCGGGCGGGCTCCTGGTGACCCCACTTCATGAACGTCCGGATCGCGGTCGGGGCCGTGTACAGCTGGGTGACGCCGTAGCGCTCGATGATGTCCCAGAAGCGGTCCTTCGGCCACGTCGAGGGGTCACCGGTCCGTTCGGACTCGCGGGGGGTGTCCGGCGTGCCCTCGTACATGACCGAGGTCGCGCCGTTCGCCAGGGGGCCGTAGACGATGTAGCTGTGCCCGGTCACCCACCCGACGTCGGCGGCGCACCAGTAGACGTCGGTCTCCGCGTGCAGGTCGAAGACCTCCTTGTGGGTCCACGCGACCTGGGTGAGGTAGCCGCCGGTGGTGTGCATGATGCCCTTGGGCTTGGCGGTGGTGCCCGAGGTGTAGAGCAGGTACAGGAGCTGCTCGCTGTCGACCGACACCGGGGCGCAGACGGGAGCGGCGCTCGACATCAGGTCGTCCCACCAGTGATCCCGTCCGTCGGTCATGGCGATGTCGGTGCCGCACCGGTCCACGACCACGACGCTGCGCATCGTCGGACAGGCGGCGAGCGCGACGTCGAGGTTGGCCTTGAGTGGTGAGGGGGCACCCCTGCGGTAGCCGGCATCGGCAGTGATCGCGACGATGGCGCCGGCATCGTTGATGCGGTCGGTCAGCGAATCGGGGCTGAACCCCCCGAACACCAAGCTGTGTGCTGCGCCGATGCGGGTGCAGGCGAGCATGGCCACCACGGTCTCGGGGATCATCGGCATGTAGATGATCACCCGGTCGCCGAGCCCGACCCCCAGGCCGCGCAGCACGTTCGCGAACTTCTGCACGTCGGCGAGCAGGTCCGCGTAGGTGATGGTGCGGGTGTCGCCCGGCTCCCCCTCCCAGTGCAGCGCCACTCGCTCGCCCAGACCCGCCTCGACGTGGCGGTCGAGGCAGTTGTAGCTGACGTTCAGCTGGCCGCCGACGAACCACTTCGCATCCGGCAGGTCCCACTCGAGCGCGGTGTGGAAGTCGGTGTCCCAGTGGAGCAGCGAGCGGGCCTGCTCGGCCCAGAACTGCGGCGGATCGGCAGCGGCCCGCTGGTAGATGCCCGGATCGGACAGGTTCGCCGCAGCGACGAACTCCGCCGAGGGCGGGAAGGTGCGGTCCTCGTGGTAGTAGTCCTCGATCGTCGGAGTGTCCTCGGCCATCGTTCCCCCTGTGCGCCTGGGCCGGTGCTCGCCGGCACGGCGATCGTAGACCTGCGCTGGCGGCGAGCACCTCTGCGGGACACACCTCGCACTTTTCCGCGAAGCGTCCCGTTTTTCGCGACGGTTGTGCGCTGGGCCGACGAAGTGTCCCGTTTACTGGGACGGTCGCGTCGATCAGCGCTCCCCCGGCCTGTCCCTCGACACGGCGAATCGAAATCCGCAGAGTGTCCCGTTTTTCGGGACGGTCTGCGCAATCTTTCTGGAGCGCTCGAGCGGGTCGGTCGGTCGAGACCGGTTCAGTAGACGGTGTAGCCGCCGTCCAAGGTGACCTCGTCGCCGGTGTGGAAGACGTTGCGCTTGTCGCACAGGAACGCTGCGACGGTGCGGAAGTCCTCGGGCTGACCCCACCGGCGCACCGGCGTGCGCGCGAATGGTCGCGTCACGGAACTTGTCGTATTCGTAGCCGGCGGCGGTCAGTTCGGTCAGCGTCCAGCCCGGCACCAGCGAGTTCGCCCGGATCCGCTCCCGCGCCAGGGCCACCGCCATCGATCGGACCAGCGCCAACACCCCCGCTTTCGACACGGCGTAGTGGGCGTTGCGAGGCGCTCCGTGCTCCGACGAGGTCGAGGACACCGCCACCAGCGCCCCTCCCTCACCCTGGGCGACCATCTGCCGGGCCGCTTCGCGCAGCGTGACGAACGCCCCGTCGAGGTTGACCGACAGCACACGTCGCCACTCATCGAGGCTCAGATCGAGGATCGCGGCGTCGCCGGAGATCCCGGCGTTCGCGACGCACGCATCGAGGCGGCCGAACCGGTCCACGGTGAAACCGACCACGTCTGCCACCTCGGACTCGACCGCCACGTCGCAGCGAAAGGCCTCGACCTGAGCATCCGGACGCAGTCGGTGCAGGTGCTCGACCGCCGCATCGAGCTTGTCGGTGTTGCGTCCGCAGATCGCGACCGCCGCACCGGCGAGCACCAGACCCTCGGCCATGCCCAGTCCGATACCACCGTTGCCGCCGGTGACCAGCGCGACCTGGCCGGTCAGATCGATCACTGCGCCGTCGCCCAGTGTGGCCGACGGGGAGCCATCGGTGCCCGGAACCGCCGTCCGCTCCGCTGAACCGGGTGTGGTTGTGCGCGCCGTGGCAGGTGTTTGTGCCCCCGGTTCGGCGGACACGGGGCCGGCGGGGGCATCGAGTCCAGGGAACAGCGAGGGCGCAGGATCGCTCATGGGAGGTCCCATTCGAGCACCTCGAACGCACCCAGACCACCGGCGTCGAGCAGGGCCTCGGCCTCGCTCACACGACTGCGCGCCCGCATCGCGTCGATCCCCGGGGCGGACGCCGAGGCGTTCCAGATCCGCCGCCCCTCCTCGACCAGCTCATCGATCCCGTGGCGGCGCAACCAGTCGGCCTGGGTCGACCGGCGCGTCGGCGCCGCTGCGGCCGCCAACTGGTCGACCGCCACTTCGACGGTGATGTCCTGGGAACCCGGCGCGACCAGCGGACCCGCGCCCCGGTCGTGTGCACGGTAGGTGCGCAGCCAGTCCCACTGCGGACGTCGGGCCAGCTCCGGGGTCGAGCTCGTGTAGTCGATCGCCACCACCGAACCGCTCCGTACGGTCCCGACCGCTCGACGCAGCCAGTCGACCGCGGCGGACTGCAGCGGGATCCGCGCGCCGGGCAGGGCGTCGGGTGCAAGCTCGTCGGCACGCCGGCTGCTCGGTTCGTCGAGCGGCACCGTCAGCTCCACGAACTCGTCACCGAGCGAGGTGACACGCACCTCGAGCCACCCACCGACGGTGCGCTCCACCAGCTGGAACGGCACATTGTCGAGCAGTTCGTTCGCGAACACCACGCCGTCGACGGCCTCGACCGGCAGATCCTCGAGCGAGCAGAGCAGCGGTCCCGACCCTCGCCCGGGACCGACCGCCCACGGGTCCTCGGGGTCCACCGACGGGCCCAGCACCTCGAACGGGTGGCCGATCGACAGGTGCAGTCCCTGACGTGCACGCAGGTCCTCGGAGCGTTCGACCAGCACGTAGCGAAGCGCTGCACGACAGCGCGGTGAGGCGGCGAGGACCGACATGGCCAGGGCGCCACGGCCCGCTGCGGATTCGATCACCACGAACGGGTCCGGGCAGCCCAGCGCCTCCCATCGTCGGTCCAGGTACTCCCCCACCAGCACACCGAACAGCGGCCCGACCTCGGGGCTGGTGACGAAGTCGGCGCCGCCACGACCCGCTCCGCCACCGGTGGCGAAGAAGCCCTCGCCGGGGGCGTAGAGCGCCAGGTCCATGAACTCCGAGAACGGGATCGATCCGCTGCGCACGATCCGGTCGCGCACCCCACGGTGCACGCGGCGGTCGGATCCGGCCGCGGCCACCCCCGCCGCGATCGATCCGACCCCGACACCGGCCCCACCGGCGCCGAGCGGCCCGGCACTGGGCGATCCGCCCCCCGTCACGTCGCCCTGCACCGCTACGACGACCTAGCGGCCGAGTGCGGTGATGTCCGGAGCGAAGTTCGAGATGTCGGTGATGAGCCCGGGGAACACACCGAGCACCAGGGTCGCCACTCCGGCCAGCACGATGGCGGCGGTCAGCCCCGCCGGCACACGTGCGGGGGTCACGTCGCCGTCCGGCACCGGGTCGAACCACATCGTCTTCGCGACGTTCATGTAGTAGTACGCGGCGATCACGGTGTTGAGCGCCATGACCACCGCCAGGACGTAGCCCAGGCTGGTGTCCGCGCCCACCAGTGCCGACCAGACCGAGAACTTGGCGTACCAACCGCCCAGCGGCGGGATGCCGGTCAACGAGGCCAGGAAGATGGTCATCGCCACGGTCATCGCCGGCATGTAGTTGAACAGGCCACCCATCGAGGAGATCTCCGCGGAGCGGGTCTTGCGGGCGATCGCGATGATCACCGCGAAGGCGCCGAGGGTCATCGCCGCATAGATCACCAGGTAGGTCACGATCGACGACAGCGCCGCTTCGCGGTTCTGGTCGATCACCACGAACGGAGCGAGGATGAACCCGGCCTGGGCGATGCCCGAGTAGGCGAGCATGCGCACCAGGTTGGTCTGGCGCAGCGCGATCAGGTTGCCGACGGTCATCGACGCGACCGAGAGCACGAAGAACAGCGGTTCGATCACGTCGGGGCGGACGTAGAACCCGTAGAACACGATCTGGATGAGCGCCACGAACCCTGCGGTCTTGGACGCCACCGCGAGGAACGCGGTGACCGGTGTCGGCGAGCCCTCGTAGGTGTCGGGGGCCCAGGTGTGGAACGGCACCGCCGAGACCTTGAACGCCAAGCCGATCACGACGAACAGGATCGCCAGGGTCACCACCGGCACGCCCTCGTCGGGGAGGTTCGCGAGGTTCGACGCGATGACGTCCAGGCGGGTCGAGCGACCAACGCCGAACGCGAGCGACATGCCGTAGAGCAGCACGGCCGAGGCGAACACACCCATCAGGTAGTACTTCAGCCCCGCCTCGTTGCTCTTCTCGTCGCCCTTGCGCCAGGCGGCGAGCATGTAGGCGGGGATGGAGAGCAGCTCGAGTGCGACGAAGATCGTGATCAGGTCACGTGCCGAGGCCATGATGACCATGCCGAGGATGGCGGTGGTCAACAGCGAGTAGTACTCGCTCTCCCAGTAGTCACCCTCGGCGACGTAGTTGGTCGACAACAGGATGACGACGTAGCCGCTCACCAGGAACAGGGCCTTGAGCAGCAGCGACATCGGGTCGACGACGAACGAACCGCCGAACAGCACCCGGGTCTGGCCGTCGACGGCGAGGGTGATGATCGGGATCAGCGCCCCCAGCAACGTCAGGTTCGCCAGCGCCGGCATGAACGGCTTCGCCCGGTCCAGCTTCACCGCGTCGAGCAGGATCAGCAGGCAGCCGCCGATCGACAGCACGATCTCGGGGGCGAGCGCGTGCCAGTCGAGCGTGGGCGTCTGGTACCCCGGATCGGGGAAGAGTTGGGCGAGGACGGCGAGCACGACGGATCAGTTCCCGCCGACGACCGCGGCGATGGCGGTGATGGCCGGGTTGGTGACGTCGAAGATGAGGCCCGGGAAGAGACCGAACACCACGATGCCGATGATGATCGGCGTCCAGGCGATCCACTCGGTGCGAGTCACGTCGGTGATCGCCGGGTCCTCGGCGAACTCCTCGGTCGGCGTCCCGAAGGCGGTGCGCTGGTACAGCCACAGCAGGTAGCCCGCAGCGAGCACCGTGCCCAGCGCTGCGATCACCATGAGCGTGCGGAACAGCACCAGGTTGAGCCCCACCGCAGGGTTGTAGGCCGACAGGATGGCCGGGAACTCGCCCCAGAACCCGGCGAGGCCGGGCAGACCGAGCGACGCCATGGTGGCCAGACCGTAGATCCAGCCCATCCGCGGCGCAGAGATGAGCAGACCGCCGAGTCGCTTGATCTCCAGGGTGTGGTAGCGGTCCTTCATCGAACCGGCGATGAAGAACAGCAGGCCGGTGATCAGACCGTGGGCGACCATGCCGAACACCGCGGCGTTCATGCCGAAGTCGGTCAGGGTGGCGATGCCCAACATGACGTAGCCCATGTGCGCCACCGACGAGAAGGCGATCAGCCGCTTCATGTCGGTCTGGGCCAGACATCCGAGGGCGCCGTAGATGATGCCGATCACCGCGAGGATGCCGATGATGGGCGCCCACCAGCGGGCACCTTCGGGCAGGATCGGGATGGCGATGCGGATGAAGCCGTAGGTGCCGAGCTTCAACAGCACTGCTGCCAGGATGACCGAGCCGGCGGTGGGCGCCTGGGTGTGGGCGTCGGGCAGCCAGGTGTGGAACGGGAACATCGGCACCTTGATGCCGAAGCCCATGAACATGCCGCCGAAGATGACGATGGCGGTGGTCCGGGCGATGCCGGCGCCGCCGACCTCGCTCAGGATGCGCATGTCGAAGGTGCGGAGTGCCTCGCCCGTCGCCGGATCGGTCGACAGGAAGTACACCGCCAGGAACGACACGATCATCAACGCCGAGCCGAACAGCGTGTAGAGGAAGAACTTGATCGACGCGTACTGGCGCTCCGGTCCGCCCCACACACCGATGAGGAAGTACATCGGCAGCAGGACGACCTCGAAGAAGACGAAGAACAGGATCAGGTCCTGGGCCAGGAACGAGCCGACCATGCCGGTCTCGAGGATGAGCATCAGGGCGAAGAACGCCTTGGGGTTGCCCGGCGAGGGGATGTGGTCCCAGCTGTAGATGATGACCAGCGGCACGATGCCGAGGGTCAGCGCCAGCAGCGGCAACGACAACCCGTCGAGACCCAGGATGAACCGGGCGTTGATCAGCTCGATCCACTGGCGGTCGACGAGGAACTGCAGCTCGCCGGCCCTGCTGTAGTCGAAGTCGACGAGGAGGAGCAGGCCCACTGCTGCGGTGACGAGGGAGGTACCCAACGCCATCGCCTTGATGGTCCCCTCCGACTCCTTGGGGATCGCCATCGTCACCAACGCTCCTGCCAATGGCAGGAAGATGGTGAGGATCAAGCCCCAGTCGTTCAGGAAATCAGTCATCGGTTTCGGCTCTCCCTACTCGTCATCAGCCGATCAACACCACGAACACGCCGGTCAGCACCGCAACACCCACGAAGAACAGGGCTGCGTACTGCTGGATCCGGCCGGACTGCATCAGTCGGAGGACACCACCGGCGCTTCCGGCACTCTTGCCGGTCGTGTTCACCGCTCCATCGACCACGGTCTGGTCGACGTTCTTGTAGACCCAACGGCCCGCCCCGGCAGCACCTGCGCCGACGGCGTTCACGGCGCCGTCCAGGACGTGCTGGTTGAACCAGTTGGCGGCACGGGCGAGCGGCAGCTTGGTGAAGCGCACGATCACGTCGGTGTAGAGCCAGTCGAAGTAGTACTTGTTGACCAGCACCTTCTTGCCCCAGGCAGCAGCGGCGTTGCGCTCGCTCAACCCGTGCAGGCCCGAGAAGGCGCCCTTCCAGAAGTAGAGGTAGGTCAGGACGATGCCGGCGCCACCGACGGCGACGGAGAACACCGCCAGGCCGGGGTGGAACTCGGCGTGGCTGATGCCGGGGAAGTACAGCGCCACCGGCTCGACGAAGTGCTCGAAGCGGTACTTCTCGAGCCCCAGGAACGAGAACGGCAGGTTGGCCACACCGGCCACGACGCCGAGGAAGGCCAGGATCATCAACGGGATGGTGATGCGCGGGCCGGACTCGTGGGGGTGGCCGTGGCCCCGGTACTCGCCGTAGAACGCGTACCAGATGGTGCGGGTCATGTACGCCGCGGTGCAGAACGCGGCGACCAGCAACATGACCAGCATCAGGTGGTACGTGCCGTTGGCGCCGACCGTGCCCGGGAAGGAACCGGTACCGGCCAGGATCTCGTCCTTCGACCAGAACCCCGACAGCGGGAAGATGCCCGACAGTGCGAGTGTCGCGATCACGTAGGTCACGAACGTCTTGGGCATGATCTTCCGCAGTCCGCCCATGTCGTCGACCATGTTGAAGCTGTGGTGACACGCATGGCTGAGTGAGCCGGCGCCGAGGAACAGACAGGCCTTGAAGAAGGCGTGGGTGAACAGGTGGAACATGGCGGCGGTCCAGGCGCCGACACCGAGCGCGGTGACCATGAAGCCCAGCTGCGAGACGGTGGAGTAGGCGAGCACCTTCTTGATGTCCTTCTGGACGAAGGCCAGCAGCGCGCCGAACAGCGCGGTGACCGCGCCGACGACGGCCAGTGCGTTGACCGACGACCCGGGGATCGCCAGGCCCTCGAAGAACACGGGGTACAGCCGGGCGACCATGTAGATGCCGGCGACGACCATGGTCGCGGCGTGGATGAGCGCCGAGACCGGCGTCGGGCCCGCCATGGCGTCGGGCAGCCAGGTGTGCAGGATGAACTGACCCGACTTCGACATGACCGCGGTGATCAGGCACAGCGAGGCGACCAGCAGCAGCGACTGACGGATCTGTCCCTCGTTGGCCAGGATGTTGATGTCGAGGATCGAGAACGACTTGTTGGCCGCGAAGTACAGGATGATCACGCCGACCAGCAGGCCGACGTCGCCCACGCGGTTGGTGAGGAACGCCTTGAGGGCCGCGTCGGAGTTCGGTTTCTCCTCCCACCAGTGGCCGATCAACGCAAAGGAACAGACGCCGACCAACTCCCATCCCACGATCATCTGCAGGGTGTTCTCCGACAGGACGAAGAACAGCATCGAGGCGGTGAACAGCGACAGGAAGGCGAAGTAGTGGGTGTAGCGGCGGTCACCCTTGACGTAGTCGGTCGAGAAGATGTGCACCAGCAGCGAGATGAGCGTGACGACCACGAGCATCAGCACCGACTGGCCGTCGACGAGCGTGCCGATCGAGATCGACGAGCTGCCGTTGTCGAACCAGGTCACACACGTGACGACCGGGCGGGTGGGCAGCTCTTCCTTGCCCCCCTCTTCGGCGGCGGCTGCAGCGGGTGCGGCGGACTCGCCGGTGGCCGGCGCCGCCGAGGTGCCGGAGCCCTCCTCGTCGCCGGAGTCGCCAGATATCCCGGGACCGCCCTCGATCTCGCCCTCGGCCTCCTTGGCGCCCTTCTCCTCGCCCTCCTCGGCTGCCTCGTCACCCGCGAGGCGGGCTTCCTCGGCAACCGCGGAGCAGCTGGGATCGACATCGGACAGCGCAGCGGCCTCGCCCATGCCCTTGGGCGTGTCGTCGCGCCACGTCATCCAGTTGCCGGCGGTCAGCAGCGACAGCACGAACGCCGCGCCGACGAACACGACGCCGATCTCGGCGCCCTTCTTGGGCAGCTTCTTGCCGAACAGCAGGATCAGCAGGAACGACAGCGCCATCAGCGCAGGGATGATCCAGACGTGGGTGAAGAACCACATGCGACTCAGCCCTTCAGCTCGTCGAGCTCGTCGATGTCGACGGAGCGCTTGTTGCGGTAGATGAGCAGCACGATCGCCAGACCGACGCCGACCTCTGCCGCGGCGATGGCGATGGTGAAGAGGGCGAAGACCTGACCGGAGAGACCCCAGAAGGTCGAGAACGCGACCAGGTTGATGTTGACCGCCGTCAGGATCAGCTCGATCGACATCAGCACGAGCACGCCGTTCTTGCGGACGATGACGCCGTACACGCCGATCGAGAACAGGATCGCGGCCAACAGGAGGAACTGGTTCAGCAGCATGCGGTCCCCCTCAGTCCCGTCGCGCCAGGACGATGGCGCCGATGAGCGCTGCGAGCAGCAGGACCGAGATCATCTCGAACGGGATCAGGTACTGACCGAAGATGGTGTCGGCGAGCGCCTGGGTGCGGCCGTTGGTGTTGGGCTCGGCGAGGTTCTCGTACGCCCGGAAGTCCAACTTGTCGGCGCCGAACGACTCGATGAGTGCGTAGCCGACCACGACCAGCAGCAGCCCGCCGGCGGCGATGCCGACGTAGCGCTGGTTGTTGTTCAGGTCGTCGGACACCCCGAGCGGCGCCCTGGTCAACATGATGCCGAACAGGAACAGCACGATCACGGCGCCGAGGTACACCAGGAACTGGGTGATGGCGACGAACTCGGCCTGCAACAGGATGTAGTTGACGCCGACGCCGCCCAGCACGATGACGAGCCACAGTGCTGCGTGCACGACGTTCTTGGTGGTGACCACCCTGATGGCCGCGGCGATCATGAACACCGCCATGACGGCGAAGACCACGTTGGCGGGGACGTCGAAGGTGGTCGGCTCCGGCGTCGGGGCCTGGGCGAGCACGGAGAGCAGGCCGGTCATCGCGGCACCTTCTTCACCTTGACCTCGGACCCGGCCTCGAGCGGCTCGAAGTCGGGCACGGTCTCCATCCACTGACCGAGGCGGTCCTTGTCGTGGAGCAGGTCCGCGATGCGCACCTCGGAGTACTCGTACTCGGGGCTCCAGAACAGCGCTTCGAACGGGCAGACCTCGACGCAGATGCCGCAGTACATGCACAGCGAGTAGTCGATGTCGAAGCGGTCGAGCTCGTTGACCGAGCGGGGCTTGCCGCCCTCACGCCGCGGCGGGGCGAGGGTCTTGTGCGCCTCGATGTAGATGCACCAGTCCGGGCACTCACGGGCACACAGCATGCACGAGGTGCAGTTCTCCTCCTTGAGGGCGATGACGCCACGCGCACGGGGTGCGGGCTCTTCCTTCTCATGGGGGTACTGCACCGTCGCCGCACCCTTGGTGGGTGACGGCGGACGGAGCGGACCGTCGGGGAACATCGTGTCCAGGGCGGTCTTCATGGTGATGCCCATGCCCTTGAGGACGCCGGGCAACTGCGGCTTCGAGGGCATCAGAAGACCACCTTCATCACGCCGGTGAGGACGATGTTCGCGAGCGAGATCGGGATCAGGAACTTCCAGGCCAACTGCTGGAGCTGATCCTCACGGAACCTGGGCAGCGAGAAGCGGGCCCAGAAGACCACGCCGACCAGCAGGATCGCCTTGATCGAGATGTTGATCGGGCCGATGACGTGCATGGCGCCGTCACCGATGCCCCAGCTGGCCGGAAGGTCCCAGCCGCCGAGGAAGAGCGTCGAGGCGATCGCAGCGAACGCCACCGCCGTGGCGAACTCGGCGATGAAGTAGACGAGGAAGCGGATGCCGGAGTACTCGACCTGGTAGCCGGCGACGAGCTCGGACTCCGCGATCGGCATGTCGAACGGGGTCTGGGTCAGCTCGGCCTGCACCGCGATCAGGAAGATCGTGAAGCCGACGATCTGGGTGAGGATGAACGGGTTGCCGATGCCGGTCCAACCGAAGATGGCCCCGTTGGCCTGCGCGGCGACGATGTCCTGCAGGTTGAGGCTGCCGGCCATGATGACCACACCGACGACCGACAGCACCAGCGGCAGCTCGTACGCGATCAGCTGACCGCCGGCGCGCAGGGCGCCGAGCAGGGCGTACTTGTTGGCCGACGCCCAGCCGGCCATGAGGATGCCGATGACCGAGAGGCTCGACATCGCCAGCACGAAGTAGATGCCGGTGCCGAGGTCCGAGACCACTGCGCTGGGCCCGGCGGGGATGACCACGAACATCAGGAACGTCGAGGCGAGCACGACCGCGGGTGCGATGCCGAAGATGAACTTGTCGGCGTTGTCGGTGGTGATGTCTTCCTTCTGCAGCCACTTGCCGACCTCGGCCAGCAGCTGCATCGAGCCGTGCGGGCCGGCCTCCATCGGGCCGAGTCGGCTCTGCATGAACGAGACGAACTTGAACAGGTACAGGTAGACCGCGCCGCCGGTCAGCAGCAGGAGCGCGACGAGCCCCAGCAGGACCCGGATCGTGGTCTCCTGCCAGTAGGCGAGCTCGAGGCCCAACACGAGCGACTGGGTCATCGGTCGATGTCTCCCAGGATGAAGTACAGCGATGCCAGGATCGTGATGATGTCGGGCACGTACACGCCGCGCAGGATCCACGGCGTGATCGACACGTTGTTGAAGCTGGCCGAGCGGATCTTGACCCGGAACGGCGTCAGGTCGCCCTTGGACACGACGTAGTAGCCCATCTCGCCGAGCGGGTTCTCGGTCGCGACGTAGGCCTCGCCGGCGGGCACCTTGATGATGCGCGGCACCTTGGCCATGATCGGCCCCGACGGCAGGCCGTCGCGCGAGCTGGTCGATCATCTTGGTGGCCTCGCGGACCTCCTGCAGACGCACCCAGAAGCGGGCGAACGAGTCGCCGTCGGGGTGGGTCCAGACCTTCCAGTCGAGCTCGGGGTAGACGAGCCCGATGTTGTTGTCGCGGCGCACGTCCCAGTCGATGCCCGAGGCCCGGGCGTTCGCGCCCGACAGGCCGTACTGCTGGGCGACGTCGGTGGGGATGACGCCGATGCCCCGGGTGCGGGTGGTGAAGATCTCGGCGCCCATGAGCAGGCCCTCGATCTCGTCGCAGAAGTCGCGGACCTTGTCCATGACGGACTTGGTGTCGGCCAGCCAGCCCTTGGGCAGGTCGTCCTTCAGGCCGCCGATGCGGTCGAAGTTGGGGTGGAAACGACCGCCGGTGACGCGTTCGATCTGGTCGAGCACGAACTCGCGGTCGCGGAAGGCGTAGAACGCCGGGGTCACCGCGCCGAGCTGCACCGCCATGTCGCCGAGGAACAGGATCAGGTTGCCGAGTCGGGACATCTCGAACAGCAGCGTGCGGATCCACTGGGCGCGGGGCGGCGCCTCGACCTCCATGAGCTGCTCGGCGGCGAGGATGAACGGCACCTCGTTGGCGAAGCTGCCCAGCCAGTCGATGCGGTTCACCAGCGTGGTGATCTGCGGGTAGGTGCGGACCTCGGCGAGCTTCTCGTAGCCCCGGTGCATGTAGCCCGCGATGGGCTCGGCCGCGATGACCTGCTCGCCGTCGAGGCGGGCGACGATGCGCAGCGTGCCGTGGGTGGCGGGGTGCTGCGGGCCGATGTTGAGGGTCATGCCCTCGGTCTCGAGCTCGACGTTCACGCGGGCGTCTGCTGCCTTGGCCGCGATGTACTGCAGCTTCTGGCGATCGGTCACGGCGGTCACGACTCGCCCCCCTCTGCTGCGTCGGCCGGTGCGTCCTCGCGCCGCCTCATCCTCATCGGTGGGCATCTGCTCGACATCCACGATGCCGGGCCACGGCTTGACCTGGCGGGCGACGAGCGGGAAGTCCTTGCGCAGCGGGTTCCCCTGGAACCCCGACGGCAGGTACATGTGGCGCAGGCCGGGGTGGCCGACGAAGTCGACGCCGTACATCTCCCAGGCCTCACGCTCGTGCCAGTCCGCCCCGGCGAAGACCGAGGTCCACGACTCGACGCTGGGTTCGGTGTCGTCCAGGTCGGCCTTGAGCGTCACGCCCCAGGTGGCGCCGGGGTCGTTGATGTGCGCGACGCGGGCGAACACCTGGAAGCGGGTGTCGCCGCCGGCGTACCCGGTCTCGAAGCTGCCCTCGGGCAGCGTAGTAGGCGCGTCCTCGCCGGCGATCCGACGGTCGACCTCGGAGTCCATCGACCGGCCGTAGGGCGAGGGCATCCAGTCGATCACCGACAGGAACCCGAAGTACTTGGCGCCCAGGCGGTTGCGGGCGACGTCGGCCGCGGTGCGCCACGCCTCGTTGCTGACCCGGATCCACAGGTCCTTGCCGGCCACGATGTGCGAGCCGACCACGGCATCGCCGAGTGCGTCGGTGAACTGCGCGAGCAGCGCCTCGCGGGCCTCGTCGCGTTCGACCTCCTCGACCTCCTCGGTCGTGGTCTCGGCGTCGGCCGCCGGTGCGTCGGTGGTGGTGTCGTCGGCCATCGTCACTCCACCACGATCGGCGCGCCGCGCCAACGCTCGGTGATGTCCTCGTTCTGGATGCGCTCCTGGAGCAGCACCACGCCCTCGAGCAGTGCCTCGGGGCGGGGCGGGCAACCGGGGACGTAGACGTCGACGGGGATGATCTGGTCGACGCCCTTGGTGACCGAGTAGCTGTCCCAGTACGGGCCGCCGCAGTTGGCGCACGACCCCATGGAGATGACGTACTTCGGGTCGGGCATCTGCTCGTACAGGCGCCGGATCGACGGGGCCATCTTGTCGGTCACGGTGCCCGAGATGACCACCAGGTCGGTCTGGCGGGGGCTGGCGGGCAGCGGGATGACGCCGAGGCGCATGACGTCGTAGCGGGGCGACGCGAACGCGGCGCCCATCTCGATCGCGCAGCAGGCGAGGCCCCACTGGTACACCCAGATGGAGTACTTGCGGCTCAGGTTGAGCAGATCGGTGAGCGGCTTGGGCATCTTGCCGCTCTCGACGAGACCTAGGCCCACTTGAGGACCCCCTTGCGCCAGGCGTAGATCAGGCCCAGCAGTAGCACGAAGATGAAGATGAACATCTCGATCAGGCCGAACACGCCGTAGACCTCGAGCCGTGTCGCCCACGGGAAGATGAACACCGCCTCCACGTCGAACATGACGAACAGCAGGGCGAAGATGTAGTAGCGGACCTGGGACTGGGACCACATCGACCCCACCGGGTCGACGCCGGACTCGTAGGACACGTACTTGCCGGCCTGCGGGCGGTTGGGTCGCAACGCCCACGACAGGAGCAGCAGCAGACCGAACAGCACGATGCTGAGGCCAACGAAGATGCCCACAGTGAGGTAGGAGCGAAGGAAATCGCTGAGCGGGTTCGCCATCGGCTGGGAGACTACTCAGCCACGCGCGGGCGGGACAAAGTTGGAGCGGATTCGCTCCGGCCGACCACCACCCCCTGCCGAACTCGGGGCGCAAGCGCGTGCCCCAGCACGCCTCAGCGCCCCAGGTTCAGCCCTCCGAACTGGGGGCGCAGAGTCGTGCCCAGGCATGCATGTTCGCCCCCGATTCGACAGGTCGCTGCGCGAAGCGTCGACACCTGGTTGGCCCGTCCGTACAGTGGCCGGGTCATCGATGGCGCCGAGAGGTCCTGACCGAGGGGTAGTGGGTTGGTGAGCAGTTCCGAGGGATCACCGCCCGACGGCACCGGGGATGCGGGCTGGTACCCGGATCCGGACGGAACAGGACGACGCCGCTACTGGGACGGCGAGCGATGGAGTGGCATCGCTGCCTCGGCCGGCGGCGCGGCGGCGTCGCGAGCCTCCTCCCCCGGCACGCCCCTCGGCCACCCCACCGGGACCACCGGGACGGCAGCTCGGCCAGGCCGCCGGCACGGAGAAGGCTCATCGCCGGAGGACTCGCACTGGCGGTGGTGATCGCTCTGGGCGCCGCGGCGCTGTTGTGGCCCGATGGTTCCGGGGCGCCGGATGCAGCGACACCCGACCCGACTTCCGCGGCGTCAGGAGGATCCAGCTCTTCCGCTGGACTCCGCATCCGAGGGGTCGACCGAGGTACCGGCCGGCCCCGACGCGCCGGTTCGATCCCCGAACCGCCGGCCGACGCCACCGACGAAGGCGGACCCCGCCGACAGAAACCGAGGCGACGGCGCCGTGCACCGCCAACGGCGAGGAGTTGCTCGGGCTCCTGCGGGCCCACCCTCCCCTCGCCTCGTTCGCCGACAGCCTTGCGATCGCCGAGGTGCGCTGCGCCGGCGACTGGTCGAGCGCCGTGGTGGCCGCGGCCGACACCGATTCCGCGCTGGCGCTGTTCCGCCGGGAGGGCGCTGCGTGGACACTGGTGCTGATCGGCAGCGCCGAGCCGTGCGCCGGTCTCGGCATCCCCCCGGCGACCGAGCCCCTGCTGGGCTGCGACGCGTTCCTGACCTGATGCCTCGCGTCCTGCATCTCATCTCCTCCAGGGACCGGCGGGGCGCACAGGTGTTCGCATCACAACTCGTCGACGAACTGGGCGGGGCGCCCGACCACCGACTGGTCGCGGTCACCGAGGGCTCGGGCCCCCACCGTGTCGACGCGATCGCGCTCGGCACCCGCCGCTGGGACGCTCGCGGCTTCCGGCGGCTCGTGTCCACGCTGCGAGGTGCCGACGTGCTGGTCGCGCACGGTTCCTCGGCCCTGCTGCACGGTGCAGCGGCGTCACGCTGTGCTCAACGACCCTTCGTGTACCGCAACATCGGCGACCCCTCGACCTGGGGATCGGTCCGCGGTGCGTCCCTGCGCATCGGCGCACCGCTGCGTGCGGCCGCTGCGGTGTCTGCGCTGTACCCCGAGGCCCGACGCCACCTGATCGACGCGTATCGATTGGATCCCGCTCGCGTGGTCACCATCCCCAACGGCGTGCCGGACACGGCCGCTGCAACCCGCAGCGACAGCGCTGCAGCTCGGGTCACCCTCGGGCTGGACGAACAGCTGACGTGGATCGGCTTCATCGGAGCGCTGTCCGAGGAGAAGGGCATCCTGGCGGCGATCGACGCCGTCGCAGCCGACCCGGCACTCGGCCTGGTCGTGGCCGGCGACGGCCCACAGCGTGACGAGGCCGCCGATCGGGCTGCAACGCGAGCAACTGACCGGGTGCGCTTCCTCGGGGTCGTCGAGGATCCCGGCGTCGTGCTCGCCGCGGTCCGAGCGGTCGTCATGCCGAGCCGCACCGAGGGCATTCCCGCGGTCGCCATCGAGGCGGGGCTCAGCGGGCGCCCCGTCGTCGCCACCCGGGTCGGTGGGCTCCCCGACGTCATCGACGACGGCATCACCGGGGTCCTCGTCGACGGCACCTCCCCGGAGGAGCTGTGCGACGCCATCGCACGTGCGATCCGCAGCGGCGACGAACTCGGCAGCGCCGCCAGGGAGCGCTGCCTGCAGCGCTTCACGATGCCGCAGGTCGCCGCACGCTGGGCGACCCTGCTGGACGAGGTGGCTCAGCGACGGGTCCCGGCGAGCTCGACGTAGAGCTGGTCGGCACGGCGGACCGCCGCCGCGGCGTCGAACGCAACGCGCGCTGGCCCCACTGGCCCCGGCCAGGCTGCGACGCAGCGCATCGTCATCGACGACCCGCAGGAGGGCCTCGGCCAGCGACGCCGGGTCCCCGGGCGCCACCAACAACCCGTCGACGCCGTCGACGACCATCTCGGGCAGTCCACCGACCCTGGTCGCGACCACCGGCAGCGCCAGGGCCTTCGCCTCCATGACCGACACCGGCAACCCCTCGACATCCGAGGACAGCGCCATGACGTCGAACGCCGCCATGAGCCGGGGGCGTCGGGCACATGGCCCATGAAACGGAAGCGATCACCCAGGCCGAGCTCGTCGCGCAGCGCGCACAGCTCGGCCTCGAGCGGTCCGTGGCCGAGGCTCACGAAGCGCGCCCGGGGACAGCGCTCCAGCACCAGCGCTGCGGCCCGCAGCATGTTCGGATAGGCCTTCGCAGCTCGGAGATTGGCCACGATCCCGATGAGAGGGTCGTCGTCGACGCCGAGCTCGGCGCGGGAGTCGTCGCGGTGCACACGCTGCTGGGCGATTCCCTCGACATCGACCCCGTGGACCACGCACCTCGGTGTGTCGCTGGAGCACCCGTGGCGTGGCGTCTCGCGCAGCCGCCGACACGGCGAACCTGGCGTCGTCGAGCGGATAGGTCAGCAGGTTCGACCACCTGGTCGCGGTGCCGTAGCAGTCAGCGCTGTTGTGCTCGGTGTAGACGAGCCCGGGCCGATGCCGCATCGCACGGATCGCCGGTCGGGCGAGCGCAGCGGGAAACGGAGAGTGCACGTGCACCACGTCGATCCGCTCGCGGCGGATCAGCGCGAGCAGGCGCCGGACCCAGCGCGGGTCCCGAGGATCTGCACCACCCAGGTGGTGGCACTGCACTCCCTGCGCCTCGAGACGCGGCACGATCGAGTTCGGCCGTTGCACGACGTAGGCCGCGAGGTAGTCGATGTGCTCCCGGTCACCGACCGCGGCGTGGTTGACCAGCAACTGCTCCATGCCGCCAGGGCCCAGGCCCTTGGCCAACCACAGCACCCTCACACGTGACGCCGCAGCGTCGTCAGGCATCCAACGCCCCGCGCACCGCGGTGACGACGCGATCGAGGTCCGACTCGGACATCGCGGACCCGCTCGGCAGACAGACACCTCGGGTGAACAGCTCCTCGGCGACCTGCGCCGCCGACGCACGGGGCGTCGGCGAAGACCGGCTGCAGGTGCATCGGCTTCCACGCCGGTCGGGCCTCGATGTCGTGCACCTCGAGCTCCTTGCACAGCTCGATCGGGGTCGTCGCCTCGGGGTCGAGCGTCACCACGGTGAGCCAGCCGTTCGGTCGCCCACGTTCGTCCCACGGCATGAACGACACCCCGGGCAGGTCGGCGAGCTCACGGCGGTACACCTGGTTGATCCGGTGGAGCCGCTCGATGCGGTCGGACAATCCCTGGAGCTGGCCCCGTCCGACCGCGGCGAGCAGGTTGGAGAGCCGGTAGTTGAAGCCGACCTCGGCGTGCTCGTAGTGCAGGTACGGCCCTCGTGCCTGGGACGCCAGGTACCGAGCGCGCTCCATCTGCTCCCGCGACCCGACGAGCATGCCGCCGCCGCTGGTCGTGAGGATCTTGTTGCCGTTGAACGAGAACACGCCGAGCTGCCCGCAGGTGCCTGCAGCCGCGCCCTTCCAGGTGGCACCGAGCGCTTCGGCGGCGTCCTCGATCATCGGCACGCCGTGACGTCGACAGACCTCGGCCAGACGATCGAGCTGGGCCATCTGCCCGTAGATGTCGACCACCACGACCGCGGCCGGCGGCGGTCCGCTCGACAGCGCCACCTCGAGCAGGTCGGGATCCATGTTCCACGTCTCGGTCTCGACGTCGACGAACCGGACCTTCGCCCCGACGTACCGGGCGGCGTTGGCCGGCGCCACGAACGTGAGCGTCGGCACGATGACCTCGTCGCCCGGCTGGACGCCGAGCAGGAGCAGCGCGAGTTGCAGCGCTGCGGTCCCGCTCGACAGCGCGGCGGCATCCTCGGCCCCGGTGAACTCGCACATCTCGCGCTCGAAGGCGTCCACGTGCGGACCGAGTGGCGCGATCCAGTTGGAATCGAACGCGTCGAGCAGGAGGTCCCGCTCGTTCCCACCCATGTCGGGTGGCGATAGATATATGCGCCCCACGACGCACCACCGTAACGAAAGTCGACCCCGGAGGAAACCAGTTCGCCCGACTTCGCTGCGGGCGAGCCGCGACCGACCGCACCGCGACCGACGGAGCGCCGGTCGGCATCGGCCGCTGTGGATCGGGGAAGCGTGATGGGCAATGCCACCTTGTGCCCTCGACATCTCCGAACGTGCTTCGTAGTGTGACGGTGCTGTCGGGGGTGTCGACGGCCAACTGGAGGGGCGAGCGTGAGCACGAAGCGAAGCAACCGGGCACGAGCCGGACTGGGGATGACGATCGCGACGGTGGGCCTGATGGTCATCGCCGCGTGCACCCCGACGATGCCCGGAGGACCGACGACCACCACGACTCCGACGAGTTCGACCTCGACGACGAGCACCACGTCGACCTCGACCACGTCGACCACGAGCACGACGTCGACCACCACGACCTCGACCACGTCGACGACCAGCACGACGTCCACCACCACGACCACCGTGGTTCCTCCGGGTCCCGCCGCCGGCGCCCGACTGGCTGCGGGGAACAACCACACCTGTGCGCTGAAGTCGACCGGCGTCGTGCGGTGCTGGGGCGACAACTACCAACGGCCAGCTGGGCAACGGCACCACGACCGCATCGCTCACGCCGGTCACCGTCACCGGACTCCCTGCCGGCGATCGTGTCGATCGCAGCGGGCGACAACCAGACCTGCGCGCTGACCGCGGCGGGCGGCGTGAAGTGCTGGGGCAACAACGCCAACGGCCAACTCGGCGACGGCACCACCACCCAACGCAACGCCCCCGTCGACGTCATCGGACTCAGCTCCGGAGTCGACCACGATCGGCGCCGGCGACAACCACACCTGCGCCGGCCTCGCTGCGGGCGGCATCAAGTGCTGGGGCTGGGCCAGCTCGGGCCAGCTCGGCAACGGAACGCTGATCGGCAACTCCGCCGTGCCCCTCGACGTCCAAGGGTTGCCCGCCGGCGCGGTCGCGGTCGAGATCTCCGCCGGCTACCGCCACACCTGCGCCACCCTGACCAACGGCTCCACCCGGTGCTGGGGCCGCAACACCGAAGGCCAGCTCGGCAACGGCGCCAACGAGGCCACGGGTCCTCTCCGCCATCCAGCCCACCGGCCTGGCCAGCGGTACCACGGCTGTCGTCGGCGGCGGCACCCACACGTGCGTCGTCCAGTCGCGGTGCGGTGAAGTGCATCGGTCTCAACAACGGCGGCCAGCTCGGCAACGGCTCGACCACGCAGCTCCAACGTGCCGGTCACGGTCACCGGGCTGACCGGGATCAGCCGCGTCGCAGCCGGCGGCAGCCACTCCTGCTCGCTCAGCACCGCTGGCGCCGTCAAGTGCTGGGGGCTCAACCAGGAGGGCGAGCTCGGCATCAACGACGACACCGTCAACAACTCGTCCACGCCACTGGCGGTCAGCGGACTCGGCAGCGGTCAGGCATTCGTCAGCGCCGGCGTGCAGCACGCCTGCTCGATGGCGTCCAACGGCTCCGTCAAGTGCTGGGGCGCCAACGCCAGCGGCCAGCTCGGGAACGGCAACACCACCCGCTCCTTCACCCCCGTCAACGTGGCCGGACTCTGACCGACGAGGTCGGCCGGGCCGCCGTCTCGGGCGCTCGATCCAGGACGGGCCATCCAGCAGGCGAGACATGATCTGGGCCGCTCCGGCCCGAGGGGGATCCAGCGCATGAGGGCCAACCGACTGAAGATCGGCGTGATCGCGTCGCTGACGGCGCTGCTCGCCGTCGGACTGGTGTCGGGGCGGTCGACCTCCGCCGCCGAGGGGCTGACCGTCTCGATCGGTGATCAGGTCGGTCTGGAGCGGGACGACGTCATCGGTTCGATCTTCATGCCGGTCACCCTCTCGCAGACGTCGACCGAGCCGGTCGTCGTCAACTACTACACGGTCAACGACACGGCGATCTACATCCCGCCGGAGGACCGCGACGCATCCGGCTCATCTTCGGTGACTACCAGCGCCGAGGAATCTGGCCGCCGGACCCCGTCTACGGGGGGACGCGGTCCGTCACCATTCCCGCCGGCGCGCTGCAGACCTCGATCAACATCCCGATCAACATCGACGACGAGGTCGAGCCCGACGAGACGTTCTCGGTCGTGATCCAGTCCGTCAGCGGTGGCGGCGCCGTCGATCGGCGACGACACCGGGACCGCGACGATCGTCGACGCCGACGGCGTGTCGGGCACCAACCCGGCGATCAACGTCTCGAGCGGCGCCGTGTACGAGGGCGACGCCGGCCAACGCCGCGCCCAGTTCCTGATCCACCTGTCGCGCGCCCCGGGCTCCAACGTCACCGTCGCGTACGACACCCAGGACGGGTCGGCCGTCGGCCCCGGCGACTACAAGCCGAAGTTCCCGGGCACGGTGAACTTCGCCCCGGGGCAGATCTCGAAGACCATCGACGTGCTGATCGACTCGAACGCCACGGTCGACGGGGCGCGCGACTTCCAGCTGAACGTCAGCGTGACGGGCGGCGCCCCGGTCGAGGAGCTGAACATGACGGGGACCATGACGATCCTCGACGACGACAGTCCGGCCGCAGCAGCCGTGCCCCCCGGGCTTCTTCAACGCCACGACCGGCAACGAGCCCTGTGTACCAGCACCGGCAGGGACCTTCGTCGACGCTGTGGGTGCCACCAGCGCGACCCCGTGCGAACCGGGGACCTTCCAGGACCAGCAGGGCCAGACGTCCTGCCAGCTGGCCCCGGTCGGGTTCTACGTCGACCAGACCGGAGCCACCTCCGCGACCGCCTGTCCTCCTGGGACGACCACCGATGGCACGGGGGCGACGAGTCTGGCGGACTGCGTTGCGCCGACGGTCGTGCCGCAGCTCGCAGCAGGCAACAACCACACCTGTGCGCTGAGGGCCGACGGCGTCGTCCGCTGCTGGGGCGACAACTCCACCGGCCAGCTCGGGACGGGCGACACGACCTCGTCGCTGACCCCGGTCACCGTCACCGGGCTTCCCGCCGACATCGTCTCGATCGCGGCCGGCGACAACCAGACGTGTGCGCTCACCTCCGGCGGAGGCGTCAAGTGCTGGGGCAACAACGCCGACGGCCAGGTCGGCGACGGCACCACCATCCAGCGCAACGCCCCCGTCGACGTGGTCGGGCTCGGATCCGGCGTCACCACCATCGGAGCCGGCGACAACCACACCTGCGCCGGACTCGCTGCGGGCGGCATCAAGTGCTGGGGCTGGGCCAGCTCGGGCCAGCTCGGCAACGGAACGCTGATCGGCCGACTCCGCCGTGCCGCTCGACGTCCAAGGGCTGCCCGTCGGCGCAGTCGCTGTCGAGATCTCCGCCGGCTACCGTCACACCTGTGCCACGCTCGACGACAGCTCCACCGAGCTGCTGGGGCCGCGGCACGCGAGGGCCAGATCGGCAACGGCGGCCAACGCCGCCCGCAACCTCTCTGCGGTCCAGCCGACCGGGCTGGCCGCTCGGCACCACCGCCGTGGTCGGCGGCGGCGCGCACACCTGCGTCGTGCAGGTCACCGGCGTCAAGTGCTTCGGATCTCAACAACGGCGGTCAGCTCGGCAACGGGACCGACGACGAGCAGCAACCTGCCGGTGACGGTCACGGGTCTGACCGGGCATCAGCCGCGTCGCTGCGGGCGGCACCCACTCCTGCTCGTTGAGCGCCGCCGGCGGCGTGAAGTGCTGGGGCCTCAACCAGGAAGGGCCAGCTGGGCATCAACCAGCCGACCACCAACAACGTGACGACGCCGGCCGACGCGGTCGGCCTCGGAAGCGGCCAGATCTCGCTGAGCGCCGGCGTGGGCCACACCTGCGCCATGGCGACGGACGGCTCCGTCAAGTGCTGGGGCGCCAACGCTCAGCGGCCAGGTCGGCAACGGCACGACGAACGATTCGCCGTGCACTTCCCGACCACTGTCACGGGTCTCTGAGGCCGGCGACCGATCGACCCGCGCAGCCGCTGACCTCCGGAGATCCGCGTGCGACGAGCCGACCAGCCGCGGCACTGTTCGACCGGTCAGCGTCGACGGTCGGGTCACGCCCGTGCACGCTCGGTCGGGCAGCCCCACCTCCCACAGCGCACGGGCGATGCGGTCCGTGCGATCTGCGGACGCTCACGAGCGAGGTGCCGCCCGTGAGCATGCCAGCATGTCCGCCGCCACGACGGCTGCAGCGGTCTCAGCACTCCGTCCATGCAGCATGGAATCGTCCGATGCGGCAGGGAACCAGGTCGATGGCCACGACGTGACCGAACCCTTGGGTCAGGAACACGGCCCTGCGACCGTGCCCGCGAACCATCCCCACGACCTGCACCTCGGCGCCGGGCGGCGATGACCTTGATGCGCTGTTCGGCCAGGGGTGGATCCGCGCCTGGCCGAGGCGTCGCGGACCACCCCGGCGGCCGGGCCAGGGACAACTGC
The DNA here is from genome assembly GCA_963714875.1 of uncultured Microthrixaceae bacterium. Lineage (GTDB taxonomy): Bacteria > Actinomycetota > Acidimicrobiia > Acidimicrobiales > Microtrichaceae > JBAOHV01. Next base: position 20,861 of record CAVQQI010000006.1, on the reverse strand, counting down.
CCTCGATCCACGACGACGGATGACCAAGGGCCACTAGGAACTCGTCGATCGTTCCCACGCCACCACCTCAGCCCGCTCCGAACGAGGGGTCCCGCGCCAGCCAGGCTCGCGCAGCTCGAGGCTCAGCCGACGGGTCGCTCGGCGACCCGGTTGCGGCGGAGCGCGTCCTGATCCAGGAACGGGCAGGCCTGCAGGAACGCGTCCAGGTCGATGTCGAGCTCGTAGTCGGTGAACCGGGACATGACCTGGTCGAGCGTCGTGGACCCGGTGACCATCAGCGGCTCCGGCTCGTCCTGGCGCCCGACGGACGCCAGGTAGTCACGGAACTTGAAGCCGTCGCCGTAGGGGCGGTCCGAGAAGCGGATCCAGATGGAAGGGATCCCGTACCCGTCGCCGGCAACCAGGCCGTGCAGCGAGCTCGACGCGATCGCCTCACAGGCATTGATCTGGTCGGCGACCTCACGGATCCCGGCCATCAGGTCGATCACGAGCACGTCGTCAGCGCGGCCCAGACGCTGGGCTGCCGGGAGTTCGAAGTCCCGGAAGTGCGGGATGATCCCCAGTCGGTACCGCTTGGGGACGTCCGGTCGGTAGAACATCGGGTACAGCAACGCCGGATCCCCGACCACGTCGGGACAGTCGACGCCGTCCTCGCGCAGCCGCTGCAGGGTGAGCGGCCCCCGAACGGCGCAGATCTTCCGGGGCTGCACCTGCATGTGGTGCGACGAGTCGACGAACCCGGAACCCCAGACGACGACGTTCCGCGACGTCACCGTCCCGAGCATGCTGCCGATCGTGGTGTAGACCTCCCGATTCCCGGTGGTCACCACGTCGCGGCAGTTGACGACTCGCTTCCCCGACAGCAGCTCCACGAGCAGCGGGGCGATGGCATCTCCCCAGTTGTCCTTCACCGGACCTCGGTTCACCCAGTCGACGAGCAGGGTGTCCGGATCCGCCACCGCCTGTGCGCTGCGGACCAGGTTGCGCGGGGATGCCCGACGGACCTTCGAACGCAGTCCCCTCGGATACAGCCCCATCGACTCATCTCCTCGCCACGCTGACCGATCGGTCTGCGACCTCGACGGACAACCCTACAAGCGGCGTCTCACCAGCCAGGGAGTGACGCACCCGTTGCGGCGTCGAGCCGCGCCGACTGTCCGAGCCGGCGACTTCGTCGTCCACGTCGGGAAGCAGGCCGACCCGGGGTACGAGTTGCACCGGAGACGCGGAACGGGTGCGGACCCGAGGCCCGCACCCGTTCCATCGCTCACTAGGACGACGTCGAGCTCAGTCGTCGTCGACGATGGTCGTCACACCGACCATGTTGAGCTCCTCGACCGGTGACCCGCCGGTCACCGTGACGTCGAGATCGAAGGTCCGGTCCGCCTGCGGCGTCGTGTTGGAGTTGACCAGCACGTCGACGGTCTTGGAGATCTGCCCCGGCAGGAAGTTCACCGTGCCCGGGAGCTTGGTGATGTAGTCGGTGGGAGCGGTGGCCGTCCCGTCCGCGGTGTCGTAGGTGAACGTGATGGGGCTGGCCGTCGGACGGGAGAGCTGGATGTAGAACTTCGCCACCCGCTGGCCGTCGTCGCCCTCGATGACCTCTCCGTTCGTCACGTTGATCACCGGGTTGAACGCCGTCAGGGCGGTCTGATCGATGATGAGGCCGGTCACCGGAGCCGCCACCGACCGCGTCGCCACCGGAGACCGAGGCGATGACGACGGAGAAGGTCTCGTCGCCCTCGGCGCCGCCCGTGCCGGGAGCGATCGTGACGTTGATCTGGCTCTGGGTCACCCCGGCCGGGATGGTGAGCGTGCGGGGGTTGGCCGGCGAACCCAGCTCGAGGTAGTCGACGCCAGCCGTGGCCGTGCCGTCCACCGTGTAGTACTGGATGACGGTCGGGACGGTGTTCGCCTTGCTCAGGAACACGGGCATGAAGACCGACCCGTTCACGGAGTCACGCTGCAGACCCTCGGCGTCGCCGATGCCGACCGTCGGCACGAGCGGGAGGTCGCCGGTGCAGGGACCGCCGTCGGAGATCTCCCACGGCGTGAAGTCGCAGCGCCGGCTGACCGGCGACCGTGCTGAACGCCAGCACCATGCCGGTCCCGGTGGGGTTGGCAGGGTTGGTCGGGCCGGAGGCGTCGTTCCAGAAGTTGCAGGTGACGTCGATCGGCCCGGGCGTCACCGGCTTGTTGGCCGAGAAGCCGGCGAAGGCATCGACGAACATGGCGAAGGCGCCACCGGTGAACGAGTTGCCGTTGGCGTTGAAGCCGTCGAAACGGCCGCCGTTGGTGACCCAGCTGCCGACACCTTCGGTGTCGCCGCCGCTACCGGTGGCGCACTGACCGCCATCGGTGCTGACCGAGACCGTCAGCGGGGCACCGTCGAAGGTGTTGTCATCGACGGTGTTGTTGCGGGCATCCCACTTCTTGCACAGCACCAGCGACACGCCGGCACCCATGTCGGTGAAGGTGTTGCCGCTGACGACGTTGCCCGAGTTGGTCATGACCACACCGCCGGGGCTCGAGGCCCGGCCGACGGCGTCGATCTCGTTGTTCGTGATGTCGCCACCCGGGGCCTGCACGCCGGTCGCACCGCCGATGCCGATGCCCTGGACGGTCACGCCGGTGATGACGTTGCTGTCGACCGTCTCGACCAGCGGCGAGAAGGACCCGCCGTTCTGCTGGATGGTGCGCACGCCGTAGCGGAGGTTCTCGACGCGGTTGTCGGAGATGTCCATCGCACCGGAGCCGACCGAGATGCCCATGGGCGCCATCTGGTCCGGGGCGACACAGGAGAACGCCGTGCAGGCGGGGAAGAAGCTCGCTGCACCGCGGACGATGTTGTTGACCACCGAGGTGCCGGTGACGCTGCCACCGTGCAGGTGGATCAGACCGGCGAGCACCGAGGAGCCCTCGAGCGCCGCGTCACCCTGCGGATCGACGGTGAAGCCGTCGATCGTCACGTCCATGTCGGTCGTGCCGAACAGCGCGGCGACGCTGGCGCCGGTGCTGCTCCGGAACGTCTTGACGACGCTCTCGGCGCCGCGGACACCGGGCGAGGTGCCGGCACTGATCCCGGCGTTGGCTCCCTTGAACACCAGGCTCTTGGTGACCACCACGTCCTCGGCGTAGGTGCCAGCGGCGACGTTGATGATGTCGTCCGCGCCGGCCTGACCGATTGCGTAGTTGATCGTGAGGCACGGCGACACGATGTTCTGGCAGTTGCCGACATCCGATGCCGGTGGTCGCCACGTAGTGGTCGACCCCCGCCGCCGAGGCCGGGGATGCCACGATCGCCCCACCAGCGACCGCCGCCACCATGGCTGTTGCCACGAACAGCAGGCAGCCCTCTCCGGAATCGTTGCTTCGCCACGAGTAACTCCCTCGTCATCACGCCCCAACGAACTGCGGGGGCGTCCCCTGTGCACTAGCCGTGTGGCGAGAGTTACACAGACCTCGGGCAGTGGCAAGCGGGTGATTGAACCCACTTCACGCGCTGCGGCGCGAAGCTGACGCGGCGTGAGATCACGCTCGGGCATCCAGCCGCTGAGCCACCCCGGCTCGAGCGTCTCGGTGCACGGCCCAGACGTTGCTCACGGGTCGGGCCCCGTCGGGCAGGTACCGCAGACCGCCGGGCCCCTCGTAGACCGCCAGGTCGAACCCGTGCTGAGCGAGCAGACCCACGAGCTCGTCGCGCGTGGTGCCCGCCCTTGCGAGCTGATGGTCGAAGATCTCGATCTGCCAGACCGGCGGGTCGGCGCGTCGGAGCCGGTCCAGCGCTCCGCGGAGCGCCGCGGTCTCGTGACCCTCGACATCGAGCTTGCCCAGCGCCATCGGCCGGTCACCGAGCACATCGTCGAGCGCCACGAGTGCCACGGTTCGAGTCGGCGCGGCACCATCGCTCTCGGACCGGATGCGATTGCTGACGTCGTAGTCGACGAGGAACTCGGCACTGCCCGGCGTGTCCGCCACGGCCGCTTCGTGCAGCTCGATGTTGGTGATGCCGTTGAGCTCGATGTTCTCCCTGCAGCGTGCTGCCGCGACCGGATGCGGCTCGAACGCCACCACCTGTCCGGTCTCGCCCACCAGCCGACGCGCCAGCAGCGAGTACGTGCCGATGTTGGCCCCGACATCGATGAACCCGTCGCCCGGGCGCAGGTACGCCTGCATGAACCCCATTTCGTCCACGTCGTACTTCTCGGTGAAGTAGATGACGTTGGAGGCCGAATTGCTGTCCGGATGGCACCTCAACTGCCAGCCGAAGAAGTCGACGTCCCGAGGTCCGCGGTGCAGCCGCTTGTGCGCCTGCCACCCGAGGGCCGACGCGACCGCACGCACACGACGCCCGTGGTTGGACGGGTGGTTCCACGTCTGACGCAGGATGCTGCGGACGTAGTGCAGGTTGGAGTGCGTGCGTCGCGCCATCGGGCGTGCCCCCTGGGTCCGCAGGACCGTAGCAATCGCACGGGACCGGGCGCGCACGGTGCGGATCGGCGGTCCGAGCGGTCGAGGTGGATACGATCGCCCCGATGAGCACGCTGCCCTCGGGCCGACCTGCCCGCCCGTACCGCGCGAAGCGGTGCGTCGATCTCGGGATCCTTGCGATCGTCGCGCTGCCCGTCGATGGCGGTCGGGCTCGTCTGTGCGGCTGCGGTCAAGGCCACCTCGCGGGGGCCGGTGTTCTTCCGCCAGGAGCGCATCGGGATGGGCGGCACACCGTTCCGGGTCTGGAAGTTCCGCACCATGGTGGACGGCGACAACCCGATCTTTCCCGACGCCACGCGCATCACCTCGGCCGGACGCGTGCTCCGGCGACTGTCGCTCGACGAGCTGCCGCAGCTCATCAACGTCGCGACCGGCGAGATGAGCGTGGTGGGACCACGTCCGACGCTCGCCCTACCAGGTGGAGCGCTACGACGACCACCAGCGGCGGCGTCTCGCGGTCCGGCCGGGCCTCACCGGCCTGGCCCAGATCTCGGGTCGCAACTCGCTGAGCTGGGGCGACCGCATCGAGTTCGACGTGACCTACGTCGAGACGCAGTCGGTGCGCGAGGACCTGCGGATCCTGGCCAGGACGGCGGGGACGCTGCTCAGCGGCGAGGGCCTGGAGGGCCATCCGACCGACGACCCGCTGGCCGCTCCCAGCCGAGCCGGCGCAGCTGCCGACCGACGGCGGGGGTACGCCGGGATCCCGCCGATGAAGGCCACGCAGCGCGACCTGGTGATCGTGGGGGGCGGCGGCCATGGACGCGAGCTGTTCGCCACCGTGGTAGCGGTGAACGAGGCGACGCCCGACCTGGCGGGTGCTGGGCGTGGTCGACGACGGCACGGTCGACCACGATCGGCTGGATCGCCTGGGGCTCGACCTCCTCGGCGACGTCACGTGGCTCACGGACCACCCGACCACTACGCGTTGGGGGTCGGCACGCTCGGCGGCGCGGGACGCGGTTGTCGCGGCGCCTCGACGGCGGCGGGGATGGAAGCGGCGACGATCGTGCACCCGGGCGCTCGATCGGCCCCGACGTGCGTCTCGGCGACGGTGTGGTGGTGTACGACCGGTGCACGGTGACCACCAACGTCGACATCGGGGCCCACACCCACCTGAACGTCGGGTGCGCGGTCCAGCACGACTCGGTGGTCGGCGCGCTCGTGCAGTTCAGCCCCGGCGTGATCGTCAACGGCGACTGCGTCATCGACGATCGACGTCTTCCTGGGTACCGGAGCGATCGTCACCCGCGGCTGCACCGTCGGGCGGGACGCACGGATCGGTGCCGGCGCGGTCGTGCTCGACGATGTGGCGCCCGGATCGACCGTCGTGGGCGTCCCCGCCCGCCCCATCCGTCGACCCTGACCGTCAGCTGGCGTCGATGTCCAGCATCGACCTGAAGAACGACGACCGAGCAGCCACCTCGTCGGGCGTGCCGTCGAACTGGATGCGGCCGTCGCCCACGACCAGGATGCGGCTGCACGAGCGCAGGGTGGAGGATCGGTGGGCGACCACGATGGTCACCCTGTCGTGACGATCAGCGCCGATGGTGGCGCTGATCGTGGATTCCGACCGGGTGTCGAGCGCGCTCGTCGGCTCGTCGAGCACCAGGATCTGCGGGCGCCCAGCGAGCGCCCGGGCGATGGTCAGACGTTGCTTCTGGCCACCCGACAGCGCCCGTTCGTCCGACCCCAGCCGCGTGTCGGATCCCATCGGGCAGTGCGTCGACCTCACCGCTCGAGATCGGCCAGCGCCAGCACCTCGTGCACCCGGGCGTCGGGGATGTCGCGGAAGAAGGCGACGTTCTCCGCCACCGTGCCGTCGATGAGCACCGGGTTCTGGGGAACGATCGCGATCCGACGGGCGAACTCCAGGGGATCGAGCTGCTCCACGGGGACGCCGCCGTACTCGATCGAACCGGTCGTGGCGGTCCGCAGGTGCAGCAGCAGTTCGACCAGCGTCGACTTGCCTGCTCCCGAGGGCCCGACGATGCCGACCACCTCGCCGGCGTCGAAGCACAGGTCGAGGCTCTCGATGACACGGTGCTCGCCGTCGTAGCTGAAGCCGACCTCCTTCAACCGGACCGGGACCAGCGACGCCGGGCGGACCGACCCGGACACGACCTCGTCGTCACGGAACCGGGAGATCAGCTCGTTCAGTCCACGCGCATAGGACCCGAGCTCGATCACCCGCTGGTTCGCAGTGACCAGCTGTTGTGCGGAGCTCATGGACCGGACCAGCAGCAGGACCACGGCGCCCGCCGTCGCCAGGTTCGACTCGGATCCCGCTGTCTGCAGCATCGTCAGCAGGCCGAGGACCGCGGCGGCCATCAGGATCGACTGGAAGACCTGCGGCACGGCCTGACCGAGGAACCGGACGGTGCGGAAGCGCCGCCCGCCGTCGTCGATGTCGGCGCCGACGCGCTCGTCGACGCGGTCCTCCACACGGAAGACGCGGATCTCCCGGTGCAGTCCCTCGACCTGTGCGACCTCGTGCCCGAGGGCGCGGTTGGTGCGTTCGAACGAACGCGCCGCTGCACGGCTCCGTGACCGCAGGGGGCGCAGCACGGCGACGAGCAGCCCACCCACCGCGACGATCGCCAGGAACGCCACGGGATTGATCACCAGCGAGGTGCTGCCGAAGGCCAGCAGACCGCAGACGCTCGCGGCGACCTGGGCGAAGGCGTTCGCCAGGTCGCCGGTGAAGCGACCGTTGCTGATCATGACCGCCTGCAGGTCCCCCGGTGGTCGCAGGGAGCGCACCGCGTGGGACGTCGACAGGTAGGCGTCCAGCAGCGCCCGCTGCGCGCTGCCCATGACGTCGGCCGAGAAGGCCGCTGCGGTGTTCGCCGTGGTCAGCGCGAGCACGATCCGAACGAGGATCAGGACGAGGGCGATCGCGATGCCGGTGGTGCTCGCCACCGTCGCGCCGAGCATCTCGATGGTGTCGGATCCCCGGATCAGGGCCTCCGCGATGAGCGTCATCAACACGAGCACACCGGACTCGGCCAGCCCACCGACGAACGACCCCGCACCGACCGAGCCGAGGCGCAGTCGGCTGCGGCGGGGAAGGAACGGTGTCAGCAGGTGCCAGTTGCGCGACTCGGCCGCGGCGACCTTCGAACGGCCGGCACCGTCGCCCCTGACATGCATCCCGAGCAGGGTACCGGCGCTCGAGGGCACACCAGCATTTGCGGCGCCGTCGGTAGGGTGTCGCGATGCAGCCGATGTGGGCCGGTTGATGTCGGCCACCGATCGCGTCCTGGGATCGTCCGCCGTGTCCGCCGGCGGACGATGGGCGACGCGACGTCGGCTCAGGGTGCTGGCGATGCACGACGTGGACGACCTCGCGGCGTTCGACCGACTGCTCGACCTGGTGACCCGGCGTTTCGTCCCGGTCGGGCTCGACGAAGTGCTGGCGTGCTACCGCGACCGGCGTCCGCTGCCGGACCGGGCGGTGTGGTTGACCTTCGACGACGGGGACCGTTCGACCATCGTCGACGCAGCGCCGGTGCTACGACGCCATGGCGTGCGGGCGACGGCGTTCGTGTGCCCCGGGCTGATCGAGAACGAGACGGCGCCCTGGTGGGACGTCGTACTGCGTGCCTCCGGCGCCGGCCGGGTCGTCGAGATCGACGGCCGCGAGCTGCGGGGGCAGGCTGCGGTGACCGCGCTCAAGCACCGACCTGACGAGGAGCGACGTCGCATCGTCGCGGCTCTGGCCGAACACGTCGGATGGTCGGCCGACCATCCCGTCTCGGTCGAGGACCTCGAACGCTGGCGTGACCTCGGGGGCGACATCGGCAACCACACCTGGGACCACCCGTGCCTCGATCGATGCGACCCGCAGGCCCAGTTCGACCAGATCGACCGCGCCGCGGACTGGCTGGACGAACGAGGGCTGTGGGACCACCGGGTGTTCGCCTACCCGAACGGTGACCGCACCGAGGACGCCGAGCGCCACCTCGCCGACCGTGGCTACGAGCTCGTGGCGCTCTTCGACCACCACCTCACCGCTCGACGTCCCGATCCGCTGCGGGTGTCGCGGCTCCGACTCGACGCGACCGCGTCGGCGCCCCGCGTCGCAGCGGTCACCTCAGGGGTGCACTCCGGGCTCTTCTCGCTCCGCTCAGATGCCTCGACCCTGGGCGCCCGACTCCGGCGCTGAACCCTCGGCGTTGCGGGCCCGACGTGCGGAGATCGTCGCGGCGGCGCGATCCCGGGCCGCGAGCAGGTGACCGCTGGTACCGCGTGGCACGAGCGCAGAGACATCCTCGACCGGGCCGGCGCCGAAGCGGAGCTTGTAGGCCTCATCCCCCCGGAGGAAGTCGAACCGGGCCGCGCCCCGCTCCGCTGCCAGGTCGACCGCCTCTCCGATGAGCACCGAGCCGAGGCTGGACCGCTCGAACGCAGGGTCCCAGCCCGATTGGTAGTAGTGGACGGTCGCCGGGTCGGCGAAGCCGTAGAGCGCGCCGATCAGGTGGCCGTCGAGGCGTGCGCGGACGAGGAACGACGAGTGCACCGACGTGCTGCGCTCGGCCAGTCGCGAGTGCAGGGCCAGGCGGTCGGCGGTGAAGGTCGTGGTACGTCCGACACGCTCACTGCGGATCCCGTGGAGCGAGAACAGCTGGACGAGCAGCGCCCGGTCGATGGCTCGGCCCACCACCACGTCGAAGTCGACGCCGCGCTCCACGAGCTGGCGCCGTGAACGCGCGATGTGCTTCCAGAGCTTCTTGGAGCCCGTCCGCTCCCCCGGCACCAGTGGGACCGAATAGGTCCTCGTGCGAATGCCTGCAGGGACGCCCGCGGCGGCCAGCTGCGACGTCCACCCTCCGTCGAGGTTCGACAGGCGCAGGGGGCCGCGATGGGCCAGCACCCAGTCGAGCACGTCCCTCCTGCGGTCATCGGTGCACGGGAACCCGGTGTGGTCCGCGCCGCCGATCCCGGCGCCCAGGTTCTCCCAACGGTCGACCCGCAGACGCCGACCCATCGAACCCGGCAGGAGGGGCTCACCGGACCGCACGAGTGCGGCGACCGCCTCCAGCCCGCCCCCGCCCTGCCACAGGCCGACCTCGGTCGGCGCTCCCGCGCCGAAGCTGTCGTACCAGCTGCTCGCCCAGACCGGGCCGGTGAAGTACCCGGCCCCTGTGGCGACGCAGAGCGCCTCCCACGCGGACAGCCGATCGGACCCCAGTCCAGCGAGGTCCATCACCAGGTCCGGCGCCCTCATCACCGGGCCCGCTCAGGTCGCATCCGCAGCACCTCTGTAGAGATCCTCGATGCGGTCCACCACTGCGCTGATCTCGAAGTTGGTGTCGAAACGGCGACGAGCCCGCTCGGACAGCTCTCGGCGTTGCGCTGCATCGGCTCCAAGGCTACGGAGCTCCGCGGCGAATGCCTCGGTGTCGAACGGCTCGACCAGGACTCCCGCGTCCCCGACCACCTCCGCCACTGCCGGCACGCCGAAGGCGATGATCGGTGCTCCTGCGCCGAGCGCTTCGATGACCGCACCGCCCAGGCCCTCCCACCTGGAGGTGACACAGACGATGTCGGCCGCGGCCAGCAGGGTCGCGACGTCGCGACGTGCGCCGAGCAGGTGGACCGTTCCCTCCAGCCCGGCTGACCGGATGCGATCGCGCAGCATCGGCGTCACGTTGCCCTCGCGGCCCGCGATGGCGAGCGCGAACGTCAGCTCCCCCCCTGTCAGGCGGCCCACTGCGTCGATCAGCAGGTCCTGGCCCTTCTGGAGCTCGTGACGTCCTACGTTCACCAACAGGATCTCGCCACCGCCCGCCAGCTCGTCGCGGCAGGCGGTCACCTCGCCGTCATCGACCGCCAGGTCGTCGCGTCGACGACCCCGAGGGATGACCGAGATGCGAGCGGGATCGATCCCCAGGTGCTCCACCGAGTGACGCGCACCGGCCTCGGTCAGGCAGTGGAACCGATCGATCCCGTGGCGCAGCACCACACCCTCGATCCGCCGGAGGGCCTCCAACCGTCGGGGCGACGGCGCCTGTGCGACAGCTGCGGGGTCGTACTGCATGTTCACCAGGCTGACGATGGTCGGCACCCGCAGCCCGAACGTGCCGAGCGCGACCACCAACTCCGCTGCCCAGATCACCGCATGCACGACGTCAGGTGGGTCATCGCGGACCATCCGCCGCAGTTGCGCCGCCTGACGTCCCAACGGGCCGACGAGGTGGCGGTGTTCGACCCCCGCGACGTCCAGGCGCTCGACAGCGGCGGGGGTCGCCTGCTCGGCCACGGTGACCACGGCGACCCGATGCCCTCGTGCCGCGAGCTCCTCGACCTCGATCAGGGTCGACAGCTCGGCACCGCCGTGGACGTCGAGGCGGGTGATGACGCGAAGGATGCGCATCACACGGGTCGGGGGCCACCGAACCACAGCACCCGGTCGCCGAGGCGCACCCCACGCAACAGCGCTGCGGGAGGGTCGAACCCGGTCGCCTCGTGGCAGCGGAGGCTGACAGCGTTGTCGGGAGCGACGAGCGACTTCACGCCACGTCCACCGAAGTCGAACGCCGCACAGCGGGCAGCGTGCGTCAGTTGCTTGCCCAGACCTCGGCCACGGGCCGCAGGTTCGATCTCCAAGCCCGACCCGTAGATGTAGTTCTCGTCGTTGCGGGAGTACCGACCGTAGAACGAGTCACCGTGGCATTCGGGGTGGATCCTCGCGACTCCGAGCAGGATGCCGGAGTCGTCGATCGCCAACAGCTCCACGGTGCCGTCGACGAGCCTGCGCTCCAGCCTCCCGCCGTCGATGGACGGCTCCTCCTCGAGCGGCTCGGCGAACAGCTGCAGCACCTGGATCCGGCCGATGGTGCGAGATCCCCGCTTCGTCATGCATCTGGACGCTACAGGTTCGCGCCCGCGAGTCGGCCAGCCCGATGCCCACCGATGACAGCGACCCGGGGACCGATAGCGTGGTGGAGTGCGATGGCCCCTGCTCACTGCCGACGATCGGCCGATCGTGCTGGTCGGGCTGGGCATCCTCGTCGCGGTGCCGCTGGCGTTGGTGCTCGTCGACGGGAGAGCCCCGTCCGGGCCCGGTTCTGCGGTGGTCGTGGCCACCGTGCTCTTCGCAGCTTCCATGCCGGCCCTGGCCGCCATCGGCAGACGGGACGGGGACGGGTCGCTCTACGGGTTCCTGTGTCTCGCCCTCGCCGTCAAGCTGGCCGGCGGGTTCGCCCGCTACTACCTGACCACCGCGGCCTACGGCGGGCTGGCCGACGCCGCTCGCTACGACGCGGCCGGGCGGGATTGGGTCGAGCAGCTGCTCTCCGGCAGCCCGGTGTGGGTGGTCGACAGCGTGTCGAACTTCGGCGCCGGCACCAAAGCCCTGAGCACCATCACCGGAATGGTGTACTCGGTGTCCGGGCGCAACATCCAGACCGGGTTCGTCGTGTTCTCCTGGCTCGGGTTCTGGGGCCTGGTCATGACCTATCGGGCCTTCCGCGTCGGCTTTCCCGCAGGTGACCACCGCCGCTACCGGGTGCTGCTGTTCTTCCTGCCGTCGCTGGTGTTCTGGCCGTCGTCCATCGGCAAGGACGCGTGGATGCAGCTCACGCTGGGTGCGGTGTTCCTGGGGGTCGCGTGGTTGACGAGGCCATCGCCTCGCTGGACCGGCATCCTGTGGCTGGTCGCGGGTCTCGCGGGTGGTGCGCTGGTACGTCCGCACATCGCGCTGGCCGCACTGGCACCGCTGGCGGTGGCGCTGGCGGTGCGACAGCGAGCTGACGCCGGGGTGCCGACGAAGCGACGGGGCGGCGCCGTGCGCATCGCCGGGATGTGCGTCCTGGGGCTCGCATCGATCGTGCTGCTCAACCGGGTCGGCACGGTGTTCGGCAACGAGGGCGACGCGGACGCAGGGTCCGTCACCGGCGTGCTCGACACCGCGTCGACCATCACCGCGCAGGGCGGTTCCGAGTTCGAGGCCACCACGGTCACCAGCATCACCGACCTGCCCATGGCAACCGTGTCGGTGCTCTTCCGACCGTTCCTGTGGGAGGCGACCTCGGCGGTGAAGGCGATCGCGGGACTCGAGACCACGCTGCTGCTGGTGCTCACCGTCGCGAGTTGGCGACGCATCCGGGCACTGCCGACGTACCTGCGCCGCAATCGCTATGTCGTGTACCTGGCGGTGTTCGCCGTCGTGTCGATCGTGGGTTTCTCGCGGGTGGGCAACGAGGGGATCCTGGCTCGTCAGCGCACCCAGTTCCTTCCTGCGGTGCTCGTGGTGCTGTGCCTGCCTGCGGTCCGCCCCGAACGTGACGAGGGCGACCAGGACGTCGACCCGACCGGGCGACCGGTTTTTCACGGATCTCTGGGTACCGTTGCGCCCAGAGGGACGACCATGAGCCAGCAGACCCCCGATGCACCGTCGGTCGTTGCCACGATCGACGAGGACCACACGCCCGCCGGGGTCCCTTCGCGCCCGTTCGGCGGTGGCGGCCGATGACCAAGCTCCGCGCGGCTGTGCGCCGTTGGTTCTGGTTGCTGCTCGTCGGAGCGGTCCTCGGCGCGGTCGTCGGCGCAGCATCGCTGACGCTGCGCACGGAGTCGACGCAGGACTACCAGGCGACCTCGGTGATCCTGTTCGACATCGACCGGTCATCGAGCGCATCGCTGCAGGCGGCCCAGCAGGCAGGTCTGCGGGTGCAGCGCGGGTCGGTCCCGGTCCGCGCCGCCCAGATCCTGGGCGGTGGCGACCCCGAGGCTCTGGCGCGTGCCCTGGCGGTGGACGTGGACGGCGACAGCCTCTCGCTGAGGATCCAGGCCACCGACGAGGATCCCGAGCGTGCAGCAGCAGTCTCGAACGCCTTCGCCGACGCGTTCCTCGAGACCTCCAACGAGCAGGAGCTCGCAGCGCTCGATGAGCAGATACTGCTGTTGGAGCGACAGATCGAGGTCGCGCAGCAACGACTCGAGGCCTTCGACGCAGCCAACCCGCTGGTCGCGAGCCTCACGGACACCGCGGTGCCGCTCGTGCGCGAACGCTCCGACCTGCTGGCAGAGGTGACGCAGTTCACCCAGGACCTGGACGACACCACGCAACGCAGGGACACGACCACGGGCCCGTACAGCAGGCTGGGCGAGCCGAACGTGGCGCTGGCGAGCGGCGGTGTGCTGACGCTGCCGTCCCAGCCGGTGCTGCGGGTCGGGCTGCTGGCGGCACTCGGGTTCGCCATGGCGGCACTCCTCATCGCCCTGATCGAACGCTGGAACCCCCGGATCGACACGAAGAACGAGGCCGAGGAGGCGACCCAGCTCCCCGTGCTGACGATGGTGCCGTACCTGGGACGGCGAGCCCGACCGCGGTCCGAGCTCGTCGCTCCGGAGCACTTCGGCGGCGGTCATGCCGAGTCCTACCGACGGCTGCGTTCGGCCATCCAGTTCGTGTCCAGCACAGCCGCTGACGAGCTGGCTGCACCAGTTCGATCCACCTCGACCCAGGGAGCGTCGTTCCTGATCGTGTCGTCGTCACCCGGCGAGGGCAAGACCTCGACCGTTGCCTTCACGTCGTTCGCGCTCGCAGAGAGCGATGTCCCGACGTTGGCCATCAACGCCGACTGCCGCCGACCGACGTTGCACCGCCGTCTCGGGGTGGACAGCGAGCCCGGGCTGACCGAGCTGGCCGCCTACGCCCTCGATCGTCCCAAGGTCGACGACGTGGTGCAGGCAGGCCCCATCGATGACCTGTGGGTCGTCTCCAGTGGGCGGGCGGGCCCGCTCACCAACGACCTGGTGGCCGCGGTCGGCGAGGTGGTCGACGTGGCCACGAGTCGGGGGGCCACCGTCGTCATCGACAGCTCGCCGCTGCTGGCCACGACCGACGCGATGGAGCTCGTCCCGCTGGTCGATCACGTCGTGTTCGTCATCCGAACCGGGCGGACCACCCGCAAGGAGGCCCTGGAAGGGCTCGAGATGCTGCGACTGCGTGGTGCTCCGCTGCTCGGATGCGTCTGCGTGGGCTCCCCGGCGACCAAGCGTCGCTACAGCTACTACGAGAACTACTACTACGGGTCCTCGGCGAAGCGGACACCGTCGGGGCCCGCTGCACCCGGACCTGTCGAGAGTGATCGATGGTCACCGCCGAGCGGCGCCGACCTGCCGGCGACCCCGGTCGCGGACGTCGCTGCGTCGTCCGCGGTCGGACGCCAACAACCGCCCCCCTACCGCTCACCGGTCGCCGGCGACGCGGGCTGAGCAGGGCGCCTTCCCCGGCGTGAGCAGCGGGTCAGAACAGCTCGATGTCACCCAGGGCCAGGCTCATGGCCGACATGGTCGGGACCGCCGCATCGTCCAGGGGGCGCCACGTCAGCACCGGGCCCAGCTGCGGCACCGGAACGAACCCCGACCTCAGCGACCCCCGGCCGTCAGCTCGCAGCGCGTAGTCGGCGCCCGTCCGGCGGAGCACCCATCCGACGGCGGCCCGTTCGGCGCCCGGTGTCGGCGACAGCACCTCGCAGATCGCCGCCTCGAGCGCGGTACCCCGACGACGGATGCGGAACACGATCATGCCGTCCTCGACCCGGTCACCCAACGGCACCGCCCGGTAGTGGAGCGCGTCGAAGGAGTACCTCCACCGCAGGTACTCCGTGTCGCGGTCGGTGTGGATCGCCGCTCCTCGCCCACACCGCTCCAGCAGCCGTTCGACACCCTGGTCGTCGGAGAACGCCGTGGCAGCATCGAGACCCACGTCGGTGGGTTCGCTCCACTTGCGCGCCGCCGCCCTCGCTCCCCGCACTGCGATCGTCGACCCCGGCGACCTGAGCCGCATCGCCACCGGCACACGGCCCACCGCGGACCACCCCATCTTCAGGTAGCCCGGACGGCTCTGGTCGTTCGGCGTGTTGAACACCAGCTCCACGCCGTCGTCGGCCAGATCGGGCAGCGCACCCAGCGTGAGCCGTTTGAAGATGCCGCGCCCCTGCATGTCGGGGCGGGTCGCGGTGTCCACCGCCCGCACCGCATGGCGAACCCGGCCGCCGTCGGTGAACCGCCACCTCATGAAGACCCGGACACCAGCGAGACGACCGGCCGCGTCGACAGCCACCCATGCCGGCGAGGGGCCGAAGGGGTTCTGGTCGTGCTTCCAGGCGAAGAACCGCTCGCTCGGGTCCTCGGGGCGCCAGCCCAGGGCCGACCGACACAGCTCGATCATGGCCGACCGGTCGTCGGGCACCGCCCGTCGGACGCTGAGATCCTCGTTGTCGGAAGGGGCCGCTGCGTCGTCCTTCACGGAGACGACGCTACCGACGACGGCCATGATCCGCGCCTCGACGGGGCGGCGAGCCCCAGTGTCCGGAACCCGACTGCGACCGGGTACCCTCGGCTCCAGGTGCGAGCGCCGCGTCGAGTGGGTGCCGACGACCATCAGCGACGTCGCAGAAGGTGCCATGTCTCCCTACACCATCGGGCTCGAACGGCTGCTGCTGCCACTCGGCGACCGCCTGCTGCACACGGAGTTCATGGCGACGCTGCGCGCCGCTCGAGCGATGGCACAACTGCCGTCCGATCGACTCCGGGCGATACAGCGGGACCGGCTGGTCGGCCTGCTGCGCCACGCCTCGACCGCAGTCCCCCACTACAGGGAGCTCGGGGTGGAGCCGGACGACGACCCGTTCATCTGGCTGTCCCGGTTTCCGATCCTCACGAAGGAGGTACTGCGCGATCGCACCGATGCGCTGGTGTCGGCAACACCGACCAGCTCGTGGCGTCGCACAGCAGTGGCTCGTCGGGGGTGCAGAGCACCGTCTACATGACCCCCGCCGAGTCCAGTCGGTCGCAGGCGTACCAGACCCGCCTGCGGGAGTGGGCGGGATTCCGGCTCGGCGCGCCGCTCCTGCAGACGGGGATGACCCCCGATCGTGGGTTCGTCAAGCGGATCAAGGACGCTGCGCTGCGTACCACCTACGTCGAGGCGTTCGGCGTGACCGACGATGCGGCCCGGTCGGTGCTCGACAGCCGGGCAGCGCGGCACAGTCGACACTTCGGCGGATACGCCTCGTCGCTGTACGTCTTCGCCCGCGCAGCCGCCCGCGAGGGCCGCCGGGACGTGACGTTCGAGTCCGTGATCAGCTGGGGCGACAAGATGTTCCCCGAGTACCGAGAACTGATCGAGGCGACGTTCTCGACCAAGGTGTTCGACACCTACGGCTCCACCGAGGGTCTGGTCATCGCCGGCCAGCGCGACCTCGACCAGTACTACGTACTCAGCCCCCACGTCGTGGTGGAGCTGCTGGACGCAGACGACCGGCCCGTCCCCGTCGGCGAACTGGGACGGGTGGTCGTGACGCGGCTGGATGCACATGCGATGCCGCTGGTGCGGTACTCCCTCGGCGATCTCGCTGTGTGGGGATCGCGGCCCGACGACTGCCGAGCTGGGCTTCCCCGTGCTGGAACGGATCGTCGGCCGCGACACCGACATCGTCGAGACGCCGTCGGGTCGACACCTGATCGTCCACACCTTCACCGGGATCTTCGAGTTCTTCGACGAGATCGAGCAGTTCCGCATCGTGCAGCGTGTCGCCACCGGGATCGACGTGGAGTTCATCCCGCGGCCCGGCTTCGGCGCCGGCCACCACCGGACAGATCGAACAGCGGCTGCGAGAGGTGATCGCCGAGCCGTTCGACATCAGCTTCATCGAGGTGGACCAGATTCCCAGCACTCCCTCGGGGAAACCGCAGATCGTCTCGAACCAGTTGCACCGGCCTCGCTGACGGACGCGGCATCGCCCCGATCCACGAATCGGGTCGGGTCTGCGATTCTCCGCGACCGACCCACGTCGCAGCGCCGCAGGGGTGGGGTGCACGACCGAGGCCGATAACCTCTGGTGACGAGTCAAGGGGCGAGAATGAAGGTCGTGGTCACCGGCGGCGCCGGATTCATCGGCGCCAACCTGTGCCGCCACCTCTCGAACGACCCGTCGGTCGACGAGGTGGTGGCGTTCGACGACCTCTCGACCGGCTTCCGGTCGAACCTCGACGGCATCGAGGTCACCTTCGTGGAGGGAACGATCCTCGACACCGTCGGCCTCGACTCGGTGATCGACGGCGCCGACTCGGTGGTCCACCTCGCTGCCCGGCCGTCGGTTCCGAGGTCGATTGCCGATCCCGTGCCCTCGCACAACGCGAACGCCACCGGCACGCTCAACGTCCTGGAGGCGGCTCGACGCAGCGGCGGAGCGCACGTGGTCGTTGCGTCGTCGTCGTCGGTGTACGGGTCGAATCCGGAGCTCCCGAAGCACGAGGACCTCGCGCCGCGGCCGATGAGCCCGTACGCCGCATCCAAGCTCGCGACCGAGTCGTACGCACTCGCATGGCAGCGGTCCTACGACATGCCGACTCTCGCGTTCAGGTTCTTCAACGTCTTCGGTCCGCTGCAGGCCGCCGGCCATGCCTACGCTGCGGTGGTACCGGCGTTCGTCGACGCTGCGTCGAACGGTCAGGCGCTCGCAGGTGCACGGCGACGGCACACAGTCACGCGACTTCACCTTCGTCGACACCGTGTGCGAGGTCATCACCGACGCCGTCAAGCGGCGGGTCTCCAGTCCCGACCCGGTGAACCTGGCGTTCGGCACTCGGACGACGCTGCTGGAGGTCATCGAGTTGATCGAGGAGCTGCTGGGGCGAACCGCTCGAGGTCGACCACACTGCGCCCCGTCCCGGCGATGTGCCGCACTCCCAGGCGTCCAACGATCGCCTGAGAGCCCTGTTTCCGGACGTCGAGCCGGTCGATCTCCGCAGCGGACTGCGTTCGACCATCGAGTGGTTCGATGCCGGATGACCGACCCGGAACCTCCGTGCGGGGACCCTCCAGATCCACGCTGGTCACGCGGCGGCTAGATCTGCCGGAGGCGGCCGACCACGATGTCTGAGGATCTGTCCGCCGCTGGTTCGGGAGTGCTCTGATGGCTGGAAACGAGATCCGATTCTCCGCTCCCGACGTCGGCGACGCAGAGGTCGAAGCTGCCACGAGAGCGCTCCTGTCGGGATGGATCACCACCGGCGAGGAGATGCCTGGCACTCGAGGCGGAGCTGTCGGAGTACCTGGGCGTCGAGCACGTCGTCGCCGTGTCATCGTGCACCGCGGCGCTCGAGATCGCCGCAGCGCACCTGGCGCTCCCGCGCGGATCCCGTATCGGCGTGCCGACCTGGACGTTCGTGTCGACCGCCCTGGCGCCGCTTCCACCGTGGGCTCCGCCCCGTCCCGCTCGACATCGACCCCAGGCACGTTCAACCTGTCCGCCGACGCGCTCGAGGCAGCGATCGACGGACCGGAGGGGCTCGACGCGGTGATCGGGGTCCACTTCGCCGGCACGCCGCTCGAGCCGAGAGATCCACCAGATCTGCGCCGACGCCGGACGTGCCGCTCATCGAGGATGCAGCGCATGCGTTCGGCGCATCCGACCACCGCGGGCATGATCGCCGGCCAGGGCACTGCAGGGGCGTGCTTCTCGTTCTACGCCACGAAGAACCTGACCTCGGCCGAGGGCGGCGCCCTGGCGACCGACGACCGTGAGCTCGCCGAGTTCGCCCAGTCGTTCCGGCTCCACGGACTGAGCCGTGACGCCTGGGCCCGCTACACCCCCGGCGCCAGGACGGGCAGCTACGACATCGCTCGGCGACGGACTCAAGGCGAACCTGCCCGACGTGCTCGCTGCGATCGCCCGGGCCCAGCTCGGCCGATTCGATCACCTCCAGGCCCGGCGGGCCGAGATGACCACGCTGTACCGCGAGCAGCTCGACGCAGATCGACGACCTGCGTGTCGTTCCGGAGGAACGGTGTTCCGGCAGCGCCGACCACCTGATGATGGTCGTCCTTCCCGACCATGTCGACCGTGACATCGTGCAGAAGCAGATGGCCGCGGAGGACATCGGGACCAGCGTCCACTTCCGGCCGCTGCACACCTTCGCGTGGTTCGCCCACCACGGGACTCCACAGCGGCCCCGGCGGGACTCCGGTCGCCGACTCGGTAGTGGACCGTGCGCTCAGCCTGCCCTTCCACACCCGTCTGTCCGACTCGCGACGTCGAGCGGGTCTGCAGCGTGCTCGCCGAGGCGATCGCACCCTGAGCTCGTGGCGCCGCCGTCCAGCTGGCTCCGGTGTCGGCTCGTGATCGACCGGGTCGATCGCCGCCGTGCTGTCGGTGCTGACAGCTCCGGTCGTCGCCGTGCTGGCGCTGCTGGTCCGTCGCCACGACGGTGGACCGCCGCTGATCACCGTGCCCCGGGTCGGTCGGGACGGCCGAGGTCTTCGGCATGTGGAAGCTGCGATCGATGCGGGTCGAGACCGCCGACGGTCGGGCTGCCGGGTGCCGCACTCACCAGCACCGACGACGACCGCATCACTCCGATCGGTGCGCCGCATGCGGTCCCTGCACCTCGATGAGCTGCCACAGCTGTACAACGTCGTGCGCGGCGAGATGTGCCTGCTCGGGCCCGCGCCCCGAGGCACCGGAGTACGTCGACCGATCCCCGACGACGCGTGGACCGACGTGCTTGCGCGTGCCACCTGGGATCGCAGGGCCGACCCAGCTGATCGTCGGCGACTGGGAGCGCACCGAGATCGACCGTGATCGCGACGGGATGCCTACCGACGGGTCGTGGTCCCGGTGAAGCTGGCGATCGACGCCTGGTACGTCTGGAACGCCGGCCCGTCGCTCGACCTCCTGGTGCTGTCGAGCCTGGCCGCCATGTCCTGCCCGGGGGCTCGGCTCCGGCGACTGCTGACGGCGTGGTGCCGGCAGCAGTGCCCGACGCCGAACCGGCGAGCGCCTCATGCCGGCGGCCCGGGAACGCCGATGACCAGCCCGGGGATCCGACCTCGACCGCGCGTGTTCCGGCTCCTGATGGTCTGCACCGCCAACCAGTGCCGCTCGCCGATGGCCGAGGTCATCGCCGCAGACCTGCTGGCCGCGCCGAGGGTCGACGCAGTGGTCGTCTCGTGCGGCGTGATGGCAGGCGGCGTGCCGCCGAGCCCGGGTGCGGTTCGGGCGATGGAGCGACGAGGTCTGGACATCTCGACACACCTCAGCCATCAGCTCGACAGCCACACGGTGGATGCTGCCGACCTGATCATCACCATGGAGCGTCGCCACATCACCGTCGGTCGCCGAGCTCTCGGTCGATGCCGTGGAGCGCAGCTTCACCCTGGTCGAGCTGGACGACCTGGCCAGTGCGGTCGGCGTCCGGCCGGAGGACTGCACGCCCGCACAGTGGATCGAACGGATCAGCCGGATGCGTCACCCTTCCTCGGTGCTGGCGTTCGACACCGACGCCGACATCGAGGATCCGATGGGAGGACCCTCGCGGGCCTACCGACGAACCGCCGAGCTCATCGAGCG
>CAVQQI010000005.1:0-20271 GCA_963714875.1 uncultured Microthrixaceae bacterium | reverse complement strand
AGCGGCACGTACCCGGCGCTATGGGGACGCTTCCGCGGAAGCGCCACGGTGGCCGATACCACGGCTCTTCGCGTTGCTGAGCAACGCGAAACGCCAGGATTTCGCAGCGAGGTGGGCATCCCACTCGTGTTGTTCGGGGACACCGGCGTGAGGGGATGTCTCGCCGGTCTCAGCAGTCCCCCGTACGGGAACGAGAACCGACAGCAGTACCTCTCGAAGAGCTCCGGCGGGTACTGCGCGGGTGGGGTAGCACCCGACTGTTCTTCCCGGCCGGTGTCACCGTCGAGAGGCCCTCATCGGTCGGATAGCGGCACGTGTCCGGAGGTGGGGACGGTCGAGCAACCAGCGACCGACTGGGTCAGTCCGTCGGGACCACGAGTCGCTCGAGGAGCTCGGCCGCGTGATCGACTGGCGGGAGCGAAGCGATCTCGTCAGCGATCTCTCCGGCACGGTCTCGGTACTCAGGCTCATCGAGCAGCCGCTGGACGGATCGTCGTATCCCAGCGGCCGTACGTTCTCCCTGCCCGAGGGAGAGCCCGGCGCCCAGCTCCACCAGCCGTGCTGCGTTGAACCGATTGTCCGGCGGTGCGAGCGGCAAGCTCAGCACGGGGAGGCCTCGTCGGAGGGCTCCCGTGAGAGAGCCGTAGCCGCCGTGGGCGACGACGAGGTCCGCGTGTTCGAGGATGAGGCTCTGCGAGAGGAACGGAACCGTTCGGACATTTCGGGGGACGGAGAGGTCGGCGATGTCGTTGTTCATCCCGATGGTGGCGATCACCTGGACCTCGAGGTCGGCGAGAGCGTCGAAGACCATCTGGAACAGGTCCGGCGTGTTGAACGCCGTTCCGAACGTCACGTACACCAATGGCCGTTCGTCCTGGCGATCGAGCACCGCCGCGAGCGACTCACCGGGCATCGGGTCCGGCTCCACCGGCTGCACGAAGTGCGTGTTCGCCGGGACACTGTGGCCGTCGAACCAGCTCGGCGGGGCGCCGACGATCCTGAGCTCGCCCTCCATGCGCTCGAAGCCGGGGTCCGGCGTCAGACCCATCTCGTGGCGGAACCACGCGACCTCGCCCGCGGCGACCGTGTGCAGCATGCCGGACTGGGCCGGCGCGAAATCGAACGTCGCGAGCGGCGTGCCCGTCAGCTCCGCGACGGCCCAGGCATCCTGGCCCGCTGTGTCGCGCAGGATCACATCGGGCTGCCACTCCTCGGTCAGCGTGCGAATGAACGGCACGGCTGCGGCGGCACGTAGGAAGAACCGTCGGAACATCGCTGCGCCATCGGACTCAGGCTCTGGGAGGCGGTCGAGCAACGGCGCGACGTCCGTCGGCTCCACGACATCGGTCATGAAGCCGAGTCCGGTCGTGAACTCCGCCGGGGCGAGCGCACCGGAGCCTCCGGAGTTCCCGCCCATCAGCCGCTCGCTCGAACTCACGACATAGCGGACCTCGTGTCCTCGGCGGACTGCGGCACCGGCGATCGGGGCCGAAGGCCGGATGTGGCCGAAGCCCGAGGTGATGGCTACGAGGATGCGCATGGCGGACGTTCTAGCCCGCAGCCGTCGGACCAGCCCCTGCGAGGCCGTTACATCGTGGGAACGAACCCTGCCCTCCTTCCAGGGGCCGAACCCTTGTCGGCCAGTTTTCCGACCGTTACCTTGACGAGAGCCGCCATCGTGGCGAGGCGCTGGGAGGAACAATGGGAACGCTCCGGAGGAGTTGGGCAGTCGTGGGTCTGGTTGTGGTGATGGCGGGAGCATCTGCGTGCGCACCACCTCCGGCGCCTCCGAGCACCGACATCAACCACGTCACGATCTGGGAGGCCGACGTCGCGTACGCCGAGACCGCTCCTGTGATCGTCGACTGGGTCGGGTATGGGTCGTTCGCCTACAACCAGGGCCTGGGTGGCTGCAACATCGTCGATGGCGGCGCTGGCTGGACCGAGTCGTTCACCCGAATCGACCCGGCGACCGTTCGGGTGCGCCTCACGCTCGACTGGGCCGAGGGCGACAACGGCGTGGACGGCTACGGGTGCGGGGTCAACGACCCGCTGAACGTCGGGCTGCTCGATGCCAGTGGCAACGAGGTGGCCTTCGAGCTGATCCCGCTGGTCTCCCACACGTAGCGGACCCCGACCGCGGGGCCACTGAACGCTCCGAGGACGGGTGACTCCAGCTCCTCCGGGAGCTGGAGTCATGAGGTCCGGTCGGTCACTGCGTCGCGTGGTTCGAAGACCACCACCGGCGTGTCGGCTGAGCGCGAGTCGGCGTAGGCGTCGAGCCCCTCGTCGATCTCGGCCCACCGCCGCCACAGTCGATCGCGCTCGTCGCCCTCCGCTCTACGGGCGCGCACGGCCCGCTCCGGCTGGCCCTTGAGGCGGATGACGGCGTCGGGGTGGGCGTCGAGGTTCAGCCACCACGACGGAAGGCCCTCGTCCCAGCCGTTCATCGCCAGCACGACCGGGGCAGCGCTGTCCTCGATGTAGCCGACGATGACGCTGCGCCGCTGGCCGGACCTCCGGCCGATCGTGGTGAGGTGCATCGCGCCCCACCCCCGCTTGGCGCTCGGGGTCCACAGGGCGCGCCCACCGATGAGCCGGTAGAGGATCCGGTGGCCACGCCAGAAGAGGTGCTTGAACCACACGGGCGGCAACTTCGGTGGCTTGGTGATCTGCGGGTCCATGCACCCTCCACGTTCGATCCCCGGAACAGCGTGCAACCCTGGGCAGGAGCTCGGTAGGGCCCAACGACCCCTGCCCGGGCGGCCCCCGCAGCGCAGGCCTCGCTCGTTCCGCGTGGATCCGGCGCGCCATGTCGCCGCAACCGCCTCCCAGTTCACCCCCGGAGCGGCGATTCCGCGGAATCGCACGTGGCTGACAGCACCGTTCGCACACCGAGCAGCCACGGACCACCCGAGGTGCGCGAGAGTCTCGCCATGCAGCTCTCGCCCCGCTACGGCGTTGATCCGCTCATCGAGCTCGACTTCCCGCCGGAGGAGATCCTGGAACCCCTGGTGCGACAGCGCTCCCGGTTGGCAACGCTGTTGTCGGAGTTCACCCACGAGCAGTGGGCGGCGCCGAGTCGGTGCGAGGCGTGGTCGAACCGTGACGTGATCGTGCACCTCGAGAGCACCAACGCCTTCTGGTCCCACTCCATCGAGCAGGGCATCCGGGGTGCTCCCACCCGATTGCTCGCCACGTTCGATCCCGTGGCCACGCCCGCTGAGATGGTGGCCGCTTCAGGGGAGCTCGGCACCTCGGAGCTGCTGGACCGGTTCTCCAGGTCGAACCAGCGACTGGCCGACCTGGTGATGTCACTCGACGACTCCGGCTGGGCCGCCACCGCCGAGGCTCCCCCCGGCCACGTCAGCGTCAGCACGGTCGCCCATCACGCCCTCTGGGACTCATGGGTGCATGAACGCGACGTGCTGGTCCCCATGGGGGTCGATGCGGAACGTCGCGACGACGAGCTCGTCGCGTGTCTGCGCTACTCGGCAGCGCTGGGCCCGAGCATGGCTGTGGTGAACGGCACGGCCAGGTCGGTGTCGATGCGGATCGACACCACCGCCCCGGCGACCTCGTTCTCGGTCGAGGTCCACGACGGTGTCGTCGTGGGCCCGGACAGCGACGAGGCGGATCTCGAGATCGTGGGCGGAGCTGCCGATCTCATCGACGCGTTCAGCATCCGGTCGCCGCTACCGGTGCCGCTCCCGTCCGAACACGCCTGGATACGGGCTGGGCTGGCCGAGGTGTTCGAGGCCCCGGCCGGCTGAGCGTGGCGGCGCACCCGCACCGACGGCCGCTGCCATGGCTGCAGGCACCTCAGGCGTCGCCGAGCGGCGAGCCGGCCTCCGTCGCCAGGGCCTCGAGGCGATCGGCGCGGCCGTGGACCACCAGTTCGTCACCCTCGGCCAGGTCGAAGTCGACGGGCGGCTCGCCGATGTAGGCGCCCCCTCTGCGCAGGCCGAGCACACGCACCTCCGGCAGTGCAGCATCCAATCCTCGTAGGCTCCGCGGCCCGAGCTCCGGTTGTGCCCCGACGCGCAGGGACGCGATGACGAACCCGCTGCCGAGACTGAGCAGATCCTGGTGAGTGGTGCCGAGCACCGTCAACAGGCGACGTCGCGCGTAGTGCTCGCCCCACCGCACCAGCAGGTGTCGCACGGGGCGGTTGAGGAGGACGAGCGCCAGACCGAGCAGGCCCACCAGCACCACCAGGGTCCGGGTGCCGGTCGATCCAGGACCCGGAGCGACCAGACCCATCAGCACCGTCACCACCAAGGTCGGGGTGCCGACCGTGCCGACGAACATGGTGGTGGAGATGATGCGGCGCCGGAGTGGGTGGTTGACCACGCTCTCCGACTCGGTCGTGGTGAATCCCGCACCGCTCATCGCTGAGCGGGCCTGGAACGACGCCGCGTCGGGTGGAAGGCCGGTTGCGATGAGCGCACCTGTCGCCAGCTGGGTGAACACCAACGTGATCATCGCCACCACAAGGAACGTTGCCACTGCGTACATCGCGACGAGTCTCGCGGCTCTGGTACCCGAAGGAGCCGACCCGCCGACCAATGGTGTGTCGAGGTCGGGTCTGCGCCGGCTCCGGGATGTGGAGTCCGTCCTACACTCCGCACATGGGCGAGGAACCGGTGAGTCGAGGCGGGTCCGCCTCTACCACCACTGCGGCTGGTGTTCCCGGCGAGGTTCGGGCACGTGCCACGGTCAGGGGCGTCCTGCGGCTCCAGTTCCTGGCGAACAGCCTGGGTGTCGCTGCGGTGTTCGCCTACTTCCAGTGGCTGTTCCCCGTCCAGGCCCAGACCGAGCTCGCCAATCTCGACCTGAACGTCGTGGTCTTCGGCTCCTACCTGGCAGCGATGATCCTGCTGGCCCTGCCGCTCAATGCCCTGGTGCTGCGTCGTGCGGTGGTCTGGGTGCGCGAGGGCACGCCGCCCACCGACCGTCAACGGCGATTGCTGTTCAGCCTGCCGTCGTTCGAGACGCTCTCGGCACTGCTGTCGTGGGTGGTGGCGGCGGTGCTGTTCGGCATCATCAATGCGGACGTCCAACGGGTCTCGGTCGGCATCGCGCTCGCCGGAGTGGTCACCTGCACGCTGCTGTACCTGCTGCTGGAAGGGCACTTCCGTCCGTTGTTCGCCGTTGCGCTGGTGGATGCCGAGCTGCCCGAGGACCGCCGGGACGTGCTGCCTCGACTGATGCTGGCGTGGCTGCTGGGCAGCGGCGTGCCCCTGGTCGCGGTGAGCCTCAGCTCGGTCATCGGCCCCGACCCGCTCGATGCGCGCCGGCTCGCCTGGATCGCTGCGATCAGCTTCGTCGCCGGCGGCATGGTCATGGGCGTCGCCGCCAACTCGGTCTCGCGGCCGCTGCTGCGGGTGCGTGACGCCATGCGACAGATCGAACGGGGAGAGCTCGACACGCACGTTCCCGTCGACGACCTGGGCGAGCTCGGCCGCCTGGCCGAGGGGGTCAACAACATGGCCGACGGCATCCGAGAGCGGGAGACCCTACGGGAGCTGTTCAACCGCCAGGTCGGCCAGGCCGGACTGGCCGACCTGGCCATCGCCGCCGGTGGGCCGTCGGTGGGTGAGCGCCGGGAGGTGACGGTGTTGTTCGTGGACCTGCGCGGTTACACGCGGTTCTCCGAGACCCACCAGCCCGAAGAGGTCGTCGCGATGCTCAACCGGTTCTTCCGGATCGTCGTGGCGGTGGTCAACCGCGAGGGTGGCTGGATCAACAAGTTCGAGGGCGACGCGGCCTTGTGCCTGTTCGGCGCCCCCCAGGACCAGCCCGACCACGCCGACCGGGCCCTGCGCACCGCGGCCGCGTTGCCCCGCGAGTTCGCCCGCGAGGACGACCTGCTCGGCGCGGGCATCGGTGTGGCGAGCGGCCACGTCATCGCCGGGTTCGTCGGCACCCCCGAACGCTTCGAGTACACCGTCATCGGCGACGTCGTGAACCTGGCCTCACGACTGTGCGACGAGGCGAAGACCGCACGCGGTGGCGTGCTGGCAGCAGCGACGACGCTGGCCGATGCGAGCCAGACCGACCTGTGGGTTCCCGCCGGCGAACTGACGATCAGAGGGCCGGCGCGGCAAGGCGAAGGTGTTCGCACCGCGGGACGCTCAGACCAGACGGTCACGGTGGTACGGGATCCCGTTCGCATCCAGGGTGGAGCGCAACGCCCCGTAGGCCTCGACGCCCAACAGCTCGCGCCAGCAGCGCAGCAGCGCCGTGGCGAACCCACGGCCGTGGGATCCCTCGCCCCGCACCGGCGGACCGGCGGCGACGTGCGCGAGCTCGTGTACGACGGTGACCAGGTCCCAGGACCCGTCACGGATCCAGATCGCCGCGTCGTCGCCGACGTCGTCGACGTACGCGGCGGAGAAGGTCGCCCCCGACGAGCGTCGCAGCACCGCCACGTCGACCGGCGCGGTGGGGAAGGTGCGTTCCCACCACGGGCCCAGCACCGTGGCGGTGACGTACTGCTCGAGCTCGGCGAAACGTCGGAACCGGCGCCCGCCGTCAGGGAGAGCCTGGTGCTCGGCGCGGTACAGCGCGTCGCGGTGCGGGTCCGACGGGTCAGGAGCCCCGACGCCGACCATCAGCGGCCCGGACCCAGCCGACCCCGGTTGCCGATGCCGCGGCGTGACAGTGAGGCTTCCCTGCCCGCCGTCCGGCCCTCTCGCCGGCCGCTCGCCGACCGACCGCTGGAGGCCCACGATGACCGCACCCTGGGGTGGCGGCGACGCAGATCCTCGTCGACCTCCTCGGCGCGTGATGCGAGCACCAGCGCCGTCGAGCCGGCAGCGACGCCCCCACCAGTGCCGGCGCCGGGGGCAGTTCCTGTGGCGCTCGTGGTGGCATCGCGTTCAGCCGCTGCGGCGGCGCGGTCAGCCTCGAGACGTCGACTGACCTCCTCGGCGAACCCGACGATGAAGCTACGCCGCCACGACGCGGTGGCCGAGGCCGACACACCACTCGGACAGCGCGCCAGCATCGCCGAGGTGAGCTGCACCAACAGGCTGGTCACCAGGGTGTCGACCCACCGCAGCTCGGTGGGGAATCCGACGACCGACACCACCTCGCTGCCCACACCGGGCGGCGACACGATGCGCACCGTCCGACAGCCGTGTGCTGCCGCCACCGCCCCCACGAGCACGGCCTTCTGGGGCAGATAGGGGGCGTGCAAGAGCAGGCGCAGCTCGTCGGGCTGTTCACGGCCGGACGAGTCGGTGCCCGCCCAGATCATCGCCTCGTCGATCGCCCAGCGACCGATCAGCTCGGAGGCCTTGGCGAAGAAGGCCTCGGCCTCGTCGGGGTACTCGGTGGCCTCGGCCTTCGCGAGCAGTGATCGGATGGTCGAGAGGCGGCGGTCGTCGTCGGTCACCCGGTCAGCCTCGCGCGGGACCCCGACCGCGGTGAACGGGTCGCGCGCCCCGCCCGGCCGGGTTCAGATGCCCGTGGGCCGCGACGGCAGCTCGTCGAACGACGGGTCCCGCTGCTCGCCCTTGGCGGCGAACTCCTCGAGCATGTCGGCGGGTTGGAACATCCCCGACTGCCACCCCGCCATGTACCGCAGCGAGTCGGCCACGGAGTGGTCACGGGTGAAGTTGATCATCTCCTTGGTGCCCCAGATCGCCAGCGGCGACCGCGTCGCGATGCGCCCCGCGATGTCCAACACCCCCGAGACCAGCGCCTCGTGATCGTCGAAGACCTGGTTGACCAGGCCGACCTCGAGCGCCCGCTGCGCAGGCATCCGGTCACCGGTGTAGGCCAGCTCCCTGGCGACGCCCTCGGGGATCAGCTTCGGCAGGCGCTGCAACGTGCCGACGTCCGCGGTCATGCCGATGTTGATCTCCTGGATGCAGAAGAACGCGTCTGCGCTGCAGTAGCGCATGTCCGCAGCGCAGACCATGTCGACCGCACCGCCGATCGCGCCGCCCTGGATGGCTGCGAGCACCGGCATGCGGACCTGCTCGAGCGCGGTGAAGGAGTCCTGCAGGTGCTGCACCATCATCCACAGGTGCGCTCGCTGGCGACCGGCCTCGTCCGCCCCTCCGTTGTCGGCCAGCGCTGACCCCCCGGTGAACACCGACAGGTCCATGCCCGCACAGAAGTGCTTGCCGGTCGAGGACACCACGATCGCCCGGGCAGCAGCGCTGGCGTCGAGCTCACGCACGATCTGGGGCAGCTCGGTCCAGAAGGCCGGGGTCATGGTGTTCAGCTGGTCGGGCCGCTTCAGCTGGAGATGGGCGACCTTGTCGGAGACGTTGACGTCGAAGCACTCGTACACCGCGGCGACGGTACCCGACCGAGCCGCCCTACGCTCGGTCCACCACCACCGGAACCAGCTGCACCAGCGGCGTCGGCCGGATGCGTTCCGCCACTGGTGGGCCGACCCGGCCAGCACAGGAGCCCACCGTGAGCGAGACATCCCACCGACTCCCCGACGAGGTCCGCCCGCACCGCTACGACCTGGTGCTCGAGCCCGATCTGACGACGGCGACCTTCGTCGGTGAGGTGGTGATCGGCGTCCAGGTGCGGAGCGCGACCCGCAGGATCGTGCTGCACGCCCTGGACCTGGAGATCGACTCGGCGACCGTCACCTCACTGGCCGACAGCATCACGGGCCCGGCCGACGAATCGGCACCCGCGGACCTCGCGGCACCTGCCGAACGGGTCACCGAGGCACGGGTGCAGCTCGACCACGACACCGAGACGGTCACCCTCGAGCTGCCCGAGGGTCTCCCGGTCGGCGCCGCGCAGCTGCACCTGTCGTTCCGGGGTGTGCTGAACGACCAGCTCGTCGGCTTCTACCGCTCGACGTTCCACACCGAGGACCCGGCCACGGGCGAGCGCACCGAACGGGCGCTCGCCGTCACCCAGTTCGAATCCACCCACGCCCGCAGGGCCTTCCCGTGCTTCGACGAACCGGCGTTGAAGGCGGTCTTCTCGGTCAGCGTCGTGGTGCCGGCCGACCAGTTCGTGGTGGCCAACGCCGCCGAGGTGGCACGACGACCGGTCGATGACGGCCGGGTGCGGGTCGACTTCGCGGACACCATCTCGATGTCGACCTACCTGGTCGCCGTCGTGGTCGGACCGCTCGAGGCGACCGAACCCCGCATGGTCGACGGCATCGACGGACCGATCGCCCTGCGGGTCGTGCACCCTCCCGGCTCGGCACACCTGTGCGACTTCGCGCTGGACGTCGCCGAAGCGGCCCTGGGCTTCTTCGAGCGCTACTACGAGCTGCCCTACCCGGGCGACAAGGTGGACCTGGTCGCCGTGCCGGACTTCGCGTTCGGTGCGATGGAGAACCTGGGCTGCATCACCTTCCGGGAGGTGCTGCTGCTGATCGACCCCGACGGCGCCACCCAGCCCGAGCTGCAACGGGTGGCGGATGTCATCAACCACGAACTGGCCCACATGTGGTTCGGCGACCTGGTGACGATGTCGTGGTGGAACGGCATCTGGCTCAACGAGGCGTTCGCCACCTTCATGGAGGTGATGGCCACCGACGCGTTCCGCCCTGCCTGGGACGTGTGGACCACGTTCGGGCTGGCACGCGCTGCTGCGTTCGACACCGACTCGCTGCACTCGACCCGCCCCATCGAGTACGAGGTCCTCACCCCCGCCGATGCCGAGGGCATGTTCGACATCCTCACCTACGAGAAGGGCGCATCGGTGGTGCGCATGCTCGAGCAGTACCTGGGTGCCGAGGAGTTCCGCTCCGGCATCACCGAGTACCTACGGCGCCATGCGTTCGGCACCACCGAGACCACCGACCTGTGGGATGCGCTCGAGGACGTCACCGGCGAGCCGGTCCGCCGCATCATGGACAACTGGATCTTCCGCGGCGGGCACCCGTTGGTGCGGGTCGATCGTGCGGATGACGGATTCACCATGGACCAGACCCGCGCAGGGTTCGACCAGGAGCCGAGCGGGGACCGCTGGCCGATCCCCATGGTGTTCTCCGTCGGCGCCGTCGACGGCGGTCGCGCCGAGGAGCGGCTGCTGCTCGAGGGCGAGGCTCGCTTCGACACCGGTGGTCCGCCCGGGTTCGTGCAGGCCAACGTCGGTGGCGCAGGGTTCTACCGCGTCGAGTTGGACGCGCAACTGCGCCGTGACCTGCTCGCCCACGGTTCCCCGAACCCACTCGAGCGCTTCGTGCTGCTCGACGACACCTGGGCGGGGTTCCTCGCCGGCCGGGTGTCCCTGGGCGAGATCACCGAGCTCCTCGGACAACTGGCCCTGTCCGAGCTGGACCCGTCGGTCTGGCGCAGGTTGTCGGGAACGACGCGTGAGTTGGCCCGTCTCGCGGGCCCGGAGCACCGGGCGTCGGTCGAGCGCTTCGTCGCCGGGTTGGCACTGCCGGCCCTGACGCGGGCGGACGAGGTGCTGGACGCGTCGGGCGAGCTGGACCTGGACCGTCTGCGCGAGCTGCGAGGAGTGACCTTCGCCATGGCGGGCAACACCGGCGCCGATCCGGCGACCCGCGAGCGGGCACGATCGGTGCTCCACGACGCTGCTGTGGACGGCTCGCTGCGGGCCGCAGCGATCAGCGTCGTCGCCGCCTCGGCGACGCCGGACGAACACGCCGAACTGGAGCGGAGCTGGCGTCGGGCCGCCACCCCGCAGGACGAGTTGCGCTACCTGAACGCGCTGGCCGACACCGAGGATCCGGCCCTGTTCGCCCATACGCTCGAACTGGCCGCATCCGAGGTGCGCACCCAGAACGCGCCCTACCTGCTGCGTCGGGCACTCGAGCACACGACCCTCGGTGCGACGGCCTGGGCGTTCGTCGCAGAACACTGGTCGACCCTGTCCGAACGCTTCCCCTCCAACAGCCGCCCCCGGATGCTCGAAGGCATTCGAGGCACCACCGACCCCGCAGACGCCACGGCGATCGCCGAGTTCCTGGAGGCCCACCCGACCCCCGGCGGCGACCGCCAGATCGAACAGCACCTCGAGCGCATGTGGGTGACCGTGGCCGCCGCCCAGAGGTGTCGCGCCGCGCTCGGCGGCGGACGAGTCGCCGTTCGGTCAGCCCTGAGCCAGGAACGACATGGCCACGGCGGCATGCAGCGCGATGCCGTCGGCCATGACGTCCTCGTGCAGCATCATCCGGTTGGAGTGACAGGCCGGCGCGCTGAACGGATCGGGCCGGTCCGGCGGGCACACGCCCAGGAAGACCATGGCACCCGGCACGCGCTCCAGGACGTAGGAGAAGTCCTCCGAGCCCATCACCGGAGCCGGCATCCGCACGACGCGTCGTTCACCGAACGCCTCCGCTGCGACACCTGCGGCGAACTCCGCGAACGTCGCGTCGTTGACGGTGACGGGGTACCCCTGGGCGATCTCGACCGACGCCGTACAACCATGCGCCGCTGCGACCCCGTCCGCCACCGTGCTGATGCGAGCCGTCACCGCTCGCCGCGTGCGCTCCGAGACCGAGCGCAGCGTGCCCGACATGCGGACGAAGTCAGGGATGACGTTGTTGGCGGTGCCCGAGCTCAGCTGGCTGACGGTCAGCACCGCCGGATCGAAGGCGTCGACGGTCCTGGTGATCATCGCCTGGAGTGCCAGGACGACTTCGCACGCTACGGGCACCGGGTCGGCGGACCAGTGCGGACTCGAGGCATGGCCCCCACGGCCCGTGACGGTGATCTCGAACTCGTCGGCTGCTGCGAGCGCTGCGCCGGTGCGCCACGCGACAAGGCCGTTGGGCAGGTTCGGTGCGACGTGGATCGCGAATGCGGCATCGACGCCGTCGAGCACCCCGTCGGAGATCATCAGCGCGGCGCCGCCGTCGCCCTCCTCGCCCGGCTGGAACATGAACCGCACGCGACCGGGCAACTCCTCCCGGCGGGCCGACAGCAGGCGCGCGGCGCCGACGAGCATCGCGGTGTGCGCGTCGTGGCCGCATGCATGCATGGTGTCGCCGGTGCGGCTGGCGAAGTCCAGACCCGTCTCCTCGGTCATCGGTAGTGCGTCCATGTCGCCACGCAGCACGATGGTGGGCCCCGGGCGCCCACCATCCAGGTCCGCGACGATCGAGCTCAGGCGTTCACCGATGGCGATGTCCAGGCCCAGCCCGTCGAGTGCATCCAGGACCGCTGCCTGGGTTCGTGGCAGGTCGAGACCGAGCTCGGGGTGGAGGTGCAACTCCCGGCGCAGTTCGACCACGTCGGGCAGCAGCGTCGACGCCGCGCCCAACAGGTCGTGATCCGCGATCGACATGACGGCCTCCCAGCTCGGTCAGCTCGCCAACGCGAGCACCAGTCCGATCTGACCCAGATGGTAGGTCGTCATGACCGCGAGACGTCCGTGAGGGATCGGTTGGACGAACTTGTTCCACCCAAGCACTCCGTCCGAGGCATAGAAGAGCACCGCCCCGATGATGGCGATGGGCACGGCGGTGCCGAACGCCATGACGACCATGAGCGAGATGACCGCCATGTAGAGCGCGACGGGTCCGGTCAGGCGGGCGTCGCGTTCACCAGCGCCGCGGACGACCCTGGAGCCGATCACGGCGGCCGCCACGAGCACCAGCGCGACGCCGAGCATCAGCAGCACCGGGGTGATGTCACCGAACTGCAGCAGCGCGACGACGTACATCACGTGGCCGACCAGGAACGAGGCGAGGCCAGCGATGAACAGGCGCTCGTCCAGCATCAGGAAGACGTCGCCGGCGAGTGAACACAGCAGGCCCGCCACCATGAACAGCCGCGCCGCATCGCTGACCGGATCCGACAGCGCCACCGCGGCGACGATCAGCACGACCATCGTCAGCGGTTTGAGGACGTACTCGATCCGCCGACGGTCTGCGCCGACCGCCCACCAGTCCGCAGCGGCGATGACGAGCGTCGCGACGATCAGCGCCGCGAAGGTGCTCACCCGAAGAGCCCCGCAACGGGCGCCCAGTCCAACGACTCGACCATCTTCATCCGTGCCTGCATGACGTGGCGCGGCCGGTTGACACCCAACACCGCGGTGCAGCGGTCGTCGCGCCGGAACAGCGCGACGAAACGTCGCTCCTCGATGCTGCCCTCGACGATGACGACCTGGTCGCTCCCGGAGGGGCGCCCGGCCATCTGGATCTTGCGGTCGTACTGGTCCGACCAGAACCACGGCACCGGGGCGAACGCGCCGGGGTGCTCACCCAGATCCAGCTCGGCCAGCAGACGGCGTGCAGCGTGCTCGCCCTGCTCGATGGCGTTCTCCCACTGCTCGACCCGCATCACCTCGCCGAACCTGGGGTTCGGCCAGCTGGCGACGTCGCCGGCGGCCACGATGCGGGGAGCGGCCAGGCAGCTCTCGTCGCAGCGCACCCCGTCGTCCAGGGTCAACCCGCTGCCCGCCAGCCAGTCCACCGACGGCGCCACTCCGATGCCGACCACGACCACCGATGCGTCGACGACCGAACCGTCGGCCATCCGCACCGAGCGGACGCGGCCGCGATCGTCGGCCTCGAGCCCGTCGACCCCCACGCCCAGGCGCACATCGACGCCGTGCTCACGGTGGAGCTCCGAGATGAACGCGCCGAGCTCGCCGGGCAGCACCCGACCGAGCGGCGCCGGTGCAGCTTCGATCATCGTGACCTGCAACCCGCGGCCGCGACAGGTGGCTGCCACCTCGGCGCCGATGAAGCCGGCGCCGATCACCACGACACGATCGGGTTCGCCCTCCAGATCGGCACGCAGCGCCAGGCAGTCCTCGAGCGTGCGCAGGACGTGCACCCCGTGTGCGGGCTCGTCGGGCAGTCGCCGGGGCGACGCGCCGGTGGCCAACACGATCCCCGCGGCATCCACGGAGGAGCCGTCGGACAGCTGCACCGTCCGTGTGCCCGCCGTGCCCGACCCGTTCGACCCGTTCGCCGCCGCGGGCGCGGCTGCCATCGAGGTCGCCGCGACCCCGAGGCGGAGCTCGACGTCGAGCTCGGGCAGTCGCATGGCGCTGCGGTGCGTCGCCCGGTCGGACTCCCACTCGCCGGCGAGCACCTGCTTGGACAGCGGGGGCCGGTCCGGGGGCAGCTGTGGTGACGGGTCGACCACGATCAGGTCACCGTCGTAGCCGCCGTTGCGAAGGGTCTCGGTGGCGGTCAACCCGGCGAGGGACGCGCCGACGACCAGGAGTGAGGTCATGTGGATCGGGGTCAGCCCTCGATGGTGATGGCCTGCTTCGGGCAGCGACGAGCGGACTCCTCGACCTTGTCGCGCAGCTCCTCGCCCGGCTCCTCCTGCAGGACGTACAGGAAGTCGTCGTCGCGCACCTCGAACACCTCGGGCGCAACCGCCATGCACACGGCGTTGCTCTCACACAGGTCGTAGTTGACGACCACCTTCATGGGGGACCCCCTCGGCTCGACTGCGCGCAATCTAGCCCGCTCCCGGGGACCCTCGGCGAGCCGGACGATATGGTGCCCGCCGTGAGCGAGCCCTACACCACCACGATCGACCCACGCGACGCCGGCTTCGACATGGACGCCGTCGACGCGCTCCGCGCCAAGGTGGCCCAACAGGTCGACGAGGGACGCATGCCGGCGTGCCAGCTGGCGTTCGGATTCGACGGCGAGCTCGCCGTGTTCGACTGCTTCGGCGAGGCCACGCCCAGCACACGCTTCAACGTGTTCTCCGCCACCAAGGCGTTCGTCGGCGGGGTCGTGTGGCAGCTCATCGGCGAAGGACGGCTGTCCACCGCCACCCGTGCGATCGAGCTGATCCCGGGATTCGGCACGAACGGTCGAACCCCGGAGTGGATGGCGGAGGTGACCCTGGAGCACCTGCTCACCCACACCTCGGGCTTTCCGTACGCTCCCCTGGGACCACCCCGATGGGACACCCGCAGCTCGCGGCTGGAGGCGTTGTCACGCTGGCATGCGGTCAGCGAGCCGGGCACGTCGTTCACCTACCACCCGACGGCAGCGCACTGGGTGGTCGCTGCGATGATCGAGGCCCTCGAGGGTCGCGAACTGGCGCAGGTGGTGGCCGACCGCATCGTCGAACCGCTCGGGCTGCGGTCGTTCAGCGTCGGCGCGCCGGTCGACTCCCAGCAGGACATCGCCGAGCTGCGCATCGTGGGAGAACCCGCGACGTACGACGAGCTGGCCGAGGTGCTGGGCGAGTTCGATCCCTCGGTGCTGGACGAGGTGTCCCCCACGGTGCTGCTGGCGTTCAACGAGCCCGACATCCGCGCCGTCGGCGTGCCCGGTGGTGGCGGCATCGGAACCGCGGCGGACCTGGCGCTGTACTACCAGGCGTTGCTCCACGACCCACTGGGCCTCTGGGATCCGGAGGTCCTGGCCGACGCGACCGGGCACATCCGCTGCACGCTGGCCGACCCCATGACGGGAGTTCCCTCGAACCGGTCGCTCGGACTCGTCGTGGCGGGCGACGACGGCCTGGGAGCGTTCCGCAGCACCGGACCGACCGTGTCGCCCGCGGCGTTCGGCCACAACGGCGCCGCCGGTCAGATCGTGTGGGCGGACCCGGCCAACGGCGTGTCGTTCGCGCTGGTGACCTCGGGCATCGATCCGAACCCGCTGCGCGAGGCCCGCCGCATCCTGTCCCTCGGCGCCAAGGCCGGGCTGTGCCGGCCCGTCCCTCGGTGAGCACACCCCAGGTGCACCGCGTCAGGGTCGCGACCGGCGACGAGTGGCGGCCGCTGGGGCGCCTGCTGGGCGCCGCCTTCTTCGACGACCCCGTGTGGGAGTGGGTTGCGGCCGACCCGCGTCGGCGGCGCCGTCACCTCGGTCCGGCGTTCGGCCAGTTCATCCGACGACGCCTCGGCGAGGGAACGGTGTGGACCACCGACGACCTGTCCGGCGCGGCAATGTGGTCGGCGCCCGACGACTGGAAGTCGGGTCCGGGCGAACAGCTCCGCATGGCGTGGCCGATGGTGCGTGCGATCGGTGTTGGATCCGTACGCAGCCGTCTCGGGGCCCTGGCGGAGATGGAACGGCATCACCCGAGGGAGCCGCACTGGTACCTGGCGATCCTCGGCACCGACCCGGAGCGTCGCGGTCAGGGCATCGGAGGTGCGCTCATGGCGCCGATGGTGCAGCGCTGCGACGAAGAAGGGATGCCGGCGTTCCTGGAGAGCTCGAAGGAGCAGAACCTGGCCTTCTACCACCGGTTCGGGTTCGAGGTGACGGGCACCTTCGACCTGGGCCCCGACGGGCCGCCGCTGTGGTCCATGTGGAGAGATCCTCGCTGAGAGTGCCTCGCTCGTGTCACGGCCGGTCTCAGACCGCGGCGCACTCGCCGCCCGAGCTGGTCACGAGCACCGTGTCGTCGTTCGCGACCGAGATGGACACGTCCGGATCACGAACCGACAGCGCTGCGAGCAACTCGGCACAGGCGGCCAGCGCTTCGGTGTCGGTCAGATCGTCGCCACTCGTGGCGACCTGCACGTCGTTGCCACCCGAGATCACCGTCGAACTCAGCTTCCGGACCCAGGTCGCCCCGTCCGCGCCGAGTGTCACCATCGCCTCGTTCACCTCGTCGATCTCGAGACCGACCTCGTCCGACCCCGAGGTCTCGAGGTCCGATCCGGTCGTCGCCCACAACCTCACACCGCAGGTCGACGTGGTGTACTGCTCGATCGCGGCGGCGGCTGATGCGATGTCGGGGTCCAGCATCAGATCGAGGATGCTCGACAGCGCCGCCGGATCGTCGGGGTCGAGTTGTGCGACGCCGCGGATGCCGGTGACGAACGTGTCGTAGTCCTCCGCCAACTCGGCGGGCGCCTCGCCCGCCAGCAGCTCGATGCTCGCGAGGGTCTCCGGCCCTCCGGTGCGCAGATCGAGCTCGCCGCCGTCGGTGATCACCTGCTCTGCGGTGTCGCAGTACGCGACCTCGGCAGCGGAAGCTCCGGACGGGTCGTCGCCCTCGCCCACCGACACCGTGCCGTCGTCGCCCGAGCACCCGATGAGCAGCGCCGCGGCGCACCACACGACGATGACGGGGAACAGCCAGGAACGACCGGAGAAGCGCATGGGTCACATTGTGGCCGAGGCGATGGTGGAGCACCGGGGCAGAAATCTGCTGACACTGCGAGCGATGTGAGGCAGCATTTCACGGACCGACCGAGGGACGTGCATGACGGTCCTGTTGCTCAACGCCAGCTTCGAACCGCTCCGGGCGATCACCACCCGCCGGGCGCTGGGTCTGGTGTGGTCCGACAAGGTCGACCTGGTCGTGCCCGACGGAGATGCGCACGTCCGCTCCACCGGAGGTGTCGAGTTCCCGGTACCGGCGGTGGTCCGACTCCGCCGCATGGTCAAGGTCCCGTTCCAGGCAACTGCCCCGCTGTCCCGCCGAGCGATCCAGGCCCGCGACGGCAAGGTCTGCCAGGTCGTCGGATGTCGGCGAGTCGGCCAGACGATCGACCACATCGTTCCGCGGTCGCGAGGCGGAACCCACGAATGGACCAACGTGACGCTGATGTGCGTCCGCCACAACTCACAGAAGGGCGCCCGGCTGCTCTCCGAACTGGGATGGACCCTGAAGTCGGAGCCCGCCGCGCCCCGTGGGGCGTTGGTGCTGCTGGCGCGCGCCGGGTTGCAGTCACCCCCGCCCCTGTGGGCGCCGTTCCTCCCGGCCATCTGATCGGCCGGCCCCCTCCGCGAAGGTGCCACCCGGCCCGTCGAGCGACCCGCCACTCCGCCCGTCGTGCGACCCGCCACCGGAGCGCACGTGGTGACATCCGCCGGTCCGGCGTAGTAAACTAGAACGTGTTCTAGTTTCTCTCGGCTCGGAGGCCGTCATGTCCCTGCGCTCACCGTTCCCCATCCCCTACGGCTGGTTCCAGATCGCATGGCCCGGCGACGTGAAGGTGGGCCAGGTCGTCCCGCTGCAGTACTTCGGGCAGCACCTGGCGTTGTGGCGCGACGACAACGGGGTTGCACACGTCAACGACGCGTTCTGCCCGCACCTCGGCGCACACTTCGGCCATGGGGGATCGGTGGATGGCGAGGACCTGATCTGCCCGTTCCACGGGTGGCGTTTCGACGCCGAGGGCCAGAACACCCTCATCCCCTACTCGGACCGGCTGAACAAGAAGGCCTGTGTGCGGTCCTACCCGACGGTCGAGCGCAACGGACTGATCATGGCGTGGTACCACCCCGAGGGCGTGGCGCCGATGTGGGAGATCCCCGAGATCGAGGAGTTCAACGATCCCGACAACTTCACCGAGATGGTCATGCGCGACTACCTCGTCGAGGCACCTTGGCAGGAGCTCGCCGAGAACGGCGTCGACGCGGCGCACTTCCGCTACGTGCACCACACCGAGGAGGTGCCGGAGCTGGAGTCCTACGAGGTCGACGGGCCGAGGACGAAGATGCGCTCGATCCAGAAGTTCCCCACGCCCCGCGGCGTCGTCGATGGGCGCATCGACGCCGACTCGCACGGTCCGGGTTTCTCGAAGGTCAGGTTCTCGGGCATCGTCGAGACGCTGCTCATGGGTTGCAACACACCGATCGACGACACGCACTGCCACATGCGCTTCAGCTTCACCGTGCGCAAGCTGGGTGATGACAGCTCGCTGAACTCCAGCGTCGGGCAGGCCTTCGTGGACGAGATCCACAAGCAGGTCCAGGAGGACAAGCCGATCTGGGAGAACAAGGCGCACCTGGTGCGTCCGGCGCTCGCGGACACCGACGGACCGGTGATGAAGTTCCGCAAGTGGGCGGCACAGTTCTATGCAGAGGGCACCGACGATTCAGCGCTCGTCTACGCCCCACAGGGCAGCTATCCGGCGGAGCCGCTGGAGACGGCGTCGCGCAAGTTCGGGTCTGATCCGTTCAAGGCCTGAGTTCGGCCGCGCTCTGGGGCAACGGCGCCAGCCACACGGAACCGCCGGCCTACAACGAATCCGCACGCGCAACCGGACCAGCACCAGCCACACGAAACCGCCGGCTTACAACGAATCCGCAGGCCCAACCGGACCAGCACCAGCCACACGAAACCGCCGGCTTACAACGAATCCGCTGATCTGCTCGGTCCGCCGCTCGCATGAATTCGTCGTAAGCCGGCGCTGTGATGTCCCCCGCACTCCCGGTGAACCGGGTCAGTGCTTGCTCGGGGGCACCGTCCAACCAGACGGAGCACCGCCGCCCCCCGGCGGCACGGCGGGATCAGTCGGCGGGGCAGGAGTGTCGGACGGGTCGGGCGACGCCTCGGGCGGTCCGGGCGCCCCGTTGCCCGGCGGGGTGTAGGTCGGCGGGGTGTAGGTCGGCGGCGCCCCGGTGGACGGCGCACCATGGGGCGCCTCCGTCGGTGAGCTCTGCTGATGCGGACCGTTCTGGTAGGGACCGGGCGTGTACGGCCCTGGCTGGTGGGGGCCGGACGGGTACTGACCGGGCGTGTACGGCCCTGGCTGGTACTGACCGGGCGGGTACTGACCGGGCGGGTACTGACCAACCACTGAAGGCGGGCGCTTCGACTTGGATCGCTGGACGAGTCCGACGATCAGCAGGACCATCCCCACGATGAACACCAACCCGGCCACTCCCCACAGTGCCAGGAGCCCGAGCAGCGGACCGAACATCTCCCCCACATCAGCCACACCGAACACCCGCCCCACGGTGAAGCTCACTCCGGAGCTCGCCGACGGCTCACCAGCCACCTCGCAGGACGCCCGGTACTCACCGGGTTCGAGCCGAGCGGTGCTCACCACCGTGTACTCGCCGTAACGCCCTTCCAGGTCCAGCAGCGCCTCGTTCAGGCTCGCGGCACTGACCGGAACCGCATCGCCCCCGGAATCCTCGATCGTGCAGGTCGGCGCCGGCGTCTCGTCCGAGCTCAGGGCCAACCCGACGGTCATCTCCGGGGTGGCATCATCGAGCGGTTCCAGCACGCTGAACTCGATCTCGCCGGGCACCACGCGATCCGAGGCACCGTCGATGGCGACCTCACGCTCGAGGTCGCCGAACCCGACGTCCGACCCGAGG
This sequence comes from uncultured Microthrixaceae bacterium, assembly GCA_963714875.1. Classification (GTDB taxonomy): domain Bacteria; phylum Actinomycetota; class Acidimicrobiia; order Acidimicrobiales; family Microtrichaceae; genus JBAOHV01. The sequence goes on along the minus strand of CAVQQI010000005.1, from coordinate 305 downwards.
ATCCCCGAACCGATCATGCCGCCGAGGACAGCGACCGCGATCATCACCGAACCGGCGATGATCAGCCCCCTTCCCCTGAGTGGCGGGGCGACCGGCGACGGGGCGGGCTGCTGCTGCGGGGCGTACGGTCCGGTCACACCCGGGATGGTACCGGCACGGTCAGCAGGCGCAGATCAGGGGCCGATGAGCTGCAGATCAGGGCTTCTCGGCCCCGACCACCCACATCGCGTAGAACTGCGCAGCACCGCCGTACGCGTGTCCGAGGGCGACCCGGGCGCCGTCCACCTGGTGCGCACCGGCCTGGC
>CAVQQI010000004.1:0-28361 GCA_963714875.1 uncultured Microthrixaceae bacterium | reverse complement strand
CCCGACGAGCTACCGAACTGCTCCACCCCGCAGAGTCGACGATAGCGGAGGTGGTCGGGCCGACGCCAAGCGCGTTCGGCGCAGAACGCTCAGCTGGCGAGTGTCACGTGCTGGGGCGGTGCCAGATCCCGGGTCGTGTAGAACGGCGCGGGTGGCCGGCGGGAACCGTCCCCCATCCACGAATCGTCGTCCCAGATCGGCACCAGGTCATGGCGGGCCGCCAGTTCGTGGACGTACTCACGCATGGTGACCTCGTCACCCCTGCGGCGACTCACCCGCCGCTGCCCATCGGCGGTGCGAGCCACCACCTGCACCGTGGCGAGCCCGTGGGGCGCACCTCCGATCCACACCGACAAGACCTGATCGTTCGACATGGCACCCCCCGGCGCTCGCTACATGACCCGTACCCGTGAAGAGCACCCCTGTACTGGTACGCCTCCTGCACGGCCGAGGCGATGAGGCGAACCACCCAGCGTGCGGCACCGAGGACTACCGCCATCGTGAGGACTTGCGGCGCCGGGCGGTCGCCGACCACGCTCGCCACGTGCTGATCGCCCCTGCACCATCGCACCGCCGCACCCTGGCCGGCACCGTCGTGACGACGATCGCGACGATCGTGGTGGCGCTGACGCTGTCGGCGTGCGGTCTGTTCGACGACCCGAACGCCCCGCCGCCGACCCTTCCCGCTCCGCCCGAGGTCGACATCGCCTACGGCCCCGCCGCGGGCTGCGAGGGGCCCGACGACCAGTGCGGCGGGTCCCAACAGCTCGACATCTACCGCTCCGACGAACCCGGCCCGAACCCCGTGCTGGTGTGGCTCCACGGCGGCGGCTTCGTCTCGGGCGACAAGGCGGGTGTCGAGGAACGACTCCAGCCGGTGCTCGACGACGGTTGGGACATCGTGTCGGTCAACTACCGACTGACACTGCCCGACGGCACGAACTCCTTCCCCACCGGGCTCCACGACGCGAACCGCGCCGTGCGATGGATCAAGGCCAATGCACCGGCCCAGGACTGGGATGCGGACTCGGTCGCGGCGATGGGTGTCTCCGCCGGCGGCAACCTGGTCGGCATGCTGGCCACCACCGCCGACGACCCCTCGCTCCAGCCGCCCGACCTGCCCCCCGAGTTGGCCGCACAGAACCCCGACCTGGTCGCCGGGATCACCATGTCGGCGGTGTCGGACCTCCCCACCTTCGGTGCGTCGCCGACCTGGGACGAAGTGGTCGCCGACTACACCGGGTGCCGCTCGGCGGACTGCCCGGCGCTCGCGCAGGGTTCGGTCGCGACCCATGTCGATGCGAACAGCGCCCCGCTGCTCGCAGCTCACGGCGTCGACGACGGGATCGCGCCACCGGCGGCCGGTGAGGCCCTGCGCGCCGCGTACGTCGCTGCGGGGATCGGCGACCGGTTCGAGCTGATCGTCATCGACGACGGCCCCGAGCAGAACCGCGGCCACAACCTCGACATGCGCCGCATCATGGACGACGTCGTGGCCTGGCTGGACCGGTGGGGGTGATCCGACCGGGGATCGCGCACACCGGCGCCCACGGTCGCCGCCTGCTGGCAGCGGCGCTCGTCGCCGCGCTGGCGCTCATCGCGACCGGCTGCGGACTGTTCGACGACTCCGATGCCCCGCCACCCACACTGCCGCCGCCACCCGAGACCGACGTGGCCTACGGCCCGGCGGCCGGGTGTCCCGGCAGCGACGTCGACTGCGGTGGCTCCCAGCAGCTCGACATCTACCGTTCCGACGAACCCGGCCCCAACCCCGTGCTCGTGTACTTCCACGGCGGCGGGTTCATCATCGGCGACAAGTCCGATGGCGTCCCCGATCGACTGGGGCTGGCGCTGCGCGACGGATGGGATGTCGTCGCGGCGAACTACCGCCTGGCGACCCCCGACGGGGACAACCTGTTCCCCACCGCGGTCAATGACGCCCGTCGTGCCATCCGCTGGGTCAAGGCCAACGCGGAGGCCCAGGGCTGGGATGCGTCGAACGTGGCGGTGATGGGGCAGTCCGCCGGCGGCAACCTGGCCGAGATGCTCGCCGTCACCAGTGACCAACCCGAGTTCGACCCACCCGATCTGCCGCCGGAGCTTGTCGCGGTCGACCCCTCGGTCATCGCTGCGGTCGCAGTGAATCCGGTGTCGGACCTGGGACTGTTCGCCAGCTCCGAGCGCCGGGGCGGGAATGGTCGCCCGCTACACCGGCTGCACCGGGGACTGTGCAGAGGTCCACCAACGTGGCTCGGTCCAGACCCATGTCGATGCCGGCTCCGCGCCACTCCTCGCGCTCCACGGAGCGAAGGACCCGCTGGCCGGACCGGAGCAGGGCCAGCGGGTTCGCACCGCGTATCAGGACGCCGGCCTGGGCGACCGCTTCGGATTGATCGTCGTCGATGACGGCCCCGACCGCTTCCAGGGCCACGACGTCGACTGGGCCCGCTACAGCGACCAGTTCCTCGACTTCCTCGACCAGTACCGCACCTGACCGAACCCGATCAGCGTCGGACGGGCCGGCCGGGAACCCGGGCCTGCTCCGCCCCGGACGGCGGCCCTCAGAGCAGCCCGAGCGCGGCGGCGACCGCAGCGCCGGTGACCTGTGCGTTCAGGTACGGCTCGGGATCATGGGCCCGATGACCGTTGTCGACCATGTGGTCGATGACGTCGGCACCGAAGCGGTCGGACAGGCCCCGGCCACCACAGGCCGGGTCACCGACCGCGGCGATGTTGGTCCAGGACCGCACCGAGCCGGGCCAGGCCCCGACGCCGTCGACCGGGGCGGGACGGAGCCGGTCGAACACGAACGGACCCGCCAGCGGCGAACCCATCGTGACCAGCGCCGGGCTCAGCTCGGACCGGGCGGCCAGGATCTCGTAGCTCACCAGCGTGCCCAACGAGTGGGCCACGACCACCTCGGTGTCGGGACCCAGCACCCGGTCGACCCGGTCGCGGACCGCGTGGCGCACATCACCTGCGGCGAGGAACCGACCGACCTGGTCCAGCATGCGTTGGTTCGCCGCCTCACCCACTGCGTGGGCCAGCGTGCCGAGCTGGTCCATACCGGGGATCGAGTTCAGCACGTCCACGAGCCCGCTGCGCTGTGCCAACTCAGCGGGATCGACCGCCTCACCACCATCGGGATCCAGTCGGAACAGGTCGCCGTAGAACGCGCACTCGACGTCATCGGGTGACACGTCGACGCCGTGGTGCCACAGCCCGTCGCGCAGCGCAGGGATCCAGCGCTGCGCGATCTGGTGAGGGCCCCACAGCTCGTTGAACGCTCCATGGACCAGCACCACTCGACTCATCGCTCACCCTCGGGTCAGGCCGCTCCGTCGGCGCGGCGGTCGGGCCAGTCTGCCAGCGCGGTGCGGATCTCGGTGACGTGCTCGGCGAGCGATGCCTCGTCCTCGGCCGAGTAGCACGAGTAGGCAGCCTCGCCGGCGGCGCCGATCATCCAGCCCCGCGCCGAGGACCAGTGGGGTGCGTTCATCCTGAATCGGAACAGGTGCATCACGGCGTCGGTCCCTGCAGGGTCGTCGGCGACCGGCACCGTGGCGACGTGTTCCATCTCGTCGGGGACGCGACCCAGCTCGGTCACCGCGGACAACCAGCGTGCCAGCTCACCCTCGGCGATCTCGACGCCGTCCAGGGCGAGCGCGCCGACGGAGTCGACCGAGCCCAGGCCGTCGTGCAGGTCGGCTCGGGCGACGGGGTCACGGGCGATCAACCCCAGGCGTTCGGGCGCGACCGGCTCGGCGCGGGACACCAGGCGGACCGCGCCCATCGCCGCCACGCGCGGATCCGACGAGCCGAGCATCGCTGCCAGGGTGTCTCGCTGGTCCTGCTCGCGCAGCTCGTCGAGCAACCCCAGCGCGGCGGACAGGGCTTCGCGTTCGCTGCGGGCGCCGTCACCGGCACGGGGGTCGCTCAGCGCAGCCCGGTTGCAGGCCTCGACCAGTTCCACCACGAGCGCCCCGACACCCGCCATCAGCCGGGCGCGGTCCTCGCTCGGGCTCGGCTCGGCCGTCTCGAGCGCCACCAGCATCGCTGCTGCATGCCAGGACCAGCCGGTTCGGGGCAGCGCCGCCAGGAGCAGGGACGCCACGCGATCCCGGTCCGGGTGGTCGATCAACGGTTCGAGCAGCGGCGTGGTCGGTGATGCCAGCAGCTCGGCGGGCGACTCGGGTCCGAAGATGTACTCCAGGCCGTCCAGCCCAGCGGCGTCGCGCCGCAGTGCCAGCAGGTGGATCAGCGCTCGACGCACCCGTTCGCCCGACACCAGGTACACCCGCACCACATCCGCCACCGGGACCGAGGTCGGCGCACCCCACAACAGGTGCGCCATCATCTCGGCGGGATGCTCGTGGTCACCGGGCAGGCTGGGATAGGAGCCGCCGGCCGCCTCGAGCACCGCCCGTGCGCCGACCGCACCCAGGTCCTCGGCGGTCCAGCTGCGCAGCAGCGCCAGACCGATCTGGCGGGCAGCGGCGTCGCGGCGACGCAGGAGTGCCCGCAGCTCTGCCACGTCATCGAGTCCCACCGTCGGCCAAGGTCGCGCCATGTGGACAGTGTGGACACCGCGGCGCAGCAGATCACTGAGTGATTCCCCCTCGATTCGAGCAGTCGCGCCACCGCCCGAGCGGACATCGCGGACGCTGCCGGCCAACCCGACCGGACCCGTCCGGACGACGGTCGTAGCCTGAGGATCATGCTGTTCGGTCGAAACCCCCAGATGGTCACCCCCGACGCGGCGCTGCCCGGCCGGTCGGAGTCGATGCCCGTGCCCGCCGCGCACCACGTGAACGGTGCACCGATCACCCCGCCCTGGTCGGAGGGCGCTCGCACCGCGGTGTTCGCGCTCGGGTGCTTCTGGGGCGCGGAGCGCGTGTTCTGGCAGCTTCCCGGCGTGCTGTCGACCGCCGTCGGCTACACCGGCGGCTACACCCCGAACCCCACCTACCAGGAGGTGTGCAGCGGCCGCACCGGCCACACCGAGGCCGTGCTGGTGGTGTACGACCCCGAACAGATCACCTACGACGAGTTGCTACGCACCTTCTGGGAATCACACGACCCGACCCAGGGCCACCGCCAGGGCAACGACGTCGGCACCCAGTACCGCTCGGGCATCTACGCCACCGACGCCGATCAGCTCGCCGCCGCGCTGGCCAGCAGGGACCGGTTCCAGCCGGTGTTGACCGCAGCCCGCAAGGGCGAGATCACCAGCGACATCGAGCCGCTCGGCGAGTTCTTCTACGCGGAGGACTACCACCAGCAGTACCTCTCGAAGAACCCCGGCGGGTACTGCGGACTCGGTGGGACCGGCCTCTCCTGCCCGGTCGGCGTGGCGACGCTCGAGGAGCCCTCACCCGCCGAATAGCGACACGTACCCGGCGCTATGGGGACGCTTCCGCGGAAGCGCCACGGTGGCCGATACCACGGCTCTTCGCGTTGCTGAGCAACGCGAAACGCCAGGATTTCGCAGCGAGGTGGGCATCCCACTCGTGTTGTTCGGGGACACCGGCGTGAGGGGATGTCGCGCCGGTCTCAGCAGTCCCCCGTACGGGAACGAGAACCGACAGCAGTACCTCTCGAAGAGCTCCGGCGGGTACTGCGCGGGTGGGGTAGCACCCGACTGTTCTTCCCGGCCGGTGTCACCGTCGAGAGGCCCTCATCGGTCGGATAGCGGCACGTGTCCGGAGGTGGGGACGGTCGAGCAACCAGCGACCGACTGGGTCAGTCCGTCGGGACCACGAGTCGCTCGAGGAGCTCGGCCGCGTGATCGACTGGCGGGAGCGAAGCGATCTCCGTCAGCGATCTCTCCGGCGCGGTCTCGGTACTCAGGCTCATCGAGCAGCCGCTGGACGGATCGTCGTATCCCAGCGGCCGTACGTTCTCCCTGCCCGAGGGAGAGCCCGGCGCCCAGCTCCACCAGCCGTGCTGCGTTGAACCGATTGTCCGGCGGTGCGAGCGGCAAGCTCAGCACGGGGAGGCCTCGTCGGAGGGCTCCCGTGAGAGAGCCGTAGCCGCCGTGGGCGACGACGAGGTCCGCGTGTTCGAGGATGAGGCTCTGCGAGAGGAACGGAACCGTTCGGACATTTCGGGGGACGGAGAGGTCGGCGATGTCGTTGTTCATCCCGATGGTGGCGATCACCTGGACCTCGAGGTCGGCGAGAGCGTCGAAGACCATCTGGAACAGGTCCGGCGTGTTGAACGCCGTTCCGAACGTCACGTACACCAATGGCCGTTCGTCCTGGCGATCGAGCACCGCCGCGAGCGACTCACCGGGCATCGGGTCCGGCTCCACCGGCTGCACGAAGTGCGTGTTCGCCGGGACACTGTGGCCGTCGAACCAGCTCGGCGGGGCGCCGACGATCCTGAGCTCGCCCTCCATGCGCTCGAAGCCGGGGTCCGGCGTCAGACCCATCTCGTGGCGGAACCACGCGACCTCGCCCGCGGCGACCGTGTGCAGCATGCCGGACTGGGCCGGCGCGAAATCGAACGTCGCGAGCGGCGTGCCCGTCAGCTCCGCGACGGCCCAGGCATCCTGGCCCGCTGTGTCGCGCAGGATCACATCGGGCTGCCACTCCTCGGTCAGCGTGCGAATGAACGGCACGGCTGCGGCGGCGCGTAGGAAGAACCGTCGGAACATCGCTGCGCCATCGGACTCAGGCTCTGGGAGGCGGTCGAGCAACGGCGCGACGTCCGTCGGCTCCACGACATCGGTCATGAAGCCGAGTCCGGTCGTGAACTCCGCCGGGGCGAGCGCACCGGAGCCTCCGGAGTTCCCGCCCATCAGCCGCTCGCTCGAACTCACGACATAGCGGACCTCGTGTCCTCGGCGGACTGCGGCACCGGCGATCGGGGCCGAAGGCCGGATGTGGCCGAAGCCCGAGGTGATGGCTACGAGGATGCGCATGGCGGACGTTCTAGCCCGCAGCCGTCGGACCAGCCCCTGCGAGGCCGTTACATCGTGGGAACGAACCCTGCCCTCCTTCCAGGGGCCGAACCCTTGTCGGCCAGTTTTCCGACCGTTACCTTGACGAGAGCCGCCATCGTGGCGAGGCGCTGGGAGGAACAATGGGAACGCTCCGGAGGAGTTGGGCAGTCGTGGGTCTGGTTGTGGTGATGGCGGGAGCATCTGCGTGCGCACCACCTCCGGCGCCTCCGAGCACCGACATCAACCACGTCACGATCTGGGAGGCCGACGTCGCGTACGCCGAGACCGCTCCTGTGATCGTCGACTGGGTCGGGTATGGGTCGTTCGCCTACAACCAGGGCCTGGGTGGCTGCAACATCGTCGATGGCGGCGCTGGCTGGACCGAGTCGTTCACCCGAATCGACCCGGCGACCGTTCGGGTGCGCCTCACGCTCGACTGGGCCGAGGGCGACAACGGCGTGGACGGCTACGGGTGCGGGGTCAACGACCCGCTGAACGTCGGGCTGCTCGATGCCAGTGGCAACGAGGTGGCCTTCGAGCTGATCCCGCTGGTCTCCCACACGTAGCGGACCCAGACCGCGGGGCCACTGAACGCTCCGAGGACGGGTGACTCCAGCTCCTCCGGGAGCTGGAGTCATGAGGTCCGGTCGGTCACTGCGTCGCGTGGTTCGAAGACCACCACCGGCGTGTCGGCTGAGCGCGAGTCGGCGTAGGCGTCGAGCCCCTCGTCGATCTCGGCCCACCGCCGCCACAGTCGATCGCGCTCGTCGCCCTCCGCTCTACGGGCGCGCACGGCCCGCTCCGGCTGGCCCTTGAGGCGGATGACGGCGTCGGGGTGGGCGTCGAGGTTCAGCCACCACGACGGCAGGCCCTCGTCCCAGCCGTTCATCGCCAGCACGACCGGGGCAGCGCTGTCCTCGATGTAGCCGACGATGACGCTGCGCCGCTGGCCGGACCTCCGGCCGATCGTGGTGAGGTGCATCGCGCCCCACCCGCGCTTGGCGCTCGGGGTCCACAGGGCGCGCCCACCGATGAGCCGGTAGAGGATCCGGTGGCCACGCCAGAAGAGGTGCTTGAACCACACGGGCGGCAACTTCGGTGGCTTGGTGATCTGCGGGTCCATGCACCCTCCACGTTCGATCCCCGGAACAGCGTGCAACCCTGGGCAGGAGCTCGGTAGGGCCCAACGACCCCTGCCCGGGCGGTCCCCGCAGCGCAGGCCTCGCTCGTTCCGCGTGGATCCGGCGCGCCATGTCGCCGCAACCGCCTCCCAGTTCACCCCGGAGCGGCGATTCCGCGGAATCGCACGTGGCTGACAGCGCCGTTCGCACACCGAGCAGCCACGGACCACCCGAGGTGCGCGAGAGTCTCGCCATGCAGCTCTCACCCCGCTACGGCGTTGATCCGCTCATCGAGCTCGACTTCCCGCCGGAGGAGATCCTGGAACCCCTGGTGCGACAACGCTCCCGGTTGGCAACGCGTGTTGTCGGAGTTCACCGACGAGCAGTGGGCGACGCCGAGTCGGTGCGAGGCGTGGTCGAACCGTGACGTGATCGTGCACCTCGAGAGCACCAACGCCTTCTGGTCCCACTCCATCGAGCAGGGCATCCGGGGTGCTCCCACCCGATTGCTCGCCACGTTCGATCCCGTGGCCACGCCCGCTGAGATGGTGGCCGCTTCAGGGGAGCTCGGCACCTCGGAGCTGCTGGACCGGTTCTCCAGGTCGAACCAGCGACTGGCCGACCTGGTGATGTCACTCGACGACTCCGGCTGGGCCGCCACCGCCGAGGCTCCCCCCGGCCACGTCAGCGTCAGCACGGTCGCCCATCACGCCCTCTGGGACTCATGGGTGCACGAACGCGACGTGCTGGTCCCCATCGGGGTCGATGCGGAACGTCCACGACGACGAGCTCGTCGCATGTCTGCGCTACTCGGCAGCGCTGGGCCCGAGCATGGCGGTGGTGAACGGCACGGCCAGGTCCGTGTCGATGCGGATCGACACCACCGCCCCGGCGACCTCGTTCTCGGTCGAGGTCCACGACGGTGTCGTCGTGGGTCCGGACCGCGACGAGGCGGATCTCGAGATCGTGGGCGGAGCTGCCGATCTCATCGACGCGTTCAGCATCCGGTCGCCGCTACCGGTGCCGCTCCCGTCCGAACACGCCTGGATACGGGCCGGGCTGGCCGAGATGTTCGAGGTCCCGGCCGGCTGAGCGTGGCGGCGCACCCGCAGCGACGGCCGCTGCTCTGGCTGCAGGCACCTCAGGCGTCGCCGAGCGGCGAGCCGGCCTCCGTCGCCAGGGCCTCGAGGCGATCGGCGCGGCCGTGGACCACCAGTTCGTCACCCTCGGCCAGGTCGAAGTCGACGGGCGGCTCGCCGATGTAGGCGCCCCCTCTGCGCAGGCCGATCACTCGCACCTCCGGCAGTGCAGCATCCAGTCCTCGAGGCTCCGCGGCCCGAGCTCCGGTTGTGCCCGACGCGCAGGGACGCGATGACGAACCCGCTGCCGAGACTGAGCAGATCCTGGTGAGTGGTGCCGAGCACCGTCAGCAGGCGACGTCGCGCGTAGTGCTCGCCCCACCGCACCAGCAGGTGTCGCACGGGGCGGTTGAGGAGGACGAGCGCCAGACCGAGCAGGCCCACCAGCACCACCAGGGTCCGGGTGCCGGTCGATCCCGGACCCGGAGCGACCAGACCCATCAGCACCGTCACCACCAAGGTCGGGGTGCCGACCGTGCCGACGAACATGGTGGTGGAGATGATGCGGCGCCGGAGCGGGTGGTTGACCACGCTCTCCGACTCGGTCGTGGTGAATCCCCGCACCGCTCATCGCTGAGCGGGCCTGGAACGACGCCGCGTCGGGTGGAAGGCCGGTTGCGATGAGCGCACCCGTCGCCAGCTGGGTGAACACCAACGTGATCATCGCGACCACCAGGAACGTTGCCACTGCGTACATCGCGACGAGTCTCGCGGCTCTGGTACCCGAAGGAGCCGACCCGCCGACCAACGGTGCGTCGAGGTCTGCGCCGGCTGCGGGATCGTGGAGTCCGTCCTACACTCCGCACATGGGCGAGGAACCGGTGAGTCGAGGCGAGTCCGCCTCGACCACCACTGCGGCTGGTGTTCCCGGCGAGGTTCGGGCACGTGCCACGGTCCGGGGCGTGCTGCGGCTCCAGCTCGTGGCGAACAGCCTGGGCGTCGCCGCGGTCGTGGCCTACTTCCAGTGGCTCTTCCCCGTCCAGGCCCAGACCGAGCTCGCCAATCTCGACCTGAACGTCGTGGTGTTCGGCTCCTACCTGGCGGCGATGATCCTGCTGGCCCTGCCGCTCAACGCCCTGGTGCTGCGTCGTGCGGTGGTCTGGGTGCGCGAGGGCACGCCGCCGACCGACCGTCAGCGGCGACTGCTGTTCAGCCTGCCGTCGTTCGAGACGCTCTCGGCACTGCTGTCGTGGGTGGTGGCCGCGGTGCTGTTCGGCATCATCAACGCGGACGTCCAGCGGGTCTCGGTCGGCATCGCGCTCGCCGGAGTGGTGACCTGCACGCTGCTGTACCTGCTGCTGGAGGGGCACTTCCGTCCGTTGTTCGCCGTCGCGCTGGTGGACGCCGAGCTGCCCGAGGACCGCCGCGACGTGCTGCCCCGGCTGATGCTGGCGTGGCTGCTGGGCAGCGGCGTGCCCCTGGTCGCGGTGAGCCTCAGCTCGGTCATCGGCCCCGAGCCGCTCGATGCGCGCCGGCTCGCCTGGATCGCAGCGATCAGCTTCGTCGCCGGCGGCATGGTCATGGGCGTCGCCGCCAACTCGGTCTCGCGGCCGCTGCTGCGGGTGCGTGACGCCATGCGACTGATCGAACGGGGCGAGCTCGACACCCACGTGCCCGTCGACGACCTGGGCGAGCTCGGCCGCCTGGCCGAGGGGGTCAACAACATGGCCGACGGCATCCGCGAGCGGGAGACCCTGCGGGAGCTGTTCAACCGCCAGGTCGGCCAGGCCGGACTGGCCGACCTGGCCATCGCCGCCGGTGGGCCGTCGGTGGGTGAGCGCCGAGAGGTCACGGTGTTGTTCGTGGACCTGCGCGGCTACACGCGGTTCTCCGAGACCCACCAGCCCGAGGAGGTCGTCGCGATGCTCAACCGGTTCTTCCGGATCGTCGTGGCGGTGGTCAACCGCGAGGGTGGCTGGATCAACAAGTTCGAGGGCGACGCGGCCTTGTGCCTGTTCGGCGCCCCCCAGGACCAGCCCGACCACGCCGACCGGGCCCTGCGCACCGCGGCCGCGTTGCCCCGCGAGTTCGCCCGCGAGGACGACCTGCTCGGCGCGGGCATCGGCGTGGCGAGCGGCCACGTCATCGCCGGGTTCGTCGGCACCCCCGAACGCTTCGAGTACACCGTGATCGGCGACGTCGTGAACCTGGCCTCACGACTGTGCGACGAGGCGAAGACCGCACGCGGCGGCGTGCTGGCAGCAGCGACGACGCTGGCCGATGCGAGCCAGACCGACCTGTGGGTTCCCGCCGGCGAACTGACGATCAGGGGCCGGCGCGGCAAGGCGAAGGTGTTCGCACCGCGGGACGCTCAGACCAGACGGTCACGGTGGTACGGGATCCCGTTCGCATCCAGGGTGGAGCGCAACGCCCCGTAGGCCTCGACGCCCAGCAGCTCGCGCCAGCAGCGCAGCAGCGCCGTGGCGAACCCACGGCCGTGGGATCCCTCGCCCCGCACCGGCGGACCGGCGGCGACGTGCGCGAGCTCGTGCACCACGGTGACCAGGTCCCAGGACCCGTCACGGATCCAGATCGCCGCGTCGTCGCCGACGTCGTCGACGTACGCGGCGGAGAAGGTCGCCCCCGACGAGCGTCGCAGCACCGCCACGTCGACCGGCGCGGTGGGGAAGGTCCGTTCCCACCACGGGCCCAGCACCGTGGCGGTGACGTACTGCTCGAGCTCGGCGAAACGTCGGAACCGGCGCCCGCCGTCAGGGAGAGCCTGGTGCTCGGCGCGGTACAGCGCGTCGCGGTGCGGGTCCGACGGGTCAGGAGCCCCGACGCCGACCATCAGCGGCCCGGACCCAGTCGACCCCGGTTGCCGATGCCGCGGCGTGACAGCGAGGCCTCCCTGCCCGCCGTCCGGCCCTCTCGCCGACCGCTCGCCGACCGACCGCTGGAGGCCCACGACGACCGCACCCTGGGGTGGCGGCGACGCAGATCCTCGTCGACCTCCTCGGCGCGTGATGCGAGCACCAGCGCCGTCGAGCCGGCAGCGACGCCCCCGCCAGTGCCGGCGCCGGGGGCAGTTCCCGTGGCGCTCGCGGTGGCATCGCGTTCAGCCGCTGCGGCGGCGCGGTCGGCCTCGAGACGTCGACTGACCTCCTCGGCGAACCCGACGATGAAGCTGCGCCGCCACGACGCGGTGGCCGAGGCCGACACACCCCTCGGACAGCGCGCCAGCATCGCCGAGGTGAGCTGCACCAACAGGCTGGTCACCAGGGTGTCGACCCACCGCAGCTCGGTGGGGAATCCGACGACCGACACCACCTCGCTGCCCACACCGGGCGGCGACACGATGCGCACCGTCCGACAGCCGTGTGCTGCCGCCACCGCCCCCACGAGCACCGCCTTCTGGGGCAGATAGGGGGCGTGCAACAGCAGGCGCAGCTCGTCGGGCTGTTCACGGCCGGACGAGTCGGTGCCCGCCCAGATCATCGCCTCGTCGATCGCCCAGCGACCGATCAGCTCGGAGGCCTTGGCGAAGAAGGCCTCGGCCTCGTCGGGGTACTCGGTGGCCTCGGCCTTCGCGAGCAGTGATCGGATGGTCGAGAGGCGGCGGTCGTCGTCGGTCACCCGGTCAGCCTCGCGCGGGACCCCGACCGCGGTGAACGGGTCGCGCGCCCCGCCCGGCCGGGTTCAGATGCCCGTGGGCCGCGACGGCAGCTCGTCGAACGACGGGTCCCGCTGCTCGCCCTTGGCGGCGAACTCCTCGAGCATGTCGGCGGGTTGGAACATCCCCGACTGCCACCCCGCCATGTACCGCAGCGAGTCGGCCACGGAGTGGTCACGGGTGAAGTTGATCATCTCCTTGGTGCCCCAGATCGCCAGCGGCGACCGCGTCGCGATGCGCCCCGCGATGTCCAACACCCCCGAGACCAGCGCCTCGTGGTCGTCGAAGACCTGGTTGACCAGCCCCACCTCGAGCGCCCGCTGCGCGGGCATCCGGTCACCGGTGTAGGCCAGCTCCCGGGCGACGCCCTCGGGGATCAGCTTCGGCAGGCGCTGCAACGTGCCGACGTCCGCGGTCATGCCGATGTTGATCTCCTGGATGCAGAAGAACGCGTCGGCGCTGCAGTACCGCATGTCCGCAGCGCAGACCATGTCGACCGCACCGCCGATCGCGCCGCCCTGGATGGCTGCGAGCACCGGCATGCGGACCTGTTCGAGCGCGGTGAAGGAGTCCTGCAGGTGCTGCACCATCATCCACAGGTGCGCACGCTGGCGACCGACCTCGTCCGCCCCGCCGTTGTCGGCCAGCGCTGACCCGCCGGTGAACACCGACAGGTCCATGCCCGCACAGAAGTGCTTGCCGGTCGAGGACACCACGATCGCCCGGGCAGCAGCGCTGGCGTCGAGCTCCCGCACGATCTGGGGCAGCTCGGTCCAGAAGGCCGGGGTCATGGTGTTCAGCTGGTCGGGCCGCTTCAGCTGGAGATGGGCGACCTTGTCGGAGACGTTGACGTCGAAGCACTCGTACACCGCGGCGACGGTACCCGACCGAGCCGCCCTACGCTCGGTCCACCACCACCGGAACCAGCTGCACCAGCGGCGTCGGCCGGATGCGTTCCGCCACTGGTGGGCCGACCCGGCCAGCACAGGAGCCCACCGTGAGCGAGACATCCCACCGACTCCCCGACGAGGTCCGCCCGCACCGCTACGACCTGGTGCTCGAGCCCGATCTGACGACGGCGACCTTCGTCGGTGAGGTGGTGATCGGCGTCCAGGTGCGGAGCGCGACCCGCAGGATCGTGCTGCACGCCCTGGACCTGGAGATCGACTCGGCGACCGTCACCTCACTGGCCGACGGCATCACGGGCCCGGCCGACGGATCGGCACCCGCGGACCTCGCGGCACCTGCCGAACGGGTCACCGAGGCACGGGTGCAGCTCGACCACGACACCGAGACGGTCACCCTCGAACTGCCCGACGAGTCCCCGTCGGCGCCGCGCGGCTCCGCCTGTCGTTCCGGGGTGTGCTCAACGACCAGCTCGTCGGCTTCTACCGCTCGACGTTCCACACCGAGGACCCGGCCACGGGCGAGCGCACCGAGCAGGCGCTCGCCGTCACCCAGTTCGAGTCCACCCACGCCCGCCGGGCGTTCCCGTGCTTCGACGAGCCGGCGCTGAAGGCGGTGTTCTCGGTCAGCGTCGTGGTGCCGGCCGACCAGTTCGTGGTGGCCAACGCCGCCGAGGTGGCACGACGACCGGTCGATGACGGCCGGGTGCGGGTCGACTTCGCGGACACCATCTCGATGTCGACCTACCTGGTCGCCGTCGTGGTCGGACCGCTCGAGGCGACCGAACCCCGCATGGTGGACGGCATCGACGGACCGATCGCCCTGCGGGTCGTGCACCCTCCCGGCTCGGCACACCTGTGCGACTTCGCGCTCGACGTCGCCGAAGCGGCCCTGGGCTTCTTCGAGCGCTACTACGAGCTGCCCTACCCGGGCGACAAGGTCGACCTGGTCGCCGTGCCGGACTTCGCGTTCGGTGCGATGGAGAACCTGGGCTGCATCACCTTCCGGGAGGTGCTGCTGCTGATCGACCCCGACGGCGCCACCCAGCCCGAGCTGCAGCGGGTGGCGGACGTCATCAACCACGAACTGGCCCACATGTGGTTCGGCGACCTGGTGACGATGTCGTGGTGGAACGGCATCTGGCTCAACGAGGCGTTCGCCACCTTCATGGAGGTGATGGCCACCGACGCCTTCCGGCCCGCCTGGGACGTGTGGACCACCTTCGGGCTGGCACGCGCCGCTGCGTTCGACACCGACTCGCTGCGCTCGACCCGCCCCATCGAGTACGAGGTCCTCACCCCCGCCGATGCCGAGGGCATGTTCGACATCCTCACCTACGAGAAGGGCGCGTCGGTGGTGCGCATGCTCGAGCAGTACCTGGGCGCCGAGGCGTTCCGCTCCGGCATCACCGAGTACCTGCGGCGCCACGCGTTCGGCACCACCGAGACCACCGACCTGTGGGATGCGCTCGAGGACGTCACCGGCGAACCCGTCCGGCGCATCATGGACAACTGGATCTTCCGCGGCGGACACCCGTTGGTGCAGGTCGATCGTGCGGACGACGGATTCGCCATGGACCAGACCCGCGCAGGGTTCGATCAGGAACCGAGCGAGGACCGCTGGCCGATCCCCATGGTGTTCTCGGTCGGCGCCGTCGACGGCGGTCGCGCCGAGGAGCGGCTGCTGCTCGAGGGCGAGGCGCGCTTCGACACCGGCGGTCCGCCCGGGTTCGTGCAGGCCAACGTCGGTGGCGCAGGGTTCTACCGCGTCGAGCTGGACGCAGAGCTGCGCCGTGACCTGCTCGCGCACGGTTCCCCGAACCCGCTCGAACGCTTCGTGCTGCTCGACGACACCTGGGCGGGGTTCCTCGCCGGCCGGGTGCCGCTGGCCGAGATCACCGAGCTCCTCGGACAACTGGCCCTGTCCGAGCTGGACCCGTCGGTCTGGCGCAGGGTGTCGGGAACGACCCGTGAGCTGGCCCGCCTCGCGGGCCCGGAGCACCGGGCGTCGGTCGAGCGCTTCGTCGCCGGGTTGGCGCTGCCGGCCCTGACACGGGCGGACGAGGTGCTGGACGCGTCGGGCGAGCTGGACCTGGACCGCCTGCGCGAGCTGCGCGGGGTGACCTTCGCCATGGCGGGCAACACCGGCGCCGATCCGGCGACCCGCGAGCGGGCACGATCGGTGCTCCACGACACTGCTGCGGACAGCTCGCTGCGGGCCGCGGCGATCAGCGTCGTCGCCGCCTCGGCGACGCCCGACGAACACGCCGAGCTGGAACGGAGCTGGCGTCAGGCCGCCACCCCGCAGGACGAGTTGCGCTACCTGAACGCGCTGGCCGACACCGAGGACCCTGCGCTGTTCGCCCACACGCTCGAACTGGCCGCATCCGAGGTGCGCACCCAGAACGCGCCCTACCTGCTGCGTCGGGCGCTCGAGCACCCGACGCTCGGCGCCACGGCCTGGGCGTTCGTCGCCGAGCACTGGTCGACGCTGTCGGAACGCTTCCCGTCCAACAGCCGCCCGCGGATGCTCGAAGGCATCCGCGGCACGACCGACCCGGCGGACGCCACCGCGATCGCCGAGTTCCTGGCGGCGCACCCGACGCCCGGCGGCGACCGCCAGATCGAACAGCACCTCGAGCGCATGTGGGTGACCGTGGCCGCGACCCGACGTTGTCGTGCCGCGCTCGGCGGCGGACGAGTCGCCGTTCGGTCAGCCCTGAGCGAGGAACGACATGGCGACCGCGGCATGCAGCGCGATGCCGTCGGCCATGACGTCCTCGTGGAGCATCATCCGGTTGGAGTGACACGCCGGCGCGCTGAACGGGTCGGGACGATCCGGCGGGCACACGCCGAGGAAGACCATGGCCCCCGGCACCCGCTCCAGGACGTAGGAGAAGTCCTCGGAGCCCATCACCGGAGCCGGCATCCGCACGACGCGTCGTTCACCGAACGCCTCCGCCGCGACGCCGGCGGCGAACTCGGCGAACGTCGCGTCGTTGACGGTGACGGGGTAGCCCTCGGCGATCTCGACCGACGCCGTGCAACCGTGGGCCGCTGCAACGCCGTCCGCAACCGTGCTGATGCGGGCCATCACCGCTCGCCGCGTGCGCTCGGAGACCGAGCGCAGGGTGCCCGACATGCGGACCGAAGTCGGGGATGACGTTGTTGGCGGTCCCGGAGCTCAACTGGCTCACGGTCAGCACCGCCGGATCGAACGCGTCGACGGTCCTGGTGATCATCGACTGGAGGGCCAGGACGACCTCGCACGCCACGGGCACCGGATCGGTGGACCAGTGCGGACTGGATGCATGGCCGCCACGGCCCGTGACGGTGATCTCGAACTCGTCGGCTGCTGCGAGCGCTGCGCCGGCGCGCCACGCGACCAGGCCGTTGGGCAGGTTCGGTGCGACGTGGATCGCGAACGCGGCATCGACGCCGTCGAGCACGCCGTCGGAGATCATCAGCGCGGCGCCGCCGTCGCCCTCCTCGCCCGGCTGGAACATGAACCGCACGCGGCCGGGCAGCTCCGCCCGGCGGGCCGACAGCAACCGAGCGGCGCCGACGAGCATCGCGGTGTGCGCATCGTGGCCGCACGAGTGCATCGTGTCGCCGGTGCGGCTGGCGAAGTCGAGCCCCGTCTCCTCGGTCATCGGTAGCGCGTCCATGTCGCCACGCAGCACGATCGTGGGCCCCGGGCGCCCACCGTCGAGGTCCGCCACGACCGAGCTCAGGCGTTCACCGACGGCGATGTCCAGACCCAGTCCGTCGAGCGCGTCGAGGACCGCTGCCTGGGTTCGTGGCAGGTCGAGTCCGAGCTCGGGGTGGAGGTGCAGCTCCCGGCGCAGTTCGACCACGTCGGGCAGCAGCGTCGACGCCGCGCCCAACAGGTCGTGATCCGCGATCGACATGACGGCCTCCCAGCTCGGTCAGCTCGCCAACGCGAGCACCAGTCCGATCTGACCCAGATGGTAGGTGGTCATGACCGCGAGACGTCCGTGTGGGATGGGTTGGACGAACTTGTTCCACCCCAGGACCCCGTCCGAGGCGTAGAAGAGCACCGCTCCGACGATGGCGATGGGCACGGCGGTGCCGAACGCCATGACGACCATGAGCGAGATGACCGCCATGTAGAGCGCGACGGGCCCGGTCAGGCGGGCGTCGTGTTCGCCGGCGCCGCGGACGACCCTGGAGCCGATCACCGCGGCGGCCACGAGCACCAGCGCGACGCCGAGCATCAGCAGCGCCGGGGAGATGTCGCCGAACTGCAGCAGCGCGACGACGTACATCACGTGGCCGACCAGGAACGACGCGAGGCCACCGATGAACAGGCGGTCGTCCAGCATCAGGAACACGTCGCCGGCGAGTGAGCACAACAGACCCAGCACCATGAACAGCCGTGCTGCGTCGCTGACCGGATCCGACAACGACAGCGCCGCGGCGAGCAACGCCACCATCGTCAGCGGTTTGAGCAGGTACTCGACCCGTCGACGATCCGTGCCGACCGCCCACCAGTCCGCAGCGGCGATGACGACCGTCGCGACGATCAGCGCCGCGAAGGCGCTCACCCGAAGAGCCCCGCCACCGGCGCCCAGTCCAGCGACTCGACCATCTTCATCCGCGCCTGCATGACGTGGCGCGGTCGGTTGACGCCCAGCACCGCGGTGCACCGGTCATCGCGGCGGAACAGCGCCACGAAACGCCGCTCCTCGATGCTGCCCTCGACGATGACGACCTGGTCGCTCCCGGAGGGTCGCCCGGCCATCTGGATCTTGCGGTCGTACTGGTCCGACCAGAACCACGGCACCGGAGCGAACGCCCCGGGATGCTCACCGAGGTCCAGCTCGGCCAGCAGACGGCGCGCGGCGTGCTCACCCTGCTCGATGGCGTTCTCCCACTGCTCGACCCGCATGACCTCGCCGAACCTGGGGTTGGGCCAACTCGCGACGTCGCCGGCGGCCACGATGCCGGGGGCAGCCAGGCAGGTCTCGTCGCAGCGCACCCCGTCGTCCAGGGTCAGCCCGCTCCCGGCCAGCCAGTCCACCGACGGCGCCACGCCGATGCCGACGACCACGACCGACGCGTCGATCACCGAGCCGTCGGCCATGCGCACCGAGCGGACCCGACCGCGGTCGTCGGCCTCGAGCCCGTCGACCCCCACGCCCAGGCGCACATCGACGCCGTGCTCACGGTGGAGCTCCGCGATGAAGGCTCCGAGCTCTCCGGGCAGCACCCGCCCGAGCGGCGCCGGCGCTGCTTCGATCATCGTGACCTGCAACCCGCGGCCGCGACAGGTGGCGGCCACCTCGGCGCCGATGAACCCGGCGCCGATCACCACGACGCGATCCGGGTTCGCCCTCCAGATCGGCGCGCAGCGCCAGGCAGTCCTCCAGCGTGCGCAGCACGTGCACCCCGTGCGCGGGCTCGTCGGGCAGGTGCCGGGGCGCCGCGCCGGTGGCCAGCACGATCCCTGCGGCATCCACCGAGGACCCGTCGGACAGCTGCACGGTCCGTGTGCCGGCCGCGGCCGGCCCGTTCGATGCGTCCGCCAGCGAGGTCGCTGCCACCCCGAGCCGGAGATCGACGTCGAGCTCGGGCAGTCGAGCAGCGCTGCGGTGGGTCGCACGGTCCGGCTCCCACTCGCCCGCGAGGACCTGCTTGGACAGCGGGGGGCGGTCCGAGGGGAGCTGCGGTGACGGGTCGACGACGATCAGGTCGCCGTCGTAGCCGCCGTTGCGGAGTGTCTCGGTGGCGGTCAGCCCGGCGAGCGACGCGCCGATGACCAGGAGGGAGGTCATGTGGATGGGGTGTCAGCCCTCGATGGTGATGGCCTGCTTCGGGCAGCGACGAGCGGACTCCTCGACCTTGTCGCGCAGCTCCTCGCCCGGCTCTTCCTGCAGGACGTAGAGGAAGTCGTCGTCGCGCACCTCGAACACCTCGGGCGCCACCGCCATGCACACGGCGTTGCTCTCACACAGGTCGTAGTTGACGACCACCTTCATGGGGGACCCCCTCGGCTCGACTGCGCGGCAATCTAGCCCGCGCCCGGGGCCCCCCGGCGAGCCGGACGATATGGTGCCCGCGGTGAGCGAGCCCTACACCACCACGATCGACCCCCGCGATGCCGGCTTCGACATGGACGCCGTCGACGCACTCCGGACCAAGGTCGCAGCAGCAGGTCGACGAGGGACGCATGCCGGCATGCCAGCTGGCGTTCGGGTTCGACGGCGAGCTCGCGGTGTTCGACTGCTTCGGCGAGGCCACGCCGAGCACCCGCTTCAACGTGTTCTCCGCCACCAAGGCCGTCGTCGGCGGGGTCGTGTGGCAGCTCATCGGCGAAGGACGGCTGTCCAGCGCCACCCGTGCGATCGAGCTGATCCCGGGGTTCGGCACGAACGGACGCACCCCGGAGTGGATGGCCGAGGTGACCCTGGAGCACCTGCTCACCCACACCTCCGGATTCCCGTACGCCCCCCTCGGGCCGCCCCGGTGGGACACCCGCAGCTCCAGGCTGGAGGCGTTCTCGCGCTGGCACGCGGTCACCGAGCCGGGCACCTCGTTCACCTACCACCCCACCGCGGCGCACTGGGTGGTCGCTGCGATGATCGAAGCCCTCGAGGGTCGCGACCTGGCGCAGGTGGTCGCCGAGCGCATCGTCGAACCGCTCGGGCTGCGGTCGTTCAGCGTCGGCGCGCCGCTCGACTCCCAGCAGGACATCGCCGAGCTGCAGCATCGTGGGCGAGCCCGCGACCTACGAGGAGATGGCCGAGGTGCTCGGCGAGTTCGACCCGACGCTGCTGGGCGAGGTGTCCCCCACGGTGCTGATGGCGTTCAACGAGCCCGAGGTCCGCGCCGTCGGCGTGCCCGGTGGCGGCGGCATCGGTACGGCTGCAGACCTGGCGCTGTACTACCAGGCGTTGCTCCACGACCCGCTGGGCCTCTGGGACCCGGCGGTCCTGGCCGATGCGACCGGACACATCCGCTGCACGCTGGCCGACCCCATGACCGGGGTCCCCTCGAACCGGTCGCTCGGACTCGTCGTGGCGGGCGACGACGGGCTGGGAGCGTTCCGCAGCACCGGCCCGACCGTGTCGCCCGCGGCGTTCGGCCACAACGGCGCCGCCGGTCAGATCGTGTGGGCGGACCCGGCCAACGGCGTGTCGTTCGCGCTGGTGACCTCGGGCATCGACCCGAACCCGCTGCGCGAGGCCCGGCGCATCCTGTCGCTCGGCGCCAAGGCGGGGCTGTGCCGACCCGTCCCGCGGTGAGCACACCGCAGGTGCACCGCGTCAGGGTCGCGACCGGCGACGAGTGGCGGCCGCTGGGGCGCCTGCTCGGCGCCGCCTTCTTCGACGACCCGGTGTGGGAGTGGATCGCGGCCGACCCGCGTCGGCGGCGGCGTCACCTCGGTCCGGCGTTCGGCCAGTTCATCCGGCGACGCCTCGGGGAGGGAACGGTGTGGACCACCGACGACCTGTCCGGAGCGCGCCGATGTGGTCGGCCCCCGACGACTGGAAGTCGGGTCCGGGCGAACAGCTCCGCATGGCGTGGCCGATGGTGGGTGCGGTCGGTGTGCGATCCGCACGCAGCCGACTCGGGGCCCTGGCGGAGATGGAACGCCACCACCCGAGTGAGCCGCACTGGTACCTGGCGATCCTCGGCACCGACCCGGGACGTCGCGGCCAGGGCATCGGGGTGCGCTCATGGCGCCGATGGTGCAGCGCTGCGACGAGGAGGGGATGCCGGCGTTCCTGGAGAGCTCGAAGGAGCAGAACCTGGCCTTCTACCACCGGTTCGGATTCGAGGTGACGGGCACCATCGACCTCCGCCCGGACGGGCCGCCGCTGTGGTCGATGTGGAGAGACCCTCGCTGAGGGTGCCGTGCTCGGGTCACGGCCGGTCTCAGACCGCGGCGCACTCGCCGCCGGAGCTGGTCACGAGCACCGTGTCGTCGTTCGCGACCGAGATCGACACGTCCGGATCACGAACCGACAGTGCTGCGAGCAGCTCGGAGCAGGCGGCCAGCGCCTCGGCATCGGTCAGGTCCGTCGCCGCTCGTGGCGACCTGCACGTCGTTGCCACCCGAGATCACCGTCGAGGACAGCTTCCCGACCCAGGTCGCCCCGCCGTCGCCGAGCGTCGCCATCGCCGCGTTCACCTCGTCGATCTCGAGACCGACCCCGTCCGACGCCGCGCCCTCGACGTCCGATCCGGTGGTGGCCCACAACGTCACGCCGCAGCGTCGACGCGGTGTACTGCTCGATCGCGCCGCGGCTGCGATGCGATGTCGGGGTCCAGCATCAGATCGAGGATGCTCGACAGCGCCGCCGGATCGTCGGGGTCGAGTTGTGCGACACCGCGGATGCCGGTGACGAACGTGTCGTAGTCCTCCGCCAGCTCGGCGGGCGCCTCACCGGCCAGCAGCTCGATGCTCGCGAGGGTCTCCGGCCCACCGGTGCGCAGATCGAGCTCGCCGCCGTCGGCGATCACCTGCTCGGCGGTGTCGCAGTACGCGACCTCGGCAGCGGAAGCTCCGGACGGGTCGTCGCCCTCGCCGACCGACACCGTGCCGTCGTCGCCCGAGCACCCGACGAGCAGCGCTGCGGCGCACCACGCGACGATGACGGGGAACAGCCAGGGACGACCGGAGAAGCGCATGGGTCACATTGTGGCCGAGGCGATGGCGGAGCACCGGGGCAGAAATCTGCTGACACCGCGAGCGATGTGAGGCAGCATTTCACGGACCGACCGAGGGACGTGCATGACGGTCCTGTTGCTCAACGCCAGTTTCGAACCGCTCCGGGCGATCACCACCCGCCGGGCGCTGGGTCTGGTGTGGTCGGACAAGGTCGACCTGGTCGTGCCCGACGGAGATGAGCACGTCCGCTCCACCGGAGGTGTCGAGTTCCCGGTACCGGCGGTGGTTCGACTCCGCCGCATGGTCAAGGTCCCGTTCCAGGCAACTGCCCCGCTGTCCCGCCGAGCGATCCAGGCCCGCGACGGCAAGGTCTGCCAGGTCGTCGGATGTCGGCGAGTCGGCCAGACGATCGACCACATCGTTCCGCGGTCGCGAGGCGGAACCCACGAATGGACCAACGTGACGCTGATGTGCGTCCGCCACAACTCACAGAAGGGCGCCCGGCTGCTCTCCGAACTGGGATGGACCCTGAAGTCGGAGCCGGCCGCGCCCCGTGGGGCGTTGGTGCTGCTGGCGCGCGCCGGGTTGCAGTCACCCCCGCCGCTGTGGGCGCCGTTCCTCCCGGCCATCTGATCGGCCGGCCCCCTCCGCGAAGGTGCCACCCGGCCCGTCGAGCGACCCGCCACCCGCCCGTCGTGCGACCCGCCACCGGAGCGCACGTGGTGACATCCGCCGGTCCGGCGTAGTAAACTAGAACGTGTTCTAGTTTCTCTCGGCTCGGAGGCCGTCATGTCCCTGCGCTCACCGTTCCCCATCCCCTACGGCTGGTTCCAGATCGCATGGCCCGGCGACGTGAAGGTGGGCCAGGTCGTCCCGCTGCAGTACTTCGGGCAGCACCTGGCGTTGTGGCGCGACGACAACGGGGTTGCACACGTCAACGACGCGTTCTGCCCGCACCTCGGCGCACACTTCGGCCATGGCGGGATCGGTGGATGGCGAGGACCTGATCTGCCCGTTCCACGGGTGGCGTTTCGACGCCGAGGGCCAGAACACCCTCATCCCCTACTCGGACCGGCTGAACAAGAAGGCCTGCGTGCGGTCCTACCCGACGGTCGAGCGCAACGGACTGATCATGGCGTGGTACCACCCCGAGGGCGTGGCGCCGATGTGGGAGATCCCCGAGATCGAGGAGTTCAACGATCCCGACAACTTCACCGAGATGGTCATGCGCGACTACCTCGTCGAGGCACCTTGGCAGGAGCTCGCCGAGAACGGCGTCGACGCGGCGCACTTCCGCTACGTGCACCACACCGAGGAGGTGCCGGAGCTGGAGTCCTACGAGGTCGACGGGCCGAGGACGAAGATGCGCTCGATCCAGAAGTTCCCCACGCCCCGCGGCGTCGTCGATGGGCGCATCGACGCCGACTCGCACGGTCCCGGCTTCTCGAAGGTCAGGTTCTCGGGCATCGTCGAGACGCTGCTCATGGGCTGCAACACACCGATCGACGACACGCACTGCCACATGCGCTTCAGCTTCACCGTGCGCAAGCTGGGTGACGACAGCTCGCTGAACTCCAGCGTCGGGCAGGCCTTCGTGGACGAGATCCACAAGCAGGTCCAGGAGGACAAGCCGATCTGGGAGAACAAGGCGCACCTGGTGCGTCCGGCGCTCGCGGACACCGACGGACCGGTGATGAAGTTCCGCAAGTGGGCGGCACAGTTCTATGCAGAGGGCACCGACGATTCAGCGCTCGTCTACGCCCCACAGGGCAGCTATCCGGCGGAGCCGCTGGAGACGGCGTCGCGCAAGTTCGGGTCTGATCCGTTCAAGGCCTGAGTTCGGCCGCGCTCTGGGGCAACGGCGCCAGCCACACGGAACCGCCGGCTCACGACGAATCCGCACGCCCAACCGGACCAGCACCAGCCACCCGAAACCGCCGGCTTACAACGAATCCGCGCCGATCCGACCGCTCCGCCACCGATCCGCCGCTCACATGAATTCGTCGTAAGCCGGCGCTGTGATCGTCCCCCGGCGACTCCCGCGCTCGAACCGGGTCAGTGCTTGCTCGGGGGCACCGTCCAACCGGACGGAGCGCCGCCGCCCCCCGGCGGCACGGCGGGATCAGTCGGCGGGGCAGGAGTGTCGGATGGGTCGGGCGACGCCTCGGGCGGTCCGGGCGCCGCGTTGCCCGGCGGGGTGTAGGTCGGCGGGGTGTAGGTCGGCGGCGCCCCGGTGGACGGCGCACCATGGGGCGCCTCCGTCGGTGAGCTCTGCTGATGCGGACCGTTCTGGTAGGGACCGGGCGTGTACGGCCCTGGCTGGTGGGGGCCGGACGGGTACTGACCGGGCGTGTACGGCCCTGGCTGGTACTGACCGGGCGGGTACTGACCGGGCGGGTACTGACCAACCACTGAAGGCGGGCGCTTCGACTTGGATCGCTGGACGAGTCCGACGATCAGCAGGACCATCCCCACGATGAACACCAACCCGGCCACTCCCCACAGTGCCAGGAGCCCGAGCAGCGGACCGAACATCTCCCCCACATCAGCCACACCGAACACCCGCCCCACGGTGAAGCTCACTCCGGAGCTCGCCGACGGCTCACCAGCCACCTCGCAGGACGCCCGGTACTCACCGGGTTCGAGCCGAGCGGTGCTCACCACCGTGTACTCGCCGTAACGCCCTTCCAGGTCCAGCAGCGCCTCGTTCAGGCTCGCGGCACTGACCGGAACCGCATCGCCCCCGGAATCCTCGATCGTGCAGGTCGGCGCCGGCGTCTCGTCCGAGCTCAGGGCCAACCCGACGGTCATCTCCGGGGTGGCATCATCGAGCGGTTCCAGCACGCTGAACTCGATCTCGCCGGGCACCACGCGATCCGAGGCGCCGTCGATGGCGACCTCACGCTCGAGGTCGCCGAACCCGACGTCCGACCCGAGGATCCCCGAGCCGATCATGCCGCCGAGGACCGCGACCGCGATCATCACCGAACCGGCGATGATCAGCCCCCTTCCCCTGAGTGGCGGGGCGACCGGCGACGGGGCGGGCTGCTGCTGCGGGGCGTACGGTCCGGTCACACCCGGGATGGTACCGGCACGGTCAGCAGGCGCAGATCAGGGGCCGATGAGCTGCAGATCAGGGCTTCTCGGCCCCGACCACCCACATCGCGTAGAACTGCGCAGCACCGCCGTACGCGTGTCCGAGGGCGACCCGGGCGCCGTCCACCTGGTGCGCACCGGCCTGGCCGCGGACCTGCAGGGCTGCCTCGCCGAAGCGGATCATGCCCGATGCGCCGATCGGGTTGGTCGACAGCACGCCGCCCGAGCAGTTCACCGGAAGGTCGCCGGTCATGGCTGTGGCGCCCGACTCGGTCATCTTCCAGCCCTCACCCTCGGGAGCGAAGCGCAGACCCTCCATCCACATCGGCTCGTACCAGGAGAACGGCACGTAGATCTCCGCGACATCGATCTGGGCCCGTGGGTCGGTGATGCCGGCCTGGCGGTACAGATCGTCGACGCAGTCGAGGCTGGCCTGGGGCAGGATCTGGTCGCGGCCCGACGCGGTCGCGGGTTCCGAGCGCATGGCGGTGCCGTGGATCCACGCCGGCGGCACACCTGATGCCGCGGCGGATGCCTCGGCGGCCTGCTCGCCGGCGAGCACCAGGGCGATCGCGCCGTCAGAGGACGGGCACGTCTCCGCGTACCGGATCGGCTCCCACAGCATGAACGACTCCTTGATGGAGTCGTAGGTGATCTCGGGCTCGTGCAGGTGCGCGTACGGGTTCTTCAACGCGTTGAGCCGGTCCTTCAGCGCCACGAGGATACCGATGTCCTCGGGTGCGTCCGACCGACGCATGTACTCGCGGATGAAGGGGGCGAAGTAGCCGCCCGCGCCAGCGACCAACTGCTGCTGGAACGGGATCGGGAACGACAACGCCCACATGGCCTCGGACACGGACTGCTGCTGCCAACCGATGGTCAGCACCCGCTCGTGCACGCCCGCCTGGACGTGGGACGCCGCGACCACTGCGGTCGATCCACCCACCGACCCTGCGGTGTGGACACGGAACAACGGCTTGCCGACCGCCCCCAGGGCCTCGGCGAGGTACGGCTCGGGCATCATCATGCCCTCGAAGAAGTCCGGCGCCTTGCCCACCACGATCGCGTCGATGTCGTCCATCGTCATGTGGGCATCGGCGAGTGCCCGGAACACGGCCTCCCGGAGCAGGCCCGGCAGGGAGACGTCACCGCGGACCGCGGCGTACTTGGTCTGGCCGACGCCGACCACGGCGACTCGGTTGGCACCCATCACTCACCCTCCAGGACAGCCACGAGGTTCTGCTGCAACAGCTGGCCGCTCGTGGCATGGGCCACGCCGCGACCGATGGAGCCGTCCATGATCCGGTTCGCCACCTCGGCGATGCGGATCAGGCCGGCGGCCATCATCGGATTGGCGGCCAGGGCGCCGCCCGACGGATTGACCGCCACGTCGTCACCCAGGCCCAGTTCGGTGCGCACGATCTGCTCCTGGTGGGTGAACGGTGCGGTCAGCTCCGCCACATCGACCGGCGCATCGCCGACCCCCGAGTGCTGCGCCGCCACGGCGATCGACGGGGCGCGGGTCAGATCCCGTGCACCCAGATTGTGGCTGTCGATGCGGTGGTCGATCCCGGTGATCCACGCCGGACGGTCCGACCACTCACGAGCCCGGTCGTCGGCAGCGAGGATGACCGCGACACCACCGTCGCTGATCGGCGGGCAGTCGTGGAGGTGCAGGGGATCCGAGATCATCTCGGTGGCGAGCAGCTCCTCGACCGACGGAGATCCCTTGAGCTGGGCGTGGCGGTTGTCGAGCGCCGACTCGCGGTTCCGCCGTGCGATCTCGGCCATCTGCTCGTGCGAGATGAGCCCGGCATCGAGCATCGCCCGTGCCTGGAGCCCGGCCATGGCGATCGAATCGGGCCACAGCGGCCCGTAGTAGTAGGGGTCGAGCAGTCGCGACATCACGCGGGGCAGGTCACCCGGCGACGCCTTCGAGTAGCTGTACACCAGGGCGGTGTCCGCATGGCCGGCCTGGATCTTCACCCACGCCTCGTACAGCGCCCAGGCGCCGTCCATCTCGACGTGGCTCTCCTGGATCGGTGGCCATGCGCCGACGGCGTCGAGGGTCATCACGAAGCTGAACGCCTGACCAGCGAGGTAGTCGGAGCTGCCCGAGCAGGTGAAGCCGATCTCCGAGATGCCGCCGACCCGGTCGAGCACCTCACGGATGACCGGCTGGATGAGCTCGACCTCGTTGATCTCGGTGGCCGCCCTGCGGTGGGTGGTCTGCGCGGTCGCCACGACGGCGACCGAACGGGTGGGAGCTGCCATCACATGTGTCCCTTCAGCTGCTCGGCGGGCACGTCGGGCTCGTCGATCGGACGCCAGTACTTGATGTTCTCCATCGAGGTGGTGAGCTGGTCGTCGTCGACCCACACCGGCTCGACCCGCATGCCGATGCGAACCTGGTCGTGGGGGATCTCCTGCACCGTGCCGTACAGGGACACCGCGGCCCCGTCGGGCAGGAACAGCGCCGAGACGAACGGCGTCGGCGGCGCGTTCACACCGAACCCGATGTGCACGACGCAGAACGCCGTGATGCTGGCCCTGGGACCGACCTCGACCTGCTCGGTCGTGGGCAGGCCGGAGACCGGCGAGACACCGCGGGGAGGGACGTACACCTCGCCGGTGGCGGGGCACCGCTCGCCCAGGATCTTCTTGTCCGCCAGACCGCGCAGGAAGCGGGACTGCGCCAGACCCGGCGAGTAGTCGTAGGTCATGGCCGCGGGGATCCGCAGTCGCTGCACCGGCTCGCCGGCACCGGGATCGGGGACGGTCGGCTGGGGCTGGGTCCACAGCCCGTCGGGCAACGTCGAGATGGTGCGGTCCACCTCGGTGGTGTCGGGATCGGGGCTCATGCGGCACCTCCGGTCAGCTCGAAGCAGGCGATGTCGGTGATC
>CAVQQI010000003.1:0-100562 GCA_963714875.1 uncultured Microthrixaceae bacterium | reverse complement strand
TGGAAGATCGAACTCGAGGTCGAGGCCGTGCTCCCGAGCGACGACGCCCGCGACCGCAACGGCTGAGCAGGGCTCCCGCCGACGACCGGTGCCGGTGCTGCGAAACCCCGGCACTTGGCGTCACGGGGCAACGAGAAACGCCAGGATGTCGGAGGTCCGTCACGCTCGACGGGCCAGTGCGGTCGTCACGTCACGCACGAGGCGATCGGGTTCCGTGCGCACGAGGTTGCGGGTCGTGTGCAGCACGAGCCAGCCGCGCAACCCGAGTGCGGTGCGCCGGCGATCGTCCCAGTCGAGCTGTCCGGGCGTTCGGTGGAACCGGAACCCGTCGCACTCCAGCGCCACAAGGCGGTCAGGCCACGCCAGGTCCAAGACGTAGGTCAGCTCGTCGCACACGACTCGGAGGTGCAGCACGGGCTCGGGCACCGAGCAGCGTCGGAGCAGGCTGCGGACGTCGTCCTCCAACGGGCTGTCGGGCACGGCGGCTCCGTCGGGACGACACGACAGGGCCTCACGAGCAGTGGCGATGCCGTCGCGACCTCGTGCGGCGAGCTCGGCGAAGCGATGCTGCACCTCCTGGTAGGTGGTGAGGTCACGCCGGACGGCGTCGTCGAGCATCGCCCCGAGGCGGGCAGGACTCACGTACCGCGCCACGTCGATGATCGTGCGAGCGGGAGTCGACACGGGGATGCCCTCGAGCACGGTGCGGTCCCGGCTCGCGAGCTCGTTCGACTCGTGAACCCTTGCACCGTGCACGCGTCTCGCCACGGGGGCGGGGGCGAGCAGGTCCATGTGCTGGCGGCGGAAGCGGTCGAGGCGCCAGAGGCCTGCAGCGCTGCGCGCCCCTGCGATGCACAACGGCCCGCCCGCGAGGACCTTCCCGCACAGCGATTGCTCCCACGAGCGTGGCGCGCCCGCCACCGCATGGACCCGCGGCGCGACCGTCGCGAGCACGCCGGTCCGGCGCAGGGTGCGGAGCTGCTGGTCGCTGATGCCCGCAGCACGGATCTGGTCGCTGGTGATCAGCCCGTGCTGGCGCGCCGCGATGGACGCGACCTGGTCGAAAACAGCCACTGCTTCCTCCTGTGCATTGCTGCGGTGGGGGAAGCAGTGGTGCGAATTCCCGGCGTTTCGCGTTGTGCTCCAACGCGAAACGCCGGGAATTCGGGGGTGGGTCAGCGGCGGAGGCCGCCGAGTTGGATCAGACGGTCTTGACGAGCAGGGCGTCGCCCTGGCCGCCGCCACCGCACAACGCCGCAGCGCCGAGCCCGCCACCGCGGCGGCCCAGCTCGTTGAGCAGGTGCAACACGATGCGGGTGCCCGACATGCCGATGGGGTGACCCAGCGCGATCGCGCCGCCGTTGACGTTGACGATGTCGTCGGTGACGCCCAGGTCGGCCATCGAGGCGACGCCGACCGCGGCGAACGCCTCGTTCAGCTCGAACAGGTCGACGTCGGCGACGGACTTGCCCGCCTGGTCGAGGGCCTTGAGGATCGCCCGGCTCGGCTGGGTGAGCAGCGAGGGGTCCGGGCCGGCGACCTGGCCGTTGCCGACGATCTCGCCGAGGGGGTTGCCACCGATGCGCTCTGCCGCCGCCTTGGACGCCACGATGACCGCGGCGCCGCCGTCGGAGATCTGAGAGGCGTTGCCGGCGGTGATGTTGCCGGCCTTGTCGAACGCCGGGCGCAGCTTGCCGAGCGAGTCGATGGTGGTCTCGCCACGCACGCCCTCGTCGACGGAGAACTTGACCGGATCGCCCTTGCGCTGGGGGATCTCGACGGTGACGATCTCGTTGTCGAACAGGCCGTCCTTCTGGGCCTTGGCCGCACGCTCGTGGGACTGGGCGGCCAGTTGGTCCTGGGACTCGCGGCTGAGGCCGGCCGATGCGGCGTACTTCTCGGTGGCGCCACCCATGGCCATGTGGTCGATGGCGCAGAACAGGCCGTCGTGCATCATCGAGTCGACGACCTTGCCGTCACCCAGGCGCATGCCGGCCCGGGCGCCGGGCAGCAGGTAGGGGGCGTTGGTCATCGACTCCATGCCGCCGGCGACGACGATGTCGGCCTGGCCGGACTGGATGAGCAGGTCGGCCATCATGATCGAGTTGATGCCCGACAGGCAGACCTTGTTGATGGTGGTCGACGGCACGCTGAGCGGCACGCCGGCATCCTTCGCGGCCTGACGGGCGGTCATCTGGCCGGCCCCGGCGAGCAGCACCTGGCCCATGAACACGTAGTCGACGGCCTCGGGGTCGACCCCGCCGCGCACCAGCGCCTCCTTGATGGCGATCGCTCCGAGATCGGAGCCGCTGAGACCGGCGAGCGCACCGGACAGCTTGCCGATGGGCGTACGAGCGCCGGACAGAATGACGGAACCAGCCATGGTGGACCTCCCCTTGGGGCCGTGGTCGGCCCGGACGAACAGTGCTGTTGAGGTTACTGCCGGGTAACGAGCCCGTCGAAGGGCCAGCGGTCGGGCCGTCGCCGACCACGACCGTCGAGCTGCCCGGTCACGTTCAGCCCGCCGCTCCCGCATGCCACCGCGGCGCGCTCAGGCGGTACAGGACATGGCGGTTGATCGGGTCGTCCAGCGGGAGGTTCGGGTGGTCGAAGTCATCCGACGGGTCGTGGGTCATGCCGAGCTTCTCCATCACCCGACGCGAGCGGGTGTTGCCCACCGGGGTGAACGACACGATCTCGTCCAGCCCCAGTCGGGTCATGCCGTACCCCACCGCGGCACGGGCCGCCTCCGTCGCGTAGCCCCGCCCCCAGTGCGCTGCAGCGAGGCGCCACCCGACCTCCACACAGGGCGTGAACGCCGCGCTGAACGACGGTTCCAGCAGCCCGACGAAGCCGATGAACGGTGTGCCGCCGACGACCTCGACCGCCCACCAGGACGGTCGACCGGTGTTCCAGCGGTCGAGGACCATGTCCACCGTCGCGTCGGACTCGGCGCGGGTGAGCGTCGCCGGGAACAGCTCCATGACCACCGGGTCGGCGTTGAGCGCAGCGAACGGTTCACGATCGGCGTCGCGCCACGCCCGCAGCACCAAGCGGTCGGTGCGCAGCTCGGGGACCCGGGGCCCGGTGACGCGGGGCTCGCGGTCGCCCGGTCGGCGGTCGACGGTCATGGCCGAACGGTAGCGTCGCCGGAATGCGGCAACGGAAGAGAGATGCGCCAACGGCACGTACTGACCTGGTGTGCGCTGCTGCTCGCGGCGGTCGTGGTGCTCTCGTCGTGCAGCGGCAGCGACGAGACCGGCGATGCGGATGGCACGGCCGACCCGACCACGCCCGCCGAGGTGCCGGCGACCGAACCGTCGCCGTCGGCCGGTCCGCTCGAGCGCTACGCAGGGCAGGAGAGCGAGGTCTACGCCGACCTGGCCAACTGGGTGTGTCACCCCGATGCGCAGGACGTCTGCGACGACGGCCTGGACGCCACCAGCATCGAGGCCGACGGCACCCTGACCGAACAGCGGTGGGAGCCGGCCGAGGCACCATCGATCGACTGCTTCTACGTGTACCCGACGATCTCGCAGGACCCCGAGGAGATCAGCGATCGGGTCCCCGGCGACGAGGAGCGCTTCGTCACCCTCAACCAGGCAGCGCGTCTGGGACAGGAGTGCCGGGTCTTCGCACCGGTGTACCGCCAGCGCACCCTCGCGGGGCTGACCGCGGCGCTGGGTGCGAGCACGACGACGACCGCGTCGACGACCACCCCGGGCGCCGCTCCCGAGGCCTCACCCGGCTACACCGACGTCCGCGACGCCTTCGCCCACTACATGGCCACGCAGAACGACGGCCGGGGCGTGGTGCTGATCGGCCACTCCCAGGGTGCATCGGTGCTCAAGCAGCTGATGGTCGAGGAGGTCGACCCGAACCCGGACGTGCGTGACGTGCTGGTCGCCGCCTACCTGGCCGGCTCCGCGGTCGCGGTGCCCGAGGGAGAGCTGGTGGGTGGCGACTTCAACGAGATCCCGGCCTGCACCGCGCCCGATCAGACGGGGTGCGTCCTGTCGTGGGCGACGTTCCGTTCGACCGAACCCCCGCCGGAGAACTCGCTGTTCGGCCGTCCGCGCAGCGGAGAGGGCGTGGCGTTGTGCACCAACCCGGCGGACCTCTCCGGCGCGCCGGCCCAGGTGCAGCCGTACTTCCCCTCCGACCTGTCCGGTTCGATCCTGACCGCCGGTGCCGACGCCGGCCCCACCGCCACCTGGGTCGACCCCGCTGTGGGTGAGATCGCCACACCGTTCGTCACGACCCCCGGACTCGTCACTGCCCGGTGCGTGTCGCAGGGCGGGTTCAACTACCTCGAGGCGACGGTGAACGGCGATCCGTCGGACGACAGGGCCGACGACATCAGCGGCGACCTCACCCCGCAGTGGGGACTCCACCTGCAGGACGTCAACCTGGTGATGGGCGACATCGTGGACCTGGTCGCCGCCCAGTCGGCCGCCTTCGCAGAGCGGGACTGAGCCCGGCTCCCGGAGGCGGCAACCTACGCTGGTGCCGGCGACGACCACCGCGGAGGCAGCGTGACCGAGATCCACGAGACCGAGCTCCCCGGCATCGGGGTGCGCCAGGAGTTCGACACCGCCGGCGGGGCACGCCTGGGCGTGCTCACGACTCGCACCGGACGCCGAGAGCTGTTCCTCTACGACGCCGACGACAGCGACAGCTGCCGTGCGGTGGTGCACCTCGACCCAGAGGACTCGGCCGTGCTCGCCGACCTGCTGGGGGCCACGAAGGTCAGCGAGGCAACCGCGTCGTTGCAGCGCCTGGAAGGACTCTCGATCGACTGGCTGACCGTCGCCGTCGGATCGCCGGTCGCGGGCCAGACGATCGGCGACGCGCGGATCCGCAAGAGCACCGGTGCCAGCGTGGTCGCGATCATCCGGGGATCGTCGACCAACGCCGCCCCGGGACCCGATGACGTGCTCGAAGCGGGCGACGTGCTCGTCTCGGTCGGTACCCCCGACGCGGTCGACGCACTGCTGGCGAAGCTCGCGC
Source organism: uncultured Microthrixaceae bacterium (assembly GCA_963714875.1). Classification (GTDB taxonomy): domain Bacteria; phylum Actinomycetota; class Acidimicrobiia; order Acidimicrobiales; family Microtrichaceae; genus JBAOHV01. The sequence continues at coordinate 95,552 of CAVQQI010000003.1, read as the reverse complement.
CGACCTGATGCCGCTCGGTCCCCCCGGCATGGTGCTCGCAGCGACGAGCACCGAGATCGCCACCGCGCTGGTCGAGCTGGGCGCCATCTTGGTGGTGCTGTCGCTGTTGGCGCGCAGCGCTGCTCGTTTCGGGTTCAGCCCGATCCCGCTGTACCTGCTCGGCGGACTGCTGGCCGGCGCAGGTGGACTGATCCCGATCCAGATCACCGACGAGTTCATCGAGCTGGGCGCAGAGATCGGCGTGCTGCTGCTGTTGTTCACCCTGGGCCTGGAGTACACCCCGGTCGAGCTGTCGACCGAGCTGCGACGGAACTTCCTGGGCGGCGCGGTCGACCTGCTCGCCAACTTCCTGCCGGGGTTCGCAGCAGCCCTGCTGCTGGGATGGGAGGTGATCCCCGCCATCCTGCTGGGCGGGGTGACCTACATCTCGTCCTCGGGGCTCATCTCGAAGTTGCTCAAGGACCTGGACCGCCTCGGCAACCGCGACACCTCGACGGTGCTGTCGGTGCTGGTGCTCGAGGACCTGGTCATGGCGGTCTACCTGCCGATCATCGGTGTGCTGCTGGCGGGAACGGCGCTGGTGACCGGGCTCATCTCGGTGACGGTCGCGCTGGGCGTGGTGTTCGTCATCATCGTGTTCGCCATGCGCTTCGGGCCCTTCATGAGCCGGATGATCCACTCGGAGTCCGACGAGGTGATGGTGCTGACCGTGTTCGGTCTCGTGCTGCTGGTCGGCGGACTGGCACAGCAGGTGCAGGTCTCCGCCGCGGTGGGAGCGTTCCTGGTCGGGCTGGCCATCTCGGGTCCGGCCCAGGAGCGTGCCGGCTCGCTGCTCGGGCCGCTGCGTGACCTGTTCGCGACGATCTTCTTCTTCCTGTTCGCACTCGGCGTCGACTCGTCGGGGCTCCCACCCGTGCTGCCCGCCGCGATCGGACTGGCGGTCATCACCGCCCTGACCAAGATCGCTGTCGGCTGGTGGGCCGCCGGTCGTGCGGGGATCGGCAAGCACGGTCGCTGGCGCGCCGGCACGATGTTGATCCCCCGTGGTGAGTTCTCGATCGTCATCGCCGGACTCGGAGTCGCAGCAGGGGTCGAGCCCGACCTGGGTCCGCTCGCCGCGGCATACGTGCTGATCCTGGCCATCGCCGGCCCGATCATCGCCAGGGCGAACCGGTTGCCGAGCTGGCTCGACCGCTCGGCGACCTCCGGGCGCGCGACGGCGTCGGGCAGCGCCACGTGAGCTGACCGCAGACCTCCGCGCCGGGTCCGCGAGCCACCGCAGTTCCGGACCCGACCCGCGTTCGGATGGCAGGCAGGGTGATCCGCGCGTAACTTCGCCGCCCATGCAGCAGATCCTCGACGCCATCCAGTCCGGTGCCAGCGGTGACGACATCGCGAACCTCCCGCTGCCGGAGTCCACCCGAGCTGCGCACGTGCTGCGCTCCGAGGAGCACATGTGGGAGGGCGTGGACTCCTGGGACAAGGACCCTCGGCAGAGCCTGCACATCGGCGACATCGCGCTGCCCGAGATCGCTCCCGACGAGGCCGTCATCGCCGTGATGGCGAGCGCGATCAACTTCAACACCGTGTGGACCTCGATCTTCGAGCCGCTGTCCACCTTCGGCTTCCTCGACCGCCTGGGCAAGGAATCCGCATGGGGAGCCCGTCATGCCCAGGACTTCCACGCCGTGGGCTCTGACGCCTCGGGCGTGGTGCTGCGGGTGGGTTCTGCGGTGCGCAACTGGCGCCCGGGCGACCGCGTCGCGGTGCACTGCAACTACCTGGACGACCAGGATCCCTCGGCCCACAACGACTCGATGCTGGCCGCGAACCAGCGCATCTGGGGCTTCGAGACCAACTACGGCGGCCTGGCCGACCTGTCGGTGGTGAAGGCCAACCAGCTCATGCCCAAGCCTGCGCACCTGAGCTGGGAGGAGGCGGCGGTCAACGCGCTGTGCGCCTCGACCAGCTACCGCATGCTCGTCGGCGACCACGCAGGTCGTATGAAGCAGGGCGACAACGTCTTCATCTGGGGTGCCACCGGTGGCATCGGTGCGTATGCGACCCAGCTCGTTCTCAACGGCGGCGGCACGCCGATCGGTGTGGTGTCCTCGGAGTCGCGGGTGAAGCTGCTCAACGCCATGGGGTGCGACGCCGTCATCGACCGCAAGGCGGAGAACTACCAGTTCTGGTCCGACGAGCACACCCAGGACGAGCGCGAGTGGCGCCGTCTCGGCAAGAAGGTCCGCGAGCTGGTCGGCGAGGACCCCGACATCGTCTTCGAGCACCCCGGCCGCTCGACGATGGGCGCGTCGGTGTTCATCACCAAGCGGGGCGGCAAGATCGTCACCTGCGCCGCCACCTCCGGCTACATGATCGAGTACGACAACCGTCACCTGTGGATGAAGCTGAAGAGCATCGTCAGCTCGCACTTCGCCAACTACCAGGAGGCGTGGGAGATGAACCGCCTGATCGACAAGGGCGCCATCCAGCCGGTCATGAGCGAGGTGTTCGACCTGGAGCACGTGGGCGACGCCGCGTTGAAGGTCCACCACAACGAGGCCGAGGGCAAGATCGCCGTGCTGTGCATGGCGCCCGAGCCGGGACTGGGCATCACCGACCCCGACAAGCGCGAGCGCATCGGCGAGGACAAGATCACCCTGTACCAGCGGCACGCACGGGGCGAGCTCTGACCGACCCGCACCGACGTACCCGTCCCCGATCCCCTGAGAGGTCCCCATGAGTGAGAACCCCGATGCCACCTCCGGTCTGCTGACCGAGATCGACCACGTCGCCATCGCGGTCAAGGACCTCGATGCCGCGGTCGACTACTACCAACGTGCGTTCGGCGCCACCGTCGCGCACCGCGAGGTCGTCGACTCCGACGGGGTCGAGGAGGCGCTCATCAAGGTGGCCGACAGCTACATCCAGCTGACCGCAGCCACCCGCCCCGACTCGCCGATCGCGAAGGCGATCGAGAAGCGGGGTGAGGGGCTGCACCACATCGGCTACCGGGTCGACGACTGCCAGGCGGCGCTGGACGCGATGCTGGCGGCGGGCGCCACCGCCATCGACCAGGCACCCCGCCCGGGTTCGCGCGGCACGACGGTTGCCTTCGTGCACCCGAAGGGCTCGTTCGGCACCCTGATCGAGCTCGTCCAGGAGTAGCCACGACACCCGCGGTCGGGGCAGAACAGCTAGACGGAACGGGGCGCCAGCTTCGTGTTCGACAGCCCGTGTCCGCCCGTCGGTCGCCACGTCGGGCGGGCCAGGACCACCAGCAGGGCCAGGCCGACCAGCTCGAGCACGTGGTGTGACTCGCTCAGGACGCTCTGGCGTCCGGCGAGGACGTCGAGCCCGGCGGTGACCGCCATCGTCCCTGCGAGTGCGGCGGCGAACGGCAGCAGCCCGCTGGCCTTGTCGGGCCGCCACACGGCGTAGAGCAGGCCGATGGCCAGCGCGACGTCCCAGCTGCCCAGCTCCCGGGCCACGTGCACCGAGGCGCCCAGGTCCTGCCCGAACAGCACCAGGGGCAGGGCGAGCACCAGCTGGGTCAGGGCCACGGCGAACAGCGCATAGCGGGCCCATTCGGGCTGCCGGCGTCGTGGGGTGTCGGCCCGTGCCAGCACCGCGCCGACGAGGTCGGGCACCGGCTCCGCTGCACGCAGTCGGGTGGCCCGGTGCAACGAGCCGGCGTGCTGTACGAAGGCCGCGCAGGTGGCGCAGCCGGCGAGGTGGTCCGACAGCGTCGCACCCGCGGGGCCGGGGTCCTCGCCATCGAGGCCGGCGGAGATGGCTTCCCGGTACGACTCACAGTCCATGTGTCGGTAGTCGCCCGCCGAGCGGTTCGGGTTCCGTGGACTCGACGGACGGCTGCGGAACGACTTCACTCGGGACCGTGGATGACCTGACCAGGCTCGCGCTGTCGGCGGGCGACGGTGATCGAGCGGCGCTGGCCGATTTCGTCCGGGCCAGCCAGGGTGAGGTCTGGCGGTTGTGTGCACATCTGGTCGACCGTCAGAGCGCCGATGATCTGACCCAGGAGGTCTACCTGCGGGCGGTGCCGGCGCTGGCGCGCTTCCGGGGCGAGTCGACCGCGCGTACCTGGCTGATGACGATCGCCCGCCGAACGTGTGCGGATTCGCTGCGGCGCACGATTCGTCAGCGCCGGCTCGCGGAACGGCTGCAGTCGGTCACGACCGACGACGACCTGCTGGCCCCCGGTGACGCGGCGAGCGGCGGGGGCGATCTCGACGACCTGGTGGCGTCCCTGGAGCCGGACCGGCGGAGCGCGTTCGTGATGACCCAGTTGCTCGGCATGTCCTATGCCGAGGTCGCGGAGGTCTGCGACGTGCCCGTGGGAACAGTCAGGTCGCGGGTGTCGCGGGCCCGCGCCGACCTGCTCGGCGCGCTGGGTGATGCAACGGGTGACGCCGCGGCGGAGTGAGCCTCAGACGGGCGCCTGGAGCTCGAGCCGTGGGTCGTGCTCGGCCGGCTGTTCGTCCCGGAGCGAGGCGAGCAGGTCGTCGCGCAGCGACCGAACCGACGGATCATCGAAGCGGTTGACCTGCTGGTGAGGGTCATCCTCGAGTGAGTAGAGCTCGCCCTCGGTGCCGTCGTGCACCGCCCCCGGCAGGTAGGCGGTGCACACCCAGCCGTCACGGGTGATGGTGCGCAGGTACATGCCGACGCCGAACAGCTCGCTGTCCCACGAGGTGAGTTGGTGGTCGATGCCACGGGCCTCGGCGTCGTCGTCGTCGGTGGGCAGCGCTGCTCCCTGCATCCACGCCGGTGCGTCCACTCCGGCGATGCCACAGAACGTGGGTGCCAGGTCGACCAGGCCGACCGGGGCGCTCACCACCGCAGAGCCGACCGCGGCATTGGGGGCCGGACGCCAGATGAGGGGCAGTCGCATCAGCGAATCGGTGTGGTACGGCCCCTTGAACAGCAGCCCGTGGTCGCCCTGCAGCTCGCCGTGGTCGGTGGTGAACACCACGTCGACGTCGTCGGTCCACCCCCTGGCGTCGATCGCCGCGAGCACCCGACCGAGCGCCTCGTCGATGAGCTCGCACTCGATCGCGTTGAGAGCGTTGACCTCACGGACCTGGTCCGCCGTCAGCGTCGCGGGTACCCAGTGCGTCGGCGCCTCGTAGTTGGCCACGAGCTTGCCGTCGTACCAGAGGCGCCAGTGACGTGGCTTGTCGTCGAGGAGGCGTTCGCGCTCTGCGGCGCTCACGGGGTAGCCGGCGGGAAGGTCGACCTGTCGCCAGTCGACGCGGTGCAGCTCGGACCCGGGTGGATCCCACGGGTGGTGTGGATCGGGGAAGCTCATCCAGCAGAACCAGTCGTCGTCGGCATCGAGTGCGCCGAGCCAGTCGATCGTGCGCTGTGCGACCCAGTCGGTGTGGTACCAGTCCCGTGGGATCGGATTGTGCTGCACCTGGGGAGCGCCCGTGTCGCCGAAGCCGGCGGCGTTGACCTCGAGGTCGCCGTCGAGCACCTGGTAGTAGTTCTGCACGGCCTCGGGGTGGTTCGCCCCGAGCCATTGGGCGTAGTGCAACCAGCCGGCGGCACCGTGCGTGGCGAACTGCAGGTGCTCGAAGCCTCGGTGCGGGCCGGGCAGGTGGTCGTACTGGGGCGCAGTGACGGTCGGCTCGCCGAGGCCTGCGAGACGGTTCTCCGTGAAGCGCCCGAGTGGGTCCAGGAACGGCTCGAAGTGAGCCTTGCCGATGAGGGCGGTGCGGTATCCCGAGCGGTGCAACACCGTCGCCACCGACGGGGCGTCGACGGGGAGGGGCACGCCGTTCATCCAGACCCCGTGGGTCGCCTGGTGTTGGCCGGTGAGCATGGTCGAGCGCGATGGCATGCACACGACCGACTGGGGCACGGCACGTTCGTAGCGGATCCCCTGCGCGGCGAGCCCGTCGACGACCGGTGTGCGAGCGAGTGTCCCGCCGTTGCAGCCGAGTGTGTCGTAGCGCTGTTGATCGGTGGTGACGAACAGGATCTTGCGGCCCATCAGCGGGCGACCTCCTCGGTCGGTGATGTCGGAGCCGGTGATGTCGGAGCCGGTGATGTCGGTCCGCGGGTGCGCCCGGTTCAGCATCCTCGACGAGGTCGCGGATGTTGCGCAGCGCGTCGCCGGTGGCGCCGCCGATGACGAGCGCCATGACGTCGGGGACGGCGTCGGTGCTGTAGACGCCGAGGCAGGTGTCGTCACCAAGCTCGATCACGTCGACGGTACCCAGGTGTTCGGTGAAGATCCCGCCGCTGATCCGGTACTGGAACCGTCTCGCGATGGGATCGTTGGTCACGACCTGTTCGACCAGCGACATCCCGGTACCGAGCGTCACGGTGCGTGTGACCCCCTCGTCGTCGTGGGCCACGGTGCAGTCCACCATCCCGGGGAACCACTCCTTGATGCGTCCGGGGTCGCCGATCGAGTGGCCACACCACGTGCGCCGGTCGGTCGATTCGGAGCTCGCGTCGGATGCTCGCCATGGCGCGATCATGGCACTTGTCGCACCATGTGTGCAGAAAGGTCTGACTCGGCGTTCTGCGGGATACCTGTGATGCGTGGGCCGATAGGCTCCATGTGCCGGCGACGGTGTTCGTCGGCGGACACCCGATACCCAGGTCGGTCGCCGAGCGCGGCCAGGAGAGGACGAGATGAGCGCAGTGGGCCAGAGAGCAGCGAAGGCACAGGCAGGCATCGGCGATCTCGAGTCGGCACTCGAGAAGACCCAGAGGGCCCTGCAGTCCGTCGAGAAGGTCGATGAAGCGGCGACCGCGGCCAAGCGCAAGGGTTCCAAGCTGGTCAAGATGCTGCTGATCGTCACCGTGGTCGGTGTGACGGTGCTCGTGGCCAAGAAGCTCATGGGTGGCTCCGGCGCCGGCCAGTCCGGCACCGACCCGTACGGGGCCAAGTCCACCGAGACCGGACCACCGGAGATCCTGCCGGTACCGCCGCGATCTCAGGCGGGCACGGTGCGGACCACGATGTTGTCCTGGTAGCTGCGCGCACCGCTGTCGAAGGATCCGCCGCAGGTGATCAGCGTCAGTCCCGGGGGCCCGTCAGCGACGAAGATCTGCTCGATGGGCAGCTGGTCCTTGTCGACCTGATAGCGCTCGGTCACCACGAACTGGTGGGTGCCGCCGGCCTCGTCGGTCACGGTCACCTCGTCGCCGACCTGCACGCTGCGCAGTTCGAAGAACACCCCGCGCTCACCGCCGTAGTCGACGTGTGCGGCCAGCACCGAGGTGCCGTCCACCTCGCCGGGCCGTGGGCCGTACAGGTACCAGCCGGTCAGCGACGCGGGCGGCACCTCCATCTCGCCGTTGGGTTCGAGGCCGACGGGGATCACCTCGGAGTCGACCCCGATCGAGGGGATCGACAGTCCCACCGGCACCGGGGGGACCGGCGGGACCGTGGTCGTCGTGGGCGAGGGAGGCATCGTCGTGGGCGCCGTCGTGGTGGTGGAGGTGGTGGAGGTCGTGTCGGTGGTGCCGACCAGGTCGGCGCGTTCGTCGCCCGAGCTCTGCACCAGCCAGATCCCGCCGGCGGCGAGCAACAACAGGACCGACGCGGTCATGACGATCAGTGCGGTACGGCGGGACACGGTGACTCCTGGAAGCGGGTGGGGGGACGCGAGATGGGGGAGAGCCGAAGCCCTCCCCCATCAAGCTTGCACGTTGTGGGTTGATCAGTCCTGGCGGCGTGCCCGGGCCAGGGCGACCGAGGAGGTGCCCATTCCCAGCAGGGCCGCACCGGCCAGCAGGGCGATCAGGCCACCGTTGATGCCCGCAGAAGCGGCGAGGCCGGAGTCGCCGGTGTTGACGGCGGACGGCATCGGCATCGGGGCGGCGGGAGCAGCAGCGGCGGGGGCCTCTGCAGCCGGAGCAGCCTCGGCCGGGGCGGTGATCACTGCGTCGATGACGTGGATGACGCCGTTGCAGGCCTCGATGTCAGCAGTGACGACAGTGGCGCCACCGACGGTCAGGTTCTCACCGTCGAGAGCGACGGCAACCGGTCCGCCGAGGGTCTCGACGTTGGTGCCGGCCGCAGCGATCGCTGCTGCGGAGTCGACCTCACCGGCGATGACGTGCAGCTGTGAGCACGTCGGTGAGTGCGCCGGTGGGATCGGCGAGCAGCGAGTCGAGCGTGCCGTCCGGCAGCGCCGCGAAGGCCTCGTTGGTCGGGGCGAACACGGTGAACGGACCGTCACCGCTCAGCGTCTCGACCAGACCGGCCTCGGTCACCGCGGTGACGAGCGTGGAGAAGTCGGGGTTGCCAGCAGCGATCTCGACGATCGTCTGACATTCCGGCTCCGGGTCCTGTGCGCCGGCGACGGGGCTGAAGGCGATGCCTCCGAGCGCAACCGCTGCCATCGACACTGTGGCAACCATCATCTTCCGCATTGTTTCCTCCTAGTTCGAGCTGACGGACCGGGTGGCACGCTGCGCTCATCGGGGTGTTGACGAGTGCTTCGACACGTCGCCCCTCCATATGGATGCACCTGCGCGGAGAAACGCGAAAGCTGCTTCGTGGATCGCGGTCGGGTCGGATCCGGGCCGGCGGGACGCCTGGCCCCGGCCGACTCAGCTGTTCGTCACCCGGCCGGCGAGCCGAGCGGACTTCGCCAGCACGTCGGGCGCATCCAGTCGCTCGCACCAGCCCACGAGCTCGTCGGTCGGTCCCGGTCCAGCGCCACTGCGCCGGGTCCCGACATCGACGTTGGTGTCCAAGGTGGCCAGCTGTTTGAACAACACCGCGTCGTCGAACCGGTCGGCGAGGGTGGCAGCGAGCTTGCGCGGCGCCACGCACTCCGGGGACGTCCCACTGCCCGGGAGCGTGGGGATCTGCTCCAGATGGCCGTAGCGGCGCAGCACCGCACCGGCGGTCTTCGCTCCCCAGCCCGGCAACCCGGGGAACCCGTCGGCGCTGTCGCCGACCAGCGCGAGCCAGTCGGGGATCGACTCCGGCGCGACGCCGTACTTCTCCAGCACCGCGTCGCTGTCGCGGAACTGCCCCGCTCGTCGGTCGAACTGCACGACCTTGCCACCGACGCACTGCGCCAGGTCCTTGTCGGGGGTGCAGATGATGGCCCGTTCGACCTCCGGGTCGGCTGCAGCGACGCGCGCCGCGGCGCCGAGTGCGTCATCGGCCTCCACCTCGACCATCGGCCACACCGTCACGCCGAGCGCCCGGAGCGCGTCCTCGAGCCAGGGGAACTGGGTGTGGAGGTCCGGGTCGATCCCCTCGCCGGTCTTGTAGTCGGCCCACAGGTCGTTGCGGAACGAGGTGATGACGTGGTCGGTGGCCACGCCGAGGTGGGTGGCGCCGTCGTCGAGCATCGACACGATCGACCGCAGCACACCTCGCACTGCGCCGACCTGCTCGCCTGCGTCGTTCGTGTGCCCGCCGCCCGGCGAGTAGAAGTAGCGGAACAGCTCGTAGGTGCCGTCGACCAGGTGGACCTGCATGCGCCGAGCCTCTCACAGGCGACAGCGCGGCCACGGCCCGATTCACCCCGTTCGGGTGACGCCGGAGTGTCGTCACTGCGAGATCCTCTGCTGGTCCGACCACTCCGGCCGCGCCGGGGTGGGTCCCTACCCGAGAACGAGATCCGATGGCCGCCCACGGTCGCCCGCTCCACACCCGACTCGCCGTGACCGCCGGGTACGCAGCGGCAGCGCTGTTGATCGTTGCAGCAACCCCGATCCTCAGGCGGCATCCTGTCCAGGCTGCTGCGGCCAAGGCCCACCATCACGCTGCCACGGCTCGGAGCGGCATCGAGCTGTGGCTCGACGGGTTGGTGGCCCCGCCGCTCAGCATGACCGACCTCCTCCTCGAGAGCGCGCTGCACGCGCTGGCCAGCCGCCCGCAGGGGGCGACGGCCCCAGGTTGAGCTTCGTCACCCGATGGGGGTGACGACATCGGGCGAGCGGTGAGCCAGCATGTCGGTCCCAGTGACGGTCGCCCGACCGCTGATGCCAGGAGTCACGACATGCCGAACCCGACCGTCGAGGAACGCACCGAGCACGGCCGCTCGCTGCGTCGCTCCGTGCCCCGATCCGCCCATGGCGACTGGGCCCCGAGTCCCGACCGTCGCGACCCGGTCACCCTGCTCGAGGAGCAGAACGCCACCCGTGTGCCGTGGCTGGTGCCGATCCGTCACGCGCGCATGTCGGTGTCGCCGTTCACCTTCTACCGAGGCGCCGCTCGGATCATGGCGGCCGACCTGGCGGACACCCCGGTGTCGGGACTCGAGGTGCAGCTCGGCGGCGATGCGCACCTGTCCAACTTCGGTGCCTACGCCTCGCCCGAGCGCCGCCTGGTGTTCGATCAGAACGACTTCGACGAGACCCTTCCAGGTCCCTGGGAGTGGGACCTCAAGCGACTCGCCGCCAGCTTCGTGGTCGCCGGCCAGTTCCACGGGTACCCCGCAGCGACGACCCGATCGGTCACCGCCGAGGTGGTCCGCTCCTACCGGGCTTCGATGGGCCGCTTCGCGGACGAGGGGTACCTCTCGCTCTGGTACGACTACGTCGACATCGACGACATCGGCTCCAACAGCGGGATGCCGGCGAAGGAGCTGAACAAGCGCCTGGCCCGGTTCCGCAAGAAGGCGACCCGGAAGACGAGCCAGCAGGCGTTGGAGAAGCTGGCGGAGGTGGTCGACGGGAAGTGGCGCATCCGCTACGAGCCGCCGGTGCTGTTCCCGCTCGACCGGACTGCCGGGCAACGAGGACCGGGACGTGCTCCGTGCCGCGGTGGACCACAGCCTGGCGACCTACGGCGACGACGTTGGATGACGCTCGACGATGCCCTGCTCGACCGCTACGAGGTGGTCGACGTCGGGGTGAAGGTGGTCGGCGTCGGCAGCGTCGGCACCCGTTGTCTCATCGCGCTGCTGCGCGGTCGGGACGATCACGATCCGCTGTTCCTCCAGGTCAAGGAGGCGGGGCCGTCGGTGCTCGCCGAGTACCTGGCTCCCAGCCGCTACGACCATCAGGGCCAGCGGGTCGTCGAGGGGCAGCGCCTCGTCCAGGCCACCAGCGACATCTTCCTGGGGTGGACCACGGGTCGTTGGCCGGCATCGACTACTACGTCCGTCAGTTGCGCGACTGGAAGGGCTCGGTCGAGGTCGAGGCCGACGGCGTGACGCCCGAGCAGCTCGGCTTCTACGCAGGACTGTGCGGCATGACGCTCGCCCGCGGCCATGCCCGATCGGGTGACGCGGTCGCCATCCGTGCCTACGCGGGCAAGGGCTCGTCGCTGGACTCGGCGGTGGTCTCGTTCGCCGAGTCCTACGCCGCACAGAACCTGGAGGACTACCACGCCTTCCAGCGGGCGATCGCCGACGGACGACTGGAATGCGCCGACGTCCGAGTGACCGACGGCCGACCGCTGTGCGGGCTGCGCGGCTGACCGCCGGCCGTGACCCCGGCTGTACGCGACTACCCGACGGTGGTGGTACTGGCCGTGGTCGACGAGGTCGAGCCGCCGCTCGTGGTGTTGAGCACGACCACGATGTAGACCGTGTCGCTGACACCAGCGACCGTGACCGAGCCGTCGTAGTCGCCGCCGATGTCGACCGAGCCCAGGAAGCCGCCGCCGACCCCGGCGCTCGACGGGTCGGTCGGGTCGAGCGACTCGTCGTTCGCGTAGAAGTCGAACGCGTCCTGACCCGACTGCTTGGTCGTGTACACCCCGACCATCACGCCGGAGTCCGATCCTGCGAGCGAGCCCGAGCCGGCGACGTCGGTGCGGTCGGGGGTGGGGAAGTCCTCCGGCCAGTCGGGGGGGAGGTTGCCGTCGAGGGACAGTGAGACCTCACCCGCTGGGGTCGAGACCGACAGGTCCTGTGAGCTGTCGGCGACCGTCGTGGTCGACTCGGTCGTCGTCGTGTCGGTGCTGTCGCTGCTGCAGGCGCCGCTCACCACAACCGACACCGTCACCGCTCCGACTGCTGCCCACGTCCGCCGCATCACCGTCTCCGTCCTGAGCGCGGGACCTCCCCGCGCTCAGCGAGGAGGATAGGGCCTCGTGCATCCCGTCGAATCGCCCTGATCGGGTGAATCGGCCCCCGTCGCCGGATCGTGCGGATCGTCAGGACGCGAGGATCTTGGCCTTCTCGGCCTGGAACTCGGCGTCGGTCAGGATGCCCTGCGCCTTCAGCTCGCCCAGTTGCTGCAGCTGGTCCAGCGTGCTCGGTGCCGCCGCAGCAGGTGCGGCTGCGACGGGTGCCGCCGCAACAGGAGCGGGCTGGACCTGTTGTTCGTAGGCCTGCTCGCGTTCGGCGTAGATGTTGGCGTCGCGGCTGGCGAACTTCTCGGCCTGGCGTCGCTGCACGCGGCCGCTCACCGCGGTGGCGGTGCCGGCGATGGCAGCGGTTCGGGCCACTCCTCTGAGGAGTCCTGGCATGGTGCTCTCCTGTGTTCTGCGCTGGTGGCAGGGTCTGGTGTGACGGTGCTTCAGTTGTGACGGTGCTTCAGGCCGACTCGAGGGCGTCGAGCGCCTCGATCACGTTCTGGGCGGGGATGCGGGCGGTGGCGATCATCTGGCCGCCGGCGCGGCGGGCGGCGTCGACGAACGGGATGGCCCACCTGTTCTCGTAGACGATGAGCGCAGCCACGGTGCCCGGCTCCATGGCATCGGCGGCCTCGGCAAGATCGTCGTCGCCGATCAGACCTGAGTTGGCTCCGGCGAAGGCGGCGAACTGGCCGCCGAGCTCATCGAGCGCGACTCCCGAGAACGTGCCGTCCGCCTCCTTGCGGATCGCCACCAGGTCGTACATCGCAACGACGCCCAGATCCACCAGGGCCATCAGCTCCGAGGCGGTCTCGTCCAGCGGATGGTCGCCGCTGAACTCGAGCAGGACGAAATCGATCGGACCGTGGACCTCGGACATGTGGCTGTCTCCCTTCGGTGGCGGGCCCCATCGTGTGGCGACCTTCAGCTCCTGTCGTCACCCGAAACGGGTGACCAACCCCGGCCCGCAGTGGGTCGACTGTAGCGACCGCGACGCTGGCCGGGGCACCGCTCGTCGTGGTTCAGGCGCCCTGGCCGTGCAGCGCCTCTTGGATCTCGGCCTGGTCGTCGTCGCTGAGCGAGGTCTTCAGGACGGTGCCGCCGAACTGCGACAGGCCGGCGAGGGCCTTGTCGGTCGTCATCTGCTCCACGATCATGAACAGCGCGGAGGTCCCGGGCTGCATCTGCTCACGCACCTGCTCCTGGAAGTCCTTGCCGATGGACGACTTGGCGAGCTTGCCACCCAGTGCGCCGAACGCCGCGCCCATGGCCATGCCGAAGATCGGCACGAAGAACAGCAGGCCGAACAGCATTCCCCAGAACATTCCCCAGGTGGCGCCTGCGCCGACCTCGTGCTGGTTGGTGATGGTGCGGAACTTCCCGTCGTCGTTGCGGATGACGGCGGCGACGGCGTCGGGCTGGATGACGAGGTCCTGTGCGAGGTGGCCCACCTCGTCCATGGCCTTCACGGCGGTGGTGGTGTCGGGGTAGCCGATGGCGATCAGGTCGGGCATGTGTGCTCCTCGTGTGATGTGTCCGTCCGAGGCTATGGCGGGGTGCCCGGGGCGGTCATCACCCGGATCGGGTGATGACCGGGGTGAGACGGCGGTCCCGGTCGAGCGTTCGGCCGCTGGGAGGTTGACCGTGCGGCCACGTACACTCCGGTGCCCACTGGGGGCGCGGAGCAGCACATGGTGCACAGCATGACGGACACGGTGGTGGTCGACCCCTGGGGCGTCGTGCCCCAGCGCCTGCGACCGCCGCGCTCGCGCCCGGGCGTGTTGGAGCGCACATCCCTGATCGGGCGGCTCCTGGCGGCCGATGCCACGCTGGTCACCATTCGTGGCGGGGCGGGCTACGGCAAGTCGACGCTCGCCGGCCAATGGGTGAAAGCCGATCCACGCTCGACGGGGTGGATGTCGCTGGTCGTCGGCGACAACGACCCGGTCGTGCTCCTGCGCCATCTGGCTCGTGCCCTCGCGGCGGGTGGCGTCGACACGACCCATGTCGAGGATCTGCTCCGGAGCCGCGAGCCCCGGATCGCCGAGGAGGTGCTCCCCGCACTCGCCTCGGTCCTCGACAACTGCGACCGACCCTTCCTGGTGGTGCTCGACGACGTGCATCTGATCGATCGACCGGATGCGCTCGACGCCCTCGACGCACTGGCGGAAGCTGTTCCGGACGGATCCACGCTGGCGCTGGTAGGTCGGGCTCTGCCGCCCCTGCGCCTCGCGCGCCGCCGGCTGAGCGGCGGCGTCTTCCAGCTCGAGCAGGTCGACCTGGCCTACACCCGCGTCGACGCGCTGGCCGTCGCCGGTCAGTTGGACCAGATGCCGCAGGGTGTGGTCGACGAGCTCGTTCGCTGTACCGAAGGGTGGCCGGCGGGTCTGTACCTGGGCATCCTTGCGCTGGCCGAGCACCCTGATCCCCCAGTGGTGCTCCGCGGGTTGCTCACCGCGGATCAGCGGGTTGCCGAGTACCTCCATGAAGAGGTGCTCGACCGCCTGTCACCCGAGTGGCGGACCTTCCTGCTGCAGGCCTCGGTCCTGGACCGGCTGTCGGGGCCGCTGTGCGACGCAGTGCTGCAGCGCGATGACAGCGCCCAGGTGCTCAGGTCGCTGTGGGAGTCGGGGAACCTGTTCGTGCTCTCGGTCGACGACAGCGGCAGCTTCCGTCTGCACGACCTCTTCGCCGAACTGCTCCTGGCCGAGCTGCGACGCACCGACCCCGAGGCCGAGGGCCCGCTGCGCCGCCGGGCAGCGACGTGGCACGACGAGCACGGGCAGATGGACGCGGCGGTCCACCAGGCGCTCGCCTCGGGCGACCGGCAGTTCGCCGCGACGATGCTGTACCGGCAGTTGTTCGCGGTGATCTTCCTGGGTGAGGTCGCAACACTCCAGAGGTGGTTGGACGGCTTCCCCCGTGATGAGGTCCGCTCCAACGGTCTGGTGGCACTCAGCGCAGGCTGGCTCGCGCTGACGCTCGGGCAGCGGCGCGCGCTGGAGATGCACCTTGCCGACGCCCGCGCTGCCCACCACGACGGCGTGCTGCCGGACGGCACCGTGAGCTACGAGGTCGGCCTGGCTGCGCTGGAGATGACTGCGTCGCTCGACGGACTCGGGGAGATGTCCCGGGCCGCGGGGGTCGTTCGCGCTGCGGGTCCGACCGGCAGCCCGTGGTCGGGGATGGCGGCGCTCTTCGAAGCATTGGCGCTCGGCTACTCGGGTCGCGCGGACCCTGTGGAGGTGCTCGAGCGAGCGGAATTGGAGTCGAGGGGGATGCCGGCGGTGCATGCCGTCACCGTGGCGCACCTCGGCGTTGCCCTGTGCCGTCGGACGGATCGGATCGTCGGATCCGATCTGATCATGCAGGCCGTCGCCGAGGTCCGTGAGCATCGCTTGGAGAGCTACTCGATGGCTGCCATCGTCCACTGCGCCCACAGCTACTCCGCCGCGCTCAACGGTGATCGTGATGCCTCGCTCCATGCTGCGGCGAAGGCCCACTCCGTGAAGTCGTCGATGGTGCACGTCGTGGCTCGCGCACACATCCACATGGGGCTGCTGTTGTGCGATGCGGCGCTCCACCGCAGGGACCTCGCAGCGGCGGCCAAAGAGTTGCAGTCCGTGCTGGAGTTCCTGCCGAGCGAGCCCGAGGCGCTGCTGTTCGTGCAGTGGGCCGAGGAGCTCGAGGGTCGTCTCGCGCACCTCCGGGCCGCGGGTCACCCGGTGGAGCTGACCGCCGCCGAGTTCCGTGTGCTGCAACAGCTGCCGACCCACCGCTCCCTGGTCGAGATCGGCGAGCACCTCTACGTCTCGCGCAACACGGTCAAGACCCACGCACAGTCGATCTACCGCAAGCTCGGGTGCCAAGGTCGCAGCGAGGCCGTTGCCCGTGCGCGTGGGCTCGGCCTGCTGGACGGGCCCGCCGATGCCGCGTGAACTCTGCTGGCGGAGCACCGGGGTGATCACCCCTTCGGGGTGACGACGCCGGCGCGCCCGACCCGCAAGTGTGAACACGACCCTGCCGGGCGACCGACACGACACCGACCGAGAAGGAACCATGCCGACGCACTTCAACGGCCGCATCGAGCTCGACGTCCGGGACTCCGAGCCGGACTGGACGCCCTATCTGGCGCCCAAGGCTCCGGATGGCGCACCCAATGTCCTGTTCCTGACCTGGGACGACTTGGGCTACGCCACGATGGACCTGTACGGCGGTCCCGTCGAGTGTCCGAACATGCGCCGCATCCAGGAGATGGGCGTCACGTTCTCCAACTTCCACACCACCGCGCTGTGCTCACCGACCCGCGCATCGCTGCTGACGGGCCGGAACGCGACCTCGAACGGCATGGCGACCATCGCCGAGTTCGCGTCCGGGTTCCCCGGCATCTCCACCCGGATCCCGTTCGAGAACGGCTTCATCTCCGAGGTCCTCGCCGAGCAGGGCTACAACACCTACTGCGTCGGCAAGTGGCACCTGACCCCCGGGGAGGAGTGCAACATGGCGGCCTACAAGGGTCGCTGGCCGCTCGGTCGCGGGTTCGAGCGCTTCTACGGCTGGCTGGGTGGAGAGACCAACTCCTACTTCCCGGACCTGGTGCACGACAACCACCCGATCGAGCCGGCCGGTCGCCCCGAGGACGGCTACCACCTGGCCGACGACCTGGCGGACAAGGCGGTGCAGTTCATCCAGGACGCGAAGGTCATCGATCCGGACAAGCCGTTCTTCATGTACCTGGCTCCCCAGGCCGGGCATGCGCCGCACCTGGTGCCGCTCGAGTGGGCCGACAAGTACAAGGGAGTCTTCGACCAGGGCTACGAGGCCATCCGCGACGGCATCCTGGCCCGCCAGATCGAGCTCGGGCTCCTGCCCGAGGACACCACGCTCTCGCCGATCAACCCGCACGGGGAGCCCGGTCGAACCGGTCCCGACGGTCAGCCCTGGCCGCTGCTCGACACGGTGCGGCCCTGGGACACGCTGACCGTCGACGAGCGGAAGCTGTTCACCCGCATGGCCGAGGTGTTCGCCGGCTACATCTCCTACTACGACGATCGTCTCGGCAAGGTGCTGGACTTCCTCGAGGAGTCGGGCGAGCTCGACAACACGCTGATCGTTGTCACCTCCGACAACGGTGCCAGTGGCGAGGGCGGCCCCAACGGCAGCTTCAACGAGTGGCGCTTCTTCAACGGCGTGCCCGACACCTTCGAGACGACGAACCCGCACATCGACGAGCTGGGCACCCCGGCGTCCAACAACCACTACAACACCGGGTGGGCGTGGGCGCTGGACACACCGTTCCCGTACTGGAAGCGCTGGGCGGGGGCCGAGGGGGGCACCGCCGACATGTGCATGGTGGCCTGGCCCGCGAAGATCGCCGCATCGGACGAGATCCGCCACCAGTACATCCACGCCGTGGACGTCGTCCCGACCGTCTACGAGCTGCTGGGAATCGATCCGCCGGAGGTCATCAACGGCTTCGTGCAGAGTCCGATCGAGGGCGAGAGCTTCGCCTCGGCGCTGACCGATGCGTCCGTGCCCGGCAAGCGCACGCAGTTCTACACCATGCTCGGACAGCGCTCGATCTACCACGACGGCTGGCTGGCCTGCACCGTGCATCCGCCGTTGTCGAGCTGGGGCAACTTCGACAAGGACGAGTGGGAGCTGTTCCACCTGGAGACGGACCGGTCCCAGAGCACCAACGTCGCCGCCGACCACCCGGAGCGACTCGAGCAGCTGAAGGGCCTGTGGTTCTACTACGCAGGCATCTACAACGGGCTGCCCGTGGATGACCGCAATGCCCTGGAGCAGGTGCTCGCCGAGCGGCCACACGGCGCGCCGGAACGGGATCAGTACATCTTCTACCCGGGCGCGAGCGACGTCCCCGAGTCCGCCGGCCCGCAGCTGCCCGGCCGCTCGTACACGATCGCGGCCGGGGTGGAGATCACCTCGGACGACGTCGAGGGTGTGATCTGGGCGGCGGGAGGCGTCCCCGGCGGGCACTCGCTGTACGTCAAGGACGGCACGCTCCGCTACACCTTCAACTGGATCGGGACGCGCCTGCAGGACGTGGTCGCCGGGACGTCGCTCACGCCGGGCCGACACGTGTGTGCCGCGGAGTTCGTCGCCTCGGGCCCCAGCAGCAACCCCGAGATGCCCGGCACCGAGGGCACGCTGACGCTCTACGTCGACGACCAGCAGGTGGCACAGGAGACGATCATCACCCAGCCCGGCTACTTCTGTCTGACGGGCGACGGGATCTGCGTCGGCCGGGACAGCGCGTCCGCGGTGACGCCCGAGTACTCCGCACCCTTCCCCTTCACGGGTGGCACGATCGACAAGGTCGTCGTCGACGTCTCGGGCGACGGCTACGCGAACCACGAGCAGAAGGTCGCTGCCTGGTTCGGCATCGACTGATCGTCCTCCCTGTCACCCAACCCGAGGAGAACCCCATGGGCCTTCGTCACCGACACGACGAGAGATCCGGCGCGATCCGCTTCCAGATGCGGGAGGAGCTCGTCTCGATCGGCGATGACTCGTGGATCGAGGACGGCGATGGCAACCGTGTGTACAAGGCCAACGGCAAGGCCGCTCGGCTGCGCGACACGTTCGTGCTCGAGGACATGTCGGGTCACCAGGTCGCGAAGATCAAGGAGCGCGCGCTCCACGTCCGGGACACGATGACCATCGACCTCGGCGGTCGTTCGGCCACGGTCAAGAAGGCGCTCGTCGGTATCCGGGACCGGTTCCACGTCGAGGTCGACGGTGCCGACGACCTGAAGGTCCACGGCAACATCGTCGATCATGAGTACGAGATCGAGCAGTCCGGCGCCACCATCGCCCAGGTCTCCAAGAAGTGGTTCCGCGTGCGCGACACCTACGGCGTCGAGGTGCGGTCGGGCGCCGACATCCCGCTCATCCTCTCGGTCGTGGTGGCCATCGACGCCATGGCCCGTGACTGACGGGGATAGCTCCGCGGCCGTCGGCCGACTCCGCCGCAACCGTGATCTCTGGGCACGGATCAGCGAGCAGTTCACCGATGCCGACGCCGAGCGGCGTTGGACCGCCCCCCGGTTGGAGTGGGGCCTGTTCCGCATCCCCGAGCGTCGCCTCGGCGTGCTCGGCGAGGTGGACGGTCGCGACGTGCTGGAGCTCGGGTGCGGGACCGCGTACCTGTCGGCCCAGCTTGCGTCGGCGGGGGCACGCACGGTCGCCGTGGACCTCAGTCCGCACCAACTTCGGTCCGCACGCAGCTGCCAGGAGCGGATCGGACCGACCTTTCCGCTCATCGAAGCGACCGCCGAGCAGGTACCACTGCGGTCCGCGACGTTCGATCTGGTGGTGAGCGAGTACGGCGCCGCTCCCTGGTGCCGCCCCGAGCGATGGCTGAGCGAGGCCGCTCGACTGCTGCGCGACGGTGGCCGTCTGGTGTTCCTCACCAACAGCGTGCTCGCCGGGATGTGCGTCCCCGAGGACGGCGGTGTCGCCGGCGATCAGCTGCTGCGCACCCAGCGTTCACTTCGCCGGGTCGAGTGGCCCGGTGCCGGGATCGAGCACCACCCTGCGCACGGTGACTGGATACGGGAGCTGCGCAGGGCGGGCTTCGTCGTCGAGGCGCTCCACGAGCTCTTCGCTGACGACGACGCACGCGCTCCCGAGTACTACGACATCGTCACACCCGAGTGGGCCCGCCGATGGCCCGCCGAGGACCTGTGGGTCGCCCGGCTCCAGCATCCGGACCGCTGGCGTCGGTGGCGCGGCTGACGTGGCGGGCTTCGACGCGTCGGCGGGCGCCGTCAGCCCTTGGTGCCACCCGCAGCGGGTGGGCCGTCCCCGGTCGGTAGTGCGTCGAACGCATCGACCGAGTCGCCGACCGAGCGGAACACCGAATCGACGCCGAGCTGGGTGAGCACCCCGTACCGTTCGAGCTCGGCGCGCACGTCTGCGGTGACGTCGGCCAGCACCAACCGGACACCACGCCCGTGCAGCTCATCGTGCAGCTCCACGAGCGTCTTCCATCCCGAGTAGTCGACGTCGCTGATCGCCGCCGCGTCGACGCAGATCCATCGAACGCCCTCGCGGGCTGCGAGCGCCAGGACGTCCTCCGAGAAGCCGTTGGCGTTCGCGTAGAACAGGTCGGCGCCGAAGCGGTAGACGAGGAGTCCTGGCCGGACCGCGGCGTCGCTGTCGAGCGGGCCGCCGTGGAAGTGGCCACCGGGACCCTGGACGACCAGGTCCCGTGACGGCCGGTACCCGCGCCGGACGTAGTCGAGGATCGACAGCACGATGGCGAGCACGACGCCCTGTTCCACACCGACGACGACCACGAGCGCGGCAGTGACCGCGGCGATCGTGAACTCGTCCTTCCGGACCCGCCAGATGCCCTTCATGCCGGCGACGTCGACGAGTTCGACGCCGATCAGGAACACCACCGCCGCCAGCACGGCGTTGGGCATGTACTGCAACGGCTTGGTCAGGAACAACAACACCACCAGCACGACCGCCGCCGTTGTCAGCTGTGCGAGCTGGGAACGGCCGCCCGCCGTATCGACCATCTGGGTCTTGGTCGGACTGCCGTTGACGACGAACGTGCCGGTCAGACCCGCCGCCGCGTTGGCGGCCCCGAGGCCCACCAGATCGGTGTTCTCCGAGAATCGCTCCTGGTACTTCGCTGCGTAGGCCCGGGAGGTGGCGGCGCTCTGGGCGAGGATCACCAGCACGATCGCTCCGACGGTGCCGAGCAGCGTCGGGAGGTCGCCGGCGCCGACGTCGGGCAGGCCGACCGACGGCAGCCCTCCGGGCACGGGTCCCAGCGTGGTCACTCCGTCAGCGGACAGGTCCAGGTACCAGCTGACGACGATCGCCCCCACCACGGCGATCAGAGCGCCGGGGATTCGCTTGTCGAGCCGCTTGCAGCCGAGGATGACGACCAGCACGCCCAGCGACACCACGAGGGTGGTGGTGTTCGTGTCGCCGATGTTCGACAACGTGGTCACGAACTTCTCGACCGTGCCGCCGGTGCCGGCCGACACGCCGAGCATGCCGCTGACCTGGCCCATCGCGACCTGGATGCCGACGCCGGTGAGGAAGCCGATCAGGACGCTGCGTGAGAGGAAGTCGGCGAGGAAGCCCAGTCGAACGACGCGGGCCACCACCAGCACCGCGCCGGTGATGATCGCCACGCCAGCGGCCAGTGCCACGTACTCGTCCGAACCGGCGGCGGCGAGCGGCGCCAGCCCGGCGGCGAGGATCGCCGCCGTGGCCGAGTCCGCGCCGACGACGAGGTGCTTCGACGAGCCCAGGACGGCGAAGATCGCGATCGGGATGAGGATCGTGTACAGCCCGGTGACCACGGGCATCCCTGCGATCTTGGCGTAGCCCATCACCTCGGGTATCCCCAACGCGGCCAGCGTGGTGCCGGCCAACAGGTCGGTGGGGATGCGTCGACGATCGAGGGGGAGCACTCCCTCCAACACGGGGAGACGACGGCGACCGTCACCGCCGCGGCTCGGGGTGTGGGCGGCGGCCGTGTCGCTGCTCACGGGTTCAGCCGCCCTGGTGGTGCACAGATCCTCGGATCTCGGCCCGGTCGTCGCGTTTCGGCGAGGTTCTCGGGGCTGTGCCCCGGACACGGAGGTCCACGCTGTCCGGGGTCGTCGCCGTGATGGTGACGGCGCCACCGATGGTGATCAGGTCGGGCATGTGGGCTCCTCGTATGGAGTGTCGGAGCGACGCTACGGCGGGGTGACCGGCGGGATCATCACCCACATCGGGTGACAGCGATGGTTCAGATGTCGGTCGGCGTCCGCGCGCCACGAGCGGGACACCGTCGGCTCCGTTGTCACTCGTGGTCGCTATGGTCCGTCCGTGCTCCGGGTGGTGGTGGGTGAGGAACTGAGCGGGCTGGCGTCACAGCTGGCGGGCGTGCTGGCCGAGCCGCCCGAGGATCCGATGGCGCCCGAGTGGATCGTGGTGCCCTCCGCAGGGGTCGACCGGTGGCTGCGGCTCCAGCTCGCCCGTCGACTCGGTGCGAGCGCTCCGCCTCCGGTCGACCCGACCCGTCCCGACGCGGGCGTCGCCACCGACGGGATCGCCGCGAACCTGGACCTGCTCTACCCGGGCAGGTTCACCCGTCGCGTGCTGGCCGAGCGCCCCGACGAGCGCGTCGGCGACCCGTGGGACGTCGAGCACCTCACCTGGGTGCTGCTCCAGGTCCTCGAGCAGCGCCGGACCGATCCTGCGCTGGCCCCGGTCACCCGCGCGGTGCAGGGGGCGACCGCAGTGGGTCGCGCCCGTCGGCTGGCCGACCTCTTCGATCGGTATCTCATGCACCGTCCCCTGATGGTCCGCTCATGGGAGCAGGGTCGCTCCGTCGACTCGTGGGGGTTCGAGCTGGCCGACCGTGTTGCCTGGCAACCCCACCTGTGGCGAGCGGTGTGCGACCACATCGGCCGCCCCAGCCCGGTACAGGTCCGCACCGATCGTCTCGAGGCGGTGCGCTCCGGCCAGTGTCCCGCCGCCATCCCCGAACGCGTGTCGCTGTTCGGCCTCACCTCGATCCCGGGCGGTTCGCCGTTCATCGACCTGCTCGACGCGCTCGGCACGCAGCGCGACGTGCACCTGTTCGTCCCCCAGCCGTCGTTGGAGATGGTCCGCTCGGTCCTGGGTCGGGTTCCCGGCCGACGCGCCGCTGGCGGTGCCGTGCTGCGCCGCAGCGAGGACGAGTCGTCGCGGTCGGTGGCGCACCCGCTGCTGCGATCGTGGGCCCGATCGTCACGAGAGACGCTCATCCTGCTCGGCGACCGCATCAACGCCGCTGCCGCCGACCCGTCCACGGGAGCCGACCCACCCGCTGCGGCACATCCGACGACCCGGCCCACCCTGCTCGCCAAGGTCCAGCGCGACCTGCGGGCCGACCGCCCGCCCGCTGCGACGTTCTCCCCCGACCCGTCCGACCGCTCGATCCGCATCCACAGCTGTCACGGCATGGCCCGCCAGGTCGAGGTGCTGCGTGACCAGCTCCTGCACCTCCTCGAAGGGGACGCATCGCTGGACGAGGACGACATCGTGGTCATGAGCCCCGCCCTGGAGCAGTGCGCGCCGATCATCGAGTCCGTGTGGGGCCCGAGCGCCGGCGAGCGCGACCGGGACCTCGTCGCGGCCGGGTCGGCGCCCGCACTGCGATACCGCATCACCGACCGCTCACTGGGGTCGGCGGTGCCCATGGTCGCCGCGCTCGGCTCGCTGGTGGAGCTGCTCGACAGCCGGTGCTCGGATGCCGCCGTGCTCGACTTCATCGGTCAGGCACCGGTCCGCGAGCGGTACGGGTTCGACGACTCGGAGCTGGCGATGATCGCCGACTGGGTGCGCCAGGCGAACGTCCGGTGGGGTCTGGACGGGGCACACCGCGAGGAATGGGGGGTACCGCGAGTTCATGTCGCCGGGACCTGGGCGAGCGCGATCGATCGGCTGCTGCTGGGTGTGATGCTCACCGACGATCCCTCGTCGTCGGGACTCGACGGGGTGCTCCCGATCGACGTCGAGGGTGCTGGAGTGCGCGTGGCCGGCCGACTCGCCGATCTGCTCGGTCGCCTGTCAGCGCTGGTCGAGGAGTCCCGTCGCCCCCGGCCGGTCAGCGGCTGGTTGGAGCTCCTGCACGACGCTGCCGGTGCCATCTTCGCGGCGCCCGCCGATGCTCCGTGGCAACAGGCGCAGCTGAACGCGGTCCTCGAGTCGATCGGCGACGCCGCCACGATCGACGACGTCGCATGCGGGGTGCAGGTCACCCTCGCCGATCTGCGAGCGGTGCTCGGCAGCCGGCTGCAACGAGACGCCGGACGGGCGAACTTCTTCCGCGGTGGCATCACGGTGACCTCACTCACGCCGCTGCGCGGTCTGCCGTACAAGGTCGTGTGCATCCTCGGTCTGGACGAAGCGGCCTTCTCGGTCCCGGCCCCCGATGGCGACGACCTGATCGCGACGGTGCCGGCGGTGGGAGATCTTGACCGACGGGCCGAGACGCGCCACGCCGTGCTCGACGCAGTGCTGTGCGCCGGGTCGAACCTGATCATCACCAGGACTGGTCACAGCGTCGTGACCAACCAGCCGTTGCCGCCGGCGGTCGTCGTGGCCGAGCTCGCAGAGACGCTGTCGGCCACGCTGGACCCGCAGGTCGCCAAGCGAGCGATGCAGCTGATCAGCGTCGAGCACCCACGCCAGTGCTACGACCGTCGGAACTTCACCGCGGGCGGCATCGAATCAACCGCGGTGACCGAGGCTCCGTGGAGCTTCGACCCGATCGCGCTGTCCGGTGCCGGGCGCCGGGCCGCAGCATCGCCGGCCGCGCCGTTCCTGGCGACGCCGCTCGTGGACGAGGAGCTCCGTGTGGTCGAGCTCGAGGAGCTCCGCGACTTCCTCACCCACCCCGTGCGCCACTTCCTCCGCCGTCGCCTCGGGGTCCAGTTGCCCGATCCGCCAGGACGCGACGGCGAGGTGAAGGCGGCGCTGACCCAGGGCGCAGATGGTGTGGCCCGCGCTGCGGTCGGTCGTCCACTCCTGCTCGAGCTCGACGCACTCGAGAGCTGGTCGATCGGCGACGAGCTCCTGGCACACCTGCGCGACGGCCGCGAGCTCGACACCTTCGAACACCGCATGCTGGCCCGGGGGAGCCTGCCCCCCGGCAGGCTCTCCGCTCCGGTGCTGGCCACGGCGACGTCGCAGTGTCAGCCGCTCGTCGATCAGCTCGAGGCGCTCGGTCTGATCGGCCCGGTGCCCCAGCAGGTGCCGATCGACCTCACGCTTCCGGGCGGTGAGCGGCTCGTCGGATCAGTTCGGGACGACGGCGGCCACGAGCCCGGCCCGCTGACGGCGACCTACTCGAAGTGGTCCGAGAAGCGTGTGCTCGGACCCTGGCTGGAGGTGCTCGCGCTCACGGCGCAGGATCCGGCCACGCCGTGGTGCGCCACGATGGTGACGCGTCCGACACGCAGCACCGCTGCAGTGCACCTCGAGCGGTTGCAGGTGTCGGGAGCGACCGACGAGGAGCGCCGGGAGCGGGCTCTCGACGCGCTCCGCATGGTCATCGACCTGTGGCGCCGCGGGCGCCGCGAGCCGCTCCCGCTGTTCACCGACACCTCGCGGGCGCTGCACCGGGGAGAGAACGCTGCAGACTCCTGGACACCCTTCGTGGGCACCGGCGAGCGCGACGACGTCTGGAACCACGCGGTCACCGGCGGCGCCGAGCTCGAGGAGCTCCGCGACATGCCGTGTCGGCCGTGGGACCCGGACGGCCCCGGTGACACCCGCGTGATGCGCTACGCCCACCTGCTCTGGGACACCTACGACGAGTCGCGTCGTGACGTGGATCCCGAGGACGCCCTCGACCCCGGAGCCAGCATCCGATGAGCCCGGACCCGGTCGGCCCCGTTCGCACGTTCCAGCTCCACGACCCGCTGCCCCGTGGTCGACTTGCCATCGAAGCCAGTGCCGGCACCGGCAAGACCTATGCCTTGTCCACGCTCGCGGCGCGCTACATCGTCGAGGCCGGCGTGCCCGTCGGCGAGGTCCTGATCGTCACCTTCACCCGCGCTGCCGCGGCCGAGCTGAAGGATCGGGTCCGTGCCAGGTTGGTCGACTTCGCCAAGCTCCTCGTCGCCGACGAGCCTCCGGTGGAGCCGGTGTCGCTCCGGGTGTGGGGCAGCGATCGCCAGCAGCGTCTCGCCCGGGTCGAGGCAGCCCTCACCGACTTCGGTTCCGCCACCATCACCACGATCCACGGATTCGCCCAGCAGGTGCTGGGAACGCTGGGGTCCGCACTCGGGGTCGACCCGGACGCAGCGCTCGTCGACGACACCATGGCGCTGGTGACCCAGGTCGCCACCGACATCCTCGTCGCCGAGGCGGTCCAGGAGCACCATCCGCCCGAGGATGTCCCGCCACTCGGAGAGCTCGTCGCGATGGCCCGGCTGGCGATGGGCAACCCCGGCGCAGCGCTGCTCCCGGGCCCGGATCCGGCGGCGTCCAGCCCGGCCGCAGCGCTGCGTCGCCGGCTGGTCGACGACGTCATCGACGAGGTCGCGCGTCGCCGTCGCGCCGCCGGCTCCCAGTCCTTCGACGATCTCCTGGTGCGCCTCCGCGACGCCGTGGTGGATGAACACTCCGGCGAGGCTGCTCGCCACTCGCTGCGCGCCAGGTACCAGGTCGTGCTCATCGACGAGTTCCAGGACACCGACCCGGTCCAATGGGAGATCTTCGACGCGGTCGTCGGCGCGATCTCGCCCCCGTCCGGCGGCGCCCGGCCCGCGGACCCGCACGGGGACGGCGGCCACGACGCCGGACCGCACCTCGTGCTGGTGGGCGACCCGAAGCAGGCGATCTACGCCTTCCGGGGGGCCAACGTGCACACCTACCTGCACGCTGCGCACCGGCCCGACACCGAGCGACGCAACCTCGGCACGAACTGGCGGTCCGACCCCGGTGTGCTGCACGCGAACCAGGTGTTGCTCGACGGCGTCACGTTCGGAGCGAACGGGATCGGCTTCCACCCGGTCGACCACGCGCCGGGTCACGAGGGGCGCTCCATCCGTCACCGCAACGGCTCGACGATCCCCGCCGTGGAGCTGCGTCTGATGGACGGCCCCCGAC
This sequence comes from uncultured Microthrixaceae bacterium, assembly GCA_963714875.1. GTDB lineage: Bacteria > Actinomycetota > Acidimicrobiia > Acidimicrobiales > Microtrichaceae > JBAOHV01. Next base: position 68,878 of record CAVQQI010000003.1, on the reverse strand, counting down.
TTCCGCTGTCGAAGAAGGGCGACTTCGTGCTCGCCGCCGGCGACGCAGCGGTGTTCCGGGACCTGGCCGGCTACCTGCGCGACCTGCTCGATTCCGCGGAGATCCCCCACAAGGAGACCGGACTGCCGCGCCCGCTGCTGCCCGACGATGTCGCGGTGCTCGTGGCCGCCAACCGAGAGGCGCTCCAGGTCCAGGCCGCACTCGGTCGGCTCGGGATCCCCGCCGTGATCGCCCGCGGCGGTGACGTGCTGGGCTCCGAGGCCGCCAGCGAGTGGCACCGGCTGCTGGCGGCGGTCGAACGGCCCGCGGACGCCCGCCGCGCCCGTGCCGTGGCGTTGTCGTGGTTCATCGGCTGGGACGCCGAGCGCACGGTGACCGCGAGCGAGCAGGAGCTCGCTGCCATCCAGCAGCAGCTGCACGACTGGGGAACCCACCTCTCCTCACACGGCGTGGCGGCGTTCGTGGGTCGTGTGCGCGCCGAGACCGGCGTTGCTGCGCGCGTCCTGGAGCGTTCCGACGGCGACCGTTCCATGACCGACCTCGACCACGTCGCGGAGCTGCTCGTGCTGGTCGGCGGCCGTCGCCCGAGCCCTGCTGCGCTGCTCGCCCGTTTCGAGCAGCTCTCCGCCGGCAGCGACGACGGAGATCCGGAAGCCGATCTGGCCGCCCGTCGGGTCGAGTCCGACTCCGCTGCGGTGCAGATCATGACCACCTTCGTCGCGAAGGGCCTGGAGTTCCCGGTGGTCTGTTGTGCGTCGCTGTGGCAGCCACGGGCCGCGACGACCGACGACCTGGTGTGGTGGGACGATCGGACCGGCCGCCGGATGATCGACGTCGCCCGCAAGGCGCCATGGGGCGATCCTGCCGAGGCCGCTGCACACTCCGCAGCGGCAGCGGAAGAGGCCGTGGGCACGAACCTGCGCGTGTTGTACGTCGCGCTGACACGGGCCCGGCACCACACCGCCGTGTGGTGGTTGCCACGTGCCAAGGCCGGCGCCACCGGGCTGGCCCGGGTGTTGTTCGCCCGCGACGGGCACGGCCGCATCGATCCCGTGGAGTTCGGCGGCGACACCGTCGACGTGCCGCGGGGCGAGGCGGCCGTCGCGGCGCTACAACCTCTGGTCGAGGCGGCCGCAGGGAACCTGACGGTACGTCTGGTCGACGACCCGGGACGCGACCAGACCCCTTGGAGGGGGACCCGGGGCGACGACGACACGGAGCCCCTGGCTGCCGCGGTGCTCTCGCGGCACATCGATCGCAGCAGCGCTCGCTGGTCCTTCACCTCCATCTCCTCGCGCGCCGCGCACGGCCCAACCCCCAGTGCCGGCGACGTCGGTGGCGCGACGGGCGCTGCAGCGCTCGACCCGACCGATTCGTCGCTCGGCGACGCCGGTGCCGGCGACGAGCACGACGTGGACCAGCCGCAGGACGTGGTGGCCGCGCTGGGCGCCGGGCTGCCACTGGGTGCGATCAGCGGTGGTGCCGGATTCGGCAACCTGGTCCACGGCGTGTTGGAGCGGGTCGACTTCACCTCGGACGACCTGCGCTCGGATCTGACCGTCGCGGTGGCGGAGCGCCTGCAGTGGAACCCGTGGCCGGTCGACGCCGACGTCCTGGTCGACGGACTCGACGCCGTGCTGCACACGCCGCTCGGGGCGATGTTCGCCGGCCGATCGTTGCGTCAGCTCCCGCCGGCCGACCGGCTCGACGAGCTGGAGTTCGACCTGACGCTGGGCCGGGCGGGGCGCAGCGCGACCGACGCCGAGCTGGGCCGGCTCATGGTCGAGCACCTGCAGCCCGGCGACCCGCTTCGCCCGTGGGCCGACCGACTCGCCACAGGACCGTTCGACGCCACGCTCGCGGGGCACCTCACCGGGTCGATCGACCTGGTGGCCAGGGTGCGCCACCCTGACGGCATCGACCGCTTCGTGGTGTGCGACTACAAGACCAACCGCCTGGTCGGCGGGCAACAGGCGCCCACCGCCGACCTGTTCGACCCGCGCCACCTCGCGCACGCCATGGCCGAAGCCGACTACCCGCTCCAGGCGCTGCTGTACTGCGTGGCGCTGCACCGCTACCTGCGGTGGCGGCTTGCGGACTACAACCCTTCGGTGCACCTGGGCGGTGTCGGCTACCTGTTCGTGCGCGGCATGGTCGGCGCGGACACCCCGATCGTCGACGGGGTGCCGCTGGGCCTGTTCGAGTGGCATCCGCCGGCATCGCTGGTCGTCGCTGCATCCGACCTGCTCGACGGTCGCTCGTCGATGGTGACCCCATGATGATCGCCACGCACCGCACACCCGCTGTTCCGCCGGACGCCGCCTGTCTGTCACCGTTCGTCGCGGTGGGACTGCTCGGCGAGGCGGACGTGCAGACCGCCGCGCTGGTGGCCCGTCGAGTCCCCGGCGCCGGCGACGAGGCGGTGCTGGCAGCGGCGCTGTGTGTGCGGGCGCTGGCACTCGGCAACGTCTGCGTGGTGCTCGATCAGGTCGCCTCCTCGGTCGACGCCGCAGAGGCGGACGCCGCAGCACTGGAGGCCCTGCCGTGGCCGGACCCGCAGCACTGGGCGGCGGCGCTGGCGGCGTCGCCGGCGGTCACGGTTCGTGACGCGGGCTCGGACGCACCGGCACCCGGATCGGATCCGACAGCGAGTGGTTCGGTTCCCGGCGGGGCGCCGACGCCCCTGGTGTTCGACGGTCGACGGGTGTACCTGGAGCGCTACTGGCGCTACGAGCGACGCATCGGCGACCGCTTGCTCGCGCTGGCGGCCCAGACGCTCGACGCTCCCGATCAGGGTCTGGTCGACGACGCCCTGGCCCGCTACTTCGGCCCTGCTCGAGCGGGTGGCGACGCCGACGGCCCCGATCTGCAGCGTCGGGCAGCGGACGTGGCGATGCAGCGTCGACTGACGGTGCTGGTGGGCGGCCCCGGCACCGGCAAGACCTACACCGTGGCGCGCCTGCTGGCCGGCGCGCTCGAGGTCGCTGCGGCGCGAGGCCGCTCGCTGGATGTGGCCTTGTGCGCCCCCACCGGCAAAGCAGCAGCCAGGATGACCGAAGCGGTGCACCAGGCGGTGGGTCGCGCCGTCGTCGGTGACGGCATGCCGGAGCACGTTGCGGCGCCAGTTGCTGGGGGTCGAGGCGCAGACGCTGCATCGACTCCTCGGGTACCGCGACGGCATCCGGTTCCGCCACGACGCGTCCGACCCCCTGCCACAGGATCTGGTGGTGGTCGACGAGACGTCCATGGTCGACCTGCCGATGATGGGCAAGCTGCTCGACGCGCTCCGACCGACCGCCCAGCTCGTGCTGGTCGGCGACCCGTTCCAGCTGGCGAGCGTCGAGGCCGGCGCAGTGCTCAGCGACATCGTCGGCCCCGTCGCCCGTCGGCCCGATGCGGCCCCTGGTCCGCTCACCGACTCGATCGTCGTGCTCCGACGAACCCGCCGCTTCGGCGCCGACTCGTCCATCGCCGCGCTGGCCGACGCGGTGCGTGCGGGCGACACCGCCGGTGCGCTGCAGGTGTTGCGCGACCCCTCTGCTGCCGAGGTGTCGCTGGTCGACCCCGACGACCCCGCGGCGGTCGAGGAGTTGCGGTCCGTCGTCGTGGCCGAGGCGGTCGAGGCCGTGCGCCACGCCCGCGCCGGCGACGCTGCCGCCGCGCTGGCCGCCGCGCATCGGCTCAAGGTGCTCTGCGGCTCGCGCTACGGCGCGACCGGCTCCCACGGATGGACCCGGGAGATCGAACGGCGGGTGGCCCGGGCGGTGCGGGGTGTGCGCACCGACCAGCCCTGGTACGGCGGGCGCCCCGTCATGGTCACCCGCAACGACTACGTCACCGGTGTGTTCAACGGCGACGTCGGCATCGTCGCAGAGCACGACGGGGTCGCTGCGGTCGCGGTGATGTCCGCAGCGACCGACGGCGGGTTCCGGTGGATCCCGACCTCCCAGCTGGAGTCGCTCGACACATGGTGGGCGATGACGATCCACAAGAGCCAGGGGTCGGAGTTCGACCACGCCGTGGTGTCCCTGCCGGCGGCTTCCTCGCGTGCGCTGACCAACGAGTTGCTCTACACCGGCATCACCAGGGGGCGCGAGCGGGTGACGGTCCTCGGCTCAGAGGCAGCGCTGACCGCCGCGATCGAACGGCCGGTCGTGCGTGCCTCGGGGCTGCAGTCGCGCCTGTGGCAGTGAGCGGCTCCGTCGCTCAGGGGTGCACGACGAGCGTCGAGCCCTGCCCGTCGTCACGCCGGCGGACCTCGATCCCCACGTGGAGCTGCTGCTTCATGGCCTCGACGTGGGTGATGGCGCCGACCATGCGACCAGCGGCGTGCAACTGGTGCAGGGTCTCGATCGCGTCGTCGAGCGCCTGGGCCGACAACGACCCGAAGCCCTCGTCGACGAAGAGCGCCTCGAAGCGCTTGCCGCTGGAGTTGCCGCCGTGGCTGACCACGTCGGCCAGTCCGAGCGCCAACGACAGTGAGGCTTGGAACTGCTCGCCACCCGACAGCGAGCGCGTCGAGCGGGGCCGACCGGTCTGTGCATCGATCACGTCCAGGTCGAGGCCGAACGAGCGGCGCCCGTCGCCCTGTTCCTGGGCCCGTCGCAGGGTGTAGCGCTGCGCGGTCATTCGGTGCAGGTGGACGTTCGCAGCGGCCGTCACCCGGTCGAGCTCGCGGGTCAGCACCCACCGTTTCAGCGACATGCGTGCGCCGGCACCGCCGTTGTGGCAGACCTGGAACACACGCTGGACCAGCTGCGCCCGGTCCCGGAGGTCGCCCGAGTCGGTCACCAGCTGGTCGTGGTGGCCCAGCGCCTCGATGACAGCAGTTCGAGCGGAGTCTGCTGCCATCAGCTGGTGCGACGCTGCCCGATGCTCCTCGGTGGCCGCCGCAGCTGCGGCAGCCGCGGCGGTGATGTCGGGAGGCTCGTCGGGGATGCCCTGCTCGGCCAGGGCCTGCAGCGCCCCGGTCGACTCGGTGCGCGCGGAGGTGTGCTGGCGCGCCGCCTCGCGGTGCGCTGCTTCGTCATCGGTGCTGAGGTGGGCTGCGCGGGCGTCGTCCACGGAGTCGAAGGCGCTGCTGGCCAGCTTCGTCGCGAGTTGCTGCTCCCACGTGGTCGCTGTCGACGCAGCTGCGGTGTGGGCGTTGAACAGCTCCTCGAGACCCGTGCCGGCGACGCCGAGCTGCTCGAGCAGCGCCGCGGTCCGCTCGACGCGGCCTGGGTCGATCTCCGCGGCGTCCTGCTCGGCGCTGGTTGCCGCAGCGGTGGCATCGTCCAGCTCGGTGGCGGCACGAGCGGTCCGCTCCGACAGCTTGGCGAGGGTGTCGCTGTGCTGCTGCAGATCCGAGGTGACCTCCTCCAGGTCTCGCTCGAGTTGCGCGAGTCGGTCCGCGGCGGCGTTGGCGTCGGCGAGCTGCGCGGCGCTCGATGACCGTCGCCGCTGCAGCTCTTCGGGGGTCGCGTCGGCGACGTCGCCGAGGCGCGACCGCAGCGCTGCCAGAGCGGTCTGGTGCTCCTGCACCCGCTGGGTGGCGGCGTCCCGGGCGGCGCTGGCCCGCTCGACGTCGTCGAAGCCGACGGTGGCGCCGCCGCCGGTGGTCGCCGGGCTGGGATGTTCGACTGCGCCACAGACGGGGCAGGGTTCGCCGTTCTCGAGTGTCTGGGCCAGGCGTGGCGCCTGCGTGGCGACGAACTCCCCGAGGAGCCGCTGGTGCTCAGCAGTCGCTCCGCCCAGGGTCGACAGCGCTGTGGCCTGGGTGTCGAGCAGCTCGTCGAGCTCCTGTCGCAAGCGGATCTGGGCCTCGAGCTCCTGGAGCGCCGCACGCAGATGATCAGCGGCGCCGGCTCGCTCGGCGAGCCCGGGCAGCTCGGTCTCGATCTGCTGGCGGCGCTGCTCGGCGGTCGACCGAAGTGCAGAGGTCGTGGTGCGCTGCTCGAGCAGCGACTGCTGGGCGCGCTGTGCCTCGGCCAGCTGCTGCCGCGCCGCGCCGAGGACGCGCAACACCTCGCGCTGCGAGGCGTGGGAGCGGCGCTGCTCCTCGATCGTCGCCTGGATGCTGGTGACGGTCGCGGTGCCGACGTCCAGGTCGACCCCGAGCTCGGCCAGCGCGCGGGCCAGTGCGTCGAGCGCATCGGTACGTCGAGCGGCGGCGTCGGCAGCGAGCTGCACCGCGGACCGGTGCGCGTCTGCTGCATCGACCACCGGGCGAGCAGCAGCAGCGGCGTCGGCTGCGGCGAGACGCTCGGTGATGGCCGCGAGTTGCGCGTCGAGGTCGGCCAGGCGCTGGCGATGCCGTGCCGCCTGGTCGAATCGCCGATGGAGCTCTTCGGCCTCGGCCAGGGCGCCGGTGGCGGCGCTCGACCCGATCCGCAGCTGCTCGGTGTGTCGTCGCAGCAGCTGCAGCGGCGGGTCCAACGACTCGAGGTGTCCGTCGAGCGCTGCCCGGTCCGCGTCCGCAAGGCCGTCGGCGGGTTCGACACCCAGCGCTCGGGCAACCTTCAGGATCTCGTTGCGCGCATGGCCGAGGCGCTCGTCGATCCTGGTGTCGGTGTCACCCAGCTCCCGACGGCACGCGTCGGCCTCGGACTTCAGTTGCTCGACGATGTCGTCGAAGACCCCGGCGCCGAAGAGCTGGCTGAGCAGCAACTCGCGCTCGCTGGTGCCGGCGAGGAGGAACTTCGAGAACTCGCCCTGGGGCAGCAGGATCACTCGCTGGAACTGCGTTGCATCCAGTCCGATCAGCTCGGCGCACGCAGCGGACGTGTCGGTGGCGGAAGAGGCCAGGTGCTCGGTGCCGGTCGCGGTGAGCCGGGCCAGGTGCGCACCCGCCGGCTCATCGGCGAACCCCGAGCCCCGCTTCGCAGGCCGTCGCTGCTCGGGGTTGCGCGTCACGACGTAGCGCTCGCCGCCGCACTCGAAGGTGAGCGTCACCTCTGTGCGCGTCTCAGAGGGCACGTGGTCGGAGCGGACGCCCTTGGACTCCTTCAGCGGCATCGTGCCGTAGAGGGCCCAGCACATGGCATCGAACACGGTCGTCTTCCCGGTGCCCGTGTCGCCGCTGACGACGAACAGTCCTCGCGGTGCGAGCGCCTCGAAGTCGATCTCCTCGACGCCGGCGAACGACCCGAACGCCTGGAGCCGGAGGTGCAGGGGCTTCATGTGGTGCCGCCTGCGAGGGCAGCGCCGGTGGCCGTCACGAGGACGTCGTCGATGTCGTCGGGTGGCTCGCTCCCCTCGGCAGCCGCCCAGAACTGACGGGCGGCGTCGATCGGCGCCAGCTCGCTGACGTCCACCGGCGCGGCGCCCACGTCGGGGTCCTTGCCGTCCGGCATGAGTCGAACCTCGACGATGTGCGGGAATCGTTCGGCGAGCGTCGACCGGGCGTCGAGCACCGTGGCCCGGTCGGTCACGATCGCGCGCACGAAGCACTCGCGTGCACCGTCGAGCTCCCGGGACTCGAGCAGGTGCGTCATGGTGCCCTCGACGGTGCGCACCCGTCGGCCGACGCCCACCGGGACCTGCTCGATCGTGGCCGTGCCGTCGGGCGCCATGTCGAGCACGACCACCGACTTGTCGTGTTCCTCGGAGAACGAATAGGCGAGCGGGGTGCCCGAGTAGCGGATCGTCCCGGCGCCGGCGGACTGGGGCCGGTGCAGGTGCCCCAACGCGGTGTACGAGAAGCCGTGGAAGACCGCCGAGGACACCTCGCCCGTGCCGCCCACGACCAGCTGGCGTTCCGAGTCGGACGCGGTGGCGCCCGTGACGTAGGCATGGGCCACCGCGAGCGACCGCGGTGCGCCCAGGCGCCCCCGTGCCAGCTCCGCACCGGTCTGCAGCACCGACTCGTGGGTGCGCCGTCGTCGCCGCTCCACCGGGTCGTCGGCGCTGTCGGGGTCGTGCCGGTCGGCGCCGAACTCGTCCGGAGCGGCCTGCGGGTCGAGGAACGGCAGCAGGGCCAGGTCGAGTGGACCATCGGAGAACTCGTGGGTGATCACCTGCCCGACCCGTTCGTAGCCGCCGCGCAGGTAGAACCCGCTCGAGTCCAACAGCTCGGAATAGGACGCCACCCGGTCGGCGCCGTCGTGGTTGCCGGTGATCGCCGCGACGACGGCGCCCGCCGAGCGCACCCGGCGCACGGTGTCACGGAACAGCTCGATCGCCTCCACGGGGGCGATGGCCCGGTCGTAGAGGTCCCCGGCGATCACCACCAGCTCTGCGGAGCGATCCTGGACCAGCTCCACGAGCCAGTCGGCGACAGCCTCCTGGTCGGCCCGCAGCGAGATCGGTCCGAACCGACGCCCGAGATGCCAGTCGCTGGTGTGGATGATCCTCATGGTTCCTGCTCCCGTCGACCAACCCCGTGCCCGCACCCCTGCGGGCCTCTGGCCGGGCTGACGGACACGGTACCGAGGGGGTCCGACACCGAGGACCACCCTCCACCCGGTGGCCGAGCGGAGTCAGTCGGTCCGCGGGGCCTCGACGAAGATCTCGTCGAACTCCAGCGGCGGGGGCTGGTCGATCTGGTCGTAGGTGCACCGCGTCGGTGGCTTGTCGGGGCGCCAGCGAAGGAATCGCGCCGGGTGTCGGAACCTGCCCGAGGTCACGTTCTCGTAGGTCACCTCGACGGTCAGCTCGCAGCGCACCGGCACCCACTCGGAGTCCTTCCCGGCGCTCCAGCGGCTCACCGCCCCCGGCAGACGGACCGGTGCCCCCGAGCCCTCCCCGGACTCGCCGGCGGTCGAACCGGTCAACCAGGGGTGCTCGTCGAGCGCGCGGTCCTCGAACACCGACAGCTCGGCCTGCAGGGTTCGCCGTCGGGAGGCGGCGAACCCGCTCGCGACCCCCACGTGGTGCAGCCGCGGCGACCCGCCGCCGGGTCCGCCGTCGTCGAACAGCCCCAGCAGCAGCGACCCCACACCGCCCTCCTTGTGGAGCCGGTACCCGGCGACCACGCAGTCGGCGCTGCGATGGTGCTTGACCTTGAACTGCACCCGGCGGTCCTCGACGTAGGTGCCGTCCAGCGGCTTGGCCATGACCCCGTCGAATCCGGACCCCTCGAAGCGCTCGAACCAGTCGCGGGCCACCGCCGGATCGGTCGAGGCAGGTGTGAGGTGGATCGGTGCCTGCGCCGGACCGAGGAGCTGCTCCAAGGTGTCGCGGCGGGCCGAGAGCGGTAGCGGGCGCAGATCGAGATCGTCGAGCGCGAGCAGGTCGAACGCCACGAAGCTCGCCGGCGTGGCCCGTGACAGCATCTCGACGCGCGACGCGGCGGGGTGGATGCGCTGGCCGAGCTGGTCGAAGTCGAGTCCGTGGGCCGTCGGCACGACGAGCTCGCCGTCGACCACGCATCGTTGCGGCAGCTGGTCGCGCAGTGGTTCGAGCAGCTCGGGGAAGTAGCGGGCCAGGGGGCGCTGGTTGCGGCTGGCGAGCTCGACCTCGTCCCCGTCGCGGAACACGATGCAGCGGAACCCGTCCCACTTGGGCTCGTACAGCAGGTTCCCCTCGGGGAACTCCTTGACCGCCTTCGCCAACATCGGGCGCACCTGGGTGGACACGGGGAGCTCCATCGCGACGTGTCTACACCCGCCGGGGGAGCAGGCCCTCGATCAGCCGTTCGGGATCGTCGTCGTCGACGAGCAGTTCACGGACCCTCGGTCTGGCGAGCCCGCGGGCGACGGATTCGTCGACGAAGGCCAGCAGGTGGTCGTAGTACCCGTTCACGTTCAGCAGGCCGATCGGCTTGGGGTGAAGGCCCAGCGACGCCCAGGAGAGGACCTCGAACAGCTCCTCGAGGGTGCCGACCCCACCGGGCAGGGTGAGTGCCGCATCGGCGGCATCGAACATGACCCGCTTGCGCACGGTGATGTCGGCGACCAGGCGCAGCTCGGACAGCCCGTCGTGGGCGATCTCGCGTTCCGCGAGCTGATCGGGCAGGACACCGAGCACGTGACAGCCGCTGGCCAGCGCTGCATCGGCCAACAGCCCCATCAGCCCCATCCCTGCGCCGCCGAACACCACGTCGGCGCCCTGCGCGCCCAGCAGCTCGCCGACGGTCGTGGCTGCTGCGCCGTAGGCGGGGTCATCACCGAGCCGGGAGGCGCAGTACACCGCGATCCGCGGTCGCCGGGGAGTGCTCACCCGACGACCGTAGCGGTGGGCCGGGGGCCGCCGTCCACCCTCGACGGGGACGTGCCCGAGCGGGGTTTGGGGGCCGTGAGCACCCACGGGTACCGTTCGCCCCCATGGAGCACCCCATTCGCGAGCGGGTCGAGGACCTGCACCGCCGCCGTGAGCAGGCCCTGACGCCGGGTTCGGAACGTTCGATCGCACGTCAGCACGAGCGGGGCAAGATGCTCGCCCGTGAGCGCATCGACCACCTGCTCGACGAGGGGTCGTTCCACGAGCTCGACATGCTCGCCCGGCACCGGGCCGGCGAGGCACTCCCCGAGCGTCCCTACGGCGACGGTGTCATCACCGGGTGGGGCACCGTCGACGGCCGCAAGGTGTTCGTGTTCAGCCAGGACTTCACCGTCTACGGCGGCGCCCTCGGCGGCGTGTTCGCCGAGAAGATCCACAAGCTGATGGACCTGGCGCTCAAGGTCGGCGCCCCGGTCATCGGGCTGAACGACGGTGCCGGCGCCCGCATCCAGGAGGGTGTCGTCTCGCTGGCCAGCTACGGCGGCATCTTCTACCGCAACGTCAAGGCCTCGGGTGTCACCCCGCAGATCTCGGTGATCATGGGCCCCTGCGCCGGTGGCGCGGTCTACAGCCCCGTCATGACCGACTTCGTGTTCATGGTGGACGAGACCTCCTACATGTTCATCACCGGCCCCGACGTGGTGAAGCAGGTGACCGGCGAGGAGGTCTCCCAGCAGGATCTGGGCGGTGCGCGTGTGCACACCGGCACCTCGGGCGTCGCGCAGTTCATCTCCCCCGACGACAAGGCATGCCTCGACGACGTGCGCTACCTGCTGGGCTTCCTGCCGTCCAACAACCTGGACGAGTCGCCCTTCGAGCCCACCGACGACCCGTCGGACCGGCGCTGCGAGGAGCTCTACGACATCATCCCCGACTCGGCGAACCAGCCCTACGACATGCGTGACGTGGTGCGCTCGGTGTGCGACGACGGCGACTTCTTCGAGTACGCCGCCACCTGGGCCGGTTCCATCATCTGCGGGTTCGCCCGCCTCGGCGGCTCCCCGGTCGGCATCGTCGGCAACCAGCCCGCCATGTACGCCGGCGTGCTCGACATCGAGTCGTCGTCCAAGGCGGCGCGCTTCGTGCGCACCTGCGATGCGTTCAACATCCCGCTCGTGACCTTCGTCGACGTGCCCGGTTTCCTGCCGGGTGTCGACCAGGAGCACAACGGCATCATCCGTCACGGCGCCAAGCTGCTCTACGCCTACTGCGAGGCCACCGTGCCGCGCATCTCGGTCATCACCCGCAAGGCCTACGGCGGTGCGTACGTGGTGATGGACTCCAAGTCGATCGGCTCGGACCTGGCCTTCGCCTGGCCCTCGGCCGAGCTCGCGGTCATGGGCGCACAGGGCGCGGTCGAGATCGTCAACCGGCGCGACATCACCGACGCGGATGACCCGGTCGCCAAGCGGGCCGAACTGATCGAGATCTACGAGGAGAACCACCTCAACCCCTGGGAGGCGACCGACCGGGGCTACGTCGACGACGTCATCGATCCGGCCGAGACCCGGGTGAAGCTGATCGCCGGGCTCGAGATGCTGCGCTCGAAGCGCGAGGAGCTCCCCAACCGCAAGCACGGGAACATGCCGCTGTGAGTGCCTCGGTCGGAGCGATCAGCCCCGAGCCCACCGACGAAGAGGCGGTGGCGATCGTCGCGGCGACCCAGGTGCTGATGTCGGGTGGTGGCGAGCAGGGCCCGTCGCGCGAGCCGGTGTCTCGATGGCGCTTCTCGGGCCGGTGGTGGTCACGCCCCGTGCCCGCCCGACGCGTCCGTCCCTGAACCGCTCCGTAGCCTGGGTGCGGTGAGCCGGATGCCGACGCCCGAGATCATGTCGCTGGCCGACGACGAGGCCGTCGTGTTCCGCGGCGCGGAGCACCGCACGTACCACGGGTTGCCGCCCGACACGTGGGTGGAGGTCGACGGCGAGACGGTGCGCACGCTGCCCCGCCGCGGCGAGCTGTTGTCGCGGATCGCCACGGTCAACGACGTCCACCTCGGCGAGACGGTGGCCGGTCACATCGAGGGTCTCGACGAGATGGCGACGTTCTCGGTCGAGCCGGGCGCTCCGCCCTACCCCGAGACCATGAGCGACGGAGCGATCTCGGAGATCCTGGCGCTCGACCCCGATCTGGTCGTCGCCAAGGGCGACCTCACCTCGCACGGCACCCCGCAGGAGTACGAACGGTTCGTCGAGCTCTACGGCTCGGCGTTCGGTGATCGGCTGCTGCACGTGCGCGGCAACCACGAGAGCTACCACCGGCTCGCGGTCGCGGCATGGCCGACACAGGAGCGCGAGCTGGACGGAGTGACCATCGCGCTGCTCGACACGTCGCGCGACGGCCGCGTGAACGGTCACCTCGATGCCGATCAGCTGGACTGGCTGGACGAGTTGGGCGCTCGGGCGGGTCAGCCCGTGCTGGTCTTCGGCCACCATCCCGTGTGGACACCGGACGACGGTCCACGTCGGGATGACACCTTCGGGATCGTGCCCGACGACACCGACGCGCTCGCTCGAGTGATGGGCCGGCGCAGCGACCTGGTCGGCTACTTCGCCGGCCACACCCACCGCAACCGGGTCGTCCACCTTCCGACCGCACCCCGGGTGCCGTTCGTGGAGGTGGCGTGCGTGAAGGACTTCCCCGGGACCTGGGCGGAGTACCGGGTGTACGAGGGGGTGATCCTGCAGGTGCACCGGCGCATCTCGACCCCCGCGGCGCTCGCCTGGACCGAACGCACCCGCGGCATGTTCGACGGCGGCTATCCCGACTACGCGCTGGGACGTCTGCAGGACCGTTGCTTCGCGATCGACACGAGCGGCGTGGGCGCATGAGCGGCGTGGGGCCGGGCCCGCTCGGTGACCTGCGGGTCATCGACGTGGCGACGGTCATCGCCGGGCCCGGTTGCGCGCGGTACCTGGGTGACTTCGGCGCGGACGTCATCAAGGTGGAGCGACCCGGTGGCGACACCGCACGGGGTCTCGGCTGGCGGACGCCCGACGACGACGTGTCGCTGTGGTGGAAGCTGTTGGGCCGCAACAAGCGGGTGATCGAGCTCGACCTGAAGGACCCCGAGGACCTGGCGACGATGCGCCGGCTCTGCGACACCGCGGACGTGCTGGTCGAGAACTTCAGGCCCGGCACCCTGGAACGTCTCGGTCTGGCGCCCGAGGTGCTGCACCGGACCAATCCGGGTCTGGTCGTCACCCGGGTCACCGGATTCGGCCAGACCGGGCCCTACCGCGACCGGGCGGCGTTCGCGACCCAGGCCGAGGCACTGTCGGGGTTCGCTGCGGTCAACGGCGAGCCCGACGGCCAGCCGCTGTTGCCGCCGATCGCCCTGACCGACGAGATCGCCGGTCTGGTCGCTGCGTTCGCCACGATGGTGGCGGTGCACTCGGGCACCGGCCAGGTCGTCGACGTCAATCTGATCGAGTCGATGCTGCAGCTGATGGGGCCGCTGGTGCCGCTCTACGGGCTGTTGGGCCAGACCCAGGAGCGCCTGGGCGCCGGGATCCCCTACACGGTGCCGCGCAACACCTACCGCAGCAGCGACGGCACGTGGATCGCGGTGTCCTCCAGCGCCGAGTCGGTCGCCCGACGGGTGCTGGAGCTGATCGGACTGGACGGCGACGACCGCTTCGTCGGGTTCGAGGGGCGTGTCGCGCACCGCGAGCTGATCGACGAACGTCTCGGCGCGTGGATCGCCGAGCGCACCGGCGCGGAGGTCCTCGCCGAGTTCGAACGGGTGCACGCCGCCGCGGCGCCGGTGTACGACATGGCCGACATCTTCGCCGACCCGCACTACCGGGAGCGGGCGTCGATCACCACCGTTGACGGTGTGCCCATGGCCGATGTGGTCGCCCGGCTGTCGGCCACGCCCGGACGGGTGCGGTGGGCGGGCCGGGCCCCGGATGCCGACGGCGACGAGATCCGTGCCGAACTCGGTCCCTGACCGTCCTCACCGTCCCCCGACGGCGAACCGGGGGCGGAAGTGCGTGTCGGGGCACGCCTCAGCGCCCCGAGTTCGGTCCCCCTCGGGAGCGCGGGCGTCACTCGGCGATGGCGACCTCGATGCGGTCCTGCTTCCACTCCTTGGCCGAGACGAGGGCCAGTCGCGCCTGCTCCATCAGCTCGTCGCTCGAGAACGCATGCGCGGGGTAGCAGGCGACCCCGGCCCACATGGTGTGACTGCCGAACCTGCTGACCAGGTTGCGGCGCACCCGCTCAACGGTCCACACCGCTCCGTTCTCGGGGGTGTCCTCCAAGATGATGGCGAACGTGCCGTCCGCGAGGCGACAGGCGGTGTCAGCGTCGCGGACGGTCTCGCGGATCGAGTCCGCCGCCCGGCCGGGGTTGGCCGGGCCCGCTCCGGATCCGGCGAGTCCCTCGTAGATGTCGATCAGCGCGATGGCGACCGGTCGAAGGTGGCGCCGGGCCGAGGCGATGCGGGCATCGAGCGCCACCCGGAAGTACGCCTCGGAGAACAGCTGGGAGTCCCGGTCGGTGAGCGTGGCCAGGTCGTCGGGCTGAGCGTGGCCCGGCTCGTCGGTGTGATCGGCCGTTGCCGCCGTCGCCGCGTGAGCGGCGGCCGCGAGCTCGGCCTCGAGCGCGCCGACCCGTGCGGTGGCTGCTGCCACCTGTGTGTCACGCGTTGCCAGGTCGGAGCGGAGTTGCTCCTCGTTGGCCCGGTGCGACGCCAGTTGCGCCTCGAGGTCGGTGGTGGTGGTGTTGCTGTTGTCGGCCAGCGCGAGCGACCCCGCTCCCAACGCCAGCACGCCGGCGATCAGGCCGATGGCCGGGGAGGAGACGGCGACGGCCACCACCCCGGCGCAGGCGCCGAGGAGTCCGATCACGAACGCGGATGCACGGGTGTTGGCCACAGCTCTCCCATCGGCCCGTTGCGACGTTCGGTGAAACCTTTCCACCCGACGATCCTGGATCGCGCCGTGACCTGCACCGTACCGTCGCCGGGCGCGGCGACGGCCGGACCCTGGGGGCCGGCCGTGGTGGTGGTCGATCGTGGTGGAGGTCGATCGTGCACAGCCGCGGGGCGGAGCGGAGGCCACGAGGCAGCCAGCACCTGGGAAGCGCTGGAGGCTGTGTAGGAGGGAGAATGTGATCCCCCGCTCCATGTGCCCCGGCTGTGTTGCACCGGCGGGGGCGAAACCGCCGGCAGTGGAGGTATCGACATCGGGTGGTCCAGCTTGACCATCTCGTGGAAGTTCGCTGAGCTGATTCTCAGCAAAGGCGGTGCGACGTCGGCACGGATCTGGAGGAGCGACATGGGTGCTGTGGAACTGGGTCGTGCGGCATCGTGGGTGCTCGCACAGCAGGGCGACGACGCCCAGCTGTTCCTGGGCGAGGACTTCCTGCCGTGGATGGTCCTGGCCTTCGGCGCGGCGTTGGTGATCGGGCCGCTGCTGGCGCTGTTGCGGCCGCCGCGCCCGGTCGACGGGTCCGCCCGGGGTCCGGACGTGTCGGTCGACGAGGACGGCGTCGCGCAGCGCCCGCCGCTGGCACGCACCATCGCCATGATCGCCATCGGCGCCGTCGCGGCGGTGTGGGGTCTGGCCAGTCTGCTCAGCTGATCGCGGCGGAGTCGGTCCGGCACATGACCACGACCGTCTCGGCCTGTCGGCTCGGCTCGGCTCGGCTCAGCCGCCGCCGCCCGCAGCGCAGCGCACCGCCTGAGCGGTCACGAGTCGTGCGAGCTCGCGCTGGTCACCGCTCAGGACGAGCTGGTTGAACGCCTCCTCGCCGAGGTCGTCGATGATCCCGTCGACCACGCAGTTCGCGATCTCCTCGGGCAGACCGGCCTCGGCGAACTGCGACAGCACCTCGTCGCGGATGCTGTCGAATCCCGCATCGGAGTCCTGGGCCGGGCAGCGGGTTCCCGGTGGAGGCACGACCAGGTCGACCAGGTAGTCCACCACCGCGGTCTCGATGCAGCTGCCGCCGCGCAGGAACGCCGTGTGGCCGTCACCCTCGTAGGTCAACAGCACCGCCGACTCGAGCGCGTCGGTCATCTGCTCGGACCACTCGTACGGGGTGGCAGGATCGCCGACGGTTCCGACCACGAGCACCGTCGGTGACCCGGCGCCGGTGATGGTGGGCAGCGGGTTCTGTGCGAGCGGCCAGTCGAGGCACCCGAGCAGGCCGAACGCCACGATGCCGCCCAGGTTCGGCGCGGCCGCGGTGACCCGCTCCGCCGCGGCCAGGCCCTCCTCCTTGCTGGGGCGTTCCGGGTCGTCCGCGCACGACACCATCGACTGTGCATCCGAGGAGTTGTCGTAGCTGCCATCGGGCTGGCGTCCGATCTGACGGTCGACGAGCGACAGCAGCGTGGCGGCCCCGCCCTCGTCGACCTGTGCGATCGACGTGGCGAGCGTCCCCCACAGCGTCGTGTCGTACAGCGCAGTGGCCACCGCCAGGTCGAACAGGTCGGGCCCCAACGTCCGGGTCCCCGACTCGGTGGTCACGGTGATGGGGTCGTCCGTCAGCCCGTCACGGATCGTGTCGATCGAGGCCGCCGCGTCCGGGCCGAGCGCGCAGTCGGGATCCGCGTTGCAGTCCTCGACGAAGCTGGCGAGCGTCCGCTCGAAGCCCTGCGCCTGGGCGAGCAGCTGTTCCTCGCTCGACATCGAGGGGCTGACCGAACCGTCCAGCACCAGCGCCCTGACGCGCTCGGGGAAGAGGGTGGCGTACACCGCGCCGATCGACGTGCCGTACGAGTAGCCGAGGTAGCTGAGCTGGTCGTCACCGAGCGCCTCGCGCAGCACGTCGACGTCGGCCGCGACATCCGCGGTGCTCATGTGCTCGAGCATGTCGCCGGAGCGCTGCTCGCACCCCTCGAGGAACTCCTGTTGGTCCCGGATCGCCGCTTGCACCTCCTCGTCCGTGTCGGGCGACAGGTCGCCGTCGAGTTGCTCGTCCTTCGTGGCGTCGTCGATGCACCGCACCGGTGTGCTCTGCCCCACACCGCGCGGGTCGAACGACACCAGGTCGAACCGATCGGTCAACGACTCGGGAAACGCCGGGGCAGCGCCGGCGAGGAACTCGATGCCGGACCCGCCGGGTCCGCCAGGGTTCAGCACCAGCGATCCGATGCGCTCCTCGGGGGTGCCGGTCGCAGCTGAGCGGGCGACAGCCAGCTTGATCTGCTCACCCGACGGCTCGGCGGGGTCGAGGGGCACCTCGAGGGTGCCGCACTGCAGGTCGCTCAGCGCTGCGACGTCGCCACGGCAGTCCGACCAGGCGATCGATCCGTCGGTCGTCGGCGCGGGCTGCACACCACCCCGTTCCTCGGAGCGCATCGACGTGGCGGCTCCGTCGCCGAGGTCGGCGCATCCGGAGAGCAGGAGCGCCGCTGCCAGCAGCGCGACGAGGGACGTGCGTGAGCGGGTCACGGGAGCGCAGGCTAGCGAGCGCCGTGACCGAGCAGACTCCGGTGAGCGCCCATCCTCGGGGTCCTCTCAGGAGACCTACGATCCGCACATGCACGTGACGCTGATCGCGACCGGGGGCACGATCGCCTCGACCCGAGATGCGGACGGAGCGGTCACCGCGACCCGTGGCGGAGCGGAGTTGCTGGCCGCGCTGCCACCTGTCGAGGTCGACGTCGAGGTCGTGGAGATGCAGGTCGCGGGCAGCTGGAACCTGTCCTCCGACTTGGCCGAGCAGGTTGCCGGCGAGGCCCGACGGGCGCTCGAAGGGGGCGCCGCCGGCGTGGTGATCACCCACGGCACCGACGTGTTGGAGGAGACCGCATGGCTCGCCGAACTGCTGGTGAGCCCCCATGTGGACGGTCCGGTGGTGCTGACCGCATCGATGCGTCACGGCTCGGAGTTCGCGGGCGACGGACCCCGCAACCTGCACGACGCGCTGCGGGTGGCTGCAGCGCCGTCGGCATCCGGCCGCGGTGCGATGGTGTGCGTGAACGGCGAGCTGCACCACGCCAGGTGGGTGACCAAGACCCATGCGACTGCGCTCGCGACGTTCGACTCGCCGGGCCACGGACCACTCGGCGCGGTCGACGAGCTGGCGGTGCGATTCGCTGCGCCGTCGCCCCCGGCGCCGCCCGCGATGCGGTCGCCGCTGTCCGGTGTGGTGCCGATCCTGTGCTCCCACTGGGACGTGGATCCCGACCTGGTGGGGTGGTACCTGGACGGCCGTGCCGACGGACTCGTGGTGGAGGCCACCGGCGCCGGCAACGTCAACCGTGGGATGGCCGACGGCCTGTTGCACGCGCTCGAGCTCGGCGTGCCGGTCGTCGTCGCCAGCCGCTGCGCCGGTGGCACGGTGACGCCGATCTACGGCGGTGTCGGCGGGTTCGCCACCCTGCACCGGGCCGGAGCGGTCTCGTCGAACGGGCTGGGCGCCGGCAAGGCGCGACTGGCACTCCAGGTCGCGTTGGGCAACGCCGAATCGGCACCGGCAGCGGCGGTGTTCGAGCGACTCGTCGGGTAGGTGCGCGACCCGGTGCCGGGTCTAGCATCGCCAGGCTTCGATCCGGCCCCGTGCGGGCGGATCGATCCGGGTCCCGCCCCGACGAGCACATCGAGACGCCGTGAGCACGCAGAGCACCAAGACGAAGGGCGGACTCGCTTCGCTGACCCTGGGCGCGCTGGGGGTGGTCTACGGCGACATCGGCACCAGCCCTCTGTACGCGTTCCGCGAGACGTTCCACGGCGACCGCCTCGCGGTGGACGAAGCCAACATCATCGGGGCACTGTCGCTGGTGCTCTGGGCACTGATCGTGATCGTGTCGGTCAAGTACCTGCTCTACGTGCTCCGGGCCGACAACAAGGGTGAGGGCGGCATCCTGGCGCTGACCTCGCTGGTGGCCCCACGTCACGGCGCGGTGTTCATCGGGCGCATCAAGTGGCTGGTGCTGTTCGGGTTGTTCGGCACGGCGCTGCTGTACGGCGACGGTGTGATCACCCCGGCCATCTCGGTGCTGAGCGCCGTCGAGGGCCTGAAGGTGGTCGAGCCCAGCCTGGAGAGCTTCGTCATCCCGATCGCGGTCGGCATCCTGGTCGCCCTGTTCGCCGTGCAGAAGCGGGGCACGGGCGCGGTGGGCAAGGTGTTCGGACCCATCGTGATGGTGTGGTTCATCATCCTGGGCGTGCTCGGCGTGTCGAACATGGTCGGCGACCTGGGCGTGCTGGCGGCGTTCAACCCGCTGAAGGGACTCGGCTACCTGTTCGGCAACGGCATGGCCGGGTTCCTCTCGCTGGGCAGCATCTTCCTGGTGGTGACCGGCGGCGAGGCCCTGTACGCCGACATGGGCCACTTCGGTCGCAGCCCGATCCGACTCGGATGGTTCACCCTGGCGCTGCCGTGCCTGATGTTGAACTACCTGGGACAGAGCGCGTTGCTGATCGGCGATCCGGAGGCGATCGAGAACCCGTTCTTCCTGATGGGGCCCGAGTGGGCCCGGCCGTTCCTGGTCGCGCTCGCCACCTGCGCCACGATCATCGCGTCGCAGGCGCTGATCTCGGGTGCGTTCTCGCTCACGGTCCAGGCGGTGCAGCTCGACTACCTGCCCCGACTGAAGATCGCCCACACCTCCGCGTCGCACATCGGGCAGATCTACGTGCCGGTGGTGAACTGGCTGTTGATGATCGGGTCGATCTCGCTGGTGCTCGCCTTCCAGACCTCGTCGAACCTGGCCGCGGCGTACGGCATCGCGGTGACCGGCACGATGGGGATCACCACGGTGCTGATGGCCGCGTTCGCCCGTTCGACGTGGAAGTGGCCGCTCGCCAAGGTGCTGGTGGTGACCGTGCCGCTGCTGGTGATCGACCTGGCGTTCTTCGGCGCCAACGTCGCGAAGATCCCCAACGGAGGCTGGTTCCCCATCGTGGTGGGGCTGGTCATCATCACCGCGATGACCACCTGGCGCACCGGTCGGCGGCTCCTCGCGGACCGCATCCGTCGGGGCGAGACCCCGATCGAGCAGTTCCTGGTCGACGTCGCCGAAGATGGCCTTCCCCGCGTGCCGGGTACCGCGGTCTACCTGTTCAAGGGCTCCGGCGCAGCGCCGCCGGCGCTCATCACCAACACCCGTCACAACCACGTGCTGCACGAGCGGGTGATCCTGCTGTCGGTGCTGACAGCGGACGAGCCGTACGTGAGCGACGTGGCCCGCGCGGAGCTGTCCGAGTGCGGCAACGGCGTGTTCCAGCTGACCCTGCGCTTCGGTTTCATGGACGAGCCCGACGTCGAGTCGGCGTTGTTGAAGCTCTCCGACGACCGGCTGCCGGTCACCGTGGACAGCCTGACGTTCTTCCTGGGCCGGGAGACGGTGATCTCGACGTCGTTGCCGGGGATGGCCGGCTGGCGTGAGCGGCTGTTCGCGTTCCAGCTGCGCAGCGCCGCGAGCGCGGCGCGCTTCTTCCGCCTTCCCGCGGACCGTGTGGTCGAGGTCGGCTCCCAGGTCGAGATCTGAGCGGTCGGGTCCCGTCCAGCGACACCGGACCACACGCCGGTAACCTCGGTCCGACAACTCGCCCGTCGGCCGCACCGGTCGACGTCGAGCCCACCACCACGAAAGAAGCACTGCATGCCCGATCTGATCGCCATCGCCTACGACGACACCACCACCGCAATGGCCGCCATGGACGAGGTGCACCACCTCGCCGAGGACCTCATCATCCAGCCCGACGCGGTGGCCGCCATCATCCGCAGCGATGACGGCAAGTACCGCACGGTGACCAACCAGCACGTCGTCGGTGCAGGCGCCACGTGGGGCTTGTTCTGGGGAATGCTGTTCGGTCTGCTGTTCTTCGTGCCGGTGCTCGGCATGGCGTTCGGCGCCGGTCTGGGCGCGGTGATGGGCAAGATCACGAAGTCCTCGATCGACAAGCAGTTCCAGGAGCAGATCAAGGACGCGCTGACGCCCGGCACGTCGGCGCTGTTCCTGATCGTCGAGCAGATGACCGGCGACAAGGCCACCGCGGGGCTGTCGAAGTTCGGCGGCAACGTCATCAAGACCTCACTCTCCGAGCAGGACGAGGCCGAGCTGCAGGAAGCGCTGCACGGCGCAGCCTCCTGAGCGGTCCTGCACCGCACTGAACTCCCGATCGGGGCCGGCGCAGCGCGCCGGCCCCGATCGCGTCATGCTGGCGGCGCATGAACGCGCCGGAGCACATCGACGTGGTGGTGGTGGGTGCCGGCTCCAGCGGGGCCACGCTCGCTGCACGTCTGAGTGAGCGCGGCGATCGTCGGGTCCTGCTCGTCGACAGCGGCCCCGACCGAGCGCCCGCGGCGGGGTCGGGCGCCGCGTCGGCCGCGGATCGTGACCCCGATCGACTGCCCGGCGAGGAGGACGACAGGGTGACCCGCGCCCCGGTCGAGGTCGGCCGCCCGGACGGTCAGGTGCCGTTCGTGCGAGGTCGACTCGTCGGTGGATCGAGCGCGGTGAACGGCGCCTACTTCGTGCGGCCGACCGACACGGACCTGGACCGCTGGGCCGCGGCCGGGCACGACCGTTGGTCCGCCGCGGCGCTGCTGCCGGCGTTCCGACGCCTGGAGCGCGACCTGGACCTGGGCACCACGTCGCTGCACGGTGGCGACGGACCGGTCACCGTGCAGCGCCACGGAGCACCGGTGCACCCGCTGACCGCAGCGTTCTTCGCGGTGTGTGATGCCGACGGACACCCCGAGCACGCCGACCTGAACGACGGCGGCGACCGCGGGTGGGGCCTGGTGCCGCGCAACGTCGACCACCTCGGGCGTGTCGACACCGCCACGGCCTACCTGGACCCGGTCCGGGCCCGGTCGAACCTGGAGATCCGCGGTGGCTGGACCGTGTCGGACCTGGCGATCGAGCGCGGGCGGGTGGTCGGTGTGCAGCGGCGTGGCCGCGACGGTCGGTCCGAGTTGGTGCATGCCGATGAGGTCGTGCTCTGCGCCGGCGCGCTGGGCTCGCCGTCGCTGGTCGAGCGGGCCGGCATCGGGGTGCCGATGGCCGATCGCCCCGTCGCGCTGCACCCGGCGGTCGACCTGCACTTCGAACCCGTCGCCCGCGTCGAACTGGAGGGCGCGCCGTTGGTGCAGGGAGCGCTGCACGTGGTGCTCGACTCGGGCGGAGTGGTCGAGGTCCTGGCGATGTGTCGCCCCTACGGGCGTGCCACCGGCGCTGCGCCGCAGCACCGCACCGTGTCGCTGCGGGTCTCGTTGATGCAGGCACGCACCTGCGCGCAGCGCCACGAAGGATCGGCCGGCGGCTGGCTGGAGCTGCGCTCGCCGCGCCGCTGGGCCCCACAGGACCGGGCCGACCTGCGGGACGCGATCCGCATGGCGTCCGGTCTCGCAGCCGCGGCGCCGCTGGCGACCCTGGTCGACACCTGGCACGGTCCCTCGGGGCCGACGCTGTCGGTCGATGACCGGCTCGACGAGTGGATCGCCGAGCGGGTCGTGGTCTCGATGCACGCAGCCGCGAGCGCACCGATGGGGCCGGCGGGCGATCCGGGCGCCGTGGTCGACCAGATCGGTCGTGTGCACGCCACCGGGGGGTTGCGGATCGCCGACACGTCGATCCTGCCGGGGCTGCCGTCGCGAGGTCCTGCCTGTCTGGCGATCGCGATGGCTGAACACCTGGCGCCCACGTTCGACTGACCAGAGGTACGCCGGAACGGGTCGGTCGGCGCCATAGATTGATCGCCCGCCGCGTGCCGCGGCGACGAAGGGGGATGCACGGTGGGAATCGTCGGAACCACAGCAGCCGGTCGAACCGGTCGAACGATCGCGGTGGTGGCGGTGCTGGTCGCCGCCCTGGTCGGCGGCGCGTGCAGCAGCGATGACGGGACCGACTCCGCCGACGACGCCACGACGACGACCACGACGGCGCCGCCACCCGACCCGTCGCTCGCCGCACCCGACGAGCCCGGCCCGTACGGCGTGGGCAGGACCACGCTCGAGCTCGACGACACGTCCCGCGAGCGTCCGCTCGTGGCGGACGTCTGGTACCCGACCGCTCCGGACGCGGCGGGCGAGCCCAGCGTGTACTCGTTCATCCCCGGGCTCGAGTACGCGTCCGAGGCCGCGTTGGCCGAGGTGGCGGTGTCGCCCGACGGCCCGTTCCCGCTGGTCATCTACTCCCACGGCAGCGGCGGGCTGCGGTACATCGCCTCGTACTTCACCGAGCTGCTGGCCAGCCACGGCTTCGTCGTCGCTGCGGTCGACCACGTCGGCAACACCGCGGTCGACCTGGTCACCGGTGCGGAGACCGACCGCGACGAGGTCGCGTTCAACCGGGTGCAGGACGTGCAGTTCCTCATCACCGAGATGCTGGGCGTGTCCGACGCCGCCGACGGGCTGTTCGCCGGCACCATCGACGGGGAGCAGATCGGTGTGACCGGCCACTCCTTCGGTGGCTTCACCGCGTTCGCGACCGTGGGCGGGTTCAGCAACGACCTCGGCACCCTGGAGGGCGACGACCGCGTGGACGCGATCGTCGCGATGGCCCCGGCGAGCGGCATCAACTCCGTCGAGGAGCTCGAGGCGGTCGACGTGCCGACCCTGCTGGTGTCGGGCACGAAGGACACCACGACCCCGATCGACCCCGACACCGAGACGGCCTGGGACGCCATCTCGGGCCGTCCGCTCTGGCGGGTCGACATCATCGACGGCGGGCACCAGTCGTTCACCGATGTGTGCGACTACCAGACCCTGCTCCCCACCCTGGACGCACCACAGCTGTTCATCGATGTGGTCGATGACTACGCCGAGGAGGGGTGCACCGAGGAGCTGATACCGATCGAGCAGGCGCACGACCTGATCAACCGCAACTCCGTGGCGTTCCTGTTGGCCTACGTGGCGGGCCAGAGCGACTACGAGGCCTTTCTCGCCCAGGAGGTGCCGGGCGAGATCGTGCAGGTCAAGGAGTGACGCTGGCCACGAACGCGGCAGCCACGCTCAGCCCGTCAGGATCGGCTGCGGATCGCGGGTCGCGATGAACTCCGGACGACGTCCCGGCGCGGCGAACGGCTCCACCAGCTGGTTCGACATGGCGTTGTAGACCATGAACACGTTGTGGCGCTCGAACGGCGTCAGGTTGCCGTTCGAGGCGTGCATGACGTTGCAGTCGAAGAACACCAC
Source organism: uncultured Microthrixaceae bacterium (assembly GCA_963714875.1). Taxonomy (GTDB): domain Bacteria; phylum Actinomycetota; class Acidimicrobiia; order Acidimicrobiales; family Microtrichaceae; genus JBAOHV01. The sequence continues at coordinate 44,575 of CAVQQI010000003.1, read as the reverse complement.
GGTGCCGGGCTGGCCGGTGCACTCGTTGATGCGTCCGCGGCGGATGAGCTCGATCAGGCTGGCGTCGTCGGGCACGCCCAGGTCCTGACGTCGCAGCGAGTGGCGGTAGTTGTCCTCCGGCGTCTCACCGGGGCACGCGACGAACCACTCGTGCGACCCGTCGATGGTGAGCAGCGGACCGTTGAACGTGTGGTTCGGCGTCAGCAGCACCGAACAGCTCACCGCCCGCATGCGGGGCATCCCGTCCTCGGTGTGCCAGGTCTCGAAGTCCGAGTGCCAGTAGAACTCCTTGCCGCGGAACCCCGGTTTCAGGTTGATGCGGCTCTGGTGCACGTAGACGTCGTCGCCGAGCAGCTGGTTGGCGATCTCCACCAGGCGAGGGTCGCGGGCCAGCCGTCCGAGCGCGTCGTCTGCGGTGTGCACCTCGAACAGCGACCGCAGGGCCCCGCCCTCGGGCTCGATGATGGACCGGGGTAGGGCCTTGACCTCGTCGTCTGCGGCCAGCGCCGCGATGTCGGCATCCAGCTCGCGGATCGTGGCGGGGGAGAGCAGCCCGGGCAGGACCAGGTAGCCGTGCTCCTCGTACCCGGCGACGAGCTCCGGGTCGAGGGGGCCGATGCCGTCGCCCCACACCACCGGGTCGGTGCGGGGCGTGATCGTCGGGCGCTCGACCGTGCGCGAGGGGTACTGGTCCTGCTCCTCCGTCGCGCGGAGATCTCCGGCCGCCGTCGGGCTCACGACGTCGCCGCGACCCCGTCCGCGGCCGGTAGCGGGTAAGCGCCCGTCTCGTCGTGCACCTCGGTCCCGGTGACCGGGGGGTTGAACACGCACACCATGCGCATCTGCGTGCGAGCTCGCAGGATGTGCGCGTCGTGCTGGTCCAGGGCGTAGATGGTGCCCGTGGAGATCTCGAACGTCTCACCGGAGTCGCGCAGCTCGATCGTGCCGTCACCCTCGATGCAGTACACCGCCTCCAGGTGGTTCTGGTACCACATGTGGGTCTCGGTCCCGGCCTTGATGATGGTGTCGTGCATCGAGAACCCCATGTCGTCGCGGGCGAGCAGCAGGCGACGGGAGGTCCAGGTCTCGGCATCGACCTCGTTGTCGGTACCGAGGATGGAGTCGAGGGTGCGGACGATCACGAGCTCAGCTCCAGCTCTGACCGCAGTTCCTCGCTGAGCTGGTCGACGACTGCGTCGACCGACTCGGCGATGATCGACAGCGCCCGCTCGATGGCGGCATCGTCGACGATCAACGGCGGCAGGAGCTTGACGACGTCGCCGGTGGAACCAGCGGTCTCGATGATCAGACCTCGCTCGAACGCCTCGGCGATGATGCCGGAGGCCAGCTCGGGGGCCGTGGTGTGCAGCCCCATGATCAGCCCGCGGCCGCGGACCTCGTCGAAGACGCCGTCGTGCTCGGCGGCGATCTCCTCCAACCCCGCTCGCACCAGGGCGGACTTCCGCTCCGTGTCCCGGGTGAGGGTGTCGTCGGACCAGAACAGCTCGAGCGCGGCGGTCGCGGTGACGAACGCCGCGTTGTTGCCGCGGAAGGTGCCGTTGTGCTCCCCCGGCTCCCAGACGTCGTGCTCGGGCTTCAGCAGCGTGAGCGCCATGGGCAGACCGGACCCGGACAAGGACTTGGACAGGCAGACGATGTCGGGGTCGATGTCCGCGTCCTCCCAGGAGAAGTAGTTGCCGGTTCGGCCGTTGCCGACCTGGATGTCGTCGACGATCAGCAGGATGCCGTAGCGCTTGCACAGCTCGCCCAGGCGGTGCAGCCACGCGTCGCCGGCGACGTTGATGCCGCCCTCGGCCTGCACGGTCTCGATGATGACCGCGGCGGGGCTGTCGATGCCGGACCCGTCGTCGTGCAGCATCGATTCGAAGTAGCCGAGTGAGTCGCCCTCGTGGTCGCCGAAGTTCTGGAACGGCATCGAATCGGCCATGGTGAGCGGCACACCGGCGCCGCGCCGCTTCATCGAGTTGCCGGTCACCGCCAGCGACCCGAGCGTCATGCCGTGGAAGGCGTTGGTGAACGACACCACGCGGTGGCGACCGGTGACCTTTCGGGCCAGCTTCAGCGCCGCCTCGACCGAGTTCGTCCCGGTCGGGCCGGGGAACTGCAGCTTGTAGTCGAGTCCGCGGGGCTCGAGGATCTTGTCGCGGAACGTCGTGATGAACTCCCGCTTGGCCGTGGTCGCCATGTCCAGGCCGTGGACGATGCCCTGGTCGCGCAGGTAGTCGATCAGACGCTCCATCAGGACCGGGTGGTTGTGGCCGTAGTTGAGCGCGCCGGCGCCGGCGAAGAAGTCCAGGTACTCCCGGCCGTCCTCGTCGATCAGCGTCCAGCCGTGTGCATGTGAGAACACCGCCGGCCACTGCCGGCAGTAGCCGCGCACCTCTGACTCGAGCTCTTCGAACAACTTCACGTTCATCACCTCGTGATGGATGGTTGGTTGATGTCGCCGAGGGGGCCGATCGTGAATCGGACCTCGGCCTCGTGCCCGTCCGGGAAGAGCGATGCCGGGAAGGCCAGCTCCTCGACCACGGGCGCGTGGTGGCGCGTGCCGACCGAGCGGAAGAGCGCGGCGGACGCGGTGTTGTCGGGTGTGACGGTGGCGACCACGTGGGTGGCACCTACCCGTTCGATCAGCGAATCGAGCATGCGGCCGCCCAGGCCGGTGCGGCGTGCGGTCGGTGCGACGCCGATCTGCCAGACGAACAGTGCGTCGGGCTGCTCGGGGGGCCGGAATCCTGAGATGAAGCCCACGAGCTCGCCCCCCGCATGCGCGACCAGGCTGGTGGCGCTGAAGTACTCGCCCCACAGCACGTAGGCGTACGGCGAATTCAGGTCCAGACCGACCTCGTGAGCGAGGCGCCACATGGGCTCTCCGTCGCTGGGGGAGGGGGCGCCGAACCGGAGCGCAACCCCGGCCGGTGAACTCTCGGAGGCGAGATCGTTCGTCGGCACGTGGTTACAACGAATATCGCGTCCGGGAGGACCGCGCCAGCTTCGCGCAGTGCGGGGTGTCACATCTGCTGCGGTGGGTTCAGATGTCCTCGTCGCCGAACTCGATGCGGCGGAAGTCCTCATCGCTCAGACGGTCCTCGGGTGCCTCGTCCGCGGTGTACTCACGCCGCTGGTTGAGCAGCACGACGAACACTCCGATCAGCAACAGTCCGGCGATGGCGAAGATGAGGAATCCCATCGCCCCATCCGATCACATGTGCGCCGTCGCGACGCTGATGGCTGCAACCCGGCATGTGACGAGCGGGCGGGGTCAGAACGGTTCGACGCCGGCTGCGCCCAGCGCAGCGATCGCGAAGTAGCCCAGGAATGCCGTCTGCATGGCCATCGTGGCCACTCGGGGCACGTCCAGCTTGTGGTCCTCGCGGTCGATCACGACCAGGACCGTGACCTGGGCGAAGTACAGCGCGTAGGCCAGCACGAACACCGCTTCGGCCACGACACCCCAGCCGAACACGACCGCCGCCAACGCAGGGAGGCCGATCGCGAGGTTCGCGAACCCGGTCTCGATCTGGAAGTTGTTGCGCCGACCCAGGTCCCAACCCATGCGAGCGGCGTCGCTGCGATGGAACACCGAGTGGCGGATCATCGAGATCGTCCCGACGACGCCGACCGAGAGCAACGCGACCGGCGTGACCGCCGACTCCGCCCCGCCGGAACCCATCCTGGCGAACCCGATGAAGTAGCCCAGGCCTCCGATCGCGTACGTGATGGCCATCAGCCGCTGGGAGATGCGAGGGTCGGATCGAGCGGGCTTCGGGAGCGTGACGTCCTGGGTGTGCATGCCCAAGGCTACCGGCGCTCGGCCCCGTGTGCTCCTGGCGGTGCGTGGCGGGTTGGAGCCGCTCGCCACCGGAACGACGAAACCCCTGCCGTGGCAGGGGCTTCGCAGCAGAGCGGGTGACGAGAATCGAACTCGCGTATTCAGCTTGGGAAGCTGATGTTCTACCATTGAACTACACCCGCAACGGGGGCCGACTGTAGCGCAGCAGCCCACCGCCACTCATACGAACGGGGCGTACCAGCGGGTGCGGCTGAGAGGTTGGCCGGTCCTGCCCGCCGGCGTTCCGTCGGCTGCGCTCCCGCGTCTACGGTTCGGCCCGTGATCCTCGCCGACCGTTCGATCCGCGACCTGGTGGCCGCCGGGCGCCTGACCATCGACCCGTTCGACGACGCGCTCGTCCAGCCCGCCTCGGTCGACGTGCGTCTCGGCACGCAGTTCCGCGTGATGCGCAACAGCCGCATGACCCACATCGACCCCACGGTCGACAACGACGGCCTGATGGAGACCGTCGAGGTGCCCGACGGCGAGCCCTTCGTGCTGCACCCCGGCGAGTTCGCACTCGGTCACACCGCAGAGCGCTTCGAGCTCTGCGACGACGTGGTCGGCATCGTGAACGGCAAGTCCAGCCTGGGGCGCCTCGGGTTGCAGGTGCATGCCACGGCCGGGTTCGTCGATCCGGGATTCGCCGGAGTGATCGTGTTGGAGCTGTCCAACGTCGCCACGCTGCCGATCCTGTTGCGTCCCGGCATGAAGGTCGCCCAGATGGTCTTCCAGCGCCTCGACCGTGCCGCCGAGCGCCCGTACGGGCACCCGGAGCTCAACTCGAAGTACCAGGGCCAGCGCGGAGCGGTCGCGTCGCGGTACTCCCTGAACGACTCCGACGCCTGAACGCGGCGGCGGCCCGCTCAGCTGACGGCGAAGCGCATCCGGTAGCGGAAGAAGGCGCCGTCGTCGGTGCCCCGTCGGGCGCTGCGCGCTGCGGGATCCGTCGCAGCGACCTCGGTCAACACGTCCACCAGTCGAGCGGCGTCGAGCGGACGCACGAGCACGGCGTCTGCTTCGTCGCCCAGGCCGAACGCCGCGTCGATCTCGTCATCGACGAGCGCGACGATCCCTGCGTCGCGCAGTTGCGGCTCGGGACGTGAGCGCAGGGCAGTGACCAGATCGGTCGTCGCCGCGATGCCGCGCCCGGTGTTCGCCACCAGCACCGCCGCCACGCTCTCGTCGAGCAGGACGCCGATGGCCAGACGCTGCGTGCGCACCACGGCCGCGTCGAAACCGGCGGCATCGATCACCCGTGTCAGCGTCGAGCTCGACACGTGGTCGTCATCGACGATCAACACCCGCGCCCGTCGCGACGCCCGGAGGTCGACAACGGGCCCGGGCACGGGCTCAGCTCTCCAGCTTCATGGGGTTCTGTGCGAGCGGCGCAGCGTTCTCCAGCGCCTCGAGCACGTGCATGGCCAGGTCGCCGACCTTCACGTCCTCCTCCTCGACACCCTGTGACTTCACCCCGTCATCGATCATGATGTAGCAGAACGGACACGCGGTGGCGATGCGGGTCGCGCCGGTCGCGAGCAGCTCCTGGGAGCGCTCGACGTTCACCTGCTTGCCGGTGGTCTCCTCCATCCACATGCGTGCTCCGCCGGCGCCGCAGCACATGCCCTTGGTGCCGTTGCGGTCCGCCTCGACGATCTCGATGCCCTTCAGCGAGCCGATGACGTTGCGTGGCGCCATGTAGACGTCGTTGTGGCGACCCAGGTAGCAGGAGTCGTGGTACACCATCCGCTCGTCCAGGTTGGCCCCGGTCATGTCGAGCCGGCCCGAGTCGATCAGGGTCTCGAGGAACTGGCTGTGGTGCAGCACCTCGTAGTTGCCACCCAGCTGTGGGTACTCGTTGTCCAGCGTGTTGAAGCAGTGCGGGCACTGCGTGATGATCTTGCGCACGCCCATGTCGTTCATCATCTCGATGTTCTGCATGGCGAGCATCTGGAAGATGTACTCGTTGCCCGAACGCCGTGCCGGGTCGCCGGTGCAGTTCTCGGCCGGGCCCAGGATCGCGAAGCTGATCTCGGCCCGCTGCAGCAGCTTGGCCATCGCCTGGGTGACCTTCTGGTTCTTGTCGTCGAACGAGCCGGCGCACCCGACCCAGTAGAGGTACTCGGCGGTGAACGGGTCGCCGCCCTCGATGATCTCGATGCCGTCGAGCGCCTTGGTCCAGTTGGAGCGGTCCGACTGCGACATGCCCCAGGGGTTGCCCGAGTTCTCCATGCCGCGGAACGCGTTGCCCAGCTCGGTGGGGAAGTCGGACTCCATGAGCGTCAGGTAGCGCCGCATGTCGAGGATCTTGTCGAGGATCTCGATGTTCACGGGGCAGTTCTCGTCGCAGGCCTTGCACGACGTGCACGCCCAGATCTCCTCAGGGGTGATCCGGTCGAACAGCAGGTCGGCGGAGATGGTGATCTCGCCGTCCAGGCCGATGGGGGGCGACACCTGCGGCGAGCCGGTGGCGGCCATGACCTCGCCGGTCTTGAGCACGATCTCACGCGGGTCGAGCGGCTTGCCCGTGGCGTGCGCGGGACAGACCGACGTGCAGCGGCCGCACATCGTGCAGGCGTCGGTGTCGAGCAGCTGCTTCCAGGTGAAGTCCTCGACCACCGAGGCGCCGAACGTCTCGAGCTCGGTCTCCATCAGGTTGGGCATGGGCTTCATCGCGCCCTTCGGACGGTCCTTGTCCGACAGGTACATGTTCAGCGGCGAGGTGAAGATGTGGCGCAGCATCGTGGTCGGGAGGATGACCAGGAAGGCGATGAAGGTGAGCACGTGCAGGATCCACATCGCCTGGTGCCAGCCGGCGATCGTGTCGACGTTCTCGACCAGGCCCGACAGCGGGTAGCCGATGAAGGACCACTTCTCGAAGTCGGGGCGACCGTCGACCGCGATGCGGAACATCTCGGCCAGGAAGCCCGTCACGCCGAGCGCCAGCAGCGTGCCCAGGATGATGGCGTGCTCCGGCTTGGACTTGATGCGGATGCGGTAGGGGCGCTGCACGTAGCGCCGCACGATCGCCCAGACGACACCGGCGGTGAAGATGAGTCCTGCGGCGTCGCCGACGAAGGCGTACGCCATGTACACCGTGCCGTGCAGGAACTTCAGGGACTCGGGCAGCTGATGGTTGATCTCGAGCACCGAGGTGACCGCCAGCAGCACCAGGAAGCCGAAGTAGATCATCGAGTGCATGATCCCGGCGGCCGGGTCACGCAGGAGCGTCTGCATGTAGAGCCCGGCCCGCAGGTTGCCCATCCGGCGCTTCGCGTTGCCCGAGTTGATGTCGCGCTTGTCGGGGCCGCCGCGCTGCCAGTTGCGCATCCGGTAGGAGAACATGATCGCCCCGTAGATGAACATCACGGGGATGACGGTGTAGAAGGCGAGCTTCAACGGGCCGGGGATGTTGTCGAAGACCTCCCGCTGGATCGGGCTGTCGTCGTGGAACTGGAACACCGCCGAGGCCACGCCGGACAGCGCCACGACCAGGGCGATCCCCACGCCCACGATGATGGCGATCTGGTTCGGTCGCAGGCGGGTCGGACCCGGCAGCGGTTCGGTGGTTTCGTCGGCGTGAGTGTCGGTGGCGCTCATAGCACCGCTGAAGCTACCGCGAGGCCTAGTGCATGAGCGATTGCTCGGACTCACGCAGTCGTCGAGCAGTCGCGATGAGCAGCTTGTGCGCCAGGGTCGGGATCTCGTCCAGCACGGCGTTGAACGCCGGTTTGGACAGCACCAGCACCGTCATGTCGGTCAGCGCGGTCACCGTCGCGGTGCGGGGGCCGCCGTCGAGCAGCGCCATCTCGCCGAAGTGGTCACCGGGGCCGAGCTCGGCCGCGGCCCGGCCGTCCTTGGACACCTGGGCCGTCCCGGCGATGATCACGAACGCCTCGCGGCCGACGGTGCCCTGTGTGGTCAGCTCGGTACCCGCTGCGACGTCCAGTTCGTCGGCGGCTCCGGCGAGTCGCTGCAGGTCTCGACCGGAGCAGGCGGAGAACAACGGCAGTCCCGCGAGTTGGGTGGCGATTCGGCCCATCGGCGGATGGTACGGGGTCTCGGCGGTCGAATGTCGAACAACCCGCCGATGGATCGTGCGCCCCGGGGGTCGCGTGGGGTTGAATAGCCACAGATCGACGGAACGGAGCGCGTCCCACCATGCCGTCCACGCGGGGGAGCCGAGGATGAGGGTCGTGGCGATCGCCGGGGCCAAGGGCGGTGTCGGCAAGACCGCGGCGGCGGTCAACCTGTCGATGCTGTCCGCAGAGGCCGGCTTCCGGACGCTGCTGTGGGATCTCGACCCCCAGGGCGCAGCGACGCACTGCTACCGGGCGCGGGCTCGCGTCAAGGGTGGAGCCAGCCGGCTGCTGGGCGGCAAGCGTGATCTCGAGGTGTACGTCCGCCACACCGACCATCCACTGCTCGACCTGTTGCCCGCAGATCCGTCGTTCCGTGTGGTCGACACGATCCTGGCGACGCGTCGGTGGCCCGATCGGGTGCTGCGCAAGCTGCTCCGGCCGCTCGACGGGACCTATGACGTCGTCATCCTCGACTGCGCGCCGGGCCTCGGCGTCGTGACCGAGTCGGTGATCGCGGCGTCGGACCTGGTGCTGGCGCCGATCATCCCGGCCCCGCTCTCGGTGCGCAGCCTGGACCAGCTCGACGAGTTCGTGCAGAGCCACCGTCCGGCCATGCCGCTGCTCGCCTTCCTGTCGATGCTGGACGAGCGCAAGGTGCTGCACCGTCAGGTGGTCGCGCAGGTGCGCGGCGACCGGCGCTTCTCGCTGGCCGCAGTGCCGATGTCCTCCGCGGTGGAGCGCATGGGCCTGGAGCAGATCCCCGCGATCCTCGCGTCACCCCAGAACCTGGCAGCGGTGGCCTATCGCCGGCTGTGGGCGGAGATCGAGGATCGTCTCGACCTGGAGCGTCGCCTGCCCCAGGTCATCGACCTGACCGTGTCGGAGTCGCCCTCGGGCGTTGCCTGAGCCGCCGGTCCGGTCAGCCTCCGGCGGCCTGTCGCGCGACCGCCTCCGCTCGCTCGCGGACCGCCGATGGATCCATCAGGTACCGCTCGGTCACCGGCAGCGCGCGGGTCGGGCGGGCGTGCTCGTCGAGGTCGTACACGAGCGGAACGCCGGTGGGGATGTTCAGCTCGGTGATCTCGTCGTCGGAGATGCCGTCGAGGTGCTTGACCAGGGCCCGCAGCGAGTTGCCGTGGGCCACGACCAGCACCGTTCCGTGGGCACTCAGATCGGGCACGATCGAGTCGTACCAGTACGGCAGCATGCGCTCCACCACGTCCTGGAGGCACTCGCTGCGTGGGATCAGCTCGGGCGGTAGCGCGGCGTAGCGCACGTCGTCGTTCGGGTTGAACTCGTTGTCATCGCTGATGGGCGGCGGCGGCACGTCGTAGCTGCGGCGCCAGACCTTCACCATCTCCTCGCCGTGCTCCGCGGTGGTCTGGGCCTTGTCCTTGCCCGTCAGCTCGCCGTAGTGGCGCTCGTTGAGTCGCCAGCTTCGCCGCACCGGGATCCAGAGCCGCCCCAGCACGTCGAGTGCGTTGTTGGCGGTGCGGATGGCGCGGACCTGCAGCGAGGTGTGCAGCACGTTGGGCGCGATCCGCGCCTCGGTCATCATCTCGCCCGCGTCGAACGCCTCCTGCATGCCGGCCTCGGTCAGGTCGCAGTCGTACCAGCCGGTGAAGAGGTTGAGCTTGTTCCATTCGCTCTGGCCATGGCGGAGCAGCACGAGTCGGGACACCGGGTCTCCTTGGGTCGCGGACCGACGACGATAGCCCCGGGGGATCCGGGGTCGGTCGTACACTCGCCGGCGATGCAGGTGTCCGTCGTCGTCCCATGCCACAACTCGTTGACCTACCTGCCCGCCACGCTGGACGCGATCCTCGCTCAACGCCTCCCTGCGACGGTCGACGAGCTCGATGTCGTGCTCGTCGACGATGGCGGTGACGACGATCTCGCGTCGTGGGTCGCCACGGTCGGCGATGGGCGGGTGCGAGTCGTGCGCCAGGACAACGCAGGGGTCTCCGCCGCCCGCAACGCCGGCATCGAGGCGGCCACCGGGGAACTGATCGCGTTCTGTGACTCCGATGACCTGTGGTTGCCCGGTGCGGTGGCCGACCTGGTGGCGTGCTTCGCCCGCCAGCCGGAGATCGGGCTGGCCTACGGCTGGTACGACGTGGTCGACGCGAGCGGTGTGCCGACCGGAGCGCGGCAACGCTCCGACTGGGAGGGGCAGATCTGGTCCCAGCTCGTGACCGACAACGTGATCGGCGCCTCCGGGGTGATGGTGCGGCGCGAGGTGTTCGACGACGTCGGGGTGTTCGCGACGAACCGTGACCGGTTCCCGGTGGACGTCGAGGACTGGGAGCTGTGGATCCGCATCGCGGCCGAGTGGCCCATCGGGCTGACCCGCTCGGTGGTGTACCACTACCGCCGCCACGACTCGAACTCCTCGAGTGACGTCGAGTCGCTCGAGGCGGCCTACGAGCACTTGTTCGACGTCGTGTTCGCCGACGTCCCGCCCGATCGTGCGGCGCTGCGCCCGGTGGCGACCGCTCGGGCCGATGTGATCCTGGCATGGCAGTCCCTCAACGACCGCCAGGAACCAGCGCGTGCCCTCGACTACCTCGCCAGCGCGGCGCGTCGGTGGCCTCCGGTGCGCCGGACCCCCGAGTACTGGCGACTCTGGCTGGCGGGGAACGCGCTCAGGGCGAGCGGACCCCGGGGGTACAGCGCGCTCCGATCCCTGAACGCAGGGCTTCGTCGTCTCCGATCCCGCCCGGGTTCCTGAGCGACCAGCGCCGGACACACCCCGCCCTTTCCCGCACACCGTCCCGTTTTTCGGGACGGTGTGCGGGTTTTTCTGGGTTCGCCGAGCGTTCGCTCAGCTCGATCGCGGAACTTCACAACACCGTGCTCAACTTTGCTAGTCTTGCCGCAGTCAGAGGTTGCGGAAACGCCGCTCGCGTGCCGTATCCTCGACACATCGAACCTTCCGGACCACGGAAGGACCCCGATCCGTCAAGTGAACGACGGACCCCCCGGTCCGCACAGGAGAGTGACCACATGCCCAAGGCCGTAGGAATCGATCTCGGTACCACCAACTCCGTCGTCAGCGTGCTCGAAGCCGGTGACGCCGTCGTCATCCCCAACGCCGAGGGCGCGCGAACGACGCCCTCGGTCGTCGCGTTCGCCAAGGACGGCGAGGTCCTCGTCGGCGAGGTCGCGAAGCGCCAGGCGGTGACCAACGCGGATCGCACCATCCGCTCGGTCAAGCGCCACATGGGCACCAACTGGAGCGTCGACATCGACGGCAAGAGCTACACCTCGCAGGAGATCTCGGCCCGCACGCTGATGAAGCTGAAGCGTGACGCCGAGGCCTACCTGGGCGACACCGTCACCCAGGCCGTCATCACCGTTCCGGCCTACTTCGACGACGCCCAGCGCACCGCCACCAAGGAGGCCGGGCAGATCGCGGGTCTCGAGGTGCTGCGCATCATCAACGAGCCCACGGCAGCGGCGCTCGCCTACGGCATGGAGAAGGAGAACGAGGACCAGACGATCCTGGTGTTCGACCTCGGCGGCGGAACCTTCGACGTCTCGGTGCTCGAGATCGGCGACGGCGTGTTCGAGGTGAAGTCCACACACGGCGACACCAGCCTCGGCGGCGACGACTGGGACCAGCGCATCATCGACTGGCTGGTCGAGTCCTTCAAGGGCGACCACGGCGTCGACCTGAGCAAGGACAAGATGGCCATGCAGCGCCTCAAGGAGGCGGCCGAGAAGGCCAAGATCGAGCTCTCCCAGGTCGCGCAGACCCAGATCAACCTGCCGTTCATCACCGCGACCGATGCGGGCCCGCTGCACCTCGACTACTCCCTGAGCCGGTCGAAGTTCCAGGAGATGACCGCGGACATGATCCAGCGCTGCAAGGTCGCATTCGACCACGCGGTGTCCGACGCCGGTCTCACCACCGGTCAGGTCGACCACGTGATCATGGTCGGCGGCTCGACCCGCATGCCCGCGGTGCAGGACCTGGTCAAGGAGCTGACCGGCTCCGAGCCCCACAAGGGCGTGAACCCCGACGAGGTCGTCGCCATGGGCGCCGCCATCCAGGCCGGCGTGCTCAAGGGCGACGTCAAGGACGTCCTGCTGCTCGACGTCACCCCGCTCAGCCTCGGCATCGAGACCAAGGGTGGCGTCATGACCAAGCTGATCGAGCGCAACACCACCATCCCCACCCGTCGTTCCGAGGTGTTCACCACCGCGGAGGACAACCAGCCGTCGGTGGAGATCCACGTGTTGCAGGGCGAGCGCGAGATGGCCGACTTCAACAAGACGCTGGGCAAGTTCCAGCTGGTCGACCTGCCACCCGCTCCGCGCGGTGTGCCGCAGGTCGAGGTCACCTTCGACATCGACGCCAACGGCATCGTGAACGTCTCGGCGAAGGACCGTGCGACCAACAAGGAGCAGTCGATCACCATCACCGGTCAGTCGAGCCTGTCCAAGGACCAGATCGACCAGATGGTCCGTGACGCCGAGTCCCACGCGGAGGAGGACACCCGCCGCAAGGAGGAGGCCGACGCACGCAACCGCGCCGACACCCTGGTGTACTCCACCGAGAAGCTCCTCTCCGAGCAGGGTGACAAGGTGCCCGCGGACGACAAGGCCGCTGTCGAGTCGGCGCTCGCCGATCTGAAGGTCGCGCTCAACGGCACCGACGCCGAGCCGATCAACGCTGCGTCCGAGACGCTGAGCGTCGCGACCCAGAAGATGTCCCAGGCGCTCTACGAGCAGGCATCCGCGGCGGACGCGGCGGCGGGCTCGCCCACCGAGGGCGCTGCTGAGGGTGACGGCTCGGCCTCCGACGACGAGGTCGTCGACGCCGAGATCATCGAGGACGACAAGTGACCCCAGCCGACCCGGTCGGCGACGCGCCCGACGTGACCACCGACGGCATCGGGGACGAGATCCTCGACGCCGAGGTGGTCGCCCCCGAGCCGGGCGTCGATCAGGAGTACCCCGACATCACCGAGGACGACGAGCTCGAGGGAGAGCTCGTCGAGATGGTCGAGGTCGCCGAGAAGATCGCCGCGGAACGCGACGAGTACCTGGACCTGGCCCGCCGCGTGCAGGCCGAGTTCGAGAACTACAAGCGCCGGATCGAGCAGCAGCGGGTGGAACAGCGCGAACGTGCCGCCGAGCACATCGTGTCCGAGCTCCTGCCGGTGCTCGATGCCGGTGAGGCGGCCGTCGGTCAGGGCATGGAGGATGCGGTCGCGCTGCACTCCCAGCTGCTCGTCACGCTCGAGAAGATGGGCCTGACCCGCGTGGTGGACGTGGAGGTCGACTTCGACCCGAACGTGCACGAGGCGGTCCTCCACGAGGAGGGCGACGGCGGAGAACCCGTCGTCGCCGAACTGCTGCGCACCGGCTACCTGTGGAACTCGCGCGTGCTGCGACCAGCCATGGTCAAGGTGCGCGGCTGACGCCGGAAGGAGGTCGTCGTGCAACGTGAGTGGTTCGAGAAGGACTACTACGCCGCCCTCGGTGTCTCGCCCACGGCGACCGCCAAGGACATCACCAGTGCGTACCGGAAGCTCGCCCGGGAGCTCCACCCCGACGCGAACCCCGGCGACCAGGTCGCGGAGGACCGCTTCAAGGACGTCTCCGCCGCCTACGAGGTCGTCGGAGACCCTGACAAGCGCGCCGAGTACGACGAGGCGCGTCGTGTCGGCCCCATGGGCGGAGGTTTCGGCCCCGGTGGCCCCGGCGGGTTCCCCGGCGGCGCCGGTGGCATGCGCTTCGAGGGCGGTGACATCTCGGACCTGATCGGCAACCTGTTCAGCCGGGGCAGGGCAGGCCCGCAGAACCCCCAGCCGACGGGACCCCGACGCGGGCCCGACGTCGAGTCGGACCTGCACCTGTCCTTCGACGACTCGATCCGCGGCGCGACGACCACGGTGAACATCACCTCCGACGTGCGCTGCCCCGACTGCGTCGGCAGTGGCGCCGCCACGGGGACGACGCCCAAGGTGTGCTCGCAGTGCGGCGGGAGAGGTGCGGTCGACGAGGACCAGGGCTTCTTCTCGTTCAGTCGTCCCTGCACCGCGTGCGGGGGTCGGGGTCGGATCATCGAACAGCCCTGTCCGACGTGCCGCGGCGCAGGAGCGGTCCGGCGGCCACGTCAGGTCAAGGTGCGCATCCCGCAGGGAGTGCGCGACGGCCAGCGCATCCGCGTCAAGGGCAAGGGGGGCGCGGGCATCAACGGCGGACCCGACGGCGATCTGTACGTCAAGGCCCACGTCGGGACCCACGCGCTGTTCGGTCGCAGCGGCGACAACATCACCCTCTCGGTGCCGATCACCTATCCCGAGGCTGCACTCGGTGCCGATGTGTCGGTTCCGACCGTCGACGGGGAGAACGTGACGATCCGGGTGCCGCCCGGGACCCGCAGCGGTCGGACCTTCCGGGTGCGAGGGCGCGGCGTGGTGACCCAGCGCACGAAGGGCGATCTGCTGGTCACCGTCGAGGTGGCGGTGCCGCAGAACATGACGGACTCGGAGCGGACGGCGCTCGAGGCGTACGCCGCGGAGATCGTGGAATCCCCACGATCCCATCTCGGAGTCTGAGACCATGGATGCGCCCGCGGTGGGGCGCTCGAGACGGGGAGGTGACCCACGATGCCCGACTATCACCAGGCGGTCTACGTGATCTCGGTGGCCGCCGAACTCGCAGGAGTGCACCCTCAGACCCTGCGGATCTACGAGCGCAAGGGTCTCGTCGAGCCCGGCCGCACCCAGGGCGGCTCCCGCCGGTACAGCGAGGCTGACATCGCGGTCCTGCGCCGCATCCAGGATCTGACCAACGAGGGCCTCAACCTGGCCGGCGCGAAACGCGTGCTCGAGCTCGAGGCTGAGCTCGAACGCCGGGAGGCCGAGCTCGACGAGCTCCGCGAGCGAGCAGCGGAACAGGTGGGTGAGGTGCACCGTCAGTACCGACGCGACCTCGTGCCGCTGAACCAGTCGGTGGTGCTCTACTCCGAGCAGCGACGCCGACGGTGATGGGAGCTGTCGGCACGGCCGGCACCGTCGGATCGGCGAGAGCTCGTCGCCCCCGACGTACCGGACCGGCGGCATCGTTGCTGCTGGTGGTCGCCGTGGCCCTCTGGGTCGCGTCGATCGCGGTGCTCCCGGGGGACGCGGGCGCGCAACAGCGTCGCGTCGTGGTGGTGGGCGACAGCATCATCCTCGGCGCCCAAGCACCGTTGACCGCAGCGTTCGCCCAACGCGGGTGGGCGGTGACCTTCGACGCCGCCGTCAGTCGATCGACCGGCGCCGGTCTCCAGGCGATCGAGTCGCATCGCCCGGAGCTCACCGACAGCCTCGTGGTCAGCCTGGGCGCCAACGACGCCGGCAGTCCGTCCGCGTTCCGCCAGCGGGTGCAGTCCATCCTCGACACGACCGCCGGGGTGCCGCACGTCTACTGGGTCACGGTGCGTGAGGTGCGCGACTACTACGCGCCGGCCAACCAGATCGTGCGCGAACTGGCAGCCGGCCGGCCCAACGTGACGGTGTTGGACTGGCACGGAGCCACGGTCGGCGCGACCGATCTGACCTCGGGTGACGGACTGCACCTGAACGGCGCCGGCGCCGGCCGCATGACCCAGATGGTCATCGATGCGGTGGTGGCGGGTTCGGCGATGCCGGCCGCCGCTCCCGCTCTTCCGCCACCGGTCCCCGATGCGCCCGCACCGGTCGCCGATGTGCCGCCCGTCGCGCCCGAACCTCCCCCGACCACGGCTGCGCCGACCACCAGCGCCGCGCCCGACCCCGCATCTCGCGCCGATGCGCAACGCGGTGCCGCCGGCGCTCCGCCCGCAGCCGGCGACGAGCGCGCCGGCGCCGACGACGGTCCGGCCGGGGAGGTCACGGGCGAGCGGGATCGGCGGGGGAGCCCTCCCCGTGGCGGCTGCTGCTGCTGCTCGCCGCCGGCGTGGCGGCGGGTGTGTGGCGGTCCTCCGATCGTCGCCGGCGCCGGCGCGTTCGTCAGCGCTCGGGTGAGCACCCGGCAGTGCGCTCCGGGGCTGTCGCAGACGACGCTGGCGGTCGGTGCGGAGCGTCGCTACGGACGCTCATGAAACTTGAGTGTCATATTTGCAAGTTTGGTGATGGCGGACTAGTCTGTCCATCTGCACGAGGCTCGGATGCCGCCGTGCGCTGAGTGAGGAGGACACCCCGCAACATGCCGCTCGACCCGAACACCTGGACGCTCAAGACCACCGACGCGGTCAACCTCGCGCTCGCCGCGGCGAAGGACCGCAGCAACCCCGAGGTCACCCCGTCCCACCTGCTCGCGGCGCTGCTGCGTCAGGAGGAAGGTGTGGTGCTGCCCGTCGTGCGCAAGCTCGGGCTCAACCCGGTGTCGATCCGCGACGCGGCCGATGCCGCGGTGGCCGCCCTTCCCACCGCCTACGGCACCGAGACACGTCCCGGCAAGGAGTTCGTCTCGCTGATCGAGGCGGCCGACGCCGAGCGGGCCGAGTTGACCGACGAGTACCTCTCGACCGAGCACCTGCTGCTCGCGATCGCCGCGCTCGACCAGTCCAAGCCGCTCGGTGACCGCCGGCTCGGCGAGGTCACCCGCGAGCAGGTGCTGGCGGCCCTCGCCGAGGTGCGCGGCTCACGCCGGGTGACCAGCCAGAACCCCGAGGACACCTTCGAGGCCCTCGAGAAGTACGGCCGCGACCTGACCGAGGCGGCGCGCTCGGGCAAGCTCGACCCGGTCATCGGTCGGGACGACGAGATCCGCCGCGTGGTGCAGGTGCTGTCACGCCGCACCAAGAACAACCCGGTGCTCATCGGTGAGCCCGGGGTGGGCAAGACCGCCGTGGTCGAAGGCCTCGCGCAGCGCATCATCGCGGGCGACGTGCCGGACTCATTGCGTGACAAGCGGGTGATCTCCCTCGACATGTCCTCGATGGTCGCCGGAGCGAAGTACCGGGGCGACTTCGAGGAGCGGCTCCAGGCTGTGCTCAACGAGATCAAGGACTCGAACGGCGAGGTCATCACCTTCATCGACGAGATGCACACCGTGGTCGGCGCCGGAGCGACCGGCGAGGGCGCGATGGACGCCGGCAACATGCTGAAGCCCATGCTGGCCCGAGGCGAGCTCCGCATGGTCGGAGCGACCACGCTGGACGAGTTCCGCAAGTACATCGAGAAGGACCCGGCGCTGGAGCGTCGGTTCCAGCAGGTGCTGGTGGCCGAGCCGTCGGTCGAGTCCTCGATCGCGATCCTGCGTGGTCTGAAGGAGCGCTACGAGGTGCACCACGGCGTGCACATCCAGGACCCCGCGCTGGTCGCGGCGGCGGTGCTGTCGGACCGCTACCTCACCGGTCGGTTCCTGCCCGACAAGGCCATCGACCTGATCGATGAGGCGGCGTCCAGCCTCAAGATCGAGATCGACTCGGTGCCCACCGAGATCGACGTCGTGAAGCGCCGCATGGACGGCCTGGAGATCGAGCGCGTGGCGCTCGCGAAGGAGAAGGACGAGGCCTCGGTCGAGCGTCTCGCCGCACTCGACGAGGAGCTCGCCAACCTGAGCGAGACCCACGACGCGCTCAACGCGCAGTGGTTGGCGGAGAAGGACCAGATCAACGCCATCCAGGAGATCGCCGAGCGACTGGACCTGCTGAGGGTCGAGGCCGATCGTGCGGAGCGCGACGGCGACTTCACCCGCGCCTCGGAGATCACCTACGGCCACGTGCCGGTGCTCGAGCGCGAGCTCGAGGCGGCCAACGCCGACGCTCGCCGAGCTGCAGACCGACCAGACGATGCTGAAGCAGGAGGTCGACGCCGAGGACATCGCCGCGGTCGTCTCGAAGTGGACCGGGGTGCCGGTCTCCCGCCTGATGGAGGGCGAGATGAGCAAGCTCGTCCGTCTGGAGGACGTGCTGCACCAGCGTGTGGTCGGCCAGGACGAGGCGGTCTCCGCGGTCGCCAACGCGATCCGCCGCAGCCGGGCGGGCCTGTCGGATCCGCACCGCCCGATCGGCAGCTTCCTGTTCCTCGGCCCGACCGGTGTCGGCAAGACCGAGCTGGCCCGATCGCTCGCGGACTTCCTCTTCGACGACGAACGCGCCATGGTCCGCATCGACATGAGCGAGTACATGGAGAAGCACTCCGTGAGCCGGCTCGTCGGCGCACCTCCCGGCTACGTCGGCTACGACGAGGGCGGGCAGCTGACCGAATCCGTCCGCCGCCGGCCGTACGCCGTGATCCTGCTGGACGAGGTCGAGAAGGCCCACCCGGACGTGTTCAACATCTTGTTGCAGCTCCTCGACGACGGTCGCCTCACCGACGGACAGGGTCGCACGGTGAGCTTCGCCAACACCGTGCTGATCATGACCTCCAACCTCCCGGGCGATCCGGCGGACTTCTTCCGTCCGGAGTTCATCAACCGTGTCGACGAGATCGTGCGCTTCCGTGCGCTCGAGCCGGGCGATCTGGGCCGCATCGTCGAGATCCAGCTGGAGCTGCTGCGCCAGCGACTCGCGGATCGTCGCATGAACCTGGTCGTCACCGAGGCGGCCTGCGACAAGCTGGCGCACGACGGCTACGACGCGGCCTTCGGCGCCCGCCCGCTCAAGCGGTTGATCCAGAAGCAGGTCGGCGACCGCCTGGCCATGGCGATCCTCGAGGGCCAGGTCGTCGACGGCGACACCGTCACCCTCGACGTCGAGGACGGCTCGTTCGACCTGAGCTGAAGTCAGCCGGGCGTGCCGTGGCGGCGGTACAGCTCGGCGACGTGCTCGCGGAACACGTGCCGGTCGAAACGGTCCTCGGCACGTCGCCGGTTCGCCGCGCTGATCCGCCGGCGCCGCTCGGGATCCTCGAGCAGCTCCCTGATCGCGGTGGCGAACCCCTCGGTGTCGGTGCGCTGCACCAACCGACCGTGTTCGCCGTCGTCGATCATGCCCTCGATCGACGGGATGGCGGTCGCCACGATCGGGACACCGGCGGCCAGCGCTTCGATCACGGCGAAGGGTTGCCCCTCGTAGTCGGTGGGCAGCACGTACACGTCGGCCTCGGAGAAGTGCCGGTACACCTCGTCCCGCGGGACCACACCGGTCAGCGCGTCACCCCGCCCACGCGCTGCGACCTCACGGATCATCTCGTCCTTGGCAGGGTCCAGGCCCAGCTGGTCGTTGCCGACGATGCGCAGCTCGTAGCGGGGCGGGTCGACGCCGGCATCGATCAGGTCGAGGGCGTCGAGCAGCGTGCGGAGTCCCTTGCGGGCCAACAGCTCACCGATGAACAGCACCACCGGCGGATCGTGGACGGCTGACGAGGGGACCACGTCGGCGACGACCACCGAGTTGCCGATGACGGGCAGCTCGGCCCGGACGAACCAGCGGCCCATGTTCGGCACCCCGTTGGGCGAGAGCAGGATGTTGGCCGCCACCAGGCGGTCGAGCACCCGGAACGCCCAACGGTTGGGCCGCCCGGGGTCGTAGGTCCCCGCCGGCTGCATGTAGGGCGCCGCGGCGTGGTTGTGCAGCACCACCGTCGCTCCCCGCGCCCGGGCGGCGAGAGCGATGCCGACCTGGCGCCACGCAACGGTCCACGGCTCCTGCACCGAGTGGGTGTGCACCACCGCCCCACGGCGTGCCAGACGGAACGTGCCCCACGAGTCGCTGAGCAGGCGGCCGATGTTCGCCAGCGAGAACTTGCCGCGCTGGTCCTCGTTCTGCGAGGTGTTGAGGAACACCATCTCGAAGCACGCGTTGAGCCCGGGATCCTCGACCAGGTCCATCGCCACGGTGGTGATCCCACCCTTGAGCGGTGGGCCGTGCGCGACCACCACCACCCGGATCCCGCTGTAGTCCGCCAGCACCGGGTCGGTGTCGGGGTGGTGGTCCTCCGCGTCCATCGGGCCGACGGTAGCGCCGACGGCCCCCGCCGGACCCCACCGGGTTCGCGGCCGGGGACGGCTCGGGTACGCTGTCACGTCCCCCGGACCGGGTGGACGGAGCGAGGAGACGCAGTGCCAGCGACGGTCGTGGTGGGCACCCAGTGGGGCGATGAGGGCAAGGGCAAGCTCACCGACCTCATCGCCAAGGAGATGCAGTTGGTGGTGCGCTACCAGGGCGGCCACAACGCAGGCCACACCCTGGTCGTCGACGGCGAGTCCTTCGCCCTGCAGCTGGTGCCCTCGGGGGTGCTCTACGACCACATCGTGCCGGTCATCGGCAACGGCGTGGTGGTGGACCCGGTGGTGCTGCTGAGCGAGATCGACATGCTCGAACAGCGCGGGGTCGACTGCTCACGCATGCAGGTCTCGGGCAACGCCCACCTCATCCTGCCGTACCACCAGGAACTCGATCGCCTGATCGAGCGGCACCTGGGCAAGAACAAGCTGGGCACGACCAAGCGGGGCATCGGCCCGTCGTATGCCGACAAGGCGAGCCGGGTCGGGCTGCGCGTGCAGGACCTGCTGGACCCCGAGATCTTCCGCGAGAAGCTGACCGCGGTGCTCTCCGAGAAGAACCTGGTGCTGGCCAAGGTCTACAACCGCCTCGGGTTCGATCCCGACGAGATGGCCGACGAGTACCTGTCGGAGGTCGCACCCCGGATCGCTCCGTACGTCGGCGACACGGTGTCGCTGGTGCACGAGTCGCTCGAACGTGGTGAGAACGTGCTGTTCGAGGGCGCACAGGCGACCTTCCTGGACCTGGACCACGGCACCTACCCGTTCGTGACCTCCTCCAACCCCATCTCTGGCGGGGCATGTGTGGGTGCCGGCGTCGGCCCCCGACACATCGACCGGGTCATCGGCATCGCCAAGGCCTACGTCACCCGCGTCGGCTCCGGTCCGATGCCGACCGAGTTGTTCGACGAGACCGGGGACCGCATCGTCGACCTGGGCCACGAGTACGGGGTCAACACCAAGCGCCGTCGCCGTCCCGGGTGGTTCGACGCGGTGATGCTGCGCCACGCCGTGCGGCTCAACTCGCTGAGCGAGGTGGCCATCACCAAGCTCGACATCCTGGACACGTTCGACACGCTCAAGGTCTGCGTCGCCTACGACGTCGACGGGGTGCGCCACGAGCACCTGCCCTACCACCAGTCCGATCTGCACCGTGCGGTGCCGATCTACGAGGAGCTCCCCGGCTGGAGGACCGACCTGACCCGGGTGACCGAGCGCCACCAGCTGCCCCCCAACGCCGTGGCCTACCTGGAGTTCCTCGAGGACCAGGTCGGTGTGCCGATCGGCGTGGTGGGCACCGGTCCCGGGCGCGACCAGTACGTCCACTTCTCCACTCCCTGAACCACAGGAGCACTCCATGTCCGTCGTCAAGATCAACGCCATCGAGGTGCCGGAGGGCGCCGGCCCCGAACTCGAGCAGCGCTTCGCCGCTCGCGCCGGAGCGGTCGAGAACTCGCCGGGGTTCGAGGGCTTCCAGCTGCTGCGTCCGGTCGAGGGCGAGGAGCGCTACTTCGTCATGACCTGGTGGGAGTCCGAGGACGCCTTCCAGGGCTGGATGAACAGCCAGGACTTCGCCAAGGGGCACGCGCACGGCGGTGGCGGTGACCCGGCGAAGAAGCCGGTCGCGACCGGCGCGTCGCTCATGGCCTTCGAGGTCGTCGAGCGCGTCGAACCACCCTCGGCCTGATCGTGCAGGTCTGCGTCGTCGGCAGCGGCGGCCGTGAGCACGCGCTGGCCGATGTGCTGTCGCGCACCAGCGAGGTCGTCGTCACTCCCGGCAACGCCGGCATCCCGGGGTCCGTGGCGACCCCACCCGAGCAGATCGACGCCGACCTGTTCGTCATCGGCCCGGAGGTCCCGCTCGTCGACGGCCTCGCGGACCGGCTGCGCGAACGGGGGAGCGCGGTGTTCGGTCCCGGCGCCGACGGCGCCCGGCTCGAGGGCTCCAAGGCGTGGATGAAGCAGGTGCTGGCCGACGCCGGCGTGCCCACCGCCCGCCACGGCAGCTTCACCGATGCCGACCCCGCGTTGGCCTATCTGGACACCATGGCGCCTCCGTTCGTGGTGAAGACCGACGGTTTGGCCGCCGGGAAGGGCGTGGTCGTCACCGAGTCCCTGACCGAGGCGCGCAACGCAGTGGGTGACTACCTCTCGGGCCAGGCCTTCGGCGATGCCGGCCGCACCGTGGTGATCGAGGAGGGCATGGTCGGACCCGAGCTGTCGGTGCTGGCCGTCTGTGACGGTCGCAGCGCCGTGCTCCTTCCGCCGGCGCAGGACTTCAAGCGCATCGGTGACCGCGACGAGGGTCCGAACACCGGAGGGATGGGCGCCTACTCGCCCGTGCCGATGGTCGATGACGTCGTGCTGGGCGACGTGATGGACCGCTTCATCGAGCCGACGCTCGCACGACTGCGCGCGCTCGACATCGACTACCGCGGCGTGCTCTACGCCGGTCTGATGATGACCGCCGACGGCCCCCGCATGCTCGAGTACAACGTGCGCTTCGGTGATCCGGAGACCCAGGTCGTGCTCCCCCGCGTCACCTCCGACCTCGCCGAGCTGCTGGCCCAGGCAGCCGCCGGGCGCATCATCGACCAGCCGACCATCAGCTCCGACCACACGGTCACCGTCGTGTGCGCGTCCGAGGGCTATCCCGCCTCGCCGCGCACCGGTGACCCGATCTCGGGCATCGATGCGGCCCGCGCCCTCGACGGTGTGTCGGTGTACTGCGCGGGTGTCGCCGCCGGGGACGATGGCGCACTGGTGACGGCGGGAGGCCGGGTGCTCAACGTCTGCGGGCGCGGGCCGACGCTGGCCGACGCGCGCCGGCGTGCGTACGACGGAGTGGCGCGGATCGAATGGTCGGGCATGTACCACCGCACCGACATCGCGCAGGCCGCAGCGACGTGAGCGATCCCGTCGGCCCGGTGGTCGGGATCGTCGGCGGCGGGCAGCTGGCACGCATGCTGGCCGAGGCCGCGACACCCATGGGGATCCACGTGCGGGTGCTGGCAGCTCCCGGCGACGAGGGGGCGACCGAGGTCGTCCCCGACATCCAGATCGGCGATCCGCATGACCCTGAGGCGCTCAGGTCGTTCGCGGCCACGGTCGACGTGGTCACCTTCGACCACGAGAACGTCGACCACGACACCCTGGCCCAGCTCGAGGACGAGGGTGTCACGATCCACCCGGGCGTGGCGACGCTGCGGTTCTCGGACAAGGCGCACCAGCGCGTGGCGTTCGCGGCGGCCGGCCTGCCGATCCCACCGTTCGCGGTCATCGATCCCGTCGCGGACGCCGACGTCGCGGTCGACATGGCCGAGGCGTTCTCCGCCCAGCACCGGGATGCCGAGGGCCGCATCGTGGCCAAGTCGAGCCGCGGTGGGTACGACGGTCGCGGCGTGTGGATGCTGCACCGCGACGAGGTGACTGCGTTCGTGCGCAACTACGGCGGCGCGCCGCTGGTGCTGGAGCCACTGCTGCCGCTCGATCGCGAGGTCGCGGTGCTCGTCGCCCGCCGACCCGGTGGAGCGACCGCCACGTGGCCGGTGCTCGAGACGGTCCAGGTCGGCGGGATGTGCGACGAGGTGCTGTTGCCGGCGCAGGTCGAACCGGACGTCGCGCGTCGGGCGCTCCGGATCGCCGAGCAGGTGGCCGAGGTGATCGGATCGGTCGGCGTGCTGGCCATCGAGCTGTTCGTGACCGACGGCCGGGTGCTGGTCAACGAGATCGCCCCCCGGGTGCACAACTCGGGACACCTCACCATCGAGGGGACCCGCACCTCGCAGTTCACCCAGCACCTGCGGGCGGTGCTCGACTGGCCGCTCGGACCGACCGACCCCACCGCTGCGGTTGCGGTGATGGCCAACGTCGTCGGCGGTCCGAGCGGCGACCCCCGTGACCATCAGGCGGCCGCGTTCGACTCGGTGCCCGGCGCCCACCTGCACCTGTACGGCAAGACGGCAAGGCCGGCGCGCAAGATCGGACACGTCACGGTGCTCGGTGACGACCTGACCGAGGCGCGGCGCTCGGCGAACCTGGCCGCCGACCTGCTGGCCGGGACCGTGGCAGGATCACCTGATGAGTGACGTCTCGGTCGGGATCATCATGGGCAGCTCGTCGGACCTGCCGGTCATGGACGCAGCTGCGGGAGTGCTGACCGAGTTCGGCATCACCCACGAGGTCCGCGTCGTGTCCGCGCACCGGAGCCCGAAGGTCATGGTCGACTACGCGTCGACGGCCCGCGACCGCGGCCTGAAGGTCGTCATCGCGGGAGCCGGGGGCGCCGCGCACCTGCCCGGCATGGTCGCCTCGCTCACGACGCTGCCCGTCATCGGGGTGCCCATCCCGACCGAGCACCTGCGCGGGGTCGACTCGCTGCACTCCATCGTGCAGATGCCCGGAGGGGTTCCGGTCGCCACCATGGCGATCGGCGGCGCACGCAACGCAGGGCTGATGGCGGTACGGATCCTCGCGGTCGGCGACGAGTCGCTCGCCGCCCGGCTCGCCGAGGACCAGCTCGCACTCGAGCAGTACGCGCTCGCCCAGGACGAGGACCTTCCGGGCAGGTGACCGATCACCGCACCGCGCTGCTGCTCGGCGGCACCAGCGACATCGGTCGGGCGATCCTGGAACGTCTCGCAGCAGATGGCCTGGAGCGGGCGGTGCTCGCCGCACGCGAGTTGCCCGAGCACGAGCCGGTGTTGGCCGGGGGCAGGGTCGAGTGCACGACGATGCAGTGGGACGCACTCGACACCGAGCGGCCACGCGGCGCTGTTCGACCGCGCCGCGGCGGACCTGGGCGGCATCGACGTGGTCATCTGCGCGGTGGGCCTGCTCGGTCACCACGCAGGCATCTCGATGGGGCCCGAGCAGGTCGACCAGATGGTGCGCACCAACTTCGCGGGCCCGGCGGCTGTCCTGGCGGTGGCGGCAGACCGGCTGGTGGCGCAGGGCGCGGGCACGATCGTGGTGTTGTCCTCGATCGCAGGGGTGCGCCCCCGTCGCTCGAACTACGTCTACGGCTCCACCAAGGCGGGACTCGATGCCTTCGCCCGGGGGATCGCCGACAGCGTGCACGGGACCGGCGTGAGGGTGCTGGTGGTGCGGCCCGGTTTCGTCCGGTCATCGATGACCAGCGGGCTCGATCCTGCGCCGTTCGCGACGGATCCGGCGACGGTCGCGGACGCGGTCGGGTCGTCGCTGGCGCGCGGTCGCGGTGGCGTCGTCTGGGTGCCGCCGTTGCTGGGGCCGCTGATGACGGTGCTGGCCAACGTGCCGGCGTGGCTGTGGCGACGCATCGCCGGCGATCGCTGACCACGGACCGAACGACGAAGGGTCAGTACTCCTTGTGCCAGGCGCCCGGAGCCCCGATCGGGTCGACCTGACCCGACAGGAAGTCGTCCTCATCGGGTGCTGTCGGCGATGCCGCCGCGGCCTGCGCCTCGACGAGCTCCGCGTGGTCCACCTCGGCCGACTGCCGGCGTTGCAGCGCAAGTCGTTCCTTGATGGAGCGGCGGCTCAGCTTCGGTGGACCCGTGGCCTGTCGTCGGACCCCGCCGCGCTCGAGTGCGCACGCGATGCACAGCGGCGGTCTGCTCGACCCGAAGGGGTACACGACGCACTCGGTGCAGAACTGGTGCCCGCAGCCCCCGCAGATGTGCTCGCCCATGGTCATCGGGTGCTTCACGCACGAACAGGACACGGCAGTGGACGGTTCCTCCATATCCGACAGGTGTCGGCACGAGATCGCGTCGCCTTGAGCAACACCTCGGCGCGGATGAGCGGAGCGGCCCACCGCTGGTGGAGAATGCAGCGGTGAACGCTGTGCCGAACACCGCTGTGCCGAACGTCCTCGCCGCTCGCTACGCCAGCCCCGAGATGGTCGAGGTCTGGTCCGCCGAGCACAAGGTGGTGCTGGAGCGTCGACTCTGGATCGCGGTGATGCGAGCACAACAGGAGTTGGGTATCGACGTGCCGTCGGGTGCCATCGACGCCTACGAGTCGGTGGTCGACGACGTGGACCTGAGTTCGATCGACGAGCGTGAACGAGTCACGCGCCACGACGTGAAGGCGCGGCTCGAGGAGTTCTCCGAACTCGCCGGCCAGGAGCACGCCCACAAGGGCATGACGTCGCGCGATCTCACCGAGAACGTCGAGCAGCTCCAGACCCGCAGCGCGCTGGTGCTGCTGCGCACCCGCGCGGTCGCCGCGCTGGTGCGCCTGGCGGAGCTGGCGGCGGAGCACTCCGAGACGGTCATGGTCGGTCGGAGCCACAACGTCGCCGCGCAGGCCACCACGCTCGGCAAGCGCTTCGCCAACTCCGGTGAGGAGTTGCTGGTGGCGGTCGAGCGGCTCGAGCAGTTGATCGACCGGTATCCGCTGCGCGGTCTCAAGGGCCCCGTCGGCACCCAGCAGGACCAGCTGGACCTGCTCGACGGCGACGCGGCGAAGATGGACGACCTGGAACGTCGAGTGGCTGCGTACCTCGGGTTCGAGCGGGTGTTGACCAACGTCGGCCAGATCTATCCCAGGTCGCTGGATCTCGAGGTGGTCGCGACGCTGGTGCAGCTCAGCTCCGGTCCGTCGTCGCTCGCGACCACGCTGCGGTTGATGGCCGGCAACGAACTGGTCACCGAGGGCTTCCGGGCGGGACAGGTCGGCTCCTCGGCCATGCCGCACAAGATGAACGCCCGCAGCTGTGAGCGCATCAACGGATTCCGGGTGATCCTGAACGGTCACCTGACCATGGCGTCGGGGCTCGCGGGGGAGCAGTGGAACGAGGGCGACGTGTCGTGCTCGGTGGTGCGGCGTGTGCTGCTGCCCGACGCCCACTTCGCCACCGACGGGGTGTTCCAGACCCTGCTCGACGTGCTCGGCGGCTTCGGCGCGTACCCGGCGGTGATCGAGCGGGAGCTGCGCCGGTACCTGCCGTTCCTGGCCACGACCAAGGTGCTCATGGCCTCGGTGCGCGCCGGGGTCGGTCGTGAGGTCGCCCACGAGGCGATCAAGGAACATGCGGTCGCAGTGGCGCTCGAGATGCGCGAGCGTGGGAGCGAGGGCAACGATCTGATCGAACGGCTCGCCGGGGACCAGCGTCTGGGCCTCGCACCCGAGACACTTGCTGCGGCGATGGGAGAGCCGCTGGGATTCGTCGGCAATGCCGTGAACCAGGTGACCCGGTTCGTCGACCGTGTCGGCGTGCTCGCGAGCCGCTACCCGGACGCGTCGGACTACCGCGGAGAGGCGATCCTGTGAGCACCCTTGCCACCGTTCCCGACCTGGGGCTTCCCCATGTGCACCGCGGCAAGGTCCGCGACCTCTTCGACGCCGGCGACGGTCGTCTGGTGATGGTGGCCTCGGACCGGCTCTCCGCGTTCGACGTCGTCATGGCCGAGCCGGTCCCGGACAAGGGCCGGGTGCTCACCGCGATGTCGGTCGCGTGGTTCTCGGAGCTGGCCGACATCATCGACAACCACCTCATCTCCGCCGATGTCGCCGATCTGCCGGAGACGGCGCGGCTGCCGGAGCTCGCCGGCAGGGTCATGTTGTGTCGTCGGGCCCGCATGTTGCCCATCGAGTGCATCGTGCGGGGGTTCGTCACCGGTTCCGCATGGAAGGAGTACCGGCGCGAGGGCACCATCCACGACATGCCGGTCCCTGCAGGCCTGGTCGAGGCGGACCGGCTGCCGGAGCCGATGTTCACCCCGTCGACCAAGGCCGCGGTCGGCGACCACGACGAGAACATCGACTTCGACCGAGCGGTGGAGCTGATCGGTGGGGAACTGGCCGACCGGGCTCGCGAGGTGAGTCTGGCGATGTACCGGCGCGCTGCGGAGCGTGCCGAGGAGGCCGGGTTCCTGCTGGCGGACACGAAGTTCGAGCTGGGACTCCTCGACGACGGCGAGGGCGGCGAACGCCTGGTCGTGGCGGACGAGGTGCTGACACCGGACTCGTCGCGCTTCTGGGCGCAGGAGGACTGGTACCCCGGGGCGACACCCCAGGGGTTCGACAAGCAGCCGGTGCGGGACTTCCTGGAGTCGCTCGGGTGGGACAAGCGACCTCCGGCGCCGCCCCTGCCGATCGATGTGGTGGCCGCGACGGCGGGGCGCTACCGGGAGGCCTACGAGCGCATCTGCGGCCGCGAGCTCGACGACTGGCCCGGCGCCTGAGCGGGTGTCGGGCCGTTCCGACGTGCCGAGCCGGTGTGACAGACTCGGGCCATGACCTTCGATGTCGTGGTGGAAGTCCGGCTGCGTCCGGGGATCGCTGATCCACAGGGCGCCACGATCGAGCGGGCACTGCCCGCGCTGGGCTTCGAGGGCGTGAGCGGCGTCGGTGTCGGCAAGAGCATCCGCTTCACCGTGAGCGCCCCGACGACGAGGCGGCGACCGCGCTGGTCGAGGACCTCTGCCACCGCTTCCTGTCCAACCCGGTGATCGAGGACTCCGAGATCACGCTGCGTCCCGCAGCGGCGGTCTGAGGTGGCCGTCGACGTCGCGGTCATCCGGTTCCCGGGGACCAACTGCGAGTTCGACGTGGTCGAAGCCGTCGCATCGCTCGGTGCCCAGGGGCGCATCGTGTTCCACGACGAGTCCTCGCTCGGCGCCGCGGATGCGGTCGTGGTGGCCGGCGGTTTCGCGCACGGCGACTACCTGCGCCCCGGTGCCATCGCCAGGTTCTCGCCGATCATGACCGCCGTGTCCGAGTTCGCCGCAGCAGGAGGCCCCGTGGTGGGCATCTGCAACGGCTTCCAGGTCCTGACCGAGGCCCACCTGTTGCCGGGAGCGCTCCAGAAGAACGCAGGGCTGAAGTTCCGCTGTGGAACGGCGCAGCTGCGGGTCGAGACGACCGAGTCGGTGCTCACCTCCGCAGCCCGGGTCGGTGACGTCCTCGACATCCCGATCAACCACTTCGAGGGCAACTACACCTGCTCCCCCGAGACGCTGGCGGAGCTCCGGTCCGAGGATCGGATCGTGGTCCGCTATGTGGACAATCCGAACGGTTCGGTCGACAGCATCGCCGGCATCTGCAACGCGGAGCGCAACGTGGTGGGGCTCATGCCGCACCCCGAGCGGGCCTGTCACGCCCTGCTGGGTTCTGCCGACGGAGCGGTGATGATGTCGTCGTTGCTGAGCGCTGCGGGCGCCACCACCTCCTGAACTGCGGCTGTTCCAGGAACTCGGGCAGGTCAGGAGCTGCGGCTGACCCCGGCGCGCTCGAGCACCGAGGCCGGCACGCCCACCTCTCGCCAGGCCGTCCACGAGATGCCCTTGCGGTCGCTGTAGCCCTTGGCGGCGATGACGAACTGCTCCTCGAGCGCCGGCATGTCCACCTTCGGCGCCTGGAGCTGCTCCAGTTCGGCCAGCAGGTCGAGCCGTTCCTGGATCAGGCTGAGTCGCTTCATCGCATCGGCGGCGGCCATCTCGTGATCGATCTTCTCCAAACGGGTGGCGATCGATTCAGGCGTGCGACGACGTCCGCGGCGCGGCTTGTTGGACTCGAGGGCCTCGAGATAGTTCTTGATCGCCCGGCCTTCGGCGCGACCCGCAGCCATCGCTGCTTTGTGCTGCGGAGTGATGTTCTTGGGTCCACGTTGTGCCATGAGAACAGTCCACACCCTGCCTCGTTCAATGGCAAACATCCCCACGCCATTGTTTCTTGAACGGCGCTCGTTCGGCCGTTCCAGTTGTCGCCGCGACGCGACCGAGCGGCCGGCGGAGGTGGGCCACCGCCGTCCGGTCGGACTGCGGGGCTGCGGTAGTTTCGGGACATGGCCGATGCTGCGACCGATGAGCCCACACACCGCGCGCTGGGGCTGACCGACGAGGAGTTCGACCAGATCCGGGCCCGGCTCGACCGTGAGCCCAATCACCTGGAGCTCGCGATGTACTCGGTCATGTGGTCCGAGCACTGCTCCTACAAGAGCTCGCGCATCCACCTCCGTCGCTTCCCGACCACGGCCCCGTGGGTGCTGGTCGGTCCCGGCGAGGGAGCGGGGGTCATCGACGTCGGCGACGGCATCGCCGCGGCGATCCGCATCGAGAGCCACAACCACCCCTCCGCCATCGAGCCCTACCAGGGTGCGGCGACGGGCGTCGGCGGCATCCTGCGCGACATCTTCTCCATGGGTGCCCGCCCCATCGCCGTCATGGATCCACTGCGGCTGGGTCCGCTCGACGATGCGCGCTCGCGTTGGATCGCCGAGGGCGTCGTGTCGGGCATCTCGGGCTACGGCAACTCGGTCGGCGTGCCGAACGTCGGCGGCGAGACCGTGTTCGACGAGTGCTTCGCCGACAACCCCCTGGTCAACGTGTTGTGCCTGGGCCTCATGCCGACCGAGCGCCTGGTGCTGGGCCGCGCCGAGGGCGTCGGCAACCTGGCGGTGCTGTTGGGATCCACCACCGGGCGCGACGGCATCGGCGGTGTGTCGGTGCTGGCCTCGGCCGGCTTCTCCGACGACGAGGCCGACGCCCAGAAGCGCCCGAGCGTGCAGGTGGGCGACCCGTTCGAGGAGAAGCGCCTGATCGAGGCGTGCCTCGAGCTGCTGGGCGAGAAGCTGGCCGTGGGGGTGCAGGACCTGGGCGGCGCGGGCATCACGTGTGCCACCGCGGAGACCGCTGCCAAGGGTGGCGCCGGGATGGACGTGTTCGTCGACGCCATCCCCCAGCGCGAACCGGGGATGGAGCCCTTCGAGGTCATGACCTCGGAGTCCCAGGAGCGGATGCTGGCCATCGTCGAACCCGAGCGCCTCGAGGAGGTCCTCGAGATCGCCCGGCGTTGGGAGATCCGGGCGACCGTCATCGGTCACGTCACCGACACCGGGCTGCTGCGGGTGTTCGACCGCGAGGGCGGCGAGATGATCGCGGACGTGCCGGCGAAGTCGCTCGAGGACGAGGCCCCGCTGTACAACCGCCCCCTGGCGGAGCCGGCCGACCTTGCCGAACGCCGCGCCGATGACGCCGCGGCGCTCCCGGCCCCCGAGGACGTCGGCGCCGACCTGCTCGCCATGCTGGCCGACACGTCGTGGGTCTGGTCGCAGTACGACCACATGCTGTTCCTCAACACCGTCGAGGGTCCGGGCGGCGACGCCGCGGTGCTGCGGTTGAAGCACCCCGACACCGGGGTCGACACCGGTCGGGGTCTGGCGCTCACCACCGACGGCAACCACCTGTGGGGTGCGGTCGATCCCCGGGTCGGTGCCGCGATGACGGTCGCCGAGTCGGTCATGAACCTGGCCGTCGTCGGCGCTCGACCATTGGCGTTGGTCAACTGCCTGAACTTCGGCAACCCCGAGCACCCCGAGGTCATGTGGCAGCTCTCCGAGGCGGTGGACGGCATCAGCGAGGCGCTCGACGCCGTGGGCGTGCCGTGCGTCGGGGGCAACGTCAGCCTCTACAACGAGAGCCGTGGCCGCGACATCGACCCGTCGCCGGTGATCGGTCTGCTCGGCATGGTCGACAACCTCGACCGCCGCCCGCCCGGTGTGCGTCTGGTCGACGGCGGCCGGCTGGTGCTGGTCGGGGAGACGGTGCCCGAGCTCGGTGGGTCGCAGTGGGCCGCCGACCGGGGACACCGAGGACGCGGCACCCTGCCGGCGCTCGACATGGCGGCGGTCGATGCGGCGGCCGGAGCGATCCGGGTGCTCGTCGCCGCCGGGCTGGTGCAGGGCGCGCACGACGTGTCCCGTGGTGGCGTGGCGTTGGCGCTCGCCGAGATGGCGGTGCGCTCCGGTGTCGGGTTCACCGCCGCACGGTTGTCCGACCACACGGCGTTGTTCTCGGAGTCGTCGGGTCGGGCGGTGCTGTGCGTCGAGCCCGACCAGCTGCGAGCGGTGCTCGACGTGCTCGAGGCCCACGGCGTCGCCCACAGCCGCATCGGCGTCGCGGCGGGTGACCGACTGACGGTCAAGGACCAGTTCGACCTGGCGCTCGACGACGTCGTCGCCGCGTTCCGCGACCGCCTACCGGACGCGCTCGGATCCGGCACCACCCAGGGCTGACGGCCCCCGGCCCGGGCCCGCTACGGCGCACATGACCACCGGCCGGTTCGCCCCGACCCCCTCGGGCGACCTGCACCTGGGCAACCTGCGCACCGCGCTGCTGGCCTGGTGCTTCGCCCGCCACGACCGCGGGTCGTTCCTGATCCGCGTCGAGGACCTGACCACCGGCGCCGAGCCGATCCGCGCCGCGGAGCAGCTCGAGGACCTGGCCGCGATCGGCATCGACCACGACGGGCCGATCGTGAGCCAGTCCGAGCGCCGCGACCGCTACGACGAGGTGGTCGCCGAGCTCGACCGACAGGATCTCACCTACCGGTGCTTCTGCTCGCGGCGCGACATCCGCGAGGCCGCCGCGGCGCCGCACGGCCCGTCGATCGAGGGTCACTACCCCGGCACGTGTGCCACGCTCGACGCTCGCCGAGGTGGAGCGCCGGCTGGCCGAGGGCCGCCCGGCTGCCACACGCGTGCGGACCGGCGGCGCGGTCGTCGCGTTCGCCGACCGGCTCCTCGGGGTGATCGAGGAGCCGGTCGACGACTTCGTCGTCCGGCGGGCGGACGGCGTGGCGGCCTACAACCTGGCGGTCGTGATCGACGACGCCGACCAGGGGGTCGACCAGGTGGTGCGCGGCGACGACCTGGTGCACACCACGCCCCGGCAGGTGTTCGTGCAGCAGCTGCTGGGGCTGCCCACGCCCGAGTACGTGCACGTGCCGCTGGTGTACGGGCCCGACGGCGAGCGCCTGGCCAAGCGGCACGGAGCCATCAGCCTGCGGGCGCGCCTGGCGGCGGGGGAGACGGTCCCGCAGGTGGTCGGGCAGCTGGCGGCGTCGATCGGGTGCGCCGAACCGGGCGAGCGGGTCACCGCCGCGGAGGTGCTCGCCCGGTTCGATCCCGACCGGCTCCGCATCGCCGAGCAGCTGCCCAGCTGACGCCGGCCAGCCCTCGCCCGTTCGGGCCGCCGACGCGGACTGTGCCACGATGGGTCCGTGCTCCCGACGCCCCGGCCGGCCGACGAACTCCCGCACGACCCCGACGATGGGATCGTCGACCCCGACGAGAGCAAGCCCCGAGAGGCCTGCGGTGTGTTCGGCGTGTACGCACCCGGGATGCCGGTGCCGCACCTGGCCTACCTGGGCATCTATGCGCTCCAGCACCGTGGGCAGGAGTCCGCCGGCATCGCCACCTCGGACGGCAACCACCTGACGGTGGTCAAGGACATGGGTCTGGTGTCCAACGTGTTCGACGACCGGACGCTGGCGGCACTCGACGGTGACCTGGCCATCGGCCACACCCGCTACTCGACCACCGGGTCGAGCATGTGGAAGAACTCCCAGCCGATCTACCGCGACGTCCTCGACAGCCAGTTCGCGCTGGCGCACAACGGCAACCTGGTGAACACCGCCGAGCTCGCCGAGGACGCCGGCATGCTGGCCGGCACCGTCGAGAGCGACACCGAGGCGATGGCCGAGCAGATCGCGCTGGCGTGCGAGCGGATGGGCCCCGGCGAGGATCTGCTCGAGCGGGCCCTGCTCGAGGTGCTGCCCCGGTTCGACGGTGCGTTCTCGCTCACCTTGTTGGACACCGACCACATCATCGGTGTGCGTGACCCCCACGGGTTCCGGCCGCTGTGTCTCGGCAAGCTCGACAAGGGGTGGGTGCTGGCCTCGGAGACCCCGGCGCTCGACGTCGTCGGAGCGCACTTCGTGCGGGAGCTGGACCCGGGCGAGATGGTCGTCATCGATGGCGACGGTGTCCGGTCGATGCGGCCCTTCGAGCCCGACACGATCGACCCGACGTTGTGCCTGTTCGAGTTCGTGTACTTCGCCCGCCCCGACTCGCAGCTCTACGGGCGCAACGTGCACCAGGCGCGGGTGCGCATGGGTGAGCAGCTCGCAGGTCAGGCCCCGGTCGAGGCCGACATGGTCATGGGCGTGCCCGAGTCGGGGCTCCCCGCGGCGGAGGGCTACGCCCGTGCCTCGGGCATCCCGTTCGGTCACGGACTGGTCAAGAACCGCTACATCGGCCGCACGTTCATCGCTCCGAGCCAGGAGATGCGTGCGCTCGGCGTGCGCATGAAGCTGAACCCGCTGCGCGAGAACATCGACGGTCAGCGGCTCGTCGTCGTCGACGACTCGATCGTGCGCGGCACGACGACCAAGGCGATGGTCGAGATGCTGCGAGCTGCGGGTGCGCGAGAGGTGCACATGCGCATCTCGTCGCCGCCGTACCGCTGGCCGTGCTTCTACGGCATGGACACCGGCTCCCGTGGGCAGCTGCTGGCCGCCAACATGGAGATCGACGAGATCCGCCGGTACCTCGACGTCGACACGCTCGCCTACCTCACCCTCGATCGCCTCGTCGACGCCGTGGGCGCGCCGGGCGCCGGGTTCTGCGACGCCTGCCTGACCGGTGACTACCCGGTGCGCGATCACCGCGTCCGCTGCGAAGGGCGTGCTCGACGGCGAGGTGCGCAACACCGCGGAGCGGGCGGCCGAGACGACCATGTCCCTGCTCGAGGGGATCGACGGCCACAACGGCTCGTCCATGCTGCCGGCCGATCACGCGGCCCAGCTGCGTGAAGAAGGCGAGGACGTGCGTCGTGGGTGAGACCTACGAGGGCGCCGGCGTCTCGATCGGTGCGGGCGACGCAGCGGTCGATGCCATCAAGGCCGTCGTGCGGTCGACCTACCGCCCCGAGGTGCTCGGTGACATCGGCGGGTTCGGCGGGCTGTTCCGGTTCGACCCCACCCGCTACGACGACCCGGTGCTCGTCTCCTCGACCGACGGCGTCGGCACCAAGGCCAACGTGGCCACCGCGGTCGGTCGCTTCGACTCGATCGGACTGGACCTCGTCGCGATGTGTGTCGACGACCTGGTGTGCACCGGCGCCGAGCCGTTGTTCTTCCTGGACTACATCTCGGTCGGTCAACTCGATCCGGACCACGCACAGCAGCTGGTGGCGGGCGTCGCGGAGGGCTGTCGCCAGGCCGGCTGCGCGCTGATCGGCGGCGAGATGGCCGAGCACCCCGGGATGATGCAGCCCGGCGAGTTCGACCTGGTCGGGTTCGCGGTGGGCGTGGTCGATCGGGCCCGCATGATCACCGGTGAGCACGTCAGCGCCGGCGACGTGCTGATCGGTCTGCCGTCGCCGGGACTGCGTTCGAACGGGTACTCGCTCGCTCGCCGGCTGGTCGTTCGACGTGGCGGGCCGTGCCGTGACCGACCCGGCCTGGGATGCGCCCGATGCCCCGACCATCGGCGACGAGCTGTTGGTCCCCTCGGTCATCTACGCGCCGGCCATCCGTGCGCTGGTCGACGCCGTCGAGGTGCACTCGATCGCACACATCACCGGTGGTGGGCTGCCCGGCAACCTGAACCGCGTGCTGGGTGGGCACAGCGACGCGATGGTGGATCCGGCCAGCTGGGAGTGGCCGCGGCTCTTCACCGAGCTGCAGCGGATCGGCGACGTCGAGCTGGACGAGATGCGCAAGGTGTTCAACCTGGGCATCGGCATGGTGGTGGTGGTCCCGCCCGAGGCAGCGGACGCGGCCATCGCCAGCCTCGAGGCGTCGGGTCACCGAGCGCGGCGGATCGGTGACGTCGTCGCTGGTTCCGGCGTCGTGCGCTTCGCGGACTGACCGCTCGAGCGTCCGCGTCGCGGCGGGCCCGGCACGTCGGCAGCCTGGTGGCGTTGACCCCGGAAGGTTCGTCCGGTCGGGGTGGTCCAACGGGTCCAGCCATGTACATCGAGGGCGAGCTGCCACCCTCGGCGGTGGGCCACCCGGTGGTGGCGGCGGCACAGCAGCACGAGATTCTGCAGGTCGGTCCGGCCCCCGCGTTCCCAGGCGATGATGTGGTGCGCGTCGCAGTGGCGTGGCGGTCGGTCGCAGCCCGGGTGGGCACATCCGCCGTCGCGGGCGTCGAGGGCTCGACGGAGTCGGGCCCCGGGGACTCGTGCGGACCTGCCGGAGTCGACCGGTAGGCCGAGGCCGTCGAGGATGGTGGCGGCGACGCTGGCGTCACACAGGAGCACGCCGAGGTCGCGCAGCAGCCACGGGCAGCCGTCGCGGTCGAATCCGATGGGGTCGATGTCGAGGCGGCCGTCGGGGTTCGGTCGCCCGTGCAGGATGAGGTGGACCTGGGTACGTGCGCTGCTCCCGATGTGCCTGGTGGCGTCGGTGCCGCTCGTGTTGGCTGCCGAACGCCCTGCGGCAGGCCTCTTCGAGTGCGAGGGCGAGCAGGGTGGCCCGACCGGGGACCTCGATGTCGGGGTTGGCGGCGTGGTCCCGGGTGTAGGCATGGAACAGCTCATCGGCGATGGCTTCGAGGGAATCGCGCACGATGAACGCGTGGTCGCCCACGAGCTCGCCCCGCAGCTCCATGACGTCGGTGCTGGGAGAGAGGCGGAGCCGGTTGCGGGCGAGCTCGCGGTTGGGGTCGAAGGTGCCGTCGGCATCCAGCACCGCGGCGCGGGCCTGGAACGAGCGTCGCCAGCGGTGGAACACGGTGGCCCTTCCGGCCGAGTCGAGGTGCATGTCGATCTCGCTGGAGAGTCGGTCGATGTTGCGCTCGTTGACGGCCTCGGCGAAGACCCGCGCGTGGTCGAAACCGATCGCTCCGTCAGTGAGCGCCCGATCGACCTGCTCGGGCAGTCGAAGCCGCAGCGCCGACGCGACGCTGACGCGCTGGCGGGCGACCCCGGAGGGGATCTGCGCGTCCCTGGCGAGCCAGCGGGTGGTGGAGGTGCCTTCGGTGCGGTCGGTGACGTCTCGATCGGCGAGCTCGGCGAGGGCGTGGGCCTCGGTCGCGTCGAGCATGCGGCGGAGCTGTTCGGCGCCGAGCACGACCTGGCGCAGCGTGTGGTCGTCGAGGCCGCCGCAGTCGACGAGCGCGGCGGTGGTCATGGCATGCCCGGCGCTGCCCACCAGCACGCGCAGCAGCCCTGCGAGCTCCACCGGTGCGTCGCATCCGGCCGGGTCAGGTCGTTGGTCGACCAGTGTGTCGAACGCATCGAACATGACCTCGACCCTACGAACCCACTGGGACAGTCAACTGATGAGTCGATCAGGTCGGCGGGGGTTCATCTCGGTCCTCCGACGCGACGCCGACAGTCCTCGCCGCTCACTCGTGGCATGCAGTCCGGTCCGAACCCGGCTGCGCCAGGCCACGGCCCAGACGGCAGCGGTTAACCTGACGCCTCGTCAGATCCGGCAGGGGCCGGAGCGACCAGGGGGTTCCGATGCCGAGCAAGGACGCAGCGAGTTCGTTCCACACGCCGAGGGCGCACGGCTCGCTCAGCTCCTGGGACGACTACCCGGTGCACCAGGTGGCCGAGACGATCCGCCACTCCGCCACGAGCGACCGCAACTTCTACGACCGCTACTACTTCAACTGCCACCAGAACGACGGCGATGCGTTCGCCATCTTCGGGCTGGGCCAGTACCCCAACCTGGGGGTGCAGGACGCCTTCATGTGCGTGGTCAACGGCACGTCGCACCGGGTGATCCGTGGGTCGCGCGAGCTGGGCGACCGCATGGACACCTCTGTCGGTCCGATCCGGGTCGAGGTCATCAAGCCGCTCGAGGAGCTGCGCTTCGTCGTCGAGCCCAACGAGCACGGCGTGTCCGCCGACCTGCACTGGGTGGGATCGGTGCCGGCGTTCGAGGAGCCCCGCCAGTACATCCGCAAGCACGGCCGGGTGCTGTTCGACACGATGCGCCTGGCGCAGACCGGCCGGTGGTCCGGCACCATCACCACCGGCGACGCCACCTTCGAGGTGACGCCCGACAGCTGGTGGGGGACCCGTGACCGCAGCTGGGGCGTGCGGCCCGTCGGTGAGGAGGAGCCCATGGGCATCCGCACCGAGGGGCAGATGACCGGCATGTGGAACTACGCGCCGATGCAGTTCGAGGACCACTCCATCCTGTACATGCTCAACGAGCACGACGACGGCACCCGGGTCACCGAGGAGGCCACCCGCATCTGGAACGACCCCGATCGCCCCACCGAGTACCTGGGAGCGGTCGAGCACCACGCCGTGGTCACCCCGGGCACCCGCCGGATCGAGTCGTCGACGCTGCGGTTCCCCGACGCCCCCGAGGGGCCGTTGGAGATCGCGATGACGCCGCTGCTCGACTGCTGGTTGATGGTCGGCACCGGCTACGGCATCGAGCCCGACTGGCGCTTCGGCATGTACCAGGGGCCGCTGGTGGTCCAGGGTGTCGACGTCGACTACGAACGGGACGCCGACCGGCTGTTCGGTCTGGTCGACCAGGTGGCCCGTTTCGAGCAGTCCAACGGCGCGGTCGGACACGGGTTGCACGAGTTCTTCTTCATCGGCGAGTTCGGGCGCTACGGACTCGTCGGCTGGGACCCCGCCCCCTGAGCCACGTAGCCTGCCCACCGCTATGGCTGACACCCCCACACCTGCCTACTCCGTCCGAATCCGCGTCCGCATGGCGAACGAACCGGGCATGCTGGGCCGGATCGCCATCGCCATCGGCGAGGCCGGTGGCAACATCTCGGGCCTGCGGGGGTTCGACGTCAAGACCGCGACGCTGGACGAGGACCTGGTCGTCAACTGCACCAGCGTCGCCCATCAGGAGCAGGTGCGCACCGCGGTCGAGGGCATCGAGGGCATCGAGATCCTCGACTTCGAGGACCGCACCTTCCAGCTGCACGAGGGCGGCAAGATCGAGGTGCTGCCGCTGGCGCCGGTGCGCGACATCGAGGACCTCTCGATGGCCTACACGCCGGGTGTCGCCCGGGTGTGCATGGAGATCGCGAAGAACCCCGAGACGGCGCACCGCTACACGATCAAGCGCAACACCGTCGCCATCGTCTCGGACGGCACCGCGGTGCTCGGTCTGGGTGACATCGGCCCCGAGGCCGCCATGCCGGTGATGGAGGGCAAGGCGCTGCTGTTCAAGCACTTCGCCGGCGTCGACGCCTTCCCGATCTGCCTGAACACCAAGGACCCCGACGAGATCATCGAGACGGTGCTGCGCCTGGGGCCCACCTTCGGTGGCATCAACCTGGAGGACATCGCCGCGCCGGGTGCGTTCGAGGTCGAGGAGCGCCTGGACGCCGTCATGGACATCCCGGTGTTCCACGACGACCAGCACGGCACGGCCATCGTCACGCTCGCGGCGCTCGAGAACGCGCTGAAGATCGTCGGCAAGGACATGTCGTCGCTCAAGATCGTGGTGGCGGGTGTCGGCGCCGCCGGCGTCGCCGTGTCCAAGATCCTGATGAACGCCGGAGCGGTCAACGTCATCGGGTGTGACCGTCAGGGTGCGGTGCACACCAGCCGTGACGGGCTCAACAAGTCCAAGCAGTGGTTCGCCGAGAACACCAACCCCGACGGGCTCACCGGGTCGATCGCCCAGGTCATCCCCGGAGCCGACGTGTTCATCGGGCTGTCCGGCCCCGACCTGATCACGCGGGACGACGTGGTGGGCATGGCCGAGGATCCGATCGTGTTCGCCATGGCCAACCCCGATCCCGAGATCCGTCCCGAGCTGATCCAGGACGTCGCGGCGGTCATCGCGACGGGTCGATCGGACTTCCCCAACCAGATCAACAACGTGCTGGCCTTCCCCGGGGTGTTCCGCGGGGCGCTCGATGCCGGTTCGCGCAAGATCACCGAGAACATGAAGGTCGCCGCGGCCGGCGCCATCGCGTCGTGCGTGGCACCCGAGGACCTGCGGGCGGACAACATCATCCCGTCGGTGTTCGACCCCCAGGTGGTCACCGCGGTGGCCACGGCCTGCGCCGAGGCGGCCCGTGCGGACGGCGTCTGCAGGTAGCCGCCGTCCGGTCCGTGAGAACCTTCTCATCGTCGACTCATCCACGCGCCATCCTGGCGGGCGGAGACTCGTCCGGATGCTCGCGCCGCCCGACCGCTGTTGGTCCTGCTCGCCGTGATCGCCGCGTCTGGTGGCGGTCGTTCGTCGGCGCTCGTCGGGCAGCAGGTGACCAGCGTCGACACCGGTGACGTCGCACCGATCCAACTGCGGACCACCACGACCACGACGACCTCGTCGGCGCCGAGCCACCACCACGACCACCACGACGACTGCCCCGGCCCCGGGCCCGCTCCGTGCCTGCACCTCCACGCTCCTCCTCGCCCCTCCACCGGCCGCCGCGCCGGCCCCCGCTCCGGTCCCGCAGCTCGTGCCGGAGCCGACGTTCCGCCCCGTCGCTCCCGACGACGACGATGACGATGACGATGACGACGAAGTAGGTGACGACGATGACGACTGAGTCACCCCGGGATCAGCCCGACAGGAGCCGGTGCACGTCCGTCGACCCCGGGCTCGGCGACGGAGCCGGAGCGCCGGACCGTGTCGATCCAGTTCGCGGTGCCCGGTCCCGGCCCGCGGCTGCGGTCGTGGCGCACCGGGGCGAGCCGCGAGCCTGCGTGGCATCCGCGGTCGGGTCGTACTCGGCTACGTGGTGCTCGTCGCCGGCGCGCTGCGTCCTGTCCCTGCTCGTCGTGCGCCAGGTCCTGTTGGTGCGCACCGACCAGCAGATCGAGGACGCCCTGGTCCAGGAG
The DNA here is from genome assembly GCA_963714875.1 of uncultured Microthrixaceae bacterium. Lineage (GTDB taxonomy): Bacteria > Actinomycetota > Acidimicrobiia > Acidimicrobiales > Microtrichaceae > JBAOHV01. Next base: position 4,151 of record CAVQQI010000003.1, on the reverse strand, counting down.
GTCGAGGAGCTGCGCATCCTGGCCGACGGCATCGACCCCGGGACCGGGGAGCCGTTCGGGGCGGACGTCGCCGCGATCTTCGACGTGTTCCTCGCCAGCAACGTGACCGCCGACGGCGAGGTGCTGCTCACGGTCGTCGACGGCACGCCGTACAAGGAGACGCTCGGTGCCCCGGTCGACCTGGCCCAGGACGCCGAGCTGGTCGAACGCTGGTCGTCGCTCGAGGAGCCGTTGCGACTCGACGTCGGCACCGGCGCGCAGGAGGCGCGGACGCTCGCGGTGCCGTTGCTCGACGACGAGGGCGCCGCGGCCGGCGTGTTCGTCGTGGTGTTCTTCCCCGCCGACGCGATCGGCGAGGTCGACCAGGCGGTGCGGGTCATCGGCGGGCGTCGGGCTGCTGGTGCTGGTCCTGGCCGCCGTGGTCGCGCTGGTGCTCGCGAGCCGGGTGCTGCGACCGGTCGCGAGCTCACCGCCACGGCGCGGCGGGTGTCCGACAACGACCTGACCGCTCGCTTCGACGTGTCCGGCGACGACGAGCTGGCGATGCTCGGCGCCGCGTTCAACGACATGCTCGACCGCCTCGAGAGCGGGTTCCGGGCCCAACGCGACGTGCTCGACGACGTGGCGCACGAGCTGCGGACGCCGATCACGATCGTGCGGCGGCCACCTGGAGCTGCTGGATGACGACCCCGTCGAGCGGGCGGCGACCGTCGAGCTGTGCCTGGACGAGCTCGACCGGATGGGCCGCTACGTCGAGGAGCTGCTGCTCGTCGCCACGGCCCGTCGACCCGACTTCCTGAACCCTGGCTCCGGTCGACGTGGGCGAGCTGACCGAGACGCTGCTTCGCGAAGGTCTCGCGCGCTGGGCGACCGCGACTGGCGACTGCTCGAGTGCGCCCCGCCCGGGATGCGTTGTTCGTCGAGGCCGACGCCGACCGTCTGACCCAGGCCGTCGTCAACCTGGCCAACAACGCGGTGCAGCACACCGAGCGTCGGCGATCGCATCGACCTGGCCGTCCGATGGGTCCCCGGCTGCGGCTGCAGCTCTCGGTGCGCGACCACGGGCCCGGGCTTCGCTCCCGACGTGCGTGAGCACATGTTCTCGCGCTTCTCGCGAGCCGCCGGGCAGTCGTTCCACCCGGCCCGACGGCACCGGACTCGGCCTGGCGATCGTCGCTGCGATCGCCGAGGCGCACGGTGGGCCGGTCGCAGGCGGACGACCCGCCCGGCGGGGGAGCCAGCGTGACCGTGACCATCCCGACCATGGACGCCGACGACCACGAGGAGGACCAGCGTGACCCGGATCCTGATCGCCGAGGACGAGGAGCGCATCGTGTCGTTCCTGGAGAAGGGCCTGCGCTCGAGCGGCTACGTGACCACCGCGGTGTTCACCGGACCCGACGCGCTGGCGTACGCCCGCGACGACGACTTCGACCTGCTCATCCTGGACCTGGGGCTGCCGGGCATGGACGGCCAGGAGGTGCTGCGCCAGGTGCGCGCCCGTGGTGACCGGCTGCCCGTCATCATCCTCACCGCCCGAGACGGCGTGACGACACGGTCACCGGCCTGGAGGGCGGCGCGGACGACTACGTGACCAAGCCGTTCCGGTTCGAGGAACTGCTGGCCCGGGTCCGGGTCCGGCTGCAGGACGGCTCGGCCACCGCCGAGACGACGGTCGTGACCCACGGCGGGCTGACGCTCGACCTGCGCACCCGTCGAGCAGCACGTGATGGGCGCACGGTCGAGCTGACCGCCCGCGAGTTCACCCTGCTCGAGACGCTCATGCGCCACCCCGACCAGGTGCTCAGCCGCGAGCAGCTGCTCAGCCACGTGTGGGGCTACGACTTCGACCCGGGCTCCAACGTCGTGGACGTCTACGTCCGCTACGTCCGCCAGAAGCTCGGAGCCGACGTGATCGAGACCGTCCGGGGCATGGGATACCGATTGACCGCGTGACGTCGTCCCGAGGATGAGAGGACCTTCATCCTGATCACATCGGGTTCACACCAGCCGTCCCGAGACTCGTGGTCATGGCGACCGTCGAGGGTGGAACCGAGCTGAGCGACTGCGCCCTGCCCGAGGTGTCACACCTGACGGGCGGGGGCGCGGCCTCGTTGCTGTCAGCTGCAGCGGCAGCGATCGGTGCACAACTCAGCACCGTGACCATCATCCAGGTCGACCACGAGCCGGGCATCAGCTGCACCGTCACCTATTCGACCACCCTGGACTGGCCCGACGGCCACCGACGCCCCGAGACCTTCGTGGCTGCGACGACCAGGAAGGGACCCCCCGAGGGGGCAGCGGTGCTCACCACCGCCGACCTCGAAGTGGGGATCTGGCGCCATCCGTTCGATCCGGCGCTCCCCGGGCTCGTCGATGCGGTGCACGCCGATCGCGTGGGGGTGCGGCTCTGCCACGTCGCACCGGGCCCATGGCAGTGCCGCATCGTGTCCTACCGCCCCGGGCGGCGGGCGGTCGTCGAAGCGACGTCGCCGACCAGGACGGTGTTCGTCAAGGTGGTTCGTCCTTCCAAGGCTGGCGCGCTCGCACTTCGGCATCAGGTCCTGCGCGACGCCGGCGCTCCCGTTCCGCAGCTCCTGGCGGCCGACCTCGATGCCGGCTTCCTCGTGCTGGACGCCCTCGAAGGGCGCCCATTGCGTGATCGTCTCGTCGAGCGGGCCGCCTCGCCGGCGGACAGCTCCACCGGATCCGAGCTGGGGCGGATGCTCGAGGTGCTGGGCGCGGCTGGACTCGATGGCCGGCCGGCCCGCCGCCGGCCCCTGGGCGACGTCACCGCGCACGCAACGGTGCTGGCAGCTGTCCTTCCGGATCAGGCCCGACGTGTTCGCGAACTGGTCGATCGGTTGGACGTCGGACGTCCCGGCGACGAGGACGCCATCGGCGCCGGGATCACCGTGCACGGTGATCTGCACGACGCACAGCTCATGGTCGACGAGCGTGGACGGCTGACCGGCCTGCTGGACCTCGACGACGCCGGTCGAGGAGCCCGAGCAGATGACCTGGGCAACCTCTTGGGTCACGCAACCACCGTTGCGCTGGCCGCCCCGGCGCCCGCCTCGCGGCAGTGGCTCCGGACGGTGGCCGGTGTCGTCGACCGTTCGGGCTGCGACCCCCTCGAGGTCACCAGGCGGGCAGCTGCGGTGGTGTTGTCGCTCGGCACCGGGCCGTTCCGGGTGCGTGAGCAGGGCTGGGAACAGGCCACGCTCGAGCGGATCTCCGCTGCGGAGCAACTCGTGAGAGATGTCTCAGAGCGGCGTCATCGACATCTCATCGCGGTGGACGAGAACTAGTACCAGCAACCCGATGTCGACCCTCGACATCAGACAAGGAGGAATCCCGATGGCAACCAACACGCACACCCCCGATCCGGAGCGCAACCGCTCGATGAACCGATTCGCGAACTGGAAGGTCGCCGTGGCCGGTGGCGCCCTGCTCGGCGTCGGCACGGCCTCGGTCGCCGGAGCCCTCGGCCCCACCACGGAGCTGCAGTCCGAGCGGGTGGCGGCAGTCTCGCCGAGCCAGCAGCCCTCGAGCTCCTCGCAGCCGAAGGTCGGCTCGCTCCTCTCGCCCCGCAGCACGACGGTGACCCTGCCGACGACCAGCGGGACACCGACCACGGCGGCGCCCGCGATCAGTCGTGACCGGGCGGTGGCCATCGCACTGGCGGCGACGCCCGGTGTCCTGGTCGAGGCCGGTCTGATCCAGGACGGTGCGCGAACCGTCTGGGAGGTGTACGTCCGTCAGGCCGACGGACGCATCATCGAGAGCTACGTCGACGCGGCCACTGGCCGGATCGTCGAGCAGGAGCCGCAGACACCTGCACCTGCGCCTGGAGCCGATCCGGTCACGACCCCGCCCGCACCAGCACCAGCACCGGCACCTGCCCCCGCTCCCGCCCCGGCGATGTCGGCCCCCTCGCCGGTGTCGGCGATGTCGGCCCCCTCGCCGGTGTCGGCGGTGTCAGCTCCGTCGCCGGTCTCGGCTCCGTCGCCGGTGTCGGCTCCGTCGCCGGTCTCGGTGGCGTCGTTGGCATCGGTCGGCAGTCCCTGAGTCGCCCCGGCTCCCCACCCGCAGCGTGTCCTTCGGCGCACGCACGGACCCCGTCCCAGCGGGGGTACAACCCGGACGGC
>CAVQQI010000002.1:0-351166 GCA_963714875.1 uncultured Microthrixaceae bacterium | reverse complement strand
GGCATCTCGGTGGTGCTGAACGCTCCGCCTGCGTAAGCGGCTGCGAACCGGCCCGTCTAGATCGCCAGATAGCCACCGTCGACGGCGATGGTCTGACCGGTGAGATAGCTGGCCGACGAGCTGGCGAGGAAGAGCGCGGTGCCGACGACCTCATCGACGGTGCCGAACCGGTCCATCGGGATGTGGGCGCGCTCGGCGTCGCCGAGCTCGGGGTAGGCGCTGAGCGCGGACGTCATCGGCGTCTCGATGACGCCAGGCGCGATGGCGTTGGCACGCATGCCCAGCCTGGCCCACCGCCGCGCCAGGTTGGCAGTGAGGTTGACGATCCCGGCCCTTGCCGCGCCGTAGCCGGGCACGAACATCGAGCTGCGGTAGGCGGCCATCGAGGCGATGGAGATCAGGCTGCCGCCGCCCTCGAGCTCGCTGGCCGCGAGCAGGTCGGCGCACGCGGTGGCGAGACGCATCGGGCCGACCAGGCCCAGATCGACCGCAGCGCTGAACCCGTCGGGAGTCCACTCGTCGCCGCCGGGCATGGTGGTTCCGGCGTTGTTCACGAGCACATCGAGCCGGCCGAGCGACGCGGCGAGCGCGTCGATGGCGGCGGCGTCGGTCAGTGCGAGTTGGCAGTAGTCGAACACGTCGAGGTCGACGTCGTAGTCGTTCGCGCTCGGGCGGGTCCCGGTGATCGTGACCTCCGCACCGGCCTCCGCGAAGCCGCGGGCGATGCCGAGGCCGATGCCGCTGGTGCCGCCGGTGACGAGCACGGCGGCCCCGGTGAAGTCGAAGCGCGCCGAGTTCATGGCGTGGACTCGAGCTTGGTGACCGCCCGTGTGAGCCAGGCGGTCTCCCAGAAGTTCTCGGTGTCGGCGAGAAGGAGGCGGTGGGCGTCGATGGCGACGGCGGTGGCGTCGGCACGGCCGGGCTCGACGGCGAGCACCAGGTCGGTGAGCTGGAGCGCCTCGACGGGTCGCCCACCGTCGAGGTGCACTCGCGCTGCGCCCACCAGCGTGTCGGCCCCGGCCGCTGCCACGACGTCGGGAGCGACGGCGAGCGGCTGCACCCCGTAGAGCTCGGTGGTGGAACGGTGGTGGAACCAGCCCGCGTAGTTCTCCCAGATCGCCCGCACGTTCCACCGGGTCTGGCCGTACCCCTCGCCCACGTCGAGGTGCCCGGGCACCCGCACCCGGCCCATGAGCTGCCACACGTCGGTGCCGGCGTTCATGCCGTCGACGGTCTGGTCGTGCACCGAACGCATGGCCTCTTGGAGCGCGTGGGTCTCCTCCGCGATGACGTCGGCACCCTCGATGGGGTCGAAGTGGCCGGTGATCAGCCGAACGGGTGCCAGCTCCCGCACCACGTCGAGCGACGAGATGTAGGTGAGCGCGTCGCGGTAGCGGTCGCCGCGAATGGTGACGAGATTGGGCACGTGGCCGAACAGCGGGCCGAACAGGTTGCCCGAGAACAGCGTGCGCTCCTCGGGGAGCCACACGACCATCGAGTCGAAGGTCTCGCCGCCGGGGGTTGCGATCAGCTCGATGCGGCGCCCCCCGATGGTGAGCTCGGTCCGGTCGTCCACCGTCATCGTCGGCTCGGGTCGGCCCTGCGCGACCTGCCCGACGCCGAGGGCCCGGGCGTGCTCCATGGCGGCGAGGATCGCGTCGATGAACGCGAACGCCGAGTTGCGGGAACGGAAGGTCTCGAGCCGCTCGTTGTCGGCGCGCCACATGGTGAAGTTGGTCTGCGCGATGACGTCGCTGTCGGGGTCGCGGACCACGTCGATCCCACCCACGTGGTCGTAGTGGCCCTGGGTGAGGATCACCGCCCGCACGGGTGACGGGTCGACGGCATCGAAGGCACGACGGTGCAGCGGACCCTCGAACCCCATGCCGCTGTTGATGACCACCCGGCCGTCGTCGGTGCGGATCATGTAGCTGTTCGACCAGCCGCTCGACTGGACGATGCCGTCGCCCAGGTCGATCTGCTGCCCGGTGGCGCCCGCCATGGCGTCGGCCCCGGGTCGGGTGCGGTGGATGCCGGCCATCAGAGGACCTCTCGTTGGGTCTGGGGAAACGCGTCGAAGTAGAAGGCGTACCGCTCGTAGAGCTCGTCGGGCTCGAGTCCGAAGTCGGCGCGCAGGTCATAGACGATGCGTCCGTCCTTGCCCCGGGGGTTCGACGCCACGTAGGAGGCGAGCTGGTCACGGGCGGCGTCGGTGACCTCCAGCCCGGACTGCTCGATGATCCGCAGCCCCACGGCGAGGTCGTCGGCCATGAACTCGCGGAACTCGACGTCGACCCGCTGGCGCTCGGGGATCAGGTGGGCGTCGCGCACCGCAGCGCGCAGCAGTCGTTCGATGCGGTCGGCCCAGTACTCAGCGAGGCCGTCGGCGTCGATCTCGACCCGCCTGTTGCGGTCACCGTGGGCGAGCATGGTGATGGCCGACTGCAGCACGGCCACCGGGTCGCGCAACGTGAAGGCGACGGTGGCGTCGGGGAACGCCGCGAGCAGGGGCCCGAGCCGCTCCAGGTGCTGTGGGCACTTGAGCACCCATCGGTTCGGGCCGCGCAGGTAGCTCATCACCTGCAGTTGCGTCCGCAGGAACCGGTAGTGCGCGTGCTGGTCGAGTTGCTCGGCGTGGTCGCGCCAGCGGGGAACCCGGGCGTGCCACTCCAGCACGTAGGTGCACAGGTCGAGGTCGAGCAGCTCGCACTCCTCCTCGATCGACGACGGCGCCTGGTCGTGCATGAGCGCGGTGAGCGGCGACGCCTCGAGCGCGGCCCGGTGGTTGGCCACGGCGCGGAGGTAGCGGGGATCGACACCGTCGCGGCCCGGTCCGTCGCCGAGCACAGGGGTGGGCTCGACGATCTCCCAGAACGGCAGCGAGCGGAACCGGGTGTCCTCGGCGAGCAGGTTCACCAGGTGCGTCGTGCCCGAGCGGGGCAGGCCCACCACGATGACCGGCGGCTCGAGCTGCACCTCCAGCGCCTCGGGGTGGCGGCGCACGAAGTCCTCGAACCGGAGTCGGGCGGCGAGCAGCCCCACGAGGCGGCGCCGGACGAGGAACCGTCCGATGCCCGACAGGCCCTCGTCGGCATCGACGGCGTCCACCTGGGCGGCGAGGCGGTCGAGCAACGACGGGTCGTCGAAGTCCGACAGCCCCGTCCGGCGCTCGGCTGCGTCGACGAGCGTCGCCGGGGTGAGGTCGACGTCCATCGTGAGGCCGACGTCGTAGACCTGCTGCTCATCGGGGGTGCGCTGCGGTTCGCGCAGGTCGTCGATGCGGATCTCCATCCCCTCCCCCTTTCGTTGCGGAACGTCGCTCACATCGAGGCTGTCAGCCGTGCAGTTGCTCGCGCCACACTCGGTGCCAGAACTGCACCATCGGCTCGTTGCGCCCGATCTGGATCGGTGCCCCGCTGGCCGACAGGCCGCGCTGGCACTCGGCGGCGGCGACCAGATCCTCGAACTCGAACGCGTTTCCGCCGAAGTCGTAGGCGGCCTGGGCGGAGTCGCGACGGTCGAGGTCGGCGAACGCCCCGTGATAGTGGGCGATGCTCTGGCCGACCGACGGGCCGGGCTCGGCTCGGATGATCTGGGCCCCGCCGGGGCTGGTGACCACCACGGTGCCCGGGAAGAGGCAGTGGTTCACCGCGCCGGGGATCTCGTCGGGCCATTCGGACGGATCGACCCCGCCGAGCTCCTCGGTCCCGTTCAGCGCGAAGGCCCACCGACTGTGCCGGTCACCGAACGTATCGGCCACGCTGTCGCCCCGGAACATCGTGCCGACCGTGTCGCGGTGCAGCGTGAGGAAGTGGTAGCTCTCGTAGCTGAGTGCGGCGATGAGCTTCCAGTTCGCCGCCACCTCGAAGCGGCGGGTCTCGAGCGGGTGCAGCTCATGGAAGTCGAAGCCGACGAACTGATCCTCGATGTCGGCGAGGTGCCCGTCGACGAGTGCCTGCGGCACCCCGGGATGCAGGCCCACCACGAGCAGGCCCGAACGGTCCGACACCGGGAGGCGGACGAGCGAGCAGCCGTCAGCGACCGGCTCGAAGCAGTCGTCGGCCCGCCGGCCGGCGAGCCGCCCGTCGAGCGAGTAGGTCCAACCGTGGAACCCGCACGTGAGACGTTGACCGGTGCCGTGACCCTTCGCGAGCTGGGCGCCCCGGTGCGCGCACGCGTTCACGAACGCCCGGAGCTCGCCGTCGCCGGTGCGGGTGACGACGACCGGGATCCCCATGCTCTCCGCGGCGAGGTAGCTGCCCGCGCCCTGGACCTCGCCAGCGAACCCGACGATCTGCGGAGTGTCGAGGAAGAACTGCTGCCGCTCTTGTTCGAAGCGGCCGGGATCGAAGAAGTCGGACAGGTCCTCGGTCATCGTGCCGGGGGCCTGGTCGAGCGAGCCTGCGGCCGCACGTTCGATCAGCCGCGCGATCACCCTTCGGGTCTCATCTCGGTCCATGAGTCCCTCCTTCCGTCCGGCCCGGTGCGCTCCCCGGCGATGGACAGTAGTGGTCGACCCGCTCTGCACGGGATCGAACAGGACGCCATGTCCCACGACGCGGAGGTGTCCTGGTCGCGGTCCAGCGGCTGGAGCAGTCGAGCCGCCCCTGCCGGCGCACTCCCAGGCGTTCCTGAGGAGCTTGCGTCCGAGATCCTCGGAGCGACGCTGTGATGTCGGCGACGAGAGCTCGTCACAACAGTCCCTGACCCGAGCGCGGACCATCTCTCGTCGCGTTCCGGATCTGACGATTCCGCGTTCCGGCGCTGCTACGACGTGGCCGTACCCCAGGAGTCGCAAGGCGACGGGAGTTGTCTGCCGGTCCCGCTCGGGCGGGGATTCCGCGGAAGCGGCTGCGGGAGGCGCCTCGATTCCGGAGCCGTTCGTCGGCGTGCCCCACGGGTGACGTCCCTGCGAACCCGACCGACCCCATCGGCGCCGCACGAGGGTCGGACGCTCGTCAGTCCGAGACCACTTCGCGGCCGAACGGCCACAGCCCGAGCACACCGATCTTCCACGCTTGGATCGCGAACGGGATGCCGATGATCGTGATGCACAGCAACAACGCCGAAGCGAGTGCTGCGATGAAGAGGCCCCAGCCGAACAGCAGCAGCCAGATCACGTTGAAGACCGTTTCGAGCACCGACGACTCGGTCCGCTGACGCACGACGGTGCGACCGAAGGGCCACAGCGCGAAACCGGCCAGCTTGAATGCCTGGACGCCGAAGGGGATGCCGATGATCGTGATGCAGCACACCAGACCGGCCAGGAAGTAGCCGATCGCCAGCCAGAGCCCGGACAGCACGAACCACAAGATGTTGCCGATCGTCTTCATGGCTCGAGTATGCCCGGGCGATGAAGCTCACCGCGACGTCAGAGCGGGTACCCGCCCGGCCATGAGCACACGACCAAGCAGTCCTCGCGCACGTGGCCTCGGCTCGGTAGACGGTTGCGCATCGAATTCGGGGGGATATCGACATGACGACATCACACAAGGGTCTTCGCATCACGGTGGCACCGCTGGTCGCCGTTCCGGTCGCACTGCTGGCAGCCGCGTGTGCGCCGCCGAAGCCCGGCATCGCCTTCAACCCGCCGACCAGCCCGGGACCGAGACCACCCCGGCACCGCCGGCCTGGCGGTGCTCAGTCTCGGTGTGCAGCCCTTCGCCGGCACCAAGTCGTGCGACCTGCTGCAGATGAGCTTCAACGGCGTCGCCCTCTCGGTCGACTGTCGTCCGACGGCTCGAGGGGCAGCGCCAGCTACAGCGGCATCGCGGTCGTGCTCAACGCACCGCCCGCCTGATCACCAGGACGTATCGCGACCGGGACCCGGCGCCCATCGCCGCCCCGTCGTCATCGAGTTCACCAACCGCCGCGGCGGCCGTATGTGGTGCGCTCCCGAGATCCGCGATGCTCTCGATGAGTTCGCTGCGCGACCCGGACGGAGAGCGTCACCTCGAACCTGACCGACGGCCCGGTTCGTCACGCTCACCCTGGCCGGGAGATCCGAGCGGGCCAGGTCGCCGGCCGGTCCTGTCCGACGGGACGGGGTTGGCGGCGCGCCGTCAGCCGGGCATGGCGTCGTGGTGGGCTCCGACGAGGACCACGACCATCTGGCAGGGCTCGCCGAACGGGTTGCGCCACGCGTGCCGGGTCCCGTTCTGGATGACGGTGTCGCCCGGTCCCACCTCCACCGTCGCCCCGTCGTCGAGCTCGAGGATCGCCCGGCCGGACACCACGAACTCGTAGTCGACGGTCGCGGTGGTGTGCATCCCCGGGTGGTCGGGCTCCATGTGGGCGGCCATGCCGGGAAGCTTCTCCTCCATCTCGGCGAGGGCAGCGTCGAAGTCGATCCCGCTCAGGTCGGCCGCGCCGTCGGGCGGCACCGTGAAGAGCCCGAACCGGAACCCGCCGAGCGGCGGGAAGTACTGCGCCGACGACGGGCGCGAGCCGTCGTCAGGGAACCGGCAGGGTTCGTCGCTGCCCCACAGCCGGAAGAACTCGTAGCCCGCCACGATGCTGCTGGTGACCGGCTCGACGACCTCGTCGCTCGCGAACACCGCCCTGCCATCGCCGTCGTGGCCGGTGACCACCCGTCGGATACCCATCTCGCACCTCGTTCTTCTGCGGTCCGCTTCGGGACGCTGGAGTACGTCCACCTGGCCCGACATCATCGCAGCAGCGGGACGAACGGAGTGCCGGTGCTCGAGAAGACCGAACTCCTGGCTCCGGTTGGCGGAGGCTCACAGACCACCATGAACGTGCCGACGGAGACCCATGGAGTTGATGAGCCGACACGACGTTGCGATGCGACTCGGGGTATCGGTCGGCGACGTCGACGAGATGATCCGTGACGGAATCCTGTTCGCTGTCAGGTTCGCGACCGGTGTGAAGGTCCTGGTCGACCCCGACGAGCCCGGACCGCCGCACGTGGCTGGACGCATCCACCGCGGCTGACAACGGCCGCTGCTGACAACGACCGTGGCCGTCCGGACCGGCGTCAGTCGCGCTGCCGGAGGCGGTCGCGCACGGCCCGTGCCCGCTCGGTCACCGGCTCGACCTCGACGACCACACCGCTGCGACGTGCGATCACGTCGTTGATCTCGGCGCCGACGACCAGCACCAGGCTCAGCAGGTACAGCAGGGTGAGAGCCAGCAGGACGGCCGCAACGCTGGACTGCACCTCGTTGCGGCCCTCGGACAACCGGACGTAGAACGCGAACAGCTGCGTGGTGGCGACCCACCCGAACGCCGTGAACACCGCCCCGGGCACATCGAAGCGCCACGGTGTCCGGTGGTTCGGCCCGATGTGGAACAGCGTTGCGGCCCACACGACCAGCAACGAGATGGCGGCGAGCGGGGCCAGGAACCTCATGACCGGACCGAGCCCGAACGACGGCAGCATCGCCAGGAAGGTCGCGGCGCCCGCCACGACCACGATCGTCGACACGCCGAGCCCGATCGCCACGATCCGCACGTACCAGAACGGTCGGCCCTCCTCGACCTCGTAGGCGATGTCGAGGGCGCGGATGAGCCCCGCGAAGGCCCTCGACAACGTGAACAACGCGATGAGTGTCGCGACGATGGCGATTCCCGAGCCGGAGTCGTTGAACAACTGGTCGACCGCGCCGGTGAGCGTGGTCGAGTCGACCAGCGTGTCGCGGATGAACTGCTGGGTCTGCGTCTCGACCTCGGTGGCCAGCGACGCTCCCGTGACCGGTTCGAGCGAGCTCAGGGCGCTGACGAGTGCCAACGCCGCGGCGGGGATCGACAGGATCGTCCAGAAGGTGATCGACGCGGCGAGATCGCTGACGTTGTCGTCGGAGTACTCCCCGGCCACGTCCTTGGTGAGCTGCCACAGCCAACGGGCGAGGGCCCGCGGCGCGAGTGGAGGGGTGGGGGAGCAGGGGTCGCTGGTCATCGGTCGTCGAGGTGGGCCCGGCGGTCGTCCCCACCCGTCACAACTAGCACTGCGCGGTGATGCTCTGGAGCGCGGTGAACTCGATCGGGTCGACCGCCAGGTCCCAGCGCAGCTTCACCGCCATCCAGCTGGTGACGTAGTCGCAGCGGTTGGACGCATCCGGTGGCAGCCAGCTGGAGGGGTCGCGGTCGGACTTGGAGCGGTTCGACGATGCGGAGACGGCGACCAGCGACCTGGGTTCGTCCAGGTCGTTCGCGAACGCCGACCGTCGCTGCGGGTCCCACGTGGCGGCACCGCTCCGCCAGGCCTCGGCGAGGGCCACGACGTGGTCGACGTCGAACTCCGCCGGGTTCGTCGTCGTGACGTTGTCGTAGACCGACAGCCAGGTGCCGTCGGGACGCAGCTCGGACTGCAGCACCTCGCACCGGGTGTCGCACGAGTCACCGTCGACGTCGATCCAATGGTCGAACAGTCCTCGGTCGTAGCCGTCGTCGGGGAGCTCCTCGGCGACCCGGACCTGCGCGAGCAGGTCGGACGCGCCGCTGGGTGGCGGGGCCGGAGCGGTGGGCTGCAGGTGCGGGTGCCTCGGTGGGCGGTGGCGCTGGCGGTGCCGATGTCGGAGCGGTCGATGGGAGCGGTCGTCGGTGGTCGGGTCGTCGGTGGTGTCGTGTCGGGCTCGATCGGGGCGGATTCGTCCGCTGACGTTGCCGTGCCGGTGTCGTCCGGGGTTCGGGGGAGCGCGGGGACGATCAGGCAGATCGCGGTGAGGATCCCGGCGAACACGAGCGCCGGTGTGCGGGTCGAGCCGCGGAGCTGCAACGCCCACAGCCACACCGGGACGGGGAGCGCGAACACCCACACCACGATCTGCACCGGCAGCCGCTGCTGGCGGAAGTAGGTCCAGCCGGTCGGTCGGTCACTCGCAGCCGACGCCATCACCGTCCCGGTCGAGGTGGCTGCCGTAGCCGGGCTGGCCGCGCAACACCGGTGCTGCTCCGGCGGCACGCGCCTCGGAGCAGTTGCGGAACGACACGCCCGCGGACGGCGCGGCGGGTGCCGGCGGCGGGGCCGGAGCCGGCGGTGGCGGCGGCGCGGTGGTCGGTGGTGGTGGCGGCGGTGGTGGCACCGTCGTGGGTGGTGGCGGCGGGGTCGTCGTGGTGGGAGGAGCCGTCGTGGTCGTCGTCGACGTGGTGGTGCTCGAGGTGGTGGTGGTCGTTGTCGTTGTCGACGAGGTGCTGGTCGACGAGGTGCTCGAGGTCGTCGCGTCACCAGCGACGCTGTCGGGCTCGCCGGTCCCGCCGAACAGTGCTCCGATCATGACCAGCAGGACGAACCCGGCAGCGGCGACGCCGAGCCACGGCCACGCCCTGGCCCACACGGACGCCGTCCCGCCCGGAGTGTCGGTCGGTGCACCCGATGTGCCCGATGCGCGATCCGGAGCGGGGGCGACGTAGGGCGGCGGCAGCTGGGGGGCGGCAGCCGCGGCGGCGTTCGGGTGCTGCTCGGGCGGGTACCAGCGGCCGTCGCTCGCCCTCCACCAACCGCCGCCCTGCGGCGTGTCCGACATCGCGCTGCCTCCCCGACGAATCGGCGTGAGCGTACCGACGCCACGTTTGCGTGCACAACGTGGCCAGGATCAGCAGCGCTGCCCGGTCAGAGCTCGCCGCGGTCGAGTCGGAGGAGCACCTCGGTCGCGCGTTCGCGCACCTCGTCCAGGTTCGACAGGCGCTGCGCGGCGCGCACCTGTCGGGCGACCCGGGCGTTGCGGACGAAGCGGTCCTCATGGCGGGCCAGGAAGTCCCAGTACAGCGTGGTGAACGGACACGCCGTCTCCCCGACGCGCTGCGTGCGGTCGTACACGCAGTCCTTGCAGTAGTCGCTCATCCGGTCGATGTACGCGCCGCCGCCGGCGTAGGGCTTGGTGGCCATCATGCCGCCGTCCGCGTGCAGCGCCATGCCGATGACGTTCGGCAACATGACCCACTCGGCGCCGTCGACGAAGCTGGCCCACATCCACTCGACCAGCTCCTGGGGCCGCACCCCGGCCAGCAGGCTCAGGTTGCCCAGCACCATGAGTCGCTGGATGTGATGTGCCCATCCGTGGTCGTGCACCGCGCCGAGCGCGTGTTCGACGCAGCGCATCTGGGTGTCGGCGGCACCGGTGAACGCCGGTGGGAGCGGCCGCGTCGCCCCCAGCTCGTTGTGCTCGCGGTACTCGGGCATCCACAGCCAGTAGACACCCCACACGTACTCACGCCAGCCGATGATCTGGCGCAGCAATCCCTCGGCCGACGCGATCGGCACCGTGCCCGACCGGTAGGCGACCTCGATCTCGTCCGCGACCTCCCGGGGATGCAACAACCCGATGTTGAGATACGGCGACAGGAGGGTGTGGGCCATGTGCCAACTGGTGGACAACATGGCGTCCTCGTGCGGGCCGAACCGCGGGAGCACCACATCGATGGCGTGGCGCAGTCGTCGCAACGCCTCGGCCCGCGACGTGGCCCAGGTGCCGTCGGGCTCGGCGCCCCAACAGGTGTCGGGCAACTCGTCGAGCACCGATCGGTCCAGGTCATCCAGCTCGGATTGCACCGGCTCCGGCCACGAGCGCCCATCACGGGGTGGGCGCTCACGGTTGTCGGCATCGAAGTTCCATCGACCGCCGGCTGGCTCGTCGCCGTCCATCAGGTAGCCCAGGCGCCGGCGTTGCCAGCGGTAGAAGTCCTCCATCTTCAACGAACGTCGGGCGCCGGCCCACTCCGCGAACTCGTCGGGGTGACACAGGAACTGGTCGGTCCGGGTCAGCTCGACGCCGAGACCTTCCATCAGCTCCCGGCCGTCCCAGGACGCTGGTTCGGTCGCGATGACCGAGTGTGGCTGGTACTCCTCGATGTGCTCGGCGAGTCCGGCGGCGAGGGACCCGGCGCGGCGGTGGTCGACGTGGAACCCCTCGTCGCGCAGCTCTGCTGCGAGGCGGTGCATCCCGGCCAGCACCAGATGTGCACGTTGGCGGTGCCAGGACTTGGACGCCAGCTTGGCGTCGCTCTGGACGAACAGCACCCGGTGTGTTCCGGGCGATGCTGCACCGAGCGCCCCAAGGTCGCGGTTGAGCTGATCGCCGAGCACCCACACCGTCGTGCGTGGCGAACTCAAGACCGTGATCCGGGTTCGCGCTTGTTCCTGCTCCTGCTCCTGCTGTCGCCGAGTGCCAGGTGCTCGATCCGGCGCAGCGCAGCTCGGCACACCACGGCGTAGGGCGCTGCGACGATCGGAACACCGAACTCGACCCGACAGCCCCGCTCGCGGGGCACCACCCGGTGAGTCGTCGCGGGCACGCCTGCGACGCGCCATCCCCAGCTGCGTCCGGGCTCGAAGTCGGTCACGACGAACGGGATCCACATGCCGAGCACCGTGCGCACCCGACCCGTCGAGCCAGAACGGATCCACCGCTCCTCGGGCTCACCATCGCGCTCGGCATCGTCGCGCTCGCCATCGTGAGCCCGGCGCCGGTGAGCTCGGCCCCGGCCTGTTCGACTCCGGTGAGCTCGACCGCTGCGACGCTCGGGCCCCACTGCGACCATCGGTCGGTGTCGACGAGCAGGTCCCACACGACCGACGGCTCAGCAGCGATGTCGCGACCCACCCGGACGTTCACGATTCGGAGAAGCTCTCGGCGCTCAGCTCGGTGCCACCGCGCAGGATCGCTTCGATGATCCGGTCGGCGACGAACTCCGGTTCGAGTCCCTCCGGCAGCTTCGGTGCCGCACCGGACAGGGGTCGACCGGCGAGGCCCGTCTCGGTGTGGGGCGGTCGGACGTCGCACACTCGGATGCCCAGACGACGGAACTCCCGGGTCAACGCGGCGTCGGCGGCGGAGAGCGCAGCTTTCGATGCGGAGTACGCCGCCATGTTGGCCTGCGGCGTCTCGGCCACCACGGCGCTGAGCTGCAGCAGGAAGCCCTTCGACTCTGCGAGGAGTGGTGCGACGCGCTTGGCCAGCCACAGCGGTCCGATCACGTTGGTGAGGAACAGCTCCTCGATCACCACGTCGTCGGTGTCCACCAGCGCGCCGAACGCGACCACCCCTGCCGCGTTCACCACACCGTCGAGTCGGCCGTGGTGCTCGATCGCCGCGTCGCGCAGCAGGTCGCCGGCATGTGGGTCGCGCACGTCGAGCTCCACCACCGTTGCGTGCTCGATGCCTGTCGCGTGCAGGCGCTCGGAGCGAGGGCCGGCGAGCACGAGCTGTGCGCCCAGGTCGGACAGACGTCGAGCGACGAGTGATCCGAGTGCACCGCTGGCGCCGATGACGGCGATGGCCGTTCCCGTCAGCGGCGGGCCGGCATCCGGCGGGGTGTCGTTCTCGGATGAGTTCTGGTTCACCTGGTCGCTCCGGCGGGTTCTCCGCTGCTCGTCGTGGGGCTACTCAGTCTGCGCCGGTGTTGGCACCAGCTGCAGTCGCGCTCCTCGGGGCGCTCTCCTGCAGGCACGTTGCGGGGGTCGTCCTGCAGACCGAATTCGGAGCTCCCGGCGGCGGTCCGTCCGCTGTGGATCTGCCGGCTCGGTCTGTGCGTGGGGTGTGTGTTGGCGCCGGCTTTCGACGAATCGGGGTGATCGTGGAGGTCGGGTGGGCGTGTGTGGGGTGTGTGCTGGCGCCGGCTTTCGACGAATCGAGAGGGGTCGGCGGGTGCACTCGGCAACGGTGGCGGGGCATCTCACCTGCTGCGCTCCGGGTGGCACGCACCCGATGGGGGACCGGGACCCGCTGACGTGGGCCATGGGCCCGGTCAGGATCGGTCGATGGCCTCACGAAACCCACATACCCAGTGCCGCTGGCTGGAACCGCATGATCTGCGCGGCAAGAACCTGCGCTTCGCGTTGCTGACGGTGTTGGCCGAGCAAGGACCGGGGTCGATCTCGGAGCTGCGGTGTCGGCTGGAGCGTTTGGGGCTGGTGGTCGGCGGTGCGAACCCGGCGAAGACCATCGGCGACGTGCTGCGCTACGAGTGCATCAAGGGGCGCGTGAGCCGGGAGGGTCGTGGCCGGTACCGAGCGGGGTTCCGGCCGGAGACCACCCGTCGTCGTCATCGTGACCGTTTGCGTGATCTGGTGCGCGAAGGAGACCGGCGCCGAGCAACCGGGTTCTCCGGGCCGGGCGGCGATGCAGCATCTGTCACCGATTCGTCGTAAGCCGGCGCTGGACGGTGTTCGGTGCTCTCGGTTGGCTCCGTGGGATTCGTCGTCAGCCGGCGCTCGGTGTGGCTCGATGCTGGTGGCCGGGTCGTTGCGATTCGTCGTAAGCCGGCGTTGGGGGAGGCCCCTGCTCGGTGCTGGTGGCAGGTGTCGAGCCATTTCCGAGCGCCTCTCCCTCAGGCACCCGCGGCGTCGCCAATTGTCCGAACCCATGGTCGATCCGGATCGAACAGGTGCATGTCGAAACGCTGGGAGAGCTCTTCGAACACACGCAGCCCACGCACGCTGTTGCCATGTCCGTCCAGCCGCGGCGAGAACACCGCCAGTCCGCCCACGCCCGGCAGCACCCCCAGGATGCCCCCGCCGACACCGCTCTTGGCCGGGATGCCCACCGAGTAGGCCCACTCGCCCGCGTAGTCGTACATGCCGCACGTGAGCGCCACGGTCAGCATGTCGCGCACCACCTCCCGTGCGACCACCTGCTCACCGGTGCGGGGGTGGACCCCGAAGTTGGCGAGCGTGGCACCGATCGTGGCGAGGTCGTCGACGGTCACCAGGACCGAACACTGCGCGAAGTACAGATCCAGGGTCTCCTCGACCCGGTCGCCGATGATCCCCCGGCTGAGCATCAGGTAGGCGATCGCCCGGTTGCGGTTCCCGGTCGCCCGCTCCGAGGACCACACGTCCTGGTCGACCTCGGGGCGCCGGCCCAGATACCGGTGGTACATCGACCGCACGACCTCGACGCGCTCGGCGACATCCGCGCCCCGGACCAGATCGGTCACCGCGATGGCGCCGGCGTTGACCATCGGGTTGGGTGCTCGGTTGCCCTCCTCGTCGAGCGCGATCGCGTTGAAGCTCTCGCCCGTCGGCGCCACGCCCACGCGGGCCAGCACCACGTCCCGACCGTGCGTCTCGAGCGCCAGGCCGTACATCAGCAGCTTCGAGATCGACTGGATGGTGAACCGCTGATCGCAGGCACCCACACCCAGGTGCTGGCCGTCGGAGGTCTCCGCGGCGATCGCGAACCGGTCCGGATCGACCGTCGCCAGCTCGGGGATGTAGTCCGCGGGCGCCCCCTCGCGCAGACCGGCGTAGCGTTCGTACAGCTCGTCGATCGTCGCCTGGAACCAGTCGCGTCGTTGTTGCTGTTCGTCCTGTGGCGAGGTCCCATCCATGGCGGTCAGCCTACGAGGGAGCGGACCCGTGCTCGCCCCTGCCTGTTCCTCGCCGGGACTCAGACAGCGGCGAAGGTCATCCGGTTGCGACCTGCCGACTTGGCGACGTACATCGCTGCGTCCGCGTGACGGATCAGATCGTCGATGTCGGTCACGTCGGTCGAGGGGAACCCGACCGCACCCAGGCTGACGGTCACCCGCACCTCCTGGTGCTGGTCGGTGGTGACCGCAGCCTCGACCTCACGGCGGATCCGCTCGCCGAGCTGGCCCAGATCGTCGGTCCCCGCTCCCGGCAGCACCGCGAGGAACTCCTCGCCGCCGTAGCGCATGAGCGTGTCACCCTCTCGCAGCACTCCGTGCGCAGCATCTGCAACGACGCGCAGCACCCGGTCGCCGGCCTGATGTCCGTAGGTGTCGTTGACCGACTTGAAGTGGTCGATGTCGAACATGACGATGCCCAGCGGTTCTCTGGATCTCACCGCTCGGCTGAACTCCTCGCCGAGCCGTTCCAGGCCGAACCGGCGGTTGACCAGCCCGGTGAGCGTGTCGATGGCGGCGACGCGTTGGAGGCGTTCGTGGCTGAGCGCATTGTTCAGCGCCACCGCCAGGTTCGGCAGCAGCTGTGCGACCAGCTGCTCGGCGTCCTCGGACACGACGTCGGCGGAGGCGAGCAGCAGGACACCGATGGGGACCAGACGGAGGTGCAGCGGGAACGCGATCACGGTGCGGGCCCGGAACTCGATCACGCCGCCGTCGATCGGCAGATCCTCGGGAAGGTCCAGCCGGAGGGTCTCGAGCGTGCGGTAGCACCGCTGCACCGGGTCCGAACCCGCCACCGAGTCGGGGTCGGTCAGCCCGTGTGCAGCGACGGTGGTCATCTCACCCTCGTGGACGATGCACAGCGCTGCTGCAGCGAAGGAGTCAGCGCCCTGGATGCAGCTCAGCGCCGCGTCGGCCAGCGGGGCCAACTCGATGTGGGACGACAAGGTGCTGGCGAAGTCGCGCGACAGGTCGGTGACCTGGTGGCTCGCGGCCAGGGCCTCGACCAGACGGTTGAACGACGCCGCTGCATCGCCGAGCTCGTCGTCGGAGTCGACCGGGATCGAGCAGGACTCCGGTGTGCACGCCGACGGGTCGTCGGAGTAGATGGATGCCCGCAGATTCTCCTCGACCCTGGACATGCGTGATCGCATGAACCGCAGACGCGAACCCACCACGATCCGCGACAGGAACTGGTTGCTCGCGCCGACCGCCAACCCCGCGCCGACGGTGGCCAGGAAGAACACCGGGGTGAGGACATACCGCGAGGGCACCCCGAACGCCATCACGAAGAAGGGGAACGCGACGCCCATGACGAGGCCCAGGCCCATCATCCAGATCCCGAGATCGGTGAAGACCCGCCGGGTCAGACGCGGCAACGGGTCGCGCGGCTCGTCGAAGGTCGTGTCGATCGGTGCGGCCATGTGGTCCCATCGGCATGACCGCAGCTGAACTGAGGCACGCTGCCGCTGCCGCTGCCGCTGCCGCCGGTGCTGGTGCTGGTGCGACGGCGGGCGCCGGAGCGCAACGGCTCACGTCAGCAGTGGCGGCGCCGACAGGAGCGCATGGCTCGTCTGCGCAGATCCGTGACCGTGTGCGCCGTCATGGCGGCGGCGGGCGTGGTCGCCGCCGCGTGCACGTCCGACGATGCCTGGCAGCGCACACCCGTCGCCAACCAGGACCCGGCGCGATCCGCCGTGTCGAACGTCGCCGACCGGACGACGTCGTTCGAGGCGGCCCTCCTTGCCGGAGCTGCGCAGGTCGGCGGCGTGGACGACGCCGCGCTCGATGCCGATCAGCTGCTGAAGCTGACCGACGTGCACCCGACGGCGGAGATCTTCGCCGATCGGCCCATCCGTGCTGCGGGCGTGCTGCGGGTGGAGGAGCTGCTGGCGCTCTGGCACGGCGGAGGATTCGGAACCGACCCGCCGAACGCCGCGGTGGTCATCGACGACCGGGTGATTGCCGTCGAGTTGACCGGCGCCGCGTACGACCCGGCGGCCGACTCGGTGGTGTTCTCGGTGCGCGGACTGCACGAACCGGGCGGTGCGGGCGGCCTCGCAGGCAGGGACGGCGGGTCGCCGGATCTGCTACCCGTGGGCGAGCACACCGACGTCGCACTGTTCATCGACGCGTTGCCCACCGTGGTCAACGGCCAGATCACCGACGCCGTCACCCAGTCCAACGTGAAGGTCCTGGGCGATGCCCCCGCGACGGCCATGGGCAACCTCTACCAAGCGGTCGGTTCGTCGCTCGGGCTGAGTGCTGAGCAACAACAAGAAGCTCTCCACAAGGCATGGGCCAGCACCACCACCAGTGTCGCTGCCCTCGAAGCCCCGCCCGCCGGCTCCGGTCGGGCCCCCGCCCTCCCTGGACTGACGCCGGCCGAATGGGCGGTGCTCACCGCTGGGTGAGTGCCTGGCGCATCGTCAGGCGCGTGCCGGTGCGCACGATCGAGCGGGCGTAGATGGTCGAACCGATCCGCGCCGCCAGTGCGATGGCGGCGACCAGCAGCAGGAACGACACGACGAGCTCGACGGGGCTGGCGGCGCCGATGGCGATACGGGAGGGCATCATCAGCGGC
This sequence comes from uncultured Microthrixaceae bacterium, assembly GCA_963714875.1. Lineage (GTDB taxonomy): Bacteria > Actinomycetota > Acidimicrobiia > Acidimicrobiales > Microtrichaceae > JBAOHV01. The sequence goes on along the minus strand of CAVQQI010000002.1, from coordinate 334,254 downwards.
GAGGTCAGCGGGAAGTAGGCGAGGAACGTGCCGACCGGCGTGTCCGCCGAGCTCTGCGCTGCGATGAAGGTGCCGATGAGCACGAAGGTCAGCGGCGCGGTCACTGCGCCGGCCTGCTCCTGGCGTTCGACCAGTGCTCCCAACGCACCCGACATGGTCAGGTAGAGCATCAGCCCGAGCGTGAACCACACGACGGTCCCGGCGACCGCGCCGCCGATGCCGGCCGGTAGGTCGCCGCCGAGGACCAGCTTCACCACGACCGGGATGGCGCCGGCCAACAGCATCGTGAACCCGCCGATGCCGACCCCGATCACCTTGCCGAACAGCAACGCTCCTGGCCGCACGATCGCCAGCAGCACCTCGCTCACCCGGTTCGCCTTCTCGATCGCGACGCCGTTGGCCACCTGCACCATCAGCGTCAACAACAACAGGTACAGCACGAACGAGATGGCGAACGCAAGCGCCTGGCGCCCTTCGCGCTCCGCATCGAGCTCCTCCAGGGGCGGCGCCGGCACCGCCAGCACGCGGTCGATCGCAGGTGTCGACAACCCGTCGCCGCGCAGCTGCGCGATCAGACGCTGCTGTTGCACCACAGCGCGCACCGTGGTGCTGATCGTGCCGCCGGCGCCCGAGCGCACCACCACCACCGGTGGGTCCTCGGCGTCGATGCCCACGTCCACCTCATCGTCCGTCACCAGCGTCCGCAGCTGCTGCGCGTCGTCCGCCGTGCGCAGCTCCAGGTCCCATTCGGCCCGCTCCGCCGCGGCGGTCAACAAGGAGCGCAGCTCCTCGTCGGCGCCGAGCACCGCGATCTCCACGGTCGGATCCGAGTCGTCGCGCAACAGCTCGGGCACGACCATCGCCGCGGACGAGCCGAGCAGCAGCACCAGGGCGACCGCCCAGAAGCTCTTGCGGCGGAACGTCTCTCGCAGCTCCCGGCCGGCGACCAGTCGTGTCGAGGTGACGATGCTCACGTCGTCTCCAGCTCGCTGCGACCGGTGGCGTCCAGGAACAGCTCCGACAACGTCGGCGTCTCGACCGCGAAGTCGGTGACCGCTGCACGGGCGCGCACCTGGTCGAGCACGTCGGCCGCGTCGACGCCGGGCTCCAGCCGGATGCGGGTGCCGGACGCGTCGGTGCGCTCGACGACGCCCGACCCGTCGGTGACCCACTCGGGCTCCACCGCCACGTCGACGCGTAGGTACCGATGGGGACTGTCCTGCTTCAGCTGCCGCACCTCGCCGCGTAGCACCACACGACCCTGGTCGATCATCGTGATCTCGTCACAGAGGTCCTCGACAAGGTCCAGTTGGTGGCTCGAGAACAGCAGGTGTCGGCCTGCCCGGACGTGGTCGGTGATGACCTGGGTCAGGAACTCGACCGCGACCGGGTCCAGCCCGTTGAACGGTTCGTCGAGCACCAGCAACTCGGGCGCGTGCACCATCGCGGCCGCCAGCTGCACGCGCTGGGCCATGCCGCCCGACAGGTCCTCGACGTTGTCCGAACCGCGGTCCGCCAGGCCCAACCGTTCCAGCAGCTGACCCGCCTGGGTCCTGCCGGTGCGGGCGTCCAGCCCGTGGAGGCGGGCGATCCACGTGAGCTGGTCGAGGACCCGCATGTCGCGGTAGAGGCCGCGCTCCTGTGGCATGTAGCCCCATCGCTGACGGTCGGACTCGGTCAGCCGCTGCCCCCGCCAGTCGATCGTTCCCTCATCGGGGGTGAGCACGCCGAACAGGATCCGCATCAGGGTGGTCTTGCCGGCGCCGTTGGGGCCGACCAACCCGACGATCCGCCCGGCCGGCACGTGCAGGTCGACGCCCCGCAGCACCTCACGTCCGCCGAAGCGTTGCACGATGCCGGTCGCGACCAGGTCGGAGTTCACACGGTTCACCCTGTCACGCTCGACCGGACCGGGTCAGGCAGGTGTGGGCCGCCGTCGGCGCGAGGCTCGCGTCGGTGCGGGAGACTGCGCCCATGGATCTCCGCCGCATCCGGCCCGCCGAACTGCGGGCGACGATCGACTCGGTCCGACACCGCAACGACCCCAGCGTGCAGGCCGACCTGGACTGGCGCCGGCACCCCGTCGAGCTGCCCGAGGGGCTGGAGCTGCAGTGGCTCGGCACCGCGGGGTTCCGGCTCACCTACGACGACACGACGCTGCTGATCGACCCGTACCTGTCGCGTGCGCCGATCACCGACATCGCCCGCAACCGGCCGTTGCACAGCAACCCGGCCGTCGTCGACCGCATCATCACCAGTGCCGACGCGGTGCTGGTCGGCCACAGCCACTTCGACCATGCCGTCGACGTCGCGCACCTGGCGGGCACCCACGGCTGTGAGGTGTACGGGTCGGCGTCGGTGCGCCACCTGCTGGGTCTGCACGGGCTGGCCGGGCGTGCGGTCGTCGTGGAGCCCCGCCGCCGCTACGAGGTCGGGCCGTTCACCATCTCGTTCACCCCGAGCGTGCACTCGAAGCTGCTGCTGGGGCTCAAGGTGCCCAGCGACGGCGAGCTGACCTGTGACTCGCTCGACCACCTGGGCGCCGGGCAGTTCCGTTGCGGTCAGGTGTGGGGCATCACCATCGAGGTCGCCGGCACCACGCTGTACCACCAGGGCTCCGCCGATCTGCTGGACGACGAGATCACGACCCGAGGTGTCGACGTGCTGCTGTGCGGCATCGCCGGGCGACTCTGGTCGAAGGACTTCACCCGCCGCATCGTTGCTGCGGTGGACCCGGCGCTGGTGCTGGCACACCACCACGACGACTTCTTCCGGGCGGTCGACGCCGACATGGGCTTCTCGTTGAACGTGAACCTGGGCGGCTTCGCCGAGGAGATGGACCGGGTCGCGCCGGGACTTCCGGTGCGGGTGCTCCCCCCACTCGGATCGGTCAGCGGACCCGGTCGCCCATCGCCAGCTCGACCATGACCCGCACGCCGATCTCGATGGCCCGGTCGTCCACGTCGAACGCACCGGAGTGCAGGTCCAGACGCTCGCCGCTGCGATCCGGATCGTGGACCCCCAGGCGGATGTAGCAGCCGGGCACCTGCTCCTGGTACCAGGCGAAGCTGTCGCCACCCAGGCTGCGCGGTGGTTCGATCACCCCGTCGACTCCGACGACCGACGCCGCAGCGGCCCGGGCGCGACCAGCGGCGAGGGGTTCGTTCACCACCGGGGGCACCCCACGGCGGTAGGAGCAGTCGACCCTGGCGCCGGTGCCCTCGAGCAGCCCGTCCAACGCAGTGCGCACCACCGACTCGCCGCGTGCCCACACCTCGCGATCGGTGGTGCGGACGCTCCCGCGCAGCAGCGCGGTGGTCGGGATGACGTTGGCGGCGTCCCCGGTGCGCAGCGCACCGAACACGAGCGACAACGACGCCTCGCCTCGCTGCGACCCACTCTCGACCAGCGGCGGCAACTCGGTCGCGACCCGAGCCGCGACGGTGACGAGGTCGACGGTCTGGTGCGGACGAGCGGTGTGCCCGCCCGGCCCGTGCAGCTCGATCTCGACGATGTCCGCGGCCGCGGTCAACGCGCCCGTGCGCACCCCGACCTGACCGAGGTCGATCTTCGGGTCGGCATGGAAGCCGTACACCTCGGTCACCCCGTCGAGGGCGCCGTCGCCGATGACGGTCACCGCACCGCCGGGCACCGACTCCTCGGCCGGCTCGAAGATCAGTCGCACCCGGAGGTCGTCGATCCCGCGCGACGCAACGGCCAGACCTGCCCCGAGCACGATCGTGGTGTGCAGGTCGTGCCCGCAGCCGTGCGCCACCCCCTCGACCGTCGAGCGGTAGGCCACGTCCTTGGTGTCGTCCATCCGCAGCGCGTCGATGTCGCCGCGCAGCGCCACCACCGGGCCGTCGCCGGAACCGATGTCGCACGTCAGCCCCGTGCCGCTCGACAGCAGCACGGGGTCCAGTCCTGCGACGCGGAGCCGTTCGGCGATCAGCTCGGTGGTGGCGTGCTCCGCATGGCTCAGCTCGGGGTGTGCGTGCAGGTGGTGTCGCAGCGCCACCAGTTCGTCGTGGTGCGAGGACAGGAAGTCGTCCAGCCAGGATCGGTTCATCGGGCTCCGTTCATCGGGCACCGCGTTCGTCGGGCACCGCGTTCGTCGCGCTCAGCGTTCATCTGGCGCCGCTGCGGTGCTCGTCGACCATGGCGGACACCACGTCGGTGAGGCTGCCCCCGTCGGCGACGATGCGCCGCTGGCGTCGGTAGCTCGGCCCCCGCTGCACCAGGTCCTGGACGAGCTCCAGCTCGGCCCCGCAGCCCAGTCGCCGGGCGGTCGGGCCGAGTTGGTCGACGAGCGCCAGCAGCAGCTCGGTCGCGTCGGTGCGTCGACCGCTGCGATCGACGATGAACGAGGTGTCCAACCCGTGGCGAGACGCCAGCCACTTGTTCTCCCGAACCACCCACTCCGGTGCACCGGGCAGTTCCCTGCCGGCGTCGAATTGGTCGATCGACCACGCAACCAGGCTCTGGGCCAGCGCTGCGAGCGCAGCGACGTCGTCCATGTTGGTCAGCCCGTCGCACATCCGCAGCTCGACCGTGCCGAAGTCGGGGTGGGGGCGGCAGTCCCACCAGATCTCACGGATCGAGGAGATGACCTGCGCGGTGAGCAACCCCTCCATGAGCGACTCGAACTCGGACCAGTCGAACAGCCGTGGTGGCAGCCCGGCGGTGGGGAGCCCCTCGAAGACCTTGGTGCGACTCGACGCCATGCCGGTGTCGTCGCCCATCCAGAACGGGCTGGACGCCGATGCTGCCAGGAACAGCGGCAGGTGGTACGCCAGCGTCGCGACCACCGCGACGGCGTGCTCGCCGGTCGGGACCCCGACGTGGAAGTGCACACCGTGGATCGCCAGGCGCCGGGCCGGCCACTGGAGCGTCTCGACCAGCGTCGCGTAGCGCTCGTCGGGGCTGACCTGGAGCGTGTGCCAGTCGGCGAACGGATGCGAGCCGGAGCCCAACAACCCGAGCCCGAGGTCGTCGGTCACCGATCGCACCGCGGTCAGGGACGCCTCCAGGTCGTCGCGCGCGTCGCCGACGGTGTCGCACACGCCGGTGATGACCTCGATGGTGCACTGGAACAGCTCGTGCTTCAGCCGCTGCGACAGGTCCGGCTCCCGGGTGTCGCCGCTCACGGCGGTGAGCCGCCCGAGGAGCGCGTCAGCGGCACCGGCGAGCTCGCCGGTGGCGACGTCGACCAGGCCCAGCTCGAGCTCGACACCCAGTGTCGGCGCGGCCGACCCGTGGAACTGGATCGTCACCCCACCCGCCGCCTCGTCCGTGCTGCGACGGCGCTCGTGTGCGCCGCGGCAGCGATCGTGCAGATGACGGCGCGACTCACGGGCTGATCCACAGTCCGGCGACCGAGGACCCGAGTGCCAACGCCGGCGACGGCTCGGAACCGTCGGGCAGGATCGGCCCCATCACTCCGCCGACCTCGGGTCGGCTGGCGAGGGTCCACTCGGTCCACTCCAGCCAGATGTTGTGGAGCTCCTCGCTGAACCGGCGGTTGACGTCCTGGTAGATCTCCGCAGCGGCGTCGGGGTCGGTCTCGACGCGTCCGGCGTCCATCAGCGAGTTGATCTCGGGGTCGTCGAACTTGCCGAAGTTGATCGGCGAACCGCCGTACCACCAGACGTAGTTCGCATCGGGCACCCCGCTGGGATAGTTGCGCGTGGGGATCATGTTCCAGTCGTTGCCGAGCGACGTGCTGATGAGGGTGGCCTGCTCCACGGCTCGCAGGTTGGCGGTGATGCCGGCCTGGGCGAGCTGTTCCTGGAAGAACTGCGCAGTCTGCGTGCCGCCGTTGTCCCCGGAGTAGACGTAGCTGAACTCGATCGGTTCGCCGGTCTCGTCCTGGTACTGCTCGGCGAGCCGGCGGGCCTCATCGAGGTCGTGGTCCGGGAACCCTGCGTCCTCGAGATACCCGGTGGTGTCGGGGGCGTAGGGGCCCGATGCCAGGGGGAACAGGCCCTGCAGGCGTACCTGCTGGTACGCCTCGCGGTCGATCGCCAGGGTGACGGCGCGTCGGGCGATGGGCGAGTCGAACGGGGGTCGGGCGCTGTTGAACATCAGGTAGCCGACCTCGGCGTTCGCCAGGCTCTGGACCAGGTCGACGTTGCCCGACTCGGCCTCGGCCTCGAGCGTCGCCACCGCCTCGGCGTTGGCGGCGTGCAGCATGTCGAGCTCACCGCTCAACAGCGCGTTCACCCGTGTCTGCGAATCCGGCATCGGCCGGAACACGAGCCGATCCAGGTACGGCAACTGCTCGCCGTCCGCGTCGGTCGCCCAGTAGTCGGGGTTGCGGGTCGTGCTCAGCCGGTCGTTGACCGACCATTCCTCGAGCACGAACGGCCCGGTGCCGATCAGCTTCGTGTCGCAGGTCTCGGCGTCGTCGAGCTGTGCCTGGGCCATGATCCCCAGTCGGCCGCCGCCCGAGAGGTAGGCCGGGAACGCGGGCCACGGCACCTTCGTGGTGACCGACACCGTCAACGGGTCGACCACGTCGACGGTGTCGACGTTCTGCAGCACGAAGCTGAAGAACAGCGAGGGGCGGTTCTCGTTCCGACCCAGATAGGCATCCAGGTTGTTCTTGACGACCGTGGCGTCGAGCGCCGAGCCGTCGTGGAACGTCACGCCGTCGCGCAGGGTGATGGTCCACTGCGTGAAGTCGTCGTTGGGCTCGACCGACTCGGCCAGGTACGGCACGAACACGCCATCGGCCGTGGCGGTGGTGAGCGTGTCGTAGATGGCCCGGGTGACCATGATCCCCGAGATCGCCAGCGTCGAGTCGGTCAGGCACCAGCCGCCGCCCGTCTCGGCCTCGAGCCCGTAGACGACCTCGCCGCCACGTACCGGCTCGCCGGCGTCGCCACCTTCGGCGGTGCTGCCGGCGTCCCCGTCGCCGCCCCCGCACCCGGCCAACACGACGAGCGCGGTCAGCGCCGCACATCCCTTCACTGCTGCTGTTCGGCCTCCACGCAGCTGTCGCATTCGGCATCCCCCCGGATCGTTGAAGGACCGTAGCCGCGCTCCGGCTGGGCTCGTGGTCGTGCAGCCTCCTCGGAGGGGACCGATCCGGACGTCAGTTCGCGTCCTCGATGTGGGGTACCTCGGTCGACGCGGCGTCCATCCACTCGCGTAGCGCCAGGGTCGCTTCGGTGTCGTTGCGGTTGTAGGTCAGCAGGCGCGCCCGCTGCGCGTCGCGCACCGCGGGGTCGGGATGTGCGACGGCCAGCTGGTGCCACTGCATCGACTGCTCCCCGCCGGGATCGTCGTCCTCCCACCCGAAGCCGGCCAACGGCGCCAACGCCTTCAGTCCCATGCTGGCCCCGGTGATGAGCTGCCTGCGGGCCACCTGCAACAGGTCGACCCAGTCCGGCGACGTCACCAGCTCCTCGACCCACCCGGTCCAGTCCGACGCAGCGTCCGGGGACGCGGCCAGGCGTCGCATGGCCCCGGCCTCGGTCCGCTCGTGGAAGCAGTAGACGGCGACCGAACGGCCGGCGGCAGTGACCGACGATCGGAGCTGGTCGAGCCACCGACACAGCTGCTCGAACAGCTGCACCTCGGTGGCCGACGGATCGGGCTCCCACGAGACGAACGCCCGGTACCCCTGTTCGACCAGGCCGGTGTCGGAGCGGTCGGTGACGAGTGCGCCCCACAGGTACACGCCGTCCGCGCTGTTCTCCAGGTCCAGGTCGATCTCCACGTCGGACCGGTGCACCGTCAGCCGATCGACGCCGCGACGTAGATGGACCGGAGGGTCGCCAGCCCGTGCCCGGGCCAGGTCGATCCAGTCCGCCAGCCCCCTCAGCCCGGAACCGCAGTACGCAGCGACCCGCGGGTCGAGTCGTCGAGCGTCGCCGACGGTGTGGATCCCGGCGGCGGCCAAGCGGTCGATCGGCGCGTCACGCTGCGCGTCGAGGACGTCGGTGATCGGCGTGTCATCGGGGACGTCGATGATCCGCTCGGCCAGGTCGGTCAGGTCGACCCGCTGGTCGACCAGTCGCGCGGTGCGGTGGTCCAGCGAGGCCAGGTCGCGGACCGTGGCGATGCCACGATCGCGGTGGGTCACCCACGTCCGCCAGGACGACCCGGGCAGCAGGCTGACGTCGTCGGTAGCCACCAACGACGGTTCGCAATGGTCCCACCACGGGCACGAGGCGCACTCGCCGGTGCGGACCGGCACGGCCAGCAGCTGCACCGATGGGTCCTCCCGGTGACGTCGAGCGACGTCGATGACGTCCAGCCGGAACGCGAACTCGGCGTCGTAGAGCTCCATGGTGGACCGACGGGCCGAGCCCGCGCTGCTCGGCGGACCGCGCCAGATGGCGGCGTCCAGGTCGTACCAGGTGACCCGTAGCTCCGAGCCGATGACCGCTGCAGCCCCGTCGGCGGCCGCGTGGCCGCAGGCCTGCAGCATGCGCCGGTAGTGCGCCAGCTGCAGCAGGTCGCCCCTGGACCTGCGGGCCCAGACGGCATCCTCGGTGACCGCCGAGCGGTACGAGGGTGCGCCGAGCTCGGCGACGACCGCGGACAGCGCCGGTCGATGGGTCAGGGTGCGGCGGCGCGTGACCTCGGCAGGGTGGTAGCCGCCGCCGTCCGCGGCGATCAGCACATCCGGGGCGCCGACCCGACGCGCCGGGTCCTCCGCCGGGAGTCGACCTCCCAGGATGACGGGCGCCCCACGGGACATCGCGGCGAGGGTGGCGCGCTCGCGGTCGGCTCGGTTCTCCGGCCGGGCCGGCTCGATCACCGTGGTACCCGGCACCAGGGCGGCGAGTTGCGCGACCACATGGGCTTCGAACGCGTCCCTGTCGGCCATGCGTCGCAGCGCAGCCGGCGAGGGCGGCCGCGGCTCGGCCGGGCGGAGCTCGTCGCACTGCGCCCGAACCGGGCACCGCCGGGCGACGTACCCGCCCCGGGGCGCCTCCTCAGCGAGGTCGAACTGTGACCGCTGCATGTCCACAGCATCGCGTCCGGCGGTGACAGTCCGCCCCGAACCGGTCGCCCACGGAGGATCCGACGGCATCCGCCCATAGCGTGGACGTCGACCCCGGAGGCCCGATGCACGCTCGACAGCTGACCCCCGTCCGACTCGCGCTGCTCGCAGCGGTGGCCGCGTCGACGTTGGTCGCCTGCACCGACGACAGCGACTGGGCGGCGTCGTCCCCTGCGGACGGCTCGACCACCACGTCGGCCGCAGCCGCGGAGTCGTCGACAGCAGACGACACAGGACGCGGACGCAGCAGGCGGCGCCCCCGGTCTGCTGTACGTGCAGCGCGCCACAGGTGGCGCAGCGGAGGCAGGAACCCTTCGGCTGAGCGGCGTCGAGGCCGACACCGTGTGGTTCCAGGACCGGCCGGGACGCAACGCGGGCCGCATGACCACCGGGGACTTCGTCGACGGGTGGGCGGCGGCCGGCTTCGCCGAGGATCCCCCGAACGCCACGGTGGAGATCGTCGCCGGCGGCGCGACGTCGGACCACGTCGTCGTGCTGTCCGACCCGCGATGGGACGCTGCGAGCTCCACCCTGGAGTACACGGTCCGTGACGACGCCGGCGGTGGCGACCCGTTGCCGGCGACGTTCGATGCGGCGTCGCTGTTCATCGATGACGCGTCGGGCCAGAGCTTCCAGCCCGTCACCGTGCAGTTCAGCAACGTGCAGCCGGGGCAGCAGTTGGCGCTGTCGCTGACCTCCAACGGCACCGAGGTCGGATGGTCGACCGGACCTGACTTCCAGAACAGCAGCGGGTTGGCCGTCAGCTCGCAGGGCGACGTCCTCCCGCTGATGCAGATGGAGGTGAACCCCTCGCAGATCCGATTCACCACGTCGTCAGCGTCGGAGAGCGGGACCCTGAGCTTCAGCGTGCGGCTCTTCCTGGTCGGTCAGCCGGGCATCGACACGTTCTATGTGCGTTCCAACTCGGATCCCGGCGTCGAGGTGGAGCTGTCCGTTGCCGATTCGGTGCCGCAGGTCGTCGACCAGAGCCAGACCCTGTTCCCGTGGAACGCGGTGTGACCCACCGCCGGCGGGGAGCAGCCATCCCGTAGCGTCGCTGCGATGCCGGCACGACGCGAGCGTCCGAACATCGTCCTGATCAACTGCGACGACCTGGGCTACGGCGACCTGGGCTGCTACGGCTCGCAGCTGCACGACACCCCGGCGCTCGATCGCATGGCGGCCGAGGGCGTCCGCTTCACCGACTTCTACATGGCCTCACCGGTGTGCTCGGCCTCACGCGGGGCGCTGTTGACCGGCTGCTACCCGCCACGCATCGGCTTCGGCTCGTTCGAGGGCCTGCCCGTGCTCTTCCCCGGACAGCCCGTCGGGTTGCCCGACACCGAGGTCAGCCTGGGGCGACTGTTGTCGGACGCCGGCTACGCGACGCTCATGGTCGGCAAGTGGCACTGCGGTGACCAGCCCGAGTTCCTGCCGACCAACCACGGGTTCGACCGCTACCTGGGGTTGCCCTACAGCAACGACATGGGACGTCAGGTCGGCACACCACAGGCCCCGAACGGCGAGCAGCCGGGCTACCCGCCGCTGCCGCTGCTCGAGGACGATCGTGTGATCGACCAGCAGCCCGACCAGTCGTCGCTGACCGGCCGGTACGTGGCCGAGGTCGTGGACTTCATCCGCACGAACCGGGACCGCGAGTTCTTCGTGTACCTGGCGCACCTGTACGTCCACCTGCCGATCTACGTCCAGGACCGCTTCGCCACGGCGTCGCGCAACGGTCGCTACGGCGCGGCGGTCGCCTCGATCGACTGGGCGACCGAGGTCATCCTCCGAACGCTCGGCGAGCTGGGTCTGGACGAGGACACGCTGGTGGTGTTCACCAGCGACAACGGCGCGCTCGACCGTGCCGACGGTGGCTCGAACCGGCCGCTGCGCGGCCACAAGGGCACCACGTGGGAGGGCGGCATGCGGGTGCCGGGCATCGCCCGGTGGCCCGGCCGCCTGCAACCCGGCCGGGTGTGTGCGGAGCTGTCGACCGCGATGGACCTGTACCCGACCTTCGCCGCGCTCGCCGGCACGAGACCGCCCTCGGACCGGGTGATCGATGGCCGCGACCTGGCGCCGGTGCTGTTCGACCGCGACGCGTCGCCGCACGAGTCCTTCGCCTACTACGCGATGAACGACCTGTGCGCCGTGCGCTCCGGGCGCTGGAAGCTGCACGTCGCTCGCGACGGCGTCGCGTGCATGGAGCTCTACGACCTGGTCGACGACGCGGGGGAGACCACCGACGTGGCGGCCGGACGCCCCGAGGTGGTGCAGCGGTTGTCGGCACTCGCCGAGGGGTACCGGCAGCGGCTGGGCGATGCCCGCCTGGGGGTGGACGGCGACGAGGTACGACCGATCGGACGTGTGCCCGTCGGCCGCACGCTCACCACCTACGACCCCAGCCACGCGTACTACGCGGCCGAGTACGACCTGCCCGACCGGGGCTGAACGCCCGCACCCGGGGCGGCGACCTGTCGGGTCGCCGCAGGTTCGGCGGTTCGGGCCGACATGGGTACGGTGCTGCGATGCACTCCGACGTCGACTTCCTCGGACTCGTCCCGACCGGTGAACCCGGTCGTTTCCGGTTCACGGTGCAGAACCACCTGGCCCGCCTGGACGCACGTCTGTACGGCGGCACCGCGATCGCGGTCTCGATCGTCGCAGCCGAGATCATCAGCGAGCGGGAACCGCTGTGGATGACCACCCAGTTCGTGTCGACCGCTCCGGCGGAGGCCGAGATCGACGTGCACGCCGAGGTGCTCGCGCCGGGTCGACGCACCAACCAGGTGCGGGTCACCGCGACCGACCCGGCCGGCGATGTCATGTTCGCCTCGCTCGGAGCGACGGGGCGGCACCTGCCCGAGGGGCTGTCGGGGACCTTCGAGCACCCGCCGGTGGTGACCAGCCCGGCGGACTCCGCAGAGTCGGCGGGCCCGTTCACCGCGATGCTGCGCAACGCCGGCATCGTCGAGATCCCCCCGATGCCGACCGACATCGGTTTCGCCTCGGTGGTCGAGTTCCGCGAGCCGCAGGTGCTGGAGCACCCGGACCCCGGACCGGGACGCATGTGCATGTGGGTGCGCCGGCGCGACTCGGTCCCGCTGACTCCTGCGATGGTCGCGTTCATCGCCGACATGGTGCCGTTGTCGGTCGCCCACGGTGCCGGGGTGGTCGCCGGTGGGATCAGCCTGGACAACACCATCCGTTTCGCGGTGCCCGAGCCGTGCGAATGGGTGTTGATCGACCTTCGGGCGCACTTCGCCGCAGGCGCCTACGGCCACGGAGTGGCACACATCTGGAGCGAGACGGGTCGGCTGCTCGGCACGGCCAGCCAGACCGCGTCGATGTTCGAGTTCGACATGACCGGGGCCCCGTGGTCCGGGGCCGACTGAACGTCACCGGGCCCGGGTCGGACCCGTCCGGTCAACTGCCGGCCGCGACCCCGGCTCCGTCTCGGCCGCCGGCAGCGGTGTGTCGTCCGGCCCGGGTCGCCGCGACGAACGCCGCGCAGATGGTGCAGGTCGCGACGATCCCCAGGACGCCGGCGAGGGATGCCGACAGCGGCCCCTGCAGGCCCGCGATCGCGTAGTCGGCGAGCGGTGCACCGGCCAGGATCGACCCCGGTCCGGTGATCGCGAACCCCAGATCGGCGGCAACCCGCTCGAGCCCGTCGGGTGCGCTCGACGCCAGCAGCGACAGCCCGGCGGCACAGGCGAACGCAGCCACCCAGACCGGCCCCTGACCGACCTCGCCCGCAGAGGGCGGACCGGCGTGGGGCCCGTCAGTCGTCGAGCCGGTCGAGCCGGTCGACGGCATCGTCGTCGAGGTCGACAGGGTGCGGCGTGCGGGGTCGAGCCGACCCACCGCAGCGGGCAGGTGGACGACCGCTGCCAACACCCCGACGGTCAGCACCGCCTCACCCAGACCGATCGCCAGGTGCACCCCGACCATGGCAGTGGTCACCTCGCCGACAGCGGCGCCGGTTCCGGCGAGCGCGTGCAGCACGGCGAAGCTCATGGCGGCGATGGGCGGACCTGCCAGCGCCGCGGTGCCCGCGACCGACCACCACGGCGCAGGAGCGCCGGTGCTGCGAGCCGAGATCAGCCGCTGCACACCCGCCGCCACTGCGACCGGCACGAGCGCGATCAGCCACAGGTTCACTCCCAGAGCGCCCACGCCGCCGTCGGCGAACACCAACGCCTGTGTCATCACCACTGCGGCAACCGCGAGCACGGCGCGACGCGGGCCGATCAGCGCGACCGCCAGTGCCCCACCCAGCAGGTGGCCGCTGGTGCCCGACAGGACCGGGAAGTTCACCATCTGCAGCGCGAACACCAGCGCAGCGGTCGCCAGTTGCGGGCCCGGTCGGTCGGGGTCACGCAGCAACGTGGGCGCGGCGGAGCTGCGCTCGGCCCGGTCGGCCGGGCGGCGGCGCAGGTCGATCGCCACCGCGGCGAGGACGCCCACCGCGGAGAGGCCGGCGATGAGTTCGGCGGAGTTGTCGATCAGATGGTCCGGGACGTGCATCGGGCTGTTCTAGTGCTTGTCAGGCGATGATCGGGGTGTCCTCGACCGACGCCGCTGCCCCGGGAGATTCCGCGGAATCGCCCGGCACCGGCCCGTTCGCGCGATTCCGCGGAATCGCGCGAACGCGTCCCCGGGCGCACCGCCGACGGAATCCGGTCGTCGGTGCGCGCAGGACGGCGTCGCGAAGCGGGGGACAGCACCCGGGTGGGGGCGGGTGCTGGGGCAGACTCGCAGGGTGGATGATCGCGACGTGCAACTGATCAGGATCGATGCCGGTGGATGGGGGTTGACCTGGGCGGTCGACGGCGCCGGCACGCTGCGCCAGGTGGGGCTGGGTGCGACTCGGGCACGTCGCGACCGTGGACGTCGACCCGTTCTGGTACCCGATGGCGTTCCCCACCTTCGGCGGCGGTGACCCCTTCCTTCCCGCCCCGCTGCGCGTCACCCACCACGACGGCACGTTGACGACGCGCCTCGTGGTCGTCGACGTCCGCCGTGAGGCGGTAGGTCATGAGGAGGCACCCGAGGGCGAGCACGTCGTGGTGGCGCTGGTCGACGAGCTGGTGGACCTGACCGTCGAGCTGCACCTGCGCACCCACCCCGCCTCGGGCGTGCTCGAGCAGTGGGTCGAGATCGAGCACCACCAGCACGGACCGGTCCGCCTGCACGACTACGACTCGATGGCGCCGTTCCTGCTGGTCGGCGACGCGGCCGAGCTGGTGCAGTTCGGCGGCAGCGGCTGGGCCGACGAGTGGCGCTGGACCGAGCAGCGTCTGGCCCCGGGGACCACCAGCCTGGCCAGCCTTGCCGGCGTGCAGCCGCACCTGCAACGCAGCCCGGTCGCGCTGCTCGCACCGAACGGCCCGGCCGACGAGCGCGACGGCGACGTGCTGGCGCTGTCGGTCGCCTGGGGTGGCAACACCCGCATCGACCTGGACGTGCGACCGACCGCCGAGCCCGATGCGCCGCGTCAGCTGCGCCTGCGTGCGGGGGCCAACCCGTACGCGGCCGACTACCTGTTGGAGCCCGGTCGGCGTTTCGTCACCCCGACGGTCGCCTGGACCTGGTCGACCAGCGGTCGCCGCGAGGTCACCCGGCGGTTCCACGACTGGACCCGGGCGCGGGTGCTGCGTGACCCCGAGCGGCTTCGCCCGATCGTCGCCAACAACTGGGAGGCGACGTTCTTCTCCTTCGACGAGGGGCGCATCGTCGATCTGATCCGTCGGGCCGCGGCGCTGGACGTCGACCTGTTCCTGCTCGACGACGGCTGGTTCGGCACCACCCATCCTCGTGACGACGACACCACGAGCCTCGGCGACTGGGACGCGGATCCGGCGAAGTTGCCCGATGGGCTCGCGCCGCTGGCGCGTGCCGCGGTGGCGGCCGGCATCCGCTTCGGCATCTGGGTGGAGCCCGAGATGGTCAACCCGATCAGCGACCTCCACGACGCCCACCCGGAGTGGGTGCTGCGGGACCGACGCGAACCGCGCCAGCACCGCAACCAGCTGGTGCTCGACGTGCTGCAGCCCGAGGTGCGCGAGTTCGCCGCGGCGGTCGTCGACCGGGCGCTGGCCCATGACCCCGACATCACCTACGTGAAGTGGGACGCGAACCGGCCCATCACCGACCCCGGCTCCGCTGCGCTCGCAGCGGACCGGCAGTCGAACGTGTTCGTGGACCACGCCCTGGCCACCTGGGAGGTGATGGCCGAGGTCGCACGCCGGCACCCCGGGACCGAGCTGATGCTGTGCGCCTCGGGTGGCGGACGCACCGACCACGGCACCCTGCGCTGGTTCCACGAGTTCTGGACCTCGGACAACACCGACCCCGTCACCCGGGTGCGGATGCAGTGGGCGTGCAGCCACTTCTTCCCGCCTGCCGCCATGGCCGCGCACGTCACCCGTTGGGGCGAGCGGCCGATGGAGTTCGCCTGCGCCGTCGCGCTGTCCGGCCGGTTCGGGTTCGATCTGGACCTGGGGTCGCTGAGCGAGTCGGAGCTGGCGGTCTGCCGCCGAGCGGTGGCGGTGGCTCGCCGGACCCAGGACCTGGTCCAGCAGGGGGACCTGGTCCGCCTGGTGTCACCTGTGGATCGCGGTGACGGTTCCCGGGCGGCACTTGCGCACCTGTCGGCGGACCGCCGCCGGGCGGTCGTGTTCGGTTATCAGCTCGATGCCGATGCCGATGCCGATGCCGATGCCGATCCGGGTTCGGGCGCAGCGACCTTCCTCCGGCTGGACGACCTGGTGACCGACGTCGAGTACGTGGTGCGCGTCACCGACCTGACCGCCGACGCACCGATCGAGCTGGGTACGCGCACCGGCGCGGATCTGGCCGCCGACGGAATTGCGTGGCCGGCATCGCCGCCACTGACCGCGTCCATCTGGGAACTGACCGCCATCGGATGAATCGGCCCCCGGTCGGATCTGCTGGCGGGGTACGCGACAGACCCGGATCCCGCAGCAACGCCGAACGTGGGGCGACGTCGACGTTGCCGGGGGTCCGGATCTGCACCGAGCGCCGTCGGAGGTGATGGGATCCCCTTCCGATGGTCGCTGAGCGAAGTGAACCAGAGCACGATCTCCATGTCGCCGTCCGCGGAGGAGCTGAGGCAGGAATCCGCCCGACCGGACTCGGTTTCCCGCGGAAGTGTCAGAATTCGGCGGGCACGAGGCGCAGGACGGACTCGGTGATCTGGGCCAGGGACCTGCGGGGGTTCGTCGCTGCGTGGCCCAGCGTGGTGTCGACCACCAGCTCGGCCAGGCAGGCGACATCGCTGTCTGGGCGGTCCACCAACTCGCTCAGCGGGCCCGCGAACGCGTCGCTGAACGGCACCAACGTGCACACGTCGCGACCGGGTCGATCGGCTTGATCGGGTTGATCGGTGATCGGCACACGCCGACACGGCGGCGCGCTGGCGTTCGTGCAAGAGGGCCAGCGCGCAGTGCGGGTCGGCGGTCGCGGCACGCGACAGCTCGTAGACCCCGTCGGTCAGGCTGACCGCAGGGCCGGCACGTTGCCGGCGCTGCGTGGCATCCAGGACCGGCGCCAGATGCCGATGGAACGACAGGGCAGCCAGCATCTCGATCGTGCCGAACCGTGCACTGAGCACCTCGGGCCCGACGTCGAGTGCGCGGCCGACCTCGGTGAACGACACCGGGCGCACGCCGTTGCTGAACATGGGCCCCGTGGCGACCGCCAGCTCCAGACCGACCTCGCTCTCGAGGTCGGTCGAGGACAACGGCCCCGGGAGCACAGCAGCCCGTTCGGCCAGGGCGACGGCGTTCGGTGCGGGCACGAGCGTCGAGCTGACGATGGCCACCAGCAGGTCGGCCAATAGATCTCTGCGCACCACCTCCGGCTCCCACATCCACTGGAACACCAATCCCTCGGACAGCGCCATGGCGCCACGTGCGAGCTCATCGAAGCTGAACGGCTCGATCATTCGCACGCCCATGGTGTCGGCCGTTCGTCGGTACACCTGGGACAGCGTCTCGACCCACGACGCAGTCATCGATCCGATCAGAGCCTTGACCGCGTCGGCGTGCTCTCCTCGACCCGTGGCTGCGTAGCAGCGAGCGAGTCGACGTTCGAAATCGACTTCGTGCGGTTCGCACAACAGCTGCCAGTTGGTCTGTGCCGCGAGGCGGACGACCGCGACGATTCCCTGGTCGCCTGCTTGCGCCAGCAGGTGATCGACGGCGTCGACGGGGACGAGCGATGCCGTCTCGACGAGATGCTCGATCATCGCCAGGCCCAGGGTGTCCATGGACGGGAAGTGGTAGGCGACCGCGGAGGGTGTCATCCCGACGCGGGCGGCGACCTCACGCAGGGTCACTCCGCCCAGGACGATCTCGGCGCCGCGCTCGTCGCTCAGCTCCCATGCAGCGTCGAGGATCCGCCGACGCGTCGCAGCTCCTTTCGGTGTGGTGCCCACCGAGCCTCCCTCTCCCGGGTCGGAGTGTACGGCGTGCGCCGGGTGAAGCAGTTCGCACGACGCGTCGTGAGGGACGCGACCGAGGGGCCCAGCCGGTGGCCGGACCCCTCGTGGTGTGTCTGGATCGGTTGCCGTTCGGGCTCAGTCCCGCGGCTCGCCCCGGTCGCCCCGCTCGGGGCGACCGTTGTTCGCCAGGTCGGTGATCCGCTCGGTCGCCTCGGCCAGCCGTTCATCGGCCTCGGCCTGGGTGAGGTCTCCCGAGGCGACCTTCTCGTCCAGGTGCTCCTTCACCCCGGCGACCATCGCGTCGATGACCGCCTGGACGTCGACGCCCTGCGCCTCGGCCACCTGGGCGATCGTCTGACCGTCCCGCAGGGCGGTCCTCAGCTCCTCGGCGGTGATGCCGAGGGCGCCGGCGGCGCGTTCCAGGTCGGGACCGCCCCGTCGGCCCTGCTCACCGCCGGGGCCATGTCCGCCGCGTCCGCCCTCGCGTGGCCCCGCTTCGACCAGCGCTGCGATCACCGCGTCGGCCTGGGCCTGCGTGATGGTGCCGTCCTCGACGAGCGGGGCGATCGTGGCGGCGAGCCGCTCGGAGGGGTCGGGGCGGCTCGTGCCCTCGGTGGTGTCCCCGGCCGGCTGTTCGACGGTGGTGGTGGTCTCCTGGGCGCCCGAGACGCCGGTGGAGGACAGGATCGCCCCCGCGGCGCCGCCGCCCAGCAGCCCCACGGTCATCGCTGCTGCCACTGCCTTCTTCTTGATGCTGTCCATCGGTCTGTGCTCCTTGTGGTGTGGTTGACGAACCACAGTCTCGGAGTCCGGGGTTCAACCAGACTTGGGTGATGGTGAGGGCTCGGTGAGAGCGTCCGGGGTGCGCGGCGGCAGGGTGAAGCCGACCACGGCGCCGCCATCGGGCCCGCGTCGGGCGGCGACCGTGCCGCCGTGACGCTCGACGATGTCGGCGACGATCGACAGTCCGAGACCTGAGCCGGGTCGGCTGCGCGCCGATGTGGCCCGGTAGAAGCGGTCGAAGACGTGGGGCAGGTCGACGTCGTCGATGCCGCCGCCGTGGTCGCGGACCTCGACCCTGCCGGCGGTGCAGGTGACCTGGACCGGTCCCCGCTCATCGAACTTCAGGGCGTTCTCCACCAGGTTGCCCACGGCTCGCTCGAGCGCGAGCGGTTGTCCCGTCACCGTGGTGTGGTCCGCGACGATCTGCACCTCGCGCCCGGATCGCTGTGCCGCCCTGCCGGCCACCCGCTCGACGAGCGCACCCAGATCGACGGGCTGGTCCGGCTCGTCGTTGCGCCGGTCGGTGGCCAGGTCGACCACCTCGTTGACGAGCCTGGTCAGCTCGTCGGCCTCGCTCTCCAGGTCGTCGAGCAGCTGTCCGCGTTGTGCCGCTCCCAGTTGATCGGCGCGCCGTAGGGCGTAGACGTTGGTCCGCAGGCTCGTCAGCGGGGTGCGCAGCTCGTGCCCGGCGTCCTGGATGAGCCGCTGCTGGTCGCGTTCGGAGCGGGCGAGCGTGAGGAGCATCGCGTTGAACGCAGCAGCCAGCCGGCCGGTCTCGTCGGAGCCGCTGACGGGTACCGAGACGTCCAACTGGTGCGTCTCGGTCACCTCCTCGGCCGCTGCGGTCAGCCGGACCAGACGTCGGGTGACCTGGCGGGCGATCAACCATCCCAGGGCGATCGCGACCAGGACGACGATCAGCGCCGCCGTGACGATGTTCGAGCGCAACCCGGCAAGGACCCGCTCGACCTCGGACAGGCTCCGTGCGGTCTGCACCGCACCGCCACCACCCTCGATCCGGGTGGTCAACATCCGGTAGGGCTCGGCGCCCACCTCCACGTCGCGGATGATGCTCCGTGCGGACCCGGCGGCGATGCGCCGGTCGACCGCCTCCACCGGCAGTGAGCTGCCCTGCACCGGCACGGCCGCCCCTGCCGGGGTGACGAACTGCACGACGACATCGGCCTCGCCGCGGAACCTGATCCGCTCATCGGGACCCGGTCGACCGGGTGGTCGGTCCGCCCCACCCGGCACCCGTGCAGCAGCTTCGAGCAGCGATCGGTCGATCTGCTGGAGCAGCTGATCGGCCGTGGTGCGGTAGCTGAACACGCCGATCGCCGCGGTGGCGACCGTGGAGAGCGCAACCAACGCCAGCACGAGCTTGAGTCGCAGACTCATCGGTCGGTCCGTCTCATCGTTCGGTCGGCTGCATCGGTCAGTCCGCCCGGAGCGTGTAGCCCACGCCGCGCACGGTGTGGATCAGCTTCGTGTCGTGGCCATGATCCACCTTGCGTCGCAGGTAGCTGATGTAGACCGCCAGGTTCTTCGAGTCGGGACCGAAGTCGTAGTCCCAGATCTCTTCGTAGATCCGGGTGCGGCCCAGCACGATGCCGTGGTTGAGCACGAGCAGTTCGAGCAGGTCGAACTCGGTCTTGGACAGCTCGATCTCCTCCTCGCCCCGCCAGACCCGACGCGCCGCCGGGTCCAGGCGCAGGTCGGCCACCTGCAGCACCGGCGCAGCGTCGGCGGCATCGGGTCGGGTGCGGCGCAGCAGCGCCCGGATGCGTGCCAACAGCTCGGCGGGGTCGAACGGCTTGGCCAGGTAGTCGTCCGCGCCGGCGTCCAACCCGGCGACCCGGTCGGGGGTCTCGGTGCGCGCGGTCAGCATCAGGATCGGCGTGCGGTCGCCCTCGGCGCGCAGCACCCGACACACCGTCAGGCCGTCCAGCACCGGCATCATCAGGTCGAGCACCAACAGGTCGGCGGGGTGCGTCCGCACGGACTCGAGCGCCTGGGCACCGTCGGCCGCGGTGCTCACGTCGTGGCCCTCGAGCGACAGCAGGCGTTCCAGTGACTCGCGGATGGCCCGGTCGTCGTCGACGACGAGCACTCGGGCGTGCTGTCCGCTCGTCGCGTGGGTGGCGTCGCTGGGCATCAGATCCTCCGCCTGCCACGGTACGGGGCGGGACCGGTCGGATGGCCCAACTGCAGCAGGTTCCCACCGAATCCTCACCTTGGCGTCGGGCTGGGTCCGACACCGACCGGGGCACCGTGATGTGCCATCCTCTGGCCGCAGCGTCCGACGTCGGAGCAACGAGGGGGACCACGGTGGAGATCGATCTTCTGGACGGCGAGTTCTACGTCACGGACCCGTACCCGAAGTACGCATGGATGCGGGAGAACGCTCCCGCGTACTGGGACGCCACCAACGAGCTGTGGGGCATCTCGCGCTACGACGACATCGTCGCGATCGAGAAGCGCAAGGACGTCTTCATCAACTCCGACCAGGCCAAGGGCGGCTACCGCCCCAACATCCCTGCGGACCCGGCGATCATCGGGCTCGATGATCCGGTGCACCAGCGGCGCCGCAACCTGGTGGCCCGACGGTTCACACCGCGTGCGGTGTCGAACTGGGAGGACCACATCCGCTCGGTGGTCACCCAACTGGTCGACGACGCGATGGGCCACGACGGCCCGATCGAGGTCGTCTCCGAGATCGCGGCGCCGCTGCCCGCCGAGATGATCGGCCTGCTGCTCGGCTTCCCCGCCGAGATGACCCCCAAGCTCCAGGAGTGGTCGGAGCGCTCGATCGTCGCTGGGCGGTGGCCCGGGGTACATGTGCGACGAGGGGGTCGTAGCGGTCATGGAGTACGCCCAGGCGTCCGCGGAGCTGTACGAGGAGAAGCAGCGCTGCCCGGCCGACGACGTGATGACCGCGTGGACCCGGGCCGAGGTACCGGGTCACCAGTTCGGTGTGGACGAGGTGATCTCGGACTCGTTGCTGCTGCTCGACGGAGGCGCCGAGACGACCCGGACGGTGATCGCCCGCATCATCATCGAGCTGGCCCGCCGCCCCGAGCAGTGGCAGACGTTGCGGGACGGGGCCGACCTGACCGTGGCGGTCGAGGAGTTCATCCGCTGGGTGACACCGATCCACAACATGTGCCGCGTCGCGACCGTCGATTCCGAGATCGGGGGTCAGACGATCCGAGCAGGTCAGCAGCTGGTGTTGATGTACTCGTCGGCCAACCGTGACCCCGCCCACTTCGACGCCCCCGAGGAGTTCGACGTCACACGCGACCCGAACCACCACATCTCGTTCGGGTTCGGCACGCACTTCTGCCTGGGCGCCTCGCTCGCGCGACTCGAGATCCGCCTGATGTTCGAGGAGCTGCTGAACCGGGTGAGCAGCTTCTCGCTGGTGCCCGACTCGATCGTGGAGATGCCCAACTCGTTCGTGTACGGGCTCAGCGCCGCGCAGGTCGAGTTCGTCGCCGACTGATCACCGCAACGGGGGCCTCACCGACGGCTCGTCACTGCCGGTGCACGGGCATCGCCGCGCCGGGCGTCGCCCAGAACCTGCGGGTCGCGCCCTGCGGGTCGTGGGCCACCGCAGTCTCGTCGCCCAGGGTCATCACCGGACGGTCCGGTCCGTCCACGGTGGGCCACTCGGGCAACCCGGCAGCGGCGGGCGCGCCGTCGCGGGCGAACGAGATCCACGCCTCGTGGGTTGCCCGCGCCAGTTCCCTGGGGGCGTCCGGTCCGACGAAGACGTGCAGGCGTTGGTCATCGAGCAGGTCGAAGACGAAGGGGATCTCGATGGCGTGGGCGGCACCGATCATCCCGCCCCACGCCGGGCTCGCCCAGGTCCACAGGTACTGGTGCACCGGTGCATGCCGCGACTGCGCATCGGCCAGGCGTGCTGCCGGTATGCGGAACACCAGGTCGGTGAGCAGCGCGCACTCGAGCTCTGCCACGGTGGCCCCGGCGCGTTCGGCGCGGTAGGTCTCGAGCGCCGAGTCGGGGTCCGACACGACCAGTTCGATCCGCGTGCGCAGCGCGGCCTCATCGGCGGGGGGCGGGCTCATCATGGCGAACAGCTTCCACTCCTCGCTGTTGGTCCCGACCAGCAGCGGCACGCCGGCGGCGGACCCG
The DNA here is from genome assembly GCA_963714875.1 of uncultured Microthrixaceae bacterium. Classification (GTDB taxonomy): domain Bacteria; phylum Actinomycetota; class Acidimicrobiia; order Acidimicrobiales; family Microtrichaceae; genus JBAOHV01. The sequence continues at coordinate 311,827 of CAVQQI010000002.1, read as the reverse complement.
CCGGCGATGGCTGCCAGGGGGTCGGCGGGCAGGTGGGCGCCGTCGGCGACCGGGCGGAACGACAGGAACGCGAGTGGGCTGCCGGTCCGCTCGATCACGGCCTCGGGGTCGGCGACCCGGGAGGTGGCCATCGTGGCGTGGGCTGCCAGCAGCTGCGCCGGTTCGGCGGCGAGCAGCTCGTCGATCGATCCGAGTCCGGCGATCGACATGAACTCAGCGGTGTCCTCGGCCGCGTGGCGGGGACTCCGAGCGGCCTCGGCGGCACCGGACTGCGCGATCACGCCGTGGAAGAGCCCGCGGGCCGCGGGCATGGCCATCAGCAGCGAGACGCTCATGGCACCGGCCGACTCGCCGAACACCGTGACCCGACCGGGGTCACCGCCGAACGCGGCGATGTTGTCGCGCACCCATTCGAGCGCGGCGATCTGGTCCAGCAGACCGACGTTGCCCGAACCCGCCCACGCCGGATCGACCTCCCCGAGCTCGAGGAACCCGAACGCGCCCAAGCGGTAGTTGACCGTCACCATGACCACGCCGTCGGCGGCGAACGAGGTTCCGTCGTACAGCGGCGATGAGCCGGACCCCATCTCGAAGCCTCCGCCGTGGATCCAGACCATGACGGGCAGCGCCGCGGTCGGGGACGGATCGGCGGTCCACACGTTCAGGTAGAGGCAGTCCTCGTCCCACTGCTCGCCCTCGCCGCCGAAGAGGGCCTCCATGATCGAGGGGTTCTGCGGCGACACGGGCCCGAACGACTCGGCGGAGCGCACGTCGTGCCAGGGGTCGACCGGTGCCGGTGGCCGGAACCTCCGCTCGCCCACCGGCGGCGCGGCGTAGGGGATGCCCGCGAACCGGGCGATGTCGTGGTGCCAGCTCCCTCGCAGCGTCCCTGCTGCGGTCTCCACCTCGACATGGTCGCCTTCTCGCTGTGCAGTCATCACAGAGATGTACCACTCCGTCGAGCGACGGACGTCACTGGCGCTTCCCGTCAATTAGCACTAAATTAAGCACATGGCTGTTGCACCCACCCTCAACGCACCTCGCCAACGCCGCCGGACCAGTACCGACCCCGTTGGCCTCTACCTGGAGGAGATCGGCCGGCACCCCCTGCTGACTCCCGCTGGCGAGCAGGTGCTCGCCCGATCCATCGCCGAGGGCCGCGAAGCTGCCGAACGGCTCGATCGCGAGGACGTCACCCCCGCCGAACGGCGCAGGCTGCGTGCAGCGGTGCGAGACGGTCGTGAGGCGGCCGAGCTGTTCGTGAACGCCAACCTGCGGCTCGTGGTCTCGGTGGCCAAGCGCTACCAGGGCACGGGCGTGCCGTTGCTGGACCTGATCCAGGAGGGCAACCTCGGTCTGATGCGGGCGGTCGAGAAGTTCGACCACGAGAAGGGCTTCCGATTCTCCACCTACGCCATCTGGTGGATCCGTCAGTCGATCTCCCGAGGGGTCGCCGGCAGTCGCTCGTCGGTGCGCCTGCCCACCCGCATCAACGAGGAGACCGTCCGTCTGCGGGAGACCACGACACAGCTCGAGCAGCGCCTCGGTCGCCGGCCGCGCACCTCCGAGCTGGCCGAGGAGGCCGACCTGAGCGAGGAGCGGGTGCTCGAACTGCAGCGCCTCTCGGTGGATCCCGTGTCGTTGTCCGGATCGGTCGGATCCGAGGGCGACGCCGAGCTCGGCGACTTCCTCGCCGACCCGGACGCCACCGGCGAGGTCGACCAGGTCGCATCCCAGCTGCTGAACAGCGAGGTCGACGAGATGCTGTCCGTGCTCGACGAGCGCGAGCGGCGCATCGTGTCGCTTCGGTTCGGGTTCGACGGCACCGACCCGATGTCGGTCGTGGATGTCGCGGCGCACATCGGCTTGTCCCGTGAGCGCATCCGCCAGCTCGAGCACCGGGCGCTGGCCAAGCTGATGCATCCCTCGTGGGCTGCGGTGGGCCGCTTCCTGGTCGACGACTGAACCATGCCAACCGGTGAAGGGACGGTCGGGCTGCGCGACGCCGCCGAACAGCTCGGCGTGCACTACATGACCGCCTACCGGTACGTGCGCAACGGCACCCTGCCTGCGCACAAGTCGGGAGGCGAGTGGCAGGTCGACCCCGCCGACCTCGCCTCGCTGAAAGCCCATCGCCCGACCGCGTCGGGTGGCGAGCGTCCGCGGTCGGGTGGCGAGCGTCCGCGGTCGGGTGGCGAGCGTCCGCCGCGGCGCTCGGTGCACCGAGAACGTCTCGAACGTCGCCTGCTGGCGGGTGACGAGGCGGGCGCATGGGGAGTGATCGAGGCGGCGATGGCATCCGGCGCCGAACCCGCCGAGATCCTGACCGAGATGCTGTCGCCCTCCCTGCGCTCGATCGGCCAGCGGTGGGCCGATGGCGAGCTGGTGATCGCGGACGAGCACCGGGCGTCGGCGGTCGCCCAACGCCTGATCGCCCGCATGGGACCTCGGTTCCACCGCCCCGGTCGTCGCAAGGGGAGCGTGGTGCTGGGGTCGGTCGCCGGTGACCGCCACTCGCTGCCCACTGCGATCCTGAGCGACCTGTTGCGTGGCGCCGGGCTGGAGGTGACCGATCTGGGCCCCGACTGCCCGGCATCGAGCTTCGTCGACGCCGTCGAGTGGGCCGGCTCGCCATCGGCCGTGGGCGTGTGCGTCACCGCACCCGAGGCAGTGGATGCGGTTCCCGATGTCCTGGCGGCCATGCGAGCGGGCGGCGTCACGTGCCCGGTGGTCGTCGGTGGCGGCGCCATCGGCGACCACGCCACGGCGATGAGCCTCGGTGCCGACCTGTGGGCGGGCCCGATCGACGAGGTCATCGAGCTGTTCGTCGCGCTCGCCTCGGGATCCGCCCCGCTGGTGCCCGCTGACGCGGTGGAGGCGGAGGACTAGGGTCGCGTCCATGACTACGACGCAACGCCCGCGTCCGCAGCGACCGTCTGCGCCGGCTCCGAACCCTGCCTCGAGAGGCCTCATCCTTGTCGCGGTGGCGGTCGTGCTCGGAGCGATCCTGCTGATCAAGGGCGGCGGAATCGGGTTCGAGACCGACGACACCGATGTCCAGCTCAACCAGTCGGACAACACCGCGGCTCCGGTCGAGTCCACCACGACCACGACCGAGGCGACCTCGTCCACCAGCGTGCCCCCAGCCTCGCTGAAGGTCGTGGCACTCAACGGCGCCGGCGTCAACGGCTTCGCCGGTCAGGCGCAGCAGTTCCTGAGCGTTGCGGGGTACACCGCGACCACCGCCGCCACCTCGGCGACTCCCGCCGAGACCACGGTCGTCTACTACGCCCCGGGGTTCGAGGCCGACGCCACCGAGGTCGCCGGCCTGCTGGGCCTGGAGCCGACAGCGGTGCAGCCGCTGCCCGAGGGCACCCAGCTCGCACGCGAGGCGGCCAACTTCCCCGCCGACACCAACGTCGCGGTGGTGCTCGCCCTGGATGTGCAGAACACCATCGAGGGTTCGGCGGCAGCGACAACGACCACCACGGTCACCGGCTGACGCGACGACCGGCCGGGTCGGTACGTCAGCTGCTCAGCCGGACGTCAGCCCAGCCAGCACGGCGGCTCAGCGCAGTGGTGAGGCAGCTGCCAGCTGGTCGCTCAGCCAGTCCGCCGGTGTGCGGCGGGCCACGAGGTCCGCGAGCAGCGCGGCGCGTATCGTGCGGTCGGCCGATCCGCGGTCGAGCGCGGCGCCCAGCGCCGATGCGGTGGAGCTCAGGTCGAACGGGTGGATCACGTCGACCCCCTCGGCCAGCTCGGCCACCGCGCCCGCCTCGCTGGACAGCACCAGCTGTCCGTCGCGCTGGTTGACCATCGGGCCTTCCTTCGCCACCAGGTTGAGCCCGTCGCGCACCGGGTTGACCAGCAGCACGTCGTAGCGTCGCAGCGCTGCGACCGACCGGGGGTAGTCGTCGTCGGTCTCCAGGCGCACGGGCTGCCAATCGGTGGTACCCCACCGCTGGTTCACCTGCGCAGCGGCGGCCTCGACCTCGTCGCGGTACCTGCGGTACGCGGCGACGCCTTCCCTCGACGGGTAGCAGCAGGCCAGGAACAGCACCTCGCCGCGCAGGTCGGGCCGTCGCTCCAGCAACAGGTCGAACGCAGCGAAGCCGCGCACGATGTTCTTGGACAGCTCCATCCGGTCCACGCGCACCACCAGCTGATGGTCGCCGACCCACGCGTCGAGCGACTCGAACGCCTCGGCGCACGCGTCGGAGCCCGCGGTGTCGCGCAGCGCGCCCGCATCGCTGGACAGCGATGACGTGATGATGCGCGGCCGGTGCTCGCCGCCGTGCCAGCGGTCCAGCACCTGGGCGAAGTTCGCCGCCCACTGATCGGTGTGAAAACCGCAGGCGTCGTGCAGGGCCAGCGACGTCAGCATCTCCTCGCGTGCGACGGGCGGGAGCACCCGCAGGCCGTCGGGGCCGGCAAAGGGCGTGTGGTGGAAGTGCACCAGGGCCAGATCGGGACGGGCTGCGCGGACCGTGGGAGCCAGCAGCGTCAGGTGGTAGTCCTGCACCAGGACCACCGCATCCGGGGGCGCCAGCTCGACGACGCTGCGGGCGAAGCGCTCGTTGACCGCTCGGTAGGCGGCCCAGGCCGTCCACCACGAGTCGTCGTACGCCGGCTCGCGGGTCTGGTCGAACAGGCCGTGGTGGACGAACCACAGCGTCTCGTTGCTGATCACGTCATAGGCGAGTCGGTGCTGCTCCGGGTCCAGGTCCAACAGGTGCGCCGCGAGGCCGTCGACGCTGGTCGCACCCCGGCGGGCAGCGACGCGGTCGCCCTCGGAGAGCGCCGCCGCGATCCACGTCGCCCGGCCGTCCTCGACCAGCGGCGCCAGGCCCGAGACCAGCCCCCCGCCACCGCGTCGACCGACGGGCTCGCCGTCGACCAGGTCGTAGCTGACGGGGCCGCGGTTGGACGCGATGACGACGGGGCGATCGCTCTGGGCGGACATGTCGGTCACGATAGGGGGTGATGGTGGGGTCGTACGCTGGCCGCCGTGCGCATCCTCGTCGCTCCGGACAAGTTCAAGGGCACCCTCGACGCGCCCGGCGCCGCGGAGGCCCTGGCGTCGGGGTTGCGCAGCGCCGGCCACGAGGTGGTCACCTGTCCGCTCGCGGACGGCGGGGAGGGAACCCTCGACGTGCTCGGTGGACCCAACCGCACGACCCTCGTGTCGGGCCCGCTCGGCGATCCCGTCGAGGCCGGCTGGCGTCTGTCGGGCCGGGACGCCGTGATCGAGATGGCGCTCGCCAGCGGGCTGGCACTGGTCGGCGGTGCCGAGGGCAACGATCCGGTCGCGGCGTCGAGCTACGGCACCGGGGAGCTGATCACCGCAGCGGTCGACGCGGGGGCGCGTCGCGTGCTCATCGGCGTCGGGGGATCCGCCACGACCGACGGAGGGCTCGGGGCGTTGCGCGCGATGGAACCGCTGCAGCGGTACCGCGGTGTGCGTCTGGAGGTCGCCTGCGACGTCCGGCTGGGGTTCGTGGCCGCAGCGGAGGTGTTCGCTCCGCAGAAGGGCGCCACGCCGGCACAGGTCGAGCTCTTGACGCGCCGGCTCGAACGACTGGTGCAGGTCTACCGGGAGAGCCACGGGGTCGACGTGACCTCCCTGGAGGGTGCCGGGGCCGCCGGGGGGCTGGCGGGAGGTCTCGCCTGCGCCGGGGCGACGTTGGTGCCCGGCTTCGATCTCGTCGCCGACCACCTGGACCTGGACGAGCTGGTGGAGTCCGCCGACCTGGTGGTCACCGGAGAGGGCTTCCTGGACGAGGAGTCCTTCGACGGCAAGGTCGTCGGCGGGGTGGTCGGGCTGGGCGCCGCGCTCGGCGTTCCGGTGGTGGCCGTCGTCGGCGAGTGCTTCGACGATGCGGCTGATCGCGTGTCCACGGTGTCGCTCGTGGCCCAGCACGGCCGGGACAGGTCGATGACGGCGACCGCCGAGTGCCTGGTGGGTTCGGCTCAGGCGGTCCTGGACGCGGTGCGGCGGGCCAGGTAGCCGGGCACCTGGATCATCGGGGGCCGCTCGCTCACATCCACGGTCACCGGCGGTTGTCCGGGTCGCTGGAGCTCGGCGACCGCGGGTGCGAGGTCCCCGTCGACACGGCACAGCATCGTCTGCATGACCGACATCGCCTGTGGGCCCAGCTCGTCCAACGTCCGGTTGCGGTGCATCCGGACGTCCAGGTCGACCTGGACCAGACCGGCGACACCGAACTGGCGGGACAGGTCGATGAGCAACCCGACGTCCACCCCGTAGCCCTGGAAGAACGGCAGCCGTTCGAGCACCTCGCGTCGCCCGCCGTACTCGCCCGACAACGGTTGATTCAGGCCGCTGAGCTCGGGGTAGTAGAGCGACAGCAGGGGTCGTGCGACGAGCTCGGTCACCCGTCCACCGCCCTGGCGGTCGGGGGCGGGCCGCCGGTAGAAGCCCTTCGCGAAGTCGACGTCGGGCTCGCAGAGCAACGGACCCAGCAGCCCGGTCACGAACCGCGAGCCGAACTCCGAGATGTCGCTGTCACACCACAGCACCAGGTCGCCCTCGGTGACGTGCAGGGACTTCCACAGCACCTCGCCCTTGCCGTGGCCGCCACCGAAGTCGGCCAGCACCTCGGCGGCCGCACTGACGCGGGCGCCGGCGGAGCGGGCCACCACGGCGGTGTCGTCGCTGGAGTGGTCATCCAGCACCACGATCTCGTCGATGACCCCGGTGTCGAGCAACTCGCGGCGCAGCGCGGCGACGATGGATCCGACCGTGGCGGCCTCGTTGCGTGCGGGGAGGCAGACCGAGATCGACGTCGACCCCTTCGCCTCGAGCAGTCGTTCGATGGGGAACTCGCCGTGGTGGAACGAGCGGATGTCCGACGAGGTGTCCAGGTGCAGCGTCGTGGTGGTCATGGCCGCACCTCCTGTCGTCGACGTCCGAACGCGCTACGTGGTGTCCGAACGGACACCACGGCAACCCCCTGCAAGGTAGTCGCCGACCGCCTTTTGCGTTCAGGCGGGTCGGTGGAGGTGCCGTCGGGCCGGGCGGACGGGGGCGGCGGGGGGAAGCGAGCGGGCTGCGGCGTGGTTGAGGTCACGGTACGATCACCCGCCATCGTCGGCGGACCCCGCCGACCGGCGGCACCAGGAGGACGACCCATGAGCGTGACCATCCGCATCCCCACGACACTGCGCACCCTGACCGCCGGTGAGTCCCAGGTCGCCGTCGAGGGCGCGACCGTCGGAGAGGTGCTCAGCGCGCTCGACAGCGCGCACCCGGGTTTCGCCGAGCGGCTCTTCGACGAGGACGGCACGCTGCGCCGCTTCGTCAACGTCTTCGTCGCGGACGACGACGTCCGCTACCTCGACGGTGTGAGCACCGCGGTGCCGGACGGCGAGACGGTCTCGATCATCCCGGCCGTCGCCGGAGGCTGACGAGGGGTATGGCCGGAGGCTGACGAGGGGTATGGCCGGAGGCTGACGAGGGGTATGGCCGGAGGCGCTCGCGGCGCCCCGCTACGTAGGCTGTCGGCGTGGACCACGACGAGCCCTTCGGTGCACTGCCAGGCGACCTCCCTCCGCAGCCGGAGGACGAGCTGCTCGATCCACGAGCCTTCGGCACCGTGCTGCCGGTGCGGCCGCCCTCGTCGGCCCAACGGATCCCGTCGCGCTACCGGCGCTCCGCAGGGGCATCGGTGCTCGCCGCGGGGCTGATCGGGCTGCGCGAGGTCATCGACCCGTCGAAGGGCGATGATGATCCGGTGATCGAACAGGACGCGGCGGAGTCCGACCTCGATCGGCCCATCGAGGTCTATCTGGATCCCGATGACCCCTCGGCGAGCATCGTGGTCATCCGCGACCCCGCCGACATGAACTGAGCCGCGCCGGGTCCGTGCGACTCCCGCTCGCGGCGAACCGCTCCCGCGGGATGCGTCGACGGTCGGAGCATGGGCGACACTGTGGCGATGGACTCGATCACCGCTGCGGATCTCGCCGTGGCGACGGCCACCCTGGCGGTCGGCTTCGGCGCCGGTGTCCTCTCGGCGTTGTTGGGTGTCGGGGGCGCCGTGGTGACCACCCCGGCGGTGCGGGTGTTGGGGGCGACGCCCATCGAAGCAGTGGGATCGACCGTGCCGGCGATCCTTCCCGGGGCGATCTCCGGGTCCATCCGGTACGCCCGGGAGGGGCTGGTCGACTGGTCACTCGCGTTGGGTCTGGGGATCTCCGGCGCGGTGTTCGCCCTGGGCGGCGCCTGGGTGTCGTCGTTGGTGGACGGGCGGTTGCTGATGGTTTTCACCGCGGCGCTGATGTTGTGGTCGGGGGTCTCGGTGGCACGCGGGCGTGACCGCCGACGGGTGACCGCCGCGGCCGGCGCGGAGCACGAGCGGCGGTCGGTGCCGACACCGGCGGCAGGGGTGGGCGACGGGGCGGGCGGCCCGGACGAGGGCCGGCCCGAGCGGCGCTCGATGTGGTTGGTGGGACTCGTCGGCGCCGGGTCGGGGTTCGTGGCGGGACTCTTGGGCGTCGGCGGCGGGATCATCATGGTGCCGGCCATGGCCGGCCCCCTCGGAACCCCGATGAAGAAGGCGGTCGCGTCCAGCTTGGTGGCGGTCGCCATCTTCTCGGTCCCGGCGCTGGGTGCCCATGTGGCGTTGGGCCACGTGAACTGGACCTACGCGCTGCCGCTGATGCTGGGGGTGGTGCCGGGAGCGCAGGTGGGCGCCCGACTGACGATCGGCGCATCGGAGCTGGCGTTGCGACGGCTCTTCGGCGTGCTGGTCGTCGTGCTCGCGCTGGTCTACGGGGGCACGGAGCTGGCGGCGCTGCTCGGGTGAGGTGAGTGGTCCGTAGACTCCGGCCATGACCTCCGGCCACGCCACCGATCCGTCGAGTCCCGCAGTGGGGCTCGCGGTGCTGCACCTGTTCTTCCGGGTCGCTCCGCTGACCGACCCGGACATGGTCACCGCTGCGTTGGCCGACGCCGCCACCGGGGAGGACCAGGTCGTCACCGCTGCCCTGTTGGGCCACAAGGCCGATCTGGGCGTGATGGTGCTGTCCAAGGACCAGTGGCGCCTGCGTCGCGCCCAGACCGCGCTGGTCGCGGCCGGCCTGGATCTGGTCGACTCGTACGTGTCGCTGACCGAGTTGTCGGAGTACGCCCAGGGCATCCCCGAGGCGATGCAGCAGGACCGGCTGTACCCCCAGCTCCCGCCCGAGGGGAAGCCGGCGTTCTGCTTCTACCCCATGTCCAAGCGCCGCAACGTCGGCGCCAACTGGTACGAGCTGGACTACGACCGTCGCAAGGAGCTGATGTACGAGCACGGTGCGTCGGGGCGGAAGTTCGCCGGTCGCGTCACCCAGCTGATCACCGGGTCGACCGGGCTGGACGAGTTCGAGTGGGGCGTCACCCTGTTCTGCCAGCGTCCTGATGACGTCAAGGAGATCGTCTACACGATGCGTTACGACGAGGCGTCCGCCCAGTACGGCGAGTTCGGTCCGTTCTACGTCGGCATGGTGGCCCCGGCCGAGGTCGTGCTCGACCGCGTCGGCGCCTGAACACGGCCAGGTGAACAGCTCGCGTCCGCCCGGGCGCACGGTGCTCGTGCTGGGCGTGGCGGTGGTGCTCGTCGCGCTGCTGGTGGTGGAGTACGGCGGTCGGGTGGTGGTCGGGCGCGTCGCGCAGAACCAGCTGCAGTCCCAGGGCATTGCGGATGCCCAGGTTGCGATCGGTCGCTCCTGGTGGCGCCCGACGCTGCTCCCCGCAGTGCTGGGCGGCGGACTGGACCGCGTGACGGTGCAGCTGCGCGACGCTGAGGTGTCGGGCGTGCTGGTCGAGACCGCCGACTACGTGCTCGAGGACCTCGATGTCGACCCGGACCCGTTCGGGGCGTCGCTCGGGATCACCTCGGTCGGTCAGGGGTCGTTCCGACTGACGGTGTCGCCGGCGTCGGTCGGTCGTCTGCTCGGCGTCAACGCACGTGTGGTGGACGGGCGTCTGGTCGTCGGACCGGAGGGGGAGCCAGCGAAGCTGCGTCTGGAGGGCACAGAACTGGTCGTCGAGAGCCCCTACCTGGCGCGAAAGGGTCTACCGAACCGCTTCACCGTGCTGGACGGGCGGCTGCTGCCGTGCGACCCGGAGGTGGAGCTCGTCGGCGAGGTGGTCGAACTGCGGTGCAGCGGGGACCGGCTGCCGAGGATCCTGGACGCCTCGATCGGCGAGCCGGTCGCGCAGCTGCCGGCGCCGCCGACCGAGCTGGAGCCGTCGGTCACCATCGAGCGCCGCACCCCCACCAGCACCCCGAGCAGCCCTGCGCCCGCCTCGCCGACGACTGCCGTGCCCAGCTCGGGTCCCACTTCCGCAGCTCCCGCTCCCGCCCCACCTGCGGTCGCTCCGCCCGGCGCCGTCGCGGTTCCCCCGCCGGGAGCTGCGGGTGGGTGACCGCAGCGACGACGAGCAGCTCGCGGCAGTACGCCGCCCAGCTCGCCGACCTGATCGAGGCATCGCTCGTCGATTGGGTCCGACGCAGCGTGCAGCAGCGTTGCAACGACGCCGGGGTCGCGGTCGACGCAGCGCTGGAACGTGCGGTCGTCGCGGCGGGCGAGCGGTGTCGCGACGAGGTCGCACCCGCTGTGCGGGCGCTGTTGCGCACCGACATCGACCAGCAGAGCTCGACGCCGCTCAGCCTGTTGCGTGGCGCCGTGCGGTTCCCCACCGAGGTCCTCGCTGCAGCAGGGGTCGCTCCGGTGGAGCGTGACGAGTTCGCCCGACGGGCTTTCCCGTCCGACGTCTACGGGTTGGCGCCCGCGAGCTTCGCGGATGTCGACGAACGCCTGGCCGAACCGGGACTCGTCTGGGGGGCGGCGAAGGCGCACGTGCACCTGACGCGTCGTCGCGACGAGGGCAGGCGCTGACCCGGGCGCTGCGGGCGGCCGGCGCGTGCCGATCGGTCCCGGACGCCGTTGGGAACGGCACCCGGAACCGGAGCGGCGTCAGGCCGACGTCGCCGCCAGGTCTCGACCGTGCACGGTCAGCGCCCAGATGACCGCGAAGGCGACGGCGATCAGGATGACGCCCCAGACCGGGTACCACGGCAGCCAGAAGAAGGCGGAGATCATGGTGCCCATCGCGGCGACGACCCCGACGGTGCGGGCGAGGACGTTGCCGGAGAAGACACCGAAGCCGGAGGCGAGCACGATGAGCCCGATGATCAGGTGGATCCAGCCCCAGGTGGTTGCGTCGAACTTGACGACGTAGTCCGCGGTGACGACGAAGAACTGATCGTCGATGATGGCGACCAACCCGGCGAAGGCCTGGAAGATCCCGACCACGACCATCATCACACCGGCGAACATGATCCAGCCGGCCGCTGCGGCACTTGGTTGACGTTCCATATGTCGTCTCCTTGTTCCGGATCGCGCCCGAGTGGCGCCATCCTCACGCACCGTACGGCGGGGCCCGGGATCCGTCATCGCCCGGAACGGGTGAACACCGATCACCACGCGCCGTGCGGCCACCCGATGTCGATCGGGTCCGGGGCGCCGTCCGGCGTGCGGGAGCCCGTTCACCCGGATCGGGTGATGCCCCGGCGCTCCGAGCGGGGCACAGTGTGGGCTCCACCGGTCGCCCCCGTCTGGAGCGTCCGGGATCGGTCAACTCCGGAGAGTTGGGCGTGCTGCGGGTCGAGAACACGTCGAATGACGCGGACTTCGCCCCAGATGACGCGAAGCTGCTGATCCGATCGGTCGGCAACGAGGAGGCACCGTGAGCGGTGAGGTCGAGGGACAGGCAACCGCGGAGCAGCAGGACCTCGAGGCGCAGTTGGCGCAGATGCGCGCCGAGCGGGATGCAGCGAGGGCGCAGCTCTCCGAGCTCGGTGCCCGTGGACCGTCTCGCCACCTGGCCCGCAGGATCACCTCGGTCGTGCTCGTGTTCGTCTCCTGCCTGTCGTTCCTGACGGGCGGGGTCGGCGTCTGGGCGAGTCGGAGCCTGCTCGACACCGATGTGTGGGTGGAACGTGTCGGACCGCTGATCGACGACCCCGCGGTGCAGTCCGCCCTGTCCGCCGAGATCACGACCCAGACGATGCAGCTGGTCGACCCGGCGGCGCTGTTCCGCGAGGTGCTGCCCGAACGAGGCCAGGTGCTCGCGGTGCCGCTGTCGAGTGCCGTCGAGGGGTTCGTCGGTGACCAGGTGGACAACGTGGTGGCGAGCGACGCGTTCGCCCGGTTGTGGGTGGGGGTGAACGAGCAGGCGCACAGCACCGCGGTGAAGGTGCTGCGCGGCGACGCCGAGGCGGTCCAGGCGACCGACGGCTCGGTCACGATCAACCTGGTGCCGATCATCAACGAGGTCCTGGCGAAGATCAGCAGCGTCTCGCCGCAGCTGTTCGGCCGGACCGTGGACATCCCCGACGTGACGATCGACGAGGTCCCCACCGCCGCCATCGACAAGATCAATGCGGCGTTCGGCACGGACCTGCCCGACGACTTCGGTCAGTTCACCATCTACGACGACGGTCAGCTCAAAGAGGTGCAGGACGCCATCGCGCTGTTCGACAAGATCGTGTGGCTCTCGGTGGTCGTGTTCGTCGCCTCGACGATCGGGGCGTTGGCGCTGTCGATGAACCGTCGACGCACGCTCGTGCAGCTCGCGGTCGTGGACGTGCTGCTGCTCATCCTGATGCGGCGTGCAGCCATGACCGCACAGGATCAGCTGCTCGAGCTGGTCAGGGTGGACAGCAACGTCCCTGCGGTCCGCGCCGCCGCCGACGCCATCCTCCAGGGCCTGTTCGACGGCACCAGGATCCTGTTGTGGTTCCTGGTCGCACTGATCGCGGTGGCCTGGGCAACGGGCCCGTCGGACCGCGCCACCGGGTTCCGGCGCCGTACTGCCTCGCTCGCGACGTCGGCCACCAGCGCAGCGCGTGAGCGGGGCACCGATCCGTCCACGACCGCGTGGGTGGTCGCCCACCGCGACGCGCTCCGGATCGGGGGAGTGGTGGTCGCCGTGGCGCTCCTGGTGTGGCTCAGCCTGTCGTGGTTCTGGGTGTTCGTCCTGCTCGCGCTCGTGGCGGGGTACGAGGTGCTGCTGACGCGCGTCGAGGCCCCGGAGAACGACGATGACGAACAGGTGACCGACGCCGACGACGCCGACGCCAGCCCGACCCCCGCCTAGCACCTAGGGGTCACATCAACCTCCCGATCCTCCACCCCAGGAGCTACTGGCGACCCAAGGACCTGCCCCATGATGCGGCCGCCGGGCTGGTGCTCGGCGTCCAGAGCGTTCCTGCCGGGCTCGCGACCGGCCTGCTCGCCGGTCTGAACCCGGTCGCCGGGCTCTACTCCTACCTGTTCGGCGTGCTGGGCGGAGCGGCCGCCACGAGCTCGGTGGCCATGGCGGTGCAGGGCACCGCGGCCATGGCGATCGTCATCGCGGACGTCGATCTCGCCTCCCGTGCGGATCCGGTCCGGGCGCTGGCCACCCTGTCGGTGATGACCGGTGCCGTCATGCTGATCGCCGGGCTGCTGCGGCTCGGCTCGGTGCTCCGGTTCGTCTCGAACTCGGTGATGACGGGTTTCATCGCTGCGGTCGGGATCAACATCGTGATCGGTCAGCTGGAGAGCTTCACCGGCTACGAGTCGGCGGCCCCGCACCGGGTGGTGCAAGGGTTGGACACGCTGCTGCACCTCGGCCGGGTCGACGTCCCGACCGTGCTCGTCGGCGTCGCGACGATCGCTGCCATCCTGGGGCTGGACCGCACCAGGGCGCGATCGCTCAGCCTGGTCGGTGCGGTCGCCGCCGGCTCGGTGCTGGCGGCGATCCTGAACGCCCGGGGCTCGTCGGTCCTGCTCGTGGGCGACGTGACCGAGCTGCCCGACGCGTTGCCGCTGCCCGTGGCGCCGTCGTTGACCGATGTCCCTGCCCTGCTGGTTCCCGCCGTCTCGTTGGCCTTCGTGGGGCTCATACAGGGTGCCGCCGTCGCCGCCGGGTTCCCCAACGACGACGGTCGGCCGGCTGACAGCTCGCAGGACTTCGTCGGACAGGGCGTGGGGAACGTCGTGTCGGGTGTGTTCCGCGGGATGCCGGTCGGCGGTTCGATGTCGGCCACGTCACTGGTCGTCTCGGCCGGGGCGCGCGGTCGGGCTGCGCTGTTGATCGCCGCGGTCACCATGGCGGTGGTGGTCGTGGCGTTCGGTTCGACCGTGGGTCTCGTGGCCATGCCGGCGCTCGCGGGGCTGTTGATCGTCGTCGGCCTCCGTACGATCAGGCCCGCCCAGATCCGCTCGGTCGCCAGGACCGGGCCGGTGCCGCTGACGGTCATGTCCGTGACGCTGATCCTGACGGTGCTGATCCCGCTGCAGTACGCGGTGCTGGTGGGCGTGGGCCTCTCGTTGGTGTTGTTCGTCGCCGGACAGTCGGCCCGACTCACCATCAAGCAGATCGTGTTCCACGCCGACGGCGACATGGAAGAGGTCGAGCCTCCCAGGGTGCTGCCGCCGCACGAGGTCGTGGTGCTGCAGCCGTACGGCACCGTGTTCTTCGCGTCCGCCCCGCTGCTGCTGCAGCAGCTGCCCGAGGTGGCCCCGGCATCGACGGGATCGGTGGTCATCCTGCGGTTGCGGGGCGTCGATGAAGCAGGGGCCACCTTCTTGGAGGTGGTCCGGCAGTACGCCCGGGCGCTGGCCGCCGCGGGGAGTCGGTTGGCGATCGTGACCGACAACCCCCGGGTCGTCGGTCAGCTCCGGGCGACCGACGTGATCTCCGACCTCGGCGAGACCAACGTGTACACGGGCACGACGTTCGTCGGAGCGACGCTGCGCCGTGCCCGTGCCGATGCGCTGGAGTGGGTGGCGGCGAACTCGGGGGAGGAGCCGTGACCTCCTGCCGTCGCCCGGTCACCGTGTCGGCCGTGGTCGCCGCCGGGTCGGGCGCAGTGGGAACTGGCGAGTCAGCCGCCGGACGTTCCGGAGGACCACCCGCCGTCGATGACCGGTCGCTGTTCGAAGAACAGGCAGTGCTCGGGGCAGTCGAACGGAGCTTCGTCCGCAGCGCCCAATCGGCACCGCTGCACGACCTCGTCGCGGGTGAGCGTCCTGCGCGAGTAGTGCCGGCAGTCGGTCCGGATCGTCATGGGTGGATCCTAGGGGCGCCCCGCCAGCAGGTGGCTGCGAAGGACGCTGCCGAGGTGGCCGCGGCCTGCTCCGCGTCGGAGCGGGCCGTAACCAACTGGCTCGCTCGCCGAAACACCGCCGAAACACTCCGTTCGTAGCGTCGGCCGGCGACGGACGTAAGGGCTGCGTCCGGACAGTTGAAGGGCCACGACAATGGAATCAGGTGACACCGCGTGGGTGCTCGTCTCTGCAGCACTCGTGCTGTTCATGACGCCGGGGCTGGCGTTCTTCTACGGCGGCATGGACCGCTCCCGCAGCGTGCTGAACATGCTGATGATGAACTTCTGGTGCCTGCTGAGCGTGCCGGTGCTGTGGGTGATCGTCGGCTACTCCGTGGCGGGGGGTGACGTCGATGCATCGTGGTTCGGCGGGTTCGATGCGGTGTTCCTCAACGGCATCGACCTGTCCGACGGCGGGGCCACGCTCCTCGGCGTCATCTTCCTGGGGATGTTCGCGGTGATCACCCCGGCGCTGATCTCCGGTGCGGTCGCCGACCGCATGAAGTTCACCGCCTGGGCGATCTTCGCCCCGTTGTGGATGCTGTTCGTCTTCGCCCCCGTCTTCAAGTGGGTCTACGGCGGCTGGCTCGGCGTCCGCGGTTCGCTGGACTTCGCCGGCGGCACCGCCATCCACGTCAACGCCGGCATCGCCGCGCTGGCCGCCGTGCTCGTCCTCGGCAAGCGCAAGGGCTGGCCCAAGGAGGGCCACCCGCCGCACTCGATGCCGCTGGTCATGATCGGCACCGGCATCCTGTGGTTCGGCTGGTTCGGCTTCAACGCCGGCTCGGCGCTGGCTGCGAACGGCCAGGCCGTCCAGGCCTTCATGAACACCTTCCTGGCCGCCGCTGCGGCCGGGCTGGCCTGGGCCGTCGTCGAGCGCATCAAGGACGGCCACTTCACCAACCTGGGCGTCGCGTCGGGCATCGTCGCCGGTCTGGTGGCCATCACCCCCGCCGCGGGCTTCGTCACCGCGATGTCCGCCATCCTCATCGGCGTCGCCGCCGGCGTGATCTGTGCGTTCGCGGTGCACCTCAAGTTCAAGGCGGGCTACGACGACGCGCTCGACGTCGTCGGCGTGCACTTCGTGGGCGGCCTGGTCGGCTCGCTCCTGATCGGGCTCTTCGCCGATCCGGAGTTCTTCGGTGGGGACCACCTGGAGGGGCTGTTCTTCGGCGGCGGGTTCGACCTGCTCCTCGAGCAGGCCATCGCCAACGGCGTCGCGATCGTCTGGTCCGGTGCGGTCACCGCCGGCCTGCTGCTGGCGCTCAAGGCCACCATCGGCATCCGGGTCAGCGAGGAGGTCGAGGAGAGCGGCATCGACGCCGCCGAGCACGCCGAGACCGCGTACAACCTGGGCGAGGTCACCATGGGCCGGTCATGACAGCTCCGACCTGCGCGACCAGCACAGCAGCACCGCCAGCGCCACGAACATCGCCAGCAACATCGAACGATCCCCAGCGATCGGGAACAAGGAGCCACAACCATGAAGCTCGTCACCGCCATCATCAAGCCGTTCAAGCTCGACGACGTGAAGACCGCCCTGAAGGCCGCCGGCGTCGTCGGCATCACCGTCACCGAGGTCCGCGGCTTCGGCCGCCAGGGCGGTCACACCGAGACCTACCGAGGGACCGAGTACCAGGTCGACTTCCTGCCGAAGGTGAAGCTGGAGGTCGATCGTCGACGACGGCGACGTGCCGATCGGTGGTCGACGCCATCAGCGGCTCCGCACGCACCGACAAGATCGGCGACGGCAAGGTCTGGGTCACCACGGTCGACGAACTGGTCCGCATCCGCACCGGAGAAACCGGACCCGACGCGGTCTGACGCTGCTGCGGACCACCAGACCCCGACACACGGGGCGACCCCCGGCCGGGCCAGGCCCGACCTGGCCGGGGGCTCCGTGCGTGTCGACAGGGCCGATCACCGTCTCCGACCGTCACCGACCGACCGCCACCCCGAGGTGCCCCGATGCCATCGTCGCTGCTGCGCAGTGACCTCTTCGCCGACGACACGCTGAAGGGGACCGAGTTCTGCCGGGCCTACACCGACCTGGTCGATGAGTGGCTCGTCGAGCTCTTCGTCGCCGGTGGCGGCGACGACGTGGATGTGTCGCTGGTCGCGGTCGGCGGTCAGGGTCGTCGCGAGATGGCACCCCAGTCGGACCTGGACCTGCTGCTGCTGGTCGGCAAGGGGGCGGACGGGAGCGGTGTCGCGGATGCCCTCTGGTACCCGATCTGGGACGCGGGGCTGAAGCTGGGTCATGCCGTGCGGACCGTGCGCGACACCATCAGCCTGGCGTCGGAGGACCTGGAGACGGCGACTGCTCTCCTGTCGGCCCGCCACGTCGCAGGCGACCCGGCACTCACCGAGGAGCTGCTCGAGAAGGCGCTCACCGGTTGGCGCAAACGTGGGCGCAAGTGGCTCGACGAGCTCAGCACCTCGGTCCGCGACCGTCACGCGGAGGCCGGCGAGGTGGCCTTCGACCTGGAGCCGGACCTGAAGGACGGCCGCGGGGGCCTACGTGACGTCCATGCGCTCAGCGTGGGCACGAGCTGCCGGCGCAGAGGTGGATCCGCTGCTGCTCGAGGAGCTGCAGCGTCACCACGACACCCTTCTCGAGGTGCGCGTCGAGCTGCACCGCGCCACGGCCCGCCCGGGCGACCGGCTCCTGCTCGCCGAGCAGGACTCGGTCGCGGCGAGGCTCGATGACGCTGATGCCGATGTGCTGATGGCTCGTGTCGCTGCGGCCGGACGTGCCATCGCCTGGGCCAGTGACGAGAGCTGGTACGAGACCGATCTGCGCACCGGGGCCGGTCGACGGGAGCGGGTCCGACGCGATCGCCCGTTGGAGGACGGGCTGGTGCTGCGGGCAGGCCGGATCTGTCTGGACGACCTGGCGACCGCGACCACCGACCCCGAAGCGGTGCTGCGTGTCGGCGCTCGGCGCCGCGCGCACCGGCAAGCGGATCGGTCTCGAGACGCTCTCGGCGCTGGACGCCGCACCCGCACCTGCCGGTTCCGTGGCCGGAGATCGGCGCGTCGCCGGTTCGTGGACCTGCTGCTGCACGGCCCGGCCGCGATCCCGGTCGTCGAGGCGCTCGACCAGTTCGGGCTGTGGTGTCCGTTGCTGCCCGAGTGGGAACCGACCCGCAGCCAGCCCCAGCGCAACGTCTTCCATCGCTACACCGTGGACCGCCACCTGCTCGAGTGCACCGCGGAGGCGGCCTCGATCGCCCATCGAACGCCTCGACCGGACCTGCTGGTCATCGCGGCGCTGCTGCACGACATCGGCAAGGGGCGGCCCGGTGACCACAGCGAGGTCGGCGAGCACCTCGCGGTCTCGATCGTGGAACGCATGGGGTTCGCTCCGTCCGACGTGGCGACCATCGCGATGCTGGTGCGCCACCACCTGCTGTTGAGCGACGTCGCCACACGTCGGGACCTGGACGACCCTGCCACCATCGACATGGTCGGCGACGTCGTGGGAACACCCGACGACCTGGCGTTGCTGCGGGCGCTGTCCGAGGCCGACGGACTGGCGACGGGTCCGACCGCGTGGGGACCGTGGAAGGCCCAGCTGGTCGACCAGCTGGCGACGCGGGTCACCCAGCGGCTCAGCGGCGACGAGGTGGAGGGTGCCGATCGCTCGGTGTTCCCGACCGCCGAGCAGCGTGAGCTGATGGCGCAGGGCGGCACCCACGTGATGGCCGAGGGTGAGCACCTCACCGTCGTCTGCCCGGACCGCCGAGGGCTGTTCTATCGGGTTGCCGGGGTGCTCTCCCTGCACGGGCTCGACGTCGTGGAGGCCAACCTCTACTCGTCGGGCGGCGTCGCCGTCGAGGAGTTCGGTGTCGCGGTGGGCGGCTCGGGCGTCGTGCCCTGGGACGCCGTCACCGCGGACGTCGAGACGGCGCTCGCCGGGCGACTCGCGGTGCATGCCCGTCTGGAACAGCGGGCGCGACAGGCGCGACGTCGGGCGATCGGCGTCAGCCAGTTCCCGCCGAGGGTGCGCTTCGACAACGACACCGCGTCCGACGCCACCGTCATCGAGGCACTCGGTGTCGACCGGTTGGGGCTGCTCTACGGACTCGCCCGTGCCATGTCGGACCTGGACCTCCACGTGGCGTCGGCGAAGATCCACACGATGGGTGGCGACGTCGTCGACACCTTCTACGTCACCGACGCGAGCGGCGGGCAGGTGCTCGATCCCGAGTACCAGTCCGAGATCCGCCGCGCCCTGCTGCACGTCCTCGATCCCGAGGCCTGACCCTCCCGGAGCTGTCCCCGCAGGTGTGCGTGGGAGCCTCCGCCGCTGCGGCGGCGGCGCGCGCCGCTGCCCGCACGTCGATGGTGGGCTGCGGACAGTTCGGAGCCCTTCACCGCACCGAAACAATCCCGAAACGATCGACTCGTACGTTCCTCGCCGAGGAGTCGGCACTCGGCTCGCCATCAGGAACACAGGGCCTCCGTCGGTACGCCGGCGGGTGATCCGAGAAGGAGAAATCGTGCTCAGTCGGAAGCGAACGAAAATTGCGGTTGGAGTCGGCATCGCCGGTGCCACCGTGGCGGTGCTGGCAAGTCCGGCCTCAGCGCAGGACCTGACCATCGACACCGTCCAAGCCAACCTGGACAACGTCTTCATCATGTTGTGCGGCGTGCTGGTCCTGTTCATGCAGGCCGGCTTCGCCTTCCTCACCGCAGGCCTCACACGGGCCAAGAACGTGTCGAACATCATGATGAAGAACCTGATGGACATGTGCGTGGCCATCATCTCCTTCGCTGCGGTGGGCTTCGCGTTCGCCTACGGCGACACGATGGGCAGCTTCATCGGATCCTCCGGGTTCTTCCTGGGCACCGGTGGCTACGACTTCGTGACCAAGGAAGTGGACTTCTTCTTCCAGGTGGCCTTCGCAGCGACCGCAGCGACCATCGTGGCCGGGGCGATGTCGGAGCGGATGAAGTTCAAGGCCTACGCCATCTACACGGTGTTCCTCACCGCGTTGATCTACCCGATCATCGTGCACTGGACCTGGGGCGGCGGCTGGCTGTCCGAGCTGGGCTACACCGACTTCGCGGGCTCGGGCATCGTGCACCTGACCGGCGGCGTCGCCGCGGCGGTCGGCGCGGCGATCATCGGCCCTCGGATCGGCAAGTACGGACCGGACGGCAAGCCCCGGGCGATCCCCGGTCACTCGATCCCGTTCGCGATCATCGGTTGCTTCATCCTCTTCGTCGGTTGGTTCGGCTTCAACCCCGGCTCGGTGCTGACCGCTGACGGTCCCGCCATCGGCGTGGCGGCGCTGTCCACCGCACTCGCCGGTGCTGCCGGCGCCATCGCTGCAACGGCCTACACCTGGATCTCCACCAAGAAGCCCGACGTCGCCATGGCCGGCAACGGCCTGCTGGCCGGCCTGGTGGCCATCACCGCCGGTCCGGACGTCATCACCGACTTCTGGGCCGTCCTGGTCGGCTTCATCGGCGGCATCCTCGTCTGCCTCGCCGTGCCCTTCTTCGACAAGATCAAGATCGACGACCCGGTCGGCGCCGCATCGGTGCACGGCGTCGTCGGCGCCTTCGGTGTGCTCGCGGTCGGCATCTTCGGTGCCGACGTCGGCATCCTCCGTGGCGGCGGCTTCGACCTGCTGGGCGATCAGATCATCGGCGTCCTCGCCATCACCGCCTTCGTCGGTGTGACCATGGGCATCATCTTCTCCGCCATCAAGGCGACCGTGGGACTGCGGGTGCCCGAGCAGGAGGAGATCGAGGGCCTGGACGTGCACGAGCACGGCTACCCCGGCTACTCCGCCGACGTCGCCTTCGCCGGCACCGTGTCCGGCACCGACCTGGTGAACTGAGAGGAACCGACCATGTCAGCACTCATCACAGCAATCATCCGGCCCTATGCCCTCGACGGCGTCAAGAACGCACTGAAGGGCGCCGGCGTCACCGGCATGACCGTCACCGAGGTCCGAGGGCTTCGGTCGTCAGGGCGGTCACACCGAGACCTACCGGGGCACCGAGTACCAGGTCGACTTCCTCCCCAAGGTGAAGGTCGAAGTGGTCGTGCCCGACGGCGACGCGGGGCCGCTGGTCTCCGTCATCGCCGATGCGGCCCGGTCCGACAAGATCGGCGACGGCAAGATCTGGGTCACCCAGGTCGACAGCCTGACCCGCATCCGAACCGGAGAGGTCGGTGACGACGCGGTCTGATCCGCCCGGACCTCGAGACGTCCCGTAGGCGGGTGGGGAGGCACTTCGGTGCCTCCCCACCCCCATGTCAGGCCGACTATGTTGGCGCCGTTCTGGTGTGCCGGGAAGCCTGGTCGGCAAGCCCATCCGCCGCGCTTCCCGAGAGGAGGAAATCCTTCTGTTCGCACTGTTGCTGGCCTTCGTGGCCGTCGCGGCCATCCTGCCGCTGGCCGCCAGACTCATGGGGCCCCGTGCCTTCTACGTGGCAGCGCTGCCCCCCCTGGCGGCATGTGTGTGGGCCGTGTCGAACTGGTCGACGCTGGCCGCCGGCGGCTCGGTCGACGAACAGGTCGAATGGGTCCCCGCCCTGGGGCTGACGCTCGGCATGCGACTGGACGGTTTCGGGTTCCTCATGGTCGGCCTCGTCGCCGGCATCGGGGTGCTGGTGTTCGTCTACGCCCGGGCCTACTTCCACGAGGGTGACCCGGTCACCGGCCGCTTCGCCGCCACGCTGCTGGCCTTCTCGGGGGCGATGTTCGGCCTGGTGCTGTCGGACAACCTGTTGGCGCTGTTCCTGTTCTGGGAGCTGACCTCGATCACGTCGTTCCTGCTCATCGGCACCAACGACGAGAAGGCTGCCGCCCGCTCAGGTGCGTTGCAGGCCCTGCTCATCACCGGCCTGGGCGGACTCGCCATGTTGGGTGGTTTCATCCTGTTGGGCGAGACCGCCGGCACGTATTCGATGTCGGCGATCCTCGCCGATCCGCCGTCGGGCACCGTGGTCAACTGGGCCCTGGTGCTGGTGCTGGTCGGAGCGCTCACCAAGTCCGCCCAGGCGCCCTTCCACTCGTGGCTGCCGAACGCCATGAACGCGCCGACGCCGGTGAGCGCCTACCTGCACTCGGCGACGATGGTGAAGGCGGGCGTCTACCTGGTGGCTCGCTTCTCGCCCGCGTTCGCAGATGCGCCGACGTGGCGTCCGATCGTGGTGACCGCGGGTATCACCTCGATGCTCATCGGCGGCTACCGGGCGCTGCGGCAGTTCGACATCAAGTTGGTCCTGGCCTACGGCACGATCAGCCAGCTCGGGATGATGATGGTCCTGTTCGGCGTCGGTACCCCGGAGGCGACGTTCGCCGGCTGCACCCTGCTCGTCGCCCACGGCATCTTCAAAGCGGCGTTGTTCATGATCGTCGGCGTCGTCGACCACCAGACCCACACGCGCGATCTGCGCCAGCTCGAGGGGCTGGGCCGGCGTTGGCCGGTGGTCGCGGCGACCGCAGGTGTCGTCGCCGCGTCGATGGCGGGCCTTCCGCCGTTGCTCGGGTTCATCGCCAAGGAAGAGGCGCTCTACGGCCTGGAGCAGACCGAGTTCGCCTGGGGGCCGTGGCTGTTGGCCGGCGTGGTCATCGGCTCGGCGCTCACCGTCGCCTACAGCGCCCGCTTCGTGTGGGGGACCTTCGGCCCGTCGGAGGGGCACGCCGGCGCCGCCCGGGAGGTCGTCGGTGCGGACGCGCCGCATCCGGGCCGGGTGTTCGTCGCTCCCGCAGCGCTGCTCGCGGTGCTGACCGTCGTGTTCGGGCTGGTGCCCGCGCCGGTGGACGCCACGGTGGCGCATGCCTACCAGTCGTTGTGGGGTGTCGAGCCCGAGCGTGAGCTGGCGCTGTGGCACGGCGTCAAGCTGGCGTTGTGGCTCTCGGTGGTGGCGATCGGCGCCGGCGTGGCGCTGTTCGCCGCACGCGCCCGTGTGGAGCGGCTCCAGGGTCGGGTGCCGGCGCTGCCGAGCGCCCAGGGCGGGTACGACCACTCGTTGCGCGGCACCCTCCGTGGCGCGGACGCGTTGACCGGCGTGGTGCAGAACGGTTCGCTGCCGGTGTACCTCGGGGTGATCCTGACCACGGTGGTGGTGGTGCCAGGTGCGGCGCTCGTGGGCTCGCCGATCTCGACCGACCTGTGGCTCGCCGACTCGCCACTGCAGCTGCTCATCGGACTGATCATGATCGTCGCCGCGGTCGCTGCGGCGACCGTCGGCCGGCGCATCAGCGCCGTGGTGCTCGTCGGTGCGGTCGGCTACGGGATGGCGGCCATGTTCGAGATCCAGGGCGCTCCCGACCTGGCCATCACCCAGGTGCTGATCGAGACGTTGGGCATCGTGTTCTTCGTCCTGGTCTTCCGGCACCTGCCCGACCGCTTCGAGCAGCGCGACCTGCGCTTCAGCCAGTTCCCCAGGGTCGCCATCGCCGTGCTCAGCGGTGTCTTCATGTTCGTCGTCACGCTGATCGTCGTCGGCAGTCGCACCGCGGCCCCGGTCTCGTCGGAGTACCTGGAGCGGTCGGTTCCGGAGGGCGGCGGCAACAACGTGGTCAACGTGATCCTGGTGGACTTCCGGGCCTTCGACACCATGGGCGAGATCGCGGTGCTCGCCGTCGCGGCCCTCGGTGTCGCGGCGATCGTGCGCGGCAACCGCCGCGGTCCCCGCGACGGCGAGCACGACGAGGACCATGACGCCGGCGACGACGGGTCGGCGGCAGCGCCTGAGCCGGCCAGCACAGCGACCGATGCCGGAGGCGAGCGATGACGCGCCGATCGGTCATCCTCGACGTCTGCGTCCGCGCCGAGTTCCACACCTTGATCGCCGTGTCGCTCTACCTGCTGTTCGCCGGACACAACCAGCCGGGCGGCGGGTTCGCCGGCGGGCTCGTGGCATCGTGCGCGTTCTGCCTGCTGTTCGTCGCCGGTGGTGAGCCAGAGCTGCACCGGGTGGTCAAGGTGCCGGCCACGGTCTTCCTCGGAGGAGGGCTCCTGATCGCCGTGCTGACCGGAACTGTCCCGCTGGTGCTCGGCGGCGAGTTCCTGGAGAGCGCGATCTTCTCCGCCGACCTGCCATTGCTGGGCAAGGCCAAGGCGACCTCGGTGCTGTTCTTCGACATCGGGGTCTACCTGGTGGTGCTCGGCGTGCTGCTGATGCTGCTGGAGCAGCTCGGCTCCGCCGACGGTGTGGACCACCACTCGGTCGAGGGTCAGCGAGGCCGCCCGTCATGAGCGTCGTCTCCGCGTTCGTCGTGGCCGTGCTGTTCGGGGCGGGCGTCTACCTGTTGCTGCAGCGGACGCTGAGCCGGATCATCCTGGGTCTGGCACTGCTGGCCCACTCGGCCAACCTGCTGCTGATGGTGGTCAGCGGTCGAGCGGGCGAGCCGCCGATCGTGGGCGCCTTCGCGGCCGGCGAGCAGGTCGCCGACCCGCTGCCCCAGGCGCTCGCGCTCACCGCGATCGTGATCAGCTTCGGCATCACCGCGTTCCTGTTGTCGCTCGCCTACCGCAGCTGGGTGCTCAACCGGAACGACGAGGTCGAGGACGACATCGAGGACCGCCGCATCGCACGTCTCGCAGGTGACGAGATCGCCCGCTGGTGGAAGCGGACCAAGTGAGCGCTCTGCTGACCATCCCCGTCTTCGTGCCGCTCGCCGCAGCGGCGTTGTCGATCATCGCCTACGGCCACCGCAACATCCAGCGTGGCATCGGTCTGACGGCGATCACCGTGGTGCTCGTCGACGCGATCCTGCTGCTCGTGCGGGTCGAGGCCGATGGCGTGCAGTCCGTGCAGGTCGGTGCGTGGGCCGCGCCGTTCGGGATCACCGTGGTCGCGGATCTGTTCTCCTCGCTGATGCTGGTGGTGTCGGTCGCGACGATCCTGGCGGTGCTCGTGTTCGCCATCGGCCAGCCCGGTGTCGACTCCCGCCAGCCGGTGTTCCACCCCGTGTACCTGGTGATGGCCGCCGGTGTGTCGTTGGCCTTCCTGACCGGTGACCTGTTCAACCTGTTCGTCGCGTTCGAGATCACCCTGGCGTCGAGCTACGTGCTGCTGACCCTGGGCGGTCGTCGCGCCCAGATCCGCTCGGGCATGACCTACGTCATCATCAACGTCGTGGCCTCCACGCTGTTCGTGATCGGCATCGCCTGGGTCTACGGCGCGACCGGCACGGTGAACATGGCGGACCTGGCGGTCAAGGTCGCCGAGCTGCCCGACGGCGTGCAGACCGCACTGTCGCTCTTCCTGTTCCTGGTGTTCGGCATCAAGGCGGCCATCTTCCCGCTGTTCTTCTGGCTGCCCGACGCGTACCCGACCGCTCGAACACCGGTCACCGCGGTCTTCGCCGGTCTGCTGACCAAGGTCGGGGTCTACGCCATCGTGCGGACCCAGACGTTGATGTTCCCCGAGACGCGACCATCGACGATCCTGCTGACCATCGCCGGGTTCACCATGGTGGTCGGCGTGCTGGGCGCCATCGCGCAGAACGACATGAAGCGCATCCTGAGCTTCCACATCGTCAGCCAGATCGGCTACATGATCCTGGGTCTCGGGCTGTTCACCGTGTCGGGCATCGCCGGCACCGTGTTCTTCATCGTGCACCAGATCCCGGTGAAGACCGCCCTGTTCCTGACCACCGGACTGGTCGAGGAGGGAACGGGATCGACCGCGCTCAACCGGGTCGGCGGGCTGATACGCCGCGCACCGCTCGTCGCCGGGCTGTTCCTGCTGGCATCGATGAGCCTGGCCGGGATCCCCCCGCTGTCGGGCTTCATCGGCAAGCTGGCGATCCTCGAGGCCGGCTTCAGCGCACAGACCTATCTGGTGGTCGGCATCGCGCTCGCCGTCAGCCTCTTCACGTTGTTCTCCATGGTGAAGATCTGGAACGGCGTGTTCTGGGGTGCAGCTGAGGATCCGCCGGCTCGCCTCGCCTCGATCGGCCCCGACGCCCAGCTGGCCATCCCTGCTGCGATGAACGGCGCGACGATCGCGCTGGTGGGCCTGACGCTGGCGATCGCACTGTTCGGCGGCCCGATCTACGAGCTCAGCGAACGTGCCGCGCAGTCGCTGGTGGACCCGTCGGCCTACGTCGGGGCGGTGCTCGGATGATGGCCCGCGCCCTGGTCGTCGCCTGGCTGACGCTGGTGTGGGTGCTGTTGTGGGGTTCGCCGACGGTGGCGAACGTCGTCGCCGGGTTGGCCGTCGGGTTGGCCGTCACCACGGTGTTCCCGTTGCGTCACGAGCAGGGGCGGGCGGTCCATCCGCTGGCGGTGCTCAGCTTCGGGCTGTGGTTCGTTCGGGCGTTGGTCGTCGCGAACGTCACCGTCGCCGTGCAGGTCCTTCGCCCGCGACTCGACCTGGAGCAGGGCATCGTCGCGGTGCCGCTGCGCACCCGGTCCCCACTCGTGGCGACCTTCGTGGCGAACACGATCACGCTCACTCCCGGAACCCTCACCGTCGACATCCGCCCCATGGAGTTCGGCTGCGACGAACAGGACGCCGGCGTCGAGCCGACGACGTCGCCGGTGCTCTACGTGCACTGCCTGGTGACCGGCGATCCCGCGGAGGTCCGCGCCGAGGGGCTGGCCCTCGAGGAGCGCGTGGTGCGGGCATTCGGCACCGCGGCGGACCGGGCGGCGATCGAGCTGCCCCCGCCGGCGTGGCCACCGACGCGTCCGCAGGAGCAGCCATGATCCTGGCGACCAACATCGCGTTCGTGCTGATCTCGATCGGCGCGCTCACCGCTCTGGTCCGGCTGGTCCGCGGTCCGTCGCTGGCCGACCGCGTCGTGGCGACCGACCTGTTCCTGACCTTCCTGGTCATCGGCTCCGCACTGCTGTCCGCACGCGAGGGCCGCGGCGTCTACCTCGAGGTCATGCTGGTGGTGGCGGTGGTCGGGTTCCTCGGCACCGCGATGGTCGCCCGCTTCATCGAACGGAGGGGCGCGTGAACGTCCTTGATGTGGTCTCCGGCGTACTGATCGTCTCGGGGGCGTTCCTCGCCATGGTCGGTGGTATCGGCGTGCTGCGCCTGCCCGACGTGTTCGGCCGCATGCACGCGGCGACCAAGCCACCCACCCTCGGTCTCGTGCTCGTGGCGCTGGGTGCGATCCTGCAGTTGAACCAGATCGCGGATGTCACGCTGCTGGTGCTGGTGATCATGCTGCAGTTCCTCACCGCCCCCGTCGGCGCGCACCTCGTCGGGCGCTCTGCGTACCAGTCGGGAGGCCAGCTGGACGAGGACACCGTGATCGATGAGCTCAGCGACGCCGACTGAGCGTCGTGGTGCGTGCCGCCCACCACTCGGGCTCGCGGGCCGCTACTGCTCGCGCAGGAACTGCTCCAGCTCCTCGACCATGTCGTCGGCCGACTGAACGGCCCGCGCGTCGTTGTCGAACTGCTCCTCGAGGTGGCGTACGTAGTCCGCGGTCGCCTCGTCCTCCAGGACCAACTGGCTGATCTCGTGCTCGTAGGCCGTCGCCTCGAACCGCAGGTCCATGCTGGGCACCGTGGCGTCGAGCAGGTCGGTGGTTCGCTCGACCAGGGCGAGCGCTGCCTTCGCCGAGGGCGCCGAGGGCACATACGACGGAACTGCAGCCCACAACGAGGCGGAGTCGACACCTGCAGTCAGGCACTGGTCGTGGAGGACTCCCACGATGCCCGTCGGCCCTTCGTAGCGTGAGGGCTCCACGCCCAGTCGCTCGATGACCGCCGGGTCGTAGCCCGTGCCGAACACCGGTGTCGGACGGCTGTGGGCCACCTCGGCCAGCAGCGCCCCGAGGGTCAGCACCATCGAGCAGTCCAACGCCCTCGCGACCTCGAGCACCCGGTCACAGAACGTGCGCCACTTGAGCTGCGGCTCGGTGCCGCTCAGCAGCACGACGCCCCCGGTTCCCGCAGGGCGGGCCCAGCTGAAGGTGTTGGTCGGCCATTTCAGCGATCGTGTGCCGTCGGATCCCAGGTGGACCACGGGCCGGGTCGAGGTGAAGTCGTAGAAGTCCTCGGGGTCCAGGTCCGCGATGATCTCGGCGTCCCAGTGGCGGACCAGGTGGTCGACCGCGGTGGTGGCTGCATCGGCGGCATCGTTCCATCCCTCGAAGGCTGCGATCAGAACGGGTCGATCTCCCGTCGGTCGCCCCGACCACCTCAGTTGCGCCACCGACTCACGGTATCGGCCGGTCGGTCGAGCACCAACGGCGTCCTACGATCATGTCCATGATCTGGGTCGAGGCGTGCGAGTCCGTGAGCGATGAACTGGTGACGGCCATGGCCGCCCTGGTGCCCCAGCTGTCGTCCTCCTCGCCGCCGCCCGGCGAAGCGGAGCTGCGCGAGATCGTGGACTCCGATGCGACGCACCTGCTGATCGCCCGGGACGGTGACGGTCCGGGCCTGGGTGGGGAGATCGTCGGCACCATGACGCTGGTGGTGTTCCGCATCCCCACCGGCATTCGTGCCTGGGTCGAGGACGTGGTGGTGGACGGCACGGCGCGGGGCAAGGGCGTCGGCGAGACCCTGAACCGCGCGGCGCTCGCGGTCGCTGAACGCCACGGCGCCCGAACCGTCGACCTGACGTCGCGTCCCAGCCGCGAGGCGGCGAACCGGCTCTACCGGCGCCTGGGGTTCGTCCAGCGGGAGACGAACGTCTACCGCTACCAGCACGAGGGCTGAGCGACGGCGTCAGCCCAGGTGGTCGAGCACCTGGGCCCACCCGCCGTCACGGGCCCGGCCGATCAGGTGGTCGGCACGTTCGAGTGCTGCGGGGTGCGACCCCTCGGGCACCAGACGCACTGCGGCACCATCGAGCAGCTCCAGGTCGTTCGGTCCGTCGGCCAGCGCGAGGACCCTGTTCGGGTCCAGGCCGGCGGCGTCGCAGTAGGCGAGCACGCCGTCCCACTTGGAGCGCCCGCGTGGCGCCACGGTCAGCGACGCCAGCCCCGGGTGGTCGAGTGAGCGGTCCAGGTGTGTGGTGGCCCGGTCGCCGACGGCGTCCACCACGGCCACACCGTGGTGGTGCTCCACGCCGATGAGGCCGAACCCCAGCACCGTGGTGGTCTCGAGCGCCGCTCGTAGATCGATGCGCAGCGCATCGGGCCCGAGGGCGATCGCATGGTCGGGGTGGGTGTCGGGCGACGGTCCCAGCGCCACCTCGTAGGTCGGGTGGTCGATGTAGACCACGGGCTGGAGCCCGACCGCGTCGAACGCATCGAGCACGTCGGACGCCTCGTCGCCGGGGAAGGACGAGGAGTGGAACCGTTCACCGGACCACTCCAACCCCAACGCTCCGTTCAGGACCACCAGCGGTGCGGACAGGCCGTGGGCCTGCAGCGGCCGGCGGGTCGACGCCAGCCGGCGGCCGGTGGCCACGAGCAACGGGACGCCGCGATGTTGCACCTCGGCGACGGCAGCCGTCGCTGCAGGGTGGAGCTGGTCGTCGGTGTGCCAGAGCGTGCCGTCGAGATCGGTCACGACCAGGCTCACCTCGGTGTCACACATCGCAGGAGTCTCGGTTCCCCACAGCAGTGCGGCAAGCAGGTTCGGTGCCCTTGCCGACGCGGCAGATTCCGTGTGTCGCACGAAACCTTCCGGTCGGGCGCATGGTCTGAGGACCGCACCGACAACGGCCGATGGGACACACACAGATGGACGGGACCACCGAGAGCACGTTCTGGCGGACCGTCTGGTCCATCTGGTCGTGGTTCGTTTTCGGCGTGTGCATCCTGGTGTGCCTGCCGGTCATGGCCCTCGTGTGGCTGGTGACCGCCCCGTTCGATCCGTCGCGGTACTGGGCGGGCTATCTGTTCCGCAAGGTGCCCGTGGTGCACCAGAAGCTGAACCCGCTGTGGACCTTCCGGGTCGGCGGGACCATGCCCGCGAACCCCCGCAACCCGTACGTCGTGGTGTCCAACCACGAGTCGTTCGTCGACATCTTGTTGATCTCGCACCTGAAGTGGGAGATGAAGTGGCTCTCCAAGCGGGAGAACTTCAAGATCCCGGTGGCCGGTTGGCTGATGCGGATGGCCCGCGACATCGAGTTGGACCGCAAGGATCCTGCCAGCGCGGCGACGGCCATGGTGGAGTGCCGGCACCGCCTCGACGACGGTGTCTCGGTGATGATCTTCCCCGAGGGGACCCGGTCGACCTCGGGTGATCTGCTGCCGTTCAAGGACGGGGCGTTCCGTCTGGCGATCGAGGCCGGCGTTCCGGTGCTGCCGCTCGCGGTGCACGGTGCGGCCGATGCGTTGCGGGCGCACGACTGGCGTCAGGGCTGGGCCACCGCCGAGGTGCGAGTCCTGGAGCCGGTCAGCACCGACGGGATGACCCTCGAGGACCTGCCGAAGCTGAAGGCTCGGGTCCGGGAGCGGATCGTGGCCGAGCTCGTGTCGATGGGTCGGAGCTTCGAGGAACCTGCCGCAGCCAGCTGAGGCGGGATCGGCGGATCCGGGCGTCGGCGGGCGCCGACCCGGGTGCCGACCACGATGGGACTCAGCCGGTGGCCGCGTCGCCGGTCCCGTCCAGTGCGGCGTCCTCTTCGCGTAGACGCGGGACGTTGAACCGGTTGGGCTTCAGCCCGGTCTTGTCGGCGTAGAAGGCGCGGATCCGGTCCATGTCGGCGCTGACGTCGCCGCTGGGGTGGATCACCGGTCCGAAACCGCCGCTCCGGGTCGACCGGTCGACGAAGGCACACACGATGGGCACGCCGGCCTGCTCGGCGATGCGATAGAAGCCCGACTTCCAGAACTCGACGGCGTCACGGGTACCCTCGGCCGGAACGATCAGTGCCAGCCGCTCGTGTCGCCCGAGTTCGGCGGCCAGGTCGCCGACGAGGCCCTGCGAGCTCGACCGCTCCACCGAGATGCCGCCCATCGCCCGGAACAGCGGGCCGAGCACGGGGTTGAACATCTGGGCCTTGCCCAACCAGCGGATCGGGACCTGCTTCACCTCGGCCATGGCCATCGTCACCGGGAAGTCCCAGTTGCTGGTGTGGGGCGCAGCGATGACCACGCAGCGGTCGGGCACCGGCTCGGACTGCACCGTGGTCCACCGCAGCACGAACAACCAGAGACGGGCGAGAGTACGGCGCATCCACCAACCGTAGTGGTGCCCGGGTCCGACCCCCCATCGGGGAGCCCTCGTCGCTCGCGTCCCACCCGAACTGCGTCGCGGTTCGCATCAGTGCTGGCGCGAATCGCGGCACGGTTGGGGCGGGCCCCGGCCGTCGTGGCGCTCAGGCGGGAACCAGGCGGAACACGCCCTGCTCCAGGCCCAGCACGAAGACCTCGCCGCTGCGGTCCTCGCCGAAGCCGATGATCCCGCCGGGCGACTCGGTGAGCTGCACCGAGCCGACGACGCTCCCGGTGGTGTCGGTGTCGAGCGCCCGCACGCCCTGCGCGCAGAAGTCGGAGTAGAGGTAGCGGCCCTGCAGGTCGGGGATCGCGGAGCCTCGGTAGACCACGCCTCCGGTGACCGAACAGCCCTGGTCGCGGCCGTAGGTGAACAGCGGGTCGACGAAGGGGCCCTCGCTCGCGGCGCCGGGTGCCGGATCGGCGTCGCTGAACGGCTCGTCGCCCTCGAACAGGTCCCATCCGTAGTTGGCCCCCCGGCCGCCCACGGTCGGCCCGTCATCGACGCCGGTGACGTCGGTCCCAGCCCCGGCATCGGCTCCATCGGTCGCGGCTCCGGCCCGGACGCGGTTGATCTCCTCGAACTCGTCCTGTCCGACGTCCGCGATCCACAGGTCGCCGTTGTCCCGGTCGAACGAGAACCGCCACGGGTTGCGCAGACCCGTCGCCCAGATCTCGTCACGTGCGTCCAGTTCGTCGTCACCGACGAAGGGGTTGTCGGCGGGGATCGGCGGATCGACCGACGGGTCCAGCCGGAGCATCTTGCCGAGCAGCGTGGTGGGGTCCTGTGCCCGTCCGCCGGGATCGCCGCCCGACCCGCCGTCGCCCAGCCCGACGTAGAGCATGCCGTCGGGACCGAACTCGACGTGGCCGCCGTTGTGGTTCGAGAAGGGCTGTTCGACGTCCAACAGGTTGCGCCGGCTGTCGGGATCGGCCTGCCACCCGCCGTCGGTCTCCGAGAGGGTGAACTCGTCGACCCGGCTCGCGCCGTCGCGCGCCCCGGTGTAGCTCAGGTACAGGTGCTCGCCATCGGGGGCGACGGCCAGACCCAGCAGCCCACGCTCACCGTCGGTGGAGCCGACCAGGTCGGTCACGTCGATCACCGGGTCGTCGGCGGCCCGGAGCCCGTCGCCGTCGGGGTCGGCCTGCACGACCCGACCTGCTCGCTCGGCGACGAGCAGCGCGTCGCCGTCGGGGGCGGGCACGATCGTGACCGCCGCGTCGGTGCGCAACCCCGTGTCCACCGCTCGCACCTTCGGCACGGCACCCTGGCCGGGCGTGTCGACATCTCCGGCGCCGTCGGAAGCGGCGGCGGCCGTCGTGGAGCTGTCGGCCGTCGAGTCGTCGCCCGAGTCGTCACCACATCCTGCGAGCATGGTGACGACCGCGACCGCGAGGAACGCGACCAGGGGAGCGGCGAACGCAGGTCGTTGGGGTCCGGATCGTCGTGACATGGCTCCAGTCTGTCCGCCATGACGCCCGTCGGGTGGTCGGCACCTCCACCCCGAGCTCCTGGTCGCTGGGTGCTCGGCACGGCGCTCGTGGGGCCCTCGGCCGGGCGATCACGCCAGGAACGAATCGCCGCGTGGGCTCCGAGGTAGGACTCCGGACGCACCCCTCCGGTAACGTCGTCGGCCGTGAACCTCTCGCCCACCTCTGTGCTCGCGCACGCCCGCTCCGCCGAGGGACGCAAGCAGCTC
Source organism: uncultured Microthrixaceae bacterium (assembly GCA_963714875.1). GTDB lineage: Bacteria > Actinomycetota > Acidimicrobiia > Acidimicrobiales > Microtrichaceae > JBAOHV01. The sequence goes on along the minus strand of CAVQQI010000002.1, from coordinate 278,845 downwards.
CGCTACGCCGGGGTGTCGATCGTCTTCGTGCCGCTCGGTCAGGTGCTGATCCAGCTGCTCGGAGCGCTCGCGTTCACCACCACGGTCGGTGGCGTGAAGGAGACGAACTGGGTGGCGGCGTCGGTGACCAGCGCAGCCATCCTGACCGTGCCCAACTTCTTCGCCAACAAGTACGTGGTGTGGAGGGAGACCTCTCGGGACAACCTGCGTACCCAGGTGATCGTCTTCTGGGTCGCCGCAATGCTGGGCGTGACCTTCGCGACCGCGCTCACCTTCCTGGTCGACTGGATGATCGAGAGCCACGGGTGGATCGAGAAGGTCGCCGTGTTCTTCGCCCAGCTGGCCGGGTTCGGGATCGTGTGGCTCGGGCGCTACGTCATCTTGGATCGTTGGATCTTCAAGGTGATCAACAAGGGTGAAGAGCCCGACGACGACGAACTCGACATGCTCCACGGCGACATCCCCATCTGATGTCGGCCCAGCCGGAGATGGACCGGCCGACAAGGGCCGCAGCCGAGGCCGCACGTGGTTTCATGCCGGCCGACGAGGGCCTGGCGCTGTTCCGCGGCGGGGATCCTGGCCGCCCGTTCGGTGCCAGGTGCGCCGTTGCTGGAGGTGGGCTCGTACTGCGGCAAGTCCTCGGTGTACCTGGGAGCGGCCGCCCGGGACGAGGGCACCGTGCTGGTGGCGATCGACCACCACCGGGGCTCCGAGGAGAACCAGCCCGGCTGGGAGTGGCACGAGCCCGACCTGGTCGACGACGACCTGGGCGTGATGGACACCCTGCCGTGGTTCCGCCGCACCGTGCACCGTGCGGGGCTGGAGGGGTCGGTCGTGGCCCTCGTCGGCGACTCGCCCACCGTCGCCAGGTTCTGGTCCACCCCGTGTGCGCTGGTGTTCATCGACGGAGGACACGGCGAGGAGCCCGCAACGGTCGACCATGACCTGTGGACGCCGCATGTCGCGGCGGGGGGCCTGCTGGCCATCCACGACGTGTTCCCCGACCCGGCCGACGGCGGTCGCCCGCCGTACGAGCGCATCTACCTGCCGGCGATCGCCTCGGGCCGCTTCGAGGAGATCGAGGCGACGGGTTCGCTGCGGGTGCTACGACGCGTCTGAGGGCTCGGGTTCGGAGGTGTGACGCACGCCCTTGCCGCGGGCTCGGGCCAACTGCACCGGATCGAGGCCCGCAGCGGTGCGCCGCAGGCGTGCGCGGCGTGAGATCTGCCACACCGCCACTGCGATCAGGACGACGCCACCGCAGATCAGGAAGAACAGCGATGTCTGCAGCCAGCCTCCCGGGTCACCCGGGCTCTGGGGAGCAGCGCCGCGGTTGGGCTGGGGGAGGCTGTTGCCCAGCTCACGGTTGTCCACCGGCAGCGTCGACGTCGTGACCACCGGGTCCTCGGTCTGGGCGGCCGGGACGGGCACGATGGCGGCAGACGCCGCCGCTGCGTCAGCGGCGACGGGGCTCGCGGCACTTGCGGCGCCGGCGAGGGCGGCCGGGCCGAGCGCGATCACCGCCATTGTCGCGATCGCGAGTGCCGCTCGCTGCGGACCGCGGTTCCGGGTGACGGGGGCGCTGCTGGTGGGGGCGGATGTGGAACGCATCGCCGAACAGTCTCCACCGGCGGACGCCGCCGGTCACATCGCGGTCGGTCCGGGAACCGTCAGCTGCGTCCCGGATGGTCGGGATCCTCGTGCTGGTGCACCACCGACGGCAACGAGGAATGGTCGGTGAAGAGCCCTGAGGTCGCCGAGCTGCCGCCCAGGGCGTCGGCTGCGAGGATGACCGCCGCCGCGGTGTAGGTGGACTGCTCGCCGCCGGGGAAGTTGACCTCTTCGGGGACCACGATGCCGGTCCAGTAGCGGTCACCGTCGGTGCGCAGGCGTTGCGCCCAGGAGAAGAGCCGCAGCGCGCTCACCTGGTCGCCCACCGCCAGGTGAGCGATCGCACACTCGCACGTCTCCGCTGCGGTGATCCACGGTCGGTCCGAGACACACCGGATCCCCCACCCGTCGATGGTGAACGCGTCGCGTCGATGCTCGAGCCGTTGGCGGCCGGCGTCGCCGGTCACCACACCGCACAGCACCGGGTAGTACCAGTCCATCGCCCAGCGGTGCTTGGGCGCGAACGCCTCGGGGTCCTCACGGATGACCCGGGCCAGCCGCGAGGCGCCCAGCTCCCAGTTCGGGCGCTCGTGTCCCAGCTCACGCGCGATGGCGATCGAGCAGCGAAGGCTGTGACAGATCGACGAGGACCCGGTCAGCAGCGCGAACGTGAACGGTGTCGCATCCGCGTGGCGTGCCCAGATGATCTCGCCGCGCGGCTGCTGGAGCGCGAGCACGAAGTCGGTCGCGTCGCGCACCATCGGCCACATCGCCTCGAGGGCGCCACGGTCGCGGTAGGTCAACCAGTGGAACCAGACCCCGGCAGCGACATAGGCGACGCAGTTGGCGTCGAGCTTGTCCTCCTCGATGCCGTCGGCCAGGTAGTACTGGTGCCAGGCGCCGTCGGTGCGCTGCAGCGACTGGAGCCAGTCGAACCCGCGCTCCGCCGCTCCACGGTGCCCGCCCAGCATCAGCGCCATCAGCGACTCGGTGTGGTTCCAGGGATCTGCGTGTCCCCCCGGCACCCACGGCACCATTCCGGAGGGCAGCTGCCACTCGGCGATCCGCGTCCACCGTCGCTGCCAGCTGAGTCCCGGTGACGAGTTCGCCGACGTCGACGAGGTGGTGGGCCGCGTCAGCCACGGGCACCGGCGGGCTCGGGACGGGTGGACTGCTCGGGTGCCGCGAACGTGACCTTTGCCCGACCTGCGCTCTCGGGGCGTGACTCGTCGTTCGAGGTGGCGGCGGCACCACCGGGGTGGGTGGGCTTGGTGGAGTACACCACGATGCTCTTGCCGAGCACCGGGTTGAGCACACGTTCGGTGGTCCGGGTGAGCGCTGGCGCCTTCGCGATGTCCCACACCAACAGGCGGTGGTAGGCCCTGACCAGCGGATGGACGTCGTTGGTCGGTCCGACCACGCACTTGAGCCACCAGTACGGCGAGTGCAGCGCGTGCGCCCGGTGCGACGCTCCCGTCTCGAGGCCCGCTCCGGCGAGGCGGTGCCGGAACAGCTGCTCGGTGTAGATGCGCACGTGCCCACCGGCGGCGAGGGGTGCGTGGTACTCAGCGGAGAGGGCCCAGCAGACCTTCTCGGGGAACCACGAGGGAACCGTGGCCGCGAGCACGCCACCGGGACGCAGCACCCGACGGATCTCGGCCATCGCGCCGGTGTCGTCGGGGATGTGCTCGAAGACCTCCGAGCAGATGACCCGGTCGAAGGTGTCGTCGGGGAACGGGAGCCGCAGCGCGTCGCCGTTGAGCGCGGCGCCGAGCCCGTCCTGGGGGCCCTCGCCAGCGTCCTTCATGGCCCAGAACAACTTGCGGACCTCGCCCAGTTCGGAGAAGTCGTAGTCCAACGACACCACTCGGGCGCCCCGTCGGAAGCACTCGAAGGAGTGGCGGCCTGCGCCCGCTCCCATGTCCAGCACCAGGTCGCCCTTTCGAAGGCCGAGCTCGTCGTAGTCCACGGTCAGCACGTCGTCAGCCTCGTTGCAGCAGTCATGCGCGCCGGGTCCCGGCGGCGTCGTCGATCAGCGCCCGGTAGTGCTCGACCGTCCGCACGGCGGTGTGGCGCCAGCTCCATCGGTTGATGACCCGGTCGCGTCCGGCCCTTCCGATGCGCTGGGCGCCCTCGGGGTCCTCGAGCGCACGGCGGATGCCGGCGGCGAGCGACTCGCTGTCGCCGGGCACCGTCATGAAGCACGTGTCGCCGTCAGCGCCGGCGACCTCGGGGATCGCGCCGCCGGTGGTGGCCACCAGCGGACAGCCGGTGCTCATCGCCTCGATCGCCGGGAGCGAGAACCCCTCGTAGAGCGAGGGGACCACGGCGCACGCCGACTCGTTGTAGAGCTCGACGAGTCGCTGGTCGGTGATGCCCGAGACGAACTCCACGGCGTCGCCGAGGCCCAGCTGTTCGATCGTGCGCTGCGCCGCAGAGCCCTCCTTGAGGCGTCCGACCATGACGAGCTTGAGCTCCGGTCGGTCGGCGCGCAGCTTGGCGAGCGCCTCGAGCAGGTAGCGCTGGCCCTTCATGGCGACGTCTGACGACGCGGTCGAGATGATCTGGTTCGGGTCGCGCTCGATGCCGTCGATGGGTACGAACAGGTCGGGGTCGACCCCGACCGGCACGATGAACAGCTTCTCGGGCGACACCATGTGGTCCCGGCAGATGTCGTCGTAGGAGTTGCGCGACACCGTGATGACCCTGCGCAGACGGCTGGCGACCCGGGTCTGCATCTTGGTGAAGGCGTACCAGCGGGACTTGGACCACCGCTGCCACGGCGGTGTCGGCGTGCTCCATCTCGAGGCGCCGGTCCATGGTGATGGGGTGGTGGATGGTGCCGAGCACGGGCAGGCCCATGCGTTCCATCATCAGCAGGCCGTAGCCGAGGCACTGGTTGTCCTGCACCAGGTCGAAGTCGTCGCGGCGTGCCCGCAGGTGGTCCCACGCCCGCAGGGAGAACGCCAGCGGCTCGGGGAAGGTGCCGGTCGAGAACGCGGTGACCTCGGCCCAGTCCCAGCGGTCCTTCAGCTCCCAGAACGCCGGCATGCGCATCGGGAAGTAGTCGTTGTAGATGTCCAGGCTGGGCAGTTCGACCAGCGGGACGCGTTCATCGAGGATCGGGTACGGCTGCCCGGAGAGCACCTCGGCATGGTGGCCCAGGTCGACGAGCGCCTTGGTCAGGTGGCGGGTGTAGACGCCCTGGCCACCGACGTGGGGCTTGCCGCGGTAGGTGAGATACGCGATGCGCAGCGGATCGTCGGGCCCCGGGAGTCGACGCGTCGATCCACTCGAATCGGATCGCGTGGAGAGGGAGCCGTTCTGCATGGCTGACAAGCTTCGTGGGGTGGCGGCGGATCGGTCAAATGGCGCTCAGCGGGGGTGGTCGGCGGACTCGGTGAGGTCGCGCATGGCGCGCCACCGGGGTCGCCCGACCAACAGCAGCGCCAGCGCCGCCGCCAGCAACGCCGGCAGGTCGCCCAGCTTCTGTGCAGGGGTCGTGCCGGTCAGCTGCGGTACCTCCGCGTAGAGCACGGCCTGTTCGCTGATCGATGTCTGCTGCAGCACCCGGCCGTTCTGGTCGAACACGGCGGAGAACCCCGTCGGCGCCGCCTGCAGCACCCAGCGGCCGCTCTCCGCAGCGCGCAGCGCCGACGTCGCGAGCTGCTGGGTCTGGATCTGGGTCAACCAGTAGCTGGAGCCGTTCGTGGGGTTCAGCACGACCTGGCCGCCGTCGCGGACCCCCTCCCGGACGCGGCGGGAGAAGAAGATCTCCCAGCTGATCGCCACGGCGAACGGCCCCGACGTGGAGTTGATGCCGGCGGACCCCTCTCCGGGCACCTGGTCCCTGCTCGGCAGCACGTCGGCGGCGAACGGCTCGAACAGCGGACGAAGGGGGACGTACTCCCCGAAGGGCACCCGACGTTCCTTGTCGTAGCGGGCGTCGGTGCGCCCGTCGGGCTCGAACGCGATCACGTAGTTCAAGAACGCGTCCGGGTCATCGGGTGCGTCCTCCACGATCCCCACCAGCACGGTCGCCCCCAGGCGCCGTGACTCCGCCGACAGTTCGGCGCTCCACGGGCTGTCGACGAACCTGCCGTCGACGTTGACGGCGTTCTCGGGCCACAGCACCAGGTCCACCCCGGCGTCGTCGGGGATGGAGCGGGTCGCCTCGAGGTGTCGTCGGAACACCAGCGGTGCCTCGGTCGAGGCGAACCGGGTGCCCTGGGGGCCGCCGCCCTGGACGATCGCCACGTTCAGCTCGCCCACCTGCTCGCCGGTCGGCCACAGCGATCCGGCGCCCACGAGCACCGCCAGGGCGACCAGCGCCGCCAGGGGCTCCTTCCACGTCCGCTCGACGACCACCTGGTAGGTGATGACCCCGAGCGCGACCACCGCAGCACTCAGCGCCAACGAACCGGCGATCGTGGCGATCGGCAGCAACGGCGCCCGGGTCTGGCCCATCGCCAGCAACGACAACGGCACCCCACCGAACGGCGCGTGGGAGTGGAACCACTCGAAGGCCACGATCGCAGCGGGCAGCGCCACCAGCCGACGCCGGTCGCCGGGGGTGAGGACGCCGATGGCTCCCACGGCGGGGCCCCAGAACAACACGGTGCCGAGGACGTAGCCGGGTGGGGTCAGACCCCACATCCACAACGTCGACGGTCCGAACCAGCACACGCCGACCGCCCAGCTCACCGCGAACCGCTGCAGCCTCGACGGAGAGCCCAGCGCGTGGAGCCACACGGCGATGCCGATGGGAGCCAGCGGCCACCATCCCCACGGGGGCAGCGAGGCGGCGATCAGCAGGCCCGACAGGGCACCGAGCGCGACCGGTACCGCTCGGAGTCGGCGCAGCGCGGCGGTGCTGACAGGTGGTTCCACGACCCGGCATCCTGTCACCGCGTCGCTCGACGCGTGGAGCATCGGGAACCGCAGCGGTCGGTTGTGCGACCATCACCGTGTGACGTCGAACGCCGTAGCGAACCCCCAGCCCCGATCGACCGAGATGGTGCGTCCCAGGCGCCGGACCGGGACGGCACTCGTTGCGGTCCTCGGTACCGCCGCGGTGGTCATGCTCGGCGCCTGCAGCGACGACGGCGGATCCGACGCGAGCCCGGCCGACGCCGTCGAGTTGTCGGCCGCGGGCGAGGAGGGCCGGGCGGTGGCCGAGGACCAGGGCTGCAACTCGTGCCACCAGGTCGACGGCGACGACGGGATCGGCCCGAGCTGGACGGGGCTCGCGGGGTCAGAGGTGGAGCTGGACGACGGCACGGTCGTGGTGGCCGACGAGGAGTACCTGACCCGGTCGATCGTCGAACCCGGTGCGCAGATCGTGAAGGGCTACAACAACATCATGCCCGTGCGTGCACTCGACGACGACCAGGTCGCCGCCATCGTCACGTACCTCCAGGAGCTCGGCACCACGGCCGATTGACGCTGCCGGCGGGGGGCGGCGCCGCGCTGCGATGCCCGCCCGGCCGGTTGAACCGGGGTCCTCGCCGGCGCCGTGGCGGCAGTGAACAGGGTCGTTCGTCACATCGCCGGGGTGACATGTGGGATGGGGACGTGCCGGAACTGAACGGCGGTTCGGACCGACAATGGAGACGTGACGATTCCTGCGACAAGAAGTGCGACCCGTCCCTCGGGGCTCGCCGTGGCCGCCGCGGTGCTGATGTCGGTGGTGATGCTGACTGCTGCGGTCGGGTGCGGTGAGGACGAGGCCAGCGACGACACGACCGCGGCGGTCGCGGACGACCAGCTGTCGGGGTACACCCGTGAGCCCACTCCGTCGGCCGCCGACGTCGTGGTGCCGCTGGTGAACGGCGAGGGGATGCTGCCGATGCCCGCGGAGCCGGATGGACTGCGGCTGGTCTACTTCGGCTACACGACCTGTCCCGACGTCTGTCCCACGACCATGAGCGACGTGAAGCGTGCGCTCGCCAAGCTGCCACCCGAGGACGCCGAGCGCGTCGACGTGGTCATGGTCACGATCGACCCCGACCGTGACGTCGATGAGAAGCTGGGTGCCTACGTCAGCACGTTCATCGAGGACGGCGCTGCGTCGCGGATCACCGACCCCGCCGAGCTGGAGGCCACCGCTGGCGTCTTCGGTGCGCAGTACTCCGTGGGGACCACCGAGGACGGCGAGATCGACGTGTCGCACTCGGGTGACCTCTATGCGGTGGATGACCAGGGCGACATCGTCCTGCAGTGGCCCTTCGGCATTCCGTACGAGGACCTCTCGGCGGACATCGCGATGCTGCTCGCCGGCTCCGGCACCGTCTGAGCGCCCGCCGGTCCGGCCCTCCCGACCATTCCAACCACGGTCCTTCCAACAACAACAAGGAGCAATCAACAATGAGAACCCGCCGACTTCCGTTCGGGCGTGCAGCCCTCGGCATCGCTGTGGTCGCGCTCGCCTCGACCGGGCTGGTCGCCTGTGGCGACGACACCGACGACGCCGCGAGCGACGACACGACGACCACCGAGGCCACCGCTGCCGAGGTCACGATCAGTGACGTGTGGGCCCGACCGGTGGAGGACCTCGCGGCGAAGGACACCAGTGCCGTCTACATGGTGATCGAGGGTGGCGACGAGGACGACGCCCTGGTGGGGGCATCGGTTCCCGCCGATGTGGCCACCACCGTCGAGGTGCACGAGACCGTGTCCGCCGACGGCGAGATGGACGGCGACATGTCCGGTGACATGGACGGCGACATGGAGTCCAGCACGACCATGGGTGACATGGACGGGGACATGTCCGGTGACATGGAGTCCGACACGACCATGGGTGACATGGTCGCGGGGTGACATGGGCGGCGGCATGATGACGATGCAGCCCGTCGACAGCGTTCCCGTGCCCGCCGGCGAGACGGTCGAGTTGAAGCCGGGCGGCTACCACGTCATGCTGCTGGACGTGCAGAAGGAACTGGTCCCCGGCGACACCATCGAGGTCACGTTGACCTTCGAGCTCGCCGGTGAGGTCACCGTCACCGCCGAGGTGCGCGAGCCGTGAAGCGCCTTGCTGTCGTCGGTGCGGTCGTCATGGTGCTGTTCGGCGCCGGCATCGCTGTGCTCCTCGCCACCCGGGGCGACGGCACCGACGGCGGCAATCCGACGCTGGAGGTCGTCCAGGACGACGACGCCAGCGTCGACTACGACTACGTCATCCCCGCGGGCACCCAGGACCGTCAGTTGAACGGCGAGACGGTGGAGATCATGCCGCCGTCGCTCGACGTCGAGGTGGGTGAGCGGATACGGATCCGCAACGACGACGAGGCCGGCGCGTTCGTGGGGCTGTTCTACGTCGGAGCGGGCGAGGTCGTGAGCATGAAGTTCACCACCCCCGGCACCCTCACGGGGGAGTGCGATCTCACCCCCGGCGGCGAGTTCACGATCAACGTCGCCGATCCGGTCTGAATCGACGCTCGGAACTGATCACCGTTCGGCACCCAGGTGACGCGTCATGTCACCTGGGTGCCGAACGTGTCGGCCGCACCTCGAGGTCGCCACTGTCCGAGGTCGCCGCTCCCCGAGGATCCAGCAGCCCCCGGATGCGGCGGATGGTCGGAACCGTGGTTCGGCCGATCTAGCCTGCACAGACACCGTTCGCGGTCGTCGCCCCATCGGCGGCGTCCCGACCCGAAGGAACTCCATGCTCACCTCTCTCCGCTCTCGTTCGCTCGCCATCGGAGCCGTCGCCGTGCTGGTGCTGACCGGCGGGCTGTCCGCCTGCACCGAGACCGGCGAGTCCGCCGATGGATCCGGTGACTCGGGGAGCACCACGACCACCACCCTTCCCGATGCCATCCCGACGGTCGCCTGGGTGTGGGCCAATCCAGAGACCGACACCGGCGGCGACGTCCGGGTCCCCGTGTACGCGACCTTCCAGGGCGGCACCGAGGCGGACGTGCTCACCGGGGTGAAGGTCGACGAGGACCTGGCCGAGGGCGCTGAGCTGGTCGGCGAGGAGCGCATCGAACTGCCGCCGACGACGACGGTCAACCTGGCCGAAGGCACCCCGCACATCGAGCTCGTCGGGCTGCGCAAGGAACTCCTCTACAACCGTGCGTTCGAGATCACCTTCGAGTTCGAGAAGGCCGACGACATGACCGTGCAGGGCGCGGTCCGCAACCCGGCCGACCCGAACGGCACGGACTGAGTCGGCCCCGCCGCCGTAGGTCAGCGCTCCCGATCCGACGGGGCTGACGTGCTGGGGGTCTGCAACAGCCGTCGCGCCGCGTCGCGGCCCTGGCGGATGCACGCCGGGATACCCAGTCCTCGGTAGGGCGCACCGGCCAGCGCGAGCGTCGGGCACTCCTCGGTCAGAGCTGCCTCGATGCGGTCGACGCGGTCCAGGTGGCCGACGGTGTACTGCGTGAATCCGAGCGGCCACCTGGCGATGCGGGTGGCCACCGGAGCGGCGCTGATCCCCATGGTCGTGGCCAGGTCGTGGCGCAGTGCGTCCAGCAGTTGGTCGTCGGCCATGGCCATCTGGCGCTCGTCGCCGGTCCGACCCGCCGAGACGCGCAGCACCACGTGGCGGCCGTCGTTCCAGTGCGCCCACTTGGACGAGCCCCACGAGGCAGCGGTGAGCAGCAGACCCTCGTTGCGCGGCACCAGGAACCCCGAGGCATCCATCGTGGTGGGGACGTCCTCGGCGCGGTACACCAGCGTCGCGAGCGCAACTGCGCTGTGGGTCATGGCAGCGAGCTCGACCGCTGCAGGGGGACACAGCTCCTCGAGCAACGATGCGGCGTCGGGCGCCGGAGTGGCGAGCACCACCGCGTCCGCGTCGATGTCGTCGTGCTGGTCGGGGGAGCCGAGGGTCAGCTGCCAGTGGTCCCCGTCGCGTCGGAGTCGGTGCAGCTGCGTGCCGAGCCGGAGCTGCACACCGCGTTCCTCCAGGCCGTCCACGAGCACGTCGACCAGGCGGCCGCTGCCGCCGAGCACCGCGTGGAACACGGGTCCGTCGGCCGGGACCGCCGTGCGGCGGGCCGCGAGCGCCGTGGTCAGGCTGCCGCCGTCCGCTGCGGCCTCGGCCAGCTGCGGGGTCACGGCGTCCAGACTCAGCTCATCGATGTCGCCGGCGTTGATGCCGCCGATCAACGGCCCCACGACCCGGTCGACCAGTTCGCTGCCGTACCGCTCGGCGAGGAACGCGCCGATCGGTACGTCGCCGGACGGCCCGGGACCGGTCAGCTCCATCTCGGCCCGTGCGGCTCGGAGGCCGTCGTCGGAGAGGATGCCGCTGGCGGCCAGGGCGTCCATGTCGGTGGGCACGCCCAGCACCGTGTCGTCGGGAAGGAACTTCAGCTCGCCGTCCGAGAAGACCTTCGCCCGGCCGATCGCCGGCTGGGTCAGCTCGTCACCCAGCCCCAGTTCGTGGCACAGCTGCACGGCGTCGGGCACACGGGCCAGGAAGGCATCAGCCCCCTCGTCGATACGGAGCTCGCTGCCGTCCTCCAGGGTCATCGTCGAGGTGCAGAGCTTGCCGCCGGGCCGGTTCGAGGACTCGAGCACCGTGACCCGCACACCGTCGTGGCCCGCTGCCTCCCATGCGGCGGCGAGCCCGGTGATGCCGCCGCCGACGATCACCAGATGTCGCTCGTTCATCCGGCCAGCTCGCGCAGCCGTTCCGCCAGGGTCCCCATGGTCGCCGCGTCGTCGTTGACGACGTCGGTGCGGGCGAACGCCAGCCCAACCTCCGCCGCGACGGCCGCGGCTTCGATGTCCAGGTCGTAGATCACCTCGAGGTGGTCCGAGGTGAACCCCTGGGGAACCACGAGCACTCCGTCGGCCCGCCCGGTGGCGGCGAGCTCCCGGATGATGTCCAGGATGTCGGGTCCGCGCCACGGCTCGGGCGTGCGTCCGGCGGACTGCCAGCCGATGCTCCACGTCGCCCAGCGGCCCAGCCCCGCTCGTTCGGCGATCGCCTCGGCCGAGGCGTGCAGCTGGTCGGGGTACGGGTCGCCCTCGAGGACGCGCTCGGGCAGCGAATGGGCGGTGAAGATGACCTTGGTGCGCTCCGGCAGCCCCGAGAGCCGCTCGCGGACCGACGCCGCCTGGTGGTCCAGGTAGGCCGGCTCCAGGCTCCAGGACTCCACGCCGGTGAACGCGAGTCCGGCCTCGGCCGCAGCGGCGGCCGCACGTTCGTTGTACTGGCCGATGCTGAAGCCCGAGTAGTGCGGCGCCAGCACGACTCCGACGATCCGTTCGACCCCGGCAGCTGCCAGTTCGGCGACTGCGTCCTCGACGAAGGGTGCCGCGTGCTTCTGACCGAGCCGCACCACGAAACGCTCGGGCTCGGCATCGTCGAGGGCCGCGGTGATGGCATCGACCTGGGCGCGGGTGCGCTGCGCGAGCGGCGAGATGCCGCCGATGGCTGCGTAGCGCTCGGTCAGCTCATCGAGCTGCTCCTGGGTCGGCGGCCGGCCGCGGCGGATGTGGGTGTAGTAGGGCTCGATGTCCTCCGGCGTCGCCGGAGTTCCGTAGGCCATGACCACCACGCCGACGGTCATCGTGGCTCCCCGGTTCCGGCTGCAGCCCGTGGAGCGTCCACTGCGGTCGCTCCGGACCCGGTCGAGCCGCGCCCGGCGTCGCGGACGGGTGGGTGTGAGTGGACCAGCTCGACGACGCGTTCGAGCGTCTCGGGGTCGGTCTCGGGCAGCACACCGTGGCCCAGGTTGAACACGTGTCCGCCGCGCCCGCCCGGGTTGCCACCGCCGCGACGCAACACGTCACGCACCGCCGGTTCGGTCGGTCCCCAGCCTGCCGCGACGATGGCGGGGTCCAGGTTGCCCTGCAGCCCGACGTGGGGGGGTACCCGGCGACGCGCCGAGTCGAGCGGGGTGCGCCAGTCCACGCCGACGACCTCGGCGCCGGCCGCGGCGATCATGTCGAACAGCTCGGCGGTGTTCACCCCGAAGTGGATGCGCGGGACACCGGCGTCGGCGAAGGCGGAGAGCACCTTCGTGCTCGCAGGGAGCACGAAGTGCTCGTAGTCCTGGGGGCTGAGCGCGCCGGCCCACGAGTCGAACAGCTGCAGCGCCGAGGCGCCGGCATCCAGCTGGGACCGCAAGGAGTCGATCGCCAGATCGGCCAGCGCGTCCATCAGGTCGAACCAGAGCGCCTCGTCGGTGTGCATCAGGGCCTTGGTGCGCACGTAGGTGCGCGACGGGCGACCCTCGAGCAGGTAGCTCGCCACCGTGAAGGGGGCACCCGCGAACGCGATCAGTGGAACCGGCAGCTCGGCGACCAGGTTGCGGACCGTCTCGAGCACGTAGGGCGTGTCGGCCTCGGGGTCGAGCGGGCGCAGCCGGGCCAGGTCGTCGCGTCGCGAGAACGGCTGGGCGACCACCGGGCCGACCCCGGGTTCGATGTCGACGCCGAACCCGATCGCGTGCACCGGGGTCATGATGTCGGAATACAGGATCGCGGCGTCCACGCCGTAGCGACGCACGGGCTGCAGTGTGATCTCGGTGGCCAGGTCGGGGTCCGCGATGGCCCGCAGGATCGTGCCGGCACCACGGATCTTGCGGTACTCGGGCAGCGATCGACCGGCCTGGCGCATGAACCACACCGGGGTGCGATCGGTGGCCTCGCCGCGACAGGCACGCAGGAACGGGGAGTCGTCGTGGGGTCCGGGCATCGCCGCCAAGTCAACCACGCGTACGGTGGTGGTCCCCATGCGACGCAGCATCGACGACGACCAGATCCCCGTCCCGCCGCTCGAGGACGACGCCGATGACATGGCCCCGGTGAACTGGGCCGTGTCGATCTGTGACGACTACGACGACGCCGGGCTGCGCGTGCAGATGACCGTCGAAGAGCTGGGGGCCGCGGGAACCGGCTACGTCGCGCACCTCGAACCCGACGCGGCCCGCCGGCTGCGTCTGGCGCTGCGCAGTGCGCTCGTCGAGCTGGGCGAGGACCCGGGTCGCTGAACGCCGGCGTCAGCCCGGCCCGCTCCAGCGTGGCGGTGGCCGGTGGCCGGGAACCAGCAGTGCCGAATCAGTAGCCGGTTGCTGGGTCGACCAGCCCGACCAGGGGTCGGCCCGCTGCCCGACGTGTGACGTTCTCGGTGATCCGTTCGGCGAGGCGGGGTCGCAACATGGCCGAGGTGTTCGCGACGTGCGGGGTGATCAGGCAGTTGGGCGCGGTCCACAGCGGATGGCCGTCGGGCAGGGGTTCGGGGTCGGTCACGTCCAGTGCGGCACCCGCGATGGTCCCGTCGTGCAGCGCCGCGACCAGGTCGTCGGTGACCACGTGAGCGCCACGGGCGACGTTCACCAACCACGCGGTGGGGCGCATCGACGACAGTCGTCGGTCGTCGAACAGCCCCTCGGTCGCCGGGGTCAGCGCCAGTGCCAGCACCACCACGTCGGCCGATCCCAGTGCCTCATCCAGCCGCTCGAGGGTGAGCACACGTTCGACGCCGTCCATCGCCACGTCGCGGCGACGCACCACCGTGACCCGGCAACGGAACGGTGCGAGCAGCGCGATGAGCTGCTCGGCGATGCCGCCGGCACCGACGATGCAGATCTCGGCATCGAACAGGTTGGCGCCGAGCTCTCCCGGGCCGCGCCACGTCGTCGCTCGTGAGTAGGGCACCAGTCCGCGCAACACGGCCAGCATCATCGCCAACGCCATCTCGGCCACGTCGTCGCCGTACGCGGACTTCGCGCACGTCCACAGCCGCTCGTCGTCGAGCAGGTCCAGATACGGTTCCACCCCCGCCCACGGCAGCTGTACCCAGGTGATGTGGTCACCGTGGTCGTCGATCAGCTCCGCAAGGCGTGCGGGCGGCACGACGCCGCCACCCCAGACGATCGTGTCGGCCTGGTCGACCGGCACGACCCGGGCGCCGCCGGCACGGGCGGCGTCGAGCATCCATGTGGGAACCAGGTCGCCCAGATCGGCGACCGCGGGGGTGTCAGACATCGCACCATCCCAGCAGGTCCGCCGCCGCCCGGCGGTTCCGGCGCCTGTCGGGTCCGCACGGCCGGTGGCTACACTTGTCGATCCCCCATTGCCGCCCTGGGAGCGTGAGTGGCCAACCATCCCGAGCTGGATGCCGAGCAGGCGTACATCGATCACGCCTATGCATCGCTGGAGCGGACCAAGCGGATCGTCGCGTCCATGCGCGACGAGGTCGTCGACGGTCAGGGCGGCACCTTCCAGCACCGCTACGAGCGCGATGTGGTCTGGGACCGGGTGGGGGTACGGCTCGGCCAGCTCGACATCGGTGACCGCTCGCTCGTCTTCGGGCGCATCGACACCGATTCCGACGTTGCCGGCGACGACGAAGCGGCACCGGGACCGGGACCCGACGAGACCTACTACATCGGGCGCATCGCCGTCTCCGACGAGCACAGCGATCCGGTGGTGGTGGACTGGCGTGCGCCGCTCGCGGAGTCGTTCTACCGCGCGACCGGTGTGGATCCGATGGGACTGCGCCGCCGCCGCCACTTCGCCAGTCGGGGCACCCGGCTGTTGGGCATGGACGACGAGCTGTTCGGCTCCGCGACCGAGGCGCTCGACCAGGGTCAGGTGCAGGGCCACGGCGCGCTGATCGCCGCGCTCGAGGAGACCCGGTCGGGACGGCTGTCCGACATCGTCGGGACCATCCAGGCCGAACAGGACCGCATCATCCGCTCGGAGTTGGCCGGTGTCCTGGTGGTCCAGGGGGGGCCGGGCACGGGCAAGACCGTGGTGGCGCTGCACCGGGCGGCCTACCTGCTGTACTCGCACCGCTTCCCGCTCGAGGGGCAGGGGGTGCTGGTGGTCGGCCCGAACCGCCTGTTCCTGTCCTACATCGAACAGGTCCTTCCGTCGCTCGGCGAGGCCGGCGTGCAGATCGCCGTGCTGTCGGACCTGATCCCGCACGTCCGGGTCAGCGGGACCGACCCCACCGAGGTGGCCCACGTCAAGGGCGACCCCCGCATGATCCGGGTGATCCGCAAGGCCGTGCGCGATCGCCAGCACCCGCTGCGAGAGACGCTGCGGGTGCCCTACGGGCTGCAGCGGCTGTCGCTGACTCCGCAGGTCTCGGCCGAGATCATCGACCAGGTCCGTCGCCGGGTCCGCTCCCACAACGCAGGTCGGCGGCACGTCGAGCAGTTGCTCTTCGAGGCGCTCGCGGCGTCCGCCCGCGACGAGCAGAGCGCCGAGGTGGTGCGCGATCGAGTGCGGCGCGAGCCGATGGTGCGGGAGGCGCTGGAGCGCATGTGGCCGATCCTGACCCCTGCCGAGCTGCTCAACGACCTGTTCGGCTCGAGGGGCTTGTTGCGTTCGGCGACCTCGGGGCACCTCGATGAGCGCGAGCGCCGCCTGCTGGTGCGCGAGCGACGGGCCGACCCGACCGACATCGTGTTCACCCACGACGACGTCCCGCTGCTCGACGAGGCGCTCGAACTGCTGGGCCCGCGTCCGAAGCACAAGGACGCCGACGCGGTGCGCACCTACGGCCACATCGTGGTCGACGAGGCCCAGGACCTGACCCCGATGCAGCTGCGCGTCCTGGACCGCAGGTCCCTGAACGGCTCGATGACCATCGTCGGTGACATCGCCCAGTCGACGGGGTCGTGGCCGCACACGGACTGGCCCTCGGTGCTCCAGCACCTGCCCGAACGGCGTCCGCCGCGTCATGCCGAGCTGACGATCGGGTACCGGGTGCCGGGGCCGATCATGGACCTGGCGGCCAAGGTGCTGCCGCTGGCGGCGCCCGGTCTGGAGCCACCGACGTCGATCCGCCACACCGGCGACGAGCCGGTGATCGTCGGTGTCGACGACGACGTGTTGGACTGGCAGCTGGCCGAGACGGTGCGCGAGGAGCTCAAGAACATCGGCGCCGGCAACATCGCGGTCATCACCCCCGATGCCATGGCCGACCGCGCCGACGCGGCGCTGACCGCTGCGGGGGTCGAGTACGGCCGGGCGACCCGTCAGGGCCTGGACCGTCAGGTCACCGTGGTACCGGTGTCGCTGGCGAAGGGCCTGGAGCTGGACTCGGTCATCGTGGTGGAGCCCGGCCGGATCCTGACCGACGCGGCACGCGGCGCCCAGTCGCTGTACGTCGCGTTGACGCGGTCCACGAAACGGCTGACGTTGCTGCACGCCGGGCCGCTGCCCGACGTCCTGCGGAGCTGACCGGCGGCCGACCCGTGAGCATGCACGCGCCGCTGTCCGCAGCGACGTCGACTCAGGCGGTGACGAGGATGCGCTGGGTCGCGTAGGCGGGCACGCCCACGTGGGCTCCGTCGACCTCGACCGTGGCGGTGCCGTCCGGCGAGATGACGGTGAGCACACCGGAGTGACCGGGCTGCAGCGAGTGCTCCTCGAGGAAGTCGAGCATGCCGGGCTCGAACTCGAGCTCCTCGGGGATGCGGCTGATCGTGAACTGCGTGCCGACCGGCACGTCGCGCAGCGGCCGGGCGTCAGGGGCCAGGTAGCCGGCACCGGGGATCGGGTTGCCGTGCGGACAGGTGGTGGGATCGCCCAGAACCCGTGCGAGCGCCTGCTCGACCGGTTCGGAGATGACGTGCTCCCACTTGCCGGCCTCTTCGTGCGCGTCGGCCCAGGACAGCTGCAGCACGTCGGTCAGGAACCGCTCGGCCAAGCGGTGCCGGCGGACCACACGCTCCGCGAGCTCCAGCCCCGAGGCGCTCAGGCTGATCGTGCGGCCCAGCTCGATGAGGCCCTCGGCCTCCATGCGTCGAATCATCTCCGACACCGCGGGGCGCGACACCTCGAGCCGTTCCGCGATACGGGCCTGGATGACGTCGATCTCGTCCTCCCGCAGCTCCCAGATGGCTTCGCAGTACTCCTCGAAGGCGGGGTGGAACTCTTTGGAGCGGTCGGACTTCACCTCGTGAGTCTACGTCGGGCCGCTCCGGCGACGAAGGGCGCGACCGCCCGGTCGGTGTCGGTGGCCATCGGTACAGTCCCGAGGTGGATCCATCGCCGCTGGCGCCCTTCTCCGAGCCGGTCCGAGCCTGGTTCGAGACCTCCTTCCCCGAGCCGACCGCCGCCCAGGCGGGCGCCTGGGGCCCCATCGCCCGTGGTGAGCACACGCTGCTGTGCGCACCCACCGGTTCGGGCAAGACCCTGGCCGCGTTCCTGTCCGCCATCGACGTGCTGGGCACCGAACCATCGCCGGAGCCGGGTGTCCGCGTCATCTACGTCTCGCCGTTGCGGGCGCTGGCGGTGGACATCGAGAAGAACCTGCGCAGCCCCTTGCGTGGCATCTCGCTGGCGGCGCAGCGCCTGGGCGCCAGCTTCGTGGAGCCCACGGTGGGTGTGCGCACCGGCGACACCAGCCCGTCGGAGCGCCGCGCCCTGGTGCGCTCGCCCCCCGACATCCTCATCACCACCCCGGAGTCGCTCTACCTGATGCTCACCTCGGCGGCGCGCGAGACGCTCGTCGGGGTCCGCAGCGTCATCGTCGACGAGATCCATGCGCTGGCGCCGACCAAGCGCGGCGCGCACCTGGCGTTGACCCTGGAGCGGCTGGACCACCTGATCCGCACGCGCAACAGCACCGGGCCGACCGCGTCGGTGCCCGCCGCAGCCCCGGCCGCAGCGTCCGACACCGTCCCGGCCGCCACCCGCCCCGCGGTCCAGCGGATCGGGTTGTCCGCGACCCAACGTCCGCTCGAGGTCGTCGCAGGGTTCCTGGGCGGCCCACGCCAGGTGACGATCGTCGACGCGGGCATGCGCAAGGAGCTCGACATCTCGGTCGTGGTGCCCGTCGATGACATGGGTGCGCTCGGTCAGCCGGTCGCACCACCCGAGGGAACCGAGATCGGGCAGCTGCCCTTGCGCGGTCCGCAGCGGGCGTCCATCTGGCCGTCGATGCACCCCGAGCTGCTCGCGCTGGTGGAGTCGCACCACTCCACCCTGGTGTTCGTCAACGCCCGCCGCCTGTCCGAACGACTGGCCAGTCGGCTCAACGAGCTCGCGCTCGAACAGCGCCAGGAGGCAGACCCCGACGGCGATGCTCGGCGCCGGCATTCGCTACGACGCCGGCGAGGGGGTGGGGACCAGCACGATCGAGGGTGAGGAGCTCGTCAAGGCCCACCACGGCTCGCTGTCGCGCGAGCGCCGACTCATGATCGAGGACGAGCTCAAACGCGGCGACCTGCGCGGGCTGGTGGCCACCAGTTCGCTGGAGCTGGGCATCGACATGGGCGCGGTGGACCTGGTGGTCCAGGTCGAGTCGCCCGGTTCGGTCGCGTCGGGCCTGCAGCGCATCGGCCGTGCCGGGCACCAGGTCGGCGCCCCCAGCCGCGGACGCATCTTCCCGAAGCACCGTGCCGACCTGCTCGAGGCCGCCGTCGTCGTGCAACGCATGCGCGAGGGACTGATCGAACACACCCGGGTGCCCGCCAACCCGCTCGACGTGCTGGCCCAGCAGATCGTCGCGGCCTGCGCGCTCGACGAGTGGCAGGTGAGTGACCTGTACGAGCTCTGCCGTGGTGCTGCCAACTACTCGGCGCTCTCGCTCGAGCAGTTCGAGAACACCCTGGACATGCTGGCGGGCCGCTACCCGGCGGAGGACTTCGCCGAGTTGCGCCCACGGGTGGTGTGGGACCGTCTGGCCGGCACGGTGCGCGGCCGCGCAGGTGCGCAACGCCTGGCGGTCACCTCGGGTGGCACCATCCCCGACCGCGGCCTGTACGGCGTGTTCCTTCCCGACGGTGCCCGTGTCGGCGAGCTCGACGAGGAGATGGTCTACGAGTCCCGGGTGGGAGAGACGTTCCTGCTGGGTGCGTCGACGTGGCGCATCGAGGACATCACCTTCGAGCGCGTCATCGTGACCCCCGCTCCGGGCCAGCCCGGCAAGATGCCGTTCTGGCACGGCGACGGCCCCGGTCGAGAGGCCGAGCTCGGGCGTGCCCTCGGCGAGTTCGTCCGCACGCTGCGGACCATGCCCGCGGACGACGCACTGGTCCGCCTGGCCGAGGTGCACGCGCTCGATGAGCGGGCGGCTGCCAACGTGGTGGCCTACCTGGACGAACAGGCCG
Organism: uncultured Microthrixaceae bacterium; assembly: GCA_963714875.1. Classification (GTDB taxonomy): domain Bacteria; phylum Actinomycetota; class Acidimicrobiia; order Acidimicrobiales; family Microtrichaceae; genus JBAOHV01. The sequence continues at coordinate 259,199 of CAVQQI010000002.1, read as the reverse complement.
AGGCGACCGGCGTCGTACCCGATGACCGCACCCTCGTCGTCGAACGGTTCCGTGACGAGATCGGCGACTGGCGCATCTGCATCCACTCACCGTTCGGCGCGCGTGTGCACGCTCCGTGGGCGACGGTCATCCGCACCCGGCTGGACGAGCACTTCGGTGACGAGGTGGGGCCGGGCACCTTCGGCGCCGAAGTGCTGTGGAGCGACGACGGGATCGTCGTGCGCCTGCCCGAAGCGGCGGAGGCGCTGGACATGGAGCTGCTGCTGCCCGACCCCGATGAGGTCGAGGCCGAGGTCGTCGCTGCCCTGCCGTCCACCGCGGCGTTCGCTGCGCGGTTCCGCGAGGCATCTGCTCGGGCGCTGCTGCTGCCACGCCGCCGGCCCGATCGACGCACACCGCTGTGGCAGCAGCGCCAGCGGGCGGCCGACCTGTTGGCCGTCGCGTCGCGCTACCCCGGTTTCCCGATGCTGCTGGAGGCCACCCGGGAGTGCTGCAACGACGTGTTCGACCTGCCGGCGTTGCGCCAGGTCCTGAGCGAGGTGCGCAGCCGCCGCATCCGGGTCGTGCCGGTCGACACCCCGTCACCGTCGCCGTTCGCCCGGTCGATGCTGTTCGGCTGGATCGCGGTGTTCATGTACGAGGGCGACGCGCCGCTGGCGGAACGCCGCGCTGCGGCGTTGTCGCTCGACCGGGAGCTGCTGCGCGACCTGCTGGGCGCCGAGGAGCTGCGTTCGCTGCTCGATGTCGAGGTCGTCGATCGGGTCGAGCTCGAACTGCAGCGGCTCACCGACGAACGCGGTGCGCGCGACGCCGACGAGCTGCACGACCTGCTGCGGGTGCTGGGTCCGTTGACACCCGAGGAGCTCGCCGCCCGCATCGCCGCCTCGGCAGTCGGTCCGGCCGACGAGGCTGGGTCCGATGGAGCTGCAACCGATGGTGACGGGGCTGCCGACGGAGCAGGCGCTGGCGCGCTGGCCGCCCGCTGGACGTCCGAGCTGCTCGAACGACGCCGGGCGATCGAGGTCGGCGTGGCCGGGGAGCGCCGCCTGGCCGCCGCCGAGGACGCCGCCCGGCTGCGCGACGCGCTCGGGGTCGCCGTACCGGTCGGGCTGCCGGCTGCGTACACCGAGCCCGTCGACTCGCCGCTTCGTGACCTGGTGGAGCGCTACGCCCGCACCCACGGCCCGTTCACCACGGCGCAGCTGGCGACCCGGCTCGGCATCGCTCACGAGGTGGCGGCCCTCGCCCTGACCGACCTGTCGGGCGCTGGCAAGGTCGTCGAGGGCGAGTTCCGCCCGGGCGGCCGGGAGAGCGAGTGGTGCGACGCCGAGGTGCTGCGTCAGCTGCGGCGCCGGTCCCTGGCCGCGTTGCGCAAGGAGGTCGCCCCTGTCGAGGCCGACGCGCTCGCTCGGTTCCTGCCTCGCTGGCAGGGCGTGGGATCCCAGCGGCGAGGGGCCGACGCACTCGCCGAGGTGGTGGGCGTGCTGCAGGCAGCCGCCATCCCGGCATCGCTGCTCGAACAGGACGTGCTCGGCGTGCGCCTGGCCGACTACCGGCCTCCGGAGCTGGACCTGCTGTGCACCAGCGGCGAGGTGGTGTGGATCGGCGCCGGGTCGGTCGGCGCGCACGACGGCCGCGTCCGACTGGTGTTCCGCGACCAGGTCGCAGCGCTGGTCGCCCCGCCCGCCGATCCCACCGACGCCGGCCTGGACCAGGGGCACCATGCCGTGCTGCGTCAGCACCTGGTGGAGCGGGGTGCATCGTTCTGGGCCGACCTGGTGGCGGCGGTGGCCGCCGAACGCCTGCCCTACGACGAGGCGACGGTGCTGACCGCGCTGTGGGACCTGGTCTGGGCCGGTGAGGTCACCAACGACGCGCTCACGCCACTGCGGGCCATGGTCGCCGGGGGCGTGCGGCGCGGTGCGTCGGGGTCACGCTCTCGACGCCCCGCCGGAGCCGCTGGGCGCCGGATGGCCCGGGGGTCTGCAGCCGGCCCGCCGGCGGCCGCAGGGCGGTGGTCATCGACCGCATCGTTGTTCGCCCACCCGCCGTCGCCCACCGAGTCCGTCACCCAGCGAGCGCTGCAGCTGTTGGAGCGCTACGGCGTGCTCACCCGTGAGATGGCGCTGGCCGAGGGGGCGGAGGGAGGTTTCGCGGGGGTCTACCCGGTGCTCAAGGTGCTGGAGGAACGCGGCCAGTTGCGTCGCGGCTACTTCGTCGACGGGCTGGGCGCCGCGCAGTTCGCCAAACCCGGAGCGGTCGACCTGTTGCGGGCCGCGGGTGACGCCGCCGCGGGCGCCGAGCCCGACCCGATCGACCGGCATCGCATGCCGTGGGAGCCGGTGCCGGTCGGCGCGGATCCCGACGAGTGGGTGCTGGCCGCCACCGATCCGGCGCAGCCCTACGGGGCTGCGTTGTCCTGGCCGTCAGTCGACCGGGCACACCGCACGGGCGGTCGGCGCGTACGTGGTGCTCATCGACGGTCATGCCTGCGCCTACCTGGAACGAGGGGGCAAACGGCTGCTGACCTTCCCCGCCGCCGACGACCATCCTGGATGGCCCCGCGTGCTCAGCACCCTGGTCAGCTCCGGTCGGGTCCGCCGGCTCCGGGTGGAGGCCATCGACGGCGGATCCGCTGCATCATCGGGCTGGGCCGACGCGATGCGAACCGCCGGATTCGTCGATGGCTACAAGGGCCTCTCGCTCGGCAGCTGATCGCTGCTCGAGCCGGGCCGGTCGCCGACGCGAGGTCGGTCGTGGATGTGCACCGGGAGGCCGTGGGGGGCTGTGATAGCCATGTCCGCATGATCTGACGGGGTGTCAGATCGCTGGGATCGAGGGGGACTGGACATGGTGGATCGGAACCGGCGCTTCGAGGACAAGGTCGTGTTCATCAGCGGTGTGGCCAGGGGCCAGGGCCGTGAGCACGCGATCCGCTTCGCCCGGGAAGGAGCGCGGGTGATCGGCTTCGACGTCTGCGCCGATCAGCCCGACGTGCCCTACCCCCTGGCGACCGAGGAGGACCTGGCCGAGACGGTGCGCAGGGTCGAGTCCGCCGGTGGCGCCATGCATGCCGAGGTCGCCGATGTGCGCGACCTGAACGGTGTGCGCGCGGTGCTCAAGGGAGGCATGGACAAGTACGGGCGGCTCGACGTGATCCTGGCGAACGCCGGGACCTACTCGCCCGGGCCGGTCCAGTGGCTCACCTCCGAGGCGTGGGACGAGACGATCGGGATCAACCTGACCGGAGTGTTCAACACCGTGCGCGCCGGGGTGAACCGCATGATCGAACAGAACGAGGGTGGCGCCATCGTCATCACATCGTCCACCGCCGGGCTGCGCGGCTTCTACGGCTCTCCGGCGTACAACGCCGCCAAGCACGGTGTGGTCGGTCTGATGCGGTCGCTCGCCCTGGAACTGGCTCCGAACAACATCAGGGTCAACACCGTGCACCCGACCTCGGTGCACACGCCGATGATCATCAACGACGTCTTCCCCAAGTTGGTCCGCATGGATCTGGAGAACCCCACGACCGAGGATGCCGGCGAGTTCCTGCGCCCGCAGCAGGCGCTGGACACCCCGTGGATCGATGCGGGCGACATCAGCGACGCCATCATGTGGCTCTGCTCCGACGAGGCCCGCTACGTCACCGGTACGACCCTGCCCGTCGATGCCGGCGCGTTGCTGAAGTAGCCCGGACACCACGGGAGCGGCCATGCCGGAGGGTGACACGATCCACCGCGCCGCGGCGAAGCTCCGCCCGGTGCTGCAGGGCGAGGTGCTGGAGCGCTTCGAAGCTCCCCGACTGGTCGGCCAGCGACCCCGCGCCGGTGAGCGCATCGACGTCGTCGAAGCGGTCGGCAAGCACCTGCTGGTGCGGTTCTCCGGTGGGCTGACCCTGGACACCCACATGCGCATGACCGGCTCGTGGCAGGTCCACCGGGTGGGGGAGCGTTGGCGCACACCGCCGCACCTGATGCGGTGCATGATCGCCGTGCGTGAGCACCAGGCGGTGTGCTTCTCGGCGCCGGTGGTGCGCACCTTTCCGACCGCTCGCGCCGGCACCGTCGATGACCCCGTCGCGCACCTCGGCCCCGACCTGTGCCGGGACGCCAGCGCTGTGGACGAGGTGATCGAGGAGTGCGTTGCCCGCATGGACGGGCTGGACCCCGCCACGCCGATCGGTGAGGTGCTGCTCGACCAGCGTGTCGGCAACGGCATCGGCAACGTCTACAAGTCCGACGTCTGCTGGCACGAGATGGTCGACCCGTTCGCTCCGCTCGGCTCGATCGATCCTGCGACACGGCGTCGGCTGATCGCCACCGCCGGCCGGTTGTTGCGGGCGAACCTCGGCAACGCCCGCCGGCGAACCGTGCCCGAGGGGCTGGCCGTGTACGGCCGCGCCGGTCAGCCGTGCCGGCGCTGCGGTGAGCGGGTCCGTCGTCGTACCGAGGGGGAGCTGGCCCGGGTCACCTACTGGTGTCCGCGGTGCCAGTTCCTCGGTGGCGCGCCGGCGGACAGCATCGACCGAGGGTGAGCCGATGCCCTCGGCGCGTCGGTCGGGCGACCCTCAGACCAGCGGGACGTAGCCGGGCACCTCGGCGTGCGGGGTGTCCAGATAGACCTTCGCCTCGGGAGGCCCGCCGAACCGGCCGTGGCTCCAGCGCACCTCGACGTGCCCGCACACCTCGAGGTCGTCGCCCTGCTCCCTCCGCGACACCGTGGCGGACCACTCCACCCTCGCCTGGCCACCGCCGCCGGGCCGGACCTCGAAGCGACGGATGCGGTGGCCGCGGCTGAAGTCCCACGGGGTGCCCACCCGAAGCCGGATGGAGCCGCGTGCAGCGGTGCCCAGCACGAAGTACGGCGCGGGTGTCAGACGTAGCAGGCGCCACACCATCGCGTCACGGGCCCGTGGCGTGTCGAGCCGGTCGAGCCACCGACGGGCGGATTCCCGGGACGCGAGCGCCACCAGCTCCGCGTACGCACCGGCACAGGCGGGGTCCCAGTCGCGCGGGACGCGGGTGCGCAGCTCGCGTCGCTGCGGTGTGCTCAGCGCAGCCACGGCCTCGGGCAGCGCCAGATCTGCTGCGTAGCGCCGGCGGACCAGCCGGTAGAGCTCCTGGTGCTGCTGGGGCGCGACCGTGTCGAACCAGTCGCCCTCGCTGCGTCGGGCGTGCGCACCCACCAGCAGTCGTTCGAACAGCGCCCACGGCGACGCGTTGTGCAACACGTTCGACAGGTACTTGCAGCTGACCAGGTAGACGTGATCGATGCGCAGGTCCGACGGCACCGCGACGTCGCCGGGGTCTCGGTGTCCGCCCTTCCACTCGACCACGATCGGCACTCGGCCCCGCAGTCCCTCACGTGCCACCAGGAACGCCCGGCCGTTGTTCCACGCGGCCAGGAAGTCGTGGTCGTGGGTGCGGTCGTGGCGGGCGTCCACCAGGCGCTGCCAGGTGGCGTCGTCGACCTCGACGAGCTCCGGGGGCCGCCGTGCGAGCGCAGCGTCCACATCCGCGCCGCCGAGCATGCCGAGCCCGGTGACGATCTCGGTGATCTCGGTCCGCAGTGCAGGCATGGGGCATCTTGGCCCATCTCGGGCGATGGCTAGGCTGCCGGCGTTCGCCGACTGTCGGCGGACCGCCGCGAGGAGATCCGCCGATGCCATCGACCGACCACATGAAGTCAGCCGTCCAGGCCTACGCAGCAGCGCACACCGCCGGCGACATCGACGGCATCGCCGCGCTGTTCGCCGATGACGCAGTGCTGGCCGATCCGGTCGACCAGCCCGCCAGGGTGGGGCGTGCGGCCATCCGTGACTTCTTCGCCGGCACCCACGACGGCACCCAGGGTTTCGAGCTGGCGATCACGGGGCCGATCCGAGCGGTGGGGTCGTGGGCCGCGGTGCCGCTGCGGGCGGTGACCCGGATCGGTGACTCCACGTTCACCGTGGAGATCATCGATGTGTTCACCTTCGACGACGACGGGTCGATCAGCGAGATGAGGGCCTACTGGACCGCCGCGGACATCCAGGTCAGCTGAACCGGTGGAGGGCCTGCTCGTCGGCGCGGCGCTGCTGCTCGGCGGCGCCGCGCTGGTGTGGATCTCGTGGGCCGGCTCCCAGCGGGCGCTGCGCCCGAACGGCTGGGTCGGTCTGCGCCTCCCCTCCACACGCCGGTCCGACGATGCCTGGTATGCGGCGCACCAGGCCGCGGCCGGCCCGTTGGGGGTCGGTGGCGGTGTGCTGCTGGCCGGAGGTGCGGGCGTGCTGTTCACCGGCTTCGATCTGATCGGTCAGGTCCTCGCGCTGGTCTCGTTGGCAGCGGCGCTGACCGCGATCGGCCTGGGTGTTGCGGTGGCGTTGCGGGCGGCGCGCGACGCGTGAATCGGACCCGGCGTGAACCGGTACGGTGCGGCGATGGACTCCTCGGACGCCCAGGGACCCGACACCCGATTGGAACACGGCGCGTACATCGACGCCGCCGACATGGAGCTGGCGACGATCGTCGCCGTGGTCGCCGCCGGGCCGCACGACGCCCGGGTGCCGACGTGTCCGGACTACGACCTGTTCGGCCTGGCCCGCCACGTGGGTCAGGTGTGTGGGTTCTGGATCCACCTGCTCGCCGATGCCGACGGGCGCCCGAAGCCCGAACTCCCGGAGTGTGACGAACCGTCGCAGCAGGCCGACTGGCTGGCGGCGCGTTCCCGTCAACTGGTCGCCGAGCTGCGAGCCACCACCGCGGCGTCGCCGTGCTGGACGTTCGACCCGGCCGACCAGACCGCCGGCTTCGTGGTCCGTCGCGTCGCCCACGAGTTCGCCATCCATCGCGTCGATGCCCAACTCGCGGTCGGCCCGGCCGAGCCGGTGGCTGCCGACCTCGCCCGCGACGGGATCGACGAGCTGTTCCTGTTGGCGGGCCTGGCCCCGGTCAGCGATGCGCCGGGCCTGGGTTCGACGATTCACCTGCACAGCACCGACGTGGATGGCGAGTGGCTCGTCGGTCTCGGTGCCAGTGGTCTCGAGATCACCCACGAGCATGCCAAGGGTGACCTGGCGATCCGGGCCCATGCGTCGGATCTGGAGCTGGTGCTCTACGGACGCCCCGCGGTGGGGGCGGTCGAGTACTTCGGGGACGACGCGCTGGTCGCAGCGCTGCGCGCCAGGCTCATGCGGTGAACGCCTGGTACACGGCCCTCAGCACGCCTGCGGGGATCAGCCCCGCCCGAGGATCCGGTCGACGCTGATCTCGATCGCCACGCGTTCGGGGTTCTCCACCGGGTCGCGGTATCGGGCGGCGTAGCCGGCCACCGCCGCAGCGACCCGGTCGGGGTCGTCGGTCGCGGCGACGGTGCCCTCCAGGGTCAACCACCGACCGCCGTCGACCTGGCTCACCGCCGCCCGCCCACCGCGGCGGGCGTTCGCGACCTTCTGTGACCCCGCCCGGGTGATGATGCGCACCAGGCGGGCGGCAGGGTCGTAGGAGAACCCGACCGGGACGACGTGGGGTGAGCCGTCGGCGCGCAACGTGGTCAGCGTCGCCAGGTGGTACTCCGCGAGGAACTCGAGCGTGCTGGTCGGGAGGTTCGACAGATCGAGCGACATGGGGGCTCCAAAGGCGGCGTGACCGCAGGGACGGGGTGGGGCTGCTGGTCGGAATCAGACCGACGAGATGGCCTCGAGCACGTCGAGGCGGGCGGCGCGTCGGGCCGGCAGCCATGCGGCCAGCAGGCCGGCGAGCGCGGCGACCACGGTGATGACGACCAGCTGGACCACCGGCAGGTTGTACGTGAACAGGTCGGGGGTGTCGGCCGAGATGGCGATGGTCAACGCGATCGAGAACACGATGCCGATGACCAGGCCGATCAGTGTGCCGAACACCGCGATGATCGCCGCTTCGGTGCGCACCATGCGCTTCAGCTGCCGGCGCGACATGCCGACCGCACGCAGCAGACCGAGCTCTCGGGTGCGTTCCAGCACCGAGAGCGACAGCGTGTTGGCGATACCGATCAGGGCGATGATGATCGCCAGCCCCAGCAGGCCGTACACGATCGTCAGGAACGTGTTGATGGGGCCCGTCTGTGCCTCGGTGAACTCCTCGAGGTCCTGCACGACGACCGTCGGCAGATCCGCGATCAGGGCGTCGAGCTCCTCGCCGAGCTCAGCGATGTCGACGTCGTCGGCGGCCTCGACGTAGATCTGGGCGTCGGAGTTGAAGATCGGCAGCATGTTCGGCGTGAAGGTCGCGAGCGGGAGGTAGATGTCGCCCTGACCGATGTTCGAGTCGAACAGCACCGTGACCTCGAGGTCGGTCTGGCCGGTGGCGGCGAAGTAGACAGGGATCTGGTCACCCAACTCCCAACCCCGTTCCTCGGCGTAGCGCTGGTTGACCGCCATGGTTCCTTCGGTCAGCTCGTCGGGCGAGCCCTGGAGCTCGCCGTTGTCGACGACGTCGAACCAGCTGTCCGGATCGATGCCGAGCACGAAGGTCGTCTCGCCCTCGGGCGCGGTCCCGACAGCACCGGTGATGCCCTCGGGCACGGTGGTCGGCGAGCTGTCGAGGCTCTCCGTCGCCGATTCGTCGAGCAAGGAGATCGGGCCGAAGCGCACCGGGCTCGCGGCGGTGACCCCGGGCAGGTCAGCGACCTGGCCGCGCAGGGTCTCGGGGATCGAACCCAGCGAGGTGACCGATGCGGTGGCCACCACGTAGTCGGCATTCACCGAGTTGGCGATCGTCGAGTCGAAGGTCGCCTTGATCGACGAGGCGACGATCGCGATCACGACGACGAGGGTGACGCCGATCGTCAGCGCAGCAGCGGTGGCGGCGGTGCGCTTCGGGTTGCGTGCGGCGTTCTCGCCGGCCAGGCGTGTGGCCATCCCGCCGCGCAGGTTGATGACCCGTGCCAGCACACGGCTGACCGGTGCAGCGATGAGCGGGCCCAGGATGACCGCGACCGACAGCAGCACCGCCGCGGCGCCGATGCCGACGAACAGCAGCGGGTTGGGTCCGATGTCGCCGAGTCCCAGCCCGATCAGCGCGGCGCCTCCCAGGAGGAGGATCCCGCCCCAGACCTTGCGCGACAGCGACAGATCCGAGCGGTCGTGCGAGGTCTCCGACAACGCCGCGATCGGCGGGATCTTCGACGACCGCAGCGCGGGGATGAACGCGGACAGCACGGTGACGACCACGCCGACGACGAGCGCGGTGACGACCGCGCCGAGGGTCAGGGGTGGTGTGGAGTTGCGCACCGTGAACACGCTGCCGACCAGACGCAGCAGCACCGCCGCCAACCCGAGTCCGGCGATCAGGCCGACGAGCGCTGCGATGAGCCCCACGACGATCGCCTCGAGCATGGTGGCAGCGAGCACCTGGCGTCGACGGGCGCCGATGGCCCGCAACAGCGCGGTCTCGCGGGTGCGCTGGGTGATGACGATCGAGAACGTGTTGTAGATGATGAAGATCGCGACGAACAGCGCGATGTAGCCGAACACCGACACGAACGTGCCCAGGATGTCGACGAATCCGGCGATGCTCTCCTGGCTCTCCTCGGTGAACGCGTCGCCGGTCAGCACCTGCTGGCCGGGGAGGGCGAACACGATGTTGTCGGCGAGCTCCGTCTGGGTCACGCCCTCCTCGCCGGCAACGGCGACGAAGTTGAACTCGTCTGGCTGGTCGGCCAGGCGCATCGCGGTGGGGGTGGTGAAGAACATGGGGCGGGCGCCGGAGGACTCGCTGCCGTCATCGCCGAGTCCGAGGATGCCGACCAGCGTGAAGGTCTCACGGCCCTGCTGGGTGGTGATGATGGTGACCTCGTCGCCGAGGTCGACGCCGATGCCCTCGGCGCTGGTGAAGTCGATGGCCATCTCGTCGTCGGCCTCCGGGCCACGACCCTCGGTCAGGACGCCCGTTCGCAGACCCTCGTCCTGGATCCAGTTGTAGACCAGCGTCGGGGGGCCGAACCCCGCCGAGCCGTAGACCTTGCCGTCGGAGTCCAACAGCTGGGGCCCCGTGGACTCGACGTAGCCCTCGGCGGTCCGCACGCCGTCGACCGCTGCGACCTCGTCCACGAGCGACGCCGGCACGGTGTCACGGATCGGCTGGCCGAAGGGGGTGTCCTGGCTGTCGGGCGAGCGGACCACTGCGTCGATGCCGTCGTAGACGTCGCCGATCAGACCCTCGATCGAGTCCCGCAGCGCCGAGGAGAGCAACTGTGTGCCCGTCAGGAAGGCGATGCCCAGGATGATCGCCAACCCGGTCGTGACGAGGCGGCGCTTGCGCGCGAACAGATCTTTCAGTGCGACCTTGAGCATGTGCGGATCAGTCTCCGAGGCGCTTCATCAGGTCGAGGACCTTGGGTGCGGTGGGCTCGATCATCTCGTCACGGATGTGTCCGTCGGCGAGGAACACCACACGGTCCGAGTGCGCTGCGGCGGAGGGATCGTGGGTGACCATCACGATGGTCTGACCCAGGTCGCTGACCGCGTGCCGCATGAACTCGAGCAGATCGCTGCCCGAGCGGGAGTCCAGGTTGCCGGTGGGCTCATCGGCGAAGACGATCTCGGGCTGGCTGGCGAGGGCCCTGGCGACGGCGACCCGCTGCTGCTGGCCGCCGGAGAGCTCGCTGGGGCGGTGCCCGAGCCGAGGGCGGAGGCCGACGGTGTCGATGACCTGGTCGACCCATGCCTGATCCGGCTTCCGTCCGGCGAGGTCCATCGGCAGCGTGATGTTCTCGATCGCCGACAGGGTCGGGATCAGGTTGAACGCCTGGAAGACGAAGCCCACGCGGTCGCGGCGCAGCTCGGTCAGCTGCGACTCGGACAGCTCGTCGAGGTAGGTGTCGCCGAGGTACACCCGGCCGTCGGAGAGCTGGTCCAGCCCCGCCAGGCAGTGCATCAGCGTGGACTTGCCCGAACCCGACGGGCCCATGATCGCGGTGAACCGGCTGCGCTCGAACGACACGGTGACGCCGTCGAGGGCGCGGATCTCGGTGTCGCCCTCGCCGTACAGCTTCACGGCATCGATCGCCCCGGCAGCTGCGGTCTGGGTCATCGTGTCGGCTCCGCCGCTCATGTTCAGGCCTCTTCCCGGCGCGGACACCTGCGCACGCCGTGATCGGAGCCTAGTTGTCGACCTCAGCGCCGGCCGAGGCCGTTCGCAGCACAGCGATGCCGGCGTTCGCGGTGCTGTGCTCCTCGCCCGGACCCTCGCCGGCCTCGACCGTGCCCTCGTCCGCACAAGGCCCCTCGCCGGCGCCCGGCGATGGCTCGACCGGCGCCCAGACCCGGCTCGCCAGGGGCGGGACGCAGCTGACCAGCCATCGTGCCCACAGTCGTGGGGACTCCGGTGTGACCTTCCTGGCGAGTCGGAACAGGCGGCGAGCCTCGTGGTGGTCGCCCAGCCGTACCGCAGCGATCGCTCCGACCGTCGCGGATCGCACGAGCAGTTCGGCGTCGGGAATCGGGGTCCGGGACGAGGCGTCGAGTGACTGCAACGCCCAGCGCAGTCGCAGCTGTTCTCCCTCCGGCGTCGCCTCCGCCGGGGGAGCGTTCCAGCGGACCAGCGGTTCGGGGGTCGCTGCGATCTGCAGTCCGAGTCGATCGATGTGGGCGACCAGGCGCGAGCCGACGGCGACCAGCGAGTCGCCGTGGCCGGGGTCTGGGTCGGGGTCGGGGTCGTCTGCACCGTCGAACGTGGCGAGGTGCATCACACCGTCGGCCAGCAGGAGATCCCGACGAACCGCGAAGGCGCCGGGCCGGAAGCAGGCCAGCACCGGAGCATTTCGGGGGTCCGTGGTTCGCCCTGCGCGCAGGGGGGCCGGCCCGATGGTGGTGGACGAGCCGTCGTCGTGGAGCTGTTCGCCGCCGCAGCTGACCAGGACCGCATCGGTCGCGTCGACGAGCCGCCCGAGGCGGGCGAGCCATCCCGGGGCGACCTCGTCGTCGGGATCCAGCAGCGCGATCCACCGGCCGTGGGCTCGTTCGACCCCCGACCGACGGGCCGCAGCAGGACCGGCCGCGTTCTGGGCGACGATGCGGACCCGACCGTCCGACACCGCTCGTGCCGCGGCGACGCTGTCGTCGGTGGACCCGTCATCGACCACCACGACCTCGACGTCGGCGAAGGTCTGCGCAAGAACGCTCGCGACCGCCCGACCCACCACATCGGCCCGATCACGGACGGGGATCACCACACTGAAGCGTGGACGCACCCGAACAGTGTCTGTCACCCGCCAGTGCATGTGGCGGATGGCACCCGATGTCGTCTCAGGTGGGCGCGCGCATCTTGTAGGTCGAGACGTTGCCGTCGTTCGAGACGGGCTCCAGGTCGAGGCGCTGCTCGAGCTGGTCGAGGGTCCACAGGTGACCGTAGACCGGGGGTTCGTCGATCCAGACCAGACAGGACGGGGTGTCGCCGAGGGTGGCGGTGATCTCCGCGAGGTCGTCGACCTCCCGGCTGGATTCGAGTGCTCGCCGCTCCGGACTCCAGAGCGCCTCGTAGGCCGGGTACAGCCCGTTCGGCAGGTTGGAGTAGAGCCGGCACCCGTCGGGCAGCGCCGCGATGGCCGGATTGGCCCGCACGTCGACGAACACGTCGGACTCGTAGTTGCCGTTGAAGTAGGGGTGGCCCGCGGCGAACGCCACCACGGCCACCAATCCGGCAGCCACGTTCAGCACCGACCAGGCCGCGGCGGTGACCACGCCACGCCGCTGCCACCGGCCGCTGCCGCCGGCGGTGTCGGGCGTGTCGACAGCAGGGTCGGACGTTTCGGTGGCGTCGAGGCGACGCAGCCGTTCCAGCAGCGCGAGGGTCAGGATCATCAGTGGGAAGTAGGCCGGGTACAGCAGACGCAGGTCGAGTTGGTTCAGAGCGGTCGTCGTCCGCACGTAGAGCATGTAGAGCGGGTAGAGCACCGCGAAGGTCGCCAGCAGGCCGACCGGCCCACCCGCCAGAGCGACGACCCGGCGGAGGGCCTGCCGTGGCGTGAGCATCCCGTCGTGAGCGTGACGTCGCGGGGCCGGACGCGCCGTGCGTCCTCGCCAGCGTCTGCGCTGCCCGGCACGGGGCCCCCGGGCCGAGTCCGCAGGACCCGCCAGGACAGCCACGTGGCGGCCAGGAGCGCCACGATGCCGACCGCCGCCCAGATCTTGGTCAGCCCGTTGCCGAGCCCCGGCAGCAGGAAACGTCCCAGGGTCGCCGCCACGTCGAAGCCGTTGTCGACCAACCCGCGGGCCGACGGGTTGCGCTCGCCGGTGAAGGTGCCGTCGATCGAGTTGTTGCGCAGCATCCATGCGATCGGCGCGATGACAGCGACCGCTCCGTAGACCGCAGCGTTGCGGACCCGTTCGACGATGCCACGCCGAGCATCCAGCAGCAGCCAGAGTCCACCGAACGCGATCAGCACCAGGCCCACGTACCGCAGGCCGAACCCGACCCAGGCCAGCAGCGCAGCGCCCATCAGGACCGCCAGCGAGCCGGTGCGCCGGAACCGCAGCAACGTCAGCATCCAGATCATCATCACGAGCGCGAACGCCATGTCGGTCATCAGCACGTGGCCGAGCCCGATCGTCGACGGCCCGAGCGCCAGCACCGCGGTCCCGGCGAGGACGATCCGCGGATCGTCGACCAGCACCCTGAGGAGCCGGTTGCCGACGACGACCACGCCGGCGGCGACGGCCGCGTTGAGCACGATCGCCGCGCCGAGGGTGGTGAGCGGGGTGAGCCAGGCGACGGCGGCCATCAGCGCAGGCCAGACCGGTGGCCACACCGTCACGGGGTCCTCGAGGAAGTAGCCGTACCCGTTGCCGGCGAGCAGCGAGTCGGCGATGGCGCGATAGCCGACGCCGTCGTCGCCCGTTGCGATCCCTGCCGCGTTGGCGACCAGGACCGCGAGCGCAGCGACCGTTGCGAACAGCGGAACGAGCGCACCGGGGTCGGATCGCCAGCGCGCCCCTGACGCGGCAGATGCTGTGCTCGTCGCCCCCGAAAGATCCACGCCGACAGTGTCGGCCGCCCGGGTGGCAGCCACAAGTCCCGATCAGGACGGCAGTGACCGTCATCACATCTGCGTACTTTCGCGAGCAGATGTGTTGACGGAGGCAGCAGTGCTTGCTACAGTTAGCACATCAGCAAGCACCCAACGTCCCCAGGAGGACCCATGACCGCAGTGCTCGACCGTGTGACCGAGGTCCAGGACCAGATCATCACCGCCATCACCAACACGAAGGACCCGCTGTCCAACGCCGTGTCGACCGTCGTCGACTACGTCGTCGCCCGTGCACCGCAGGTGCCCGCCGTGCCCTTCGCCGAGCAGCTCCCCACCCCCAAGGAGCTCATCGACAACCAGGCCAAGTTCGCCACCAAGCTGGTCAGCACCAACAAGTCCGTGGCCATCGCCGCCGCCAAGGCTGCCCAGCCCCTCACCGACCAGCTGCTGGACCGCACCGCTCCGGTGCGTTCGGCCAAGTCTGCTGCTGCGGCCTGAAGCAACGCTCTCCCCGAGTGATCGGGAACTGATGCCGCACGCGTGAACCTCCCCCGGTCACGCAGTGCGCTCGAGACGGAGGACCCACCCCCCTGTGGTCCTCCGTCTCCGCGTCCGCCCACACCTGGAGGCCGCTCCGTCCGGCCCTCCAGCCCTCCAGCCCTCCAGACCCCGGGGCTCAGCCCGTCGAGCCGTCAGCCTCCGGCTTCGATGAGCCGGCCCAGTTCCCCGGCGACCAGTTCCCCGATCGCCAGCGACGCAGTCGCAGCTGGTGATGGTGCATTGAGCACGTGCACACCGCGGCGCGACGTGGCGAACGCGAAGTCGTCCACGAGGTGGCCCTCCTCGGTCAACGCCTGTGCGCGGATGCCGGCGCCGGCGGGAAGCAGGTCGGCGGCCCCCACGTCGGGCAACAGCCGTCGCACGTCCCTGAGCAGGAGCCGCCGGGACTTCGAGCGCACGAGCTCCTCGGCTCCGGTTCGCCAGAAGTGCGTCGCGAGCCGCCACAGTCCGCGGTCGGCGGCCAACGCAGCGAGGTCTCGCCACACGATTCCCCCCCGGTAGGCCTCGCGCCCGAGCGCCAGCACGGCGTTCGGGCCCACATGGACCGACCCGTCGACCATCCGGGTCATGTGCACCCCGAGGAACGGCCAACGAGGGTCCGCCACGGGATAGACGAGGTGGCGAACCAGGTGTCGAGCCGCCGGTGCCAGCTCGTGGTACTCGCCCCGGAACGGCACGATCGACACGCTCCCATGCTGCCCGGTGGCTCCCGCTCGCCCGGCGAGGCGGTCGCTGTGGAGTCCTGCGCAGTTCACGAACCACCGCGCCCTGATCCGAACAGGACCCTCGCTCAGCAGGACGACACCCCCTTCGCTGGAGCGCTCGATCCGATCGACGCGGACACCGGTGCGCACTTCGCCGCCGGCCTCCCGCACGTCGTCGGCCAAGGCGGTGGCCACAGCGCCGTAGTCGGTGATCGCCGTGGCAGGCACGAGGAGGGCAGCCATTCCTCGGACGTGTGGCTCGCGCTCGTGCAGCTGACGCGGGCCCATCCGGCGTACCTCGACGCCGTTGAGGTCGGCGCGCCGTTGGAGCTGTCCCAGGGCCGCGACCTCTGCGCTCGTGGTCGCCACCACGACCTTGCCGCAGCGTTCGTAGGGCAACGAGCGTTCCGTGCAGTACCGCTCCAATTCGCCCCGACCCGTCTGGACCAGGCGAGCCTTGGCCGAACCCGGTCGGTAGTAGAGACCCGAGTGCACCACCCCCGAGTTGCGGCCGGTCTGGTGGCGTGCCGGCCGGTCCTCCTTGTCGATCACCACCACGTGTGCCCCGCGGTGTCGCCGCTGCAGTGCGACGGCGGTCGCGAGCCCGACGATGCCGGCTCCGATCACGACGACGTCGGCATCGGCGGTGTCGCGCTCCGGCGATCCCACCACCACTCGGCTCACGTCAGCACCACGCAGCGCTCAGCTGTTGCGGGAGTAGCGCTGCTTGATGCGCAGCGCCGGCGTCTCGACGTAGTTCCACGAGAGCACTGCGACCCCGATGGTGGCCGCGACGGAGAAGGGGAAGGCCGCCAGGGTCGCCATTCGGGTTCGGCCGGCGAAGACATCGTTGAAGAACGCCTGGATCGGGAAGTAGAGCAACAGGTGCCAGATGTAGATGCCGTAGGACCGCTTGCCGAACCATCCGCAGATCGGGTGCGCGAGCAGTGATGCGAAACGTGCCCCCGGACGTCGCACCAGATCCAGGACGAACAGTGGCATCGCCAACACGGTCAGGTTGTAGAACGGCGACAGGAACGGCTCGAACGGTCCGAATCCGCCGAGAAGGAACGTCGCTGCGTACATCGCCAGTGCGATGGTGCCGGCCCGCGGAAGCCATCGCTCAAGAGCCGGCGAGTCCAGCGTCGGTTCGATCCTGAAGAGGAAGGCGGCGAGACAACCCAGGACCAGGGAATCCGGGCGCATGATCGCCAGTCCGAACACGAACGACTCGAAGTTGCGCCCGCCGAGCTCGGGTTCGAGCCCCATTCGAAGCGCGGGCAGGATCAGGACGAAGGCGACCATCGCTCCGATGAGGAGCGGGATCCGCCGGTGCCGACCGACCTTCAACGCGCCGATCAGCAGCAACGGCCAGACGAAGTAGAACTGCTCCTCCAGCGACAACGTCCAGAGCTGGATGAGCACCTGTCCTTCGACCCCGGTCCAGGCGATGAAGAAGTTGTAGACGTACAGGCCAGCGGTCAGGGCCTCGGCGAGCAGGCGGCCGCGGTTCTCGCCGCCGAGTACCAGGGCGACCAGCGTGAACACGGCGAGCAGCGTGTAGGCCGCGGGGAAGAGGCGGAAGACACGCCGGAGGTAGAAGTCGCGTAGCGAGATGGCACCCCGGGATGACCGCTCCTCGAGCAGCAGCGTCGTGATCAGGAATCCTGAGAGCACGAAGAACATGTCGACGAGGATCGGGGTGCCGTCGAGCAGGTCGGTCATCTGGACCAGGAAGTGGAACGACATCACCAGCAGGACGCTCACTCCCCGGGCGCCGTCCAGCGCGGGATTCCAGCCGAGCTTCCTCATCGTGGGACCTGCGAGGCGATCGGCGACGGTCGGCCGGCCCTGGAGCGGTTCCGTGCTCACTTGGGCGTCCCCCCGGCGTCGCTGGGGGTCTCGACCGCCTGGCCCTGAGGTCGCTGGTACTTGCGGTCCTTGATGCGCAGGAACGGTTGCTCGATGAACCGGAACGACGCGACGCCGGCCAGCACGCCGAGCGCCGAGGCGATCAGCCCGAGCGCCAGCCGTCGGGCGCCGTACACGCCGTCCATCGCCGCGAGGAAGAAGAACAGCACCGGGATGTGCCACAGGTAGATCCCGTAGGAACGCACACCGAGCCACTTGAGCACCGGATGTGACAGGCCTCGGCTGACCCAGCTCTCCTGGCGCAGGTAGAGGTCGAGGATCATGGGCGCGAGCAACAGCAGGCACACCTGGTACATCGGCCCGCCGAACAGCTCGAAACCGGCGACCCGGTTCCCCAGGATCATGAAGGCGAAGAACCCGATCCAGCCAGCGGCGCCGCCGATCGCCACGCCTCGTCGCCACTGCTCGGTGAGTGGACGCGGGATCGCCCGGTTCACGAACGCGAGCAGGCAGCCGTAGACGATCATGTCGGGTCGAGCGGAGGCCAGGCGATACACGACGCCCTGCCAGGTGGGATCGCCTTCGTCGGTGAAGACCGCCCCGTCGGGGGTGAGGACCACGATGTCGGACTGGAACAGCATCCTCGTGCCCATGACGACCACCACGAACAGCACCGAGCCGATGATCAGCTTCATGTCCGTGCTGCGTCGCCTGCGGCGTGCCGCAGCCAGGAACACCAGCGGCCAGATGAAGTAGAACTGCTCCTCCACGGTGAGGCTCCACGTGTGCCCGAGCACGCCGTCCAGCGTGCCGGGCATGAACGCCGCGACGATGTAGTAGCAGTAGGTCGCCGCCGCGAGTGGTTCGATCCACCAGCTGCCGAGCGACTCCCGGGCGGCGGGCACGAAGTTCACCGCGATGATCAACAGCACGGTGGCAACCGCGATCATCAGGTACATCGCGGGGAACAGCCGTAGGGCCCGTCGCTGGTAGAAGCGTCGCAGGTTCGTGCTGCCGGTGGAGTGGCGCTCGTCGAGCAGCAGCGAGGTGATCAGGAAGCCGCTGGCCACGAAGAACCAGTCGATGATGATCGGTGACCCTTCGAGGAAGTCGGTCACCAGCGCGTGGTACAGGACCACCTGCAGCACGAACAGGCCGCGGAACCCGTCGAAGGACGGAATGTGGCCGAGTCTGGGGCCATCCTCCTTGATGAGTCGTCCCGCCTCCGACACTTGTCTCAACGTCCCCCGACTCGGTGTCCCGAAACCGGCAAGGTACCGGGAGGCGTTCGCACTGTCGAGCAGCCCCGGGCGGGTCAGTTCCTCGACGACGTCGGTCGGAGCGCCCCGTCAGACATCGAGCGCGTCGCGGTCCACCAGTTCGGAGTTGTCGAGCAGGTACTGGCGACGCCGAGCGACGTCGCTGCCCATGAGGGTCTCGAACAGCTCAGCGGCGTCGCCGGCTGCCTGGGCGTCGTCCATCGTGATTCG
The DNA here is from genome assembly GCA_963714875.1 of uncultured Microthrixaceae bacterium. GTDB lineage: Bacteria > Actinomycetota > Acidimicrobiia > Acidimicrobiales > Microtrichaceae > JBAOHV01. The sequence goes on along the minus strand of CAVQQI010000002.1, from coordinate 240,586 downwards.
TCGCAGGATGCGGGTGCCGGGGTCCAAACAGGTGACCGCCAGCTCTTCGACGTCCATCTCGCCGAGCCCCTTGAACCGCACCCACTGCAGGTTCTCGGCCTTCCGGTTGCCCGTGGTCAGTTCGCCCGTGAGGCGCTCCTTGTCCTCGTCGGAGAAGGCGTGCACCACCTGGTCGCCGACCTTCACGGTGTACAGCGGTGGCTGCGCCGCGAACACCCGGCCGTCCTCGAGCAACGGACGCATGTAGTGGTAGATCAACGTGAGCAGCAGACACCGGATGTGGCTGCCGTCCACATCGGCGTCGCACAGGATGATGATGCGCCCGTAGCGGGCCGAGTCCAGGTCGAAGTCCTTTCCGGAGCCGGCGCCGATGGCCGAGAACAGCGCTTGGGCCTCGGCGTTGTCGATCACCTGCTTGAGCGTCGACTTGCCGGCGTTGACGACCTTCCCGCGCAGTGGCAGGACCGCCATGTACTCGGCGTTGCGTCCCGCCTTCGCGGGCCCGGCGGCCGAATCGCCCTCGACGATGAGGAGTTCAGCGTCGACGCCGTGGCGACGGCAGTCGGCGAGCTTGTCCGGCATCGAACCCGACGCGAGGTTGGCGGCCTTGCGTCGCAGGTCGAGGTTCGCCTTCGTCGACACCCGGGTGAGCACCGCCTGGGTGAGCTTGTCGCGCACCGCTGCGACGTGGGTCTTGCGCCCGCCGCCCTCGATCCAGTTCGTGAACCCGTCGCGGACGACCTCGTAGACGATGGACTGCACCGGCGGTGTGCCCAGCTCCTGCTTGGTCTGCCCCTTGAACTGCGGCTCGGGGAACGTGACCTTGACCGCAGCGACCAGACCCTCCTGCACGTCGGCCTTCTCGGCGCGGTCCTTGCCCGACTTCGCGAGCTTCGCCAGCTTCTTGGCGCCGGCCAGCAGCACATCGTTGGTCACCTTGGTCATGGCCCGCTCGAAACCGGCGACGTGCGTTCCACCTTCGGTGGTGGGGATCGTGTTGACGAAGCTGCTGACCGACGTGTCGAAGCCCTTCACCCATCGGAGGGCGACGTCAACGGTGCAGGTGCGTTCCACCAACGTCATCCGCCCCTCGACCGGCACCTTCTCCTCGAACGTGCCGGTGCCATGCAGCGTGACGACCTCGGTCACCGCCTCGCCGATCGACCGGGACTCCACCAGGTCCGCCAGGCCGCCCTTGGCCACGAACTCCTCGGGCTCCCGCGGTGTCGAACCCCGCTTGTCGACCAGACGGACCTTCAGCCCCGGTACCAGGAAGCACACCTGTGCACAGTGGTCGCGGACCAGCTCGTGCTCGATCGCCAGGCCCGGGTCGAAGATCTCCAGGTCGGGCCAGAAACGCACCCGGGTGCCGGTGCGCTTCGGCGGGATCTTCTTGACCTTCTCGAGCGTCGAGCCGGGCTTGAAGGTCCCCTTGTCGTCGATGCGGCCGGGAACCTGCTCGACGAACGACAATCGATGGGTGGCGCCGTCCTTGTCGACCTCGGCGACGACCTTCGCCGCCAACGCGTTGACGACCGAGGCGCCGACCCCGTGGAGGCCCCCGGAGGAGGAGTAGGCCCCCGTGCCGAACTTGCCGCCCGCATGCAGCTCGGTGAACACCACTTCGAGCGCGGTGCGCTTGCCGTCCTTGCGTCCGATCGGGATACCTCGACCGTTGTCAGCGACCTCCACCGAGCCGTCGCGGTGCAGCGTCACCTCGATCAGGTTCGCGAACCCCGCTGCGGCCTCATCGACAGCGTTGTCGATCAACTCCCACACCAGGTGGTGCAGACCCTCGGGTCCGGTGCCACCGATGTACATCCCGGGGCGCTTGCGCACAGCGTCCAGCCCCTTCAGCAGCTGGATGCTCTTCTCGTCGTAGGTGTGCACGGTCCGGTTCGTGGACGTCGATCTGGGAGTCGCCATGGCCCGACAAGTCAATCACGCGCTACCGACACCCTCGGTGAAGGTCGCCGCCCGGCGGCACCTCCCGGGCAGGTGGTCGCCGCCCGGCGATCGTGAGTCGGACGGTCCTCGGCGGAGTCGCCAGTCGGACCGATCAGACCGCGGCGGCGCCGAGCAGCGAGTCGGACCGCCGCTCCCACCGTCGCAGTGCGACCAGGTCCGGAGCCTGCGGGTACTGCTGGTACACCCGGTGCGCCAACGATGACCGCGCGAGTGCTGGGAGCACCCTGGCGGCGAGATGTGGACGGACCGCCACGGCGGCGGCCAGGCGTGGCAGCTCGCTCGGCGGCGGGTTCCACCATGTCTGGCGCAGCCCTGCGAGCGTCGAACTGGGCCCCACCAGTCCGGCCCGGAACATCTCTGACACCCCGGTGGTACCGAGCCTCGAGCTGAGTCGCCTGACGACGTCGTAGCCGGCGAGCGTGCCGCCGAACTCGTGCTGGAAGGCTGCCTGATACCTCCAGAGGTCTCGCTCGTCGCCCGGATCTTCGGTCTCGGCCGTCGCTTCTGCGAGCATCGCTCCCGCCACGAGGGAGATGCCGATCCCACTTCCGTGCGCGGGGAACACCTGACACCCGGCGTCGCCCACCAGTGCGAGCCCCGGCGAGGTCAATCGTGCGTATGGCCGGCGCAGGGGGATGAGGCCGGCTCCCCCGAAGCGGGGCGGGCCGATCCATGGTCGCTGTGCTCGTGCCAGGGTGAGCATCGACGGCCCGGTGCCGAATCTCCGGTCGCCGAGTGTGCCGGTGAGCACACCCACCTCGTCGAGGTCGGCCGAGACGGTGATCGACAACGCGGAGAACCCGCCGGCGAAGCCGACGAACGTCACTGCGTCGCCCGGTTCGGCACCGTGCTGGGCCAGGAACTCACGGGCGCCGGACGCGTCGGCCACGTCGTGGGCGTACTGGCTGGCGGAGCACAACCCTGTCGCAGTGACGTCGGGGCACCACCGATCGAGGTCGGGAACCTGGTGGCGCAGTACAGCCGAGCGTCCGCTCGCGTCGACGAACAGCGCAGCGCTGATGCGTAGTGGGCGCTGTCCCTCCGCTGCGCAGGTCAGTGCTCGGACCCGCCCGTCGCTCAGCTCCGCCCGGAGCCCACGGACATGGCCGATCACCCTGGTGCCATGGGAGACAGCGTCGTTGAGGAGTCGCGCGCCGAGTCGGCGCATGTCGGTGGCGAGCACCGGGTTGCTCGGGACGCGGAAGCTGGTGCCGTCGGGCCCGACCATCACCGTCGCCCCGCCCGCCGGCCCACACTCGGGAGGAGCGGGTGGCGCCAGGCCCGCCCGTTCGAACTGCCACGGGATGATCCCGTTGTCCCAGCGGGCGCCACCCTTGTCGGCCGCTCGCTGCTCGAGAACGATGACGCTCCGACCCCGCCGGGCGAACTGGAGGGCGACGCCGGCACCAGCCGTACCCGCGCCGACCACCACGATGTCGGACTCGATCGCCGTCCTAGCGCTCGCGGCCTCTGTCACCATCGGCCGATGCCCACGGCGAGGAACCTGCGCCTCGTCGCCTTCGACACCAGGTCGCGGGCGGTGTGCTGGATCGTGAGCGGCTCGGGGGAGGCATCGGGTTTTGAAGGCGAGTCCGCCGTCCCGACCACCAGCAGCAGCCCCTGCTCCGGGCCGACGTAGGCCCACTCCAGGCGCTTCTCCTTGCGGAACTTCGTGATGCGCACGCCGCCGGTCGCCCTGCCCTTCGTCGGCAACTCAGAGGCATCGGTGACCTTGGCGGTCTGCATGTCGGTCACCGTCAACACGATCGTCTGCTCGTCGTCGGCGGGGCCGGCGCCGACGACGACCGCTCCGTCGGTCAGCTTCATGCCGGTGACGCCAGCGGCGCCACGACCCTGCACGGGCACAGCCGCTGCGTCGCAGCGCATCGCCTGTGCGTTCGACGCCACCGCAACCAGATCGTGGCCATCAGGTGCCGGGAACGCCGCCACGATGCTGTCACCGGGCTTCAGCTTGATGGCAGTCCTTCCGGCGGGGGTGCCGACGATCTCGGCGATCGCGAGCCGCTTCATCAGCCCCTGTGCTGTGACCACCACCAGTGGCGGCGGCTCTTCCGCTCCCGCGGGCGGAGCGCTCACCAGCAACCGCACCGCCTCGCCCTTGTCGAGCGCGAACAACTCGCCGGCGGCGGTGCCACGGCTGCGCCCGGTGACCTCGGCGACGGCGTCGACGGTGGTCGGCAGCACGCGACCACGCGTCGTCAGCGCCCACAGCTGCGAATGGGTTGTGGTCGCGACGCGCTGCACCAGGACGTCGTGTCGGCCGAAGGTCGCCGGCTTGGGACCCTCGACCGGCTCCCGCCCGAGCATCCCGGAGTGCGACAGCGCCACGACGCACGGGTCATCGCTGCGGTTCGCGGCGGCCACGGCAGCGACGTCCTCCATCGTGACGTCGTCGAGGTGGTCAGGGCTGACGATCGTCGACCTCCGGGGCGTGGCGTAGGCATCGACCAACTCATCGAGCTCCTTTGCAACGATCGTCCGCTGTCGCTGCTCGGAGCCCAGGATCCTGGTGAACTCGTCGATCATCGACTGGAGCTCGTCCGCCTCGGCCTGTAGCTCGAGTTTCGCGAGCGCCGTCAGCCGACGCAGCTGCATGTCCAGGATGTGCACGGCCTGCACGTCGCTGAGCGAGAGCTCGTCGATGAGACGTGATTTTGCCTCGGCGACGTCCTGGGACGAGCGGATGATGGACACGACCAGGTCGATGGCGTCGAGCGCGATGAGCAGCCCTTGGACCAGGTGGAGCCGTCGCTCGGCCCGGTCGAGTCGGTACTGGGTGCGCCGGCGGATCACATCGAGGCGGTGCTCGATGTAGTGGTGGCACAGCTCGTACAGGCCGACGGTCGTGGGGTTGCCATCCACGAGCACCACGTTGTTGATGCCGAACGTCTCCTCCAGGGGTGTCTGGCGGTACAGCTCGGTGAGCACGGCCCGCGCGTTCGCCCCCGGGCGCAGCTCGATCTCGATGCGCAGGCCGGTGTGGCGGTCCGAGGTGTTCTTGATGTCGGTGACCAGGGGCATCTTGTCGCTGCGCACCAGTTCCTGGATCCGGGCGACGACCCGCTCGGGACCGACCTGGTATGGCAGGTCGGTGATGACCAGCCCCTGTCGCGCCCTCGTCAGGTCGACGATCTCAGCCTTTGCGCGGATCCTGAAGCTGCCGCGACCGGACCGGTACGCCTCAGCGATGTTGTCGTCGACGACGATGCCGCCGGAGGGGAAGTCCGGTCCGGGCAGGACTGCCATCAGCTCCTCGACGGTCGGCTTCGGTCGGCGCTTGGTGAGCACCAGCCTGATGGCGTCCCGTACCTCGGCCAGGTTGTGGCCCGGCATGTTGGTCGCCATACCCACCGCGATGCCCGAGGTGCCGTTGACCAACAGGTTCGGCAGCCGTGCAGGGAGATACATCGGCTCTTCGCGCTCGCCGTCGAAGGTCGAACGCATCTCGACCGTGTCCTCGTCGATCTCCGCCAGCATGTCGACCGCCGCGGGTGTGAGCCGGCACTCGGTGTAGCGGTACGCAGCCGGCGGGTCATCGAGGCTGCCGAAGTTGCCGTGCGGATCCACCAGGGTGACGTTCCGACTGAAGTCCTGTCCCATCTTCGTGAGCGCGTCGTAGATGGAGCCGTCGCCGTGCGGGTGGTACTTGCCCATCGTCTCGCCGACGACGCCGGCGCACTTGCGGTGCGGGCGGTCGGGTCGCAGCCCCATGTCAGCCATGGCATGCAGGATCCGTCGCTGGACCGGCTTCAAGCCATCACGGATGTCGGGGATCGCCCGAGCGGTGATGACGGACAGGGAATACGACAGGAAGGACTCGCCGAGCTCGGCGGAGACGGGGACCTCGATGACCTCACGCGCGAAGTCACCGTCGAAGAGCTGCGTCTGGCGTGGCATGGCGCCATTCTTCCAGCGCCCGGGGACACCGCAGTGAACCGCCCGCACAACAGAAGCTCCGCCGTCGGTCGGAGTTCGGTGCGACCCACCGGATCGAGGCTCGATCTGGATCAGGATGCGTCATCGGGCCCATGTCGCTGACGGTGGTGGGCCCCGCAGAGCAGACGGAGTTCGTCCACGACCGTCCTCTTCGTCACCTCGTAGGGAGGGTCGTGGTCGACCTCCAGGAACTGGCGGGAGTCGCAGCCGGGAGCCGTGCAGGTGTGGTCATCTCTGGCACTGACCACCCGTTGCTGACGAGTGGTGGGGTGCCGTTGGCGCCCACTGGCGTTGATCGGGCGCCGTTCTGCGTCGTGGATGAGTGCCCGGAAGAAGGCCGCCGGTGCGAGTTGCTCGACCAGGTGGCCCGCGATCGGTGTGCCGTCGGACAACCGCGCTCCATCGCCGAGCACATGGATCAGCAGTTCGGTGCTGACGATGGGTCTGGCGGCGGTGCTGTCGGAGCCGTCGTCTGCGAGCAGACCGACCAGAGCTGCCGCCCGTCGAGCAGCGAGGGAAGGTCGTCTCGCACTGGGTGGCGGACGTCGTTCCGCGGTCGGCTCCTGGCCACTCTTGGTGGTCACAGCGCGCTGAACGGTGAGTCGCTCGACGCCGACGTCACGGCGCCGGCCCGCGTCGATCGCGGCCATTGCGACAGCGGCGTCGACGGGCGGCAGGCGAGCGGTGAGGAGTGCAGAGCCGTCGGGCTCGGTCCGTACGGACAGCGACATCTCCCGGCGGTGTCGACGGTCCCGCTCGAGGGGGTCCTCCTCGGACGAGCTCCACCGGGCCAACTCCCACGGAAGGGCCGCAGCGGTGCAGCCGACAGCGAGCTGCACGAGCTCGGCCTGCCGGTCCGGGTGGTCCACGGCCAGGCGGGTGAGTGCCCGTACCTTGCTGAACGACAGGGAACCGTCGGCGAACGCTGCGTCGATGTCGCGGAGTTCACGTAGCGCGTGGCCCACGCGGAGCCACTCGCGTGCGGTGCCGGCCTCGACCTCGAGAGCGTCTGCTGCCCATTTGCTGCAGGTGACGGCGCCGCTGAACGCCCAGTCGCCCGACAGGTCGTAGTCGGCGAGGAGTCTGCACAACTCGTGCTGCCGGCGCGACCACCCGCGTCCCAACGCGATGATCCGCTCGACCAGGAGCAGTGGTGCTCTCCCACCTGGACGTGCAGCAGCTACTGCAGTGCGGAGACCGCCGGGATGGTCAACCCCGGTCTGTCGGTCCTCGTTCAGCTGATGGTCGTGTCGGCTCGTGCGCATGGCGGGCGCTCCTCGTTGGGGACGTGTGTCGTGGGGAGGAGGCCTTCGGAGCAGGCCGTCGAGCTGCGCTCGACCAGCGTACGAACCCGGGAGGACACTCACGCTGGGTGGTGTCCACCCGACCGCTGCGCTCCGGTGGGCGCGGTCCGTGGCGGCGACCCGACCGCGGTGCGGCGATGGTTGCCGTGCTGAAGCTGCTTCAGAGCAGCATGGCGGTCGGAACAGCCTTCGGTGCAGACTTCCCCGATGGCTGATACACCGTGGTTGGATGATGCAAGTTCGCTGGTCGACGCGTTCCGGGCAGGGGAACGCTCCCCGAAGGAAGAACTGCAGGCGACCCTCGACGCGATCGATGCCAGCGACCTGAACTGCTTCTCCCACCTCGACCCCGAGCGTGCCCTGGCAGCGGCGGCGACGGCTGATCTGTCCAAGCCGTTCGGTGGGGTGCCGGTCGGCATCAAGGAGCTCGAGCAGGTCGAAGGCTGGCCGGACACGCAGGCGTCGTTGCTGTTCAAGGACCGCGTCGCTTCCCACAACAGCGCCGTGGTCGACAAGTTCATCGGCGACGGCGGTGCAGTGCCGGTGGGTCTGACCACGGCCTCGGAGTTCGGCGGGCTCAACGTCTCGGTGACGAAGCTCAACGGCGTGTGTCACAACCCGTGGCGGCACGGCCGGACGGCAGGCGGTTCCTCTGGCGGCAGTGCGTCGGCGGTGGCCGGTGGCTTGGTATCGCTGGCGAGCGGTGGCGACGGCGGCGGCTCGATCCGCATCCCCGCCGGCTACTGCGGTCTGCTGGGGATGAAGGGCACCTACGGGCGGATCTCCCGTGGTCCCCACGCCTTCTTCCGGCCCGGCACCGTGGTGCTCGGCTGCATGTCCCGCTCGGTGCGCGACGCCGCGCGCTACTACGACGTGTGTGCCGGGATCGATTCGCGGGACCCCTCGTCGCTTCCCAACCCCGGCAACTGGGAGAAGAACCTCGGCGCCACCGAGCTGAAGGGCAAGCGCGTCGCGGTGCTGCCGTCCATCGCCGGTGTGAGGCTGGAGCCCGGAGTCGAACAGCAGGTGCGGGCAAGAGCGTCAGAGCTGATCGCCGCCGCTGGGATGGTCGAGGTCGACATCTCCCTCGTGCTGCCGAACCTGGCCGCGCAATGGGCCATGGGCAACCTGTCGACCCTGCTGCCCGAACTGGGCCCGCTGTGGCCGGAGCGTGCGGGGGATCTGACCGATGAGATCGCCCTCGGAGTGACCTTGTCGCAGTCGCTGTACAACCTCCACACCGCTGCAGTCGCTGAGGCGCAACGGGTCGAGGCGAACGGTGCGATGGCGGAGGCGTTCGACAAGGTCGACTACATCATCTCCGCGACCAATCCCGGTCCTGCCTTTGCCGCAGATGCCACGACGAGCAGCCCGACCGACACGTTCCTCGACCAGGCGAAGTCCTCGCCGGCGGCCCGCCTCGCGTTCCGAGGCCTCATGGGCAGTCTCAGGGTCGCGAACGGCGCGTTCCCGAAGATGGCGAACTGGCTGATCGATGCGGTGGTGGAGAAGGTGCCCGACCTGGTGACCATGGGCGGCCTGACGATCATCTCGAACATCTACGGCAATCCAGCGGTGTCGATCCCCGCTGGTGAGCTCGACGGACTGCCCGTGGGCATGCAGGTCCTGGCAGCACACCATCGTGACGCCGAGTTGTTCGACGTGGCGTTGCTCGCCGAGCGCGAGCTCGGTTGGGCGAAGGTCGCTCCCTCGTCGACCGCGGGAGCATCACCGGTCGGAGTCTGACCGGCCGGTCAGCTCAGGCTGGCAGGACGATCTCGGCCGCGGTGCGCAGCAGCTCCGGGCTGCCGGCGTGGATGAGGATCTCGGTCACCGCCGAGTCCTTCCACGCGGCTACCCGGTCGGCGATCCTGGCGCGAGTTCCGACAAGGGAGATCTCGTCCGCGAACTCGACGGGCACCTCGTAGACCGCCTCGTCGCCGCGGCCGTCGAGGAACAGGTCCTGGATCTTCTCGGCCTGCTCGCCGAGTCCCATCCGGGCGGCGAGCTTGGTGTGGTAGTTCTGGCCCTTGGCCCCCATGCCGCCGATGTAGAACGCGAGCATCGCCCGAGTGCCAGCCAGGGCGTCCTCGATCGTCTCGGGCTTGTCGTCCTCGGTCGGGATGAACGCAGCGAGCGCGGCGACCTCGAAGTCGTCCGCGGCGCCGGCGAGCTGGTCGGCGTAGACGTCCTGGCGGTACGGCGAGTAGTACAGCGGCAGCCAGCCATCTGCGATCTCGGCGGTCTGGGTGACGTTGCGAGGCCCTTCGGCGCCCAGGTAGATCGGGATGTGACGACGCAGCGGGTGCACGATCGATTTCAGCGGTTTGCCGAGTCCGGCGCTGCCGGGACCCGAGTACGGGTGCTGGTGGAACTCGCCCTGGAAGTTCAGCGGCTCTTCACGAGCGACGACGCGACGGATGATCTCGACGTACTCCCGGGTGCGGGCGAGCGGCTTGTCCGACGGCCGGCCGTACCAGCCCTCGACGACCTGGGGGCCGGAGACGCCGAGACCGAGCATGAAGCGCCCGTTGGACAGGTAGTCGAGCGTGATGGCCGACATCGCTGTCGCGGTCGGGGTGCGTGCCGCAAGCTGCACCACGGCGGTGCCCAACTTGATGCGCTCGGTTCGTGCAGCCAGGAACGCGAGCGGCGTCAGCGCATCGGAGCCCCACGCCTCCGCGGTCCACACCGAGGTGAACCCGAGTTCCTCGGCGACGACCGCGCGGTCGACCCAGTCGGGCGAGGGCATCTGACCCCAGTAGCCGAGTTGCAGTCCGAGCTTCATGGATGGTCCCCCTCGGGGTCAGGTGTGAGCGTGGTCAGGCGTGAGCGTGGTCAGGTGCCGGTGAAGTTGGGCGTGCGCTTCTCCTTGAACGCACGGGGCCCTTCCTTCGCATCGTTCGAGCCGAAGACGTCCCAGCCGTAGGTGAACTCGTGCTCGAGCGCCTCGTCCTGACGCATGCCGTTGGTCTCGCGCAGGGTGCGCAGGATCGCCTTCACCGCGAGCGGGCCGTTGGAGCAGATCTCCTGGCCGATCTCGATGGCCTTGGCCAGCGCTTCGCCGTCGGGCACGACGTAGCCGATGAGGCCCAGGTCGAGCGCCTCCTGCGCCGAGATGTGGCGCCCGGTCAGCAGTAGGTCACAGGCGACGGTGTAGGGGATCTGGCGCGGGATGCGGACCACCGATCCGCCCATCGGGTACAGCGACCAGCGCACCTCGGAGATGCCGAACTTGGTGGACTCGCCCGCGACGCGGATCTCGGTGGCGCCGAGCAGCTCGGTGCCGCCGGCGATGGCGGCACCCTCGGCGGCGAGGATGATCGGGACGCCCGGCTGCCAGGAGCGCAGCAGCGCCTTCCACGGCAGGTCGGGGTCCTCCGCCAATCGGGCCTGCACGTCGATCTCGCCGGGGGCGACGTCACCCTGGTGCCCGCCGGCCATCTCCTTGAGATCCGCGCCGGAGCAGAAGTCCCCACCCGCTCCGGTGAGCACGAGTGCTCGGATGTCGGGGTTCGTGTCGGCCTCGGTGAACGCGTCGAGCATGCGGACGAGCATCTCGCCATTGATCGCGTTCTTCCGCTCCGGGCGGTTGAGCGTGACGATCAGCAGGTGTCCCTGGCGTTCGGTCAGTACTGCGGGTGCTGCTGCTTCGGCCACTCGTCCCCCTTGGTCCTGGTGCGCTGCGGGTCACTCGGCGCCGTCTCGGCGGCGCAGCGCGACCGGAACCCTACGACAGAACGAGAACGTGTTCTCATCCGCAGTCGGTGCGCTGCGGGTCACTCGGGGAACGGCGTCCCACCGTCCGCGAGGTGGGCGGCGGCTGCGTCGGGGAAGACGTTGCACACCAGGAACGGGTCGGTGACCACCGCATAGTCCGGAGCCAGCCGGGCGGTGTAGCGCTCGATGTAGAGGAGCTGCTTGGCCACCAGCATCAGCTCCTGGGGCGGGGTGCCGCCGAAGTCCTTCATGAGTTGCACCAGCGATGCGATCAGGTCGCCCAGACGCACCGACCCCATTCCCTCATCGAGCAGCGGGCCCAGGATCATCGCGATGCGCCCGCCGATCTCCTCGTCGGTGCCCGCGCCGTCGGGGAACACCCCGACCCTGCGATAGGCGGCCGCGACCCGGGTGAAGTCCCGATCGAACACGCAGGTGAAGTAGAGGTCGCGTGCCAACTGGCGCCACTCCTCGTCGAGCTCGCCCATGATCCCGAAATCGAGGAAGCACCCCCGGCCGTCGTCGAGGACCCAGATGTTCCCGGCGTGCAGGTCGCCGTGGAACGGCCCGTGCACCAGGACCGCCTCGACCCACGCCTTCGCTCCGCGCCGCAGCACCAACTGCCCGTCGATGCCGCGGGCAACCATTCCGTCGAAGTCATCCATCGGGATGCCGTGGACCCGCTCCATGCAGATGGTGTGCGCCCCACACCGCTCCCAGTACACCTCGGGCACGGTGACGTGTCGATTGTCGCCGAAGGCTGCGAGCTGGTCGCCGAACCGCTGTTGGTTCCACGCTTCGAGCACCGGGTTCAGCTCGCGGGCGGTCAGCCGGTTCAGGTCCGCGACCATGCCCAGCGCGTTGGCGCTGCGGCCCCACTCTGTGCGGTGCGCAAGCGCGGCGACGCCGTGCAACACCCGAAGGTCACGGGTCATGGCTTCGCGCAGCCCCGGGCGTTGCACCTTCACCACTGCAGCCTGACCGTCGTGAAGGGTGCACGCGTGCACCTGGCCGATCGACGCGGCCGACACCGCGACGTCATCGAAGCTGGCGAACAGCTCATCGATCGGCGCGCCCAGGTCGGCTTCGATGGTGGCGCGCACCAGGGCGGTCGGGAACGGTGGGACCTCGTCCAGACAGCGGCGCGCCGGGCCCGCCATCCACGCAGGGAAGATGCCGGACGACGAGGCGATGACCTGACCGAGCTTGACGAAGGTCGGGCCCAGCGAGATGAACCCGTCGATGACGCCGCCGGCCATGGCGGGGCGAACCGGACGGCGTCGCAGCACCGCGACCAGGGCGGACCGTGCGACGTACCCCCCGATGACGGCCATCACAGCGGCCATCCGTGCGATCTCACGCAGACCGAATCCGGACAGCGCAGGTTCGGTGACCTGCAGGAGATGCGGTGGTGGCCCGTCGGCGAGCGGGCCGCGTGGGGGCATGACCTCACGTTCGGGCGAGACGCGAACCGATGTCAACCTCGCGCCACGGCCCGCCTCGTCGGTCGGCACGGGTGCCGGGGCGTGTGCGGGCGCGTCCCTCGTAGGCTCGGATCGTGCCTCGGGTCTACATCCATGAGTTCGTCGACGTCATCGGCACCGAGCGTGCCCGCTACCAGCACCACATGACGGCGAACTGGTGCCCCGAGGGCGGGCCGTTGCGACGTCAGCGGTGTTTCGGCGTGTTCTCCCTCGTCGGCTCCACCGGACGCTGGCCCCAGGTGGCCAATCTCTGGGAGTACGACTCGTGGGACGATCTGGCGCACAACTTCTCGGTGGAGCTGGTGGGGGCCGGGCATCGTGATCCGATGCTGGCGCGCTGGTGGGCAGAGGCCGCGTCGTTCCGCACCGGCGGCACCGACCGGGTCCTTGTCGCTCATGACGCGTCGCCGGGGATCGAGCACTGGTGTGCGCGGGGCGGCACCGGGGCGGTGGCCTATGTCCACGAGCTGATCACGACCGAGGTCGATGGGGCGGGCCGACTCGCCGATGTCGTGGCTGAGGACCGCGAGGATGTGGCCGGTCGGTTCGGGATGGAACTGGTCGGACTGTTCCGCACCGCGATGCGCGCACGTGACGAAGTGGTCGTGCTGCGCTCGGTGCCGAGTTGGTCGGTCTGGTCGGCGTTCGAGTCGTGGTCCGCGGGCGAGGGTCCCAGCGGCCCTCCCGGCACCCTCGCGCTCCAACGGGTGTTGCTCGTCGATGCCGAGCTGTCGCCGCTGAGGATCGGACGTCAACCGACAGCGGATGACCGCCGCCCGCTCGACGAGGTGTGACGCAGCGGCCGGACGGTGCGTCGATTCAGAGGTCCGGCAGTCCCAGACCGAGCGTCTGGGACACGAGACCGCCGTCGATCTCGAGCAGCTTGCCCGTCATGTACGAACCCGCCGGTGAGCACAGGTACAGCACGCCCGCTGCGATGTCCTCGGGCTCGCCGAGCCGCTTGAGCGGCGTGTTCTGTTCCATGGCGGTGCGCAACTCGTCGTTGGTCAACACGATCTCGAGCGCCGAGGTGGCGACCGACCCGACGGCGATGCCGTTGACCCGGATGCGCGGCGACAGGTCGCAGGCCATCTCCTTGGTCAGGTGCGTCAGTGCCGCCTTGGCCGTGCCGTAGGCCGCGAACCCGCGGTCCGGCATGCGCCCTGCGACCGAGGAGATGTTGACCACCGAGCCACCGCCGCGCTCCAACATGGCGGGGACGGCCTGTTTCGTCAGTTCGAACGCCGTGGTCACGTTGAAGGTCAGGGCCCGCTCGAAGGATCGCACGCTGGTGTCCAACAGCGCCTTGGGCATCGAGCCGCCGGCGTTGTTGACCAGCAGGTCCAGACCGCCGAGCTCGCCGACCGCGACATCGACCAGCTCGCCCAGGCGGTCGAGCTCCATCACGTCGAACGCGACCGGCACCGCTCGGCGTCCGATCGAGCGGATCTGTCCGGCGACCTCGTCGAGTTGCTCGGCGGTGCGGGCGGCGATGACGACGTCGGCCCCACCCTCGGCGAGCGCGATCGCCGAGGCGCGGCCGATGCCGCGTCCTGCGCCGGTGACCAGCGCGACCTTCCCGTCGACGCGGAAGCTGTCGAGGATGCTCATGTGGGTCCCCCCTGTGGGTCGAGCAGTGCGAGTGAGTAGGTGACGGTGGCCTGTGCGACGGGACGCTCCAGCGCGTCGGGCTCGCCGGTGTCGGAGTACAGCAGCACGTCGACCACCGCGAGGCTGCGACCGAGTTTGAGCAGCCGGGCATCGCAGACCAGGTCGACCATGCGGGGTCGACGCAGGAAGTTGATCGTCAGGTTGCTCGTGACGGCCAGGGCTGCGGGTCCGATGCGTGACAGCACGACCATGTAGGCGACGCCGTCGGCGAGTGACATGAGCGTGGGTCCCGACACCGTGCCGCCCGGGCGCGAGTCGCCGTCGCCGGTCGGTTGGCGGACGCGGACACCGTCGAGGTCGACGCGTTCGATGGTCCAGGTGAGCGGCCGGCCGAACGCAGCGAACATGAACTGGTCGAGCGCGGCGGCATCCATCTGCAGCGTCGGCTCGTCGTCGGTCCCCATGGTCGGCGAGTCTGGCACGGGCCGCTCGGCCGGGGTGGACGCGCTGCGTCGGGGCCCGCCCGGCGCTGACCGGCGGCCATACTGGATCCGTGCCAGGTACGTCTCTGGGCGTGGGAGGGCCGCGCCAACGACCTCAGTTCGCGTTGCTGACCGCCGCACTCGCGATCCTGGGCGTGGTCGTTGCGGCGACCTGGTTCAACGACCGCAACCCGGCCGTGAGTTCCTCGACGTTCGCCCGGCCCGTCACGCTCGAGGCCGTCATCGTCGATGAGGGGCGCACGACCCAGGGCGGCAACACCGTCTGTGGCCCGACGTACCGCTTCGAGCTCGAGGGCCGGACGCTCGAGGTGGCGACGGGCACGAAGCGGAGCTCCCGGTGCGCGCCGGTGGGTGCGACGCGCCTTGTCACCGTCGACGCGGCGGACCCGACACGGGTCATCGACCCTGCAGTCGAACGCGGCCGTTCCATGCCCGTGGTGGTGGCGGTGGGAGTGGTCGCAGCGACGCTGCTGGTCGCAGCGCTCCTTCGGCGGCGGACCCGGCGCGTTGTCGGTGATGGTGTTGGCCTCGGGGCGAGTGGCCGACGGGGGCGGTCCAGCGGGTCCAGCCCCCACCATCCGGGGTGACGGACCAGCCTCGGCGTCGGGCCACCCGACGTGTGCGCGGCATCGACACACGACGCGGCCAGAGCGCCAGCGCTGGCGCTGGTGCTGGGGGTTGGGGTGTCGGTGATGCCGAGGATGTCGGGCCGGGTCTCAGCCGAGGACGTCGGGCGGCACCAGGTTGTTCTCCTCGGTCGTCTCGGCCTCCACCAGCTCGACGAGCTTGTCGACGACCTCGACGGGGTCGCGCTGGTCGGTGGTGACGAACGCCTGGACCAGCTCGAAGGTCTCGGTGGTCGGCGCCTGCAGGTTGTCCTTGCCGAACCAGGTCCACATGGACGCGGCCATCCGATCGTTGAACCCGGTGTCGTACGGGCCGGGGTTCAACAGGCAGACGTCGATACCGAGCGGGGCGAGCTCGGCCCGCATCGTCTTGCCCATCGCCTCGAGTGCGTGCTTCGTCATCGCGTACGGCCCGGTCGCCGGTGCGGCGATCAGGCCGGCGATCGAGGACACGATGATCACCCGGCCCGAGCCCCTCGGGATCATGCCGGCGAGCACCCGTTGGGTGACCGCCAGGGTGCCGAAGACGTTGACCTCGAACAGGTGCCGGACGATGTCCTGGGGTACCTCGGCGAGGGGGCCGAACTGGCCGGCACCGGCGTTGTCGATCAGCACGTCGATGTCCCAGGCATCGACCTTCTCGACATCGGCGGTGGTGATGTCGAGTTGTTCGACGCGCAGCTCGGGCGCGTCGGCGCGCAGCGCGTCGGCCTGGTCGGCCCGCTCGGTCGTGGCGATCACGTCATGACCGCGGCCGGCGAGCGCGATCGCAGCGGCTCGGCCGAAGCCCGATCCGGCGCCGGTGATGAGGATGGTGGCCATGGGGTGCTCCTTCGATGGGACCTCGGCACTCTTCCACGTGCCGGCCCCCGGTGTCCCCGGTGCCCGGTCAGCTGTCGGCGAGCTCTCGCACGACCTTGGCGGGGGCACCCACCGCCACGCAGTTGTCGGGCAGGTCGTGGCTGACCACCGAGTTGGCGCCGACCGCCACCCGCTCGCCGACCGTGACGCCGGGGCAGACGACGACGCCGGTGCCGATCCACGAGCCGGCGCCGATGCGCACCGGCCGGGCGGCCTCCATCCGCTGACCGATCGGCCGGTCGGGATGGTCGGGGTCGAGCTCCATGTCGTGGGACGCGTCGGTGATGTACACGTCGGGGCCGAACCAGACGTCGTCGCCGATCTCGACCCGGCGGTGCGCGACGACCGACAGGCCACGGGCGGCCCACACACGTGAGCCGATCGAGACGATGGGACCGTCGGTTGGTGTCCACTCCCACTCGGGCGAGGCGGCCAGGATCGATCCGGGTGAGATCAGCGTGTCGGCGCCGACCGCGATTCCAGCAGCGCCCATCAACACGGCGTAGGGCTGTTGCAGCATCGAGCGGTCGCCGAAGGTCGCGAAACCCAGCCGCTCGGCGTCGGGGACGCCGATGTACGCGTAGCGCAGCACCTGGCGGCTGAACGCGACGGTCGCGGTGGCGGCGTGATGAGCGAGCGGGTGCAGGACCTTGGACCGCAGCAGCTGCGCAGGGCGACCGAATGTGCTCACAGCCAGCCCGATCTCTTGAACTGTCGGAACAGCGTGAGGCAGATCGCTGCGATGACTCCCATCACGACGTAGTACCCGTACTCGGTGTTCAGCTCGGGCATGCGGTCGAAGTTCATCCCGTAGATGCCGGCGATCATCGTGGGCACCGCCAGGATGGCGACCCAGGCCGACATCTTGCGCATGTCCTCGTTCTGGCGCACCGAGACCTGTGTCAGGTTCGCCTCCAGTGCGCCGGTCAGCAGCTCGCGGTCGGTGGCCACCTGGTCCACGACGTGGCGGACGTCGTCGGTGGTGTCCGCGAAGTAGCGCCGCAGTTCGTCGTTGAGCACCGGGTGGTCGAGGACCTTCAGCTTCGCCAGCGCGTCGGCCAGGGGCATGGCTGCCTTGCCGAACTCGAGCACCTCACGCTTCAGGTCGTAGATGCGCTGGGTCGGGCTGTCGCGACTGGGGGAGAACACGGTGGTCTCGACCTCGACGATGTCATCCGCGATACCCGCCAGCACCGGTGAGTAGGCCTCGACCACCTCGTCGATGACGGCGTGCAGCACGGCGCCCGGGCCCTGTGCGAGCCACTCCGGGTCGGCCTCCATGCGTGTGCGCAGGTTGGTGAGCGGCACCGCGTCGCCGTGGCGGACCACCACGATCTGGCCAGGTGAGGCCATGAGGGTGATCTGACCGAACTCCACCTCTTCGATGTCATCCACGTAGCGGGCGGGTCGCAGCACGACGGTCAGCGTGTCGCCGAACACATCCACCTTGGGTCGTTCCGCGGTCACCTCGGCGTCCTCGAGCGCGAGCGGGTGCAGGTCGAACGCCACGCCGGCCGCGGCGAGCTCGGAAGGGCTGGGGTCGTAGAGGCCCAACCAGACGAACTCGCCGTCACCGTTCGCAGCCGAGGCGAACTCGGCGAACTGCGCGGCGCCTCCCGGCTCCTGGCACTCCGCCACCCGCTTGCCGGCCCTGTAGGCGCCACTCCCGACGATCACGCCGACCAGTGTTGCACCGGCCCGCCAACCGCACGCTGATCAGCAGGCAGTTGGCCGCACTGCCGAGATCAGTCGAGCTCCGCTTGGTCGGCCTCTGCCCTCTCGGCAACGGCCTCGGACTCGCGTTGTGCCCAGCGGTACACGCCTTTGGACATCAACGAGCGCTCGTCGCGGACCCGAGCCGCGTAGACCTGAGCCCGGAGCCGGTGGATCGCCGGGTCGTCGGCAGCGGCGTCGCCGGCCAGCTCGGCCAGGTGGCAGGCCATGCGGTGCTCACCCGCCGCGCTCAGCTCGGCGGCGCGGTCGGCCAGCACCGACGCCCCACCGGCGAGTGATGCCAGCTCGACCGCCAGGTCGGCCTTGGGTGACGGCTTCAGTGTCGACGGGTCGCCGTCGTACCAGCCGCCGTACAGCCGCCACAGGTTGCGAACGACGAACTCGGGTTCGTCGTAGACGGGCTGGAGCCACGGCAGCTCGATCAGGTGGGCGGGTGCACGCACGGTGTGGATCAGCTCGTCGAGCGTGGCTCCCGCGTTCATCAGCTCGAGCGTCTGGTCGTGGAGCGATTCGAGCAGCTCTGCCGAGGTGGTCAGGACATGGCGCACCCGGTCCCGCCCGGCGATCGGCAGGCCGTGACCGGGCAGCATCAGCTCGGCGTCGAGTGCGGCCATGCGACGTAGTGCCACGGCCCACTCCCACGGGAATCGCTGCGTCTTCTGGGGGTTGCCGCAGTTGGGGGCGGCCCAGATGAACAGGTCGCCGGTGCACAGCACGGACCGCTCGGGGATCCACGCCCAGGTGCCGTCGTCGGTCTCGCCCTTGTCGTGGTGCAGCTCGACGCGCATCCCACCGACGTCGAGCGTCAGGTCCCGCTCGTAGGTCTGGTCGGGGTAGCGGAAGTCGCGCGGGAACATCGGTTCGGGCAGCTGGAACTGCCGCTGGTTGATCCAGCCGTTGTAGCCGTTGGTCAGCTGGTAGCGGTCGAAGCGGCGCGGCACGTTCTCGTGCGCGACGACCTTCGGGCGCACGGAGCTGTCCTCGGCGTCGAACATCGGCACGGCGAAGACGTGGTCGACGTGACCGTGCGTGTAGACCGCGGTGTCGAGCGGCGAGTCGGTCCAGCCGCCGGATGGCGGCGTGCACCTTCCCTGCGGCCAGGATGCCGCCGGCGTCGATCAACAGCAGACGTCCGTCCACGTCGAACGCGGTCGACGTTCGCGAAGCTCTCGATGAAGGCGAGCCCGTCGCCCAGTTCGTGCAGCTCGGTGGTGCCGAACATCGCGACGGGGTGGCGGGAGTCGATCGAGACCGTGCCGTCGATGATGGACTCGGACAAGGCCAGCAGGTCGGTGCTCATGGCGACACCCTACGAGTGGTGCCGCAGGCCGGGGCGTGCATCTCGAGCGGTCGGATGCAGGATCCGGGCAGCGCCGAAACCTGTTCCGGTAGCGTCCGAGACGTCGCCCCGGGGGGAGTGACGGAGGGGGATCGGACATGCGTCGAACGTTGCTGGCCGCGCCGCTGGTGGCACTGACCGCGGTGGTGACGGCGTGCTCGCTGCTGCCGTCGACGCCGTTGAACGTGCCGTTGAGTGACCCGCCGCCGGCGGAGGGGTCGCCGCTGTTGCCGGCGCACCTGGACTGTGCCCGCTGGCGCTACGACGGTGTGCCCACCGGGGTGCTCCCGTCGGAGTGGGACCCCGATGAGGACAAGTTCACCTCGCGGCGCGATCCCGGCTCGGCCCGGTCGCCGCAGCGGCTGTGCGGCCAGCTCGGCGCAGCGCTCGACCTGGCGTGGGGGGTCGAGCGCGGCTCGCCCGACACGGTGATCGCGGTGTTGGACTCCGGTATCGAGTGGCGTGACCCGGAGGCCATGGCCGACCTGGCCGGAACCACGTACGTGAATCGTGGCGAGCTGCCGACCCCGCTCCCCGCCGCAACAGGGGCCGATCCCTACGACACCGACGGTGACGGTCGTCTGTCGGCGCTCGACTACGCACAGGACCCGCGGGTCGGCGACCGCAACGGCAACGGGTTGATCGACCCCGAGGACCTGATCCTGGCGCCCGCGCTGTCCGACGGGGTCGACGGTGACGACAACGGCTACGTGGACGACGTCTCCGGGTGGGACTTCCTCAACGACGACAACAACCCGCTGGATGACGTCGAGTACGGCCACGGCACCGGCGAGGCGAAGGACTCCACGGCGGCCCACAACGGCACCGGTGCGTTCGGCATGTGCGTGGACTGCTCGCACCTGCCGGTCCGGGTGTCGGACTCGTTCATCGCCGAGGGAGGGCGGTTCGCGGCCGGAGTGCTGTTCGCGCTCGACAGCGGCGCTGATGTCGTGCAGG
Source organism: uncultured Microthrixaceae bacterium (assembly GCA_963714875.1). Lineage (GTDB taxonomy): Bacteria > Actinomycetota > Acidimicrobiia > Acidimicrobiales > Microtrichaceae > JBAOHV01. The sequence continues at coordinate 220,522 of CAVQQI010000002.1, read as the reverse complement.
AGGCGCTCGGTGCGATCAGTAACCCGCCGCAGGCCCAGCAGGCCGTCGACGCCGCCTACTTCCGGGGCGTGCCGGTGGTCGCGTCGATGGCGGACGAGCAGTCCCAGCACGCCAACCTGCCCGCCGCGATGAACCACACCATCCCGGTCAACTCGGTGACCGACGCGCTCGACTTCCTGGGCGACATCGGCACGACCGTCACCGGTCGCCGGGACACGCTGGCGGTCAACGGCTGCACCAACACCGGCGGCATCGCGTGGGTGAGCGTGCCGTCCGACGGTTGTTCATCGGAGGCCACCGGCAACTCGGCGGGCATGGTCGGGCTGATCTCGAGCGCCGGCCGCCGGTCGGGCCTGCCGCCGCATCCGGACCTGGCGGCCCGCGGGCTGGTCGGCCCGGGCTTCAACGTGTTGTCCGCGAACGAGGTGGCGCAGGTGCTGCGCGCCGGCGCGGACGACATCGACTTCTCGACGCCCAACCACGTCGACCGCGCCAACGACCTGACCGACGACTACGGCCAGCACCGCTTCGAGTCGGTCAAGGGGTGGGACGCCACCCACGGCTACGGCCGCATCAATGCGTACGAGGCCGTGAAGATGGTCAGCGAGGGTGACATCCCGCCCGAGGCCGACCTGAGCTCGCCGGCGTGGTTCACGGTGCACCCGACCAGCGGCCCGCTGGACATCGGCGGCCGCGTTGCCGCGGTCCGCTCGTCGTCGTACTCCTACCGCGTCGAGTGGACCACCGGACTCCAGGCGCCGCTGCACCCCGGATCGGATCAGTGGCGCACCGTCACCGAACGCGACGGGCTGACGGCCCCGGTGGACGGGGTGCTCGCCACGCTCGACCTGGCCCAGGTCGCAGCGGCGCTACCTGATGGGGGCACCGGCACACCGTCCAAGGAGAAGGGACGCCCCGACCCCGATCGCTTCACCGTGCGGGTGCGTGTGGTGGTGACCGACGCCGAGGGCCGGGTGGGCACGATGCAGCGTCACCTCTCGGTGCACGACGATCCCGACGCGGTGCCGGTCGACTCGCCGGCCGGCGTGGGCACCTCGAGTCCGGTCTTCGCAGATCTCGACAGGGACGGCGTCGACGAGTTGGTCGTGGCGACCGACGAGGGTTCGGTCCACGCCCGCCGTATCGACGGCAGCGAGGCGCCCGGCTTCCCGGTGCGGACACCGAGTGCGCCCTACTGGCCAGCGGCGTCGCCCACGGCATCGGCCGACGGCATCGAGCCGCCGGGCTCCGCGGTGCCGGTGGGCGCACCGGCGGTGGCCGACATGGACGGTGACGGCAGCGACGAGGTCGTCGTGACCGACTTCGACGGCGGCGTGCACGTGTGGCGCGCCGACGGCACGCCGGTGGCGTCGGTGCGCACCGACGAGCGCTTCAGCCGTCAGGAGAACACCGACAGCCGCAACCGGTCCAAGCGCGGCATCTCGGGTGCAGCAGCGCTCGGCGACCTGGACGGTGACGGCGACCTGGAGATGGTCGTCGCGGCGATGGACCGCCACGTCTACGCGTGGCACCACGACGGCGTGCCGGCGGCGGGCTTCCCGGTGCTGCTGGTCGACCCCGCCAAGATCGCCGCGGTCGATCCCGACTCGCACCAGGTGACGTTCGCGAACGAGAAGAACACCGGGCAGGGCGGCGAGCTGATCGCCACGCCGACCCTGGCGGACCTGACCGGCGACGGTCGACCCGAGATCGTGGTGGGCGCGCAGGAGCAGTACTCCGAGCCGGTGCAGGCCGTGCCCGGCATCGGGGCGCCGGGCGGCAACACGCGGCTCTACGCGATCAGCCCGGACGGCACGAACGCTGCAGGCGCGGACCGCAGCGCGGCCCACCCCGACGAGCAGGCCTACGTACCCGGCTGGCCGGTGCCGCTACCGATGGTGCTGACCAGCGTGTTGCCCACCATCGGTGACGGGGTGTCACTCCAGGCTGCAGCGGGCGACGTCGACGACGACGGCGAGACCGAGATCGTGGCGACGTCGATCAGCGGCCAGACGCGTGTGCTGAACGGCGACGGCACCGGCGCCTACGGCGACCCGTTCGGGCTGCCCGTGACGCTCAACTGGCTGGGAGCGGTCGGTCCCGGTTCCAACAGCTCCGACACCGCAGCGCTGTTGTCGGCGTTCGGCGGCCCTGCGCTGGGTCGCATCGTCGGATCGGGCCTGGATGTGGCGGCGCCGACCTCTGGTGCGGGTCGGGCGACCGACACGCTGTTCACCAATCGCCAGGACGGTGACCCGCACCTGACGGTGTGGTCGGGCCGAACCGGCGCGGTGCGGTCCGGGTTCCCCCGTGCGACCGCAGACCTGGCGTTCTTCGTGACCCCGGCCGTCGTCGATGTCGACGGCGACGGGCGCAACGACGTCGTGGCCGCCAACGGGTTGCAGATGCTGGACGCGTTCTCCGCCGATGGTTCCAGTCCTGCAGGGTGGCCGAAGCTCACTGGTGGCTGGCTGGTCGGCACGACCGGATCGGGCGACTGGGACGGCGACGGCAGGGCCGAGATCGCGGCGGTGCGCCGCGACGGGGTGCTGATGGTGTGGCGTACGCCGACCTCGGTCGACGCGCTCGGCGACTGGACCCGCTACGGCGCCAACGGTCGCAACGACGGCACCGTCGAGCTGCCCAACTGACCTGTGTTGGCCGAGTGAACTGTGCTGGCCGAGTGAACTGTGCTGCGGAACGCATCAGTGCCGACGCGATCTGCAACACGGTTGCGGGGCGGCTCTGAACCGTGCTGCGGAACGCGTCAAGATCGACGCGATGTGCAACACGGTTGCGGCCCGACCGGTCAACCCGGACGCAGGCGGAGCAGTCGTCGGCTCAGGCAGGTGTGGGCTGTGCGAGCAGGTCGGCGAGCGCATCGCGCAGGGTGCCGACCGTGCGCGAGCGGACCTGCGCGCGGGTCACGTAGCGGTGCGCTGTGTGCTCCCACGTGAAGCCGATCCCACCGTGGTTCTGCACGTTGATCTGTGCGTTGTCGACGGCAGCGGCGGCGGCGACCGCTCGTGCGGCCTCGGCGTGGAAGCGGGCGTCGTGGTGGCCGTCGCGCACTGCGAGCGATGCGTAGCGAACGAGGCTGGTCGCCGCCTCGGCACGCACCGCCATGTCGGCGCAGCGGTGCTTGACCGCCTGGAACCCCCCGACGGGCTGGCCGAACTGCTCGCGGTCCTTCGCATACTCGGTGGACTGGGCTGCGGTCGCCGTGGCGATGCCGGCCAGTTCGGCCGCGACCAGGACGGTCGCCCGCAGCCGCAGGGCCGACGCGTCGTCGAGGTGGCACAGCGACGACACGCCGGACACGGTGCCGATCGCGGTGGGTACCAGCAGGTCGAGCGAAGCCATCGGCTCGGCCACCAGGTCGGCCGCGCCCACGATCGACGCGGTGTCACCTGCGAGCACCAGCACCAGGTCGGCGCCGCCGTGGTCGGTGACCCGGAAGGTGCCGGTCACCGTGGCGCCCGCGGTGGCGTCGGGGTCGCCGTGGGGTTCGGCGAGCGCGATGCGCTGTTCGCCCGACAGGATGCCGTCGCGCAGATCGGTCGCCCCGGCGAGTGCGGCAAGGCGTGCACCCAGCACGGTTGCGAGGAAGGGACCGGGCGTGGCGTGTGCGCCGACCTCGGAGAACAGCAGCGCTTCTTCGACCAGGGTGTAGCCGACGCCGCCGAGGGCCTCGGCCATGCCCAGGCCGAACCAGCCCAGCTCGGCGCAGCGCTGCCAGAGCGCGTCATCGACGACCTGGGCGGCGCCGTCGCGGTCGGCCAGGGCGTGCAGGTCGAACTCGCGCTCGAGCTGCGATCGCACCGTCGCGATGATCTCGTCCTGTTCGGAGGTGGGGAGTAGGTCCACGGTTCGCTCCTCAGACCCTGGGCAGGCCGAGCACGCGCTCGCCCACGATGTTGCGCTGGATGTCGGTCGTGCCGCCGCCGATCGTGTAGGCGAAGGACTGCAGGTAGGGCCCGGTCCACACCCCTTCGCCGTCGACGGGGGTCAGGCGCAGGGCGTCGGCTCCGATGATGTCCAGCGCCAGCTGGTAGACGCGCTGGTGCAGCTCGCCGTGGAACAGGCGCACGATCGAGCCCTCGGGGCCGGGGACGCCGGTGCGTGCGTTGCGGGAGATGCCGGTGATGGTCATCGCCCGGAGCGCGGCGACCTCGGCGCGGGCCAGCGCCAGGCGGCGCGCCAACTCGTCGTCCTGGATCGCGGGGCGCCGTCCGTCGGGACCGATCCGGGTGCGGGCCTCCTCGATCAGTCGTTCCACGGTGGCGGCCAGCTCGACCTGGTCGGCCATGAACGCGGTGCCGCGTTCGAAGCTCAGCGTCGACATCGCGGTGCGCCAACCGTTGTTCAGCCCACCCACGACGTTGGACAGCGGGATGCGCACGTCGTCGTAGAAGACCTCGCAGAAGTCGGTGACGTGGCTCATGGTCCGGATCTCGCGGATCTCGATGCCCGGGGTACGCATGTCGCAGATGACCCAGGTGATGCCCTTGTGCTTGGGCGCCGACGGGTCGGTGCGCACCAGCAGCTCCTGGACGTCCGCGACGTGTGCGTAGCTGGTCCAGGTCTTCTGACCGTTGACCACCAGGTGGTCACCGTCGATCTCGGCGCGGGTGTTCAGTCCTGCCAGGTCCGACCCGGCTCCCGGCTCGGAGAAGCCCTGGCACCACACGTCCTCGCCGCGCAGGATCCGGGGCAGGTAGGTGGACTTCTGTTCCTCGTCGCCGTTGACGATGATCGTCGGTCCGCCGTGCAGGTTGCCGACGAAGGTGCACGAGTTGTTCAGCGTGAACGGCGGGTTCGCCTTGGCGAACTCCTCGTACCAGATCATCTGCTGGATGTCGGTGAGGCCGCGGCCGCCGTACTCGGCGGGCCAGTTGATGCCGGCCCAGCCGCCGTCGTAGAGGGTGCGCTGCCAGGCCAGATCGAAGGCGCGCATCTCGGGGCCCTCGGGCGGGCGCTCCTCGGTGGGCAGGTTGTCGCGCAGCCAGGTGCGGGCTTCCTCGCGGAACTCCTGCTCCTCGGCGGTCAGGTCGAGGTTCATGGCGGCCGACGCTAGTCCTGCATCTGACGGGTCGTCAGATAGGGGGTCGGTCGGGAGCGGCCGATGACTGTCAGCTGTCGGCCGGGTCGCTGTCGACGAGCTTGGTCAGCAGGCGACGGAGCTCGGCCATCTCGTGGGTGTCGAGGTGTGCGCCGACGTGGCGGTCGATCCCCTCGATGTGGATCCGACCCGCTGGTCGGAAGGCCGTCTCGCCCGCTCTTGTGAGCGAGACGAGATTGCCGCAGTGGTCGAGCAGTGCCCCTCGGGTGCGCTCAGCTACACGCTCGACGGTGTCGACCACCGCGACCGGGGCGGCCTCGCCGCGATCGGATTCGCCCCCGGCGGCCCCTACGTCCTCACCGGTGGCGCGGAGCTCGTCGGGGGTCGACATGCCCGAGGGTTCGACGGTCGACCACTGCATGCTGTGTCGATGCGGTGCCAGTCAGAACAAGCCGTTCCGCAGCGGCAAGCACTGGGACGTCGACTTCGACGAGGACGCCCGCGCCTGATCGCCATGTCAGGCGAGCCGATCCCCGCGCTCAGCTGTCCGCGGTGACGTCGCAGGTGACCTGCTGCACCTGGTCGCCGGCGGTGCCCGACGCCTGCCAGGGGTCGGGCCCGGTCGCTGCGGTGCCCAGGTCGACCCCGACGGTGTCGGAGTCCACCTCGGTGCCGGTGGCGACGTCGACGAAGCTCACCCGCACGTCGACGCCGGCACCGCTCGGCCCCCCGACCGTGCCCGACGCACTCAGGGTGCCGTCGGCCGCGATCTCGCAGGTGTCGATGGTGAGCTCCAGGTCCGACGAACTGCTGAAGGTGAGCAGCGCGACGCCGGCGATCCCGCCCACGACCAGAAGACCGGCGATCACCATCGCGACGATCAGCCCGGTGCGCTTCGGTGCGCCGGCGCCCACCGGCGGGGCGGTGCGCCCACGGGCTGCTGCCCGCCGTACCCGGCGGGGCCGTACTGCGACGGCGCACCGTAGGGCTGCGCTCCGTAGGCCTGCGCTCCGGGGGGCGGCGCGTACTGGGGCGGCGCGTACTGCGGCGCCCCGGGTGGTGGTGCGCCGTACTGGGGCGGCGCGTACTGCGGCGCTCCGGGTGGTGGTGCGCCGTACTGCGGGGGGTCGTACCGGGGTGCGCCGGGCGGAGGTGTTCCGTACGGCGGCACCTGGGCGGTCGGAGGTCCCGATGGTCGACCCCATGCCGGTGGCGCCGGCACGAGGGGCTGGGTGGCGGTGGGGGCGTCGTCGTCGGCAGCGTCCCCTGCACCAGCATCACCGCCCACAGGACTGGCACCAGCAGCTGTCGGCGCAGGGTCCGCTCCACCGGGTGCGGGCCACCCCGGATCCGCACCAGGCGTGTCCGGAGGCGGCGGCGTGCCCGGTTCGTCGGGATCGGAACCTCCGGCGTGCTGCTCGCTCATGTCCACCTCCTGCGTCGGGTGGCCGATCGTACCGACGCCCTGCACCTTCGACGGTCACCGCCCCGCGTTCATCCGCAGTTCATGGACGGAGCCGCCGAGTGACACCGCGGCGCGTCCGGGCGCAGCTACGTTCAGTTCATCGACACCCGCACCTATGTCCTCGACACATCGGTGCTGCTGGCGGACCCGGCGGCACTGGGCAAGTTCGAGGAGCACGACGTGGTACTGCCGCTCGTGGTCCTCATGGAGCTGGAGGCCAAGCGCCTGCACCCCGAGCTCGGGTGGTCCGCCCGAGAGGCGCTGCGTGAGCTGGAGCGATTGCGCACCCTGCACGGGACCCTGACCGATCCGATCGTGGTGAACGACGACGGCGGCACCGTCCGCGTCGAGCTCAACCACATCGACACCTCCAGCCTGCCGGTCGCGTTCTCGTCGTCGGACAACGACCACCGGATCCTGGCCGTCGGTCGCAACCTGGCCGACAAGGGCCTCGACGTCACCCTGGTCAGCAAGGACCTGCCGTTGCGCCTGAAGGCATCGGTGGTCGGGCTCGGCGCGGAGGAGTACCGCAACGAACTGGCCGACGGCGACCAGGGATTCACCGGAATGGTCGAGCTGGACGTGGCCGCCGAGGTGATCGACCGTCTCTACACCGACCGGGTGGTGCTGATCGATGATGCAGCAGGTGTGCCGGTCAACGCGGGGCTGGTCCTTCGGTCGTCGCAGGGGTCTGCCCTCGCCCGTCGATGCGCCGATGGTCGGGCACACCTGGTCGACGGTGACCGGCACCTGTTCGACGTCCGTGGCCGCTCCGCCGAGCAGCGCATCGCGCTCGACCTGCTGAGCGACGACTCGGTCGGCGTGGTGTCCCTCGGTGGTCCTGCGGGCACCGGCAAGTCGGTGCTCGCGCTCGCTGCAGGACTCGAAGCGGTCCTCGAGCGGCGCACCCAGCGCAAGGTCATCGTGTTCCGCCCGCTGTACGCGGTGGGCGGCCAGGACCTGGGGTACCTGCCCGGCGACGCGGACGAGAAGATGAATCCGTGGGCGGCAGCGGTCAACGATGCGCTCGAGTCGATCGCGGGCCCCGAGGTGATCGAGGAGGTCGTCGACCGGCGTCTGCTCGAGGTCCTGCCGCTCACCCACATCCGGGGGCGCACGCTCACCGACACGTTCGTGATCGTCGACGAGGCGCAGAACCTGGAGCGCATGGTGCTGCTCACGGCGCTGAGCCGACTCGGCGAGGGCAGCCGCGTGGTGCTGACCCACGACGTCGCCCAGCGCGACAACCTGCATGTGGGCCGCTTCGACGGCGTTGCATCGGTGGTCTCCACGCTGCGGGGCAACGCCCTGTTCGGTCACGTGACGCTGTCTCGGTCCGAGCGCAGTCCGGTCGCCGCGCTGGTCTGTGACCTCCTGGGGACCGCCTGACCCGCCGGATCTGTCGGATCTGTCGATCGGTCACAACGCCGACGGTGCTCCCGCCGCCGCCGCCGCTGCTGCTGCTGGTCGGTCGGTCGGGGAACTCTGGGCGGCAACGGCGTGCGCGGGCCGTCGCTGGCGCCGCCCAGAACGGCTGGGGTCGCCCAGAACGGCTGGGGTCGGCCGGGGTCGGGCGATCAGCTGGGTCGAGCGGTCAGGCGACGCCGAGCGCGGCGACGATGAAGATCAGCGCGACCACACCGACGAAGTCCACCGATGCGGTGACGACCGGTATCCCGTAGGTGTCGGGGTCGACGTCGGAGCGCCAGGCGCCGATCGTGCCGTAGTAGGCCAGGCCGATCACGAACAGCACGGCGCCCAACCCCCCGAGCAGCGAGACGAGCACCATCCACCCCATGCCCGGGCTGGCCCGCCCGATCCAGCCGGCGACGAGGTCGGCGCCGATCCCGTTGAACGCGAAGATCGGGAACCCGATCATCAGCACCAGCAGCGCGTCGCGGCGCGCCTCGCGGCCCGGTCGCATCCGGGGTTCGACCAGGCCCAGATGCAGGTTCGTGGCCACGCGGCTCGACAGGATGCCGCCAAGGGCACCTGCGCTCGACACGAACGCCGGCTGGAGCACCAGCAGCGCCGGCAGCGCCGCGAAGATCGCCAACTGCTTCTCCACCGCGATGCCGGCCAGGGTCGACAGGACCAGCGCCACGACCAGCACCGGCATGGACTCGCGCACGATCTGGCGGAACAGCTTCGAGTGCGACCGCAGCGTCGCGAGCAAGGTCGCCGCGGTGATCGCGAGCGCTGCCCACCCCAGCATCGTGGTCAGCGCTCCCTGCCCCAGCAGCTTCGACGCCAGGAACAACGCGGGGATGGTCACCACGTCGCCCAGGGTCGACACTGTCGGCGCCACCAGGTTGTCCAGGTCCCACCCCCGTCGGACTGCGCCGACCGACAACACGATCGTCGCTGCCAGCACCACCAGGCTGGCGATCGCGCCACCGAGCAGCGAGATGATCACCAGGTCGAGCACGGGGATCGTGTTCTCCACGCCGAACCCGACCGAGACGAACTTGGCGATGCAGGCCAGGACGAACGACAGGATCACGGTCAGCGACGCCGACGCGAACATGTTCTGGCTCAGCACCGACTCGCGCTTGAACGAGACGCGGAAGGTGCCGGTGTGGATGGCGGTCGAGATGCGGTTGCCGAGTGCGCCGAAGATGTTGCCGCGGAGTCCGATCGCAGCGGGGACCATCACCAACAGGCCGGGCAGGTCCTCGAAGGTGGTGACGATCGCACCGAGCACCGCTCCCGCCACCAGGCTGGTGGACGAGTTGAACACCAGCGCGACCAGGCTCTGGCGCGCGGCGTCGCCGGTCGGCCCGAGCAGGTCGACCAGGCGTCGGCCCAGTTCCAGGGGCCGCGGACGCTGCAGGCTGGGGCGTCGGGCCATGGGTCACGTCGTGGGTTCGAGGCGGTAGCACGCCGCCGGATGGACCGGGTCACCCTATCGGGCGGCACGCGGCGGATCGTTGCGCTGCACCGTCCCCGACGGTGTCGCCCGGGTGTTGGCCAGACGAGGATCGGTGTGCTCCATCCGCATCCGCAGCAGTGCCCGGGTGGCGCCGAGGATCTCGGCGGTCCGTGTCGGGTCCTGGGCGAGGTCGGTCAGTTCGCCCGGGTCGTCGTCCAGGTCGAAGTAGAGCGGAGGGAGGTCGCCGCAGAACTCGACGTACTTGCGGTGACGGTCCCGGTGGACCGCGATGGCGCACTGGTCCTGGCGCAATCCGAAGATCTCCTCGATGACGGTCGACCCGGGATCCCGGAAGTCGAACTCGTGGTGCACCGCCTGTCGCCACTCGTCGGGTGCGGCGACGCCGGCGAGATCCGAGTCCAGGAAGGGGCGCAGCGAGGCCCCGTCGCAGAAGGGCGAGGCGGGAGCTCCCACCAGGTCGAGCAGGGTCGGGACGATGTCGACGTTCTCGGTGAACGCATCCACCGAGCGGCCCGGCCGGCCCGCCATGTCGGGCCAGCGGATGATGAGCGGGATGCGGTAGCTCTGCTCGTAGAAGCCGAGCTTCTCGACGAGCCAGTGGTCCCCGAGTTGCTCGCCGTGATCCGAGGTCAGGACCACGATCGTGTCGTCGCGCAGTCCCCGGTCGTCCAGGCCGTCGAGCAGTCGGCCCACCTGGGCGTCGACCTCGGCGATCATCGCGTAGTAGGTCGCCTGCAGCTGGCGCTGGTCCAGGTCGTCGACCGGTGAGGGAACCACCGAGAGCGCACCGGCCATGAAGGGGTGCACGGCGGCCTCGTCGGCGGGCGCGGGGTGGCGCACAGGATCGGGCACGTCGGCCGGGTCGAACATGTCGTTGTACGGCGCAGGGGCCAGGTACGGAGGATGCGGACGCAGGTAGGAGACATGCGCGCACCACGGCTCGTCGGTGCGTCCCGGATGGTCCAACCACCCCAGCACGGTGCTGGTCATGAACGCCGATTCGGTGTGGTCCGCTGCGTAGACCGAGGGTCGCCACGTGGCGCCCCGACCGTCGGGGATCGGAACGTCCGCAGGCTCGTAGATCAGCCGGTGGTCCTCAGGGGTCTCGTAGCCGAGCGTGGCGAGCCAGTCGACCCACGGCCCGATGTCGTCGTCGAGCACCAAGCCCTCGGCGAACCCCGACATGGGTTGTTCGTAGCTGGTGCGGCGAGGGTCGTCGGCAGCGAGCGTCGAAGGGTCGAGCGTGGTGTCGCTGTAGCCGAACAGCGTCGGGTCGTAGCCGTGTTCCCGCAGCAACCTCGGCAGCATCGGCAGGTGGTCCGCCAGCGGCGCGCCGTTGGAGGTGACCCGGTGGTTCATCTGCCACAAGCCGGTCAACAGCGACGCGCGCGACGGCCCGCAGGGCGCGCAGTTGGCGAAGTGATGGGTGAAACGGACCCCGTCGGCTGCCAGCCGGTCCAGGTTCGGGGTGCGCACCAGCGGGTGCCCGGCGACGCCGAGGCAGTCGGCGCGGAACTGGTCCAGCGTGATCAGCAACACGTTCGGCCGGCTCATGAGAACACGTTCTAGTTCCAGTACCGTGGCCGGCATGGCCATGCCCTCCGGAATCGGCATCATCGACACGATGATGGATCTGCCCTTCGACGACGTGCGCTCGATCTACGAGTTCCTCGCCCCGAACCTGAAGGACACTGCGTCGAAGGAGGAGTTCGAGTTCCCGGCGCAGTACATGTTCAAGAAGGTCCCCGGTGCCATGGAGGCGGGTTCCGACCCGGTCGCCCACACGCTGGCGCTCATGGACCACCACGGCATCGAGATGGCGATGATCGGCTCGGGCGGTGAGAACCAGGTTCGCGCGCTGCGCGAGCACCCCGACCGCTTCCTCCCCTCGGCCGGCGTCGACCCCAACGAAGGGATGAAGGCGGTCGAGGAGATCGTGCGGCTGTACGAGACCGTCGGGCTGAAGGCGATCGCCGGGTTCCCCTGCCGGGTACAACCCGCAGGTGCCGATCAACGACAAGCGGTGGTACCCGATCTACGCCAAGTGCTGCGAGCTCGACATCCCGGTGTTCATGTGCACCGGCGTCCCCGGGCCCCGGGTGCCGATGGCGTGTCAGAAGACCGAGCTGCTCGACGAGGTGTGCTGGTTCTTCCCGGAGCTGACCATCGTCATGCGTCACGGTGCCGAGCCGTGGGAGGAGCTGGCGGTGAAGCTGATGCTGAAGTGGCCGAACCTGCACTACTCCACCTCGGCGTTCGCCCCGAAGTACTACCCGAAGGCCATCATCGACTACGCCAACACCCGTGGGGCCGACAAGGTGATGTACGGCGGCTACTTCCCGATGGGCCTGACGCTCGACCGGATCTTCGCCGAGATGCCCGACGTTCCGCTCAAGGACGAGGTCTGGCCCAAGTTCCTGCGGGACAACGCCCGCCGGGTGCTCAAGCTGGACGCCTGATCGGCCCGGCCTGCATGGCCGGACCGATCAGGATCGCTCAGTGCTCCGGATCAGTAGGCCCGCCGACGCTGCCAGGACAGTGCGGACAGCGTCGCACCCAGGATCAGCAGCACGATGCCGACCACCAGCACCGGCGTGGAGCTCCCGCCCGTGAAGGCGAGCACGTTCGCGCTGTTGGTGCGGGCGTCGTCGGAGGAGACCTCGGTCTTGACGATCACCGAACCGGCCACCTCGTTGCCGGCAGCCTCACCCCCGGTCGCCGTCGTCGTCGGAGCGACCGTGCTGCTCGGTGCGACCGTGCTGGTCGGAGCGACCGTGCTGGTCGGAGCGACCGTGCTGGTCGGAGCGACCGTGGTCGTCGTGGTGGGCTGGGTCGTGGTGGTCGTCGACTCTGTGGTCGTGGTGGTGGGCTGGGTCGTGGTGGTGGTCGACTCGGTCGTGGTGGTCGTCGGTTCGGTGGTCGTCGTGGTGGGCTCGGTCGTGGTCGTCGGGGGCGGGCCCAGGTCGTTGGTGTAGGTGCACACGACCTGGTCGCCCTCCGCCAGGTTGGCCACGAAGGTCGAACCCTCGATCGCGACCTGTCGGCCACTTGCAGGTGTGGTGCAGCCGAGCGACGCAAGGGTCCACCCGTTCGGCACCTTCTCAGCGACGGTCCAGGCCACGTCAGCGGCACGCACGAAGGTGATCTCGGCCGACCCGCCGGCCTTCGCGGGGCGCAGCGTGAACGTGCCGCCAGGGATGAACGAGGTGTCACCGGTGAACTCGAACGTGGTGCCGCCCGGCGAGCGCTCGGTCAGCTGCTTGCGGACCGTGATGCTCACCGGCTCGGGCGGCTGCGCGACGTAGTAGGCGAAGCAGTAGGCGTGGCGGGCGTCCTTGGGGAAGCGGAGGTACTCGACGTTGTCGCCGTTGACGTTGTCGGTCGCACACCGCAGCGCGCCGAACGAGGTGGTTCCATCGCCCAGCGGCAACGCCTTCGTACCGCCCTGGATCCACAGCTGGCCCTTGCTCGCCCTGGTGACCTGGTCCTCGGTGAGGGTGTAGGTCACTGCGCCGTCCAGAACACGGCCGGTGTCGTTCCCGGCGGCGTCGAGCTCGGGCACCGAGGCGATGGTCGTCGCGATCGCGTTCGGGCCCGTCACCGTCGACAGGTCAGCGGTGGCCGGCGTCTTGCCGGTGTAGCCGGTGCCCCACTGGAAGTTCCAGCCGGTGAGCGGCGAGCAGTTGTCCTGGGGCGCAGCGGCCTCCTTGGCCGGGTTCACGACCTCTCCGGAGGTGTAGTTCGTGTTCGGCCCCAGGTTCTCCAGGCTCTCCTGGATGTTGTTGCGGCTGCGGTTGGCGATGATGTCGGTGTAGGTCGGACACGTCCGGGCCGCCAGCGTCACGGTGTACGGGCGTGGCGAGACGGTCGCAGCTGCGACCTCCGCGGGGCCGCAGAACTGCACGCTCAGGATCTCGGGCACCGCGCCGTCGATCGGTGTGAGCCGGGAGTTGTCGAACGCGCCGGCGAGCTGGGCCGGGTCGACGGTGGTGGTGGCCGATCCCGGGCCGCCCTTGACGATCACCGCGGCGACGAGTGCGCTCGAGGTCCATGTTCCGCCGGTCGCCGTACCGTCGATGATGGTCACCGGAACCGTGCCCGACGCTCCGCTCGTCACGTACACGCCGTCGACCAGGTCATAGCGGGCGATGGCCGTGGTCCGGTCGGGACAGCTCGGCTGGTCCGAGGCCGACGTGGTCGTGACGACACCGACCCCGACGAGCACGGCGCCGATGAGCATCGCGGAGATGCCGGCGCGCAGGCCGGTGGTCGCTCGGGACGGCGTGGCGTCGGATGGGGGCTCTCCGCCGAGGTCGGGCGTGGGGTCGTCGATCATGAATCGCTCTCCGAAGGTGGTGTGTCCTGATCAGATCGGCACGTCGTCGGCAGGACTGAGCGATTCCTCCGTGGAGTTCGTCTCGTCCGTGTCGGCGCGCCGGCGCCGCGGACGGAACAGCACGGCGATCACACCGAGCACGGCGGCCCCCACGCCGACGGCCCAGCCCGTCGAGGTGCGCACCGCGGTGAGTGGCAGTCCGATGGCGGGCACCGAGGCCACCACCACACCGACCTGTTGCGCTGCGGGCTCGGTCCAGACCTCTGCGTTGTCGTTGGCGTCGCCGCGGGTCACCACGCGGACCGTTCCGCCCTCTTCGGACACCTCCTGCACCCGGTGGGTGAGGCTGTCGGCGGCCTCTGGGGCGTCGAAGCGCGTCACGACCTGACCTGGTCGGAGGTCGCCGGCCTGTTCTGAGTTCACCAGCACCACGTCGCCGATCGAATAGGTCGGTTCCATCGAGGTGCTGCGGATGACCAGGGGACGGAGCCCTGCGAGTACGAGTGCCAAGCGTGAGCACGACGGCGATCGTCGTGCCGACTGCCAGCCCCATGGCGAGACGGTCGGCCCAGCGGCTCCATGTGCCGGTCGCCGCACGCTCGTCGATGACCGCCAGCGCGGCGGTCGGTGGTTCGGACGCGCCGTCGAGCAGCAACGCCGCCCATGCGGCGGCGCCGGGCGCAACGGTGCGCAGCTCGACGCCGAGGAGCTCCGCTCCACGCCCTCCGTGTCGTCGAGCAGCGACCGTGCCATCGAGGACGAGCTCCTCGGCGTCGGGGCGAGGGACCCGCACGGTGACCTCGTCGCCGCGGTGCAGTCCCGTCACCGGTCCGAGCACGCCGAAGCCACCGGGCGACCCATCGACCAGTCGCCACCCTGCGTGCCCCCCGGAACTGCTCCCGCTGTCGACCACGGCAGGGATGTCGAGGGGGATCCGGAAGCCGACCCGCCGCCAGGATCGCTCGACGAGCGACCTGACGGTGAACACCCACAACAGGACCAGGAGCGCCGCGGCAACCGCTGCGGCGACGCTGGCAGCGCTGTCGCCCGGTCGAGCCGTCAGCACGACGCTCGCTGCTGCAGCGGTGGCGACGAGCGCGAGCCACACGAGCGGGCGAACGGGCACGGGTCGACGTGCGGGCCGTACCCGCCGGCTCCAGGCGGATGCGGTGGCGGCGAGCGAGCCGGGGAGGGCGTACAGGCCGGCGACGAGGTCGCTGACCGGTGTGGGACGTGTGCCCACCGCCAGGTGCGGCGCGAGCCATCGCAGCACGATCGCGGTGGCGACCAGCGCCACGAGCGCTCCTTCGCCCCCACGCACCGGCGATCCGCCGGCGAGCAGGACGAGCGCGGCCAGCCACAGTGCGACCGACCATCCGGACAGGGCGCGGACGAGCAGACCTGCTGCGACCGCACGGACCCGCCAGCCGGAATCGACCGAGGTCGCGGCATCGGACAGGTCGGCGGCAGCGGCGCGCTGTCGAGCCGTCGTGTCGGGCCAGAAGCCATCGGCCGCGACGGGGGCGGCCCGGCGGCTGAGGGTCGCCTCGACGGTCGCTCCCACCAGCCCTTGGTTCGAACGGTCGCGCAGCCAGGAGCCCAGGGGCCGTCCCGGCGAGAACGGTCGTGCGCGCAGCAATGACGTGCACACCACGGTGGCATCGGGTTGCCAGCACCACAGGCCCGCCGACGCGGCCTGGCGGCGGAGCCGTGCGTCGAGCTGCTCGCGCCCGGTGGGGCCGAAGCTGTCGCGGTTGAGCGGCTCAGCGCTGCCCACCACCCACGAGGCACCCTCGGCCACGAGGCGTGCAGCCTCGGTACAACCGGGGGCCGGCAGCGCACGGGCCGAGACGAACAGCACGGCGTCGCAGCGGTCGATGAGCAGCTCGATCGCCTCGGCGGTGCCGTCAGCAGCATCGTCGGGCCGCACCACCATCACCTCGGGGTCGAGCAGCTCGGGCACTGCTCGTCGCGGCGGCACCACCAGCGCCACCGGGCCGGTGGCAGCGGCGCTGGCCGATGCGGTGCGAGCGACCTCGTCGGGCACGCCGCCGAGGTGCATCAGAAAGCCCAGCGGTGCGCTCGCGGGTGGGTCGTGGTCACCGTGGTCCCGCCTGTCGTGGCCGCCGCGGTCGTCGTTGCTGTGGCCGGCGCGCTGGATGGCGGAGCCGGGTCGGCTCGGGGTCAGCGCGACCGCGACGGCGCTCCCCATGCCCCAGAGCAGGGCCCCGACCAGCACGGCCACCAGCGGCCACCGTCCGGGCGCGGCCAGCATCAGCAGCGCGCCGACCGCCGCGCACGTCGTCAGGACCGCAGCAGACGC
Organism: uncultured Microthrixaceae bacterium; assembly: GCA_963714875.1. Classification (GTDB taxonomy): domain Bacteria; phylum Actinomycetota; class Acidimicrobiia; order Acidimicrobiales; family Microtrichaceae; genus JBAOHV01. The sequence goes on along the minus strand of CAVQQI010000002.1, from coordinate 204,443 downwards.
GCACCACCGTCCGACGCTGCGGGTGTCTGCGATGCTCATGGTCGTCCTGTCGGCGCACCGACCGACGAGCTGAGGGAACTCCCGCCGCGGCGGGTCAGTCGAGACGGACAGCTGTGGCGACGATGTCGCGCTGGCGGTACGGCTCGAGCTCCCCGGTCAGGTGGATGGTCGTGGTGAGCTCGGGTGAGCCGGCGAACCCGCCGACCTCGAAGCGGAACGTCCCCGGCTCGCAGACGAAGTCGAACGACTCGTCGTAGAACGCCAGGCGCGACGGGTGGATCTCGAAGCGCACCGACGCCGTCGCTCCCGGCTCCAGCTCGACACGGGTGAAGCCCACGAGCTGACGTTCGGGGCGGGCGACCGACGCGACCTCGTCGGTCGCGTAGCACTGCACCACCTCGGTTCCGCGACGTGGGCCCGAGTTCGTCACGCGGACAGCGATCGTCGTCGGCTCAGTGGTCGACCCGCCGGCCACCTCGAGTCCGTCGTAGGTGAAGGTGGTCGTGCTGAGTCCGAACCCGAACGGGTGCAACGGGGTCGTGGGGGAGTCGGTGTAGTCACCCCAGAACTGGCTCACCGCGCCACCCGCCCGTTGGTTGTAGTGCACCGGCAGCTGGCCGACGTGCCGCGGGAGGCTGACCGGCAGTCGACCCGAGGGTGCCACCGCGCCGAACAGCACGTCGGCCAGTGCGGATCCACCCTCGATGCCGGGAATCCACGCCAGCACGGTCGCATCAGCGGCCTCTTCGACCTCGGCAAGGGTGTGGACCCGGCCCGAGATCACCACCGCGATCGTCGGCGTGCCGGTGGCCGCGATCTCGCGCAGCAGCTCGAGCTGCACGCCGGTCAGCCCCAGGTCCGTCGCGTCGCGCGACTCGCCGACGGTGGCGCTCGGGAGCAGCCCCGACAATCCGCCCAGGCACACGATCGCGACGTCGGCGTCGGCGGCGGCGCGTGCGGCCAGGTCGAACCCGCTGCGGTCCTCGCCGGTGATCTCGCACCCCGGCGCGTGCACCACGGCGATGTCGGTGTCGAGCAGCGCTGCCCGGATGCCCGCTGCCGGGGTGATGATGTCGGGCAGGTAGGGGCCGGGTGCGAACGCTCCACCCGACTGCGGGAGCAGGCCCGCACCGCCAGCGCTGTCTGCCGATTCGCCCGCAGCGTCGCCGTAGATGATCTCGAGATGTGCGGGGTAGTGGTAGTCGCCTTCGAGCAGGCGCGGGTCGTCGGCTGCGGGACCGATCACCGCGATGGTCGACAGTGCAGCGGGGTCGAGCGGGATGATCCCGTCGGTGTCATCGAGCAGCACCAACGACTCGACCGCAGCGCGGCGAGCGAGCGCCCGGGACGCCGGTGTGCCGAAGGACGCTGTTGCGGTTGCCACGTCCACGAAGGGTTCCTCGAACAGCCCGAGCGCGAACTTGTGGCGCAGTACCCGCCGGACCGACAGGTCGACCACCGCTTCGGGGACCACGCCGGCCTCGACCAGCGGCGGGAGTTCGGCGTAGCAGTCGAGCGTCGGCAGTTCCTGGTCCATGCCGGCCAGCAACGCCTTCGCCGCTGCGACTCCCTTGGTGGGGGCGACGCGGTGATGGGTGCGCAGCAGGTCGACCGCGAAGTAGTCGGCCACGACGGTTCCGTTGAAGCCCAGCTCGTCGCGCAGCAGTTCGGTCAGCAGGGCACTCGAGCCGGCGGTGGCCAGGCCGTCGACCGAGGAATAGCTGTTCATGACCGACTCCAGCCGGGCATCGCGGATCGCAGCCGCGAACGGCTCGGCGAAGACCTCGCGCAGCTCGCGCGAACCCACGTGCACCGGCGCATGGTTCCGTCCTCCGTCGGACAGCCCGTAGGCGACGAAGTGCTTCCCGGTGGCCACCACGCCGTCGCGGAGGTCGGAGCCCTGCAGCCCGCGGACGTACTCGGTGCCGAGTGCGCCCGCCAGCACCGGGTCCTCGCCGTAGGTCTCCTCGACCCGACCCCAGCGTGGGTCGCGGGCGATGTCGAGCACCGGCGACAGGGCGTGGCGCGCGCCGACGGCCACCATCTCGGCGCGGATCTGCTCGGCGATCTCGCCCATGAGGCGGGTGTCCCACGTCGCGGCCAGCCCGATCGCCTGGGGGAACTGCGTGGCGTCGCGGGCGCAGAACCCCGCCACTGCCTCTTCGTGGATCACCGCAGGGATCCCGAGTCGGGTCTGTTCGACGAGGAACCGCTGGATGTCGTTGTGCAGCTCGGCGAGCCCCGCGGGTCGAAGCCCTGTGGAGGCAGCGATGCGTGTGACCTGCCCGGTGCCGTTCGACATCAGCTCGGTCGCCGCCTCGACCGAGAACGCGCTGGCGCCGGACGGGTCGGGGCGGACCAGTTGCGTGGACCAGACGCAGCCGAGCTGGGCCAGCTTCTCGGTGAGCGTCATGCGTCCCAGCAGGTCGTCGATGCGGTGCTCGATGGACAGCTGGGTGTCGCGGTAGGTGTCCCGCTCTGCGTTGGTCATGGGCAGATGTTGGCCCACCGGACGGCGGTCACGGCGCCGGTTCGCCGGCGATGGCCTCATCTGCGGTGATGGCCGACGCTCGGGCGTCACCGATGATCACCAGCGCGAGCGACACGAGCACCGCCAGGATCCCCGCTGCCTGCACCGGGGCGACCCGCTGGTCGAGGAACACCGCGGCCGACACCGTGGACAGCACCGGCATGGCCAGGGTGATGAGCGAGGTCAGCACCAGGGTGGTGTGGCTGTGCGCCCAGTTCATCAGGATGTGCCCGGACCCGGGTACTGCGACGATCGCGACGATCGTCAGCATCGTCGCCGGGGTGAGGGTTCCCTCGGTGGTGAACAGGTCGCCCGCGAGCAATGCCATCGGTGCCACGGTCATGAACGCCACCATGTTCATGACGGTCATGTACTCGAAGGTCGGCAGGTGCGTACGAGCCTGCTTCGAGGTGATGAAGTAGGCGGCCCAGCAGAACAGCGCGACGACGGCGACGAGGTCGCCGACGAGGCTGCCGGTGCCGCTGCCCGCAGACCCGAATGCCACGAGCGCCACGCCGAAGGTGGCGACGATCGCGCCGACGACGTGACGTGACCGGATCCGTTCGCCGAACATGACCGAGGCGAACCCCATGATCACCAGGGGCTGCAGCGCCGAGATCGTCGTGGCGTTCGCCACGCTGGTCAGCCGCAGTGCCACGAAGAACGCCGCGATGTCCGCGCCGAACGCGACCCCGCCCTTCCAGCCGTAGCGGAAGCTGTCGATGCTCAGCCGCCCACCGCGCAGGTACAGGATCGGCAGGTAGATCACCACCGCGGTCAGGAGTCGGTAGAACGCGACCGACAGCCCCGACATGGGTACCGACGCAATGATCGTGTTGCCGAGCCCCCACGCCGTGACGGCGCAGAGGGCGGCGCCGACCCCGCGGGGGGTGGACGTCGGCGGGACCCCGTGGAGGACCTGGGGTTCGGCGGGCATCGACGGCGAGGCTACCGGTCGCTCCGCTGGCTAGTTTCGGGCGTCATGAGCGATGTCGTGATCTTCCACAACCCCAACTGCAGCACCTCGAAGTACGCGGTCGGCGTCGCCGACGAGCTCGGTGTCGACTACGAGGTGGTCAAGTACATGCTGGTGGCCGAGCGGCCCGACCGCGAGCAGATCACCCGAGTTGGTCGGGCAGCTGCAGGACCCGGCGACGGACCTGGTCCGCCGTGACGCCAACTTCGCCAAGCTCGGGCTGACCGACGCGGACGTGGCGACCGACGAGCAGGTCATCGACGTGCTCACCGAGCACCCGAAGCTGTTGCAGCGCCCGGTGCTGGTCAAGGACGGCACCGCGATCATCGGCCGGCCCAAGACCAGGGTTCCGGAGTTCCTGGCCGGCTGATCGGGCGCAGCCGGTCGAGCCCAGCCCGAGACGCGAACTGCGCTGCGGAACGCGCCGGAATCGACGCGATCTGCGACACAGTTCCTGCGGTCAGCGGCACTGCTGCGGTCAGAGGTCGGCCGGGAGGCCCATCTCGGACAGCTCGACCGGGCGACGTTCGTCGATCGACCGGTGTGCCGCGGCGCCCATCGCGACCGACCACAGCCCGTCATCGACGGTGACCGCCGCGTCGCCCCCGTCGCGGATCGCCGTGGCGAAGTCCACGTGCTCCAGGTAGCTGGCGCCGTGGTGGGCGCCGGTGTGACGGACGCGTTCGTCGGCGCCGAGCTCGGTGACCGTCACCGGCCACTCGGGTCCGCGGGAGCCGACCACGAGCTGCGCCGGGCGCCCGCGTGCCACCTCCATGAACCCCGGCAGGCGGACCTCGACCTTGCCCCGGTCGCCGACCGCAACCAGTTCCTGTTCATACGCCGAGCCCTCGGCGAACATCGACAGGTCGAGCAGCGCACGGCGGCCGTCGTCGAAGTCCACGATCACGAACGCGTTGTCCAGGATGTCGGGAACACCTGCGTCGTAGACCTCGTCGAGGTGGTTGACGTCCTGGCCGCCCGAGGCCATGACCCGCACCGGTCGGGCGCCGGCGAGGGTCTGGCGCATCAGGTCGAAGAAGTGGCAGCACTTCTCGACCAGCGTGCCGCCGGTGTTCGCACTGAACCGGTTCCAGTCGCCCACCTTGGTCAGGAACGGGAACCGGTGCTCGCGGATCGACACCATGTGCACGCGGCCGGTGCCCTCGGCCCGGCTCTCGGCCAGGAACCGCTGCACCGGCGGCATGTAGCGGTACTCGAGTCCCACCCACACCAGCCCGTCATGGGTCGCGGCCGCGTCGCGCACGGCCACGCAGTCCGCAACGGTGGTGCACAGGGGCTTCTCGACCATGAGGTGCAGCCCCGTGCCCCACAGTGGTTCGAGCACGTCGCGATGGGTGTGGTTCGGTGACGACACGACGATCGCGTCCAGCGACTCCCGACGCAGCATCTCGGCGGCGTCGGTGTAGGCGGCGACCGGGCACGGACACCGCGTCCGCGGCGGCGGACAGGCTGGGGCCGTGTGGGTCGGCCATGGCCACGATCGTCGCGCCGGGGAGCGCCTCGACGTTGCGAAGGTGCTCCTGACCCATCATCCCGGCCCCGATGAAGCCGTAGCGGATCTCCTCAGCGACGCCGTGGGTCATGGGCCTGAGTATGGTGCGCAGCGATGACCGATGACGTCTCGACCATCCGACTGGGCGCCTCCGCGCTGGAGGTCGGACCCATCTCGTACGGGTGTTGGCGTCTCGCCGAGGGCGACGTCGCCTCGGCCGAGGCGAACATCTCGACCGCGCTCGACGCCGGCTTCACCCTGATCGACACCGCCGACATCTACGGATTCGACGGTGCCGATGGCTTCGGCGACGCCGAGGTCCTGCTCGGCGAGGTGCTGGCACGCAACCCCGGACTGCGCGACCGCATGGTGTTGGCCACCAAGGCCGGCATCCGACCGGGTGTCCCCTACGACTGGAGCGCGGAGTACCTGCGCGCCGCGTGCGAGGACTCGCTGCGCCGCCTCGGGGTCGACGTCATCGATCTGTACCAGCTGCACCGACCCGACGTGCTCACCCACCCGGGTGAGGTCGCCGAGGTGCTGACCGATCTGCGCGACCGGGGGCTGGTCCGTGAGCTCGGGCTGTCCAACGTCACGCCGTCGCAGTTCGAGATGGTGCAGTCCCATCTTGATGTTCCGCTGGTCACCACCCAGCCGGAGTTCAGCATCTGGCACAGTGACCCGGTCAGCGACGGCACCTTGGACCAGTGCCTGATCCGGGGCGTCACGCCGCTGGCATGGTCGCCGCTGGGTGGCGGACAGATCGCCGAGGGCACCGGCCCGGTCGCCGACTCGCTGGACCGGCTCGCAACGCGACATGGCGTCGACCGCACGGCGATCGCGCTCGCGTTCGTGCTGGCACATCCGAGTGGTGCTGTCCCCATCATCGGCACGCAGCGAGCGGATCGGATCGCCGCCGCCGCGACCGCGACGACGGTCCACCTGGACCGCTCCGAGTGGTACGAGCTCTATCAGGCCGGCACGGGGGAGCCCCTTCCGTGACGCGGCCCACGACCGCTCGAGCCGCAGCCGAAGCCGGTCCCGGCGCCGACCCTGCGCCGCCGGAGCTCTCGTGGTTCGCCGCGCTGTGCGACGACGACGTCGAACAGCTCGGGGTGCCGGCGCCGCATCTGGTGAGCTCGTTCGAGCACTGCCGCGACATCGTGCTCACCGCTCGCGACCAGGGGTTCGACAACATCTTGTTGCCGTCGGGCTACCAGCTCGGCATCGACACCCTGGTGTTCGCCGGCGGTGTCGCGCCCGAGGTCCGTGGCCGTATGCAACTGCTGGCAGCGGTGCGCTGCGCGGAGATGTGGCCACCGCAGCTGGCCCGACAGCTCGCCACGCTCGACCGGATGCTCGACGGTGGTCTCACGATCAACATCATCTCCTCGGACCTGCCGGGCGCTCCGCTCGAGTCCGAGCCCAGGTACCGCCGCACCGCCGAGGTCATGTCGATCCTGCGTCAGCTGCTCGACGGGCGCTCGATCGACCACCACGGTGAGTTCTACGACCTGGAGCTGGACCCTCCCCGCATCGCGACCCTGCGTGGCGAGTGCCCCCCGATGTACTTCGGCGGGCACTCCGAACCGGCACGACGCGTCGCCGCGGAGCACGCGGACGTGTTCCTGACCTGGCCCGACACCGAGGCCGCCGTGGCAGAGCTGGTGGCCGACATGACGGGCCGTGCGGCGGCGCACGGACGTTCGTTGCGCATCGGGTTCCGCAGCCACGTCATCGTGCGCGAGACCGAGGCCGAGGCGCGTGCAGCGGCGCGTCACCTGCTCGCCGCGCTCGACGCGGAGCAGGGCGAGCAGATCCGATCGAGGTCGCTCGACAGCGGTTCTGCCGGCGTGCGGCGCCAGGCCGAGCTGCGCGAGGACTCCGACGACGACGGGTTCGTCGAGGAGGCGCTGTGGACCGGCATCGGTCGAGCCCGTTCCGGGGCCGGCGCCGCGATCGTGGGTGATCCGGACCAGGTGGTGGCCAAGCTGCGCCGCTACCAGGCAGCTGGGCGTCGATGCGTTCATCCTGTCGGGCTACCCGCACCTGGCCGAGTGCGAGCTGGTCGGGCGACACGTGCTGCCGGCCCTGCGCGCCGACTGAGCGGCTGGACGCCGCGGTCACTGTCGGGACGGGCGATCTGCCGGCTCTTCGCGTTGCGGGGCAACGCGAAACGCCAGGATTTCGCAGGGACGCAGGTGTGGCTGATGTGTCGGTCCGGGACACACGGGATGTTGCGCAGTGCGGCGCTAGCCCCCTTGGGCGTCGTCGCCGAGGTCGCCGTAGTTGCTGCCGTCGGTGAAGACCTCGAGCCCGGCGCAGTTGCCCTGCGGGTCGGGCACCTCGACCACAGGGTCGTCGACGTCGTCGTACTCCATGCGCAGCGCCCGCGACATGGTGGCGTGCATGTCGTAGGTGCAGGTGATGTAGGTCAGCTCCATGATCTCCTCATCCGACAGCTCGGCCTGCAGCGCATCCATCACCCCCTCGGGCACCCGACCGCCCTGCAGGACCAGGCAGTCGGTGTAGGCCAGCACCGCGCGCTGGATGGGCGTGAAGCAGTCCGCCACCTGCCAGTGCGGGATCGCGTCGACCTGTTCGTCGCTGAAGCCGACGTCGCGACAGGCCTTGCAGTGCTGGGAGAAGACGAACCGCGACCCGCGCGCCCAGCCGGCACGGATCTGACCGAGCTCGCGCAGCTTCGGCGACAGCAGACGATCCGGTGACCGGTAGAACTGCAGACCCCCGGCGATGTGGTCGAACGCATCGGGCACCAGCGCGGTCACGGTCCACCAGTCCCCGGGTGTGCCCGACGCGGTGCCCGGTTCGGCCACCGGGTCGCGGTCGCCGAAGATCATTCCGTAGATGAGCTCTCCGAAGGGGTGGACCTCGGAACGGGGGACCTGACGCAGTCGGGGCATGGGAACTCCTGGGGCTGGCTGGACCGCTCACGGTACCGACCGACCGTGGCGCCGGGTCGGGTGAACCGCATACCCTCGGCCCGGGTCCCGGCCGGGTGGCTGCGTCGGGTCAGGGGGAAGCGGGGATGGATCGACGTCAGTTCATGCAGGCCTCGGCGCTGGCAGCCGGAGGTGTCGCCGGCGCAGGCCTCGTCGGGTGCGCGCCCGGCACCGCAGCACCGCCGGTCCCGCCGCCGGCTGACCCGCTGGACTGGTTGTTCCCCCCGGATGCACGCCGACGCATCGTCAAGGTGCAGCCCCGCAATCCCGACGCGGCGCCGACCCTCGCAGTTGCCGGGTCGCGCTCGGCGCTTGTCGTCGGCGGCGGCATCGCCGGGTTGTCCGCCGCGCTGGAGCTGGCCGAGCGCGGCTTCCGGGTGCAGGTGCGCGAGGCGAGCGACGTGCTCGGTGGCCGGCTCGCCACCCGTGACCTGGACCCGGGCACCGGTCAACGCTTCCGTGTGGAGCACGGCCTGCACATGTGGTTCGACAACTACCGGACCTTCGCCGACATCCGTCACCGGTTGGGTGTCGACGACCACTTCCGCGCCTACGACGCGGTCGACTTCGTCTTCCGTGACTACCTTCCCGAGCGCCTGGAGTCGACGCCCAAGTTGTTCCCGGCGAACCTGGCCGGCATCGTCGACCGGTCGCCGAACCTCGACTGGGACGACATCTTCGGCAGCCTCGGGTTGTTGCCGGATCTGATGGGCTTCAACTTCCGGCGGGTGTTCGACCGGCTGGACGGGATCTCGTTCAACGAGTGGATCGAACGCACCAACGTCTCCAAGCCGTTCACCGACGTCATCCTCCAACCCGCTGCGCATGTCACGCTCAACCGGGTCGAGGACCTGTCGGCCGCAGAGATGCTGCTCTACCAGCACCTGTACTTCACCTCGCAGCCGTTCGCGTTCGACCGCGAGGTGACCACCGTCGACCACGGCACCGCGGTCATCGATCCGTGGGTCGCCCGGTTGCGGTCACTCGGGGTCGACGTCCGCACGAACGCACCGGTGCCGGGCCTGCGCGTCGAGTCCGGCCGTGCGGTCGGTGTCATCGGCGAGCCCGAGCGGCACGACGCGGTGGTGCTGGCAGCGGATGTGCCGGGCGCACAGCGGGTGCTGGCCGGCTCCGAGTCCGATGCGGTCAGCAGCGCAGCGCTCGGAGCGGTGCGCTCACGGGTCGACACGATGGGCGTCGCGCCGCCCTACAAGATCCTGCGGCTCTGGCTGGACCGCCGACCTGACGCCACACGACCCGAGGTCCTCGAGACGCCGCAGCACTCGCCGCTGTCGCTCATCTGTCTGTTCCACCTGCTCGAACAGGAGTCCGCGCAGTGGGCGAACCGCACCGGGGGTTCGGTCATCGAGCTGCACCTGTACTCCTTGGACGAGCCGTTCGTCTCGGTGCCCGACGAGGAGCTGTGGCAGCTGGTCCGGCCGCTGGTGCTCGAGGTCGTGCCGGAACTGGACGGGTCGGCCGTGCTCGGCCGGACCGTGGGGTCCTACGAGAACTTCAGCGCCTTCTCGGTGGGGATGGCATCCACCCGGCCGTACCCGTCCACGCCGGCGTCCGACGGGGTCGACGGGCTGTTCCTGGCCGGCGACTGGGTGGCCGCACCGGTGCCCTCGGCGCTGATGGAGCGTTCGGTGCTCACCGGACGGCTCGCTGCGAACGAGGTGCTGGTCGACAACGGGGTGCGGGAGGTCGGGTACTCACACGTCTCGCCGAGGGGCCCGCTCGCCTGAGTCGACCCTGGTCGGGCGGCATCGGCCGGGATTCACTTGACGACGCGCTCCCAGCATCCCAACGAGACGGGTCGGCGGGTCGGCGTGTCCAGCACGTCGACGCAGATGCGGTGGGTGCCGGGCTCGGCGTTGTAGCCGATGCCCCACCGGCCGCCGATGGCCCACACGTCGCGGACGGTGCGACGGCCGTTCACGGTCGACGCCACGCTCACGATCGGCGTGTCGTCGGGATCGGTCGCTCGGCCGACGACGGTGACGAAGCGGCCGTCGGCGGTGACGGCGTCGACGATGCCGCTCGGCAGGCGAACCGGCCGGGGAACCCTGGGGTTGCGGGCCGGGTCGAGCGCAGTCGCCACATCGATGCGTCCCCAGCCGCTCGCGGTGTCGAATCCGAGCCGGTCGATGTCGAACGTGGAGCGTTCGAGGATCGTCTCGATGGTGGCGGCGGTGCGACCCGGGTTCTGCTGACGCAGCAGTGCCGCAGCACCAGCGACGAGCGGTGATGCCATGGACGTGCCGGAGCGGAAGCAGTAACCCGCCGGGGCACATGTGGACAAGATGTTGACCCCGGGAGCGGTCACGTCGAGGTAGCTGCCCCGGGACGAGCTCGACGCCACGCGGTCGAAGGCGTCGGTCGAGCCGACGGCGATGACCCGAGAGTGCGCGGCGGGCCACATCCGGGGATAGTTCGCCCCGGAGTTGCCGGCGGCAGCGATGACGACGGTCGGCGCCTTGCCCCGTGAGGTGTCGGTCGACACGGAGGTGATCGCCGCGGAGATGGCCGCGGACTCACCCGGGCCGGCGAGGGACAGGTTGATCACGTCAGCGCCCTGCTGGTGGGACCACATGATCGACGCGGCGATGTCGGACGACCAGCCGAAGCCGCTGCTGTCGAGTGCCCGGACGGGCAGGATCTGCGCGTCGGGAGCGATGCCCTCGATGCCGATCCCGTTGTCGCGCGCCGCGGCGATGATGCCGGCAACGTGGGTTCCATGACCGTTGGGGTCGGTGGTTCCCGGCGAACCCGACAGGTTCGGGTCTCCGGGGTCGGGCGTGAGGAAGGTGGTGCCGGGCAGGACTCTGGGTGCCCCACCTGCGACGGTCGGGCCCAGGTCGGCGTGGCTGCTCAGGACGCCCGTGTCGATCACGGCGACCACGACGCCTGCTCCAGTGGCGGCCGAGCGGACCCGGTCGGCCCGGACCAGTGCGGTCGAGTACTGCTGCGACGCATAGGGGTCCTCGGCGAGACCGATCCTGGTGTCGACCTCTGCGCTGAGGACGCCCGGGATGGTCGCCAGGGTCTCGGTCAGCTGCTCCACCCGGCCTGGATCAGCGGTCACCGCGGTGACGTCGAGGCCTCCGGGGGCCGACCCGTTGTCGTCGGTGACCACAGCGACACGCACGCCGTCCGCAGCGTCCTGTTCGTCCTGCAGGGCACGGACGTCATCGACGGTCTGCATCGATCCGACCGCAGGACCCGCGGGTTCGGCGGCGCCGGCAACGGCGGTGCCGGTGGTGGTCCACCCGGTGACCACGAGCGCGGCAGCCACCACGGCGGTGGCCACTCCATGCGGTTTCACCCGAGGATGCTACCGCGCCGGCTACTTGACCACGACGTCACGGCATCCCAACGCGACCGCTTGGCCGGTGGGGGTGTCGAGCGCCGTGACGCACACGTTGCGGGTCCCCGGTGCCCCGGTCCAGCTGACCGAGAACGATCCCGTTGACCGCCCGGACGATCCGCGTGGCCCGCTCGGATCCCATCGTGGACACGACTCGGACGAGCGGCGCGCCGTCGGGATCGGCCGCCGAGCCGCCGATGATCACCCTGCGGCCGTCGGCCCGGGCGGTGGTGTAGCTGCCGGTCGGCAGACGCACGGCGGGACCCGTTCCGCCACCGGTGCTGCCGGAGGTGCCGACGGTGTACTTCGTCGACATCAGCGGCGCAGACGGTGACTTCGAGTTGACCGTCGAGCGGAACGACGTGCCACCCACGTTCTTGGTGCCGCCGGTTCCGGTGAGGCGGATCGTCGCTCGGTCGGTCCTGCCCGAGACGCCGAGCGGCGGCAGGATCTCGACGCGGGTCACGGTGCCCACGCCGAACCACGAACCGAGCTGGGCGCCGGTGTAGGTGCGCGACCATCGTGCGTGGGGGTTGCCGCCGCCGGCGTCGTAGGGGTCGGGCACGCCGCGCATGTACGGCACGGGGCTGACCCAGACCACTTCGCTGTTCTCCGTGTGGCCGCCCGACGACGCGGAGTACACCGCGTCGATGAGCGCGCCGTTGTGGGTGATCACGCGGTTCGCGGTGGCGTCGACCGCGGCGGTCCACGCCGTGGCCTGGAACTTCGTGCCCGTGTAGGCCTGATGCCAGACCGAGCCGTACAGGTCGAAGTCCGCACCACCGCGCGCGTCACGTCGTTTCTGGCCGAAGGTGCGACTGGCGGTCGCCTGGGCCTTGAGTGCTTCCGCCGGCCAGGACGACGGCATCTCGCCCAGGCCGTACAGGTACTGCTGCATGCTCAGGCCGCCGATGATGGCCCGCAGCCCTCCGCCGGCGTCGGGCCAGATGCCGAGCATGCCGTAGCGGTACGAGTAGCCGGGCGGGGACACCTTCAGGTCGCCCGCACCCGCGAACTGGACCAGTACCCCGCCCTCGACGGTGCGCGACAGCGCACCCGACACGACTGTGGAGTTGCCCGATCGGGTCAGGCGGATCGTGGCACCCGCACCGACGGTGCCGACGCCGAGGATGGTGGTGGTGCCGCCGGTGACCAGGGTGAAGGTGCCGACCCGCTCACCGATCAGCACCTTGAGGTCGTCGCTGACGGTGCGGGACGCCACCTGGGTGCCCGTGTAGTAGTGGGTGAGGATCTCCGTGGGTTCTTGCCGGCGGCCGCCATGCCGCGGGCCCCCCATTGGCTCATCCCCACGCCGTGCCCCCACCCGGAGCCGGTGAAGGTGAAGCTGGACTGTGCCGAGGCCGGCTGGACGCCGAACGCGCCGCCGTACAGCGCCAGGGCACCACAGGTCAGGAGCGCGGCCAGCAGCCGGGTCGCTCTGCGAGGGACGGTCATGGATCCTTCTTCGGAGATCGGCCGTCGAGGCTTGAGGACATGGAACAACATGTGGAGCCTGTCACGTCGTCTCCGGTGATCCGTCGCGATCCCTCATACCGTTCCCGTCGCGGCCGACCTGAGCACCGACCTCCTTCGGACAGCGGACCATGACCGATCCTTCCAGCGACACCATCGAAGCACCCTTCGGTGAGCCGTCGCGCCCCGTGTTCGGCCACCCGTCGGCCACCGAGCAGCACCCGGAGGGACTCCGCGACCGACTCGCGGTGGTGACCGGGGCGACCGGACTGCTGGGAGCTGCGGTCGCAGCCGAGTTGAGCGCTCGGGGTGCCATGGTCTGCCTCGTCGGCCGCGATCTGGCTGCGTTGGTGGAGACCGAGGAGCAACTGGGCCCCGAGGCCCGCAGCGCCGTGCTGCAGTGTGATCTGGCGGTCGCCGAGGACGTCGTCTCCGCGGTGGACTTCGTCGAACGGCTCGACCGACCGGTCGATCTGGTGATCCATGCAGCCGGACTCCAGGCGGCTGCACGCATCGCCGATGGTCCGGTGGAGGGCCTCGACGAGCACTACCTGCTGAACGTGCGTGGCCCCTATCTGCTCAGCCAACGCCTGTTGCCGCTGCTGCGCGACGACGGTGCGCAGTGCGTGTTCTTCGAGGGTGCCGAGCACCCGACCTCGATGGTCGGTGACGCACACCACGAGATCACCCGTGCTGCAGCGCGGGCCCTGGCGTCGGAGTTGCGCGCCGAGGCGGCACGGCGCGGCATCCGCGTGGTCAGCGTCGTGGCCACGGAGGAACCGGCCGCCGAACGGGGTCAGGTGGACCCGACTCGCTTCGCGGCATCGCTCGCGTCGAGCGTCGCAGACTCGCTGTCGACCCCCGACGTGGACGTGACCGAGCTGCGGGTGCGCGCCGTGGCCCGCCCTGTGCGTGTCGAGCAGCGGTAGCCTGCGGCTGATGTCCAGGCTCTGCATGCGTCCGGGGTGCGACCGCGACGCTGCGTCGCGTCTGACCTACGACGCGGTGGGCTGTCAGGTGTGGCTCGATGAGCTGACCGACCGGGCAGGACGACACCAGGAGATCTGCCTGTTGCACGCGGAGCGTCTGACGGTCCCACGCGGGTGGTTCCTGTGCGACCGCAGGTCTGCACAGCCCGCCATGTTCATCGCGCCAGAAGCGCCGAAGCGCCGGAAACGCCGGCCCCGGCGGTGGCTGCCACTGCCCGCGCTGCGAGATCGGACGGAGCTGCCCGCGGCGAGCAGCCGACCCGGTCGCCGCGCCGCCGTCGGCGTTCCGGTTCGGCAACTGATCCGGCGACCCAGACGCTCGAGCTGTTCGAGGTGCTGCGACAGGAGCTCGCAGAGCAACCGCCCGGGCCGACAGCGCCAGTGGCACAGGTCGCCGAGCTCGCATCGACGGCGCCCGTGCTCGCAGAGCCGGCAGTCGCTCCCGCTGTGCGAGGGGCCGTGCCCGCGGCGAACGACGCGATGCGGACCCAGGACGCCGCGGCCGAGCCCGAGTCCCGGCCCGCTGATGACCGCGGCGCAGACGATCAGATCCCCGAGCTGCTCCGGGCGACCTCACCGCTGCTGGCGCGTGCGTTCGCCGCCACCGGTCACCAGCGGTCGGTGCTGACCCAGCAGGGCCCCACGGAGCAGGGCCCCGAACGGCGGGGCCCGGAGGACGCGGCGGAGCAGGTCGCCGACGCACCCGAGCGGATTCACGACGACTGAGTTCGGCGGGCGTCGCTCGCGTGCCTAGCGTGGGGCGCATGGTCGACTTCCAGTTCCAGGAGATGTTCCCGCAGACCAAGGGCGACACGCCCTTCCGTCAGCTCAGCGGCGACTTCGTCGCCGTCGGCGAGTACCGGGGTCAGCGGGTGCTCGAGGTGGACCGCGAGGCGCTGACGCTGCTGACCGCCGAGGCGGTGCACACGATCTCGCACCTGTTCCGACCTGGTCACCTCGCGCAGCTGGCCAGGATCCTCGATGACCCTGAGGCGACCCAGAACGACCGGTTCGTGGCCCGCACCATGTTGCAGAACGCCTGTGTGTCCGCAGGCATGGTGCTGCCCAGCTGCCAGGACACCGGCACCGCGATCGTCATGGGCCGCAAGGGCCAACAGGTCTGGACCCACTCGGGCGACGGCGGCGCGGGCACGTCGGGTGTTGCCGGCGGCGACGAGGAGGCCATCGCACGTGGGGTGTTCCGCACCTACACCGAGACCAACCTGCGGTACTCCCAGCTGGCGCCGATCTCCATGTACGAGGAGCGCAACACCGGCACCAACCTGCCGGCGCAGATCGACCTGAGCGCCGTCGACGGCGACGAGTACCACTTCCTGGTCATGACCAAGGGCGGGGGCAGCGCCAACAAGACCTTCCTGTACCAGGAGACCAAGGCGCTGCTGAACCCGGAGTCGCTCCTGGCGTTCGTGGCCGAGAAGCTGAAGTCCCTCGGCACCTCTGCATGTCCGCCCTATCACCTGGCCATCGTCGTGGGCGGCACGTCGGCCGAGATGAACCTCAAGACCGTCAAGTACGCGAGCGCCCGCTACCTGGACGGACTCCCGACCACCGGCAACGAGTTGGGTCACGCCATCCGCGACGTCGAACTGGAACAGCAGATCTGGCAGCTCGCGGCCGACACCGGCATCGGCGCGCAGTTCGGCGGCAAGTACTTCTGCCACGACGTCCGCGTGATCCGACTGCCCCGTCACGGCGCGTCCTGCCCGGTGGGCATCGGTGTCAGCTGTTCCGCGGACCGACAGGCGCTCGGCAAGATCACCGCCGAGGGCGTGTTCGTCGAGCAGCTCGAGACCGACCCGGCGCAGTACCTGCCGGAGATCACCGAGGCCGACCTGGCAGCAGAGGTGGTGCAGGTCGACCTGACCCGACCGATGTCGGAGATCCGCAACCAGCTCAGCCAGTACCCCATCCGTACCCGGCTCTCGCTGAGCGGTCCGATGGTGGTCGCCCGCGACATCGCGCACGCCAAGCTGAAGGAGCGCATCGAGCGCGGCGAAGGGCTGCCCCAGTACGTCAAGGACCACCCGATCTACTACGCGGGCCCCGCCAAGACCCCCGAGGGCATGGCATCGGGAAGCTTCGGCCCCACCACCGCCGGCCGGATGGACAGCTACGTCGACCTGCTCATGGAGCACGGCGGCAGCTTCGTCTCGCTGGCCAAGGGCAACCGTTCGGCACAGGTGCGTCAGGCGTGCGCCACCCACGGCGGGTTCTACCTGGGGTCGATCGGCGGTCCGGCGGCGATCCTGGCCCAGGACGCCATCAAGTCCGTCGAGGTGCTGGAGTACCCCGAGCTGGGCATGGAGGCGATCTGGCGCATCGAGGTCGAGGACTTCCCCGCGTTCATCATCACCGACGACAAGGGCAACGACTTCTTCGCCGACCTGCTCTGAAGCTGCCGGTGGACTCGCCGGGCAGCTCCTGTCATGATCCTCGGGTCCGCGAAAGCGGTTCAGGTAGCTGGGAGGGGCTGGGTGCGCACACGGGCATCGTTGGTGATGGTGGGGTGTGTGGTGCTGGCGATCCTCGCGACGTCGTGCACGCCGCCATCCTCGGGCGGCGGCTCGGGCACCGATGGCATCCGTACGTGGAACCCGGCGGTGACCGATCCGTTCATCACCTCCGACCCGATCGACCGGAGCTTCTCGAAGGTCCCCGTGGGCACCCCGCGGGGTCAGTTGGCGGTCCTGCTCGCCGGAACCGGCGCCGGGCCGCTCGCGCACACCAAGTTGGCCCAGCGCCTCTCCGGCGAGGGGTTCCACGTCGTCGGGCTGCGCTACCCGTCGTCGGTCGGCACCTACGACGCCTGCCCGGCCTCGATCGAGGCGACCTTCCCGGACTGCCACCGTGCACTGCGCGGCGAGCTCGCCTTCGGTGAGAACGTGGCCGGTCCGGCCGGCCCACAGGACCACCCGTCGCTGTCGGTCGATACCGCCAACTCGGTCACCAATCGCCTCATCAAGCATCTCGACCGACTGCGGGCGCTGTACCCGGACGAAGCGTGGGACCAGTTCCAGTCGACCAGCGGCGGCTCCTGCACCCTCGTCGACCCCACCTACGGCGGCTGCTCGCTCGACTGGTCGACCATGGTGCTGATGGGCCACTCCCAGGGCGCAGGGCTGTCGCTGTTCCTGTCGAAGTACCACGACGTGGCACGCGTCGGCATGCTCGCCGGCACCGCGGATGTGTTCGTTCCCGTCGGCGGGCCGATCAGCGTCGCCCCGTGGGTCACCGAGGGAGGGTTCGCCACCGACCCGTCCGACATCGCCAGTCTGATCCACACCAACGACCCCGCTCGCAACAACCACCGTGCGGTCGCCGCCGCACTCGGGCTCACCGGCCCCGAGACCGACGTCGACACGTCAGTCCGGCCCTTCGGCGGCGTCGCCCGTCTCTCGACATCGATCGTGCCGGCGTGCTTCTTCGGTGATTCACCCTCGCACAGCTCGGTCGCCACCGACCTCTGCTCCACGCCCGGCGTCTACCCCGCCTGGGAGTACCTGGCCACCGGTTCCTGACCTGATCGCCGCCGAGCGGGCATCGGCTGGCAGGTGCGCCACACTGTCGGCGGTGGAAACGTCGGCGCGCCGGGCGCGAGGAGCATCGCTGATCCCGCGTGCGGCAGTGCGCGCGCTGGTCGTCGCGGTGGTGTGCATCGTCGGCATCGTGGCTCCGCTCGACGTCGGTCGGGGCGCATGCGCTGCTGGTGGCGTCGACGCCCGCGAACGATGCGGTCAGTCGAGACGCCACCGACGGAGCTGGTGCTGGAGTTCGACGAAGCGGTCGAGGTGGCGAGCGACGGCGTGCGGGTGCTGGATCCCGCGGGCGGCGAGGTGCCCGACGTCGTGGCGACGGCGTCGGGGTCGACCGTTCGGGCGACCGTGGGAGCGTTGCAGGAGTCGGGTTCGTACACGGTGAACTGGGCCGCGGTGTCGGCGGACGGTCACCCGATCCGGGGCGCCTATCTGTTCCATCTGCGTGAGCGCACGCTGGACTCGCCCGCAGCGACCGTCGAGACCGGCACGCCCGTGTCGGCCACGATCATCCGCGCGTCGGGCGCGACCTTGGCGCTCGCCGGTATCGCGGCGGTCTTCGCCGCCTGGTTCGCCGGCGCCGCCACGCGTCGTCGGTGGGCGGTGGTGCTGGCCGGCGCTGCGCTCGGTGCGGTGGGCGCGGTGCTCGCAGTGGGCGGGTTGTCGGGGGGCTCGATCCGCCTGGCCGATGAACACCACCAGCGGACAGATGACGCTCGTCGCGACGTTGGTCGCAGCGGGCGGTCTCGTGATGTCCAGGGTCCGGCCGAACGGACATGCCGAGCTGGCCCTCGCCGTCCGCGGCGACCGTCGCACTGGCCGTGCAGGGCCATGCGGTGTCGATCCCGCCGGTGGTGCTGTCGGCCGGGCTGACGGTGCTGCATGTTGTCGCCGCGGTGGCCTGGGGTGCCACGTTGGTGTGGTTCGAACAGCGGAGTCGCACCGCTGCACCGTCCACGCTGGCCGCCGTCGTGCGTCGCTCGTCCCCTTGGGGGATGGTGGCGGTCGCCCTGCTCGCGGTGTCGGGCACAGCACTGACGCTCGACCGCGTGGGGTTCGAGGAGCTGACGAGCTCGACCTACGGGCGGCTGGCGCTGGTGAAGGTGGCGTTGCTGGCGGGCGCAGTGGTGCTCGCTGCACGCAATCGCTGGCGGCTCGCCCCGATGCTGGACACCGCGTCGACCGACCTCACCGACCGCGGCGATCGGGCGCCGACAGCTCGACTCCGTGGATCGGTGCGTGCCGAGGTGCTGGTGCTGGTCGCTGCGCTCGTGGTCGGCTCGGTGCTCGCACAGGTCGCCCCACCCGCAGCGTCGACCGGAGCGGCAGGGGGCTCGTTCGCCGAACGGGTCGCGTTCGGCGACGGCGAGGTCGAGCTGACCGTCGACCCCGGACGGCGTGGCACCAACGAGATGCACGTCACCGCGATCGGTGCCGACGGTCGGCTCATGGCAGGCATCGACGACCTGACCCTGGCCCTGACGCTTGCCCTCCGACGGAGTGGGCCCGCTCGCCCCCGAGATGCAACGCATCACCACCGGCCACTCGGTCAGCTACGGCGAGTTCCCCCTGGCCGGCGAGTGGACCGTCGAGGTCACTGCCCGCCCGTCGAAGTTCGAGGAGCTGCGCGCCACCTTCACGGTCCCCATCGGGGAGTGATCGGCGACGTACGCTCGACACATGACATCGATGGACACACGGGCCGAGGTCGTCGGGATGCCCAGGAACGCCTGGGTGATCTGGCTGGTCATGGGAATCCTGAGCGTCGGCATCGGCACCTGGTTGATCTTCAGCCCCGAGGTGGCGATCACCACGCTGGCGCTGCTGCTGGCGATCGCGCTGTTCTTCAACGGGCTGTCCGAGCTGGTCACCGCCGGTGACCGACTGCGGCCGTGGGTCGGCTACCTGCTCGGTGCGATGTTCCTCGTCGCAGGGCTCGTGGTGCTGCTCCGGCCCGGCAAGTCGCTGTGGTTCCTGGCCGTCGTGGTGGGCATCTCGGTGATCGTCACCGGCGCGGTCCAGCTCGTACTCGCACTGTCCGAACGTGACCAGATCCGGCACTGGGCGTTGCTCGCCGTCCTCGGCGGGATCGGCATCGTGGTCGGCATCCTCGCCATCGCGTGGCCCGAGATCACGGTGTGGGCACTTGCGCTGCTGATCGGCATCCGCCTGCTCATCTGGGGCGTGGTCCAACTGGCCATCGCATTCCAGATGCGGTCACTGACCCGCTGACCCGCTGACCTGCTGGCTCGCGGTCACACCTCCGCTTCGGCGGTGATGCGGCCCGCTGCGATCGCCTCCAGGAAGTGGGCGTGGTCGCGCTCGGTCTGGTCGGCGTAGCTGCGGGCGAAGCTGCCCATGGCGTCGTCGAAGCGCTCGGCCTTGCCGAGGTAGCCGGCGATCGTCGAGGGATCCGCACCGCGGGCGTGGGCGCGGGCGAGCGTTCGCCCACAGAGCTCGCCGTAGCGGATCAGCCCCTCGGGAGGAAGGCGGTCGACGGCGACCGACCCCTTCATGTCACGCAGCTGACGCATGTAGTAGTCGTGCCCGTTGGGCCCGGTCGCCCAGCCCAGGAACCGGTCGCTCGCAGCCTGCATCACCCGCTGTCCGGCGACGACCCGTTCGCCCTGATGCGAATAGGTGCTGGCACCCGCGTAGGGGGCCAGCACCGAGTGCTCGGCCTCCTTGATCTGCATGAACAGCACGTCGTCCTCGTCGCGGCCGTGCAGCAGCGCGATGAGGCAGCGGGTGCCGACGCTGCCCACGCCCACGACCTTCAACGCGATCTCGACCAGGTGGAACCGCGACAGGAGCAGCGCGTTCGCCGGGTCCATGGTCTCGGCGTAGCGACCGAGGATGTCGGTCGCGATGTCGTGCCACTCCGGCGAGTCCAGCGGCACCAGCAGCGGTGGCTGGTGGCGGATGCGTCGTTCGCCGGCGACGATCTCGGTCAGCTTCGTCAGCACCTGGGCCGAGGTGCGGTGCTGGGTCTTCGCCAGCTCCTTGGCCAGCCGCTTGGGCGAGACGATGCCGGCGAACGACTGCAGCGCATCGGTCAGCTCGATGTGTTCGTTCCAGATGTCCAGCACGTCGGCGTCGGCCAGCTCCCGCAGGTGCTCGCGGTAGGAACGTGCCGCCGCGATCGCTGCCTTCCTCCCGGCCTTCTCCCCCTGGCCCGAACAGCGTGCGGCGACCAGCAGGCTCGTGCACAGGCGCTTCACGTCCCACTCGAAGGGGCCGGGCAGCGTCTCGTCGAAATCGTTCAGATCGAAGATCAGCCGGCGCTCCGGGGTGGCGTAGGAGCCGAAGTTGGACAGGTGGGCGTCCCCGCAGAGCTGCGTCCGCAGCGGTGTGGCCGGACCGGTGCTCAGGTCGTGGGCCATCACCGCCGGCGCGCCACGGAGGAACGTGAACGGCGACACCGCCATGCGCCCGTACCGCACCGGCAGCAGTTGGGGCACCCGTTGCCGCCCCTGTTCGATGAGGATCTCGACCGGATCCGGTCGGTCGGCCGAGGCCTCCCACTCCCCGAGTGACTCCCGCGGGACGGCGCGGCGCGCCTGCTCGCCGAGCGCCATTCGCTCGCCGGGGGTCGTGGCAGCCGGCGCGGCGCCGACGTCGCGTCCGGACAGGGTCGCTGGGTCGATCGTGTCGGTCATGTGGTGTGTCCTGTGCTCTCGGGGCGGCCGCCCGGCCGCGTTCGGTGGTTGTGGGCGCAGATGTGCTCAGCGCTGGGCGAGCCACGCGAAGCCGTAGCCGAAGCTGTTGATCGAACAGTGCAGCATCGCCGGTGCGAGCAGGCTGCCGGACCGGTTGCGCAGCCACGACAGCACCATGCCCGCGATCGCGGTGCCCACCACGGCTGCCAGCACCGACAGCGCCGTCCCGACCGGGCCGGGCAGCAGTCCGCCCACCGTCGGGTTGGCCTCGGTCAGGTCCAGCGACGGCAACACGTGCCAGAGCCCGAACAGGCCCGCAGCGATGAGGTCCGCGACCAGGGCGCCGTTACGCAGGTTCGTGGTGCGCCGCCGCAGCATCGCCGGGAGGGCGCCGCGGAACGCGATCTCCTCCATCACCACGGTGCCGAACGGGATCGCGACGAGGGTCCTCCACAGCACCTGGGACAGCTCGACCTCGGCCCGGTCGTCGTCGAACAGCGCCCGTGTGGCGGGCACCGCCACCGCCACCACGTAGACCGCCAGCACGCCGACCGAGACCACGGTGCCCCAACGCAGTCCGTCGGGGAGCCGCCGCGTCGCCAGCCCCAGGTCATCGGCGCTGCAGCCGTCGCCGCGCACCGCCAACGCCACCAGAGCGACCGCCACCGCGAGGTTCCACGGGATGTAGGCCCAGTCGGGCAGCACCTCGTTCGCCATCACGTTGGAGATCGCGAGCGTGGCCAGCACGGCCACGAGCGGCCAGTGGTGTGCGACGTGTCCCGGCCCGGGGGTCGCGGCCCTGCCGGACACCTCGGCGACGCCGTCGGCAGGCGGGTCCGCGTCACTCACGGGCGGCACGCTACCGCTCGGCGGGGGCACGATCGGGACGGCCGACCATGCGACCGGGCGTCCGGTCGACGGGTCGGGTCGGGGTCGGTGCCGGGTCGCGAACCGGTCAGATCGAGGACGGAGCGCTGCGGCTGACCGCACGGCCCAGCGCGGCGCGGGTGGCGTCGAAGGCCACCATGTCCATCCGCTCCAGCGCGGCTGCGCGGGTGCGGTGTCGAGCGTCCCTCATCCGACGGATCATCTTCATGCAGATCAGGTCGACCGGAGTCGGGTCGACTTGAGCCGTTAGCTTTGGAACATGGCTGACCTCATCATCCGCAACGGGACGATCATCGACGGGACCGGCGCCGCGGGCACACCCGGTGACGTCGAGGTGACCGACGGTGTGATCACCGCCGTCGGCACGGTCGACTCGACCGCCGACCGCGAGCTCGACGCCGACGGAGCGCTCGTGACCCCCGGCTTCATCGACATCCACACGCACTTCGACGGCCAGGCCACCTGGGACCCGATCATGGCGCCGTCGTCGCTGCACGGGGTGACCACCATCGCCATGGGCAACTGCGGCGTCGGGTTCGCGCCCGCCGCGCCGGATCGCCACGACTGGCTGATCAGTCTGCTCGAGGGGGTCGAGGACATCCCCGGCACCGCGCTCGCCGAGGGGCTGACGTGGGACTGGCAGACCTTCCCGGAGTACCTCGACTCGCTCGAGGCCAAGGCACACGTGCTCGACCTGTCCGCGCACCTGCCCCACGCCGCGCTGCGCACCTATGTCATGGGTGAGCGCGGGGCGGACCACACCGAGGCGCCGACCGAGGTCGAGCTGACCGAGATGGCCCGTCAGGTCCGCGAGGCGATCGCGGCGGGCGCCATGGGCTTCGCGACGTCGCGCACCGAGATCCATCGCACCTCGGCGGGGCAGAACATCGGCACCCTGACCGCCAGCGAGCAGGAGCTGCTGACCATCGCGGGGGCCATGGCCGAGGCGGGAGCGGGCGTCACCCAGCTGATCAGCGACCTGTACCAGACGCCCGACGACGAGGTCGCGCAGCGGGAGCTGGACCTGCTCGAGGCCTTCGTGCGCACCAGCGGTCGGCCGCTCAGCTTCACGATGCAGCAGGCGTACCACTCGCCCGAGCGGTGGCGGTTCCAGATGGACTGGGTGGACCGCAAGGTCGCCGAGGGGCTGGACGTGAAGGCGCAGGTCGCGTCGCGGCCCATCGGTGTGCTGTTGGGCCTGCAGACCTCGGCCAACCCGTTCGCGTTCTGCGCGTCGATGGGTGAGCTCGGCATCTTCGAGCTGCCCGACCGGGTGGCTGCGTTGCGCGACCCGGAGCGCAAGCGGCGCATCCTGGCCGAGCACGCCGAGATGGCCGCCACCCTGGAACCGGGGATCATCCAGCAGATCATGACGGGGTTCGACGTGCTGTTCCGCCTGTCGGACCCGGTGGACTACGAGCTCGACGCCGACTGGTCCATCGCCGCAGAGGCCCGGTCGCAGGGGGTGGAGCCCGCAGAGCTGGTCTACGACCTGTTGCTGGAACGCGACGGCACCCAGCTGCTGTACCTGCCGTTGTTCAACTTCGCCCACGGCAGCTTCGACGACATCTTCGAGATGATCAGCGCACCCAACACGCTGTTCGGGCTGTCCGATGCAGGGGCGCACTGCGGCGCCATCTGCGACGCGTCGATGACCACGTCGTCGCTCGCGGTGTGGGCACGGGACCGTCGACGCGGCGACCGCATCCCCGTCGAACGGATCGTGCACGGCCACACCCTGCGCAACGCGACGCACATGGGCTGGTCCGACCGTGGGGTGATCGCCCCGGGGTACCTGGCCGACCTGAACGTCATCGACCTGGACGCGTTGGCGTGCCACGCGCCGTCGATCGTGCACGACCTGCCCGCCGGCGGTCGCCGGCTGATGCAGACCGCCGCCGGGTACCGGGCGACGGTGAAGTCGGGGGCGGTCACCTTCGTCGACGGTGAGCACACCGGCGAGCTGCCCGGCACCCTGCTGCGCGGCGCCCGCCCGGCGCTCGGCTGACCCCTGCTGCACCGACATCCTGCTGCCCCGGGCCGCACCTGCTGCACGGTGGTCAGGCATGGCTGGGACCATGTCGGGGTAGTCCCTGTGTGGACCGACGACCTGCGGGTCGGGAGAGGAGCCCCGGATGGAGCTCGACGAACGCCAGCAGCAGCTGTGTGACACCCACGAGTGGGACTTCTCGTCCCTGCGGGCGATGATCATCAACTGCACCCTCAAGCCCAGCGGCACCATGTCGCACACCCAGGGGTTGTTGGACATCCCGGTCGCCATCATGGAGGCCAACGGCGTCACGGTCGACCAGGTGCGAGCGGTCGACCTGGATCTGCCGCCCGGTGTGCAGCCCGACATGACCGAGCACGGGTTCGACCACGACGACTGGCCGGCGCTGCACGAACGGGTGATGGCCGCCGACATCCTGATCCTGGGCACGCCGATCTGGCTGGGCGAGAAGTCCTCGGTGTGCACCCGCGTGATCGAGCGGCTCTACGGCAACTCGGCCGAGCTGAACGACAAGGGCCAGTGGGCCTACTACGGGCGAGCGGGTGGGTGCATCGTGACCGGCAACGAGGACGGGGCGAAGCACTGCGCCATGAACATCGTCTACTCGTTGCAGCACCTGGGCTACGTCATCCCGCCGCAGTCCGACGCAGCGTGGCTGGGCGCGGTGGGTCCCGGCCCCAGCTACCTGGACGAGGGCTCGGGCGGCCCGGCGAGCGACTTCACCAACCGCAACGCCACCTTCATGGCCTGGAACCTGATGCACATGGCCCGCATGCTGCGCGACGCCGGCGGGTACCCCGCGCACGGCAACCAGCGCTCCGAGTGGGATGCCGGGTGCGACATGGACTTCCCCAACCCCGAGTACCGCTGAGCCGACTGCGGGCCGCGCCCTCGAGCAGCGTGGCGCGGTCAGGTGCAGCTCCACCGGCTGGCCGGACTCGTCCTCGCTGACGGTCAGCAGTCCCGCCGCGCCCGCCAGGACGGCGACCGACTCGCCCTGTCGCTCGGGGATCGCCCGGCGTCGCACACGGCGTGGCCGAGAGCGCCCCGGCGATGTCCTGACCGTCGTCGACCGGGTACAGCCGCAGCATCTCGTCGCTGCGGACCGCCAGGACCGTGCCGTCGGGTGACAGGTCGGCCGCGGTGACCTGTTCGCCCGTGAGTGCAAGGGTGGACACCGCGACCAGTTCGCCCCGGTCGGGGTCCGTCGCGTCGGGCTCGAGTCGGTAGAGCGTGGCGGGGCCGTCGGGGTTCTTGTCGATGACCCAGATCGTGCCGTCCTGCACGACCATCGCCTCGGCGTTCGGTCGAGGGGTCACGCCGCCCTCGGGGTCGGTAGGTCATCGTGATGGTCCGTGCGGTCGCGGCGGTCGCGTCGAGCGCCGGTTCGTCGACGACCAGCACCTTGAGCGAGCTGCGTATTCCCAGGTTGTCGCCGATGTCGGCGATGTAGAGGCGCGAGACGCCGTCGTCGCCCACGTCGACCGCCAGGTCCTCCCAGTCGACGTTCGGCGAACAGCCCGCCGCGGACACCGACCCGTGCCCGCTCGGTGCCGTCGAAGGACACCGCCACCAGCTCGGCGGGTTCGAAGCTGTCCTCGATCGACCAGACCACCTCGGGGCTGCGTCGGCCGGCCGCCAACCCCGAGACCGAGGTCAGGTCGGCCGGCAGGGTCCCGGAGGTGCTGACCGACAGCCGTCCGGCACAGGCATCGTCGAACAGCGGACGTGAGCTCGCCGGCGGCGCGGTGACGCGCTCGGCCTCGTCGTCGGGTCGGAGCGCCGGCTCGTCGCGCGTGCCCGGCTGGTTCTGCTGCGGTGCGGTGCCTGGCGATTCCGCGGAATCGTCGACGTCGGGAGCGGACCGGTCCTGGGTCGCCGAACAGCCCGGAAGGACGAGCGCTGCGGTCACCAGCAGCGTCACGGCGATCGACGGGAG
This sequence comes from uncultured Microthrixaceae bacterium, assembly GCA_963714875.1. GTDB lineage: Bacteria > Actinomycetota > Acidimicrobiia > Acidimicrobiales > Microtrichaceae > JBAOHV01. Next base: position 178,578 of record CAVQQI010000002.1, on the reverse strand, counting down.
CGTCCGTAACCGCTCACCGCCGGTGTCGCGACCGTTCGGTCAGGACTTCGCAGAGCGGGAGTCCACGGCACGCCAGATCAACAGCACGACGATGGCACCGACGAAGGACCCGATCAGTCCGCTGGGCTGGATCGCCAGTCCGTCGCCGGCGATCAGGCTGGCGAGCAGCCCTCCGACGAACGAGCCGACCAGACCGGCGATGAGCGACTGCGCATTGGGGCGGGTGCCCATGCCCAGCACCAACTGGGCGAGCCAGCCGACGATCATTCCGAAAGCGAGGATGGCGAGGATCAGCACGAAGTTCTCCTGTGGGACGGCGCGCTCAACGTAGCCGCTGGGCCCCCCGGACAGCACCTGCACCCGACCGCGCTGACAAAGGATCATGGGTGGTGGTGTTCCGTGCCATGCTCGACCGATGAGCGCTGACGCTGCGGTGCACGCCCGCAGGCCTCACGACCTGCGGATGGCCGGCGCTGCATTCCTGCTGCTGTTCGGGTTGTGCTGGCTGGCCACCGCGGGTGTGTCCTCGGCGGAGCAACGCATCTTCGAACCGTTCAACGAGCTGCCGAACTGGCTCGAACAGGTCCTGTGGGCACCGATGCAGCTGGGCAGCCTGTTCGGACCCCTGTTCGTCGCGGTCGTGGCGTGGCTCGCGTGGCGCGACTGGCGCCCTGCGGTCGGAGCGCTGGTGGCCGGCGTGGTGGCGTGGCAGCTGGCGAAGATCGTGAAGGACATCATCGAACGTGGTCGTCCCCACAGCGAACTGGTCGACATGGTCCGGCGGGGCGGCACACCCACCGAAGGGCTGGGCTTCGTCTCGGGTCACGCTGCGGTGGCGTTCGCGCTCGCGACAGTCATCTCGCCGTACGTGCGACGGGAGTGGCGGTGGGCTCCGTTCGCCCTCGCGGCCGTCGTCGCCGTCGCCAGGGTGCACGTCGGCGCACACTTCCCGCTGGACGTCGTCGGTGGTGCCGCGCTGGGGTGCGGGGTTGCCTACCTCTGGCGCTTCGCCGTCGGCGTGCCGACCGGCACCACGCCGTCCGACCGGGCTGACGCCGCCCTCTGACAGCCGGGCCGGCCGCCCCGTCGGGCGACGTGCGCGCTGGTCGCCATGTCGCCATGTCGGCGTGTGATCGGCCGATGGAGTAGACAACAACCCGCCGGGTCGGGTCGAGAGATGGAGTCCGCTGTGGCCGCAACCGCGAAGTCGGACGGGACGGTCGAGGCAGCACCACCGGGGGGTGAGCTGTTCGATCCGGACGCGGAAGTGGTCGACTACGAGCGCTCGCCGCTGGATGTGCTCCGGGTCCTGCTGTTCGCCGTGGGCACCGTCGCCATCGTGCTCGCCACCGAGTACCTGCCCAAGGGTGTCGACGGCCTGGAGGAGAACCTCACGTCGCTGCTGGAGGCGCCGTGGAGTTGGGCGCGCCTCACCGTCGACGTCGCGCTGATCGCAACCGTCACGGTGGCGGGGCTCGCAGTCCTGGTCGTCCCACTCGTGACGCGACGGTTCCGCTTGTTCGGCTACGTGGTGGTCTCCGGTGTCGTCAACTCGGTGGTCATCGGAGCGATCGTCCGCTGGCTGGACCTGAGCGGTACCAGCGGCAACGACGCGTCGGCCGAGGCGGCCGCACGGGGCGTCAGCGCCGATGTCGTCGGCGCTTCGCACCTGGTCGCAGCGTTCGTGGTGATCTCCCCGTTCGTCAGTGCCAGGTGGCGCCGCGCCGGAGCATGGACGGTCGCCGCCGTGGTCGTGTTGCGGCTGATCGTGGCCTCGGGCACCTCCACGCACGTGATCCTGGTGCTGCTGGGCGGCGCGACCGTGGGCACCGCGGTGCTGCTGGCCTTCGGACGGCCCACCACCCAGCCCCGGTTGGGCTCGATCATCGCCGCACTGCGCGCCAGCGGCATCCCGGTGGCGGAGATGCACCCCGCCAGCGTCGACGCCAGGGGCTCGGTCCCGTACTTCGCGACACTCGAGGACGGCACCAGGGTGTTCGCGAAGGTGCTGGGCGAGAACCAGCGGGCCGCCGACCTGCTCTTCCGCATCTACCGGGCGATCCACCTCCGCAACGTGGGCGACGAGCGGCCGTTCTCCTCGCTGCGCCGCACCGTGGAGCACGAGGCGCTGGTCGCTCTGCAGGCACGTGATGTCGGGGTGCGCACCCCCCGCCTGCGGTGCGTCGCTCCGGTCGGGAGCGATTCGTTCCTGCTCTGCTACGACATGATCGACGGCAGGTCGCTCGACGGCGTGGACGAGGACCGCCTGACCGACGAGGTGCTGCACGGTCTGTGGGAGCAGGTGGCGCTGCTGCGCCGGTACCGGATCGCCCATCGGGACCTGCGTCTGGCCAACGTCTTCCTGTCCGACACCGACGAACCGTGGCTCATCGACTTCGGCTTCTCCGAGGTCGCCGCGTCCGAGGCGCTGCTGCATGCCGACGTGGCGCAGCTGGTCGCGTCGCTGGCCGTTGCGGTGGGTGCTGAACGGGCCGTCATCCCGGCGATCGACTCCTTGGGTCCCGAGGCCGTCGCCGGCGCGCTGGGGCGGCTCCAGCCGGCTGCGCTCAGCGGCGCCACACAGACCGACCTGAAGTCCCACAAGGGCCTGCTGGACGAGGTCCGCGCAGAGATCGAGCAACGGTGCGAGGTCGAGGAACCGCCGCTCGAGCCGGTGACCCGCTTCGGTCCCAAGCAGATCTTCACGCTCGTCATGCTGGCAGCGGTCTTCTACTTCCTGATCCCCCAGTTCGCGGACCTGCCGGGCATCGTCACCCAGGTCCAGGACGCTGACTGGGCGTGGCTCCCCCTGATCCTGTTGGCCTCGGCGTTCACCTACCTGGCGGCGAGCATGTCGATGCTGGGGTCGGTGCCGAGCCGACTGCCCGTCGGGCCGACCACCGCAGCGCAGGTCGCCTCGTCGTTCGCCAGCAAGGTGGCGCCGGCGGGCCTGGGCGGCATGGCCATGAACGTGCGATACATGCAGCGCCAGGGTGTCGACACCACCGTGGCCACATCGGCGGTCGGACTCAACGCCGGTGCGGGCATCGTCGGGCACATCACGCTGGTCGGACTCTTCCTGGTCTGGGCGGGCCGCGATGCGTTCGGGAGCATCTCGCTGCCTTCGCCACGAGCGCTGCTCATCGGCACAGCCGTCGTGGTCGCCGTCGGCGCACTCGCCATGCTCGTGCCGTCCACCCGCAAGCTCGTGGTCGGCAAGCTGTTCCCCATCCTGGGCAAGGCGGTCCACGGACTGACCGACGTCCTCACCACGCCGAGCAAGGTCGCCATGTTGCTGGGCGGCTCGACCCTGGTGACGCTCAGCTACGTCGTGGCGTTCAGCTTCTCGGCTCGTGCATTCGACATCGACCTGCGGTTCGCCTCGATCGGTGCGGTGTACCTGATCGGGTCCGCCATCGCGACCGCTGCACCGACCCCGGGCGGGCTCGGCGCTGCGGAGGCCGCGCTCGTCGGTGGCCTGATCGCTGTGGGTGTCGACAAGGAACAGGCGGTCCCTGCGGTCTTCCTGTTCCGGCTGGCCACCTTCTGGGTTCCGATCCTGCCGGGCTACCTCGCGTTCTCCTGGCTGCGCCACACCGAGCGGCTCTAGCGGCGCTTCGAGCATCGATGGCTCGTCCGTCGCGCCGGCCACCGGTCTGCGGCCGGCGTGGAATCGCGGTTCCTGCAGCCGGGGAGCGCCGTTCAGGTCGTCTGGATGTGCTCCACGAGTTGGTCGACCACGGCGCCCCAGCCGTCGTGGAATCCCATCTCGTCGTGCTGGTCCCGCCCTGCGGCGTCCTGGTGGATCGCGATCGCCCGGTACGTGCAGCCGCCGGATCCGTTCGGCAGGAACTCGATGATGCCGGTGAAGGGCATGGAGCCATCCTGGGGTCGGAAGCCGGTGGTGAGCGCGCTGGTCCATACGAGCCGCTCGTTCGGCACGACCTCCAGGTAGCAGCCGGTGCTGTCGTCCATCAGCTGCCCGTCCGGATCGTTCATGATCGTCCGGAACCCGCCACCGGGTCGCAGGTCGATCTCACACAACGACGTCGAATACGGGCGAGGAGCGAACCACTGCTGCACGGACTCAGGATCGGTCCACGCAGCGAACGCCGCCTCGGGCGTCACGGGGATGTCTCGAACGAGCTCGAGGTCGAGGGTCGGATCGATCGTGTACGGGGTGAAGGTCATCCCTGCTCCGGTTTGCTCGCGGCATCACTTCGGTGCCCCCGGCAGGATTCGAACCTGCGACACACGGTTTAGAGGATTCGAACCTGCGACACACGGTTTAGGAAACCGATGCTCTATCCCCTGAGCTACGGAGGCGGGGTCTCCGGTCGACCCGGGGCGGCGGAGATCTGTCGGGAAGTGTAGGCCCGGGCCGCCGGGGACCGAGCGGTCCGGGCCTGGGTCTGACAGCCGGTCCTGACATCCGCCGGCAAGCCGAGGAGACTTGCCGCGACAAGGGTCCCGTGGTCAGATGAGCAGCAACAACTGAACATGCTGCGTGGGGGAAAGCCGGTCGGAATCCGGCGCTGTCCCGCAACCGTGGGCTCTCGGCGCCGAAGGTGTCCGGGAGCGAGTCGGAGTGCCCGACGCAGCGTGATGCTTCGCAACCGTCCGCCGTGGATCGCGGAATCCGAAGCCCCGGCGCTCCGATGTTGCGGACCTCCAGGGCCATCGGCCCAGGAGGTGTCCCGATCGCTCAACTCGCCGCTCATCGCCGCCTGGCGCGAGATCTGCACCCCGGCGCCTGGTGGTTGTGGGCCCTCGGAATGGCCACCGCCGCGACCCGCACCACGAACCCGCTGCTGTTGGGGCTGATCATCGCGGTCGTGGCGTTCGTCGTCGCGTCACGGCGCAGCGATGCTGCGTGGGCCACCGGATTCGGTGCCTACCTCGTGCTGGGCCTGGTGGTGGTGGCCATGCGGGTGGTGTTCCGCATGCTGTTCGACGGTCAGAGCGGCGAGCACGTGCTGTTCACGCTGCCGGAGATCCCGCTGCCCGGCGGTGCCGCGGGTGTGCGCATCGGCGGCCCGGTGTCGCTCGAAGGCATGCTGGCCGCGTTCTACGACGGCCTCCGGCTGGCGACGCTGCTGATCTGCCTCGGGTCGGCGAACGTGCTGGCCAACCCGAAGCGCCTGTTGAAGTCGCTGCCGAGCGCGCTGTACGAGGTCGGCGCGGCGGTGACGGTCGCGCTCAGCGTCGCGCCGCAGCTGATCGAGAGCGGGCGCCGGGTGCTCCGGGCGCGACGGCTCCGTGGCGACGTCGGGCGGCGCACCCGCTGGTTCCGTCAGGTGGTCATCCCCGTCATGACCGACGCGCTCGACCGGTCGCTGCTGCTCGCAGCGGCGATGGACTCCCGCGGCTACGGCCGCACAGGTGGCGTGGCACCGGTCGCCCGACGGCTGACCGGGGTGCTGGTGATCGGGGGAATGGTCGGCATCTGCATCGGCACCTACGGACTGCTCGACGCCACCGCGCCGCGCACGCTCGGGCTGCCGATGCTGGCGCTGGGGCTGCTGCTCGCCGTCGCCGGATTCGCGGCGAGCAGCAGCCGGACGCACCGGACCCGCTACCGCCCCGACCAATGGCGCGGCGCGGAGTGGGGCGTCGCGGCGACCGGCGCCACGGTGGCTGTCGGGATGTATCTCGTCTCGACGCTCGACCCGGCCGGACTCGCCCCGTCGTTGCAGCCGTTGCAGTGGCCGGAGCTGCCCCTGCTGGCAACCGTGGTGATCCTGGCCGGAGCGCTCCCCGCGGTCATCGCCCCACCGCCGATCCGGACCGGTCCGACCATGGACAGTCCCGACCTCGGCCGTGGCGCAGGGACCCCGCACCCCGTCCCGGCCACACCGGCGAGATCGACCGTGGCGGCGCCGATGATCCACTTCGACCACGTCACCGTGACCTATCACGAGGCGACCGAGCCGACGATCCGCGACGTGGACCTGCGCATCGACGAGGGCGAGCTGTGCGTCGTCATCGGCCGCACCGGCGTCGGCAAGTCCACGCTGCTCGGCTGCATCAACGGCCTGGTGCCGCACTTCACCGGCGGCCGACTCAACGGGTCGGTCACCGTGGCCGGGGTCGACACCGAGACCCACCCGCCGCGGGAGATGGCCGAACTGGTGGGCGTCGTCGGGCAGGACCCCTTGGCAGGGTTCGTGACCGACACGGTCGAGGAGGAGCTGGCCTATGCGATGGAACAGCTCGGCATCGCTCCGGCGACCATGCGGAAGCGGGTCGAGGAGACCCTCGACCTGCTCGGCATCGCGGAGCTGCGCCACCGGGCGCTGCGCACGCTGTCGGGCGGACAGCAGCAGCGGGTCGCCATCGGCTCGGTGATGACCGCGCATCCGCGAGTGCTGGTGCTCGACGAGCCCACGTCCGCTCTCGACCCCACCGCAGCAGAGGAGGTGATCGCTGCGGTCACCCGGCTGGTCCACGACCTGGGCATGACGGTGGTGATCGCCGAGCATCGGTTGGAACGAGTGGTGCAGTACGCGGATCGGGCGATCTACCTGCACGGCGACGGAACCGTGCGCGACGCCAGTCCTGCCGAGATCCTGGCCACGTCGTCGATCGCGCCGCCGGTGGTCGAGCTCGGGCGGCTCGCCGGGTGGTCGCCGTTGCCCCTCTCGATCCGCGACGCCCGTCGCGCCGCGGCCCCGCTGCGCGACCGGCTCGACGGACTGCCCGTTCCCGAGCGGGGGACCGCCGCCGCCAGCGCCGAGGGTCCGTTGTTGAGCGCTCGGCGTGTCGTCGTCGCCTACGGCTCGGCGGTGGCGGTGCGTGAGGTGGACCTGACCCTGGCCGCCGGCACCGTGGTCGCGCTGATGGGGCGCAACGGTTCGGGCAAGTCGTCGCTGATGTGGGCGCTGCAGGGCTCGGGGCTGCGCACCTCGGGCACCGTCGAGGTGCGTGCCCCCGACGGACCGGCGCTCGACACCGCGTCCCTCTCGGCCGGCGCCGCCCGCCGGCTCGTCGGTCTGGTACCCCAGACGCCGGGCGACCTGCTCTACCTGAACACCGTCGCCGAGGAGTGCGCCCAAGCTGACATGGACGCCGACCGACCTGCGGGCAGCTGCGACGCACTGCTGGAACGGCTGGTGCCGGGCATCGACCGGAGCGGCCACCCGCGGGACCTGTCCGAGGGGCAGCGGCTGTCGTTGGTGCTCGCGATCCAGCTCACTGCGACCCCCCGGGTGCTGATGTTGGACGAGCCGACCCGAGGTCTGGACTACCACGCCAAGGCCAACCTGACCTCGATGCTGCGCGAGCTGGCAGCCGGCGGCTGCGCAGTCATGGTGTCGACCCACGACGTGGAGTTCGTCGCGATGTGCGCCGACCGGGTGGTGGTGATGGCCGAGGGCGAGGTGGTCGCCGATGGCCCGACCGCCGAGGTGGTCGTGTCCTCTCCGGCGTTCGCGCCGCAGGTGGCGAAGGTGCTGGCACCGTTGCCGTGGCTCACCGTCGACCAGGTGCGACAGGCTCTCGCCGGCGACGGGCCATCAGGGCCCGCACGATCCAGGATCCGCGCAACCAGGAACCGGGCGATGACCACCCACGTCGACCGGCCGCACGGCGCGCCCGCCAGCGGCGCCGCGGTGCGCATCGAACTGCGACCGGCGGTCGTGCTGGCCCTGGCGTCGGTCGCGGGGCTCGCCATGTTCCTGTGGCCGCTGCTGCTGGTGCCGCCCGACGAGTTCTCGCGGAACTCCGATGCGCCGTTCCTGTTCGTGCTGATCCTGCCGGTGATGATCGCCGTGGTGCTCGCCGAGCTGCAGAGCGGCGGGATCGACACCAAGGCCCTGGCCATGCTGGGGGTGCTGTCGGCCATGGGGGCGGCGCTGCGACCGATGGGTGCCGGGGTGGCCGGGATCGAGACGGTGTTCTTCCTGCTGGTGCTCGCCGGGCGGGTCTACGGGCCGGGTTTCGGCTTCGTGCTGGGCAGCACCACGCTGTTCGCGTCGGCGATCCTCACCGGTGGGATGGGCCCGTGGTTGCCGTTCCAGATGCTCGCCTCGGGCTGGGTCGGTCTGGGCGCCGGGCTGCTGCCCCGGGCACGTGGCCGTGCAGAGATCGCGTTGCTGGCCGCCTACAGCGCGTTCGCCGCGTACGCGTTCGGCTTCCTGATGAACATGTGGTTCTGGCCCTACGCGCTGGGCGGTGACACGCAGCTGTCGTTCGTCGCCGGCGACGCCGTGACGTCGAACCTGCACCGCTTCCTGCTCTACACGATCGGCACGTCGACCCTGGGATGGGACACCGGTCGCGCCATCACCAACGTCGTGGCGATCGTGGTGCTGGGCCCGGCGGTGCTGCTCACCCTGCGGCGCGCCGCGCGCCGTGCCGCGTTCGGCGCGCCGGTCAGCTTCGAGCGGTAGTCGCGCAGCTGGACCCGGTCAGTGCAGCTCGACCCGGTCAGGATCGAGCCCACGTCGGTCGAGCCCACGTCGGGATCGGCGTCGTCCGGATCAGACGGGGGTCAACGGTGCGGCGCCGAACGCCGAGGAGAAGCGGTCGCACCAGATGACCACCGACGCGAACTGCGACAGGTCGAGGTCGGCGGGCAGCTCGTAGGTCTGGGTGCCGATGTTGCCCTGGAGGCCCCCGAGGTTGACAGCCTCGGGCGGCAGGCTCGACCCCTCTTCGGCCGGCGAGGGGGAGAGGTAGACGAACAGGTCGGGGCCGTTGTCGGTCGCCAGGTCCTGGAACACCAGCGTCGTGGTGTCACCGTCGCGCACCGCGGCGACGTCGCCGGTCGTGGTGTACCTGCCGATCGAGCTCCATGAGCCGCCGGCCACGACGACCGGACCCTCCGGCTCGGGCGGTGCCGTGGTGACAGGGGCGGCGGTGCTCTCGGGCCCTCCGTCGGGCACCGACGTGGTGGGGGCGGTGGTCGTGGTGGCCTCCAGGGCGGCCGCCACGCCCGAGTCGAGCTCTTCGTCGACGACGTCGTCGACGAAGAGCTTGTCGGGACGGAACACCGCGAAGCCGACGGCGGCGAGCAGCACGGCGATGCCGACCCCGCCGAGGATCCAGTTGCGCTTGGTCGAGCTCATGTCACCGACGGTAGCGATCGGCCGCATCGATGTTCGGTCGCGGGCGATGACGAAATGCTGAACAATCGCAGCCCGCTCAGGACCTCATCGGGATGCCCAGCCGGTGTGTGCCCCGCCTCCTCGGGTCAGCTCGGTAACACCACCACCGCCGACTCGGCACTCCCGGTTCCGGTCGTCGCACTCCAGCAGTCGGGCCCACTGACCCGGGATCGACCCCGCCGGCCAGGAGTTGTCGTCGGATCTCTTGAGATCGGCTCGTTGCTGCCGATGGCGAGCCCATGCTCTTGTTCCGCACGAACGCTCCCTCGTCGATCGACCCGGCTGCTGGTCGCGGCGCTGGCGACCCTGCTCGCCGTCGCGGCGACGCCAGCGGCGGTCGCTGGTGCTGCACCATCGAGCACGATCGCCGGCACCGTCCGCGACCTCGCCGGCACGCCGATCGAGGGCATCTGCATCTACGCGGTCAGCCGGTGATCCGGCCTCCGACGATCTGTCCGGCGTGTCGGCCGCCGACAGCGGCCCCGACGGGGGCTACGTGCTCGAGGGCGTTCCCGAGGGCACGGTCCGGGTGGTCTTCGACGACTGCGATGGGATCGGTCCGTTCAGCCAGCAGTGGTTCCGCGGCGTCACAGATCTGTTCGACGCCGAGCCCATCGAGGTGGCCGACGGCCAAGCGGTGACCGGCGTGGACGCTCAACTGGCGCCGGCCTCCATGGTGCGCGGCACCGTGACTGATACGACCGGATCGCCGCTGGGCGGCATCTGCGTCCAGGCGTCGAACGCCGATCGCGTGGCGGGGTCGACCACCACCGACGATGACGGCACCTATCGGATCGATGTGGGCGCGGGAGGCTCCTACGACCTGCAGTTCTCCGACTGCAACGACACCCCGAAGTTCGGGGGCCGCTGGTACGGCGGAACGATCGATCCAGCTACCTCCACCCCCGTCGAGGTCGCCAGCGGGGTGCGTCGTCGACGGTATCGACACCCAGTTGTCGCCCGCAGCCGCCGCGACGGTCGAGGGAACGGTGCGCAACGTGCGGTCCGAGCCGATGCTCGGGGTGTGTGTCGTGCTGTACCTCGCAGAGGACCTGGCCAGATTCGCCCCGGTCGGCGAGGACGGCTCCTTCCGCTTCGACAACGCCGGCTCCGGCACCTACGCAGTCGGCTTCCTCGGCTGCGGTGACATCCGCGCCGACGAGGAGGGCGACGAAGGTGGCGAGGTCGAACCGATCATCACCGACCCTGCAACCGGAGTGGGCTACCGCGCCATGTGGTGGGGCGGTGCCCTCCTGGACCTGGACCTCGAGGCATCTGCTCCGGACCCGGTGGCCCAGGGCGCGATGCTGGTCACCCTGACCCCGGGGGCAACATCGACCTATGAGCAGTGCATCGGGTGCTCGGCGATCGACCTGGACATCGAGGTCGACGGCGACACGGCCGTGGCCGAGGTCGATCCGGTGGGATTCGCCCCGGTCGAGCCGCTGGCGCTGAGCGCAGCGGCGGACCAGGCCATCGACTACCAGCTGAGCTGCGCCCCGACCGGTGGCGTCGCCGCTGACACGCTGGTGTCCGCCTCCGCCGCCGATGGACCGCTGCGTATCGATGGGCTCTCCGCAGGTGCCCGCTACGAGTGCGTCGCCACCGCGGTGCAGGGAGCGACGCTCGTCGCGACCTCTCGTGGGGTGGCGATCGATGGGCCCGCTCCGTCCGACGTGCCGGTCGCTCCGGGTGGCGGTCCTGCCGCCGCGCCGCCCGGCGCAGGACAGCCGTCGGCCACGTCGCCCGCTGCGCCCCGTTCGTTGGCCTTCACCGGCTGAGGAGCAGCGGATCCGCTGACTAGCGTGTGACGATGACCGACGGTCAGTCCCACCAGCCGACGGGCCCGACGAACCCGGTGCGCTTCATCAGCGCGGCGAGCCTCTTCGACGGGCACGACGCAGCGATCAACATCATGCGGCGCATCCTGCAGTCACAGGGCGCCGAGGTGATCCACCTGGGCCATGACCGCTCGGTCGACGAGGTGGTCGCCGCGGCGGTCGCCGAGGACGTCCAGGGCATCGCGTTGAGCAGCTACCAGGGCGGTCACCTGGAGTACTTCCGGTACCTCGTCGACCGGTTGCGCGACGAGGGCGTCGGCCACGTCCGGGTCTACGGCGGCGGCGGGGGAGTGATCATCCCCAGTGAGATCGTCGAGCTGCAGGACTACGGCGTGGCGCGCATCTTCTCGCCGGAGGACGGCCAGCAGATGGGTCTGGTGGGCATGATCCGCTCGATGATCGAGGAGTGCGACGTCGATCTGTCCGATCCCGAGGTGCCGCTCGACCGGCTCCTCGGCGGTGACGTCGCGACGCTCGCCCGAACCATCACCAGCCTCGAGGCGGGGGTCGTGCCCGAGGCCACCCGCGCCGAGCTGCACCGCATCGCCCGTGCCCGCGCCGTGCCGGTGCTCGGCATCACCGGCACCGGCGGCTCCGGCAAGTCCTCACTCACCGACGAGCTGATCCGGCGGCTCCGGCTGGACCAGGAGGACAAGGTGCGCGTGGGCGTGCTGGCGATCGACCCGACGCGTCGCCGCGGCGGTGGTGCCCTGCTGGGCGACCGCATCCGGATGAACTCGATCGACTCGCCACAGGTCTACTTCCGCTCGATCGCCACCCGTTCGACGACCTCGGAGGTGCCCGAGTGCCTCTCCGCTGCCATCGACGCGGTCACGGCATGGGGCGCCGACCTGGTCATCGTCGAGACACCCGGGATCGGGCAGGGCGATGCCGGCATCGTCGGACACGCGGACGTGTCGTTGTACGTCATGACCCCCGAGTTCGGTGCGTCGTCGCAGCTCGAGAAGATCGACATGCTGGACTTCGCGGACGTCGTGGCGATCAACAAGTTCGAACGCCGCGGCGCCCCTGACGCCCGGCGCGACGTCGCCCGTCAGCTGCTGCGCAACCGCGAGGACTTCGCCGCGACCCCCGACGACATGCCGGTGTTCGGCACGGTCGCGTCACGCTTCAACGACGACGGCGTCACCGCGCTCTACCAGCACCTGCGAGCTCTGCTCTCGCGCCGCGGGCTGGTGGTCGGTGAGGGCACCCTGCCGGCGGTGACGACCATGGTCTCCACCGGGCTGGCCGACATCGTGCCGACCGCGCGTGGCCGGTACCTGGCCGAGGTGGCCGAGTCGGTCCGCAGCTACCACGACCAGAGCCGCGAGCGGGTCGCGACGATCCGTCGGCGCGACCAGGCGACCGCGACCGCTGAGATGCTCGCTGCGTCGGGGCGACGCGGCGAGGGTGTCGAGTCCCTCGTCGCCGAGCTGTCCGAGCAGGTCCATCCGTCCGACGAGGCGTTGCTCGCCGAGTACCGGCGACTCGCGGACGAGCTCACGGGCGACGACCGCCCCGTGCGCACCTCACTGGCCGGCACCGACGTGCCGAAGCTCGCCCTGCCGCGCAGCACCGACGACGCCGAGCTGCTGCGGTGGCTGCGGGCGGAGCATCTTCCGGGCCACTTCCCCTTCACCGCCGGCGTCTTCCCGTTCAGGCGCACCGGCGAGGACCCCGCACGGATGTTCGCCGGCGAGGGCGGCCCCGCTCGGACGAACCGGCGGTTCCACCTGCTGGCCGAGGGCCAGCCCGCCACGCGGCTGTCCACCGCGTTCGACTCGGTCACCCTGTACGGCTGCGACCCCGCCGTTCGTCCCGACATCTACGGCAAGGTCGGCAACTCGGGGGTGTCGATCGCGACCCTGGACGACATGGAGGTGCTGTTCGACGGGTTCGACCTGTGCGACCCGACCACCTCGGTGTCGATGACCATCAACGGGCCGGCGCCGACGATCCTGGCGATGTACCTGAACACGGCGATCGACCAGCATCCCGAGATGGATCCTGCCGAGGTGCTCGAGCGGGTGCGGGGCACCGTCCAGGCCGACATCCTCAAAGAGGATCAGGGCCAGAACACCTGCATCTTCTCCACCGAGTTCTCCCTCGGGGTCATGGCCGACATCGCCGAGTGGTTCGTCGAGCACCGGGTGCGCAACTTCTACTCGGTGTCGATCTCCGGCTACCACATCGCCGAAGCGGGCGCGAACCCCATCAGCCAGCTGGCGTTCACCCTGGCCAACGGCTTCACCTACGTCGAGTCGTACCTGGCTCGGGGTCTGGACGTGGACGACTTCGCCCCGAACCTCAGCTTCTTCTTCTCCAACGGGATGGACCCGGAGTACTCGGTGCTCGGTCGCGTCGCCCGGCGCATCTGGGCGATCGCGATGCGTGACCGCTACGGCGCGGCCGAACGCTCGCAGAAGCTGAAGTACCACGTGCAGACCTCGGGTCGCAGCCTGCATGCCCAGGAGATGGCGTTCAACGACATCCGCACCACGCTGCAGGCGCTGTGCGCCATCTACGACAACGCCAACAGCCTGCACACCAACGCCTATGACGAGGCGGTCACCACCCCGACCTCGGAGTCGGTGCGCCGGGCCCTCGCCATCCAGCTGATCATCACCAACGAGTGGGGTCTGTCGATGTGCGAGAACCCGTTGCAGGGCAGCTTCATCATCGAGGAGCTGACCGACCTGGTGGAGTCAGCGGTGCTCGACGAGTTGGACCGCATCGACAGCCGTGGCGGTGTGCTGGGCGCGATGGAGACCGGCTACCAGCGGGGCCGCATCCAGGACGAGTCGATGCTCTACGAGCACCGCAAGCACGACGGCTCACTGCCGATCATCGGGGTCAACACCTTCGTCGGACCCGAGTCCGACGCACCCGTGCAGCCACTGGAGCTGGCTCGGTCGAGCGACGCCGAGAAGCTCGACCAGATCCGTCGGGTCCGGGACTTCTCGGACCGCCACGCGGCCGAGCGGCCCGAGGCCCTGGCGCGCCTGCGGGCGGCTGCACTCGCCGGCGACAACCTGTTCGCCGAGTTGATGCACACGGTGCGCCACTGCACCCTTGGCGAGATCACCGAGACGCTGTTCGATGTCGGCGGCAAGTACCGCCGCAGCGTGTAGCTCGACCGCTCCGCCGCAGCGCTAGAGCTCACCGAACACATCCTCCTCGCCCTCGAGCAGGCTCTCCTGGTCGTGCTCGCCGGTGGTGTCCTCCGAACCCAGCAGGGCGAAGCCGAGCAGGGGGAAGATCAGCACCGAGGCCATTCCGGCCCCGACCAACGCAGCAGCATTGGCCGAGGTCATGGTGCCCGTGCTCTGTCCGAGCTCGGTGATCACCACGAGCATCGGCAGCGCAGTGGACTGCAACACGACCATCGTGGTGCGCTCACGGCGGTCCAACACCCCCCGGTACACCAGCAGCGCCGGAAGGCCGCGGACCAGCAGCATCAGCCCCAGGAAGATGGGCAGCTTGAGCATGGCGGACGTCGATTCGAGCAGTGCGTCCAGATCGAAGGTGACACCGCTCACGATGAAGAAGATGGGAATCAGGAACCCGAACCCGATCGCCTCGAGCCGGGGCGTGAGCTCCTCGTTCTGTTCGGGACTCAGCGCCAGGCGGGCGATCATGCCGGCCGCGAACGCTCCGAGGAGGTTGTCGAGTCCGAGCTCGGTGGCCAGGACCACCAGCGCGGTGATCAGCAGCAGGATGATGCGCACCGGCAGCTGGGTCGACGTCGACAGGTGACGCTGCAGCACCTCGATGACCGCCGGCGGCTGTGGGCGTGTGGCGAGCTTGGCGACGCCCACGGCGAGCGCCACGAACAGCACCAGCAGGATCGACTCGCTGGCGGGGTTCGAACCGCTCAACAGCAGCGTCACCGCGAGGATGGGACCGAACTCGCCGACGGCGCCGGCGGCGGTCAGGAACCCTCCGAATCGGGTCTCGAGCATCCCCCGGTCACGCATCATCGGCAGCAGCGTGCCGATCGCCGTGGTGGTCAGGGCCAAGCCGATCAGCAGGCTGGAGAGCACCAGGCCCTCCCAGGCCAGGAACACGCCGACCCCGAGCCCCAGCGCGAGTGAGATCCCCCATCCGACCGCCGCCCGGTTCATCGGTGCTCCCCGGAGCTTCGAGAAGTTGATCTCGTACCCGGCCATGAAGAACAGGATCGCCAGTCCGATCTGGCTGAGGCCGCCCAGCAGCTCGCCCACCTCGACCCAGCCGAGGACGGCGGGCCCGATGAGGATGCCCAGTGCCAGCTCGAACAGCACGCTCGGGATGCGCCATCTCCGCAGCAGCTCGGCCAGCAGCGGCGCGACCACGGCGGCTGCCGCGACGACGGCGACCGAGAGCGCGGTGGATGAGGCCATCGCCGGATCCTACGGAACGCCGGGCTGTGCCCGGCGCATCGCGACGACTCGGGGCACCGGCCGCTCGCTCAGTCGTCGGTACCCGGTCGGCGGCGCGCCTGCTTGGTCTCCCCGCGCTGGCGCTTGGCCTCCAGACGCCGGGTCTTGGAGCCTTTCGTCGGGCGGGTCGGCCGCCGGTGTCGCACCGGGGCGAGCGCGCTGGCCATGCGGGCGGCAAGGCGTTCGCGGGCGAGGGAGCGGTTGCGCAACTGCGAACGTTCGTCGTCGGCCACGACCCGCACCTCGTCGCCGAATCGTTCGGTCAGGCGCTGGCGTTGGTGCTCGCTCAGGCTGGGCGACCCGGCGATGTCGAAGCGCAGCTCGACGCGGGTGGCGGTCTTGTTGGCGTGCTGGCCGCCGGGCCCTCCCGAGGTCGAGAAGCGCTCGTCGATCTCGGCCGCCGGGATGACCAGTCCGGCGCGCACCGGCAGGTCGTCGCCCATGATCGCCCCGGTCAGCCCAGCAGGTGGGGGGCGTGCTCGGCGACCGCCGCCAACACCTCGGCCCCCGAGGGGTTGACCAGTCCGACCGCACCGTCGCTGTCCAGCGCTCCGACGACGACCGTCGGCACGGTCTCGTTGCCGCGGGCGAACGAACGCACGATGGCGGCGGCATCCGGGTCGTCCCAGATGTTGACCTCGCGAACGGCGAGGTCGGTGCCTGCGAGCTGGCGACGCAACGACGAACAGAACCCGCATGCCGGGCGCCAGAACAGCGTGAGCTGGTGCGCTGCCGAGCCCTCGGTCGTCGTCTCCACGGCCCCGAGGCTACCGCGTGCGCGAACATCGTCGGATGGTGTCCAGCGATGCGTCCACGGTCGAGCAGTACCTGGCCGAGCTCCCCGACGACCGGCGCTCCGCCATCGAGGCGGTCCGCGAGACGATCCTGGCGAACCTGCCGGCGGGGATGGTCGAGGAGATGCGGTGGGGGATGATCTCGTACTCCGTCCCCCTCGACCGCTTCGAGGACACCTACAACGGTCAGCCGCTGATGTATGCGGCGCTGGCCAACCAGAAACGGCACATGGCGGTGTACCTGACCGCGGTGTACTCCGATCCGGGTCGGCTGGACCGGTTCCGCGACGCGTACCGCGCCACGGGGAAGCGGCTGGACATGGGCAAGTCGTGCGTCCGTTTCACCACGCTCGACCAGCTGCCGGTCGAGCTCGTCGGCGAGGTGATCGGCGGGTCCACGCTCGAGAGCTTCGTCGAGGACTATCGGGCGGCGCGCTCGGGCTGACCCCCGCCCGTGGACCGTGGTCGCGAGGTGTCGCCATCGGACCACCGGCCAGCTGGTCGCCGTGGTCAGATCGTGGCAGCGAGCCCCGCGACGTCGGTGACGACGTCGAAGCCGTCGTGGCCGCGGAGCCACTCCAGGTTGCGCCGGTGCAGGTCGATCGTGTCGTCGAAGCGGTTGAGCAGTGTCACCGTCGGCGCGATCGCTGCAGTGGCGGCCACGGCGGGACGGATCGAGTTGATCGTGCCCAGCCCGGCATCGGCGACGATCACCACCACGTCGGGTGCCATGGCCCGGGTCAGGTCCAGCCCGTCGCCGTCGTGTGCGATCGGCGACCACATGCCGCCCGCCAGCTCGACCAGTCCGACATCGGCCGGAACGTCCCCCCACGAGCCGGCCAGCTCGGTGGCCAGGTCGGCCATGGTGATGCGTTCGGCGCCCAACGCGTCAGCAGCCATGGGTGGTGCCATGGCGGTGGTGTACCAGCGATGCGCGGGGCACACGGTGTGCGGGTCCTCGCCGGTGGCGGCCGCCAGCAGCGCTGCGTCGGTGCCGTCGGCGGGGTCGTCCGGTTCGAAGGACTGCGCCGGCTTGCGGGCCGCGACGGTCATCGAGCGGTCCAGCAGCGCGGCGGTCAGGCGCGCCGCTGCCCACGTCTTGCCCACCTCGGTGCCGGTGCCGCCCACCACCACCAGCGTCGTCGGTCGGGTGCTCACCAGTGGACCTCCAGTTCGTCGAGGGCATCGCGCAGGGCCGTCACCTGTTGTTCGGTGTGTGCTGCGGACAGGGCGATCCGCAGCCGACACGTTCCGGGCGCCACCGTCGGGGGGCGGATCGCCGGGACCAGCACGCCACGTTCCAGCAGCGCGTCGGCCACCTGGACCGCTCGCTGCTCGGACCCCAGGTGCACGGGAAGGATCGGCGAGGGGTGCCCCGGAGCGAGTGCGTCGATGTTCGCTCGCAGGCGTGACGAGCAGTTCCTCGCCCTCCGCGGAGCGCAGCACACCCACCGCAGCCAGTGTCGCCGCAGCATCCGCAGGTGTGCCGGCGGTGGTGAAGATGAACGAGCGGGCGGAGTTGACCAGTCGGTCGATCAGCTCGCGGTCACCGGCCACGAAGCCACCGACCACGCCCAGGGTCTTGGAGAGCGTGCCGACCACCACGGCCCCCGGGGGAGGGGGTCCACCCAGCACGCCGTGCGCCTCGTCGGTCACGAGCAGCGCGTTCCGCTCGGCACACAGTCCGGCCAGCTCGGACAGCGGCGCGACGTCGCCGTCCATCGAGAACACCGAGTCGGTCACCACGATCGATGGCGCGTCCGGCCGCTCGGCCATCAGTGCTGCCAGATGGCCGACGTCACGGTGGTCGAACACCACCGTGGACGCCCTGGCCAGTCGGCACCCGTCGATGATCGAGGCGTGGTTCAGCTCATCGGAGTAGATGACGGTGCCGTCCGCCGCCGCCGCCAATGCGGACAGCAGTCCGAGGTTGGCCTGGTAGCCGGTGGGGAACAGCAGCGCAGCGTCGCGACCACACCACTGGGCCAGCGCCTCCTCGAGCTCGGCGTGCACCGGTCGGGCGCCGACGATGAGCCGAGCCGCTCCCGACCCGGCTCCGTAGCGGTCGATCGCCGACCTCGCTGCGTCGATCACCCGGGGGTGCTGGCTCAGGCCCAGGTAGTCGTTGGACGCGAAGCTGACCACGCGTTGGCCGGTCGCGCTGATCGACGTGGCCGGGGTGCCAGCATCGAGCGCGCGGATGGTGCGCCAGCGCCCCTGGGAGCGGGTCTCGTCGTTGCGGGCGGCCAGGCGCTCGGCCCAACTGCTCACGCGAGGACCCCGTCCTCCTCCTCGACCGCTGCGATGGCTGCCGCCACGGTCGAGACGATCCTGTCGATCTCTTCGGCGGTCGAGGTCAGGATGGGCATCAGCACGACCACGTCGCCCAGCGGTCGGATCAGCACGCCGCGCTGCACGCAGTGCGCGCTGACACGCCGGCCCCACCGCGTCGACCCCTCGGGCGGGGCGAGCTCGATGCCGACCATCGTGCCGGCCTGGCGGACCTCGCGGACCCCGGGCCGGGTCGCGACCTGTGCGTCGAGCAGCGGCGCGAGCTGGGCGGCGCGTGCGCGCACGTTGGCCAGCACGTCCCACTCGTCGAGCAGCTGCAGGTGACGAAGCGCCACGGCCGCTGCCAGGGCGTTCCCACTGTAGGAATGGCCGTGGTACAGCGTTCGCTCGCCCAGGTCCTCGCCGAGGAAGGCGTCGTGTACCCGGTCGCTCGCGACCGTGGCGGCCATGGCCAGGTACCCGCCCGTGATGCCCTTGCCGAGCGCCATCAGGTCGGGGCGCAGCCCGCACTGCTCGGACGCGAACAGCGTGCCGGTGCGCCCGAAGCCGGTGGCGACCTCGTCGCAGATCAACAGCACGTCGTGGCGGGTGCACGCCCGGCGGAGCTCGGCGAAGTGCTCCGCGCCCAGCGTCTGGATGCCGGCGGCTCCCTGCACCATCGGTTCGACCACGACAGCAGCGAGCTCGTCGGCGTGCTCGGCGACCATCGCGGTGGCGACGGCGATGCAGTCGGGGTCCTCGAAGCCGGGCGCGCGCAGCACGGGGAACCGGAGCGGGTCGAAGATGTCGGTGCCGAACCCGCCCGCGCCGACCGACAGCGAACCGATGGTGTCGCCGTGGTAGGAGCCACCGAAGCTCAGGTAGCTGGTGCGTCCGGTGATGCCCTGGTTGGTCCAGAACTGGAACGCGATCTTGAGCGCCTGTTCGACCGCCGCGGCGCCGTCGGCGGCGAACAGGAAGTGCGCGCCGTCCATCGGCATGAGCGGGGCGAGCGCCTCGGCGAACTCGATGGTGACGCGGTTGCCGTTGCCCAGCAGCGTCGAGTGCGCGACCCGTCCCAGCTGGTCGACCGCCGCGGCATCCAACTCGGGGACGTGGTGGCCGAGGGTGGTGACCCACAGCGAGCTGATGGCGTCCAGGTAGCGGCGGCCGTCGACGTCGATCAGCTCGCGCCCCTCGGCGCGTTCCACGATCACCGGGGAGTTCTCGGTGTAGGTGGCCATCTGGGTGAAGCCGTGCCACACCACCGCCGCGTCACGGGCCATCCACTCGTCGTTCGACGCCGCGCCTGAGTCGCCCACGGGCGACAACGTAGCGCCGGAGGAACCTGAGTGATCACCCGGCTGGCGGGCCGGGCCGACTCGGAGCGGCGAACCCGCCGGCGATACGCTCCCCGCAGCCGTGAGCCCGTCACGTCCCCCGTACGAAAGCGTTCTGTCATCACTGCCCAGCGCGACCTCACCCACGGCCGTATCAACCCGCGAGCCTCCATCCCGTTCTTCGTCGTGCACCTGCTGCCGCTGCTGGCGATCTTCACCGGCGTGTCGGCCACCGCATGGATCCTGTTCGCGGTGACGTTCTGGGGCCGGATGTTCTTCATCACCGCCGGCTACCACCGCTACTTCGCCCACCGCACCTACAAGACCAGCCGGGCGTTCCAGCTGGTGCTGGCGATCGGCGGCGGGACCGCGGTGCAGAAGGGGCCCCTGTGGTGGGCCGGGCACCACCGGATCCACCACCGCTTCACCGACACCGTCGATGACCCCCACACCCCGCGCAAGGGCTTCTGGTGGAGCCACGCCGGTTGGATCCTCTCGGACGAGACCTCGCCGGTGCCCGACGGCACCATGAAGGACTTCGAGAAGTACCCCGAGCTGGTCTTCCTCACCCGACACGACTGGATCGCCCCCTGGGCTCTCGGCCTGGCGTGCTTCCTGATCGGCGGGTGGTCGGGTCTGCTGATCGGCTTCCTGGCCTCCACGGTGCTGCTGTGGCACGCGACGTTCCTGATCAACTCGTTGGCCCATGTGTTCGGCTCACGGCGCTTCGCCACCGAGGACACCAGCCGCAACAACTTCGCCCTGGCCGTGCTGACCATGGGTGAGGGTTGGCACAACAACCACCACAAGGCCGCGTACGTCGCTCGTCAGGGTCTGCGGTGGTGGGAGATCGACGTGACCTGGTACATCCTGGTGGCGCTCGAGAAGCTCCACATCATCTGGGACGTGAAGCGCCCACGTCCGGTGGCGTCGGAGTCCGACGAGCTCGCCACGGTCTGAACCCGTCGCGTCGTGCCGGACCGCTCACGGTCGGGCGGCTCCTTGCATCGCGGAGCCGCGATCCCGCAGACTTCCCCGATCCCACCAGGCGAAGTGGGACCAAGAGGGGGACAATCGAATGCGTAGATTCCGTCCAGCACTGCTGTGCCTGTTGGGGGCGATCGGCCTGATCGGCGCCGCGTGCGCGCCGACGACGCCGCCCACGGGCCTCGCGCCGGTCGCGGTGCTGACCGCGACCCCCGAGTCCGGCACCGCTCCGCTCGAGGTCGAGTTCTCCTCGGCCGGTTCGTCGGATCCCGACGGGACCATCACCGGCTACAGCTGGGACTTCGGCGACGGAACACCGGTGGAGACCACCCCGGACGCGACCCACACCTACGTCACCGGCGGCTCCTACACCGCGACGTTGACGGTCACCGACAACACGAACAAGACCAGGACGGCGACGGTCGTCATCGACGTGGTCGAGGTCAACCAGCCGCCGGTCGCGGTGCTCGATGCGACACCGACCAGTGGTCGCACACCGCTGACCGTGGCGTTCACCGGTTCCGGCTCGACCGACGCCGACGGCACCATCGTCGGCTACAGCTGGGACTTCGGTGACGGCGCCACGTCCACCGACGCCGATCCGTCGCACGTCTACACCGCTGCGGGCACCCGGGCGGTCTCGCTGACCGTCACCGACGACGACGGTGCGACGAACACCGCGACCACCACCATCGAGGTCACGCCGAACCTGGCGCCGACCGCGGTGGCGACCGCCGTGCCCACCTCCGGCAAGGCCCCCCTGACCGTGGCGTTCGCCGGTTCTGCCTCCACCGACACCGATGGCACCATCGTCGGCTACAGCTGGGACTTCGGTGACGGCGCCACCTCGACGGACGCGGATCCGTCGCACGTCTACACCGCGCCCGGCGCCTACTCGGCCGAGCTGACCGTCACCGACGACAGCGGTGACACCGACACCACCACGGTGTCGGTCCAGGTCAACGCCAACCAGGCCCCGACCGCTGTCGCCGGATCGAACGTCACCGGCGGCCAGGCTCCGTTGACCGTGGCGTTCAGCTCCGCCGGTTCCACCGACGCCGATGGCGGCATCACCGGATACTCCTGGGCGTTCGGTGACGGGAACAGTTCGACGAGCGCGAACCCGACCTACACCTACGGCGCCGAGGGCACCTACACCGCGACGCTGACGGTGACCGATGCCGAGGGCGCCACCGACAGCGCCTCGGTCGTGATCGACGTCGATCCCATCCCGAACGTGCCGCCGACCGTGGTGGCCACTGCAGGAGCCACCACCCAGCGGGTGGGCCTGCCCATCTCGTTCTCCTCGGCGGGCACCATCGACCCCGACGGCACCATCACCTCGTACCTGTGGGACTTCGGCGACGGCACGACATCGTCCGCGCCGAACCCCTCCAAGACCTACCTGCTGGCATCGACCTACACCCCGACGCTGACGGTCACCGACAACGCCGGTGCGATCGTGACGGCGTCGACCGACGCGATCACCATCGAGCCGAACCAGGCCCCGACCGCTGCCGCTGCCGGCACCCCCACGACCGGCACCGAGCCGCTGGTGGTCAACTTCTCCTCGGCCGGCTCGATCGATCCCGACGGATCGATCGTCTCGTACAACTGGGACTTCGGTGATGGCTCGGCCGACGCGACCACCGCCGGTGCCACCCACACCTACGCGACGGCGGGGACCTATGTGGCGACCCTGACGGTCACCGATGACTTCGGTGCCACCGACACCGCCACGGTCACCACGATCGTCAACGTGAACCAGATCCCCACCGCGGCGATCAACGCCACGCCCCAGTCGGGCCCGCGGCCGCTCGTGGTCAGCTTCGACGGCAGCGCCTCGGTCGACCCCGAGGGCACCGCGCTGAGCTATGCGTGGGACTTCGGTGATGGCGGCAACGGCACCGGTGCCACCCCGCAGCACACCTACGCGGTGGGCACCTACACGGCGTCACTGGTCGTGACCGACGCCGGGGGCAAGTCCTCCGCTCCGGTCACGGTGAACATCACGGTCGTCATCGACGACGACGGCGACGGTTCGCAGCTGCCCGCCGACTGCGATGATGCAGATTCCTCGACGTACCCGGGCGCACCCGACCCGCTCGATCCCGCAGGTGCCGACACCGATTGTGACGGCGTCGACGGCGTGGTGGGTGACACGGTGTTCGTGCAGTCGCCCGGCGGGGCCGACAACGGCAGCTGCGGCGCACCCGGGACCCCCTGCGCCTCGATCGCCCAGGGGCTCACCAACGCCGGTGCTTCCGGCAAGGGCGTGGTGCAGGTGGCCAGCGGCACCTACGCCGCAGGCTTCACGCTGTCGGGTCCGATCACGGTGCGCGGCGGGTACGCCCCCGGCTTCTCGAGCCGGTCTGGTACGACCACGGTCAACAGCACGGTGACCGTCGACGGCGCGACCGCCGGGGCGACCCTGGCCGACCTGACGATCAACGGCACCAATGGCGCGAACGCCACCGGCGTACTCGTCCGCGGCGCCAGCAACGTTGCGCTCACCCGGGTCGATGTCGACAGCGGTACGCCGTCGGGCGCCGGTTCGAGCGCCTACGGCGTGCGGGCCATCGCCGGGTCCACGGTCACGCTGACCGATTCGACCGTCACCGCCCGTGCCGGGGTCCCGGGAGCCAGCGGATCGTCCAGCCCCGGCGCCGCAGCAGGCGGCTGCAACGGCAACAACGGGGCCAACTCCTCGAGCGGCACGACCGGCATCGTGCGGCGGCTCCGGTGGCCAGCGCAGCGGTGAGGGCGGTCGCGGCGGTGGCACCAACTTCTTCGCGACGAACGCCGGCTCCGCGGGTGCGGCCGGCGGCGTCAGTGGTGCGGTCGGCGGCGCCGGCGGCGCCGGCGGTTGCGGCAGCAGCTTCGGCTGCGGGTCCCACGCGGGTGGTGGCGGCGGCGGTGCCGCCGGTGGCGCCGGTGCAGGAGGTGCCGGCTGGCACCAACGACGCCTCCCTGGCCGGTGCGACCTGGTCGGCGTCGCGGCGGTACCGCCGGCGCCGGCGGATCGGCCGGTCGCGGCGGTGGCGGCGGTGGCGGTGGCGCCTCGGCCACGGCCAAGGGCGGTGACGGCGGCTCCGGCGGTGGCCGGTGGCAACGGTGGCGCCGGTTCCACGGCGTTCGGCAGCGCCGGCGGCGGCTCGTTCGCGGTGTACGCGCGCAACGCACCGTCGGTGTCGCAGGACTCGATCCTGACCGCTGCAGCGGTGCTGCGGGTGGGCACGGCACCGCCGGTGGCGCTGGTGGCAAGGGCGGCAACGGCGGCAACGGCGGCGACAAGTCCTGCTGCGAGGCCGGCGGCGGCGGCGGTGGTGGTGGCGCCGGTGGTGGTGGCGCCGGTGGTGGCGCCGGTGGTGGCGCCGGTGGTCCGTCGATCGCAGCGTTCCACCGTGGTTCCGGCACCGTCTCGGCTGACGGGTGGCGCCCTGGACAAGGCCACCGGTGGCGCCGGTGGTGCTGGTGGTGCTGGTGGTGCCGGTGGTGGTGGTTCCGGCGGCGCCCGTGGCGACTGCCAGCTCGACAGGTAGCGCATGTCCGTCCCCTGGAGCCTCGGGCACGGGCGGCCCTGCGGGCGCCCAGGGAGCGGCGGGAGCTGCCGGTCTGGCGCTCCGCATCTGGAACAACGGAGTGACGACTCCGTAACACTGCGGCAGCACGTCGACACCGAAATCGACAGATGGCGGGCCCGATCGGGCCCGCCATCTGTCGTTCTGGTCGACCGTCACAGTCGCCCCGGAGCACCCCGATGCAGCTGCCTCCACCGGTGGCGATGACGCGCCCGGACAGAGCCCAGAACGCTCAGATCCCAGTACTGGCAAGGGATGAGCGCCATCGCCATCCACGGGGAGGGCCGTCTAGTGGAGCTGGGCGACGCGCATGCAAGTCGCTCCGCAGCTCAACTTGTGCGTTCCGTCACAAGGTCATGACAAGTATTACAAAGACGCCCGAAGTTCGTAATACTTGCTGCTGTCGCCGATCACGGCGCTGGGACGAGAACGAACACCATGACGAACACAGAGGGCGATTCCATGCAGCACACCATCACCGACGACGCACCGAGCAGTCCGCAGGCACCGACCGGCCGCCGGGTCCGCCGCACCCGGCGCCTGAGCGCGCTGGCCGGTGCGGCCATGTTCGCCGTGATCGCCACCGGCTGCTTCCCGACCGATCCGGTCGAGACCTGGGTGCCGGACCTGAACAGCGACGGCCAGATCAGCCAGGCCGAGGTGGACCAGCAGAAGCAGGTCATCGTCACCCAGGCCGTCGCTGCGGTCGAGGCGCACCGCGCCGAGGTCCAGCGCCACCCCTTCCTCACCTGCATCCGCCACCACGAGTCCGACCGTGGCCCCTACCCCCACACCAACGGCTACGGCGCCCACAACCCGCGCAGCTCGGCCTCAGGTGCCTACCAGTTCCTCGACAGCACCTGGCGCAACGTCTCGGCCCGCGCCGGCCACCCCGGCTATGCACGCGCGAGCCACGCCCCCTGGTACGTCCAGGACGAGGTCGCCCTGTGGTTCTTCAACAACGGCGGTCGCTCGGCCTGGCGCGGCTCGGGCTGCTGACCCACTCGCTGCCGAGCTCACCGCTCGGCGACAGCGACAGACCACTCGACGCTGGCCGGCCTCCGGGTCGGCCAGTGCCGCGTCCCGCCAGCGGTCAGGTGGGCCCGGCGTCTCAGACCGCGACGCCGATGAGCGCGCCGATGCCGTAGGTCAGCGCCAGCGCCAGTGCGCCACCCACCCCGACACGCAGCGCGCCGCGGCCGATCGACGCACCGCCGAGCTGTGCCCCGAGGCCGCCCAGCAGCGCCAGGCCGAGCAGGGTGGCGGCGATCACGGCGATGCTCGCGCCGCTGCTGGCGAACAGCGCCGCCGTCAGCAGGGGCAGCGCCGCGCCGAGCGTGAAGCTGAAGAACGACGACACCGCCGCCTGGATCGGGCGTGCAGCCAGTTCCTCGGTCAGCCCCAGCTCGTCGCGCAGGTGCGTCTCGAGCGCATTGGTCCTGGTGAGCTGCACCGCCACCTGCTGGGCGAGATCGGGATCGAGCCCCCGATCCTCGTAGATGCTGCGGAGCTCGGCGAGCTCGCCCGCCGGATCGTTCGCGAGCTCGCGGGCCTCCATGGCCCGGTCGGCCTCCTCGGTGTCGCGTTGGGAGCTGACCGACACGTATTCGCCCATGGCCATCGACCCTGCCCCTGCCGCGAGCCCGGCCAGCCCGGCGGTGAGCACCGCGGTGCGGTCGCCGCCCGCGGCGATGACGCCCAACAGCAGCGCGCCGGTGGACAGGATGCCGTCGTTGGCTCCCAGCACGGTCGCTCGGAGCCAACCCGAGCGGTCGGAGCGGTGGACCTCGCCGTGGCGGCGGGGTGATCGAGGGGGGTGCGGCATACCCCGACGCTAGCTGCGGCGTGTGGAACCATCGACGCCGATGGCATCCGACCCCGACGCGTCCCGTAGCTCCGGGAGTGAGACCACGCCGTGGATCTCGCCGAACCTCGGCCTCACCGCTGCACAGGTGGCCGAGCGTCTCGCGGACGGTCGCGTGAACCGGGTGCCCCGAGCGCCCACGCGCACCACCGGCCAGATCATCCGGGCGAACGTCCTGACCCCGGTCAACGCCATCATCGGCGTGCTGCTGGTCGCCATCCTCGTCGCAGAGGGCGTCGGCCCCGACATGTTGTTCGCGGGTGTCATCGTGTCCAACTCGGTCATCGGGGTCGTCCAGGAGCTGCGCGCCCGGGCCGCGTTGAACCGGCTCGCCGTGCTCACCGCGCCGCATGCCGTGGTGCGTCGCGACGGCGCGGAGCAGCGACTGGAGGTCGATCAGGTCGTCGCGGACGACATCCTGGTGCTGGCTCCCGGCGCCCAGGTCGTCGTCGACGGGGTCGTGGTCGACACTCGTGGCCTCGAGCTGAACGAGTCGCTCCTGACCGGCGAGCCGGACCCGGAGCACAAGGCGGTGGGCGCCGAGGTGCTCTCGGGCAGCTTCGTCGCGGCTGGTTCCGGTGCCTACCGGGCGGTCAGGATCGGTGGGGAGTCCTACGCGGCGACCCTGGCCGAGGAGGCCCGGCGATTCACACTCGTCGGTTCGGAGCTGCGGCAGGGGATCAACCGGATCCTGAAGGTCCTGATGATGCTGATCCCGCCAGTCGCGGCGGTGCTGTTCTGGCGGCTGCTGCAGACCGGCGACGGCTGGCGCGACGCGTTGTCCGGCGTGGTGGCGGCCTCGGTGGCCATGGTGCCCGATGGTCTGGTGCTGCTGACCAGCCTTGCGTTCATGGCCGGCGTGGTGACGCTCGCCCGTCGCAACGCGCTGTTGCGCGAACTGGCATCGGTGGAGCTGCTGGCACGGGTCGACACGCTCTGTCTGGACAAGACCGGCACCATCACCACGGGGCGCATCGTGGTGGCCGACACCGTCGATCTGGCACCGACCGGCCCGACCGCCGCGGCCGCGCCGGCGGCGGCGACCGGAGCGACCACGGCGCAACTGCTGGGTGCCATCGGCGCCTCGGACCCCGACCCGAACGCCACGCAGCTGGCGGTCGCCGAGGTGTTCGACGAACCACCGCCCTGGCGGGTCACCGGGACCGTGCCGTTCTCCTCTGCCCGGAAGTGGTCAGCGGCCGCCTTCGACGGCCTCCCCGGTGGCGCAGCAGACCTCGGTCCGGGGTCGATGGCGGTGTACCTGGGCGCACCCGAGTTCCTCCTGGGCGACACGCGTCCCGATCTCGCCGATCGGGTGGCCGAGCAGGCCGAGCAGGGCCGCAGGGTGCTGCTCCTGGCGACAGCGGCCGAGTTGCACGGCGAGACCTTGCCGTCGGATCTGGTTCCTCGGGCGCTGGTCCTGCTCGAGGACGAGGTCCGTGCCGACGCCCGCGAGACGCTCGAGTACTTCACCCAGCAGGGCATCAGCCTCAAGGTCATCTCCGGCGACCATCCCGGCACCGTCGCCGCGGTCGCACGGCGTGCGGGTGTCCCGGGTGCAGCCACGGGTGTCGATGCGCGCACGTTGCCCGAGGACCCCGACCAGCTCGCCGAGGTGGTCGGCGCGACCACCGTGTTCGGACGCGTCGCGCCGCGTCAGAAGCGGGCGATGGTGCTGGCGCTGCAGTCCGAGGGCCACGTCGTTGCCATGACCGGCGATGGTGTGAACGACGTGCTGGCGCTCAAGGACGCCGACATGGGCATCGCCATGGGGTCAGGGTCCGAGGCGAGTCGCTCGGTGGCGCAGCTGGTGCTCATGGACGACCGCTTCTCGACGCTGCCGAGCGTGCTCGCCGAGGGCCGGCGCGTCATGAACAGCGTGGAGCGGGCCGCCAACCTGTTCGTCTACGGCACGGTGTACGCCGTGCTCATGGCGGCCGTCGTGTCGATCGCCGGCGTCGAGTTCCCGTTCCTGCCCCGGCACCTGACCCTGGTGCGGACGCTCAGCGTGGGCATCCCCGGGCTGGTGCTCGCCCTGGCGCCCGACAGCCGGCGCGCACGTCCCGGATTCCTGCCCCGGGTCGTCAGCTTCGCGGTCCCCTCGGGGATCATCGCGGGCACCGCTGCGCTGGTGGTGTACTTCGCTGCTCGAGCGACCGAGGGGTCGTCGCTGACCGAGTCACGCAGCGCCGCGACGGTCACGCTGCTGGGCGTGGGGCTGGGTCTGCTGGTGCGGCTCACCGAGACCCTGCCCCGCTGGCGGTGGCTGCTGGTCGCAGCGATGGCCGCGGCGACGGTGCTGGCGATCGTCGTGGACCCGGTCGCCGAGTTCTTCGCCCTGGCCCACCCACCCGCAGCGCTCTGGTGGGTCATCGCCGTGGTGCTCCTGGCGGCCCAGGTGGCCATCCGGTTCGTCCCGGTGCCGAGCGACGACGAGACCGGGACGAACACGGGGGAGCGGGCCGCCGGTGACGACACCGCGTGAGCGCACGACCACCCATGATGAACCTTGTTCACTTCGTGCCCGGCCTCCGCTACCTTCCTCACATCCACAACACCTGAGGGGGATCCGAAGATGGACACCACGACACCCGCAACCACCCAGCGGCTGCGCAGCACCGGCTCGATGGCGGCGCTCGCCGCCCTCGTCGCGGTGTTCTCCACCGGCTGCAGCGCAGCCGAGGTCGATCAGTTCCTGACGCTGCTGAGGATCATCGGCTTCTTCATCTGACCGACCTGTGTGATCGCGACACGGCCCCCGAGCGGATCGGGGGCTGTTGCGCGCCCCGGTGGGGTAGGTTCCCAACGACTGACCCCCAATGACGTCGAGAGGACGCACCCATGGCATTCGAACTGCCCGCACTGCCCTACGCCCAGGACGCACTCGCCCCGCACATCTCTGCTGAGACCCTGGAGTACCACTACGGCAAGCACCACCAGACGTACGTGAACAACCTGAACAAGTTGGTCGAGGGCACCGAGCACGAGAACGCGGAGCTGACCGACGTCATCATGAAGAGCGACGGCGGGCTGTTCAACAACTCCGCCCAGGTCTGGAACCACACCTTCTACTGGAACTCGATGTCACCGAACGGCGGCGGCGCACCCTCGGGCGAGGTCGGCGAGGCCATCAACTCGGCGTTCGGGTCCTACGACGACTTCAAGTCGAAGTTCGCCGAGGCCGCGACCACGCAGTTCGGCTCCGGTTGGGCCTGGCTGGTCGACTCCGGTTCGGGTCTGGAGATCATGAAGACCTCCAACGCCGACCTGCCGATGAAGCACAGCTCGAAGGCGCTGCTCACCATCGACGTGTGGGAGCACGCGTACTACATCGACTTCCGCAACGCCCGGCCGAACTACATCTCCACCTTCCTCGACAGCCTGGTCAACTGGGACTTCGTCGCCCGGAACATGGCTGGCTGAGACACCCATCACCCGGGTCACGCCCGGGTGGACCACCGCCGGCGTGGCCGGGATCGCTCAACGGTCCGGTCACGCCGGCGGCGCGTCAGGACCGCTGGTGCATCACGACCGGTCGTAGGTCAGGACCGGGAGCGCGTCCCGGTCCGGCTGACACGTCCGAGGCGGCGGTAGAGCGCATCGAAGACCTCGACGGTGTCCTTGGCCCGGTAGCCGAGCGCGTGCAGCGGTGCACGTTCGCCGACGGACTCGTTGAGCACCGTGCGCTGCGGGATGAACGGGCGCCAGACGGCCCGCTTGCCCATCAAGCGGTCGAGCTCGTGCTCCTGACGGGCGGCCTCGCTCGACGACGGAGGGGCTCGATTGACGATGACGCCCCCGACGTCCAGGTCCGGGTTCAGCTCCGACCAGATCTCCTCGACGGTGTCGAGCACCGCGTCGGCCCCACGGATCGACAGCGCCGACAGCTCGACCACCAGCAGCACCCGATCCGACATCGCGAGCCCTGAGCGTGTGGTGGGGCCCAGGCT
Source organism: uncultured Microthrixaceae bacterium (assembly GCA_963714875.1). Classification (GTDB taxonomy): domain Bacteria; phylum Actinomycetota; class Acidimicrobiia; order Acidimicrobiales; family Microtrichaceae; genus JBAOHV01. The sequence continues at coordinate 148,419 of CAVQQI010000002.1, read as the reverse complement.
CGGTGCGCAGTCGATGAACACGAACCGGTAGTCGTCGATGATCGGCGCCATGGCGGTGCGCAGGCGCAGCATCGCCTCGGCGCTGTGCGGGTCGCCCTCCCGGTCGATCAGGTTGCGGCTCGAGGGCAGGACGTCCACGCCCTCGCCCCAGCCCGAGGTGACCGTGGCGGCGAGCGCGACCTTGGGGTCGCCGGTGCGCAGCACGTCGCCGACCGACAGGTGGTCGTCGCTCGCTTCGACCCCCATCGACCAACCGGCGCTGCCCTGGGGGTCCAGGTCGACGACCAGGCAGCGGTCGCCGGCGCGTTGCGCCGCCGCGGCGAGTCCCAGCGTCACGGTGGTCTTGCCGACGCCACCCTTCTGGTTGAGCACTGCGAGCACGGTCGACACGTCCCTCATGCTGGCACGACGTCACCGGGCTCGGCGACACCGGGGCCGGTCCGCGATCACGGTGTGCGCAGAGCGCGTGGCAGCCTCTGGGGATGAGCAGCGCAGCCCCGTCCGGATCGGCCTATCTGGTGCAACCCGACAAGGGTCCGGGCCCCGGGGTGCTGGTGCTGCACTCCTGGTGGGGGCTGACCGACACAGCGAAGTCCGTCGTGGAAGCACTCGCCGACAGCGGCTACACCGCGCTGGCGCCCGACCTGTGCGGGGGTGCGGTACCCGCCGACGCCGATGCCGCCCGGGAGCAGTTGGCCGGGTCGGACCCCAACGAGACCGCGTCGCTCGTGCTGGACAGCGTCGTCGCGCTCCGTGCCCACAGCGCGGCGCCCGACGAGCCGGTCGCGGTGGTCGGGTTCTCCATGGGGGCGTCGTGGGCTCTGTGGGTGGGCACACGCCAACCGTCGTCGGTGCGTGCGGTCGTGGCCTACTACGGCGCGCAGAACATCGACTTCGACACGTTGACCGCTCCTGTGCTGGGTCACTTCGCCGAGGATGACCCCCTCGTCAGCGAGGACGACCTGGTCGAGATGCAGGCACGACTGCTGCTGTCGGACAAGCACGTCGAGTTCCACCGCTACCCGGGGACCAGCCACTGGTTCGCCGAGTCCGGTGTGGACGCACACCACGACCCCGCAGCTGCGCAGCTGGCCTGGTCGCGGACGTTGGAGTTCCTGGACGAGCACCACCCTGTGTGAAGGTCCGTCTGGCGCGGTGCCGTCGTGCAGGTGTGCCCGCTCTAGGGTGCCGGCCATGACGGAGCCAGCGACGTGAGCAGCGACGACCGGGTCGAGGAGAGCGGCTGGACCGCGCTGACCCGTGAGAACCCGGACCACTCCACCTGGTACGTCGAACGGTTCCGTTCCATGGCAGCGGCGGGTGACGATCTGGACGGCGAGGCGCGGCTGGTCGACGCCATGGTCGGCCGGGGTGCCCACATCCTGGACGCAGGGTGTGGGCCCGGTCGGGTGGGCGCGGCGCTGCACGCGGTCGGCCACCGGGTGGTCGGCGTCGATGTCGATCCCGTGCTGATCGAGGCCGCCGAGCAGGATCACCCGGGCCCGATCTGGCTGGTGGGCGATCTGACCGTGCTCGACCTGCCCGGTCGGGGCGTCGAGGAGCCGTTCGACCTGATCGTCAGCGCCGGCAACGTCATCGCCTTCCTGGCGCCCAGCACGCGTGTGCGCGTGTTGCAGCGCCTCCGGGCCCACCTGGCCGCCGAGGGGCGCATCGTGGCCGGCTTCGGGTCCGGCCGGGGCTACGAGTTCGACGAGTTCTTCGCGGACGCCGCGACCGCGGGGTTGCGGGTCGACCTGGCGCTCGAGAGCTGGGACGTGCGCCCCTTCACCACGGACTCCGGGTTCCTGGTCGCCGTGCTCGCCGCCGAGGACTGAACCGCCGCTGCGGTCTGCTCGGCCCGTCGTGGCACCCGAGTCACCCGTCGTGACACCCGTAGTGCACCCGAGTGCCCGTAGTGACACTCCGTAGTGACAATGGTCCCTTGTCCGGAGCCCCTAGCACACGAAGCTGATCAACAGGGCGATGGTGAGTCGGTTTGAGAGGGGACCGTGTTGCTGGGTGCTTCGTCGATCAGGATGCCGGTGGTCATCGGCGTCGCTGCTGTCGCTGCCATCGCCGTCTCCCTCGCTCTCGTAGGTTCCGGGTCCTCCGGCACGTCCCGGGCGGAGGGCGGGGCCCCTGACTGTGGCGCCGGGACACTCGGCACGGCGCGCCTGTCCGCCTACGAATGGCGTGAGGCCGAGTGGCGCGGGCAGCGGGCCGCCGGCGAGCTGGTCCGCGCCGCATCCGATGTGTGCCTCGACCGTGTGTACGTCGACGTGACGGCCGCCGGAGCTGCCGACGAGGTGGGCACGGACGAGCTGGCCGATGACGTGTCCGAGCTCGTGCAGATCGCTGCAGCACGCGATCTGGAGGTCGGCGTCGTCGCCGGCGACCCCTGGTGGCCGACCGACGAGGGGCGTGGCGATGCCACCCGGCTGTTGGCCTTCGTCGACGGACTCGTCGAGGACGGTGTGGTGATCTCGAGCCTGCACCTGGACGTCGAGCCCTGGGGACTGGACGAATGGGCCACGTCGAAAGAAGAGCTGCTCGACGGCTACGTGCGGTTCGTCGAGTGGGTGGAACGCAGTCGGAGTTCGCTCGGCAGTTCGATCCCGGTGACGTACCTGATCCCGTACTGGTTCGATGGCTCCAACGGCGAGGTGTCGGCCATCGAGATCGACGGCCGTTCGCAGGTCCCGTTCGATCACCTCGTCTCGGTCATGGGTGATGGCGGATCGGTCTCGGTGATGGCGTATCGCAACCGGGCCCACGGCGAGGGTGGCATCGTCGATCTGGTCGGTCACGAGATCCGCCAACAGCAGGTGCCGGTGCTCGTCGGGGTCGAGACCACCCGGATCGACCCGCCGACCGCCACCTTCGCGGGCTTCACGCCGGAGGAGTTCCGACGTGCGCTCAGATCTGTCACGGACGCGACCGCGACGGAGGAGGTCGTCGTCAATGACGTCGATGGACTCCTCCGTCTCACCGATCAGGCCGGATCATCGGCCGACTGAGAGAAGGAACCGTCATGCGAGAGTTCACGAGCGAGGAGATCATTGCGACCCGCTTCGGCCAGGCCCGGAAGGGCTATGACCCCATCGCGGTCGACGAGTATCTGGAGCACCTCGCCGAGTTCGTGGGCTGGCTGCGTTCGGAGGTGACGCGGCACAAGGACAACGAGGGCGCGGCGCTCGAGCTGCTGCGCAACGCACAGCGGGTCGCGGACGAGAAGCTCCTGGCTGCTGCCCTGTGCGCGGATGAGCGCAGGGGTACCGCCGAGGTGGAGCTCGCAGCCGCCAGGCAGAGTGCGGCCCGCATGTTGGAGGCTGCCCGTGCCGACGGCGACCGGATCGTCTCCTCCGCGCGATCAACGGCGCTCGCCATCGAGGAGGAGAGCCGAACCCGCGTGGCCGAGCTCGAGGCGACCGCTCGTGAGCGTCTCACCGCGATCGAGCGGCTCGTGACCGAGATGAGCCAGTTCGTGAATGACACCGCAGGGGATCTGCGCATGGGCGGGACCCGGCTGGGCGAGATGGCCGATCGATTCCAGTTCGAGCTCACCGCGAGGAGCGAGTCGTTCGACGTCGGTGACGCACCCTTCGGCGGCACCGTCGACGACGCGATCGACATCCGGTGACGGCGTCCGCCAGCGGGATCCCCGCCGCAGGAGGGGCCTTCAGGCCGGTCCTCGGGCGGCTCCTGTCGTTCGCCGACGTCGCAGGTGTGCTCCTGATCGTCGTCGCGCTGACCGTCGGGTACTTCGTCGCCGTGACGAGGGGATTCGGCAACCTGTCCTACGTGACCGTGGGGATCGCATTCCTGCTCGGTACCGACGGGCTGCTGCTCGTGTTCACCGCCCGGCGACAACCCCCCGCAGCGGCGAGCGCCGCGGCGACCGTTCGGCCGGACGTCTCGGTGATCATCGCCTGCTACAACGGCGGCGATGTGATCGGCGAGACGCTCGACCACCTGGCCGTGCACGTGCTTGCCGAGAACATCATCGTGGTGTCGGACCGATCGACCGACGACACGGCGGCGGTGGCACGTTCGCGTGGGGTCCGCGTGCTGGAGAACCGCTTCAACCGCAACAAGGCGCTCAGCGTCAGTCGCGCCGCCCCTCTGGTGAGGACCCCCTACACGTTGATCGTCGACGACGACACGCTCCTGGGGGCCGAGGCGCTCCCCGTGGAGCCGCTCGAGCAGGGCGCGGCGGCTGTCGCGTTCGACGTCATGCCCATCGAGACCGGCACGCTCGTCAACCGCATCCAGACCTACGAGTACCGCAAGTCGATGGTGCTCGGGAAGGCGTTGATGTCCGACCTCGGCGCCGTGGCCAACGTCTCCGGTGCGGTCGGTCTCTTCCGCACCGTTGATCTGCAGCGTCAGGCCGTCCGGCACTCCGGTCACTTCCCGGGCGAGGACCTCCAGCGCACGCTCCTGGCGCACCTCGAGAGCGAGGGGAAGGGGGTCGCGTTCAGCCCGAATCGCGTGGTGACCCTGGCTCCCTCGTCGTGGAGGGAGCTGTTCGGACAGCGATCCACGAAGTGGGGCACCGCGGAGCACGAGCTGCTGTTCCTGAACCTGCGGATGATGCTGGACCCGGCGATCCCTGCCGCGCTGCGCTTCGAACGCGGCTACGCGGTCATGGTCCTGCTCACGGATCCGGTGCGCATGCTGCTGTTCGCGACCCTGTTCTTCTCCCCGCAGTACTTCGGGTTCCTGTACCTGCTGTACCTGCCGCTCGAGCTGGCCGCGTGGCTGCGACTCGGTCGCCGTGACCCCCTCGGCGTGGTGCTGATGGCGCCGATCTACAACGTGTTCAAGCTGGTCGCCCGGTTCCGCGCACACTTCCAGTGGTTCCGGATGAAGTGGGACTACCTCGTCCGACGTCGCTACCACCGTCTGGTCGACGGTCGGAACCTTCCCGCCGAGTACGCGGGCATCGTCGCCGTGCTCGGCCTGGTCTGGGTGGTGAGCATCCTCGCCGTGGTCGGCGCGCTGGGTTGACGGGCGCTCAGGTCGCCCGCCGGCACGTCACCACAGCTGGTCGGTGTAGGTGTCGGTGCCGGGGATCGTCGGGATGAACGGAGCGACCAGGCGAACGGTGGCCAGACCGGACTCCTCGACACGGTCCGCGTAGTCGTGCAGCCGGTCCCACACCTGGGTCGGCTCCGTGGTGCAGAACATCAACTGGAGGCTGCGCTGGCGGGTGCCCGGACCGGTGCCGAGCTTCATCGGCGCGTTGCCCTCCTCTCCCTTGGGGATGATGGGGCGCCAGTGCAGCACCTGGTCGATCCCCGAGCGGGCGCCGTCCGCGTCGTCCTCGAACAGCTCGGGAGCGGCGGTCGAGCTGAACCACTCCGCGAACTGGGGGTGCGCGACCCCGTCGGCACGATCGACGTGCACGCTGATCAGCCCGCGGTACGGGTGGTCGAGCGCCATGTGGGCCGGCACGCCGTCGGGATCACGGTGGTCCTCGCCGACCACGAAGTACAGACAGGTGTGCGCGTGCGTGCGCTCCTCGAAGCCGCGCCCGTTCTCGTACAGCTCGTAGACCTGCTTGTTCGCCCAGGCGAAGTGCTCGGCCTCGTGTCCCTTGTGGATGAAGTAGGTCGCCAGATACGAGCCGGCGTCGACCGGATCGGTGATCGCATGGTCCGACGGCACGTCGGCCGGGAACCGCATGTCCTTCAGCGGGCGGGTTGCGACCCAGCGGCGGTTGGCGAACAACCACGGTCCGACCATGCACCCGGAATAGAGGTGGTCCCGCTCGTACCAGCGGTTGTACGCCACCTCGTGGCCCGGGGTCGGGTCGACCAGCGTGAAGAGCATCGATCCGACGTGTACCCCGTCATCGGCTCCGTACGGTTCCATCTGGTGCCCCCTGTGCTCGGCGTCGCGCTCAACGTAGCGGCGGGCTTCGGGCTCCGCGACATCGGTAGGGTCTGCGCCATGCCCGAGACCAACGACGACGAGGCGGAACCGACCGTCCCCGAGCTCGTGGCCCCGCCGGTGACCGGGCCGCCGGTGATCGGGCAGTCCGCTCCGGCCGGAGCTCCGCTCCCACCGCCGATCGCGCACGACTCGACGCCGTCGTCGCCGGAGCGGCGCGGTCCGGGTGTGGTGGTCGGCAAGATCGTCGAGGTCACCGTGGTCGCGGTGACCGACCGCGAGGTCGAGGTCCGGCTGGCCGATGGCCGCGCCGCGGTGGTGCCGCGAGACGAGTTCGACGGAGTTCCGACCCCCGGCGAGGTGATCACCGCGGCCCAGCTGGCCCGTGAGGACCCGCTGGAGCGGCCGGTGCTGTCGGTCGCCTGGGCACGCAAGCAACAGGCGTGGGAGATCGTCGAGGCCGCACTCGCCGAAGGCACGCCGCTGACCGGAACCGTCCTCAAGCAGATCAAGGGTGGCGCCGTGGTCGACGTCGGGTTGCGGGCGTTCCTCCCCGCGTCGTTGGTCGGCGACGTGCCCGGAACGAAGTTGTCGGAGCTGGTCGGCACCGACGTCGAGGTCCTGGTGGTGGAGCTCGACCGCCCCAAGGACCGCATCGTGGTGTCGATCCGGGATCTGCAGCGCCGCCGTCGTCGGGCTGCGGAGAAGGAGCTGCTGCGCTCCCTGGAACCCGGATCCCGCACGACGGGCAAGGTGGTCAGCCTTGCCGACTACGGCGCCGTGGTGGACCTGGGCGGTGCCAGGGGTCTGATCCATCGCAGCGAGTTGACCTGGGGTCGGCTGGAGTCGATCGGATCGATCGTGTCGGTCGGTGACGAGGTCGAGGTCGTCGTGCTCGACGTCAATCGGTCCAAGCGCCGCATCGGTCTGTCGTTGCGGGCCACCTCGCCCGACCCGTTCGAGTCGGTCGAGGTCGGCGCCATCGAGTCGGCCACGGTCGTGCGCGTCGTCGAGTACGGCGTGTTCATGCGTCTCGACACGGTCGGCGCCGAGGGGCTGGTGCACATCTCGGAGCTCTCCGATGCGCCGGGGTACCGGCCCGATCAGCTGGTCACCCCCGGTGAGCAGCTGATGGTGAAGGTGCTCGAGATCGACCGCAAGCGTCGCCGGTTGGCGCTCTCGGTGCGCAGGGTGCTGGTCGATGACTGAGGGTTCCGACTCGTCGGCCGCCTTCGTCCCGTCCGACGCGATGCAGTTCATCGATGGTGAGCGGTGCGTCGGCAGCGGCAGTCCGCGGACGTCGCAGAACCCCGCGACCTCGGCAACCGTGGTGTCGTACCGCGACGCGGGCGCGGAGGACGTCGACCGGGCGGTCGCCGCAGCGCGACGTGCCCAACCGGACTGGGCGGCGCTGGCCCCGGTCGAGCGGGGCCGTGTCCTGCGTCGGGCGGCCGACCTGCTGCGCGAGCACAACGGCGACCTGGCCCGCTGGGAGGTGCTCGACACCGGCAAGCCGATCCGCGAGGCGCTCGTCACCGACGTGCACTCCGGCGCCGACTGCCTGGAGTACTACGGGGGGCTGATCGCCGGTTCGACCGGTGAGCACCACCAGCTCGGTTCGCTGATGGCCTACACGCGGCGTGAACCCCTGGGTGTGGTGGGTGCCATCGGCGCCTGGAACTACCCGCTGCAGATCGCCTGCTGGAAAGCCGCGCCCGCGCTCGCGGCCGGCAACGCCGTGGTGTTCAAGCCGTCCGAGCAGACGCCGCTGACGGCGGTGGCCCTGGCCGAGCTGCTGCTGGCGGCCGGACTGCCCCCGGGGGTGTTGTCGGTGGTGCAGGGCGACGGGTCGGTCGGCGCAGCGATCAGCGGTCACGACGGCATCGACAAGATGACCGTCACCGGTTCGGTGCCCACGGGCCGTGCAGTCATGCGCGCCGCGTCCGATGCCCCGATGCCGGTCACCCTGGAGCTCGGCGGGAAGTCGCCGGTGCTGGTGTTCGATGATGCGGACATGGACCGAGCGGTGGACGCAGCGGTCATGGCGAACTTCGCCACCCAGGGCGAGGTGTGCTCCAACGGCACGCGGGTGTTCGTGCAGGCATCGGTCCACGACGAGTTCGTCGATCGGTTCGTCGCCGCAGCCGAAGCCCTCGTGGTCGGCGATCCGCTGGACCCTGCCACCCAGGTGGGGTCGCTCATCTCCGACGAGCACCTGGACAAGGTCCTGGCGGCGGTGCGCCGCGGGCAGGAGCAGGGAGCGCAGCTGCTCATCGGTGGTCAGCGCGTGACCGACGGAGCGATGGCGGATGGTCGCTTCGTGACACCTGCGGTGTTCGCCGGGGTCGCCGATGACAGCGATCTGGCCTGCCAGGAGATCTTCGGACCGGTGGCCAGCGTCATGAGCTTCGTCGATGAGGCCGAGGCGGTCCGGCGTGCCAACGCGACGCCCTACGGGTTGGGCGCGGGTGTGATCACCCGCGATCTCGATCGGGCCCACCGGGTCGCGGCACAGCTGGATGCCGGCGTGGTGTGGGTCAACACCTACAACGTGACGCCCGTCGAGCTGCCCTTCGGCGGCGTCAAGGCCTCCGGTCTGGGCCGCGAGAACGGCTGGGCGGGTCTGGATGCCGTCACGCGGATCAAGACCGTCATGGTCGAGTCCGCCCCGCTCGGAACTCTCTGAGCTCCTGGGTACCGCTCCCGGAGGCGGCGGGGGAGGAGCATCGGACATGCGTCTGCGCCGGCTTACGACGAATTGCCGCGATCGATTCGTCGTGAGCCGGCGCCAGCCCGACCCGGATACTCGACCAGACCCTGCCCCTCACCTGGCCAGCACCCTTCGGCTGACGGGCCGCCGCACGCCCCGTCAGCCGAAGCGCAGCTCGTCCATCGACCAGTACGCACGCAGGGCGATGACCTTGCCGTCGTCGTCCACCCTGTAGGTGGCGACAAGATCGGTGTGCACCGTCGAGTCACCCATCACGGTGGTGATCGTGCCGACATTGGCCACCTCGTTGCCGGCCGCATGGCTGCGCTCGATCGCGAAGCTCACCTTGTTGGGGCCGATCACCGAGTCGTAGAACCGCCCGATGGCCTCCAGCCCGTGGTGGCCCTGACCTGTGGGGTCCATCGGTGAGACCCCGATGGGGTCCTCGACCACTGCGTCGGGCGAGAACAGCGCCAGCCAGGCCGCCCGGTCACCCGCTTCGACCGCCCGCATCGAGGCGAGCGACGCATCACGTGCAGGGTGGGGTGCGAAGGCGTCGGGGAGTGTCGGCATGCATCCCTAAGCTACCGGTCTCCCGCATCCTCACCAGGTGGAGCTGTTGACCCCGACCCCCACGAACGCGACCGCTGCCCGACCCGCAGCGATCCGCCCGACCCGGCTCCGGCTCCGCCCATGGCAGTCCGAGGCGCTCGATGCCCTCTCGCTCACCGAGCGCCCCGACTTCCTGGCGGTCGCGACCCCCGGCGCCGGCAAGACCACCTTCGCCCTGGCGGCGGTGGTGCAGGACCTGGGGGAGCACCCCGGTCGCCGCGTCGTGGTGGTGGCGCCCACCCAGCACCTGAAGCACCAGTGGGCCGACGCCGCGCTGCGTCTGGGGCTGCACCTGGACCCGGAGTGGTCGGCCCGTGACGGCGTGCTCCCCTCGGACATGCACGGCATCGTGACCACCTACCAGCAGGTGTCCACCTCGTTCGCGGCGCTGGCACCCTTGGCACGCGGCGCGTTCGTGGTCTTCGACGAGATCCACCACGCAGCCGACGACCGCTCCTGGGGCAACGCCGTGCTGCACGCCTTCGGCGGCGCCTCACGACGCCTGTCGCTGTCGGGCACACCGTTCCGCTCCGACACCTCGGCCATCCCGTTCGTCGACTACCACCTCGACGAGGCGCGGGCCGACTTCGAGTACGGCTACGGCGAGGCGCTCGCCGACCGGGGCGTCGTGCGCCCGGTCTACTTCCCCCGCATCAACGGGTTCATGGAATGGGTCGCGCCGAGCGGGGATGTGGTTGCGGCGACGTTCGAGGACGAACTGCCCCGTGAGCTGGCCAACCAGCGTCTGCGCACGGCGCTGTCGCTCGAGGGGGAGTGGCTGCCGACGGTGCTCGACCAGGCGCACGAGCGGCTGATGGAGCTCCGTCGCACCCACCCCGACGCCGCGGGGTTGATCATCGCGATGGACCAGGCGCACGCCCAGGAGATCGCCGAGCTGATGGCCCGCCGCCACCGGGTCCAGGCCGTCGTGGCGGTCTCCGACGACCCCGACGCATCGTCCAAGATCGCCCGGTTCTCGCTGTCGGACCAGCCCTGGATCGTCGCGGTGCGGATGGTCTCCGAGGGCGTCGACATCCCGCGGCTTCGCATCGCCGTGTTCGCGACGACCACCACGACCGAGCTGTTCTTCCGACAGGCCGTGGGGCGCGTCGTGCGGTGGACGCGGGGCGTGCCCCGCCAGAAGGCGTACTTCTTCGTTCCCGACGACCCACGCCTGCGCCATTTCGCCGCCAGCCTGAGCGAGCAGCGGCGCCACAGCCTGCGGAGGCGCTCGAGCGATGAGGACCCGCCTGCGTTGCCCGACGAGCCCGAGCTCGACGCGTCCGAGGAGGCCGACGACGAACAGATGAGCCTGTTCGCCGTCATCGGCTCGGTGTCACTCGGCGAGTCCGGCAACACCAGCGACGTCGATGAGCATCGGGACGACGGCGTGTTCGGCGACGATCCCGACGGCGCGGCGTCGGACCCGCGTGACGAGCCCGGCGTCGATCTGGTGCTGTTGCCACCCCCGCTGCCCGGCGGCGGCGTCGCACGGGCCGTGGTGGACCACGACCCCACGGTGCCCCATCAGGACCACCTGACCCTGCGCCAGCGCAAGGTCGCCCTGCGCGACGCGAACGCCGACCTGGCTCGTGAGCTGGTGCGCTCCACCGGTTGGAGCCACCCCCAGGTCAACGGCGAGCTGAACCGACTCGCCGGGATCCGCAAGATCTCCGAAGCGACCCTGGACGAGCTGGAACGTCGGCTCGTGGTGGGTCGCAAGTGGCTCCGGTCGACCTGACGGGGCGCGCGCGTCGTTCAGACGGGCTCCCAGGGCCGCTCGGGCCAGGGGTGCTTCGGGTACCTGCCTCGCATCTCGGCACGGACCGCGGCATAGCTGCCACGCCAGAACCCCGGAAGATCGGCGGTGCGCTGCAACGGTCGTCCTGCGGGCGACAGCAGCTCCAAGGTGATGGGCGTGTGTGATGAGCCGACGGTGGGGTGCGCGTCGGTGCCGATCACGTCGCGCAGCGCGACCGCCGCCAGCACCGTGGACGGCTCGCCGTCGACCTCGCCGTAGCGCAACGACACCCGCCGTCCCGACGCCGTGGTCCAGTGCGTCGGTGCCAGCTCGTCGACCGATCGCCGCTGCTGCCAGTCGAGCGAGTCGAGCAGCGCCGAGCGGACGTCCACCCGGTCCAGGTCCTTGGCCCGTCGTGCTCGTCCCAGCAGCGGAACCAGCCAGTGCTCGAGCTCATCGGTGAGCCCCTGGTCCGACCAGTCCGGCCAGCCATCATCGGGTCGCGTGGCGCGCAGCCACGCGACGCGCCGTCGTAGATCTGCGGTCCGGTCGACACCCTTGAGCAGCGAGGGACCGTGTGTGCGCACCCCCTCGAGCAGCGCGGCGCGCACCAGCTGGGGGTCCGGGTCCTGCAACGGCCGGACGTCGATCGTGACCGCACCCAGTCGGCGTCGCCGGGTGGCGGCGACATCCCGGCGACGAGGGTCCCACTCGACCACGTCGTCGGTCCCGATCAACGGTTCGATCACGTCCGCGACGACCCGCTCCGGCAGCGCCGCGGCCAGATGCACCCGTCCCGGCTGACCCGGCGCTCCTGCATCCAGATCGGCCACGACCAACCAGTCGGAGCGGGCGAGCGGGTCGTCGGGGTCGAGGGCCACCTCGCCGCCCGATCGCAGGTGGAACACCCGCCGCGACCTGCCGCGGTCGTCGGTGCGGTCGTTGGAGCGACGCAACGCGACCCGGTCCGCGCTGCCCGCCAGGAGCAGCCGTGCCACCGACTCCTCCAGAGCGTCACCCCCTGCCGACCCGCTGTCCGCAGAACCGCTGTCGACCGAACCGCTGTCGACCGAACCGCTCCGGACGCCGAGCGAACGCTGCCACATCCGCAGCGCGTGGGTGACGTCGCCGGTGGCGGTCCCGGACCGCAACGAGCGCACCCGCTCGACCACGTCGGGATCGCCGGACCGGGAGGTCTCCAGCACCGCGATCACCTCGGCGGCCAGGTCGGTCCGCCCGGATCGCCGCCCTTCGAGTGCGACCGCTGCCAGGCGCGGGTGGAAGCCGATGGCCGCCATCTCGCGCCCGGCGGAGGTGAGGCGGTCCTCCGCGTCGACCGCGCCCAGATCGCCCAGCAGCACGCGTGCCCGGTCGACCGCCTCCGGCGGTGGTGGATCGAGCCATCGCAGCTCGCTCGGGTCCCCGACCCCCCAGGAGCGCAGCTGCAACAGCAGCGCGGTCAGGTCGCCGTCGATGATCTCGGGGGTGTCCGCGGCAGGTCGGTGCCGGTGCTCGGACTCCCCCCACAGGCGGTAGCAGACGCCGGGGCCCACCCGTCCGGCTCGACCGCGCCGCTGGTCCGAGCCCGCCCGGCTGGTCGGACCGGTGCGCAGTGCCGGCAGGCCGGTGTGCGGGTCGACCCGGATGGTGCGCCGGCGACCGGCGTCGATCACCACCCTGACCCCGGGCACGGTGATCGAGGTCTCCGCCAGGCTGGTCGACAGGATCACCCGCCGCCGGGAACCGTCGTGGGCCCCCACGACGTCTGCCTGCTCTGCCGGTGACAGCGAGCCGTGCAGGGCGAGGACGTCGACGTCGGTGGGGCCGCCGCCCCGACCACGCGCCAGGACCCGTTCGACGCGGTGGATCTCGGGCCGGCCCGGCAGGAACACCAGGACGTCGCCGCGGTCGTCGCGCACCGCGACGCGCACTGCTGCGGCGACGCGTTCCTCGAGCGGGTCGTGGGCGGACCCCGCCATGTAGTGGGTCGCGACGTCGAACATCGGCGCAGTCGCCTCGATCACCGGTGCTCGCCCTCCCCCCGCCCCGACCTCGAGGCTGCCGAGCAGATCCGCGACCGGCGCAGGATCGATCGTCGCCGACATGACCACGAGGCGGAGGTCCGGTCGCAGCGACGACCGCACGTCGGTCAGCAGTGCGAGCGCCAGGTCGATGTCCACCGACCGCTCGTGGAACTCGTCCAGCAGCACTGCGGCGACCCCCTCCAGCGTCGGGTCGCTCTGGAGTCGACGCAGGAACAGCCCCTCGGTCACCACCTCGATGCGCGTCGCGGTCGAGACACGCCGCTCCCCGCGGACCGAGTACCCGACCACCTGGCCGACCGGTTCCCCCGCCAGCTCCGCCATGCGTGTCGCCGCCGCCCGGGCAGCGAGTCGACGCGGTTCCACCACGACGATGCGCCCGTCGCCCACCCACGGCTGTGCGACGAGCAGCGGGGGCACGCCGGTGGTCTTGCCGGTACCGGGCGGTGCAACGAGCACCGCGGTGCGCTGGGTGGCCAACGCGGCGAGCAACTCGTCGACGACCGCGAGCACGGGCAGGTTCGCGTCGCGGCGCGTCGCGGGCACTGCGATCAGCTCCCGCGAGCCGGCCACGCGGCGGGGCCGCCGCGTCGTACCGTGTCGGTATGGACCGAGCGCGACGACATCAGGTGGGTGCGGTGGCGGTGGTCGTGGCAGCTGTGCTGGTGAGCGCGTGCGGCGGGGAGGAGGCGGTCGCGATTCCCGAGGCCGTCCCGGGTCAGGTCACCGTGGTCGACTCCGCCGAGGGGCGGGCGATCATCGATGCCGGTGGGGCCCTGGTGATCGACGTGCGAAGCCTCGAGGAGTACGTCGACGGACATCTGGTGGGAGCGCAGAGCGTGCCGGTGGACGACGAGGAGCTCTGGCTCACACGGACTGCGTCGCTGGATCGGGACCGCCCGACCGTGGTCTACGACGACGACGGTGATCGCTCGGGTCGTGCCGCCCAGCTGCTCGTCGACGCCGGGTTCGCCAAGGTCTACGACCTCGGTGGCGTTCAGGGCTGGGACTCCGGGGACTTGAGCGTCGACTGATCCCGGACCTGGGCCCGCTCCGGCGGGTAGGGGCGCGCGACGATGGCGATCGCCACGCCCAGAGCGACGCCGGCGACACCCGAGGTGACCAGGCGTTCGGCGACATCGGGCAGCGGCGTGGGCAACGTCGGCATCCACACCACGCCCAGCCGTTGCACGAACCATCCGACCAGCAGCGCGATCGCCGCGAGCGGCAGACCCAGGTGCCGGACGAGCGGCGGGGTCAGCCTGGCGACGAGGCAGGCGACCAGGGCGAGCGCCGGCAGCACCATCGGTAGCACGGTCGGATCCGCGCCCGGCGGGTTGCCGAGGAACCAGGTGATCGAGGACGCGAGCGCCACCGCCGCGGCGCCGCTGAGCAGCGCCAGGCGCGCCGGCTCTCGCCGTGCGGTCCAGCCGACCAGTGCGGCGACGGCGACGACGACCAGCGCCGGCCACGGCGGTTCGTCCTCACGGATCAGCAGCCGCCCGGAGATGGTGACCTCGACGTCATCGACCTCGATCGGGATCGACCACGGCTGCACCACCCCGTCGCTGGTGTCGGGTGCTTCGCTCAGCATCCAGTGCACCCGATGGTCGTGCCAGGCGACCGTGCCGCCGTCGTCGATGCGCTCCCAGTCGGGATCCGCACGGGAGTCGACGACGTCGGGCAGCGGGCCGGTGGCACCGAAGCGGGCCTCGTTGATGTACGTCGCGGGGGAGCGCCGGTTGCGGTCGACCGTCCCGTCGCTGCCGATGCGCAGGTACGGCTCGCCGTCGTAGCCGGGGATCAGGACCGAGGTGCCGGGCTCGGCGGTCACCTGGACGAAGGAGTCGCCGCCGACGATCTGCACCTCGACGGTGTCCAGATCGGGCTGGACCGAGTCGATCACCGACTCGAAGTTGGTCGGCCGGGCGGCGTCGGCCCCGGCGTCGGGCACGGCGAGGAGGCTGCACGACAGCGCCACGAGCACACCGACGATCCATCGGGCCGGGCGCCGGCGCGTGGACGGGGAGGACCGGGCTGGCACGGCCTCAGCGTAGGGGGCCGTGCCGGGCGGTGGTGCGCCGCCGACGGCGGTGCGCCACCATGGTGGGCGACCCAGTGCCCAGGAGGCATCGATGGCCAATCCCGACGACGTGGCGACGGTTCCGGCGGACCTGCTCGACGAGCAGTTCGAGACCGTGCCCCGTGTGTTCCCCCGGGAGCTGCCGCGCACCTCACGACGCGAGGTCGCTCGTCGGGCCCGGCAGATCTCGCTCGTGGCCACGAAGCACTTCGCGCCGCTCGCGCTGCGCACCGCGCTGACCCGGCACCTGGTGCCCGACGCGTACGCGAAGCCGCTGCGCAAGACCTTCGAGGAGCTGGGCGCGACCTTCATGAAGTTCGGGCAGCTGATCGGGTCCTCTCCCGGCATGTTCGGCGACCGCGCCGCAGCGGAGTTCCGGTCGTGTCTGGACACCGGCTCGCCGGTGCCCTTCGACGAGGTGCGCCGAGCGGTCGAGGCCGACCTGGGCATGCCGCTCGACGAGGCGTTCTGGAGCTTCTCGGAGACCCCCATCGGTCGGGCGTCCATCTCGGTGGTGCACAAGGCCACCACACGTGACGGCCGTCGTGTGGCGGTCAAGGTGCTGCGGCCTGGCATCGAGCACCAGGTCGCCCGTGATCTCGACCTGTTCCAGCCGTTGCTCGAGATCGTCGCGAAGCAGACCGGTGAGTACGCGGCTGGCCAGCTGCTGGCGATGTTCCAGGGCTTCCGGGTGCAGATCGGCGAGGAGCTCGATCTGCGCAACGAGGCACGGGCCATGGCGCACTACCGGCGTCTGCTCGATCAGGTCGACCTGCAACGTGTGACGGTGCCCGAGGTGTTCCCCGAGCTGTCGGGGCCGCGTGTGCTGACCATGGAGTTCTTCGACGGGGTGCCGGTGGACGACCTGACCACCGTCGCCGGCTACGGCTACGACCCTGCACCCATCGTGCAGGAGGTCATCAAGGGCTTCCTGCTGACTGCGATCCGCTGGGGGACCTTCCACGGCGACGTGCACGCCGGCAACCTGCTGCTGTTGCCCGATGGCACCGTCGGCGTCATCGACTGGGGCATCGTCGGTCGGCTCGATCCCGACACGCACCAGTTCTTCCGCACCTTGATCCACGCGGCGCTCGGTGACGATGACGCCTGGCCCGAGATCGCACGCCATGCCATCCGCATGTACGGCCCGATCCTGGAGGAGAACCTGGGCATGGACGCCCAGCAGACCGAGGCGTTCATGCGCATGGCGCTCGAGCCGCTGCTCACCCGTCCCTTCGGCGAGGTGTCGCTCGCGGATCTGTTGACCGCGCCGCAGCGCCAGGTCGCCGAGGTCAAGGGACTCGAGGAGACCCAGCTGAGCCTGCGGGCCATCTACACCCGGTTCCGCGAGCAGCGCCGCATTCGTGCCGCGGCCGAGGCCCACGGCGTCTACGACTCGGACTTCGACCGCGGCATCTTCCTGCTGTCCAAGCAGCTGATGTACTTCGAGCGCTACGGCAAGATCTTCCTGGCCGACGTCGGGCTGTTCGAGGACGAGCAGTTCTTCCGCGCGGCGCTCGACGCGCCCACGACGGCCAGCCACACCTGAGCTGGTTGACTGGACCCATGGGACTCGATCGCCGCACCGACTACGACTGGGGCACGTTGTCCATGCAGGACATCGACCCTGATCCGATCGCGCAGCTCTCGGCGTGGATCTCGCAGGCCGAGGCGGCCGACGTGCCCGAGCCCAACGCCATGGCGGTCGCGACCGTCGATGCGAGCGGTCGACCGTCGAGCCGCAATGTGCTGCTGCGGGGTCTCGACGAGACGGGCGAGCTCAGCTTCTACACGAACCGCGCCAGTCACAAGGGCGCCGACCTGGCCGCCAACCCGCATGTCTGTCTGTTGTTCTCCTGGCTGGGGCTGCACCGACAGGTGAAGATCAGCGGTCTGGCCCGGCCGACGAGCGACGAGCACAGCGACGCGTACTTCTCGACCCGTCCGCGTGACAGCCAGATCGGTGCGTGGGCCAGTCGTCAGAGCAGCACCATCTCGGGGCGCGACGAGCTGGATCGTGCGGTGGCCGAGGTCACCGCCCGCTTCGACGGTGTCCCGGTGCCACGCCCGCCGTTCTGGGGTGGCTACACGGTTCGGGCCACCGAGTTCGAGTTCTGGCAGGGCCGCCCGAGTCGCCTGCACGACCGGCTGCACTACTTCCGCCAGGGCGACCACTGGGCGATCGAGCGCCTCGCCCCGTAGATCTCGCTGCCCGTCGATCGCACTGCGCACATCCCCTCACCTCGGGACTGTGTCGCAGAACGCGCCGTCACCGGCGCGTTCTGCGACACGGTTCGGGTCGGGCGATCAGAGATCCAGCGGGCGGCGTTCGCCGTCGACACCCTGGAACGCCGCAGCGGTCGACAGGATGTGGTCCACCTCGTCGGGCAGGTGGATCTGGATGCCGCACATGACCACGATGTCCATGGCCCGGAAGGCCTCGAGCGCGTTCAGCTCCGACCACATCTCGGTCTCGACCGCCTTCGCGGCCAATCGGGTGAGCTCGAGCAGGTCCGCGGGCAGGTGGTCGGCGTGTTCGGCGATCACCGTGCGGAGTCGCTCGGCCTCGTGATCCTCGAGTCCCGGTGGCAGCGGCTCGGCGGGCCGACCGAGCGAGTCGAGCAACGCCACCATCGCCCCGCAGGTGGGCGTCACACGGTGCTGGTGGCGGCGCAGGCTCTCACCGACGTGGCCCTCGGGGTCGATGCCGATGTGGGGCAGGCCGAACACGATCAGGTGCCCGCGTGTGTCGTCGGGGACGTGCGACAGCGCAGCGCGCCAGCCCGTGCGACCGAGCGAGGGGATCGCGCCCAGACCCCCGAGGTTGAACGGTTGGTCCCAGCGCCGGGTGACCGCCTGCAGCAGCGGTTGGGCGAGCTCGTCGCGACACACCGACACCGCGGCGAAGCTGTGTTCCCGGTCGAAGCCCAGTGGCATGACTGCCCGGGTGACCCGTGCCAGGTACCGCTCGTAGCTGACGGCGCCGGGGAAGTCCCGACTGAGGGTCGCTCTGTACGGCACGGATGGTCAACCTAGACGG
Source organism: uncultured Microthrixaceae bacterium (assembly GCA_963714875.1). GTDB lineage: Bacteria > Actinomycetota > Acidimicrobiia > Acidimicrobiales > Microtrichaceae > JBAOHV01. The sequence continues at coordinate 130,296 of CAVQQI010000002.1, read as the reverse complement.
AGTCGTTGTCCTAGACGGAGTCGTTGTCGACCGGCTCAGTCCGATCGCCCGACGTGTTGTCCCCATCGGCCTCGCCGCTCCCGGACCTGGACACCAAGGTGATGGCCACCGCGGCGAGGATCACGATGCCGGCGCCGAGGGCAAGGCGCATGCCGCCGACGCTCTCGACCCACCGCTGCATCGAGCTCTGCAGGTCGCGGGAGAAGTCGACCACGGGTGAGGACGTCCCCGAGCCCAGCTCCTGGATCTCCACCCACGCGTAGTAGGCGACGAACGCGCCGGCGGCGATCAGGAACCCGCCGGAGATGCGGTTGACGTAGGGCAGGATCCGTCGGAAGGTCCGCAGGATCCCGGAGCGGGCGAGCGCGACGCCGATCGTCAGGATCGCCAGGGTCATGCCCATGCCGAGGCCGTAGGCGACGAAGGTCGCGACCCCGGCCAGGAAGCTCTCGCGCTCCAGCGTGGTCGAGACGATGCCGATGAAGATCGGGATGGTGCAGCTGAGTGACGCCACGGCGTAGGAGATGCCGTAGAGGAACATCGACCCCAGCTCGCGGCGGTTCGAGTCCAGCTCGAGCTTGGGCAGGGAGATGACGGGTTCGAAGCCCCGCAGCATCGCGACGCCGAGCCCCACGAGCGCGACCCCGACGACCAGGGTGAAGTACGGCAGTCGTGTGCCGATCAGACCCGAGACCGATGACCAGGCGAACCCCATGATCCCGAACACGACGAGGAAGCCGGCGGTCACCGCGGCGGAGACCGACAGCGCTCGGGTCACGGGGGCTCGCGGCGGTACCGGGCTGCCGTCCTCGCCGACCGTGCCACCCTGGCCCTCGATCCCCAGGAAGTACGACAGGTAGGCGGGCAGCATTGCGAACCCGCAGGGGTTCACTGTGGCGACCATGCCGGCGGAGAACGCGAGTGCCAGGTTGGCGTTCACGCCGGCAGCATGTCGTTCTCGGCGAGCAGCGTGCGCAGTTCGTCAGCCGAGAGCTCCCCGGAGTGGGTGGCGGCGACGGTGCCGTCGGCCGAGATGAACACGGTGCGCGGAAGGGCGATGCCGCCGAACACCGCGAAGATCTCCGAGCGGGGATCGCGGGCGTTGCGGTAGGTGACCCCGGTGCGCTCGACCATCTCCTTGCCGGCCTGCTCGGTGTCGGTCACGCCGATGCCGATGAACTCGACGTCGTCATCGAGCTCCTGGCTGACCTCTTCGAACGCCGGCATCTCGTTGAGACACGGGATGCAGGTCGACGACCAGAAGTTCAGCACCACCGGGGTGCCGACTCCCGCGACCTCGGCCAGGTCCTGTACCCCGCCGTCGAGGTACTCGAGTCGGACGTTCGGTGCAGGTTCGCCGATCTCGGCGCGGGCATCGGTGTCGGTCACCAGCGGTGCCTTCGTGGAGGCGTCGAGCATCTCCTGGATGTCGATGGGGTCCTCGTCGAGCGCCTCGAGCGCGACGCGACCCACCACCGCGGCGATGAGCAGCGCGACGGCGGTGATCACGAACAGCCCGACCGGTCCGACGCCCAGCCCTCTGGATCGGGATCGGGGCGGCTCGGGGGTCGCAACGCTGGTGTCGTCGAGGTCGGTCATGGTGGCTCGATGCTGGCTGGGACGAATCGTCGGAGCCGCGGTGGGGGGCCGGGGGGTCTCGACCCCCCACCGTATCGACAGGGGTCACCACTGGTCAGGTCGGCGAGCGTTGCTGACCACCGGATCGGCCTGTGTGGCTCACACGCCTGCGGTGACCAGCTGGCGGTAGACCTCCGGCACCTCGACCTCGGGCAGGGTGTCGCCGGGGCGAGGTGTCCTGGGGGGCCGGCCGCGTCGACGCTTGGACAACACGATGCGTCCGGCCACGAAGAGGTGCCCGCCCCAGACGCCGTACTGCTCGCCGCGTTCCACCGCGGCGTCCAGACATCGGCCCCTGACTGGGCACGCCAAACACGCTCGCTTCGCCTCGGCGATGTCGTCGAGCTCGTCGGAGAAGAACAGTGCGGTGTCCAGCTCGCGGCATGCCGCTGTCGCCATCCACGTGTCGGGCTCGCCGAGGCCGAGGTCCGTTGCGAGTGCCGGATCGAGTCGTTCGAGGGTGGTCATGAGTGCTCCTGGGTGGTCGTGGTCGTAGGTGTCGCGCAGGTCGGCTCGGGAAAAACGACAAGAGCCGCCGGGTGGTCACCCGACGGCTCTGGAGTCCTGCCTGCGCTGAGCGGTGTCGCTACAGCGGAGGGGCTCCCCGTCGGGTCGGCGCAATGGCCAGGAAGTTCACCTTGTTGGTGAACGGCGTCGTGGCGGACGGCTCGGTGCGGTGCTCGCAGTCCAGCGAGGAACGGTTGCCGAGCACGGTCGGGTAGGTCCCACCGGTGGCGTCACGGCGCGCATCGGTACGCCACGTGGCGTCCTGATGGGTGTGCGTCACGGTGAACATGTCGGCCACGGGCTCCTTCGACGGCGGGAATGCCGTTGGGAGAGGGAACCACCCGCATGCGGACCCGTCAAGGGAATTACCGAATCCGTTCCGGGTTCGTCAGGCGGCGGGCTGGTCGACCGGGCTGTAGCGCAGCTGACCGAGATCGTCGCGGCGCGCGCTGACCCGCCCCTGGAGCCGAAGGTGCTCGAGGTGGGCGAAGGTCTCGGACTCGGCCATCGGTCCCCACGAACGCTCGCGGAACAGGCGGTGGGAGTAGCTGGTCACGTCCGCATCGCCGAGCTCGTCGGCGATGCCGGCCAGCAGGGCGAGTCGTTCGCCGTGGTGCTCGATGATCTCATCGACGCGACCGGTCAGGTCCGAGAAGGGCAGACCGTGTGCCGGCAGGACCCGGGTCACGCCGTCGATCGCGGCGACCCGCTCCAGTGCGGCGAAGAACTGGGCCAGCGAGTCGGATCCGGGCGCCATTCCCGAGATGTGGGGCGTGATCGTGGGCAGGACGTGGTCACCGGACAGCAGTGTGCCGTGCACCGGGTCGAACAGGCAGATGTGGTCACCGGTGTGGCCCGGTGTGTGGACCACGAGCCACTCGCCGGTGCCGAGGCGCAGCACCTCGTCGTCGCCGACCCGCACCGTGGGGTCGAGCGACAGCAGCCCCTCCTTCGACAGCTGGTCCCAGTTGCGCATGTGCTCCAGCTCGGCCGGCGAGGGTCGGAACCCCTCGCCGCCCCACGGGGTGATGCGCGGCGGGATCTCCGGCAGGTCACCGTGACCGAACAGCACCTCGCGCAGCGTGGTCGGACGCTCGGGTGCCTCGGATCCGACGTCGACCAGCTCGTCGAGGTCCCCGTCGGTCAGCGGGTCGGCGGTGAACGGAGTCGAGAACGCCTCGTGGGCGACGACGTCGCAGCGGTGCTCGGCCTTCAGCCGCCCGGCGCCACCGAAGTGGTCGGGATGCGAGTGCGTCACCAGCACGGTGTGCACCCGCTCGATCGGGTAGCCGGCGGAGGACAGGCGGCGGGTGAGCTCTGCATGCGCCTCGGGTCCGGGCAGGCCGGGATCGACCAGGGTGACCCCACGGTCGTCCTCGAGCACGTAGCAGTTCACGTGCCCGAGTCCGGGCAGCATGATCGGCAGCTGCACACGCACCACGCCGGGGGCGACCTCGGTGGCCCCGTCCTCGGGGGGAAGCTGCTCCTGGCGCATCGTCGGCTCAGGCCGTGGCGGCGGTGCCGTCGGTCTGGTCCGTGCGGTCGGTGTCGTCCACACCGTCTGACTCCGGGACGGGGAGGAACACCCGCTCGCGCCAGTACCTGAGCTCCTCGACCGACTGGCGGATGTCGTCCATCGCCCGGTGTGCCGAGCTGGTCTTGCGGAACTCGGCGAGGTCCCGGGGGTACCAGCGGCGGGCGAGCTCCTTGATGGTGGAGACATCCACGGACCGGTAGTGCAGGAACTCCTCGACCTCTGGCAGGTAGGCGACCAGGAAGCGGCGATCCATGCCGATCGAGTTGCCGCACAACGGCACGGTGCGGGGCTCGGGGATGTGGGCCTTCAGGAACTCCAGGGTGGCATCGCCGGCCTCGGTGAGGGTGATGGTGGACGAGCGGATCTCGTCGAGCAGCCCGCTCGAGGTGTGCATGTCGACCACGATCTGCTCCATGCCGCTGAGCTGCTCCTCTGTGGCGTGGACCACCAGGTCGGGTCCTTCGGCGACGATGTTCAGGTCGTCGTCGGTGATCAGCGTGGCGATCTCGACGATCACATCGCTGGTCGCATCCAGTCCGGTCATCTCGAGATCCATCCAGGCGAGCACGGCGACAGGCTACGGGGCGCAGCCGTAGATCCCGAACCGGGGCCCGCTATCCTCCGCTGCGTGCTCCAGGTCCCCGTGCGTCGACTCGATCCGGAACTGCCGCTGCCGGCCTACGCCAAGCCTGGCGATGCGGGGGTCGACCTGCGTGCCACCGAGGCGGTCACCCTGCTGCCCGGCGGTGGTCGGGCGCTCGTGCCCACCGGCGTCGCGGTGGCCATCCCACGGGGCTACGCGGGGTTCATCCAGCCACGCAGCGGGCTCGCCCTGCGCCACGGTGTGACCTGTCTGAACACCCCGGGGCTCATCGACGCCGACTACCGCGGCGAGCTGAAGGTGCTGCTGGTCAACACCGATCCGGCCGACGCGTTCATGATCGAGCGCGGCGAGCGGATCGCGCAGTTGGTCATCCAGGCGGTCGAGCACGTCGACTTCGTCGAGGTCGACGAGCTGGACGACACCGAGCGTGGCGACGGCGGCTTCGGTCACACCGGCCGCTGAGATCGGTCCGGACAGCCGTAGCTCAGACCGGCTGCAGCGACTCCCCGTCGGGCACCAGCTCGATGCGTCGAGGACCGTCGGGGGTCGAGCGCCACACCACGAGCCGCAGCGGGTGCTCAGGGTCGGAGTTGTCCCACTCGAGTGCGCTGATCGCGCCGTTCAGCACCCCGCAGCCGGAGTTGGCGTAGCGCACCGGGCGGTCCTGCGAGTCGAGCGGGCGCAGCATGGGGAAGTGGGTGTGGCCGTAGACGAGCCAGGGCCAGCTGTCCTGCGGTTCGTCCTCGCGCAGCGCAGCGAACAGACGCTCCTCGTCCAGGCTGTCGAAACGGCGGTTGCCGCCGTAGCGCGAACCGATCTGGATGAGGCGGTTGCGGGCACGGCCGTCCAACAGCCGTGAGAGCCCATCCATGGGGAGCTGCTCCATGCGACGAGCGCCAGGCAGGTCGTCCAGTCCGGTGGCGAGCCAGGTGACGTAGTGCCCGAGCGTCGCGAACCCGTGGCCGTTCCACGGGTCGGTCAGGTGCCCGTGTGCCACGACGGCATCGACCTCGGCGATGCCGGTGTCCTGCGGCGCGTCCGACAACAGGATCGTGTCCGCGACCTCGACCCCGGGCAGGTGGTGGCCGAGTCGTTCGACCAGGCCCGGGTCGGCGTAGACGTCGTCGTGGTTGCCCATGGTGCGGTGGTAGCGCCCGTCGCGTCCGTAGCCCTCTCGCAGCAGGTCGTAGATCTCGGCGTTGTTGGCGACGATGCGATCGAGCTGCTCGGTCAACACCTGTCGGCGAGCGCCCGTCCGTCCTGGGCCGATGGCGGATCCGGTCAGGTACGCGACGTCGTAGACCGCTCCCCAGGTCGATCCGCCGACCATCCAGAAGTCCTCGACGTCGCCGTTCTCGATCAGGTGCCACCCCTCCTGCGCGTACCCGGCGATCACCGCCAGGTACAGGTCCTTGACGCCCTGGCGACCGGGCCAGTCCAGTCGGCCGGGGATGCAGCGGTGCAGGTCCGAGGTGATCAGGTAGCGCTCGCCAGCGGGGCGTCGCAGCGTTCGGTGACCGGGCAGCGGTGGCTCGCGGCCCTCGGCGAGTGCGTGGAGGTGGTCGGGGAACCGGGTGATGCGGTCGTTCGCGATGCGGGTCGCGTGCGCCGCGGCCGCGGTCAGCGTGGGCAGCGTCAGCGGTGCGGCGGCGAGTCCGAGCCCGGCCTTCGTCGCCGCCCACCACGCCACAGCGGCAGGGGTGTCGGCGCCGGCATCCGCGTCGCGCTCGTCGGCCCACTGCGCTGCCTTCCTCAGCGTGTCGCTCCAGGCTCGTCGGGTGCCCGAGGAGAGCGAGGCCCCTGCGCTCGAGAGGGGCGGGATCACGTCAGGTCTCGGGCGGCGCGTGGCATCGGACCACTCTGCCACCGGGTGAACGTGATTCGTGCTCGCTCAGGGCAGTTGGAGTGTGCCGTCGGTCTCGGCGACGTTCTCGCGCTCGAACTCGGGCTGCTCGGGGGCGCAGCCGTCGCCGATGCCCGACACCGCGCTGACCACGACCCGGTACGACGCTGCGGGCAGGTCGGTCGCGAGCACCGAGAAGGTGGTCACCCCGAGCTGGGTCCGATCATCTGCCACGGCCTCCGGCGCCGGCCGGTTGATCACCGCGGCACAGCCGATCTCGACCGGGGACCCGGTGCCGAGGTCCGCCCCGACCTCGGCACCGACGTCCGAGCCATCACCGTCGGGGTTGCCGGCGTTGCCGCCGGTGGTGGAGCGCACCTCGACGTCCGCGGTGCCGCCCTCGGAGAGTCCGGGTGCACACGCAGTGCCCTCGGCCACCGCCGAGGTCGAGATCTCGCCGCGGGATCCCTGCGCTGCGGTCGCGGCGTCGTAGACCGACACGGTCACGCACTGCTGGGTGCCCTCGCCCACGGGTTGTGCAGGGTCGGTCACACGGATCCGTGCGGGTGCGTCATCGAGCAGCTCCACCTGCATCACCTGGGTGGTGCGGGGCCACCGTCGTGGTGGTGGTGGTCGTGGTCGTCGTGTCCGGGTCGTCGGCGACGATGCCCTCGTTCGAACCGGAGCCGTTGCCGAACACGAGCACGGCGACCAGCACGACCGCCAGGGCGCCGCCGGCACCCGCGCCGGCCGACATCAGCTGACGGCGACGCCGCAGCGACCGGCCGCGACCCATGATGGCGTCCAGGCGGTCAGGGTCGCCGACGGGGGGATAGGAACGTGGGGAACGGTCAGACATCGGAGCCTCCATCCGGTGCACCGACCGGGAGTTCCTCGACCCCGAGGTCGGAGCGCAGCTTCGTCGTGGCCCGGTGCAGGTGGGTCTTGACCGACCCGGTGCTCATGCCGAGTGACACCGCGACGTCCTCCTCGGTCAGGTCGATCAGGTAGCGCATCACGACGACCTCCTGCTGGCGACCCGACAGCCGCTTGAGTGCTCTGGCCAGATCGACCCGCAGGGTCGCCGCCTCGCCGGCGCCGTCGGGGCGGCCGCCGTCGTCCCGCAGCACGGGGCGTCGGGCTTCGTGGCGGACGTGGTCGACCGCCAGGTTGCCGACCACCCGCAGCAGCCAGGCGTCGGGGTTGGGGTGGGTCCGAACCGTGGACCAGCGTGCGTAGGCACGGGCGAAACCTTCAGCGGCGAGGTCCTCGGCGACGGCGCCGGAGCCGATGAGGCGGCGTGCGACGCTCGTCGCCCGCGGCTGCAGTCGCTCGTAGAACTCACGGAATTCGTCATCGCCCTGGCTGCTTGGCACCACACCCCCTCTCAACGCCCGAGGACGCCGATGCGTTGACACGTCGGTGAGGAAGTGTCCGACGCCCGCGCCCTCGTGGCAACGGGCAGGAACCCTAGCCCCGGGGTGGTGATCGGTACGCTGACGCCGTGCTGATGCTGGATGCCGCGTTCTGGGCGGTCTGCCTGGTGCTGGTGGCCTCCGGTGCGACCAAGGTGGCCGAACCCGACGCGTTCGCCAGCGCACTCGAATCCTTCGGTGTGCTCCCGCGACGAGGTGAGTCGCTCGACCCGTCGGGCCGCTGGGCGGCGGTCGTCGTCGGGCTGGTCGAGATCGGCATCGGACTGAACGCCCTGGTCATCGGCGGACCGCTGCTGGGGTGGCTCGCGGCAGTGGCGTTCGCCCTGTTCAGCGTGGTGGTGCTCGTCGCCCGGAGCCGAGGGTTGTCCTCGTGCGGTTGCTTCGGTGCCCGTTCGGGCACCCCGACCCTGACCCATGCGGCACTCAACGCCGGCTCCGCGGTGGTGTGCGGTGCTGCTGCGACTGCGCGGCGCGGAGGCCCTCGCGGACGGTCTCGATGGACTGGCGACCGGGACCGCGATCGCGGTGGTGGCCGGGGTGCTGGCCGTGGCGGCCGGGATCATCGTGGTGGACACCAGATGAGCGAGGGCTCCGGCGGGATGAACGACACCGGGGTCCGTCGGGTGCTGCACATCTCGAAGACCCACCTCGACGTCGGCTTCACCGATCTGGCCACAGCGGTTCGGCGCCGCTATCTGGACGACTTCTTCCCCCGTGCACTCGAGGTCGCGGAGGAGTTGCGTGCACGAGGCGGGCCGGCGCGCCTGCGATGGACGACCGGGTCCTGGATCCTGACCGAGGCGCTCGACGCGGCCGACGCTCTGCAGCTCCGGCGGTTCGACTCCGCCATCGAGCAGGGCGACCTGTGCTGGCACGCGCTGCCGTTCACGACCCACACCGAGTACGCCGATCGGTCCCTGCTCGAGCACGGTCTGTCGTTGTCGGCGGCGCTCGACCGGCGCTACGGGCGCCACACCCGTGCCGCCAAGATGACCGACGTCCCGGGGCACACCAGGGGTCTGGTGTCGCTGCTGGCCGATGCAGGGGTGGACCTGTTGCACGTCGGGGTCAACCCGGTGGCGGCACCCCCGCGGGTGCCACTGCAGTTCCGTTGGCGTGACACCGCAGCGCCGGGTCGGTCGGGGGTCGCCCCGGAGATCTCGGTGATGTACCAGCCGGGTGGGTACGGCGACGTACAGGTCGTGGCGGGCACCGACGTCGCGGTGTCGGTCGACCTCACCGGCGACAACCTCGGCCCGCGCCGCGCCGGTGAGGTGACCGCGACCTTCGAGGCTCTCGCGCGACGCTTCCCCGGCGCCGAGGTGCGTGCGGCCACGCTGGACGACGTCGCCGAGGTCATGGCCGCGGCGGCGGCCGACCTGCCGGTGCTCACCGAGGAGATCGGTGATTCCTGGATCCACGGCACCGGCTCCGACCCGCAGCTGACCGCTGGGTTCCGGGCGCTCAGCCGCGCCCGTCGACAGTGGATCGATCAGGGCCGCATCGACGCGGACGACCCCGGACTGCGGCGGGCGTCGACCCGGTTGCTGCTGGTGGCCGAGCACACCTGGGGCATGGACCAGAAGTCGCACTGGCCCGACACCGAGCACTGGAGCGTCGAGGAGCTCGCATCGGTCCGCAGCGATCCGACGACGCAGCGCTTCGAGTCCAGTTGGCACGAACAGCGCCACCACCTCCAGGAGTTCGTCGACGAGCTGGCCAGGGCGGGTCACCCGGGCCGGGCTGCCGAGGCCACTGCTGCACTGGATGCCACCACACCGGAGCGGACCCCGGTCGACCATCTGACCGCGGTCACGCCGGGCGAGCCGGTGTCGCTGGGGCCGTGGCAGGTGCAGGTCGACGCGTCGGGCGCGGTGGTCGGGTTCAGCGGCGAGGACGGTCGCCGGTGGGCGAGCGTCGCGGCGCCGCTGCTGCAGGTCGGCCAGCGCACCTTCGACGCTGCGGACTACGAGCGCTGGTACCGCACCTACAACGCGTCGACCACACCGCCCGATGAGTGGTGGGCCCGGTGGGACAACACCAAACCCGGGCTGGAGCGCACCGCTGCTCGATCCCAGTGGTGGTCACCCGAGCTGGTGGGCGCCTGGTCGGGAAGCGACGGAACTGGTCCGGTGGTGGTCATCGATCAGCGCATCGACGCGACGGCGTCCGACCCGATCTCCACCCCGGAGCTGTGGCGCACCACGCTGCGCTGCGACGTCGACGCCTCCGACCGGTTGCTGATCGAGCTGTGCTGGTTCGGCCTGCGCGCCGCCCGGTGGCCGACCGCGATGTGGTGGCGGGTCGCCCCGCTCGGGCTGGACCCGGCCGGATGGACGATGACCAAGCTGGGCGAAGCGGTCTCGCCGTTCGAGGTCGTTGCTGGCGGCGGGGCCCACCTGCATGTGGCTGAGCAGCTGACCCACTGCGACGGAGTGCGGATCGAACTGATCGACGTGGGCCTGGTCGCCCCGGGCGCACCCCGGCTGTTGGAGTGGGACGACCGTCCGGTCGACCTGTCCGACGGCTGGCACCTGTGCCTGCTCGCGAACCTGTGGGGGACGAACTTCCCCATGTGGAACGAAGGTGACGGCCGATGCCGGATCACCCTCGAGCTGCCCGGCGCGGGCTGAGCGTCAGCCCGCCGGCGGCGGAACGACCTCGACCTCGACCTCGAGGGCGCCGATGTCGCATCCGGTGCCCTGGGGGCGACGGATGCCGCGGGCGTCGATGCTGCGACCACCGTTGGCGTCGGTCGGGCAGTCCAGGTCGAGCGGGAGGCCCGGCGGGATCACGTCCAGCACGGGGCTGCCCGCCAGGGGCAGGCGGTGCAGCGACGGGGTGGGGTTGCCCCAGCGGTCCAGCGTGCCCAGGTTCAGCGCTGCTTCGTTCGCCACCGAGACATCCGTCGTGGCGGGGGTGCCGCACGAGGCGCCGACGACCACGTTGTACCCGAGGCTGGTGATGGGTGCGGTGCACGTCGCAGCAGAGGCCGAGCTGAGCACCGAGCGCCGCACGGTGGTGCTGCCACCTGCGGAGGTGGCGATGGCGGGGCCGTTGGTGGTGGCGGTCACGGACTCGGCGATCAGGGAGCCGTCGACGCGCAGTGCGCCCGCTGCGCCGCCGGCGTAGACGGTCGAGTTGACGAACTTGGCGGTCGACCCGGCGCCGACGGTGAGCGACAGCGGGCCGTCGGGCCCGGTCATGCCGAAGCTGGAGGACAACGCGTTGGTGGTCACCGCGCCGGGGTTGGTGCCGCCGAGCTGCATGCCCACGCCGACGAAGCGGCTGCCGGTGATGTTGACCGGGATGTTCACCACGCCGTCGGGGGCCTGGATGTCGATCGTGGCGTTCTGCGTGGAGCCGTCGGTCGCCGACGGTCCGGTGACGGTGCTCGACACCAGGGTGAAGCGCACCGGCGTGATGGTGGTCGAGGGGAACGGCACCGTGCTGCTGCTCGCCGAGAACGCGAACGGGGTCAGCACGGTGGCCGGCCCGCTGACGGCGGTGTTCACCAGCGTTGCGTTGCACGAGGCGCTCGTGGCCAGCAGACCGGTGGTGGACACGTTGAACAGGCTGACGGGCCGCGGGACGTGACCCTCGCAGGTGACGAGCACGTCGGCGGCGGGCGAGTCGGCGCTGGTGAACCCGATGCCGTTCAGCACGAATGCGATGGTGGCGTCGAACACGCCGCCCGGCGCGGGCACGGTGGAGCCGGACACATCGACGGTGGTCAGCTCGGCGTTGGCGCCGGTGATGATGAGCGGCTTGAGGATCTCGATGGGGGAGCTGACGCTCAGGGTGTAGGCGCCGGCGGGCAGGGTGATCCGGTTCGGGATGCCGGCTGCAGGTGCGAGTGCGTTCGACGCGGCGATCGCGTCGCGCAGCGAGCAGTCGGTCAGATCGCACACGCCGTCGAAGGTGTCCGCGGTGGTGGTGACCACCAGTGGGTCGTTCAGCGTCGGCGGTGGCGCACAGGCCACCCCGGCGACGAGCACGACTGCCGAGAGCGCAGCGATCTTCCAGAAACGTGAATGCATTGAGTCCCCCCAGGACGTCCGCCGACGGACCCACGGTACGGGTCGCGACCGGTACCGTCCACCGCCGCGACGCTGAGTGTCGTTCAACCCTGGCGATCGGTGACGGCCCCGGGCGCGTCGCCCGGGCGTCGGGCGCCGCACCCGGATCCGCTGCAGGAGTCGGGTCGAGGAAGGGTCGGTTGCCGTAGTGGTCGACGTGGACGACCTCGCCGATGGCTCGACGCGTCGTCGGCCCGTAGCGGCCCTTCGCCCAGCCGATCGGGATGATGCACACCGGGTTGACCGTGCGGGGCAGGCCAAGGATGCGCCGAGCGGCGCGGACGTTCCACAGCGGCAGGGTCTGGATCGAGGCTCCCAGTCCGGCGGCGCGGCAGGCGAGCAGCAGGTTCTGGACTGCGGGGAAGACCGAGCCGTAGAACGACGCGACCGAGATCTGGGGCCAACCGACCGGGTGGTGCTTCAGGTTGCGTCGGTAACAGGGGATGACGAACACCGGGAGCTCGTCGAAGTGCTCCGCCTGCCACTGGCCGGGGCGCATGTTGCGCAGCTCCTGGGGGTTGTTCCGGGCCGCGCGCTCGACGAACGGGTCGAAGGCCCTGAAGAGCCGTCGGTACACCTTCGCGAGTCGGGCCTTCTGCCCGGGGTCGGTGACCACCATGTAGGACCAGTCCTGGGTGTTGGAGCTCGTCGGGGCCTTGAGCGACAGCTCGAGCAGCGGCACCAGCACCTCCATCGACACGGGCTCCAGGTGCAGGCGGCGCACCGCTCGTTGGGTGCGCATCGCTTCGGCCATCGGCATGTCGAGCCGGTCCATCACCGCTGCGGGGTCCGGTGCAACGAAGCCGGTGTCGTTGTTCGCGGCCGGTGCGCCACTGGTCGGTTCAGGGCCGGTCGGATCGTCGGGGTGCATGGGCTGAGCGTAGGAGCGACAGCTTCCGGGTGTCGGTGAGAGCGTTCGGCGAGCGGTCGGCGAGACAGCGTCGGCGGGGCGCGTCGGGGGCGGTACCGTCGTGCCAGGACGATCGAGGGGACCACACGATGAGCGGCGCGGGCGATCGGGACGACATGGCGGCGACCGGGATCCGCGTGGATGCGTTCCTGTGCGACGCGGTGCAGGAGAGCGGCGGGAAGCTGCATGCGATCGGCATCGGCTGGAGTCAGATCGGTGGGCAGTCCTTCCCGGTGCGCCATGGTCGGATCGGGGTGGGGCTGCTGATCCATGTGCCGTACACGTCGACCAATCAGGACCATCAGGTCGGTGTGCAGTTGCTGGATGAGGACGGCCGTGCCCTGGCGCTGGGCGCTGCCGGACCTGGAACCGACCCGGCGATGGTCGATGCGTCGGGGGAGCACCTGGTGCGCATCGGTGCGACGTTCAACGTCGGCCGGCCGCCGGAACTGCAGGCCGGCGACGAGCAGGTCATCCCGCTCGCGCTGCAGTTCGACGGGATCGTCTTCCCGCATCCGGGACTGTTCGGCATCGCGGTGCAGGTCGACGGGCTCGAGCTGCAGCGTCTGAACTTCCGGCTCAACCTGGTGCAGTCGGCCGGGTAGTGAACCGGCGCGGGTTCGATGGTGGGCCCCGTGGGACTCGAACCCACAACCAGCGGATTAAAAGTCCGACGCTCTACCAATTGAGCTAGAGGCCCGGGACCGTCTGCCGATTCGCCGGCGAGACGACCAGCAGCATCCTCCCACAACCGCTACGGCGCCCTGCACCTGCCTGCGGCACGCGGACGTGGCGGCATGAGCCTCCGGGACCCGACGGCAGAGCATTCACTGCACCTGGCAGGAATCATTCCCATGTACCGTCGATTGGATGACCGACGCGTTGAATGAGCCTGCCCAGCCCGGGGCTACGGAGTTCTGGGAGTCCCGTTACGCCGAGCGCCCGCAGGTCTGGAGCGGCAAGGTGAACGCGATCCTCGCCGCCGAAGCGGGTTCGCTGCAGCCGGGCACCGCACTCGACCTGGGCTGCGGCGAGGGTGGTGACGCCATATGGCTGGGCGAGCACGGTTGGACCGTCACTGCGGTCGACATCTCGGCCACGGCGCTGCAGCGCCTCGACGAGCGTGCGGCGTCGGTCGGGATCGGCGACCGCATCACCACCGAACGCCACGACCTGGACGCCACCTTCCCGTCGGGCACCTTCGACCTGGTCAGCGCGCAGTACCTGCACTCACCCGTGGAATTGGCCCGCCATGAGATCCTGCGGCGCGCCGCTCACGCCGTGGCACCTGGCGGCACCCTGTTGGTGGTCAGCCACGCTGCGTTCCCACCGTGGGCGCAGCACCACGATCCGAACGTCAGCTTCGACAGCGCCGAGGAGACCCTCGAGCGCCTGGACCTGGACGACAGCCGGTGGTCGGTCGTGCGCTGCGACTCGATCGAGCGCGACGCCGAGGGCCCCGACGGGCAACGCGGCACCCTGCTGGACACCATCGTGGTGGCCCGCCGCTCCTGAGCCTGGGTCCGTTCCGGCACAGGACTGATCCAGCTGCAGCGGTGGCGCGCCGATGAGCCGACCTGCGGTCGGCGGTCACGAGGCGGTGTGGACCTGGCGCGTGTGCGTGCCGGTGGGTGGTCAGGGGCCGGCTCGGTTGGTGGGTGGTGGCGTTGGCCTTGTGTGGTGTGTCCGGTGGGGGTGGTCCAGTGGGTCCAGCCGGTGTTGTCGAGGGTGACGGTCCAGCCGGTGCGGTGTGCGACCCGGTGGTGTCGTCGGCAGAGGCTGATGAGGTTGTCGAGATCTGTCGGGCCGTTGTCGTGCCCCAGTGGGTGATGTGGTGGGCGTCGGTCCATGTGGCGGGGTGGTCGCAGCCGGGGAAGACGCAGCCGCCGTCGCGGATGGTGAGCGCTCGGCGTTGGGTGGGGGTGATGGTGCGGGTGCTGCGGCCGAGGTCGGTGGGGAGTCCGAGGCTGTCGATCAGGGCTGCTCGGAACACGGCGTCGCACAGGAAGGTGGGGATGGTCGCGGCGGGGAGTGGTGAGCCGGAGCTGTTGTGGATCCACCACACCGCCCGCCGGGCGGGGTCGTCGTTGGTGGAACCGCTGCGGTGGTCGGGCTGGTCGTTGCAGGGGTGGCCGGGTTGGTTGGTGTGGATGGTGAGGGTTGCTTCGACGCGTGGCGCGGTGGTGGTGGTTCGGTCGACCGCGAGGGCTCGGCGGCAGACTTCTTCGAGGGCGAGCGCGAGGAGTGTGGCCCGGTTCGGTACGGGGAGTTCGCTGAACTGTTCGTGGTCGCGGGTGTGTTGGTGGAACAGTTCGTCGGCGATGGCGTGGAGGGTGTCGTGCACGGTGAGGGCTCGTTCACCGGTGAGCTCGAAGCGTCCGAGTGTGAACTCGTTCGTTGGTGACATCGACAGGCGGTTGCGTGCGAGGTCGGTTGCGGGGTCGTGGGTGCCGTCGGGGTCGAGCAGTGCGGCGAGGGCGGTGACGTCGTTGCGCCACTTGGGGAACACGGTGCCCTCGGCGGCGTCGATCAGGTCGCCGAGGATCGAGGTGACGGCGTCGTGGTTGCGGTCGTTGATGACGTCGGTGAACACCGCGGCGTGGTCGATGCCGATGCGCCCGTCGGACAGTGCGGCGTCGACCGCGGGCAGATCGGCCAACCTGTTCGCGACTGCGAGTCGGCGGCGGGCGACACCTGCGGGCAACGCGGCGCGGGTGGCGAGCCATTTCGAGGTGGCGAGCCCTGAGCGGAACTCGGTGCTCTGGCGGGTGTGGAGCTCGGCGAGGAGGTGGGCTTCGGCGGCGTCGGTGAACCGGCGGAGCTGTTCCAGGGCGAGGGTGAGGTCGCGGAGGTCCTCCGGTGTGAGGTCGTCGACGTCGAGTCGGGCGAGGGTACGTACTGCGGTGTCGCCCAGGCGGGCGTGGACCCGGGCTCGGGTGGCGGTGTCGCTCAGTTCAGGGGCCGGCTCTGTATCGAACATCTGTTCGACAGCCTACCGAGCGGGTGTGACACCGAGACCGGGCAACCGACGACCCGCCGCCACCCGCCCGATCCACCAACCGTCACTGGTTCAGCGGGCTGCGGGTGGGCGCACGGCCGACGGCAGCGCCCTGAGCTGACGGACAGAGCTGACGGACCGAGCCGACGGCAGCACCCCGAGGTGACGGTCCGAGGCAGTGGTTCGCGCGAGCATCTGTCCATGGGTGACGAGGTGCTCCGGGTGAAGGGACTGGTCAAGGCGTTCGGTGAGCGCACCGCGGTCGACGACGTGAGCTTCTCGATCGCCGCCGGCGAGACCTACGGCTTGCTCGGACCCAACGGCGCGGGCAAGACGACCACCATCCTGATGGTCTGCGGGCTGCTGCGGCCCGACGCCGGCACGGTGCAGGTCGTCGGCCGGCCGGTGGAGGTCACCTCGACCGATGCCAAGTCGGCCATCGGGCTGGTGCCCCAGGAGATCGCGCTCTATCCCGACCTGTCGGGGCGCGAGAACCTGCGCTTCTTCGGACGTCTCGAGGGTCTGAGCGGCAGCGAGCTCGATGCGCGCATCGGTGACGTGCTCGAGATCGTCGGCCTGGCCGAACGTGCCGACGAACGCCTGGAGAGCTACTCGGGCGGCATGCAGCGCCGCTGCAACATCGCGGCCGGGCTGCTGCACCGACCGGACCTGCTGATCCTGGACGAGCCCACGGTCGGGGTCGATCCCCAGAGCCGCAACCAGATCCTGGAGAGCATCGAGGCACTCGGCGGCGAGGGGCTGTCGGTGCTCTACACCACGCACTACATGGAAGAGGCCGAGCGGCTCTGCGATCGCATCGGCATCATGGACGAGGGTCGACTCATCGCCGAGGGGTCCCGGCGGGAGCTGATCACCTCGCTCTCGGAGACCTCCCACATCAGCATCTCGGTCGAGTCGCTGTCGGACCGGGCGGTCGAGGACCTGCGTGCCCTGCCGACGGTGCGCTCGGTGGTCGCGGTCGACGGCCGTCTGGACATCGGCGTCGAGGACGCGTCCCGCGCCGTCGGTCAGGTCATCGGCGAGCTCGATCGGCACGGCGCGTCGGTCGCCGACGTGTCGATGACCGAGCCCGACCTGGAGACCGTGTTCCTGCGTCTCACCGGCAAGGCCCTGAGGAACTGAGGGCCCGGGGCGTGCTGGGGGTGGTCCGGTGAACTGGCGGCTGGCCGGCGTGATCGCGGTGGCCGACCTTCGTCGGCGGGTCCGCGACCGAACGCTGATCGTCTCCGGCATCGTCGGTCCGTTCGCGCTGGCGCTCATCATCTCGCTCGCGTTCAGCGGCGGGACCGGCGACCTGCGCATCGGCATCCAGGACCTGGACGGTTCCCGGGCCAGCAGCGGCATGGTCGCCGGCTTCGTCGCGGGGGTCGACGGCGCCGAGGAGGGCGACAGCGCCGAGGGCGAAGGTGACGAGGGCGGGGCCAGCGGGGGGCTGGAGGTGGTCGTCCTCGACGCCGACCAGGACGCGGCGTCGGTCGCCACCTCGCAGGACGGTCCCGGCACCGTGATCGTGGTTCCCGAGGGGTTCGGCAACTCGCTGGCCGGCGACCGCCCGGCGCCGCTGCAGGTCGTCGCCGACAGCGGGGACACGTTCACCGCCGAGATCGCCACCGGCATCGCCGAGGGGATCGCCGGCGAGTTCGACCGCACCCGGCTGTTGGTCGTGGCAGGAACCGTCGCGTCGGGGGCCCAGCCGTCCGACGAGCTCGTCGACGCAGCCGGAGCGGCGCGCCCGGCGATCGGGATCGCCCGGGCCGAGGTGGGCGAGACGTACAGCGCCGCGTCCTACTTCGCCCCGGCGATGACCATGTTCTTCCTGTTCTTCACCCTGGGCACCGGCGCGTCGGGGCTCATCGCCGACCGACGGACCGGAGTGCTGGCACGGATGCGCGCGACTCCGGCGGGCGACACGACCATCCTGGCCGGTCGAGCTGCCGGCGTCGTCGGACTGGGGTTGGTGTCGACCATCACCTTGTGGGCGGTGTCGGGCCCGGTCATGGGCGCGAACTGGGGCCCTCCGGCGGCCGCGCTCACCGTGATCGTGTGCGTGGTGCTGGCCATCACCGGTCTTGCGGTGCTGGTCATGGCGTTCGCCCGCACCGAGAGCCAGGTGTCGGGCGCGACGTCGATCCTGGGGTTCGGGATGGCGTTGCTCGGCGGCACCTTCTTCCCGACGAGGGACCTTCCCGGGGTGCTGTCGTCGTTGTCCCTGCTCACCCCCAACGGGCTCGCGCAGCGGGGCTTCACCGAGCTGGCCCTGGGCGCCAGCCTGCGCTCGATCTGGTGGGTCCCGGTCGGTCTGCTCGCGATGGCGACCATCAGCGGAGCGGTCGCGCTGATCGTCATCCGCCGGCGGGTGCTGACATGAGCGCGGAGAGCCGGAGCGAACGGGTCGGCAGCACGGCCTTCGGCGCGATCGTGGGCAACGAGCTGCGACGGATCACCCGTGACCGCACCGGCATGTTCTTCATCGTCGTGCTGCCGTTCCTGATCATCGTGGTCGTGGGCAGCGTCATCCCCGGTGGGTCCGGGATCCGCCTCGCGGTGGTCGACGTCGATGGCAGCCCGGCCTCGGCGTCGTTGGTGGACCGGCTGGCGGACACGCCGGGCGTCGACCTCGACGTGGTGCAGGACCGCACCGACCTGGAACGGGACCTGCGCCTGGACCGCTTCGACGCCGGCCTGGTGGTGCCCGAGGGGCTGGGCGACCGTGTCGCCGGCGGCGAGGAGGGCGAGGTGTCGATCGTGGTCACGCCGACCTCGACCGCGGCGTTGACCGTGCAGCGGGTGGTGGGTGGCGCGATCGCCGCGGAGAGCAACGAGGCGAGCGCGACCCGGTTCGTCGTCGAACAGGTCGGGGTGTCGGCCGATGACGCCGCAGCTGCGGTCGACGTCGCGTCCGAGCAGATGGAACCGGTGGGGGTCGAGCAGCGGCGGGTCGGTGGCGACTCGATCACGATCACCTCGGCGTTCGACTACGTGGCGCCGGGACAGCTGACGCTGTTCATGTTCATCAACAGCCTGGCGGTCGGCGCTGCGCTGGTGGAGATGCGCACCCTCGGGGTCGCCCGGCGGATGCTCGCCTCGCCCACGTCGCTGTCGACCCAGCTGCGCGCCGTGCTGACCAGCCGGATGGTCTTCGTGCTCGCACAGGCCGGCATCATCGTGGGTTTCGGAGCGCTGCTGTTCGGCGTGGACTGGGGCAACCCGGCAGGCGCTGCGGCGGTGATCGTGTCGTTCGGACTGGTGTCGGTGGGCGCGGGCATCCTGGCCGGCACGCTCGCCCGGACCCCCGACCAGACCACGGCGGTCGGGGTGCCCCTGGCCATCGGGATGGCGATGCTCGGCGGCTGCGCATGGCCCAGCTTCCTGATGCCCGAGTGGATGCAGACCGTCGCCAAGGTCACGCCCCACGCCTGGGCGATGGAGGCGTGGACCGACATGGTCTTCGAGGGTGCGACCCTGGTCGACGTGCTGCCCGAGGTCGCGGTGCTGCTGGGGTTCGCGGCCGTGCTGCTGGCGGTGTCGGTGCGGCGTCTGCGCCACACGCTCACCGGGTGAGCTCAGCCGGACAGGGTCGGCGCGCTCAACGTGATCTGCAGGAACTCGTCGGGTTCGACCAGCGCCGCCTCTACCTGCACACCCATCGCCGCCGGCGTCGCCGCGTCCACGGTCACCCGGAAGGCCTGCCCGGCGTCGTCGCCGAACAGCGCGCCCGCCTGCCAGATGTCGGTGAGGAATGCCGAGACCGCCGCGGTCGCCGAGGTCCAGGTCGCCTGGTCGTTGGCCGCCCGGGCGGTCCAGGTGAGCCCGTTCGACAGCGAGCGCTGGATCCAGTCGGTGGTGCGACGGACGGAGAGGTACCGCTCCGCCCCGGCGTCGTCCGCGGCCAGGGTGCGGTCGCCCCACAGCACCGTGCCGTAGTTCGACACCGTTCGGAACGAGTTGACGCCCACGGGGTCGAGCTGGCCCAGCTGCGGGTTGCCGATGGCCAGCGGGACCGTCAGATCGTTCACGGCCGAGCTGACCCCGGCGCTGGAGGACCACACGCCGCGGTCGGCGTCGTTGCCGGCGATCAGTCCGGCGACCACCGCGCTCGCGGGCACCGAGTCGCCCGTGCCTCGCTCGGTCAACGGGGTGGAGTACAACGCGGCGGCGCCGGGCGAGCTGAGCGCGCCCCGGAGCTGTTCCGCCAGGGTGACCAGGGCCGAGACATCCGGCCACGCGGCGCTGACCTCGGCGACCGTGCTGCTCGGCGCGTCGAGCAGCGCGACACCCACCTGCGCCTGCGCCAGGTCGGTCAGCGAGTCCGCGACGCGCAGGTAGTCGTCGCCGGTGAGCGACGCCAGGGCCGGCACGACGAACAGGTCGGCCGAGGATCCCCGCTGTGACAGCTGCTCGATCGCGGCGGACAGCACTCCGGCCGACTCGTCGGCGGCCGGCCACACGTACGCCGTGGTGCCGCCGCGGGCGAAGAACTGCTCGACGGCGAGCTGCAGCGCCTCGCTGGGGTCGTCCACCGCGGTGGACAGGGCCCCGGCGGAGTCGAGCTCGATCTCGGTCGCGCCCGATGTGCTCGCGGCGATGAACACCGGTCGACCGCTCGGCGCGTCCTGCACCGCGGGGATGTCGGGGGTCTCGGCGATGTAGACGCCGGGACGACCGCTCGGATCTGCGGAGCCGGGGTCCGCAGGCGCGGCAGTGGTGCTGGTCGTGGCGGTGCTGCTGCTGGTGGTGCTGGTGGCGGGGGCGCTCGTCGTGGTGCTCGTCGTGGTCGTGGCGGTGCCGGCGGGGCTCGCCTGGACCGGGGTGGACGTCGCGATGACGACGGCCACCACGGTCGCGAGCGCCACGGCGCCGATCCTCGCTCGACGGTTCACGACAGTGACTCCACCACGTCGTCGGCCAGCTGACGCTGCTCGTCGCCGTCCAGGCTCGCGCCCAGCACCGTCAGCTGCACCACGTCGTCGTCGACCAGCATCGTCAGCTGTCCCAGGTCGGCCATCTCGAACGCCGCGGTCGCGCCCCTGACGACCAGGTCGTCGGGGACGCCCACGGCATCGGCGACCGCAGTGGTGCGGTCGCGTTCGAACGCGGATTCGCCGACGTCGACCAGGAGTTGCACCTGCACCGCGCCGCCCGCAGTCGGGTCCTCCCAGTTGCACACCGCCCGGTCACCCTGGAGCGAGTCGTCGGGGCGCTGCCCGGTGTCCACGGTCCAGCCGGTCGCCGCCTCGATCTGCTCGGCGGTGAGCAGCGAGCAGGGGTCGGTCGCGGCGGAGGCCGACGGGGCGGCGTTGCCGTCGTCGTTGCACCCCGCCGATACGCCGACCAGGAGCGCCCCGACGATCAACGCCGCGGCGCGGGCCGTCGCCGGACGGCGGAGTCGTCGCACGCTGGAGAGCATGGGGTCGAGGGTAACGGCGAGTGTCCCCGGAGCCTCCTGTGGCGGCGGGCTGGTCAGCCGATCAGTCCGAGCAGTCCGCCGGCGACCATCCCCACACCCAGTCCGCACACCACGTCGAGGGGGTTGTGGGCGCCGACGTAGACGCGGCCCACCATCACCGCGACGATCGCCAGCATCGGGATCCAGCTGAAGGTCGGCCAGATGCCCGCGGCGATCACGATGCCGATGGTGGTGGCCATGATGACGTGACCCGACGGGAAGCTGGGTCCCGACTCCGGCACGTCGTTGCCCCGCCGACGTGCGCCCGGCACCGACGTCGCAGGCCGTTGGCGCGCCGCGAGGCGGTCGCCGAGCCGGCGACGGATGACCCGTTCGGCCACCAGCTTCAGCGGCACCGCCACCATCGTCGCGACGGCGATGTCCCAGCGACCCACCGCCCACGCGCTCGCCAGACCCCACAGCGCGCCGACCACCAGGTTGCCCAGCTGCATCGGCAACCAGAGCACCACCAGCAGCCAGTCGGGCCAGCCGTTGATCCAGCGGAACACCCGCTGCTCGCCCGCGGGGATGTCGTCGCCGACTGCTGCACGGATGCTTGCCGCAGTGATGCCCGCCCCGAGCACCACGGTGATCGCGACGAGGACGTAGCGACCCATCGTCAGCTCGCCCGGCGTCGGCGGCAGCGAGGGGAGGTCGCCGTTCACCCCCACAACCTAGGGGCGGCCGGCGTCCGGCCAGCGGCTCCTGAACGGCTGGTCGTGACATGTGCAAGGTTGACCGGACAAAGCTGTTAGGTGTACCTAATGGTGCAGGAGTGGCATACGTTGCGCGGCGATCGTCGTCGCAGCGGCGAGACGGCCGGTCGGCCGGAGGAGGTGCCTCGTGCTCCAGACCTACCTGACGGGACTTCGGGAGGGGCTCGAGGCGGCACTCGTGGTCAGCATCCTGATGACGTTCCTGGTGCGTGGCGGGCACCGCGACCGCATCCCCGCCCTGTGGGCCGGCGTCGGGGTCGCGGTGGTGTTGTCCTTCGGGTTCGGCGCGGTGCTGCACTTCACGTCCGCGAGCATGAGCTTCGAGGCCCAGGAGATCTTCGGCGGGGTGCTGTCGATCGTCGCGGTCGGCTTCGTCACCTGGATGGTGTTCTGGATGCGCACCGCGTCGCGCACGTTGCGGTCCGAGCTCGATGGCCGCATGCAGGCAGCGGTCGAGCTGGGCGCCACCGCGGTCGGGTTGGCCGCGTTGTTGGCCGTCGGTCGCGAGGGGCTCGAGACGGCGCTGTTCATCTACCCGACGTTCCAGGCGCAGGGCGCCGGTGCGGGGCCCGCCATCGGCGCCGTGCTGGGGCTGGCGACCGCGATCGCGATCGGTGCGGGCATCTACCGGGGTGCGGTGCAGATGAACCTGGGCCGCTTCTTCAAGTTCACCGGTGCGGCGCTCATCGTGATCGCCGCCGGCGTGCTCGCCTACGGGGTGCACGACCTGCAGGAGGGTGGCGTCCTGCCCGGACTCGACAACCTGGCGTGGAACATCTCGGGCTGGGAGGTCACCAGTTGGTACGGCACGATCATCAAGGGCGTGTTCAACGTCGGGCCGCAGATGACCGTGCTCGAGGTGGTCGTCTACTTCGCCTACCTGATCCCGACGATGGTGCTGTTCCTCCGGCCGCCGGCCCCGACGCCCGCACCATCTCCTGCCACGACGCCATCGTCGGCACCGATCGCGACCGCGCCGCAGGGCACACGATGAGCGCCGACCGCGTGATCGCTGCACGGCGTGGTGCTGCCCGGAGGGTCGCGGTGTTCGGCGTGGCGGTGGCGCTCTGCGGTGCGGTTGCGTGTTCGACCGAACAGGCCGACACCGCGGTCATGGTCACCGGGACCGACGACGGCTGTGAGCTCTCCGAGACCGACCTGTCAGCGGGTCGCATCGACTTCGAGTTCACCAACGAAGCCGACGACGTGAGCGAGCTCTACGTCCTGCGTGACAACGACGACATCGTCAGCGAGGTCGAGAACGTCACGACGGGCACGACCCGTACGCTGACCGTGGACCTGGCCGAGGGCGAGTACCGGGTGCGGTGTCGCCCGGGACAGACCGGGGAGGGGTTCTTCACCGAGTTCCAGGTCACCGGCGAGGGCGGAGAGGAAGCCCGCAGCGCGGACCGCACCATCACGTTCGAGGCGGTCGACTTCACCTACCCGGACCTGGACGTGAGCGACATCGCCGCTGGTGAGACGATCCGCTTCGAGATGACCAACCGGGGCGAGCAGGCCCACGAGTTCGAGGTGCTCGACCCGTCCGACGAGCCGATCGGCGAGGTGGCCTCGATGGATCCCGGCGACAGCGGCGGGGCGACCATCAGCTTCGACGAGGCCGGCGAGTACGTCTATCAGTGCATCCTGATCGACCCCGAGACCCAGCAGCCCCACTCGGAGCTGGGCATGAAGGGCACGTTCCAGGTGCCACCGGCCTGACCGGGCGGGCTTGCGGGTCAGACAGCGGAGCCCACCACTCGGTCGACGAAGCTGTCGATCTCGCTGATCGAGGCACCGCACATCGGGGCGTGCCCCCGGCAGGAGGACGGCGCGTCACCGACCAGGTCCAGGTCGGGCAGGTCGACCCCGAGTCGCACCGCCCTGGACTGCATCCGTCGGGCATGGTCGGCAGGCACGACCCGGTCCCTGTCGCCGTGGATCATCAGGCCGGGCGGATCTCCTGCGGAGAGGTTCGCGACCGGCGACGCAGCGGACTCGTCGCCGGCACGCCACGCATCTCGTGCGCCGCGCCCGAACGGCAGGGTGGCATCCAGGTCCAGCGGCGCAGCGACGGTCATCCATCCGTCGACCTTCGACAGCTGTCCGTAGGGGGCCACATCGCCGCGGTCGGCGGCCAGCGCCAGGTTCGCGGTGATGGTGCCGCCGGCGGAGTGTCCTGCCACCAGCACCGTCGCAGGGTTCAGACCCAGCGCCGCGCCACCCGGTCCGCGCACGAAGCGAATCGCGGCGTCCAGGTCGAGTACGGCGGCAGGGAAGGGATCGAAGCGGTACGAGATGGTCAGGATGGCCAGGCCCCGGTCGAGCTGGCCCAGCAGCGGGCCCAGGTAGCGGTGCAGGTCGGCACGCTCGCCACTGGTGAACCCGCCGCCGTGCACGACGATCAGGACGCCCCGATTCCCGCCGGCCCTGGGCAGATAGAGGTCGCCCATGTGGTCGGCGTCACGGTTCGCGGGGTCGTAGGCCACCGCCCGGACGTCCGGCGTGATGCTCCCGGTGCCCCAGTCGTTCGGCAGTCGATCCCCGGCCGGGGCGTCGGTCGCGCTCGGAGCAGGGTCGGGCGCCGTCGCGGTGAGGGTGTCGGCCCCGGTGGGGGCAGCGGTCAGCGCGACCACGGCCACCACGCCGAGCAGCGCGAAGGTCAGCGAGTGGCGACGCGACGCAGCCGCGCTGGTGATGAACAACTGCAGGCCCTTCCCGTCAGGGTCCGATGGTCACCACAGGTTCGGCGCACAGCCGTGGCGCCTTGAGCAGTGTCGGCCGCTGCGGGCCCAGATTGGTTCGAACGACCCAGACGGGGGTCGGCGGCTCAGTCGAACACGGGCTCGCCCCGCAACGAGCGCTTGAACTCGGCCATTCCCGGGGTGCGAGCAACCACCCACATCGCGTCCCACAGCGCGAGCGCCTCGTCGCCGCGGGGGATGCGGCTGATCACGGGGCCGAACATGGACGCCTCAGCCGGGCGGGTCGTGTCGAAGGTGATGATCGGCGTACCGACGTCGTCGCCGGCGCGTGAGATGGCCAGCGCAGTCTCGGCCGAGACGACCTCGTCCCAGCGGGGATCATCGGCTGCGGAGGTGAGCGCCGCGGGCAGTCCGGCTGCCGCGACGACGGGTGCGACCAGGTCGCCCGGATCGCCACCTTCCCACAGCACCTGCGACGCTCCTCCCGGGTGCAACCGCTCACCGGCAGCGGTGTAGAACGCCGCCACTGCATCGTTGCCCCCGTGGTCCCGGGCTGCTGCTGCCACGCGCAGCAGCGAGGCCCCGACCTCGGTCATCGGTCGGTACTGCGGCGGCATCGACGGCTCGCGGCCCTCGGCGACCCGTGCGTCGCTGCGAGCGAGCGCGTCCTCGTTCAGGATCGCCAGGGAGATGAAGCGCCAGACGACCTCGAGGTCGCGCAGCTCCGCGACCTCGACGACGAACCGGCTGGTGATCCACGCCCACGGGCACATGGGGTCGAAGAAGAACTCGATGTCGGTCATGGGCACACAACACGCCAGGCCGGCGGGCCATTTCTGCCCGCAGTCGCGACATGGCGGCTCACCAGCGGTTCCGGGCCTCCTCGGCGAACCCCGGCACGCCGTCCACGCGGATCCGGCGCCCGTCCTGGTCGCACACCGTGCCCGACCACGCGCCGAACACCTGGTGGACCTCGGTCCGCAGCAGCCCTGCGTCGGTCAACCCGTGGCGATCCAGACGCGGGGTCAGGACCAGGTCGACCGCTCCGCCGGGGTCGCGCACGCTCCAGGGCAGCATCGGACGGTCCCACGAGTAGGACCAGTCGAGCTCGCGGCCGATCTTGTGCAGCCGACCGTCGAGCGTGATCGCGTTCTCGGTGAACCCCGTCCCCTCGGTCCACCGGCCGCCGATCTGGATGCCGACCACCTCGCCGTCAGCGGTCCTGCCGGCGCCACCACCCCAGTTCCACACCATCGAGTAGGGCCAGCGACCACGGCCCACGTCCAACACGCCCCACGCATCGGCGTCCACGCCGAGCCGCACCTCGGTGCCGCGCCGCACGAGCCGACCGGACGCGGGGCGGGCCTGGTCCTTGGTGGTGAACTGGAACCTGTGGTCGTCCCAGGGGATCACGACGCTGAGGGACTCATGGTGCTCGGGCAGCTCGACCATGACATCGAGCTCGCCGGCCGTACCGTCGTCCTCGGTCCAGCGGGCATACAGGTGTGTGCCCGCAGCAGTGTCCGTCAGGCGCATCTGCACCCCGGAGCGGTCCACCCCCAGGGGCTCGGTGCCGGGTCGGTCGGGAAGGGTCATGCCGAACGCCAGCGGTCGCACCAGCTCGGCGCCGCCGGTCGCTCCGGTGCGCAGGTCGCCCCACCACACCGAGGCCAGACCCAGGTAGCCGACGTCCGCGTACACCAGGCCGATCGCCAGGTCGTCGGTGAGCACCGCCCAGTAGTCCCACTTCTTGGTCCGCAGGCGCCGACCCCGCAGGTTGGCCCGGTGCAGGGGTCGTCGCGACCAGCCCCGCGCCGCCGGGTTCAGTCGTCGGCCATCGGGCGTGCACAGGTCGACGGGCCGGGTCAGCTCGGGCTCGTGGGTGGGGGTCACCTCGGGCAGTCAACCATCCCGACGCGGTGAGTCCCAGACCCGGAGCTACGGTCCGACCCATGAGTCAGCACGCCGCGGTGGATCCGCGCACGCCGGTCCTGGTCGGCGTGGGAACAGCACAGCGCAACCCGTCGGGCAGCGGTGAGCCGGAGGAGCCGATCGAGCCGGTCGACCTGATGGTCGAGGCCACGCTCGCCGCGCTGGGCGACGCAGGGGTGGCTGGTCTGGTCGACCGCGTGGGGTCTGTCGCGGTGCCGGTCGGCAACTGGTCCTACGCCGACCCCGGCCGGTTGGTGGCGGATCGAGTGGGCGCAGCTGGCGCGACCAGCGTGCTGGTGGAGATCGGCGTGCCGCAGTCCACACCGATCCGGGTCGCTGCTGCACGTATCGCCCGCGGCGAGTTGGATGCGGCGCTGGTGGTCGGTGGCGAAGCGAAGGCGACCCAGCTGCGCCGCAGCCGTGCCGGGCTGCCGCCCGTCGAGACCGATCAGGGTCAGGTGGAGCCCGACGAGCGGTGGTCGCCGCGCGGCGAGCTGATGGCGCAGCCCGAGATCGATGCGGGGATCTGGCAGCCGGTCGAGCAGTACGCCTGCATCGACAACGCGTTGCGTCACGCAGAGGGGATCGACGTCGCAGCCCACCTCGACGAGATCGCGACGCTGTGGCAGCGGTTCAACCGCGTCGCGGCCGACTTCCCCGACGCCGCCTTCCCCGAGCCGCGCGATGCAGCGTTCCTGCGTGAGCCAGGGCCGGGCAACCGACCGCTCGCGTTCCCGTACGCGAAGTGGCACAGCACCCAGTGGGCGGTCGACCAGGCCGGCGCGCTGGTGCTCTGCTCGGCCGCGCTGGCACGGGAGCTGCGTGTGCCGGTCGACCGCTGGGTGTTCCCCCGGGTGCTGGTCGAGTCGTCGTTCGGGGTGTCGCTGACGCGGCGGGCCGAGCTGCACCGCTGGCCCGCGATGCGCGTGCTGGCAGATGCCGCAGCGTCGCACCTGCGACATCCCCTGACCCGGATCGACCATGTCGAGCTGTACAGCTGCTTCCCCGCCGCGGTGCGCGTGCAGCAGCGGGAGCTGGGGCTGCCGCTCGACGGCACGCCCACCGTGATGGGCGGCATGGCCTTCGCGGGTGGACCGTTCAACAACTTCAGCTACCAGTCGACCGCCGCGATCGTGGGGCGCTTGCGCGACGCCCCGGGTACCACCGGCTTGGTCACCACCGTGTCCGGGCTGCTGACCAAGCCCGGCCTGGCGGTGTGGTCCACCGAACCCGGCCGGGGCGCACTGCTGGCGGACCTGGGTGACCTGGCAGCCGATGCGACAGCGACGAGAGAGGTCACGGGCGATCACCACGGGCCGGCGACGGTCGCGACCTACACCGTGACCTATGCCGACAGCGAGCCGTCCTCGGCGTTCGTGATCGCTGACCTCGACGACGGCCGACGGTGGATCGGCACGAGCCAGGATCCGCAACTGGTGCGCCGAGGCGTCGGCGACGGGCTCATCGGGGCCACCGTGCAGCTCGATGGCGGCACCTGTCGGGCGGCCTGACCCGCGTGACCTGAGCAGCGCGGCCGGCGCAGCGCGGGCCTACATGCGCGGTGTCTCGTCCAGATCGTCGTTCATCTGGCGGTACATCTCGTAGATGTCCTTGCACTTCTGGCACACCGGCAGCTGCTTGGGGTCACGCCCCGGCACCCAGGTGTGGCCGCACAGCGCTTCCAGTGGGGTGCCCTCGATCCGCGCGGCGAGGACCTTCGCCGCTGCGTCCTCGTTGCGCTTGGTCCGCACGATGTGGGCCACCGGCCCGTCCTCGGTCTCCAGGCGTTCGTCGGTCTGCGTGATCGTCGCGCCGCGGGGTGCAGTCGACCGACGGCTCCAGGACGGTGGGCTGCATGCTCATCCCCCCATCGTGGCCCTGTCGCGGCGCCAGTTCCACCCGCGGCACCCCGTTCCCGTGGCACCAGGTTCCCGCTGCTCGAGGTTCCCGTGAGCGGGGAGGGTCAGCGGGCGGCGGGACGGAACTCGATCATCCGTCCTTCAGGGGTGTCGACCTCTGCGGTGGTCACCAGCCCGGAGCGCCGCAGCGCGTCACGAACGAGCGTGTCGACGAGGCCGGGCGGGGGGTCGCCTCCCGCGACGGTGACGTCGTTCGGCACGGTGATGGTCGCCACGGCGGTGGTGCGGTCGGTGGGGCCGGCCGCTGCCAGCTCGGAGATGCGGTCGATGACGTCCTCGAGCTGTGGTCGGATCGGCGGCGGTGGAGCGGTGGCGGCAGCGACCTGCGCGGCCAGCTCCCTGCGCAGCGCTCGTACCTGGCGGATCTTGATGATGCCGTAGGGGGTGACGATGACCACGGCGAACAGGAAGGCTCGACCGAGCGTGTCGAACTGGATCTCTGCGGCGAGCATCTGGGGTCCTGTGGCGGGGGATGGCGTGGGTGGTCGGGGTCCGATCGTACCGGGGTGGAGCAGTACCCTCGTTGTCGATGACCGACCAGCTGATGCCTGACCAGCCCACCCCCGACCAGCCCACCCCCGACAAGCCGATGGCCGATCGAGCGGTGGCCGATCAGCCGGTTCCGGGGCAGTCGTCTCCCGCCGACGTCGACGCTGTTCGTGACGAGCTCGCGATGCTCGAGGAGCTGGAGGCCGACCTGGTGGCGGTCGAACAGGCCATCGAGAGCCTGGAGCGGGTCAGCTCCGAGGGGGTTGGCGGGTCAGAGGCGGCGGAGCGGATCGCCGCCGCGGTGTCGGTCGAGCGGTTCTCGACGGACCGGACCGCTCAGATCTGATCGGGGATCGTCTCGTCGATCAGCAGGTGGACACGCTCGCCGATGCTCCAGCTGTGCTCGCGGTGTTCCAGCCATCGTCCGCCCAGGTTGGCCAGGCGTTCCCACTCTGCCCCGAGCGCCCGCTCGATCGCGAAGATGACTCCTGCATGGGCGACGGTCAGCACCTGTCCGCCGGCATGGGCTGCCGCGATGTCGGTCAGCGCCGCCATCACCCGGGTCTCGACCAGACCATCGTCCTCCCAGCCCGGGGGTCGCTGGCCGGCCTCGAGGTAGCCGGGGAACGCGACGTCGATCTGGTCCCGCGTGAGCCCCTGCCATTCGCCGGCATGGCGTTCCATCAGACCCTCGTGCAGCATCACCGGCCCGATGCCGATGCTCTCGGCGATCAGGTGGGCAGTCGTGGCGGCGCGGTCCAGCGGCGAGGCGTAGATCGCGTCGACCGCTCCGACCGCACGCGCCGCGTCGACGGCCTGTCGTCGACCGAGTTCGGTCAGCGGAGGGTTCTCCTGTCCTTGCCATCGGCCGTCCGCGTTCCACTCGGACTGACCGTGACGCACCACCAGAATGCGGGTCACGGCGGGCGACGGTAGCAGCGCCTGCCGGAGAGCCCATCGGCCCAGGACCGTCACATGGGACCGCCGCACGCCGCCGGGTAACGTCGCGGGGTGACCGATGTGCCGACCGCCCCCCGGCACCGGCCGCGCGACACCGCGCCGACCGGTGTGGCGAAGGTCGTGCGCCGAGCCGATCGGGTGCCCTCGCAGCCCGGCGGTCTGGAACGCTTCGTGGTGCCGCCGGAGACAGCGGGCCCCCGAGTGCGGCTCGGGGTGCTGTGGTTCCTGCTGGCGCTGGCCGCGGTCACCGCAGGTCGCTGGTGGACCGCAGGACTCGCCGCGGCCGTTGCAGCAGCTGCGGGGTACCAGATCGCCCGCTCGTGGGCGATCGCTCGGGCGAACGCGGAGCTTCCGGCCGACGCGGAGCTGCCGATCGGCATCGGGCGCATCCCTGCGTTGTGCGCGGGGCTGCTCGCGGCGCTCGTCCCGCTGGCTGCCGGCTACGGCACGGGCGCGGCAGGTGCCGCGATACTGGTCGTCGCGGTGATCGGTGGCGCAGCGCAGCTGGCCGGCGCACGGGCGGTCGGCGCGACGCTGTCGATCGCGGCGCTGCTGCCCGCAGTGGCAGCCTCATCAGTCGTGCTGGCGCTGCAGGCCGACCTGTGGGCCGCGCTGTTCCTGGTGCTCGCGGTCAGCCTGTTCGATGCGGGCAACTACCTGCTGGGCGCAGAGGCGGCCGGCAGGTGGGAAGGCCCGGTGGGCGGGCTGATCGGTGCGCTGGCCGTGACGTTCACGATCGCCACGATCGGGGTTCCGCCGCTCGACACCGCCCAGTGGTGGGTGATGGGCGCACTGGTCGCGCTGACCTGTCCGCTGGGCCAGTGGGTCACCTCGGCGCTGCTGCCCAGTCCGAGCGCGCACGTGCCGGCGCAACGCCGACTCGACGCCTACGTCGTGGCCGGTCCGCTGCTGGTGGTGGCCTCGTGGATCTTCGGTGCCTGACCGCCTGGCTGGCCGACCGTCTGACGTTGCGATCGCCGGCACGGTTGGTTCACATCTGACGTACCGTCGCCGATGGAGGAGCAGGCCGCGTGGACGGTGCCGGCGCACCCCGCTCAGTACCCTGTTCCTCCGCCAGCCGACTCCAACCCCACCAACTCCGAGCACCACAGACAGGGCGCCGAACGTGAACATCGATCTCGACGAGCTGATCACCATCCCCGTTCCCGACGATCTGACCAGCTGCACGCTGGCCGACCTGCGCACGATCAGGGACCACCACCAGGACGTCGAGAACGGGCTGTCCTACGCGCGACGCATCGTGCAGGGGCGGCTGGACACGGTGGCGACCGAGATGGAGCGGCGGCGCGACGGCGGCGACGGCCTCATCGAGCGTCTGCCAGGAGCACTTGCGGGGCACAGCCGGGGCCCCGGGATGCCGCGTCCGATGCCCGACCTGGAACCTCCTGCCTGGGCCGATGCACTCCTGTCGTCCGCAGACGCGGCGCTGCCGGCGTCGCAGATGGCGCGGCTGTCGGAGTTGACCGAACCCGAGCTCGACGCCGCTGCCGCGGCGCTCGGATCGCTGGAGCGTGAGCTCTCTGCTGCCCGACACCAGACGCATCGCGACATCGACCGGGTCCAGGACGAGCTGGTGGGCAGGTACCGCAGCGGTGCGACCGTGGACGACCTGTTGCGCTGAATCGGGAGCGAGACGGGTCCCGAACTCGACCGGGGTGCTTGCTGGCGCGTCTGGGGCGTTCGCGATCGTCGCGGTACCTTGGACGGAATGAGTAACGACCTGGACCGCCGCTGGCACGACCTCGGCGAGTTCATCCGAGAGCAGCGCAACGTGGGGCAGCTGTCGCTGCGGAAGCTGTCGGAGATGGCGGGAGTGTCGAACCCGTACCTCTCCCAGATCGAGCGTGGCCTGCGGCGCCCCTCGGCGGAGATCCTCCAGCAGATCGCCCGTGCGCTCGAGATCTCCTCCGAGACGCTGTACGTGCGTGCCGGCATCCTCGATGAGCCCGACGGCGAGGTCGACGTGGTGGGTGAGATCCGACGCGACCCCGGTCTGACCGAGGAGCACAAGAAGATGCTGGTGCGGATCTACAACTCGTTCCGCAAGGAGACCGACGATCTGGCGGCCCAGGAACAGCCGGCAGCGGCGGAATGAAATCGCACCGGCCGAGTTGAGGCAGTCGTGAGCGCCGTCGCCATCCTGTCCATGCACACCTCGCCGTTGGCCCAACCCGGTCAGGGCGACTCGGGCGGCATGAACGTCTACGTGCGCGAGCTCAGCGCGTCGCTCGCCCAGGCCGGCGTGGACGTCCGGGTCTACGTCCGACGATGGGCGTCGGATCTGCCCGACCGGGTCCGCATCGAGCCGGGACTCGAGGTCGTGCACATCGACGCCGGTCCGATCCACCTGGCCAAGGAACAGCTGCCGTCGGTGGTGGACGAGTTCGCGGACGGCGTCGCCAAGGACCTGGCCGGCACACCGGTCGACGCGCTGCACGCCAACTACTGGCTCTCCGCGGTTGCTGCGCACCGGCTCAAGCACGAGCTCGACCTGCCGTTGGTGGCCACCTTCCACACCCTTGCCCGGGTCAAGGCCGATGCCGGCGACGCCGAGCCCGAAGCCAGGGTCCGCGCCGAGGTCGCCACGATCGGGTGCTGCGACGCGATCTGTGCGTCGAGCCCCGTCGAGGCCGAACAGCTCGTCGAGCTGTACCGCGCGCCGGTGGACCGCATCGAAGTGGTGCCACCTGGTGTCGACCACGCCTTCTTCTCCCCGGGGGACCGCAGCGGCGCGCGTTCGGCGTTGGGTCTCGACGAACGTCCCACGCTGTTGTTCGTCGGCCGCATCCAACCGCTGAAGGGCCTCACCATCGCGGTGCAGGCACTCGCGCAGCTGAGCGATCCGACCGCACGCCTGGTCGTCGTCGGCGGTCCCAGCGGCATCGACGGGCACGCCGAGTTCGATCGGGTCGGCCGGCTGATCGACGAGCTCGGGGTGAGGGGCCGCATCGAGGTGGTCGAGCCCCAGGAGCACCACCGGCTCTCCACCTACTACCGCGCCGCTGACGTGGTCGTCGTGCCCAGCCGCTCCGAGTCCTTCGGGCTCGTCGCGCTCGAGGCCGCCGCATGCGGCGTCCCGGTCGTCGCGGCGGCCGTCGGCGGCCTGCGGACCCTGGTCGAGGACGGCACCACCGGGTTCCTGGTCGACTCCCGAGACCCGTCGGAGTACGCGGGGCGGATCGATCGTCTGCTCGGCGATCCGGCCGCGGCGGCGACGATGGGCCGACGCGCCGCCGAGCTCGCCGACCGCTACGCCTGGTCGACCACGGCAGGTCGGCTGCGGCGTCTCTACGGCGACCTGAGCGCCCGGGCACTGGTGGAGTGCACGTGAGCGATCCGTCCCGTCCCCCGTCGCCGGCGGAGATCTCCGCAGTGGAGCAGCTGCTCGAGGGCTGGTTGGCCGAGCAGCTCGCCGACGACCCCGCAGTGGTCTCCGTCGAGCGGGACCGCAGCGACGGGCAGTGCAGGTTCATCGCCCGCGTGACCGGCGAGGAGAAAGAGGCCTTCGCGATCTGGTTCCACCTGCGGCAACGGACCCTGCACATCGAGAGCTACCTCATGCCGGCGCCCGAGGAACGACACGCCGAGCTCTACGAGTACCTGCTGCGCCGCAATCTGAAGCTGCAGGGCGTGCGGTTCGCGATCGGCGCCGAGGACGCCGTGTTCGTGGTGGGTGAGACCCCGGTCGAACGCGTCACCGACCTCGAGCTGGATCAGCTGTTCGGGGCGGTCTACGCGTGTGTCGAGCAGTGCTTCCGCCCGGCGATGCGCATCGGCTTCGCATCCCGGTTCGCCGGCTGAGCCCGTCGGCGGCGCGGGCAGCGGGCCGTGGTCCCCGGTGACAGACCCGCGGGCCGCTCCTAGGTTGCCCGTTCCGGGTCCGGCCGTCGGGGAAGCGGCCGGGCCCGGGTCCGCCGTTACGCTGTGAGGATGTACGCGATCCAGCTCGTCGGTGGCGGTCAGATGGGTCAGGCCCTGCTCGGTGGTCTGCTGGCTGCCGGCACCTGTCCAGCCGATCAGGTCGTCGTGGTCGAGATCGACCCCGACCGTCGCGCCGAGCTGACCGGGCGGTTCGCCGGGGTGAGGGTGACCGACCGGCCGGTTCCTGCGCAGGGCCTGATCGTCGCGACCAAGCCGGCGGGTGTCGCAGCCGCGGTGGCTGCCGCGGTCGAGGTGGGTGTCGAACGCATCGTGTCGATCGCTGCGGGCGTGTCGACCGCGTCGATCGAAGCTGCCGCGCAGGTCGAGGTGCCGGTCGTGCGCGCCATGCCGAACACGCCGTCGATGGTGGGTGCAGGGGCGGCTGCGATCGCCGGTGGCCGACACGCGGGCGAGGCCGACCTGGCCTGGGCGGAATCGGTGCTCGGAGCGGTCGGCACCGTGGTCCGGGTCCCGGAGTCAGCGCTCGATGCGGTCACGGGATTGTCCGGATCCGGCCCGGCGTACGTCTTCTTGGTGGCCGAGGCGATGATCGACGCCGGCGTCGACGCCGGCCTGCCCCGCGACACCGCCGATGCGCTGGTGCGGCAGACCCTGCTGGGCGCGGCACGACTGCTCTCGGAGGGGTCACAGGATCCAGCGGCGTTGCGCGCCGCGGTCACCTCGCCCGGCGGTACCACCGCGGCAGGGCTCCGGGTGCTGGAGCAGCGTGCGACCAGGGCAGCGTTGATCGACGCCGTGGCTGCAGCGGCACGGCGTTCCGCCGAGCTGGGCAGCTGAGCCGCCCCGGCAGTCCCGTCAGCGCCGCAGTCCCTCACCGCAGTCCCACCCCGAACGGCGCGTCGGTCAGCCCCGCACTACCGTCACCCCCGCATGTCACTGCGCTACGACACGATCTCGTTCCTCTCCGACTACGGCCGAACCGACGAGTTCGTCGGGGTGGTGCATTCCGTGATCCACCAGTTGTGCCCCGGGGTGCGGATCATCGATGTCACCCATGACGTGGCGCCCTACGACATCCGTGCCGCTGGTCTGACCTTGGCCCGGTCGGTGCAGTACCTGGCGCCGGGTGTGGTCATGGCGGTGGTCGACCCGGGCGTCGGCTCGGTGCGACGACCGATCGCGGTCGAGGTCGGTGACGGCGCCTCGGTGCTCGTCGGTCCCGACAACGGTGTGCTCGCACCAGCGGTCGCGATGGTCGGCGGTGCGACACGGGCGGTCTGGCTCAACGACGACGAGCACCATCTCGAGGCCCCCGGCCCGCTGTTCGACGGGCGCGACGTGTTCGCCCCGGTGGCGGCCCGGCTGTGCAGCGGCGTGCCGTTCGACGAGCTCGGTGAGCTGATCGAACCCGCGGGGCTGTACCCGGGGATCTTCCCCATCTCCGAGGTCACCGAGGACGGCGTGAACGCCGAGGTGCTCTGGATCGACCGGTACGGCAACGCGCAGCTCAACGTCGACCCGTCCGAGATCGAGCCCCTCGGCGAGGTCTTCGAGGTCCGCATCGACGGTCGGACGCGATCCGCCCGGCGTGCGCACCACTTCTCCGAGGTGGGCACCGGGGCGCTCGGTCTGGTCACCGACAGCTACGGCTTCGTCGCGATCGTGTGCGACCGCGCATCCGCTGCACAGGAGCTGTCGCTGGAGGCCGGGGACCAGTTGGTGCTGGTCCCCCTCGATGACGAGCCGGCGCAGCCCGGCGTCACCACGCCGGTGCAACTGGGGAGGACCTCATGAGGCGCAACACCACCATCGCGATCGTCGTGCTCATGCTGGTGCTGTTCGGCGCGTCGTTCCTGCAGTTGGTCGTGCTCGCCCGCTGACCCCGCCGTGCCTGTGGTCCGGCGGGGTCGGGTCCGCGGTCAGCTGTCGGATTCGATCAGCTCGGCGATCCGTCCGACGGGCCCCAGCTTGTGCACCGGCGCCACGGTGGTCGTCGTCGACGGTGGAGGCGCAGCGGTCGTGGTGGGAGCGGTCGTGGTGGGCGCTGCGGTGCTGGGCGGGGCCGGCACCGGTGGCGCGGTGACCGCAGGTGCCGGTGGGGGCGGTGGGGGCGGCGGCGGTGGGGGCGGCGCGGCAACGGACATGAAGCGGTGCGTGGTGAAGATCCGGTCACCGGCGACGACCACGCCCACCCCGACCCGGGTGTAGCCCGGGTCGACCAGGTTCGCCAGGTGCGACGGACTCGCCACGAAGGCCTGGAACAGGGGACCGACGGTGCCGCCCACGCCCACGTTCTCGCCCAGCTTCTGCCAGTTGGCGCTGATACCGACCGACAGGTCCCCGGCGTGGAAGATCCGGCCCTGGGCGGCCATGGTGCCGGCCCACGACCGTGCCTGCGAGGTCAACTCTGCGTCGACGCTCAGTGCGCCGAGTCCCCGCGAGGCCCGGAGTTGGTTGATGAGGGCGACGAACTCGGCCTCGGCGGCGCCGGGGTCGGGGACTGCTGCAGCGGCCCGGACCGCTGTCGGCGCCCCGGTCGCTCGGAGCGAACCAGCGCCAGCCGGGTTCGCCCCCACCGCAGTGGAGCCGAGCAGCGATGCCATCGCGACGAGTGCCACGACCGCAGGAGCGACGTGACGGCGTCGCCGGTCCCGGGCGCTCGGTTCGGTGGCGGTCGAACGAGTCATATGGAAAGGGGTCGGCGTCGCGGCCGCTGCGCTTGAGAACCTGACACCGCAGTGGCGTTCGGCACACTCGCGGCTAGCCTGCCCCCTCGGTGAACCTGGCGACGATCATCGAGGAGCATCCGGCCGAAGCCTGCGCGCTGATCAGCCGCGGGAAGCCGACCGACTACGGCACCCTGCGTGACCAGGTGGCACGCCTGCGCACCGGGCTGGTCCAACTGGGACTGCAGCCCGGCGACCGGTTGGCGATCGTGTCGGGCAACAACCGCTACTTCGTGGTCTCCTACCTGGCCGCGCTCGGTGCCGGCCTGGTCGTGGTGCCGCTCAACCCGACCAATCCGGGTGTGGCCGTCGCGGGGGAGTTGAACACCGTGGCCGCCCGAGCCGTGATCGTCGGCCCCGCTGGTCGTGGCGCGGTCGAGGGTGTCGACCGGGACGACATTCCCACCGTCGAGTTCGTCATCGGCGCAGGGTTCACCCCCGGCGAAGGGCTGTCGCTCGAGGAGCTCCAGGCGTCCGTCGACGAGGCGTCGGAGCTGACCCCGATCGTCCAGCGCGAGCCGTCCGACACGGCGGTGATGATCTTCACCTCGGGCACTGCCGGCTCACCGCGTGCAGCCATGCTGACCCACGGCAACCTGTACGCCAACATCGTGCAGCTGCTGTCCGCCGGTGGCGAATCGCAACAGCCCGACGACGTCGTGTTCGGGGTGTTGCCGCTGTTCCACATCTTCGGGCTGAACGTGGTGCTCGGAGCGTCGCTGTTCGTGGGTTCCTCGGTGCTGCTGGTCGAACGGTTCGACCCGGTCTCGGCGCTGGAGTCCATCGAGAAGTGGGGGGTCACGATCGTCTCGGGACCTCCGACGATGTGGGCGGCGTGGGCCGGGGTTCCGGGTGTGGACGGGTCGATCACGGCATCGGTGCGCCTCGCGGTGTCGGGCGCCGCGAAGCTCCCCGTCGAGGTCGCCCAGGCGATCGAGGCCAAGTTCGGGTTGCACCTCGAGGAGGGCTACGGCCTCACCGAGGCATCCCCGGTCGTCACGAGTCCGCAGGGCACCGATGCTCCGCCCGGGTCCATCGGCATTCCGGTGCCGGGCATGGAGCTGCGCATCGTCGACCGCGACGGCGCAGATGTGCTGGTGGGCGACTCGGGGGAGATCTGGTTGCGGGGCCCCAACATCTTCAGCGGCTACTGGGACGCACCGGAGGCGACCGAGGCCGTCCTCAGCGACGACGGTTGGCTGCGAACCGGTGACATCGCGGTGGTCGACGACGACGGCTACCTCTTCCTGGTGGACCGCGCCAAGGACCTGATCATCGTGTCGGGGTTCAACGTCTTCCCCGCCGAGGTCGAGGCGGTGCTCGCCGAGCACCCCGCGATCGAGGCCTGCGCAGTGGTGGGTGTCGCGCACCCCTACACGGGCGAAGCCGTCAAGGCGTACGTCAAGGCGCGCCCCGGGGTCCCCATCGAGGAGGACGACGTGATCGCGTTCTGCGCGGACCGTCTGCCCGGCTACAAGTGCCCGAACAAGGTCTGGTTCGTCGACGACATCCCGCGTGGGATCACCGGGAAGGTGCTGCGGTTCGAGCTCAAGGATGCCGAGTCCGGCTGAGCGGCTCGGACTTTGTGAACCTGTGAACGAGCGGGGTACCTTCGGCGGATGTCCACGCCGCGACGGAGGGTCATCCCCGAGGCCACCGTTGCCCGACTTCCGGTGTACCACCGGAGTCTCCTCCAGCTGCAGTCCGACGACGTCCCGACGGTGTCCTCCGAGCAGCTCGCCGACCTGGCCGGCGTCAACGCGGCCAAGGTGCGCAAGGACCTCTCCTATTTCGGCTCGTACGGCATCCGCGGTGTCGGCTACGACGTCGAGCAGTTGCTGGTGGAGATCCGGCGCGAGCTGGGCCTGACCCACGACTGGCCGTGTCTGATCGTCGGCGCCGGCAACCTGGGCTCCGCGCTGGCCAAGTTCGCCGGGTTCTCCGACCGCGGGTTCTCGGTGGTGGCAGTGGTGGACACCGACCCCGACAAGGTCGGCCAGCAGCTCGGATCGGTCACGGTGCGACACGAGGACGACCTGGCAGCGCTGGTCGCCGAGCACGACGTCGTGATCGGCATCATCACCACGCCGCCCTCCGCTGCCCAGGACGCGGCCGAGCGGCTCGTCGATGCCGGCGTCCGCTCGATACTGAACTTCGCGCCGACCGTGCTGGACGTGCCGGCACACGTGCTGGTGCGAGAGGTCGACGTGGCCGTCGAACTGCAGATCCTCGCCTTCCACGAGGAGCGCCGCTCCGTCGCCGGCCGCAGCACGTCGGGTGCCGAGCACGCCCCGCCCTCGACCGCTGCGTCGTCGACCTCGTCCGCGGATGTCGTGTCGGCCGGAGTCACGTCGCCGGTCGAGGACCGGGCAGCTGGCTGACACGGCAGACTCGGCGGTGACCACGCTCGCGGTGCAACTGGACGTCGTCGGTCGTCGCTGCGTCGTGGTCGGCGCCGGGCCGGTCGGTGCACGTCGAGCGTCCGCCCTGGTCGATGCCGGCGCGGACGTGCTGGTCGTGGGGCCCCGGGCGGTCGCCCAGGTGCGCGACGCAGCGGCGTCGGGAGCGATGACGTGGCAGCAGCGGGACTTCGTCGCGGACGATCTGGCGGGTGCGGTGCTCGCCGTCGCGGCCACGGGAGTGGCGGCGGTCGACGACTCGGTCTCCGCTGCGGGCCGCCACCACGCAGTGCTGGTCAACCGGGCCGACCGGGCGGGGCTGGGCGACCTGTCGTTCCCCGCGGTGCTGCGCCGCGGGCCGCTGTCGGTGGCGGTGTCCACCGGTGCAGCCGCACCCGCAGTGACCCGGTTGCTGGCGGAGGTGCTCGATGACGGGCTCGACGCCGCCCTCGGACTCGACGCCGCCCAGATCGCCGGTCTGGTGGAGGTCGTCGCCGAGGTCCGCTCCGAGTTGCGCGACCAGCGCGACGGTGACGGATCACCAGCACCCCTCGACTGGCGATCGGCGCTCGATGGGAGCATCCTTGACCTGATCCGTCAGGGCCGAAGGGCCGAAACGAAGGAGCGCCTGCTGGCGTGTCTGTCGTCGTCGTAGGAGCGAACCACCGGACCGCCCCGCTCGAGCTGCTCGAGCGGATGGCCGTCACCGGCGACCGCCTGCCGAAGTTGCTCCACGCGCTCGACGGCGCAGAGGACGTCTCGGAGGTCGTCGTCCTCGCGACGTGCAACCGCACCGAGGTGTTCCTCGTCGCGGAGCGGTTCCACAGCGCCTACAGCCAGGTGCGGGACTTCTTCAGCGACCTCACCTTCCTGCCGCCCGACATGTTCGCCGACAGCTTGTACGTGCACTACGACGAGCAGGCGATCCATCACCTGTTCGAGGTGACCGCTGGCCTGGATTCGGCGGTGCCCGGTGAGCACGAGATCCTCGGCCAGGTCCGCACCGCGTGGGACATCGCACGAGCGGAGGGCACCGCCCGCCGCAGCCTGAACCTGCTGTTCCGCCACGCGCTCGAGGTGGGCAAGCGGGCCCGTACCGAGACCCGCATCGCGCATCACCTCACCTCGGTCTCCCAGGCTGCGGTCGTGATCGCCGGCGAGCGGTTCGCCGAGGTCGACGGCACGGGTCCGGTCGAGTTGCGCTGCGTCGGCACCCGAGCGGCGAACGCACTGGCCGGTCGGCGGGTGCTGGTCCTGGGCGCGGGATCGATGGCGAAGGGAATGGCGTCGTTCCTGGTCGATGCGGGCGTGGCGGAGCTGGTCATCGCGAACCGCACCCGCGACCGTGCTGCTGTGCTCGCCGCCACGTTGAACGACCAGCACGACCGGACCGAGGTGCGCGGCGTCGGGCTGGACGTGCTCGACGCCGAGCTCGCAGCCGTGGACGCCGTGTTCTGTGCCACGGACGCGACCGAGCCGGTGATCGCCGCAGAACAGCTCGGGGCCGCGACCGCCGGCCGCTCGGAGCAGTTGCTGGTGGTCGATGTCGGCATGCCGCGTGACGTCGACCCTGCAGCGGCGCTGCTCGAGCAGGTCGAGCTGCTCGACATGGACGATGTCGCTGCGCTGACCGAGGCGAACCTGGCGGCCCGCCGGGGTGAGGCCGACGCGGTCCGCTCGATCGTCGACGAGGAGATCGTCCGTTTCGCCGGGATCGTCAACGCCCGAGAGGTGGCGCCGGTGGTGACCGCACTGCGCGATCAGGCCGAAGTGGTGCGCGTCGCCGAGATGGCGCGGTTCTCGGGTCGCCTCGAAGGTCTGTCCGCCGAGCAGCGTGATGCCGTCGACGCGCTCACCAAGGCCATGTTGGCGAAGCTGCTGCACACCCCGACCGTGCAGCTCAAGGGCACCGCGGGGTCCAGCCGTGGCGAGCGGCTGGCCGACTCGGTGCGCGACCTGTTCGACCTGGGCTGACCGGTGACGCGTCCGGGTGTCGGCTCGGTCGCAGCAGGTCGCGTGCTGCGCCTGGCGACCCGTCGGTCGAAGCTCGCCCTGTGGCAGGCGGACCATGTCGCGGCGCTGCTGCGCGCGGCGCACCCCGGCATCGGTGTCGAGGTGGTGCCGCTCGCCACCGAGGGTGACCGTCGGATCGATGTGCCCTTGTCGGAGATCGGCGGCAAGGGAGTGTTCGCGACCGAGATCCAAGCGGCGCTGCTCGACGGACGGGCCGACGTGGCGGTGCACTCCGCGAAGGATCTGCCGGCGGTGACCGGCGAGGGACTGGTGCTCGCTGCAGTGCCCGAGCGTGGGGAACCGCGCGATGCGCTCGTCGGGGGTCGGCTCGACGAGCTGCCCGAAGGGGCGGTGATCGCCACCGGATCCGCTCGACGGCGGGCCGAGCTGGCGCATGTACGACCGGATCTGCACTTCGCCGAGCTGCGCGGCAACATGGCCACCCGACTGGCCAAGTCGGTCGACTTCGACGCGATCGTGGTGGCGGCGGTCGCGTTCGAGCGACTGGGCATGGGTGAGCACCTGGCGGAGCTGCTGGAGGTCGACCAGGTGGTGCCGCAGGTCGCCCAGGCGGCGCTCGGCTGCGAGTGCAGGTCCGACGACGAGGAGTCGACCGCGTTGGTGCGTGCCATCGAGCACGCGCCCAGCCGCCGTCGGGTGGAGGCCGAGCGCGCCTTCCTCGCCGAGCTCGGCGGTGACTGCAGCCTGCCCGCGGGGGCGCACGCCCAGCTGCGCAGCGACGGCTCCATGTCGCTGCGGGCGGTGCTCGCCGAGCAGGTCGGGGGCCGCACGCTGCACGACGAGACCGTCGTCGCCGCCGGTGCCGACGCCGGCGAGATCGACCGGGTCGGGCGGGAACTGGCGGCGCAGATGCGCTCGGGGCTGGAGCACGACGGGTGACGGTGTACCTGGTCGGCGCCGGCCCCGGGGACCCCGGGCTGCTGACCGTGCGCGGCGCGGAGCTGCTCGCGGCGGCCGAGGTGGTGGTGCACGACCGGTTGTCGGCGGCGTCGCTGCTGGACCTGGCACCGGCTGCGGCCGAGCGCATCGATGTCGGCAAGACGCCTCGGGGACCGTCGGTGCCACAGGAGCAGATCAACGAGTTGCTGGTGCGCCACGGCACCGCGGGACGGATGGTGGTGCGGCTCAAGGGCGGCGACCCGTTCGTGTTCGCCAGGGGGGCCGAGGAGGCTCGTGCCCTCGAGCTCGCTGGTGTCGACTACGAGGTCGTCCCGGGCATCTCCTCGGCGATCGCCGCGCCCGCGTACGCCGGGATCCCGGTCACCCGGCGGTACTCGTCGACGAGCCTGACGATCGTCACCGGTCACGAGGATCCGTCCAAGGCGGTCACCCAGGTCGACTGGGCAGCGCTGGCACGCGTCGGTGGGACCCTCGTGATCCTCATGGGCGTCGCGAACCTGTCCGAGATCTCCCGTCAGCTGATCGCAGGTGGGCTGGCCCCGGACACGCCTGCGGCGGCGGTGCGGTGGGGGACACGACCGGACCAGGACGTCACCCGGGCGACGCTCGCCACGCTCCACGAGCATCCGCTGCGTCCGCCGTCGACCATCGTCGTGGGGGACGTCGCGAGCGAGTCGCTCGACTGGTTCGTCCGGCGGCCGTTGTCCGGGCGCGCGGTGGTGGTCACCCGCGCCCCGCACCAGTCGGGGGCCCTGGCCGGGATGCTGCGTGAGCGCGGCGCCGAGGTGGTGGAGGTCCCGACGATCGCGATCGAGGATCCGGTCGATGGCGGTGCTGCGTTGGACGCAGCGATGTCAGAGGTGTCGCGGTACGACTGGCTGATCACGACGTCGCCGAACGGTGCCCGTCGCGCGATGGCGGCGTTGCGCGACGCGCGGGACCTTGCGGGGGTCGGGCTGGCGGCGGTCGGTCCGGGCACGGCGCAGGTGCTGGCAGAGCATCACCTGCAGGTCGATCTGGTTCCGGAGCGTTTCGTCGCGGAGGGGCTCCTCGAGGTGTTCCCCGATCCGCCCGCCGGGGGCGGTCGGATCCTGTTGCCCCGCGCCGAGACCGCACGAGAGGTGCTTCCCGAGGGACTACGGGCCCGTGGATGGGAGGTCGAGGTGGTCGACGCGTACCGGACCGTTCCGGTGCCGATGGATGCAGCGGCGATCGCTCGCTGCGCGGACGCGGACGCGATCACGTTCACCTCTGCGTCGTCGGTGACCAACTTCGTCGCCGCCGCCGGGCTCGGAGCAGTGCCGCCGTTCGTCGCGGTGATCGGTCCCGTCACTGCGGACGCAGCCCGGGCGCTCGGGGTGAACGTGGGCACCGAGGCGACCGCGCACACCCTCGACGGGCTGGTCGAGGCGCTGGTGGGTTCGCTCGGGCGGTGACGGTGGGCCCAGCTCGGGCCCCGCTCGGGCGCTGGCGGCCGATGCTGGCGACAGATGTCGGCATCCGGGGTTGCTCGCATCTGAGGACCGAGCACGGTCGAACGCCGGCTTGCGACGAATTCGCCCGTTGACGAACCGCCGATTCGTCGCAAGCCGGCGCCGACAGGTACCCGACGCTCCGCCGGCCGGCCCGGGAGCCGGGTCCTGTGATCGCGGTCCCCTGCATACGGGTCCCCTGCATACGGCTCCCCAGCATGCGGGTCCTGCGGGTGCGAGACCTGCGAGCGCGGAGGGCCGAGGCGGGGCGCTGCCGTAGGATCAGCGCCGTGCCG
This sequence comes from uncultured Microthrixaceae bacterium, assembly GCA_963714875.1. GTDB lineage: Bacteria > Actinomycetota > Acidimicrobiia > Acidimicrobiales > Microtrichaceae > JBAOHV01. The sequence continues at coordinate 86,826 of CAVQQI010000002.1, read as the reverse complement.
TTCCCCCAGCAGCGACTCCGTCGACTCCGCAGAACTCCAGCGCTGCGGCGGCTCGTCGCCGAGACACGGCTGGGTGTCGATGACCTGGTGGCCCCGTTGTTCGTCCGCGAGGGGATCGAACGCCCCAACCCCATCAGCTCGCTGCCCGGCGTGGTGCAACACACCCGTGCGTCGTTGCGTGCAGAGGTCGGCGAGCTGATCGCTCTGGGCGTCGACGCGGTCATCCTCTTCGGGATCCCTGAGCACAAGGACGCCGAGGGCTCCGGAGCGTCCGACCCCGACGGCATCGTGCAGCTGGCCATCAAGGATCTGCGCGACGAGTACGGCGACCGGGTCGTCGTCATGGCGGACCTCTGCCTGGACGAGTACACCGACCACGGGCACTGCGGCCTGCTCACCCCGGACGGGACCGTCGACAACGACGCCACCATCGAGCGCTATGCCGAGGCCGCGCTCGCCCAGGCCGACGCGGGCGTCGACGTCTGCGCACCCTCGGGGATGATGGACGGACAGGTCCTCGCCATCCGTGACGCGCTCGACGAGGAGCAGCACGAGCACGTGGCGATCCTGGCGTACTCGGCGAAGTACGCCTCGGCGCTCTACGGGCCGTTCCGTGAGGCGGTCGACGTCGAGATCGCGGATGGCGGTGACCGACGCTCGTACCAACAGGACCCCCGCAACGTGCGGGAGTCGCTCGAGGAGATCCGGGCCGACATCGGCGAGGGCGCCGACATGGTCATGGTGAAACCCGCACTCACCTACCTGGACGTGCTGGCGCGAGCCCGGGCCGAGGTCGACATCCCGCTGGCGGCGTACCACGTCTCGGGTGAGTACGCGATGGTGCACGCTGCTGCGGAACGCGGCTGGATCGATCTGGACGCGGTCGCCCACGAGCAGATCAGCGCCATCACCCGGGCAGGCGCGGACTTCGTGCTGACCTACTTCGCCCGACGTCTCGCAGAGGGGATGCAGTGAGCCGAACCGTGCACCACGACGGCCTTCCGATGACCAACGCCGCGTTGTACGAGCGGGGTCTGGCCCACATCCCGGGCGGGGTGAACTCGCCGGTTCGTGCCTTCCGCTCGGTGGGTGGGACGCCGTACTTCGTCGCTCGCGGCCAGGGCGCCCATGTCTGGGACGTCGAGGGCACCCGGTTCATCGACTACGTGCAGAGCTACGGCGCGTCGATCCTCGGACATGCGGACCCCACCGTGGTCGAAGCCATCCAACGCGGCGCCGCGCACGGGACGACCTTCGGTGCGCCCACCATGGGCGAGGTGCGGCTGGCCGAGGAGCTGTGCGCCCGTGTGCCCGGCATGGAGCAGGTCCGCCTGACCAGTTCCGGCACCGAGGCCGCCATGTCCGCGATCCGCCTGGCCCGGGGCGCATCGGGCCGCGACACGATCGTGAAGTTCGAGGGCAACTACCACGGACACTCCGATGCGCTGCTGGCCTCGGCAGGCTCCGGCGTCGCCGAGGGCGCCGCGATCAGCGGCACCGCTCCGGACTCGGCGGGGGTCACCGTCGGCGCGATCGCGGACACGCGCATCGAGCCGTACAACGTCGTGCCCCGTCTCGACGAGTCGGTCGCGGTCGTGTGCGTCGAACCCGTCGCGGCCAACATGGGCCTGGTTGCACCCCTCGCGGGGTTCCTCGAGGGGCTCCGGGCCGAGTGCGACCGCGTCGGTGCACTGCTGTTGTTCGACGAGGTCATCACGGGGTTCCGCCTCGGTGTCGACGGTGCGACCGGGTGGTCGGGCGTCACCCCCGACGTCTGGTGCTTCGGCAAGATCATCGGCGGCGGGCTGCCCGTCGGCGCGTTCGGCGCGAGCGCCGAGATCATGTCGTCGATCGCCCCGCTCGGACCGGTGTACCAGGCGGGCACGCTGTCGGGGAACCCGCTGGCGACCGCTGCCGGGCTGGCCGTGTTGTCCCAGCTCGACCAGTCCGCCTACGACCGACTGATCAGCACCGCCGAGGTGCTCGCCGGCGGGCTGCGATCGGCCTTCGCCGATGCCGGCGTGCCCGCAGTGGTGCCCCGGGTCGGGCCACTCGTCGGCTGCTTCTTCGGTGACGACACCACGTTCGGCGCCGAGCGTCCGATCGATTTCGCGAGCGCGGGCGCATCAGTTGCGCTCGGTCGGTACCCCGCGTTCTTCCACGGGATGCTGGAGCGGGGCATCGCCTTCGCCCCGGGCCCGTGGGAGGTCATGTTCCCCTCGTTGTCCCACAGCGACGAGGATCTGCGCGTCACGATCGAGGCGGCCCACGAGGTCGCGTCCCTCCTGCCCGAACCCGCCGGCTGAGCGCTCGCCCGCGGTGCGGCGCGAGGATCGGGCAGGATCTGCGCGGCGTAGCCTGTCGACGTGAGCGATCAGGCCGGATTCGACCGCGATGCAGCGGAGCGCGTGCTGCGTCGGGCCATCGATCTGGCAGAGCTCGACGTGCTGGCCCCGTCCCGTCAGGACATCTCGGAACAGGCGCTCGCCGAGGCCGCGGAGGACCTGGGGCTCGACGTCGCAGCAGTTCGGCTGGCGGCTGCCGAGGAACGTCTCGGCGTGCTGGCCCAGGACTCCTCGAATCTCGACCGGGTGGCCGGGCCGGCGGTGGTGAGCGCCACGAGGATGATCGAGCGACCTGCGTCGGAGCTCGTCGAGGTCGTCGACCAGTGGCTGCGCCGGCACGGCGCCCTGCGCCGGCGCCGACTCGACGAGCGTTCGTTGTTCGCGGAGTACTCGAGACGGTCCGACCCCATGGCATGGGTGCAGCGCGGCGCACGCGCTGTTCGTGGCCGTGAGCACCTTCGTCGGGTCCGCCGTCTGCGGGTCGTGGTCCAACCGGTCGACACCGGCCGCAGCGTCGTGGCGCTGGTCGCGGACCTCCAGATGGAGCGGACCGCGGCGGTGACCGGCGGATCCACCGTCGCGGGGGTCGGCTCCGCGGTGTCGGTGCTCGAGGTGGCGAGCAGCACCGCGTGGTGGTGGCTCGGCGTCCCCGCCTCGGCCGCGGTCGGGCTGGGGATGGTCCGCCAACGGGCACGAGGCGTGCCCGACGTCGAAGCAGCTCTGCAGGGCGTGCTCGACCGGGTCGTCGCGGGCGAGGCCGACCCCGGTCGGCTGGCCGAGGTGCGAGGTCGTCTGCTGGGAGGGCTGCCCCGACCTGCGGGTCGGACCGCGCACCGCTCGCCCGGGCTGCGCCGCTGACGCCCCGGGTAGTGTCGCCGGGATGATCACCGCACGAATCGAACCAGCGGAACTGCTCGACGCCTGGACCGCAGCGCTGGACCAGTTGGCCACCGCTGACGCCGTGCGTCGGCTCTGGGAGGGTGATCACACCGTCATCCAGGACGACCCGACCGAGTGCGCCGATCGGCTGGGTTGGTTGCGATCACCCGAGTCGAGCACCGCCGAATGGCCTCGATGGGCCCTGGCAGCGGATGAGGTCGTGGACGGCGCGGGCGACCAGGAGGCGGGCCGGTTCACCGACGTGCTCGTGCTCGGCATGGGCGGTTCCAGCCTGTTCCCCGAGGTGCTGGCACGCACCTTCGATGCAGGGGAGGGGTTCCCGCGCATCACCGTGCTCGACTCCACCGACCCCGACGCGGTTCGCCGTGTCGACGCCGCCTGCGATCCGCACCACACCATCGTCGTGGTCGCCTCCAAGTCGGGCTCGACGATCGAGACCCGCTCCCACCTGGAGCACTTCTGGGCGCGGTCGCCGATCGGCCGTCAGTTCATCGCCATCACCGATCCCGGCTCCGCGTTGGAGGACGCTCGCCCACGAGCGCGGGTTCCGTGCGGTGTTCCACGGCGACCCCGAGATCGGTGGCCGCTTCTCGGCGCTGTCCGCGTTCGGGATGGTTCCCGCGGCACTGATGGGCCTGGACGCCACGGCGCTGTTGGACACCGCTGCCGAAGCGCTCGACCTGCTCGGCGCCGACACCCCCGTCGAGGAACACCTGGGCGCGCAGCTCGGTGCCCTGATGGCGGTCGCCGCCACCGCAGGGCGCGACAAGCTCACCTTCCATCTCGATCCGCGCATCGAGGCGTTCGGTGGCTGGCTCGAGCAGCTGATCGCGGAGTCGACCGGCAAGCACGGCCACGGCGTGCTCCCCGTGCTCGGTGAGCCGGCCGATGCCCCGGACCCGGAGCATCGCCTGCACGTCATCATCGGTGACGCCGACGTCGACCCCGCGCAGCTGGCGGGGCCGTGGGTGCACCTGCAGGTCGAGGAGCCCCAGGACCTGGGTGCCCAGATCGTGCTGTGGGAGTGGGCCACGACGCTCGCCGGGGTGGTGCTCCGCATCAATCCCTTCGACCAGCCCGATGTCGAGTCCGCCAAGGTCGAGGCCCGGTCGCTGCTCTCGGGTGGGGCCACGGCGGCTCCCGCCACGAACGACACGGTGTCGATCGACGCGGCGCTCGCGTTGCTGCGCGCCGGCGACGCGCTGGTCATCGGCGCGTTCGTCGACCCGGCACTCGAGCCCCGACTGCAGGCGGTACGCCACGTCCTCGGTCGTCGTGCCGGCGTCGCCACGACGTTGGGGATCGGACCCCGCTTCCTGCACTCCACGGGACAGCTCCACAAGGGTGGTGCCGACCGTCATGTCGTGGTGCAGGTGCTGTCCTCGCCCAGCGCCGACCTCGCGGTGCCCGGCGAGTCCTTCACGTTCGGCGAACTGTTCGGCGCCCAGGCGCACGGCGACCTCGCCGCGCTGCGGGCCGCGGGGAAGCGAGCGGTCCGGGTCGACCTGGACGAGCTGCTGGCGGTCGGCCGCTGACGCGGCTGCACGCGCTGCGGCAGCGGCCGGCGCCGACCCGCCGTCGCGCTGGGCGGTTCAGACCGCCGAGGTGATGACGACCCGTGCGCGCACCACGCCGTCGCTCTCGGTCACCAGTTCGACCGAACGGTTGACCTCGCCGAAGGTGTCGCTCGATCCGCTGACGGACGTACCGGCATCCGGGTTGAGCTTCCACAGCGGCGAGCTGTGCAGCACCACGCGTTGGTCGGCCACCGGCTCGGGGAGGCCGGAGCCCTCGACGAACCCGTCGACCGCGGCAGCAGGCATGGTGAAGGTGATGTCGAGCTGACGGTCGTCATCGAGACGGGCGGTCAGGAAGTCGGCGGCATCCGGAGGCACGACCAACCCCCCGAGCTCGGCGACGGCGGGCTGTGAGAGGTCATCGAGGGGCAGCGGTGAGCGCTGCGTCGACGGCTGCTGCTCGGGCTCCTGGGCGGCGGTGTCGCCGGACCCGTCAGGCTCGTCGACCGGAGCGACCTGCCCCTGTTCGTCGGACGACGGTTCGTCGGTGGCGCCGCCGGTGGCGACCAGCCACGCCCCGACACCCAGCCCGATGACCAGGACAGCGGCAATGACGATGTTGCGAGGGTCGCGCAGCGACGGCGTCATCGGCGGATCACGCCGGTGGATCCGCCGCCCACTCCTCGAGCACCGCGATGTACTCGGCGGCCTTGTCCTCGGGGACGATCGAGAGGGCCTCCTCGAAGCCCTCCTCCCACACGGCGATGTCGAACGTCTCGCCGCCGTACTCGGTGCGCTCGTGCAGCACCACGGCCATCAGTTCCTCGGCGGTGAGCGAGTCCGCCCACCCGGGCATGCCGCCGGCGACGGGCTTACCGGGTGCGTACTCCTCGATACCCAATGCCTGGTAGCCGGCGCTGCCCAGTGCGATCCAGCTGACCATGTCGCCCGGCACGGCGAAGTCCTCGGCCGTCGTCATCAGGCCCGGTACCGCACCGGCACCGGCACCCCCGGCGCCATGGCAGCCGGAGCAGCCCTTGCCGGCATACGTCTCCGCGCCCAGTTCGAGCGGACCCGGCTCGGTCGGTGTCGGGGGATCGAGCGTCAACGCATAGACGACGCCCCACAACGGCAGCAGCGCCAGGACCGGCACGGCCCAGAAGGGGATCTTGCGTCGCGTCTGAGCGGCCTCGACCCACGGTGGAACCGGATCGGGGACCGCGGGTGCAGCGGGTGCGACCGGCGTCGCGGGGGTGGCGGCCGCTGCAGCAGCGGGTGCCGCCGACTGGGTGGTGGCCGGTGCTGCGGACTCGGCCGCAGGGGCGTCGCCGCCACCGCCGCCCATGGCGGCTCGGCGTGCTCGACTTCTGGCCAGGAGATGCTCTGGGATATCTGACAACGCTGCCTCCGCGGGCGACGGGGAACGACGGCCACCAGGGAAGGCGGCCCGATGCCAAGACTAGGCACGAAGCGCGTGTTCCGACCAAGCGGAGGATGCTCGGGCTCGACCCGGTCAGGGTGGACCCGTGCGCTGAGGGTCCACTCAGAGTGGCGCCGGTGTCAGGTCGCAGCCGCGTCCGGATCGCGACGGGGGACCGATGTGCCACCACCGCGGCGCCCGTGGTAGACCACGAACTGCAGGTACGGGCCCGGCCGTCGACAGCGGCGGTCACGGTCTAGACTTGTGAGTGGTTTCACAATGACTCGCTGGTCGACGCCGCCGGGTCACGTGGTTCGAGGTCGCCAGGAGGTCGCCAGTGGTCGCTTTCATCTCAACGCTGCTGTTGACGGTCGCGATGGTCGCACCGATCTTCTGGTACGCGAAGCGCCGTCCGGTGGGGACGCCCCTCACCTGGGGTGAGGCGATGCTCGCCGGCACCTACGTGTTCTTCATCCTCTTCTGGATCTACGGCGTCGTGCCCCACCAGTTCCTGACCTGGGCCGACTCCGAGCTGAACTGGCGCCCCGATGTCGTCTGGTTCGGGCCGGCCGGCGAGGTCACGCTGCCGTTCGAGATCGCGTCGCTCTCGACGCCGTGGTTCCCGGTCACCATCACCGCCCGGGCCGTGCGCGACATCGTCGCCACCGGCATCTACGTGGTGTTCCTCGGTCTGCAGATGTGGATGTGGGCGTGGTGGCAGAAGCGCGGTGAGCGCGCCGAGGCGGTGAAGGCCATCGAGCCGACCTCCACCTACGGCCGTCCGCTGGTCAAGCGGGCCTGAGGCGAGGGCGCCACGATGGCAACCACCGATGCGAACCCGCCGATGCCGGAGTTCCGCGACGACTACGTCCTGCAGGAGGTCGACGCGGACTACCTGGCCAAGGCGGTCAAGCCGAAGCAGTTCATCCACATCGACCAGTCCGAGTGCATCATGTGCGAGGGATGCGTGGACATCTGCCCGTGGAAGTGCATCCACATGGTGCAGACCAGCGCGATCGACGAGGCCGTGGGGACCGAGCTGCCCGGCATCGATCCGTCCGACAAGGTCGTGTTCCTGATCGATGACGACGTCTGCACCCGGTGCGCGCTCTGCGTGGACCGGTGCCCCACCGGCGTGATCATCCTGGGCAAGATCGGCGACCCCGCGGCTGCTGGCGACGCCCATCAGCGCACGAACACCCACGGCTACGGCTACGGCATGAGGTTGGGATGATGAATTCGACGCACCTGGACCCAGAGGAGTAGGGAGTACCCGTGGCGAAGACGATGCAGGACTCCAAGGGCGGCAAGGCGCAGGCCAAGCTGGCCGACATCTGGGAGAAGACCCAGAGTTCCCAGGCGTGGAACTCGATCTTCCGACCCGGATCGATCTTCCGCAAGGGCTACTCCGACAGCCCGAGGAACCGTTCGTACGTGGTCATGAACAGCGTGCTGTACCACCTCCACCCGGTGAAGGTGAAGCGGCACGCGGTGAAGGTCAGCTACACGCTCTGTCTGGGCGGGCTCAGCTTCTTCCTGTTCATCATCCTCACGGTGACGGGCATCTTCTTGATGTTCTTCTACCGCCCCACCGCCGCCCAGGCCTGGGACGACATCTACGCCCTGCAGACCTCGGTGACCTTCGGGTTGCTGGTGCGCAACATGCACAGATGGGGGGCGCACCTGATGGTCATCTCGGTGTTCCTCCACATGGCACGCGTCTTCTACCACGGGGCCTACAAGGCGCCGCGTGAGTTCAACTGGGTCATCGGCGTGATCCTGCTGACGCTGACCCTGCTGCTGTCCTTCACCGGCTACCTGCTGCCCTGGGACCAGCTGGCGCTCTGGGCGGTGGCGGTGGGCACGAACATGATCGGCTACACACCGGTGTTCGGCGACCAGGTCCGGTTCGTGCTCCTCGGCGGCGCCGAGATCGGCACCGACACGTTGTTGCGCTGGTACGTGCTGCACGTGCTGTTCTTCCCCTTCATCACCGTCATCTTCATGGCCATCCACTTCTGGAGGGTCCGCAAGGACGGCGGCATCTCGGGTCCGCTCTGACCATGTCGAGCCTCCCGGCGAACGGCGCATCCGCGCTGCAGTGTTTCCACGAAGTACCGAGTGACCGAGCAGTAGGTGATCGAGCATGACCGAGGTACCAGAGCACCTCCTCAAGCGGGCGAAGGCGGCCAAGGACAAGGCCGCAGCCAAGTCCGAACCTGCTGCGGACGCTCCCGGCGCAGCTGACGCCGGTGCGGCCGAGGCCGGCGGCGGCGACAGCCGCATCCCTGCCCACCTGCTGGCGCGGTCACAATCAGCGAAGGCGAAGAAGGCCGGCGGCGCCACGGCGACCGCCGACGCCCCCGAGACCGGTGGCGGCACTGCGGTCGCCACCGCCCCTGCCGCTGGTGGCGGCGCGGTCGCCACCGCTGGTGGCCCCCCGCTCGCCGCCGGGCCCGGCGGTCACACCCAGCGCCTGCTCACCGTGGTCAAGTCGGGCTCCATCCAGGACGTCAAGGCCAAGCCCCAGGACAAGGTGCACGTCTGGCCGCACCTGCTCGTCGTCGAGTTCGTCGCAGCACTGGCCTGCACCGTGTTCCTGCTGCTCTTCTCCTGGGTCGTCAACGCTCCGCTGCTGGAGTTGGCGAACTTCAACCAGACGCCCAACCCGTCCAAGGCGCCGTGGTACTTCCTGGGCCTGCAGGAGCTGCTCACCATGTTCCACCCGATGGTGGCGGGAGTCACCATCCCAGGGATGGGCATCTTCTTGTTGATCCTGGCACCTTTCATGGACAAGAACCCCTCAGCTCGTCCTGAGGATCGCAAGTTCGCGATCTCCCTGATGAGCGTCCATCTGATGTTCTGGATGGTCCTGGTCATGATCGGAACGTTCTTCCGTGGCCCGGGCTTCCTGTTCACCCTCCCCTGGGTGGACGGCACATACGTCGAACTCTGAGTCCCACCCCCGAAGGGAACCCCCGACATGAATGCCTTCATCGTCATCGCAATCGTCCTGGTCGTCGTCCTTGCGGCCGTCGCCCTGTTGGGAGCCGTCCGTCGTCGTGACACCGGCGAAGCGGTCGGCAGCCTGGCCAACGAGACGCTCAAGCGCGATCGTCAGGCCCGCAAGGTCAGCCAGGCCGAGGCCGACCAGCGTCTGGTGGGCCGCGACGTCGAGCGTGCTGCGGCACTCGAGCGCCGCGCCGGCGACGAGGTCGCCGCGGTTGCCCCCTCGGCGCCGGTGGCGTGGACCCCGCCCGACCCCGAGACCTTCGGCGTCACCCGTCGTCAGTTCCTCAACCGTTCGGTGTTCGCGCTCATGGGTCTGGGCATCACCGTGTTCGGCGTGGCGATCGTGGGCTTCCTCTGGCCGTCCGGCTCCAGCGGCTTCGGCTCGAAGATCCGCGTCGGCAAGGTCAGCGACGTCAAGGCCGACATCGAGGCCAACGACGGCTTCCTGTACCGCCCCGAGGGCCGTATGTGGATCACCGAGTACCCGGCCTCCGCGCTGTCCAAGGCCGAGCAGGTCTACCTGCCGTCACAGCTCACCGGCATGGAGGCCGGCGTCGTGGCGCTCTACCAGAAGTGCCCCCACCTGGGATGCCGGGTGCCCGAGTGCAAGAGCTCCCAGTGGTTCGAGTGCCCGTGCCACGGATCGCAGTACAACCAGGCCGGCGAGAAGAAGGGCGGCCCGGCCCCGCGTGGTATGGACGGCTTCGCCATGGAGATCACCGGCGGTGCGCTCGTCGTCAACACCGGCCAGATCATCCAGGGTGCGCCGATCGGCACGAACACCACCGGCCAGGAGGCCGAGGGTCCCCACTGCATCGGTGCGGGCGACGGCGGCCACTGAGGTCTCGACGTCGCTCGGTTCGAACCATCGGACCCCGAGCGACTAAGAATGCACACAGGCGCAATCGCAGCTGTCTGAGGTGACCTGTTCGAACGTGTCCCGGTCATCCCGGACACCCGAGGGAGACACACGAGTACCTAGATGATCGTCGCAACCACACAACGAGCCATCGGTTTCGTCATCCTCGCCGTCGTGGCGATCGGATTCGTCGTCTGGCTGGTCGCCAACCTGCGTGCCGGCCGTGACGAGGTCGGCTCGGAGATCGAGCTGGCGGCCAACCGCAAGCCGTACCTGGACGACGAGGAGCTCGAGGGTCGCAAGCTGAACGTTGCGCTCTTCTCGGCCGCCGGGCTGCTCGCCATCATCGGTGTGGCGCTGCCGTTGTACTGGTTGGCAGAACCGGGTCGTCAGGACGGCGCCATCGACACGTTCCAGGAGACGTTCGAGCGTCGCGGCCTGGAGCTCTACGAGGTCGGCGCCCAGTGCATCAACTGCCATGGCGGCAACGGCTCGGGCGGCCAGGCGACGTTCATCATCAACGACCAGAACGGCCAGTTCGTCGATGAGGTCAGCTGGATCGCTCCTGCACTCGACAACGTCATGTACCGCTACTCCGAAGAGGGCGTGCGCTACATCCTCAACTACGGCCGGCCCGGCTCCCCGATGGCCGCATGGGGCGGTCCCGGCGGCGGTCCGCTCACGACCCAGCAGATCGACAACCTCATCGACTACATGTGGTCGATCCAGCTCACGCCGGAGGAGATGACCACCCAGGTCGACGAGTTCATCGCCGGCATCGATCCGGGGCTCGCCGACCGCATGCTCGAGGTGCGCCAGTCCAACGAGGGTGACGTGCTCCCGGTCGAGGCCAACCGGCTCTCCACCGCCGACGAGCTGCGCCTCGGAGAGATCCTGTTCAACAACCAGGATCTGGCGGCGGGCTCGTACTCGTGCTCGCGCTGTCACGTCGCCGGGGCCAGCTACGGCCAGGCCTGGCAGCCGTTCGCACGACTGCAGAAGGGCGCGTTCGGTCCTGACCTGGTCGGGATCGAGGACGTCTCGACCGAGTCCGAGCACTTCGACCTGATCTGGAACGGCATGGTTCCCGGCCAGGGGTACTTCTCGCGGAAGCAGGGCAACCCGCAGATGCCGGCGTTCGGCTCCAACCCCAACACCGGTCAGGAGGACCAGGGCGTGCCCGACCTGGGTCCCGACGGCATGCTCCACGCCGAGCAGGTGTGGGCGATCATCACCTACGAGCGCAACCTGTCGAACGACTCGACGGTGAAGACCCCCGACGCCGGCACGGCGGAGTCGCCGACCTTCTCGGGCGAGAAGTGACGGCCAGGAGAACGTGATGTCAATGCTCGCTGCAATCGCATTCGATCCGGCCATCCGCGGCATCCTGGTCACCATGGTCGGCGTCGTCGCCCTGGGTGGTTCGGTCTACCTGCTGCTCGCCACCAACATGGGTGCCCGTGGCGGTTTCCTCATCGCCTTCGCCGCACTCACCGGCTGGATGTTCTCCCTGGGTCTGTTCTGGACCATGTACGGCATCGGGCTCGTGGGCCGCACACCGACGTGGACCGAGCTCGAGGTCAACTTCGACCGGAGCGCCAGCGCAGTGACCCCGGTGGTCGACCTGCTGCCCGACTCCGACCCGCAGACCGGTTCGCTGCCCAACCCGGTGGACCTGCTCGAGTCGTGGGAGCAGGAGAACCCCGAGGTCCGTGAGCAGATCGAGGCCACCGAGGGTGAGGGCTTCGTCCCCGAGTCGCTCACCGAGGTCGTGACGCTGGTTCCCGAGCTCAAGGTGGAGCTCCAGGAGTCGCTCAACGGCTGGAGGATCGTGCCGGAGTCCGACGCCCGTCGCGGTGAGGCCGCGGCGTCGGCCGACGCCGCGCTGGTCCGCGATGCCGTGTTCGGCTCCAACACCACCTCGTCGTCCTACACGGTCAAGGACGTCTTCTTCTACGGCGGCAAGGCCGCCGCCCAGCCCGAGGACATCCCCGGCGAGCGCGGACTGCTCCAGAGTGCATGGAACCGCATCGTCACCACCTTCCAGGTCAAGAACCCGACGCAGTACGCAGCGGTGACCGTGCAGAAGAACGTCGAGCAGACCGTCGCTCCGGGCGAGGCGCCCCCGCCACCCAAGATCGATGAGAGCGCCTCGGTCGTCACGGTCGTGTTCGAGCGCAACCTCGGCAACCGCCGCTTGGTGCCGGCGCTGTTCTCGCTCTTCACCGGCGTGTTGTTCTTCGTGTCCTGTTGGATGCTCCACACCCGTGACAAGCGGGCGTGGGCCATGCGTGAAGCCTGGGATCCGTCGAAGGCCATCGGGGCCGGCTGACCGTGGGCCAGTACCTTCCGGTCCTCGCCCTCCTGGTTCTGACGGCGCTCTTCGGAGCGATCAGCCTCGTCATGTCGAGGCTGCTCAACCCGCCCAAGCCCAACGCTGCGAAGGTCTCGCCCTACGAGTGCGGCATCGTCGACCAGGAAGAGCCGCCGGAGCGATTCCCGGTTCGCTTCTACCTGATCGCGATGATCTTCATCGTGTTCGACATCGAGATCATCTTCTTCTACCCGTTCTCGATGGTGTACTCCGACCTCGGTTGGTTCGGGGTCATCGCGATCCTGATCTTCTCCGCTGCGGTGTTCGAGTCCTTCCTCTACCTGATCTCCAACGGTGCGCTCGACTGGGGTCCCGCCCAGCGCATGCGTCGTTCGAAGGTGATGCTCAGCGCGGACCGCACCAGCTCGACCACCGTGCGCCGCGTCGGCGCCGAGGGTCGCCCGTCCCAGGCCGGTGACGCGGTTCGAGAGGTGGCGTGATGGCTCCCGAGCGCGTCCTGCCCGCAGGGCCGACCTTCAGCCAGGACGGCCTCGCCGGACTCGAGCACAACTTCCTCACCGGCAAGGTCGAGGACCTGGTGCGCTGGAGCCGGTCCCACAGCTCGTGGCCGGCCACCTTCGGCCTGGCGTGCTGTGCCATCGAGATGATGGCCGCCGGCGGTCCGCACTACGACCTGGCCAGGTTCGGCATGGAGGTCTTCCGGGCATCGCCCCGACAGGCCGACATCATGATCGTCGCCGGACGCGTCTCGCAGAAGATGGCGCCGGTGCTGCGCCAGATCTACGACCAGATGATGGAACCCAAGTGGGTCATCTCCATGGGCGTCTGCGCCTCCTCGGGTGGCATGTTCAACAACTACGCCCTCGTCCAGGGCGTCGACACGGTGGTGCCGGTGGACGTCTACGCCCCCGGTTGCCCGCCCGGTCCCGAGACGCTGCTGCACGCGATCGTCACGTTGCACGACCTGATCGACTCCGGCGAGATCATGCAGCGCCGAGCCGACAACGGCGGTGGAGCGGGAGTGCACCTGGAGTCCGCAGCGCCGGGCACCGCTGCCCCGGTCGTCCTCGGAGCCCGGTGATGGTCGACGATCGGCGACACCGAACCGGTCGAGTCGAACCCGACCGCCGAGCCGGAGCAGTCGGCCACCGCCGAGGACGAGGCGCAGGAGGAGGCGCCGAGGCAGTTGCCGCCTGCGGAGGGTCGACGTCGCCGCCGCGCCCGATCAGGAGCTCGCCGAGCCAGAGCCCGAGCCCGAGCCCGAACCCGATCTGCTCCACGGTGCACCGGTCACCTGGTCACGAGGTCAGGCGGTGCTGCACCCCTCGCGGGAGGACTACGTCGCCCTGGTGCGTCAGCTGCGCGACGAGGGCTTCTGGACGTGTGTCGACCTGTGCGGTGTCGACTACCTGGGGTACGCCGCCCCACGCGACCTCCCGGTCGGCACCGAGCCCGAGCGGTTCGAGGTCGTGGTCATGCTGGTCAACCACACCGATCGGTCACGGCTCCGTCTGCGGGTGCAGGTGCCCGCCGACGATGCTGTGGTGCCGAGCCTGTTCGAGGTCCATCCGGGTGTGGAGAACCCCGAGCGTGAGGTGTTCGACATGTTCGGACTGCACTTCACGGGCCACCCGGACCTGTCCCGGATCCTGATGCCCGACGAGTGGGAGGGCCACCCACTGCGCAAGGACTACGACGTCGGCCGCATCCCCGTGCAGTTCAAGGGAGTGAGCTCCGCCCGCTGAGCCACCCCCGGGATCGACCGCTGGGGCCGGCCCCACCCGACCGCGAGACATCACATGACCACCACCGACATCACCGCCCTCGACGCTGCAGTGGATCGCCTGACCGGCGACCACACCGTGCTGCGCATGTCCGAGACCGAGGCCGAGGAGCGCTCCGGCTACCAGCCCCCCACCGACGAGGGCATGGGCGAGCGGATGATCATGAACATGGGTCCGCAGCACCCCTCGACCCACGGCGTGCTGCGGCTGGTGCTCGAGATGGACGGCGAGACGATCACCCGCTCCAAGCCCGTCATCGGCTACCTGCACACGGGCATGGAGAAGACCGGCGAGGAGCTGACCTACCTGCAGGGTCCCACCAACGTGACCCGCATGGACTACGCCAGCCCGCTGTTCAACGAGCTGGTGTTCTCCCTCGCGGTCGAGCAGCTGCTCGAGATCGAGATCCCGGACCGGGCGGTGTGGATCCGCATGCTCATGACCGAGCTCAACCGGATCACCTCGCACATGTTGTTCATGGCCACCAACGGCATGGACCTGGGTGCGGTGTCGATGATGCTCTACGGCTGGCGCGAGCGCGAGGAGCTGCTGCGGTTCTTCGAGATGGTCACCGGTCTGCGGATGAACCACAACTACATCCGCCCCGGCGGGGTGGCTGCCGACCTCCCCGACGGCTGGGACGACGAGCTGGGTGCGCTGCTCGACATCGTGCCCGAGCGCCTGGCCGAGTTCGACCTGCTGATGACCGGCCAGCCGATCTGGCGCGAGCGCCTGCAGGGCGTCGGCGTGATGACCGCCGAGGAGGCCCTGGCGCTCGGCGTGACCGGCCCGATCCTGCGCTCGACCGGCTACGCCTGGGACCTGCGCCGCGACGAGCCGTACCTCGCGTACGACCAGGTCGACTTCGACGTGATCGTGGGGTCCTACGGGGACTGCTTCGACCGGTACGCCATCCGGCTCAACGAGATCCGCGAGTCGATTCGCATCGTGCGCCAGATCATGGACAAGATGCCCGACGGTGATTACCGCAGCCAGGACAAGAAAGTCACCCCACCGCCCAGGGCCCGCATCGACGAGTCCATGGAGGCGCTCATCCACCACTTCAAGATCTTCACCGAGGGCTTCAAGGTGCCCGAGGGAGAGGTCTACGTGGCGGTCGAGAGCCCTCGCGGCGAGCTCGGGTGCTACATCGTGTCCGACGGGTCGCCCAAACCCCATCGCATGCACATCCGTGGTCCCAGCTTCGTGAACCTCCAGACCCTCCCGCACCTCATGAAGGACTCGTTCCTGGCCGACACCGTCGCCATCATCTCCTCGGTCGACCCCATCATGGGCGAAGTCGATCGATGAGGAACCCTCGCGGCTGCTGTGCCCGTGGCCGGACCGGGCCTCGATCGATGAGGGGGCACTGATGGCGCGACTCACCTCGGACAACGTCGAGCTCGCGCGGCAGATCATCGCCCGCTACCCACGTGCGAAGTCCGCCACGATCCCGTTGTGCCACATCGCCCAGGAGCAGGACGGGTACCTGGCCGACGACGCCATGGCGCACATCGCCGAGCTGGTCGGGTGCACCTCGGCCGAGGTGCTCGGCACCGCGAGCTTCTACGAGATGTTCAAGCGGCACCGCACCGGCAAGTTCTGCCTGAACGTGTGCACCAACATCTCCTGTCTGCTGCTCGGCGGCGAGGAACTGCTCGAACACGCCGAGCAGGAGCTGGGCGTGCGCGCCGGCGGGACCACCGAGGACGGCATGTTCACCCTGGAGGACGTCGAGTGCATCGCGGCGTGCACCGAGGCCCCGGCGGTGCAGGTCAACTACCGCTACTTCCACAGCCTGTCGCCCGAGGACCTGACCCAGCTGATCGCGGACCTTCGCAGCGGAGCGCTCGACGACGTCGTGCCGCCCCACGGCACACTCGGGCGCGTGCGCCAGGACCTCGGGCGGGACCGCATCGCGAACATCTCGGCGCCCGAGTCGCAGGGCGAGCCGGTCTGGATCGCTCGTCACCGCGAGCTCGCCGAGGCGAACGCCGCAGCGGGCGGCGACCAGGGGAGCGGTGCGACATGATCGGCACCACCACACCTGCGCACCCGACCGCCGAGGGCGTCCCCGCGATCGTCTCGTCGCGATTCGGCGTCGAGGACGGGCACACGCTGGACGGCTATCGGCGCTCGGGCAGCTACGCCGGCTACGAGGCGTTCCGTGCCGCCCTCGCGATGAGCCCCGACCAGGTCGGCTCGATCGTCAAGGACGCCACGGTCCTGGGCCGCGGCGGCGCCGGATTCCCCGCGGGGGTCAAGTGGGGCTTCTGTCCTCCCGGCGTGTGGCCCCGCTACCTGGTGGTCAACGGCGACGAGTCCGAGCCCGGTACCTACAAGGACCGCGTGCTCATGGAGCGCGACCCCCACCAGCTGATCGAGGGCTGTCTGATCGCGGCGTACGCCATCGGCGCGGCACAGGTGTTCCTGTACGTCCGCGGCGAGATGGCCCACGCCCAGGAGCGCATCGCCGCGGCACTCAACGAGGCGTACGACGCAGGGTTGATCGGCAGGAACATCGAGGGCACCGACTTCAGCGTCGACATCGTCCTGCACTGGGGTGCGGGCGCCTACATCGTCGGCGAGGAGACCGCGCTGATCGAGTCCCTCGAGGGCAACCGCGGCATGCCACGGCTCAAGCCGCCGTACTTCCCCGCCGCGAAGGGCCTGTACATGGCGCCGACGATCGT
This sequence comes from uncultured Microthrixaceae bacterium, assembly GCA_963714875.1. Classification (GTDB taxonomy): domain Bacteria; phylum Actinomycetota; class Acidimicrobiia; order Acidimicrobiales; family Microtrichaceae; genus JBAOHV01. Next base: position 69,961 of record CAVQQI010000002.1, on the reverse strand, counting down.
GAACAACGTCGAGACGCTGTCGAACCTGCCGTGGTTGTTCACGCACTCGGTCGAGGAGTACCGGGCCGTGGGCACCGAGTCCTCGCCGGGCACGCGGCTGATCGCACTGTCGGGCCACGTCAACCGCCCCGGCGTGTTCGAGGTTCCGCAGGGCACGACGACCTTCCGCGAGCTGTTCGAGTCCGACCTGTACGGCCGGGGCATCCGCGACGGGCACGAACTGAAGATGTTCATCCCCGGTGGTGCCTCTGCACCGTGGTTCTTCCCCGAACAGGTCGACCTGCCCCTCGAGGGTCGGGTCGTGGGCGGCGCCGGCTCGATGCTCGGGTCGGGCGCCATCGTGGTGATGGACGAGACCACCGACGCGGTGCGCGCCTGCCTGCGGATCGTGCGGTTCTTCGCACGGGAGTCGTGCGGCAAGTGCACGCCGTGCCGTGAGGGCACCACCTGGGAGGAGAAGATCCTCCAGCGCATCCTCGACGGCCACGGTCGCCCGAGCGACCTGGACCTGCTGCTCGACGTGGCGGACAACATCTCGCCCGGGCCCTATCCGGTGGCGTCCGATCCGGCCCACGACCTGGATGCGGTGCCCTACCCACCACGCCAGACCACGATCTGTCCGCTCGGCCCGTCCTCGGTCGCACCGATCACCTCGGCCATCCGGCGCTTCCGCGACGAGTTCGACGCGAAGATCGTCCAGCGCGACCTGATCCCGGTCGCCGCCGAGTCGACTGCGGCCGGTGCATCGACGTCGCCGAGCGAGGCCAGCCATGTCTGAACGGCCCCGCACCATCGAGATCACCGACCCGGTGACCATCACCGTCGACGGCGCCGAGGTGACCGCCCAGAACGGCGAGTTGCTGATCGAGGCGTGCGAGCGCAACGGTGCCTACGTCCCACGGTTCTGCTACCACCCGCGCATGTCCCCGGTGGGCATGTGCCGGATGTGCCTGGTCGAGGTCGACACCGGCCGCGGTCCGGCGCTGCAGCCCAGCTGCATGATCCCCGTCGCTGCCGACATGGTGGTCGACACCACCAACGACCAGGTCGCCAAGGCCCAGGACGGCATCCTCGAGTTCCTCCTCGCCAACCATCCGCTCGACTGTCCGGTCTGCGACAAGGGTGGCGAGTGCCCGCTGCAGGACCAGACCATGTCCTACGGCCCGGGCGAGTCACGCTGGGTCGAGGAGAAGCGGCACTACGAGAAGCCGATCCCGATCTCCGAGACCGTCTACCTGGACCGTGAGCGGTGCATCCTGTGTGACCGCTGCACCCGTTTCGCGGACGAGGTCGCCGGTGATCCACTGATCCACTTCATCGACCGTGGGGCCAACACCGAGGTCGCCACCTTCCCCGACGAGCCGTTCGCGTCGTACTTCTCGGGCAACACGGTGCAGATCTGCCCGGTCGGCGCGCTCACGGCGAAGCCCTACCGGTTCCGTGCGCGGCCGTGGGACCTCGAAGAGGTCGAGTCGACGTGCACCGACTGCTCGGTCGGCTGTCGCATCACGGTGCAGTCCAGCCGCAACAAGGTGCTGCGCTACCAGGGCGTCGACTCGGACCCGGTCAACTGGTCGTGGTTGTGCGACAAGGGCCGGTTCGGTTTCGAAGCGGTCAACTCCGAGCAGCGGCTCGGCGAGCCCCACCTGCGCTCGAGCGACGGCTCGCTCTCGCCGGCCCGTTGGGCCGACGCCATGGGCGCGGCCGCCGCAGCGCTCGCGGCCGCCGACCCGTCCGCTGTCGCGGTGCTCGGTGGGTCACGGCTCACCAACGAGGCCCAGTACGCCTGGGCCCGCCTCGCCAAGGGGGTCATCGGCACCGATCACGTCGATGCCCAGCTCGGTGACGGACTGCCGGCACAGCTCGTCGCCGGCCTGCCCGGCGCGACCATCGACGAGGTGTGCGCTCCCGGCACCACGGTGCTGTACCTGGGGCCCGACCCCAAGGAAGAGCTGCCGGTGCTGTACCTGCGGCTCCGTCACGCGGCCGAGCACGACGGCGCCCGCATCATCGAGCTGAGCCCGGCACGCTCGGGCCTGACGCCCTACACCGCCGCATCGCTGCACTACCGACCCGGTGAGATCGCCGCACTCGTCGACGCGCTGCTCTCCGGCGAGGTGCCCGACGGCGGCGTCGCCGGCGTCGATGCCGCCACGGTGCGCGCAGCTGCTGCGCTGGTGGGCGGCGCGGGAGACGCGCTGCGGGTCGTGGTCGGACGCCCCAACCTGGCCGAGTCCGCAGCCACTGTCGTCGACGCCGCCACCGCGGTGCGCGACGCCGTTCCCGGTGCTCGGTTCCTGGCCGCGCTGCGGCGGGCGAACGTGCGTGGCGCGGTCGACGCCGGGCTCGCTCCCGCCATGTTGCCCGGTCGCATGTCGCTCGCCGACGGTGCGTCGCTGTGGGGTGGCGTGTGGGGGTCGACCCCCGCGTTCGAGGGTCTCGACGCCCACGGCATCCTGACCGCAGCAGCAGCCGGCAAGATCGACGTGCTCGTCCTGTTGGGCGCCGATCCGCTCGTCGACGTCGCCGATCGCTCCCTCGCCCGCCGAGCTGTCGCCGGTGCCCGCACCGTGATCTCGCTCGACCGGTTCCTGACCGCGTCGAGCCAGCAGGCCGACGTGGTGCTGCCCGTGTCGGGCATGGCCGAGACCGAGGGCACCACGACCAACCTCGAGGGCCGCGTCACGCTGTTGCACCAGAAGGTGACACCGCCCGGCACCGCTCGCAGCGACTGGATGATCGCAGCCGAGCTGGCTGTGCGCCTCGGCGGCGACCTCGGCGCGACCACCGCCGCGGAGCTGTGGTCGGAGTTGGTCGAGAACTCCCCGGCCCACGCCGGGCTCGGTGCCGAGGTGCTCGCGGATCCCGCGCATGCCGACGGCGTGCTGATGCCGGCCGAGCCGGCGGCGTTCCCGACCCCGAGCGCGCCCATGTCGCGCCGAAGGGCGCGTACGAGTTCCGGCTCGTGGTCAACCGGGTCCTCTACGACGCCGGCTCTGCGGTCTCGCACTGCGAGTCCTCTGCCGGACTCGCGCCGGACGCCACGGTGCTGATGAGCGCAGCAGATGCCGGACCGGTCGGCATCCTCTCGGGTGCCACGGTCACGGTGTCGTCCGCCCACGGCTCGCTGTCGGCACCCGCGGTGGTCGACGCCGGAGTGCCCAAGGGCAGCGTCGTGGTGCGCCATGCCCTCGCCGGTGCGGATGCCGGACTGCTGATCGACGCCGACGACGTCGTGTGCGTCGTGCAGGTGGAGGCGAGCTCATGACGTCGCTCATCCTCGGTGTCGATCCGCTGCTCTCGGGCGGCGTGGGCTTCGACGAGATCGCCGTGGTGCTGATCAAGGTCGTCGTGGCGTTCACCGCGCTGCTGGTGTCGGTGATCCTGATGGTCTGGTTCGAGCGCAAGATCATCGCCGACATGCAGAACCGGTTCGGCCCCAACCGTGCCGGCCCGTTCGGGCTGTTCCAGACGGTGGCCGACGGCATGAAGCTGATCCTGAAAGAGGATCTGATCCCCGAGCGGGCCGATCGCTTCGTGTTCAAGCTGGCGCCGTTCCTGATGCTGGTACCCGCGTTCGTCACGTTCACCGTGATCCCGATCGCCGGCAACTTCACCGACGGCAACGACGGCGTGGTCACCATCCTCGGTGAGCAGACCTTCATGCAGGTCGCCGATCCGCAGATGGGGATCCTCCTGTTCCTGGCCATGTCGTCGATCGCGGTCTACGGCGTGATGCTGGCCGGCTGGGCCTCGGGGTCGAAGTACCCGCTGCTCGGCTCGGTGCGGGCCACTGCGCAGATGGTGTCCTACGAGGCGGCGCTCGGTCTGTCGCTCGCCGCGGTGCTGCTCGTCGCCGGGTCGCTGTCGACCAACCAGATCGTGGCAGGGCAGTCCGGTTTCGAGTGGAACCTGTGGATGACCGGCCTGGTGCCCTTCGTCATCTTCACCATCGCGGGCACCGCCGAGCTGAACCGGCCGCCGTTCGACCTCGTCGAGGCCGAGCAGGAGATCGTCGGCGGCTACCACACCGAGTACTCCTCGTTCCGTTTCGCCATGTTCTTCCTGGCCGAGTTCCTCAACACCGTCACCATGTCGGCGATCATCGTGACGCTGTTCTTCGGCGGCCCGTCGGGCCCGGACTTCGGCATCACCGGCTGGGTGTCGGACTACGTGCTGCCCTTCGTGTGGTTCTTCGCCAAGGTCTTCGTCTTCCTCTGCATGTTCGTGCTGTTCCGCGCCACGCTGCCCCGGCTCCGCTATGACCAGCTGATGGATCTGGGCTGGAAGATCCTCATCCCGATGTCGCTCGGTTGGTTCCTGATCCTGGCCGGTCTGCGTGTGGCAGCCGACGACGGTTCCGATGCCGGGGAGGTCCTGCTCACCGGGCTCGTCGGGGCAGCCGGCCTCGCCGCCGGCGCGGGACTGTTGTGGCTGGCCATCCGCTCGGCCGCGAGCAAGCGCGCAGGTCTCGAGACAGGGGAGCACAGCTGATGGGCTACCTCGACGGTTTCGGCGTCACCATCAAGAAGTGGCTGGGTCCCGGCACGGACTCCGGTCGGCGCGTCACGACGCAGTACCCCGAGCAGACCCGCCCCAAGCCCGAGCGCTTCCACGGTCGCCATGTGCTCAACCGGTACGACGACGGCATGGAGAAGTGCATCGGCTGCGAGCTCTGCGCCGGCGTGTGTCCCGCGAACTGCATCTACGTGCGGGGCCAGGACAACGACCCCGACGATCCGACCTCGCCCGGCGAGCGCTTCGGCTTCATCTACGAGATCAACTACCTGCGTTGCATCCACTGCGACCTGTGCGTCGAGGCGTGCCCCACCGAGGCGATCACCGAGACCAAGCTGTTCGAGTTCGCCTTCACCAACCGGGCCGATGCCATCTACACCAAGGCCGAACTGGTCGTCGACGACGACGGTCGCCCCCAGCAGCTGCCGTGGGAGAACTGGGAAGGTGGCTTCGACCCGGCCGCCGACACCTCGGGGTGGATGCGTGCCACCGCACCCAGCGGCGACGAGGACTTCGTGGGTCTCGTGGCCTGGGCCGGCGAGCTCGGGTACGGCGTTCGTGCCCCCGAAGGAGGCGGCACGGTCGCACCGGTCGTCGCCGAGGACCTGCAGGCCGCCCCGTCGCCGGTGACGGACACGGCCCCCGCCGGGCCGACCGCCACCGAGTCGCGCCACGACCGGGTCGACCACCACCGAGCAGATCACGGCCGTCGCTCCGAGCGAGAGCCCCGCTGCTGCGCCGGTCGAGACCGAGCCCGACGCGGCACACGACCCGGCAGCGGGTGCTGAGCCGCGGGCCGAGACCGAGCTCGCGGCCGACATGCCGACCCAGACCGCCGGTCTGTTCGATGCGCCCGACGGTGTGGCATCGACCGGCCGCCGAGCCACCGCCGACGACCGCGCTGACACCGGTGCAGCCGCGGGTGACGCTGCCGCCTCGGTCGACGATGCCGGCAGCGCTGCTGCTGACGACGCCGACGCCGCTGCCGCCGCGGACGATGCAGCATCGGAGGGCGGCGCGGATGATGACGCTGCTGCGGACGAGGCGCCACCGAGCACCGGCCCGGGGTTCTTCGACCTGCCCGACGCCCCGTCACCCGAACCCGAACGCAAGGGCCGACGTTTCGGACGGCGGGGGGACCGCTCATGAGAGTCGAGATGTTCACGTTCCTGGTCACCGGGGCCATCTGCCTGGCGGGCGCGCTGGGTGTGGTGATGCTGCGCAACCCGGTGCACAACGCGCTGAGCCTGATCGCGACGCTGTTCGGCGTCGCGGTGCTGTTCATCGCCCAGGAGGCCTACTTCCTGGCCGCGATCCAGGTGATCGTCTACGCGGGTGCCATCGTCATCCTGTTCCTGTTCGTGATCATGCTGCTGGGGGTCGACAAGGCCGAGCGGCTCGACAGCGAGCCGATCCTGGGGCAGCGCCCCGCCGCGGTGCTCGTCGGCATCGCGATCCTCGGACTCAGCCTGACCGCCCTGCTGTCGAGCGCGGCACAGATCACCGGCGAGAAGTCGGTGCTCGCACCGCTCGACCCGGCACTGCCCGACATCAACCAGCTCGGCCGCGTGCTGTTCACCGACTACATCTTCGCGGTCGAGGTGACCTCGATCCTGTTGACCGTCGCGGTGGTCGGCGCCGTGGTGCTCGCCCGTCGGGCGGGCGAGCCGATCGACCTGGCCGAGTTCCCCGAGGGAACCACTGCCGACGTCATGCGTGAGCGTCGCGAGGTGGCGGTCACCGCCGCCGACGGTGCCAACGCCGGCACCGAGCAGTCTGACCCTGCCGAGGCCGGGGCGGCAGCCGATGATGGCGCCGCCGACGCAGCTGCGGGTGATGCGGATGGCGAGTCCGCCGAGGGGGTCGACCGATGACCCTCGAGCTCACCCAGACCTGGTACCTGGTGCTCGCGGCGCTCATCTTCGCGATCGGCGCGGTCGGACTGCTGGTGCGCCGCAACCCGTTGGTCATGTTCATGTGCGTGGAGCTCATGCTCAACGCCGTCAACCTGAGCTTCGTGGCGTTCTCCCGTGCCCTCGACGACGTCGCCGGTCAGGCGATCGTGTTCTTCGTGCTCGTGGTCGCCGCCGCAGAGGTCGTGGTCGGGCTGGGGATCATCGTGGCCATCATGCGACGACGCCAGGGCGCGGACGCCGACGACATCTCGTTGATGAGGGGCTGAGCTCGTGGACCTGATCTGGCTCATCCCCGTGCTGCCGCTCGTCGGCTTCGTCTCGTTGGTCATCGCGGGTCGCCGTCTGGGCGACCCCGGTGCCGGTGTGTTCGCCTCGGCCGTGGTGGGTGCGAGCTTCCTGGTCACCGCCAAGGTGTACTTCGACATGCTCGCCCTGCCCGAGAAGGAGCGGGAGTTCCACCAGGTGCTCTTCACCTGGATACCTGCGGGCAGCTTCGAGGTGAACATCGGCTTCCTGGCCGATCCGCTGTCGATCCTGATGTGCCTGTTCGTGACCGGGATCGGCGCCCTGATCCACGTCTACTCGATCGGCTACATGAAGGGGGACCCGAAGTTCTCCAAGTTCTTCGTGTACCTCAACCTGTTCATCGCCTCGATGCTGCTGCTGGTGCTCGGCGACAACCTGGTGCTCACCTTCCTCGGCTGGGAGGGCGTGGGGGCGTGCTCCTACCTGCTCATCTCGTTCTGGCACACCGACCCCGCGAATGCCTCGGCGGGCAAGAAGGCGTTCGTCACCAACCGCATCGGTGACGTCGGATTCATGCTCGGCACCTTCCTGGTGTTCGTGACCATCGGATCGGTCGACTACCTCGACATCCGCCCCGCCGCCCCGGGCATCGCTGCGGGCACCGCCACGGCCATCGCGCTGCTGTTCTTCCTCGGCGCGGTCGGCAAGTCGGCCCAGCTGCCGCTGTACGTCTGGCTGCCCGATGCCATGGCCGGCCCGACGCCCGTGTCGGCGCTCATCCACGCGGCCACCATGGTGACCGCGGGGGTCTACCTCATCACCCGGCTCAACCCGATCATGGCCCAGGCAGGCTGGGCGAACGACGTGATCGCCTGGACCGGCGCGATCACCGCCCTGGTCGCGGCCACCGCGGCGGTCGCGCAGACCGACATCAAGAAGGTGCTCGCGTATTCGACCGTGTCGCAGCTGGGCTACATGTTCCTGGCGGTCGGCACGCAGACCTACGTCGCCGGCGTGTTCCACATGGTGACCCACGCGTTCTTCAAGGCGCTGCTGTTCCTGGGTGCCGGTGCGGTCATCCACTCGATGGCGCACGAACAGGACATGCGTCGCTACGGCAACCTGCGCAAGTACCTCCCGGTCACCTTCGCCACGTTCTTCATCGGCTGGTTGGCCATCGCTGGCGTGCCGCCCCTGTCGGGGTTCTGGTCCAAGGACGAGGTGCTCGCCGGTGCCTTCAGCTCGGGTCCACAGGGCAAGGTGCTCTGGGTGATCGGCCTGGTGGTCGCCGCGCTGACCGCGTTCTACATGACCCGTCAGCTGATCATGACCTTCTACGGCGAGGAGCGGTGGCGCACCGCCGAGCCCGTCGACGAGGCCCACGACGACGTCGAGGACGCCGTCGACGAGCACCACCACCTGACGCCGGACCACACCCCCCACGAATCACCGTGGACCATGCTCGCTCCGCTGGTGGTCCTGTCCGCGCTCGCCGCGCTGGGCGGGCTGTTGAACCTGCCGTTCGGCAGCCAGTTCCACCGCCTCGAGGACTGGCTGTATCCCGTCATCGTGTACGAGAACCCGCTGCCGAACCCTCCCGTCCTGTTCGGCCTTGCCTCGGGTGCGGTCACCACCGCAGCGATCGGCATCTGGTTCGGGTACTGGGTGTACACGCGGCGCAAGGTCGATGCGGCGAAGATCGAACAGCCCGTGTTCGCGCACGCCTGGTACATCGACGAGACCTACGCGAAGGTCGTCGGCGGTCCCGGTGAGGCGGCGTTCCAGGGTGTCGCGGACTTCGACGGCACCGTGGTCGACGGCGCGGTCAACGGTGTCGGCGGGGCGACGGTCGGCCTGGGCCGGCGCACTGCGCGGCCTGCAGAACGGCCTGGTCCGCAGCTACGCACTCGGCATCGGGATCGGCGCCGTGCTCCTGTTGGTCTACATCGTCACGAGGATGAACCTGTGACCGGCACCGCTCTGCTCACCCCGGTCCTGGCGGCGTCGTCGGGCGCGTCCCCCAGCTTCCCGATCCTGCCGGCGCTCATCGCCACGCCGCTGCTCGGAGCGATCCTGATCGCCCTCATCCCACGGTCGCGCAGCGACCTGGTCAAGCCGATCGCGCTGCTCACCAGCGTCACCGCGGCCGCCATCAGCATCTACCTGCTGACTGCGTTCGAGCTCGACACCGCGGGCTACCAGTTCGTCATCGACCAGACCTGGATCTCCCGGCTGGGCATCTCGTTCCACCTCGGCATCGACGGGATCTCGTTGTTCCTGATCGTGCTGACGGGGGTGATGTTCCCCATCGCCATCCTCGGGGCGAAGGTCGACCACGACCACAAGTCGTACTACGGCTGGCTGATGGTGCTCATGGCCGGCTCGATGGGCGTGTTCAGCGCGCTCGACCTGGTGTTGTTCTTCGCCTTCTTCGAGATCGTGCTCGTGCCGATGTACTTCCTGATCGGGCTCTGGGGTCACGGTCAGCGCATCTACGCGGCCACGAAGTTCTTCCTCTACACGATGTTCGGTTCTGCGTTCATGCTGGTCGGCATCGTGGCGCTCGCGGTGCTCAACCAGCGCGCCGTCGGCGGGCAGATCACCTTCGACGTCGTCGAGATCGCCGCGAACCAGGCGATCTCGGTCGAGGCCGGTCGCTGGTTGTTCTGCGCCTTCGCGATCGCCTTCGCGGTGAAGGTGCCGCTGTTCCCGCTGCACACCTGGCTGCCCGACGCGCACACCGAGGCCCCGACCGCGGGTTCGGTCATCCTCGCCGCGGTCATGTTGAAGCTCGGCACGTACGGCTTCGTCCGGTTCGGACTCGACCTGTTCCCCGAGGCCTCGGTCTGGGCGGCCCCGGTCATGCTGACCCTGGGGGTCATCGGCATCCTCTACGGCGCCATCGCGGCGACGATGCAGACCGACCTGAAACGCCTCGTCGCCTACTCGTCGATCGCGCACCTGGGCTTCATCGTGCTCGGCGTGTTCTCGATCACCGAGCAGGGCATCAGCGGCGGCATCCTCATCATGGTCAACCACGGCATCACCACCGGCGCGCTGTTCCTGCTGGTGGGGTGGATCTACGAGCGGCGTCACACCCGTCAGATCTCGGAGCTGTCCGGCCTGCAGAAGGTCGCGCCGGTGTTCGCCGGCGTGTTCACCCTGGTGATGCTCTCCAGCATCGGCGTGCCCGGACTGAACGGGTTCCCCGGTGAGTTCCTGGCGCTGCTCGGAGCGTTCACCGGCGCTCGCTGGTGGGGCGTGGTCGCGGCGACCGGGGTGATCCTGGCGGCGCTCTACCTGCTGTGGGCCTACCAGCGGACGTTCCACGGACCGGTGACCGACGAGAACCGCTCGTTCCCCGAGCTGCGGTGGTCCGAGGGGCTGGTCATCGCGCCGCTGCTGGCGCTGATCGTGTTCCTCGGCATCTACCCGGCGCCGATGCTGGACCGGATCGAACCGTCGGTGGCGGCACTGGTCGAACACGTCGATGAACAGGTCGACAGCTTCACCGCGGTGTCGATCGACTACGTGGGTGCGTCCGACATCCCTGAACCCGACCACGGCGGGGAGGAGGGCGAGTGATCGCGTCACTGCTCCAGGACCAACCGGTGCTCCTCGACGACGCCGCGCTGCAGACCCCCGAGATCGTCTGGTCGGCCATCGCTCCCAACCTGGTGCTGATGCTCGGCGGTGTGCTGCTGCTGACCGTCGTGTCGATCGTCCGGGGGCGTACGCCGGGTTGGTTCCCCGCCGCATGGACCGTCGCGACAGCGACGCTGTCGTTCATCACGATCATCCCGCTGTGGCAGCGGGTGCAGGACGACGGCGCCTCCACGGTCATGGCCGGAGCGGTCGGTCTGGACGGCTTCTCGCTGTTCATCACCGGCATCATCTGCATCTCGGTCGCGCTCGGCGCGCTGCTGCTCGACGGCTACCTCCGCCGTGAGGGGCTCGAGGGTCCCGAGTGGTACGTGCTCATGATGCTGTCGGCCTCCGGCGGCGTCACCATGGCCTCGGCGAACGACCTGATCGTGTTGTTCCTGGGCCTCGAGATCCTCTCGGTCGCGGCCTACGTGCTCGCCGCCATGCACTCCAAGCGGGTGTCCTCGCAGGAAGCAGGGCTCAAGTACTTCGTGCTGGGTGCGTTCGCCTCGGCGTTCCTGCTGTACGGCATCGCCATGACCTACGGGGCGACCGGGTCGACCAACCTGGTGCGCATCCAGGAGTTCCTGTCGGACACCGTCATCACCCAGAACGGGCTGCTGCTCGCCGGCATGGCGTTCATGATCGTCGGTTTCGGGTTCAAGGTCGGCGCCGTGCCGTTCCACAGCTGGGTGCCGGATGTGTACCAGGGCTCGCCGTCGCCGATCTCGGGCTTCATGGCATCCGGCATCAAGGCCGCAGGGTTCGCCGGGCTGATCCGGGTCTTCGTCGTCACCCTCGGCCCGACCTACGGCGCGGACTGGCGTCCGATGATCTACGCCCTGGCGGTGCTGTCGCTGGTGGTGGGGTCGCTGATGGCGATCGTGCAGACGAACGTCAAGCGGATGCTGGCGTACTCGTCGATCAGCCACGCCGGCTTCATCCTGGTGGCGGTCGAGGCAGCCTCGGCCGACGGCACCGCCGCGGCGCTGTTCTACCTGTTGGCCTACACGTTCATGGTGGTCGGCAGCTTCGGCGTCGTGACGGTCATGGGTCGCGGCGGCGACGGGCTGCACACGTTGGACGACTACCGGGGTCTGGGCCGTGCCCGGCCCGGCATCGCGCTGGTGTTCACCGTGTTCCTGTTCGCCCAGGCGGGTGTGCCCTTCACCGGAGGGTTCCTCGCCAAGTTCTACGTCATCAACTCGGTGGTCGAAGAGGGTCAGTACGCGCTGGCGGTCATCGCCATGGTCTCTGCGGTGGTGGCGGCGTTCCTGTACCTGCGGATCGTGGTGGCGATGTACTTCGACGGCAACACCTACGGCGGCGACTTCGCCGAGCTGGCCGGCCCGAAGGTGCGGGTCCCCGCGGGTGCGGCGCTGGCGCTGACGCTGGCCGTGGTCGGCACGTTCTGGCTGGGCATCCTGCCCGACGCAGCGACCGACGTGGCCGGCGAGGCCGTCGCCCAGCTCGTCGCCTACGGCGGCTGACTCCCTCCGCCCGAACCCCCACCCATCCCGAACCGGGGGCGGTTGTGCGTGCCAGGGCACGCGTCTGCGCCCCAGCTTCACCCCGATCCCGAACCCGGGGCGTTTGTGCGTGCCAGGGCACACGTCTGCGCCCCTGGTTCGTGGCCCGGTGCGCCCGAAACACGCCCCGGCACCCCGAAGTGCAGGGCGCGCCCACGACCTGGTCACCTGGGTGGCGCTGCCCACCAGGCGGTCCGGAGCTGATCGACCGTTCGTGTGCTCCGGTTCCACAGGTCGTCCTCGCGGAGCCGAAGTACGTTCCAGCCGGCCAGTTCGAGGCGCAGGGTGATCGACTCGTCACGCCGCGTGTCGAGCAGGGCCGCGTGATGGAGCTCTGAGTCGATCTCCACCACCAGCGCCCGCTCCTTGCCGACGAAGTCCAGCCGCCCGATCCAGCCGTCGTCGTCGCCCACGTTGATCTGTCGACGGAGCATCGGGATTCCGGCCCGTTCGTTGAGCACTTCGAACCGGCGTTCCAGGCGGCTGCCGGTGGGCTGTACCAGATGTCGCCGCTCATCGATCAGTTGCCGCATGAGCTGGATGCCGGGACGACCCCGCCCCCGGAGCTCGTCCAGGGTCCGGTCCATGAGCCTGGGCGTGATGAGCCCGCGCGACCACATGGTGTCGTAGGTCCGCTCGACCAGTCCCGGCGGGACAGTACCGGCCAGATCGAACAGCGTCCGAGCCGGAGTGGTCAGATTGACGCCGCGCCACTCGGTCAGGTGGTGGGGGAGGAGCCTCACCGGCCGGTGCAACACGCCGAGCGGGGAGTGATCGCTCGACCCGGGCCGCAGCCGCATGACGTGGAGCGGCTCCAGATCGAAACCGGGGATGCCCCACCAGGCGGGAGCGCTCCGGTGGGACAACGCGCCCCGCAGCGCGATGGTCGCGGCGAGGGCGCGTCGAACCTCGGTGTCAGGCGACCCGGCGACGGCGAACACCCCTCTTGCCACTCGGATCAGTCGCCCGCTGGCGACGGCGTGATCGATCGCGGACCTGCCCAGTCCGTGCGAACGGAGCTCATCGAGGGTGAGCAACCCGTGTCGGGTCGCGGCGACCGACGTCGGGAGAGTGGATCGGGAGGCGGCTGGACACACGTCGCCAGTCGACCCTCGCGCTGCAGCGGCCGCCACGGGTCACTCACCCCGGTTCGCCGGTCCCGTTCCGAACCTGGGGCGTTGAGGCGGATCAGGGCAGGTCCTTCCGCCCCAGGTTCGGAACTCGTTGACAACGGGGCAACGCGGTGGAACACGAGGCAGCCCGTTGCGGCCCGGGGGAGACCGGCGCACCCGGCTCATCTAGCGTGGCGAGCCGGTGAGACGGCATGGGTGAGTTCGACGATGTCATGGCCATGGAGCCCGGCGACGACTGGGCGGCATGGGACGAATGGGCGGCCGGCCAGGACGATCGCGTCCCTGTCGAGCTCGCCCCACTGGTCGCGGAACTCCGGCTGCCCAATGCGCGGGTGGCGCTGCGTGGCGATGTGCCGGCCGAGTTGGTGGACACCTTCGCCGACCTCGCCGACCCGGCGCTCGAGATCGGCGATGAGCCAGCACACGTGACGCTCGCTCTCGTCGCCGACGAGGTCGAGCGGCGCCATCTCGATCATCGACCCGGAACGCGGACAGGTGGGTCGAGGCGATCAGGGTGGCGACGTCGCGCAGCTCGCCGGCGTGTTGGCTGCGGTGCTCGCCGAGATCGGAGCCGGCACCGATCCGTTGCGAGTCCATCTGAGCGCTGCGTGCGTCGAGATGGATGGCGCTGTCGGTCCGGCCGGCGCTGCAGCCCTCGCCGGTACCAGTGGCGCCGTCGGCGGCGCCCGGGTCGTCCTGGGTCCGGGCATCGACATCGATCCGGCCGCACCGTTCGGAGTGCTCCTCATCGACCCCGACCCTGCGGATCGCCATGCCCTGGTCGCTCGGATGCTGGACGCCGGTGGACGGTACCTGGGGGCGGACCGTACGACGCTGCTGCCTGGCTCGCGCACCGTGTTCGCCGAGCCGATTCCGCTGGATCTGCCGACCGGTCGGCGTCGGGCATCCACCATGGGCGGGACTCGGCCCTTCGCCGCCATCGGTGCGGTGGTGCTCGTCGAGCGTCGACCCGGCGCTGCGGCGTCGATCGAAGCGCTCAGCACGGCGGAGGGGTGCGCTCGGCTGCTGGGACGAGCAGGAGCACTCGACGAGTTCGGTTCGGCGGCGCTCGACACCGTCGGGCCGGTGGCTGCTGGTGCATCGTTCTGGCAGTTGGTCCACGACGATCTCGACGCCGCGGCGGCGCTGATCGGCGGTGTGCGCCCCCGAGAGGGCCGGGACACCGTCACCCTGTGTCGGCTCGACCACCTGGGGACGGGTCGAGGTCGCGCCGCGTCGCGAATGGTTCGATTCGACCACGGGGCGGTGCTGGCCGACGGCTCGACCGGGCAGATCGACGCCATCGACGACACCGCAGCTGATGCGCTGGAAGTGGCGCTGCGAGGTGCAGGCCGGCCGGGCTCGCCCGACGATCTCTACGGGCTGCCGGACACCCCCCGCCGGCCCGCCGGCCCCGGCCCGGTCAACACGATCGCACCGGATGGTCCGGTCGGGGCTGTGCCGGCGCCGATCGTCGGTGGGGGCGCGGCCGGGCGGGTCGAGGACGTGCTGGCACAGGTCGCCGACCTGTTCGAAGCGGTGCGCTCCCAGCCCGTCGTGCTGGGTGATCTGGTGCAGCTCCATGACACGGCGGCACCCGGTCCTGCCAGTCCGCTCCAGCGGGTGGATCTGCTGGTCGATCGTGGCGTGGTCGACCAGCTCGCCGAGCAGCTGGAGGCGGCAGGGTTGCGCCTCGTGCCGCACCGCATCGAGGTGGGTGAGAGCGGCTCGTCGGTCGAGTGGCAGGTGCCCGGCGGCGGTGCGGTGGTCGGTCTGCACTGGCAGCTCGCTGTCGGCCCGTTCGGTGAGCTCGTCGATCACGACGAGTTGTCCCGCCGCTCGGTTCCGGTCGCGATCGGTGCGCGGTGGTTCCGGGCGCTGCATCCCGAGGACCGCTTCGTGCTGGCCTGCGTGCAGGTCGCATCGGCCGACCGGCCGACCCCGGCGCAGATGCGCGCTGTGGTGTTGAGCGCGCCGCGCGACGAGGTGCTGATGGCCTCGGCGCTCGAGGCGTCAGAACGCTGGGGGGCCACCCGAACCGTGCTGGCGGCGGTGCGCACCACCGACGCTGCCCTGCCCGGCATGCCGGACTGGCTCGTCGCCAGGGCCCGGCCGGGCGCCACGGGAGTCGTCACCGAGGAGACCCCAGCTCGGCGGCGTCGCTCGATTCCCGGCCGCCGCCGCCGCTGACCCCGCCCTGACCGCGAATCACCGTTCGAACTCGAAGATGAGGTCGAACGCTCCTGCCCGCTGGTCAGAACAACTGCAACGCCGCGACGACAAGAGCCGCAATGGCGGTGTTGGCGCCGATCATCGCCAGCGTGCTGTTGCGCTGCTCGCGGTACATCTCGGCCCGGAGCTCACCGCTCATCGTCCGCATCTCGCCGCGGAGTTCGCCCATTTCTGTTCGATCTCGCCGCGGAGTTCGCCCATCTCGTCCGGAGCTCGGTCCCCAGTTCGGCCATCTCGGCGCGGAGGTCGTCCCCAGATCGTGGATCTCGGAGCGGAGTCGGTCCCCAGATCGTGGATCTCGGAGCGGAGGTCGGTCCCCAGATCGTGGATCTCGCTCCTCAGCGCAGCGCCCATCGCATCGATGTCGGCGGTGAGGGCGACACGTTGGTGGTCCAGGTCGCGCTTGGTCGCCACGTCCGCCCAACCGACCGGTGGTAGAAGCTCCATGAGCGTCGCTACTTCGTCCTTGCCGAGCACCTGCTCGGCTCGCTGGAACAATTGATATCGGGTCTCTTCGGTGACGGCCACAACACCCCTCGGGTCTGCTCGGCGCAACGGTTCGACGGTACGAGCGCCGGTGGCCGAGCGGTGAGTGCGGGGAAGCTGAACCTCTCGACGAGCACGGTAACAGGCGACACCGACAACGACCACGGCCCGCGCCGGATCGACGGGTCGTGGCTACAGTCCATCCATGGCCGTGGAACGCAGACAGCGGTGACCGACCCAGGACAGCCGCCGGAGGGAGGCTGGCCAGCCATCCGGCCCGACGCGGACACCGGTCCGGGCGGTCAGGGTGGCTCGGGCGGTCCGGCCGTCCAGGGTGGTCCGGCCGGCTCGGGTGACGCGCCGACGGGGCCGACGGCGCCGAGCAGTCCCGATGTCGCGCCGCCGCAGATCCAGCCGCCCGCCTACCAGCCAGCCGGGTCACACACGTCGACCGGCGCTGCGAGCGAACGCCGGATCAGGCCGGCGTCGGTCTCGAGCCGGCGGCCGCCGAGCATGGCCATCATCGGTGGGCTCGGGCTGCTGGGCCTGCTGGTCGCGATCGCGATCATGGCGGTGCTGTCCAACCGGGTCCTGTCGGGGACCTCGGACGCCAACGACGTGCTGCAGGGGACCCTTCCGCCCGAACTCACCACGTCACCTGCGGGGCCTGTTGACCCCGGGGCTCCCACGACCGCAGCGGGTGGGCTCAGCGGGATCACCGACCCCGCCACGGCAGCGGCCTGCCAGGCTGATCGAGCCACGCTGCGAGACCGCCATCCAGGCCTTCGAGCTGACCACCGGTGCGCCACCCGCCGACCAGGGCGAGCTGGTCGCCGCGGGGATCCTCGCCGAGCCGTTGTCGACCTTCACCGTGGCGCCGGGCCCGTCGGGTGTGGAGCTCACCGGGGTGGGTGACTGCGCGGGGTTCTGATCGGCCTAGTTGGCAACCATTATACACTACTTTGAAGACCGTGGCAAAGGAACAGCCGCCCTGAGAAAGACGCGACACTGACGATTGCCTGACAGTCCGACTGCCCGCTACCTTTCCGTACGGATCCTGATATCCCGCCCGTTGGTGGTGAAATCCGATGGTCCCCCGTTGGTCCGTGGGCGCAATAGAGTGATCCCGCCGACGTTGGCCAGCCGGTCCAGGGTGGGGAGGATCAGGATGGCCGAACCGGTTTCCCTCGCCGACCGAGATAACGGCAAAGCCAGGCTGCACCCGTTGCAGGAAGCGAAGCGTTGAGAAACCGCCGCTGCCGTGATGCGAGACTTTTAGAACGTCAGCGGCCAGGATTTGGTTCGAGGAACTATCTGCTCCTCAGCCTCGGCTCCGATATCGCCGGTGAAGAGGAACTCGGCATTGCCCCAGATAGTAGTCTGTCAACCATCAATTGATGGGTAGAGGCGCTTGAGCTTGATGCGAGCATCAGATGTTGTGAATCGCCAATTGACCGTCGCACCTTTGCTGTTGCGCTTTGTCGCCCAGGCCGTTGTCTCCTGGGCCAGCGTTGCTTTGTCCGGTATGTATCGGT
Organism: uncultured Microthrixaceae bacterium; assembly: GCA_963714875.1. GTDB lineage: Bacteria > Actinomycetota > Acidimicrobiia > Acidimicrobiales > Microtrichaceae > JBAOHV01. Next base: position 52,721 of record CAVQQI010000002.1, on the reverse strand, counting down.
CGAGGCACTGCCGATTCAGCGCACTCAACTCGATCTCGGCCATGTTGAGCCAGCTGCCATGTTTGGGTGTAAAGTGAAAGTCGAACCGATCCAGAATCCGTTTTGCTTCCGCTGGTGGGAAGAACTCGTAAAGGCACGCCGGGTTATGAGTGTTCAACTGATCCTGAACGAGCCGGATACGCTCTGCCGTCGGGAAATGAAGGTCGACCAGTTCACGCATGCACTCTGCCCAATCGGCTTTGGTCCGGCGATCAGTGACCTTGATATGGCGCCAATTCTGCAGTGGCGCAAAGAACATGAACGTATTGGCGACTCCTTCGCGGCGATACTCATAATCGTACCGCTCGGGTTTGCCTGGCTTCGTCGGCAGGGCCTGGCGCGTTTCACTCACCAACTGCTCAGGGCTCTCGTCGAAGCACACCAAAGGGAATCTGGGATCTTCTGGTTGTTTGTAAACATCCAGAACGTCTTCCATGTGGTACACAAACTCAGCATTTGCCTTAGGCGGAATGCACCATTCTTCCCTGAGCCAGGGTTTGAGTTCGTTGTCGTTTAGGACCTGGCGGATGGTCTCATGAGAGACAGAATCGACAATCTGCAACTGAACAGCTCGATCGGCCAGCAAGCGCAAGCTCCAGCGTGCGCTTCCTTCAGGTGGCGAGCTACAAGCTACTGCAATCAGGCGTGCCTCCTGCTCACCGTCGAGCTTTCGGCTGTAGTCCCGTCGAGGGCGACGTCGAGTCAATGCAGATTCCAGTCCTTCCAGGACCAAGCGCTTGCGCACGCGTTGTACGGTGGCAATGCCGACGTCCAACGCCTTGCAGATGTCTTCGTCCTTCCAGCCTTCATCGGCCTTGAGGAGGATTCGCGCATGCGTCAGTTTGCGTGCTCGCTCCGTTCCGGAGTTGATCATGCTGTTCAGCATCTCACGTTCTTCGGCATCCAAGGTGACGATGTAGTGCTTGGCCATATCCGTCCCTGTTTTCGAGACAGGATAATGCCATTTTCACCACCTATCAAATCACGATTGACAGACTACTAGGTAAAGAACTAGCGAGTTGTTGTTGTCGTCGGTCTTTGTTCGCCTGGTTTCACTCAAGGGTGGGTGCAGCACATCCAATACCAGCCCGTTGCCCAGATCGATCCGCTGCCCGCGGTGGGCAACAAAGTGGGTGACCCCCCTCCGTTCGACCAGCTCACGGGCGGTGTGGTAGAGGCGATCCTCGCTTGCAGAGCCAGCGTCCAGCCAGCCATTGACGCGGTAACGCTGGAGGGCTTCGACAAGGCCGGTGAGGTGGTCACCATCGGTGTGCGACATCACCACCAGATCGATGGAGCGATCCCAGAAGGGCATCTCCTTGCCCAAAGCCGAGGTCAGAGCGCCGGGGCTTGGACCCCCATCAATGAGGATCTGCTGACCCCGGGGCGTGGTAACCAGGATCGCGTCGCCCTGTCCTACGTCCAGGAAGGCCACGTGCAGACGGCCATCGGGCAGTTGTGTCAAGGCAATGCCGATCAGAATGGCGGCGACCACGGGGATGCCAACCATAGCTCTGGCAGGCAATCGTGCCGCGGTCCGGGCCCAGATCTGCTGAAACTGGTGCTTTTGCTGGCGGGACAGCCAGATCATGCCGAAGACCAGTGCATAATAGGCGATCAAGGCTGCCAGGGTAGGATTTCCGAGTTGCAGAGAAGCAAACGGCAGGCCGGCCATCCATCGGACCACCGTATTGGTGTACAGCAGACAGAGCCACGGGATCCAGGCGACTACCTGGGCCAGAAGCTGTGCTCCAGGGAACATGCCTGCCAGCATGGCAAGGCCCCCAACCACCATGACCGGTGGCTGAACAGGCAGGATGAGCAGGTTGGTCAGGGGCGCTACGAGGGACAAGCGGCCAAAGTAGTGAACGATTAGAGGCAGTGTCAAGATCTGGGCAGCGAGGGTCACAACCAGGGCATCGCCCAAAAGGGTCAGAAGGCGGCGTGCGCCGACTGCTGGCACGATTCTTGTCAGTCCAGCCTTGAACCCCTGCTCCAGCGGATGGCCAAAGAAGACCAGTCCCATCGTGGCAGCGAAACTGAGCTGAAACCCCGCATCCCACAGGATGAGGGGATTCAACAGGGTCATGAACATGGCAGCGGCGAAAAGGGAGACATAGGCGGTGGCCCGTCTCCCCAGTTGGAGGGCAGTGACATAGAGACCCCCCATGATGCCAGCCCGAAGAACGGCTGCGTCGCCGCCCACCAGCAGGACGTATAGCAAGATGCCTGCCAGGGTGAACCAATAGGCGCGGCGCTTGCCCAGTATGCGGCCAAAGCTCGCCGAGAAAAGGCCAGCAATGATGGTGATGTTGAAGCCGGATATGACGATGATGTGGCTGGCGCCAGTCGCGTTGTAGGCCGCATAGAGGTTCGTGGGAATCCCCGACTCGAGCCCCAGCAGGATGCCTTGCAGCAGGGAGGCTTCTGGCTCGGGCAGGAGCCGGGCGATTACCTGTCGGCCCTGTTCTCTGAAGGCATAGCTTGTTTGCAAGAGTGCGTTGCCAGTTTTCCGCTCCTGCAACTGCTCAACCTGGGGATATTGAATGAACGAATACACACGTTGGAGTTCCAGATAGTCCCGGTAAGAAAAGGACTCCGACTCGGGAGGCGTGACTAGGCGGCCCGTGACCCGCAAGCGGTCACCGTATGAGACCCCTGAATAGCGCGGTACCTGAACGAGCACCATGCCATGTACCGTGCGCATGCCCTCGTCGAGCTGCAGGGTATCTGCTTCCAGACAGAGGTTGGTCGAAATGTCACGATCCTCAGGGTATCTGCGCACGATCCCTTCGACTGTGATCCGGCTCCGGTCGTTGTAGTGGGCGAGCACTGAGGGATCTTTGAGATCGGGAATGGCTGTCAGGTAGCGCAAGGAGCCCAACAGCAGAAAGCACGCAGACAGGCTGGCCAGTTGCAGGTCAGGATTCTTCCGCCACAGCAGAACGGCGACGGTTGGAATCGCGCCGGTCAAAGCAAGAGGAATGGCTTCCATCCCTGCGGGTGCAAGCCAATGATGCGCCATCACCAATCCGCTGATCCAGGCAAGACTCAGCAAGATCAGAGCTGGGATCCTTGCCCCAGTTGGAGATGCAGCATGAGTGCTACTGGACATAAAGAATATCCTGTTCCGGACTCAGGGATGCCGGTTGAGTCTGGCTGTGATTATACCACGCCGAGGTAAGTTTGGCGAGATTGGGACGAGTTTCAAATGGGTGCTTGATTTTTCCCCAAAAACAGGGTAGAATGAAGGGCGAGGGGCCAGGCCAGACACATCGGATTGGGTTCTTGGCAGAGCGACCACCTGAATCTCGGTTACAGAAGGGGACACTTCTATTGACACGAAAGCGAGTACGTCTCTGGTTGGCAGCTGGCCTCTTGGTTCTAGGGACACTTGCGTGTAGCCTGCCCGAATTGTCAACGCTGATGAGCACCCCCGCGCCGCAGGTGGTCGGGGTGGACAGCAGCCCGGTTGTGATCATAGTGACCCCTACTCCTCTCGCAGTTGACCCGTTGCTGCAGGTGGCTGCTGAAGAACAGTTGGTCATCAATGTCTATGCTCGGGTGAGTCCGAGCGTCGTCTGCGTGACAGCCCGCGAACAGTTTGGGACCTGCATTGGGTCGGGCTTTATCATTGACAAAGAGGGGCACGTGGTGACCAATAATCACGTGGCCGAGGCGGATCCTAATCTGCTGGTCACCCTGGCCGATGAGCAGACCGTGCCTGCCACGGTTCTGGGCGTGGATCCGGCTACGGATCTTGCCGTCTTGAAGATCGTCCTGCCGGCTGAGCAATTAACCCCAGTCCAGTTGGGTGATTCATCACGCCTGCGGGTGGGGCAGCGGGCGATTGCGATTGGGAACCCCTTTGGCCTGGAGCGCACGGTGACGACCGGCATCATCAGTTCCGTGGGCCGTACGCTGCCCCGCAGCGACAGCGCGTTTCAAATCGCGGCGGTGATCCAGACGGATGCCGCCATAAACCCGGGCAATTCGGGGGGCCCGCTTCTGGATTCCCAGGGCCGTGTAATCGGCGTGAACACGGCTATTCGGAGCCTGACGGGCGTGAACTCGGGGGTGGGGTTTGCAATCCCGGTGGATGTTGTCAAGCTGGTTGTGCCAGAGTTGTTGGCCAGCGGCCGATATCGTCATCCATGGGTGGGCATATCCGGGTTGACGATCACCCCAGAGATGGTTGAGGCGATGGACCTTGACACTGAGGTTGGGGTCCTTGTCTTTACGGTTGAACCCGATAGCCCGGCAGCCCGTGCGGGTTTGCGGGGTGGAACGTCTGAAGTAATCGTCTCGGGCAGGCCCATGCGCGCAGGTGGAGACGTCCTGGTCGCCATCAGGGACGAGCCCGTCCGACGATTCGATGATCTGATCAACTACCTGGCGACGAGGACCCGGGTTGGTGATGTAGTCACGACAACCATCGTGCGTAATGGTCAACGGATGGAAGTGGACGTGACCCTTGAGGAACGTCCCGCCAATCGTTAGTCTGGATTGCGTTTCTTGTGTTGCCCGATGCCTGCAAGCTATGGACAATGCCCGGGAGCGCCATCCCGAGGCGGTATGCAAGCAGGCGATCAGCCCCTGGGAGGGGGAACTGCCTGTCCTCTCACCATTCCTGCTGGGGTTTGTCCCCACAACTGAAAGAAGGAGGGTTTGATGTTTACTGATCGGGATTTGGAAGAATTGGTAGCGTTTCGGAGCACCGGCTCCCCTGTCTTGAGTCTGTACCTGAACGTGGATCCAACTGGGCAATCGACGGATCACTACAAGCTGACCATGCGCTCACTTCTGGGCAGCGTTGCGAGTGAGGCCAGACAGGAAGACGTCGAGGCCATAGGGCGCTACTTTGATTTTGAATACGGTTGGCAAGGGCGGGGTGTGGTAGTGTTTTCCTGTCAGGAGGATGATTTCTGGCGAGCTTATTCGCTGGCAGTGCCGGTACAGGACTATGCCTATGTGTCCCACCGGCCCTACCTGAAGCCGCTTACAGACGTGCTGGATGCTTATGGCCGGTATGGCGTGGTGCTTGTCGACAGCGAGGAGGCACGCATGTTCCTCTTTGACCTGGGAGAACTGATCGAGACAACCGAAACCCTGGGCGAGGAAGTCCGTCGAGCCAAACATGGCGGCGCTTCAGGCGTAACGGGGATGCGCGGCGGGATAGCGGCGCGGACTGCCCGGCACGAAGAGGCAACGATCCTGCGCAACCTGAAAGAGATCGCAGATGTCACTGCGACGTTCTGCGACGTGGGTCGCTGCACGCGCCTGGTCCTGGGCGGCAGTGAGGCTAATGTCAGTCGTTTTCAGGACTTGTTGCCCAAAGGGCTGGCTGATACCGTCATTGGCTCTTTTCAAGTGGATCTGAATGCATCAATCAATGAGGTGCAAGAGCGGTCACGAGACCTGATCGAACAAGTGGCGCAACAGCGCGAAGCCGAGCTTGTCGACCAGATGATCGCCGGGTGGAAGCGCGGGAGTGGCGCAGTTGTGGGCCTGTCGGATACACTCGCGGCACTGCAGGAGCATCGTGTTGGAGTTCTTCTCGTGGCAGCGGGTTATGAGACGTCGGGCTACCGTTGCACCAACTGCCGCTACCTTGTGCTGTCAGAGCGCGAAGAGTGCCCCTTGTGCGGTGGCGCTGTCGCCCATGTCGAAGATCTGGTGGATACGATGGTACATCGTGCCCTGGAGCAAGCTGTGGAGGTCGAAGTAGTCCGAGGGAATTCCAAGCTGGAAGAGGTGGGATCCGTGGGCGCCTTGTTGCGCTATTAGGCTTCTGTCACAGGTCTAGCTGAAGACAAGGGGCGCTGCTTATGCAGCGCCCCTTCGCAGCCGCTGGGCTGGGAGCCACGACCGATCAGGCATAGGCAGCGACGGCCACAACCCCGGGACCGGTGTGCGTTCCGATGACAGGCCCAACCTCTGCATAGCTAGGCTCCCTGCAGCCCAATTGGACCGTCAACTGCTCGCCAAAACGCCTCGCTTCTTCAGGAACCAGGCCGTTGCCGATGGCTACTCTGGCCCGGTGTGTGTCGTCTCCCAGGAACTCGACCAACAGCTCCAGCATGTGCGCTGTGGCCTTTTGTTTGGATCGCACCTGCTCCAGAGGCTCGATAACGCCGTCTTTGAGTGTCAGGATAGGCTTGACTTTGAGCAAGGTACCGAGAAAAGCTTTGGCATTGCCGATGCGTCCGCCCTTTGCTAGGTACTCGAGCGTGTCCACCACGAACATGATGCATACCTTGTTCTTGGTCGCTTCGATGTCGGCAACAATCTGTGGAAGTGTGGTCCCGGCCTGAACGGCGAGGGCGGCCCTCTCCACGATCAACTGCAGGCCGACAGATGCAGAAAGCGAGTCCACAATGTGGATGTCGGCGTCGGGCAGCATCTGTCGGGCAGCCATGGCCGAGTCCCAGGTGCCGCTTAGCTTGCTCGAGATTGTCAGGGTCAGGACCGAGTCTCCCTCACTGGCCAGTTTGTCAAAAACCTGATGGAATTCACCGGCAGAGGGCTGAGATGTCGTGGGTAGCTCTGGCGCTTGTGCCAAGCGGGTGTAGAAATCCTCGGTTGAGAGCGTAATGCCTTCTTTGAACTGCTCCTGCCCAAAGTGGACGCAGAGTGGCACCACGTGGATATCGTGCTGCCGGATGAATGACTCTGGCAAGTACGCCGTTGAATCGGTAACAATCTTGATCATCTGTCGACCTTTCTCTATGCTTGTTTTCTGAGCTAGTCCAGCGCCTCGAGTGCCTCTTCGAGGAGTTGGAGCAGAGCAGCCCGTGCGTCGTTGCTCAGCTTGTCCAGCGTGTTCTGATAGTCATGGGTACGCTCCAGGAGTTGCTGGGTCAGCGACCGATCGATCTCGTCGTGAGCAGACAGGGTAGCGCCGACACTGAGCCCGGCCAGGGTCTCCAAAAGGCCACTACCGCCGGCCTGCAAGGCGCGCAAGGCACGAAATGGGCTCAGGCCTTCCGCGCGATCTCGAGCGCGTCGCATATTCAACAAGAGTGCGCCGATCATTCCCGCACAGAAGCTGAGGGGGGCCTGAGATGAGGGCACATGCGCCAAAAGATCGCCCAGTGCCTCACGATAGTTGGCGTCTCGAGCTTCGGATAGCCACCTCAGGACGCGCTGACGCACGCCTGGCCATTCCTCGTCCAGGGCCAGGCCGAGCGAGGTTCGCAGGGCCAGGGCATTCGCTTGGGGGGTGGGTTCAAAGACGACTATGGAGCGGCCCGGCCCTGAATGGCCCACAGCCAGGGCGTAGCTTGAAGAGACAAATCCCTTGCCCTCCAGGACCTTGAGCATGTCATAAGCTGAGAAGCGGTTCACGCCCAGCCGTTCGGCTACGTCAGTGTAATGAACCGGCGTCTTGGCCTCCTGATAGAGGTCGAGGAGACTATCCAGAAAAGCCCGCTGTCGAGATGTCAATTTGGGAAGACGCACGCAAACCCCCTCCCTATGAGACCCAAAAAAACCAAAGATTCTCAGGATTGTACACTGCTTTGGGGCAGATGTCAACTTTGCAAGGATACCGTTTATTCCGTGTCACCGCCGGCTTTTGGGCCTTGAGGTACGGCAACCAAGTCGACGATCAGACCGCCCGTGGCGGAGGCCAGGAGGTTGTAGGCCAAGCCGACCAAAATGACGATCAGGGCCAGGGCCAGGCCATTTAGCAAGGCGAGGACCAGCACCCCAAGAAATAGCGTTGGAGCAGAGGCCGTGGTCACTACATGGAGGATTTGCAGGAGATCTTGCAGACCGAGGAACTGCACCAGGTCAATGCGTGCGATTTCCTGTCCCAGAGCGCGGATGGTCAATTCCTGCCAGCTCTGCAGCCAGCGATTGAGCGTGCGCACAGCCAGCAGCGCGGCAAGGCCGCATAACATGCTGGGCAAGAGGGCCGCCACGACGCCAAGTAGGCAGCCCATGCTACCCAAGGAGCCAAGTCCGACACGGCGAACGGCAACCTTCATGCCCCGTACTCCTCCATCTGCGCCCGGATGGCCTCGGAAACGCGAAAGGGATCGCTGGTCACCACACTTTGGGCAAACATCTCCATGGAGCCAATGTCGGAGCGGTTGCTCTGAGGCTCTCCCCGGTCTATGAGGCGCACGATGTATGGGAACCCCCTCCAATCCTCCTGGACATCACATAACGGCGCCTGGTAGAGGACCAGGTTAAAGCTCTGGACGCCGAGCCGCTTGATGAAGGTTTGAAGAGCCAGAAACAAGGCTGCCTTAAGATCGTCGTCCAGGGTGGGAGCGAGGATGTGCGTCTCCTTTTCCTTGAAAGGTGTCAATGAAGGAAGAATGGTGGCCCGGCCACGTTCCACGGCCATGCCCAGAGCGCGATGCACAGCTACAAGGTCAGAGAAATAGCTGTCGCCGTGGATGTCACGATAACGCACTGCTGCCTGTCGCCAGGCTTCTACCCGGGCAAAGTGCACGCCCCGGGTGACGACAACCTGAGCATGGCCGTGAACAATCGACGCGCCGCTGCGCCAGAGGCAATTCCAGAGAAAAAGGGGATAGCAGGCCTCGGGATCGCTCTCATGGGCAGCTCTGGCCCACCGTTGTCCAAGATCGACATAATCACAAACCTGGTCCAGTGTAAAGCGCAGGGGGTGATGCTCGTCAAAGACGATCACCCCATGCCAGCCCTCATACTTGGCGACGTTGGAGGCAGTTACGGCCCACCTGCCCCGGATGCGCCCGAAACTGTCGGCAGGCGTACCGGCCAGAGGGTGGCAGAAAGGGCCTCCTATGCTATTTTCGATCAGGGTTTCGATCTCGGTGTCGGCCAGGGGTGCGTCAATGGGCTGTTGGGCTCGGAGGGTATTGAAGAGAGCTCCTTCGAGCGTGACCCGGTTGGTAACCCTGACAATGCGCTGCCGCTGCACGGCGTCAACCGATCCAAACTGCGTGCGGAGCCACGGAACCATCGTCTCGGGGGGACTCAGGCGCCCGTCGCTCACGGACAGTTGATAGATGCGCTCGAACCGCCGTCGATCCTCGTCGTCCAGGGCAGCGACCAGCGCGGCGAGAGCGTCAATGTTCCGAGGGCTCTCTGTGGCCATTATGGTCCTGTCTGGGAGGGGCCCAGGCCTGGTTGGTGAATGTGGTTGGCAATTGCCCGACGATAGAGATCCACGTACTTGCGCGCGGACTGGGTCCACGAGAAATCGGCCTGCATGCCACCGAGTTGGATCTGACGCCAGGTTTCTGGGTTTTTGAATGTCTCGGCGGCGCGGACGATGGCGGCGAACAGCGCCCAGCGGTCGTACTTTTCAAAGACAAAGCCGGTGCCCCGGCCAGCAGCCGGATCCAAGTCCGTGACTGTGTCAGCCAAGCCGCCCGTGCCATGCACGATAGGCACGCTGCCATAGCGCATGGCGATCATCTGGTTGGTGCCGCACGGTTCGAAGCGGCTGGGCATCAGGAACATGTCGCTGCCGGCAAAAATCCTGTGGCTCAGGGGCGTGTTAAACGTCAGAAAGACGGCCGCCTGCTTGGGATACTGCTGCACCATGCGGCTGAGTAGGTTGTGATAGTGCTGTTCGCCGGTGCCCATCGCAACGAACTGCAGGCCCAAGTCGAGAATGTGGTCGATGACGTCGGCCAGGATATCAAGGCCCTTCGAATCGGTCAGCCGGGAGATCATGCCGATGAGAGGCACATCTGGATCCTCGAGCAAGTTCGACTCTTGTTGCAGGGCCAACTTGTTCTCGCTCCGCCTGTTAAGGCTGGATTGCGAATACTGAACAGCAATGTGCGGGTCTGTCTCAGGGCTGGCTGTCTCATAGTCGATGCCGTTCAGGATCCCAAACAGGCGATCTCGTCGATCTCGAAGGATAGGATCGAGCTGCTCGCCGTATTCGGGCGTCAGGATCTCTTGGGCATAGGTCTCACTGACGGTGTTGACGACGTCAGCCCAGTAGATTCCACGGGCCATCAGGTCGACAACTTCATTCAGGTCCGCCATCTCGGGATGATACAAAAAGCCCCAATCGTCGAGGCCGGCGATCTCGAGCACACGATAGCCAAAAATGCCCTGGTAGGCCAGATTATGGATGGTGTAGACTGTCGCGGTGTTGGCGAAAAAGGGGTCATCTCCGAAAGTGGTGCGCAGCCAGTTGGGAACGATGGCCGTGTGCCAGTCGTGGCAGTGGATAACGTCGGGCTGCCATTCCAGGTGCTTGAGGGCCTCGAGGATTGCGCGACAGAAAAAGATGAACCGGTCGGCATCGTCGGCGTACATATAGATGCCTTCGCGGTCAAAGTACTTGGCATTGTCCACCATGTAGACCGGAACGCCGTCGCCGAAGGTTGTTTCAAGGAGGCTGGCCGGTTCGGTGCTACGGTGGAGGGGCACATCAAACGTGGGCAGGACCTGGCGTAGTTTGAACTGCTTTGCATCGATCCGCCCGTAGCGGGGCATGGCTACCCGCACGTCGTGGCCCAACGCGTGTATCGCCTTGGGCAGGGTTCCTGCTACGTCAGCCAGGCCGCCAGTTTTGGCAAAGGGCACGACCTCTGCGGCCAAGACCAGGATTTTGAGAGATCCAGGTTCCTTCATGGTTTGGAGATTCCTTTCCACTCCCGAAAAGGGTCTGTCTGTGGAGGCTACTCGCGTTCGAGCTCCTCGCGGACGGTCCGGTAGAGTTCTGCTGCTCGCAACTCGGCCAGGCAGTAACAGGGGCCGCCCAGCGCCTGGGCCAGTTGGTCAGCCAGGCCACGGTCGTAGGCTGCGTGCTCCATGTTGATGACAACGGAGTGAATGCCCGATCGGCGAATCAGCTCGGCGATCTTTGCGGACTCTTCCTGGGGCGGGGTCTCGGTGAGCGCGACATTGCCCGCGCCGTCGGTCAACACGATCATGAGCGGCATGGCCTCGGGATCGAGCCTTAGCTCGCGGCGAAAAACGCGGTAGGCCAGCATCAATCCTGCGGACAGCGGCGTTTTGCCACCGACAGGCAAATGCTGCAGGAGGTTCTGGGCCAGTTCCACGCTGGAAGTGAAGGGCAGAACCAGTCGAGCTTCCTCTTTCTGAAAGATGACCAGGCCCACGTGATCTCGCTTCTGGTAGGCGTCTACCAGCAGGGACATAATCGCCCCTTTGGTTGCCTCCATACGCTGAGCACCGGCCATGCTCCAACTGGCATCCACGACGAAAAGGATCAGGTTGGCAGCCCGACGGACGCGGACCTTTTTCTGCACGTCGTGGGGCAAGATGGAAAAAACGCCGGGTTCGCACTCGCGGCGGATCTGTTCCAGGGCAGCCTGGCGAATGGTGGCGTCCAGCGCGATGTCAGTCATATCTCCATCGGCCGGGCGAGCCTGGATGTAGCGACCGCGTTTGCGGCGCGTCCGCGTGGAAGAACGCTTGCCGGCGGTGTCGCGGGTAAGGCGATCCATGGGCGACGCAACGCTGCGTGGGCGAAAGACGCTCCCTACAGGCGTGATGACGTCCACGGGTTGGCCATTTCCGATGCCAAGTGGATCGGCGATGTGGCCTTTGATAGGAACACCTGTGCCGCCGGTCTCTACCTCGAGGGGCTGCGCGGGCTGTTCCTGCTCAGCTATTCCTTTTTTTTTTGTGAGCCAGGCTCGATCATTGATGCGCCTTGCCCCGCTGATTCCTCCGCCTTCTTGCGCGTTTCCTCCAGCCGATTCGAGAGATCCTGCATCTGATTTTCGGTCTTCTCGAACGGCATGCGCTTCAGGCGATGCGGCAAAGCCAGTTCGGCGGCGGCCAGGATATCCAATTGGGCAATCGTTGATTCCCGAGGACTGTCGCCGTTGCGCGCCAAGCGCAGCGCGGCATGGGCCAGGGCCGTCTTGAGAATCACGATATCTGCCCGGTGTCCATCGACGTCAAAGCTGGTGGTCAGTTCGGCGATGGTATAGAGGTCTTGGGACTGATAGGTGATGGTGGGAAGGATCTCCCGAGCGCGCGCAATGTGTACGGAGAGTTGTTGCTCATAGGGTTCCCATTCAGCCCGAAAACCCTCCGGATCGCTCTCGAACTGGACGGTTCTTTCCAGGATCTGAACCCGAGATGGGGCGGCCTGGATGCCCTGGATCTCGACGCACAGGGCAAAGCGATCCAGTAGTTGGGGTCGGAGTTCTCCCTCTTCAGGATTCATGGTGCCGACGAGGATAAAACGAGCCGGGTGACTGAAGGAGATGCCCTCACGTTCCACGACGTTGTGGCCCATGGCTGCCGAGTCGAGGAGCAGATCGACGACGTGGTCATCCAGCAGGTTCACCTCGTCGACGTAGAGGAGTCCCCGGTTGGCAGCGGCCAGGACGCCAGGTTCGAATTCCTTGCGGCCGGTCTTGAGCGCTGCTTCGATGTCAAGGGTACCCACCACGCGGTCTTCAGTAGCGCTGACAGGTAGGTCGACAAACGGTGTCTGGCGGGTGGTTATGGGCAGTTTTTCGCCATTGGCAAGGCGCTCGCGACAGTTATCGCATAGGCTCCGTGCGCGCCGCGGATCGCACTGGAAGCGGCAGTCAGCTACCACCTCGAGTTCGGGCAATAGGGCTGCCAGGGCGCGAGCTGCAGTTGACTTGGCTGTTCCACGCTCGCCACGGATCAGGACCCCGCCGATCTTGGGGCTGATGGCATTGAGGACCAATGCTGTCTTCATGGTCTCCTGTCCGACGATGGCTGTGAATGGGAAGACTATCTGCATTGACCATCCTTTTCTGCTGCAGGTGGGCGCTGGATGCGCCGCCAAGCAGACACAGCAGCGCAGGGTTCTCAGAACTTGTGAAAGAGCCTGCTTCTGGCGTTGCAGACGGGACAGCGCTCGGGAGGATCGCCGATATGAGTAAAACCGCACACTGGACAGATGAACACATCGCCGACGTCAATGTCCTTCTCTGCTTCGACTGCCTCTTTGGCATCGGCAAACATGTTGGCGTGGATCTTTTCCGCTTCGATGGCGTACGTCATGCTGCGCTTGGCACCTGGCTCATTCTGCTCCTCAGCTACGGCCAGGTAGGCAGCGTACATCTCATTGACCTCAAAGTTTTCGCCACCGATGGCCGCACTGAGGTTATCGGCGGTGGTGCCAATGCCCCCCAGTTCTTTCAGGTGATTGATAGCGTGGACTCGTTCGGCATAGGCGACGGCGCGGAACAGGCGGGCGATGTTTGTCTTGCCCTCTTTGTCCGCCTTGTCAGCGAAGGCCAGGTATTTGATATGCGCCTGGCTCTCTCCAGCCAATGCAGCCTTGAGATTCTCCTGTGTCATCTCTTTCATGGATGCAACTCCTATTCAGTTTAGAATGATAGATTGCCGATTCCGGTGCAGGTCTACCCTGCAGGTTCTATGGACAGCGCTCTAATTGCATGGTGCAAGAGCGCTTCGGCTGCGAATGGCTTGCGCAAGTGGCTTACCACGCCAACGGCAGCCGCCAACGGACGGGCAGGCAATTCGTCAGACAGGAGCACAATGGGGACAAAGCGGCCCCCCAGTTGCTTATTGACGCCATGCAGCATCTGTTCTCCATCGACACCCGGAATGTCGAGGTCGAGAATGATCAGGTCGGGCTTCTCCTCAAAGAGGAGACGCAGCCCATGATGAAAATCGACGGCCTCTCGCACTTTCAGGCCAACTGCTTCCAGATTGGCTCGGATCAGCTTGCGCAGACGCCAGTCGCACTCAATAGCCAGCACATTTGCTCTCATTGGGCATCTATTCTACCATGCCGGTCGTTAGAATGCCGTTAAGAGCAATGGGTGTAGCCGTTAGAATCAGCTAAAAAGTCAGTCGCAACCGACCCGGCCTGAAAGCGGACCAATGTTATCATATCTGTCCAGCAAAGTCAAGGAGACTCGCGGCGGTAGCGGGAGAACTGATTCTGGGGAAAGGTAGAGCAGCGGGCATGTGGGACGAGGCAGCCACAACTCATTCAGTCTCCCCTGTTGGGTCCATCGTGCTTTGCATGACCCCAGTTTCTGTGGTACAATGCCAGTCAGTCTGGAAGCACGGATGTGTGTCCAAGGAGGAGCGTGCGTGCAGTCGTTAATGCTGGCGGTGATCTTGGGCCTGGTCGTTGGGGGCGAACTGGGCGAGGCCGGTCCTTCACAGGTTGACGTAACCACCCAGACGATCACCATCCCAACCTATCCTTATGAAAACCATCTGCAGACGCGCCATTCAGCCGAGTTCAACATGGACTACCTGTGGTTGAACTGGTCCAGCTATGTCCCGGCCAACCCATTGCCCCAGGACTATGAACTGCTGGTTGTCGAGAATCCCTACCTGCGCCTCACTTTTCTTCCCGAGTTGGGCGGGCGTCTGTATGGCGCTACCCTCAAAGCCACGGGGGAAGAGCTGTTCTACCAGAATCCGGTCATCAAGCCGACGCACTGGGGTCCGTTGGAACAGGGATGGTGGCTGGCTGCCGGCGGGCTCGAGTGGTGTCTGCCTGTGGACGAGCACGGTTACGAGTGGGGTGTGCCCTGGGCCTATTCGGTTACCCTGGAGGGTGAGGGGGCGACGGTGACCCTGTGGGACACGCAGGCGACGGATAGGGTGCGCGCCCGGGTCCGCGTTCACCTGCCCGGCGAGCGCGCTGCGTTTGAGGTGAGCCCCCGTCTGGAGAATCCCACGGGCGCGCCCGTGACCTTCAAGTTCTGGGACAATGCCATGCTGGCGCCTGGCGTGCCCAACACTGTGGGTGCCGACCTGCATTTCGTGGTGCCCATCGATCGGGCCACGGTCCACAGCACCGGCGACGGGCGGCTTCCCGGCCCCGGCCAGGCGATGGACTGGCCGGTTCACAATGGCGTCGACTATGCCCGGCTCGGAAACTGGGATCAATGGTTGGGGTTCTTTGCCCGGCCACAGGCAGCGGAGGATTGGGCGGGCGTGTTCGACGAGGGGCTGGGGCACGGCGTGGCGCGCGTCTTTCCCCACCAGGTGGCTGTGGGCGTCAAGGGCTTTGGTTTTGGCTGGGAGCATCCCATCGGCTCCGAAAACTGGACGGACGACGGCAGTTTTTACGTCGAACTGCACGGTGGACCGTCGCCCACATTCTGGGATTCTATCACGCTGGGGCCCGGCGAGACGCTAGAGTGGACCGAGACGTGGCTTCCGTTGAGGGGCTTGCCCTCGCTCAGCCTGGCCACGAGCGAATTCGCGCTTGGTCTTCGGCCCGTGGGCTCTGACCTGGAAGTGGGGGTGTGGGCGGCCGGAGCGCACGAGGATGCCGGCGTTGGCCTGTGGCGGCAGCAGAACTGCGAACCGCTCTGGCGCCAGGAGGGCTTTGACCTGGTTCCCGGCGAAGGGCGCTCTTGGCATCTCGCCGGATTGGGGCCTGAAGCAGGGGAAGTGGTGTTCGGTGTGTTCGAGGGCAGCGCCTGGCTGGTGCGCAGCGGCTTTCTGGACTGCGAGGCTCCCTCAGCCCGGGTGGATCCACTCCCTACCGTACGGACATCTGAGGCGTTCGCGGTAAGCTGGAGCCTGGACGACCCGGATGGGATGGCGCGAGGCGTAGACGTTCAAGTGCGAAATGGAGCGGTGAATGCTCCCTGGACCAACTGGTTGACCTGCACCCTGGGGACATCTGCCCTGTTCGCCGGCCAAGCTGGCCACACCTATACATTTCGGGCCAGGGCCTGTGATCTGGACGGGCGGATACAGGTGTGGCCTACTGACCCCTGGGCTGACACCTTCACCACGGTCCTCCTGGAACCGGCGCCGGTGCTGATCACGTCTGCCAAGACGGCACAGCCGATGAACGTCGATGCCGGCGATGTGGTAGAGTTTGAGATTAGCTTGCGCAACACGGGCAATCTGGCTGCCACCGTCCAGATCACGGATTCCTTGCCGACAGCCCTGGAACTGGCCGCCGCTCCCTGGAGCACGCAGAGCCCCGATCCGGTGGTTGATGGGCCTGAGATCCAGTGGAGTGGAACCCTGGAGCCGGGCGGCGCGGGGGTCACGATAGGATTCCAAGCCCGTGTGGTCGAGATCCAACCAGGTGGTGTGACGAGTAATACGGTCTGGATCAACGACGGCGTCCATCCGGCTTTTCGGCGGCAGGTCGAGGTGGCTGGCTGGCAACGTATTTACCTGCCGCTCGTCCTGAGGGATTAGTGCCGTCCGGATCCTCCGGACGCTTTTGTCAGAGTGCACGCGAGATCTATATGGAGAACTGGATGATGAAGCAGGATGCGATTACGGTTGTCTCTGGACTGCCGCGTTCTGGAACTTCGATGATGATGAAGATGTTGGAAGCGGGTGGGCTGCCGGTGCTGACCGATCACGTGCGTGGGCCGGACGATGACAACCCCAAGGGCTATTACGAGTTCGAGCGGGTGAAGCAGATCGAGCACGACCGCGAGTGGCTGCCAAAGGCTCAGGGGCAAGCCGTCAAGATGATCGCTGCCCTTCTCAAACACCTGCCGCCGGACTATATCTACAAGGTCATTTTCATGCAGCGCGAGATGGACGAGGTACTTGCTTCCCAGCGACAGATGCTCATCCGGCGTGGAGAGCCAGTCGACGACGTGCCCGATGACAGGCTGGCCGGGCTCTATGGCAGGCATGTGCAGCAGGTGCAATCATGGCTTGCAGATCGCCCCTACGTCGACGTGCTCTATGTGGATTATGCCGATGTGTTGTCCAATCCGCTCGATCAGGCGCGTCGGATCAACCGGTTCCTGGCGGGCGATCTGGATACGGCCAAGATGGCCTCAGTCGTAGATCCCGACCTGTATCGCCAGCGCGGATAGGTTTCTGGCCCGCCGGTCGAGCGAAACCATGAGCATTGCTGGTGAAGGGAAGCAAGAGAGGCGTCCCCGGAGACGCCCCTGTGCTACGCTGATTACGATTCTGCCATGAACGGATAGCGATAATCGGTCGGCGGGCAAAAATTCTCCTTGATGGTGCGCGGCGTGACCCAGCGCTCCAGGTTGAGGGGGCTGCCCGCCTTGTCGTTGGTGCCCGAGGCGCGGCTCCCGCCGAAGGGCTGCAGCCCCACCACGGCGCCCGTCGGCTTGTCGTTGATGTAAAAGTTGCCGGCGGCGTGGCGCAACGCATTGACCGCCTGGTGCACCGCCCGCCGGTCCTGGGCAAAGACCGCGCCGGTCAGGCCGTAGGGTGAGGTCGACATCGCACAGGCGCAGGGTCTCGGCGTACTCGTCGTCGGGATAGACGTAGACAGTCAGCACCGGGCCGAAAATCTCCTCCTCCATCAGCCGGTGGCGCGGATTCTGGGTCAGCACCACCGTCGGCTGGACAAAGTAGCCCTCGCTGTCGTCGTAGGCGCCGCCGGCCAGGATCTCGGTCTCGGACGACGCGCGGGCCAGCTCGATGTACTCGACGATTCTTCGGTAGGCCGCCGGCGTCGATGACCGCCCCCATAAAGTTGCAGAAATCGCGTCACGTCGCCCGACCTGGACGCTGCTCAACTCGGCCAGCAGGCCGTCGCGCACGTCGGGCCACAGGCTCTCGGGGATGTAGGCCCGGCTGGCGGCCGAGCATTTTTGGCCCTGGTACTCGAACGCGCCGCGCAGCAGGGCGGTGATCAGCGCCGGCACGTCGGCCGAGGCGTGGGCCACGACGAAATCCTTGCCGCCCGTCTCGCCGACGATGCGCGGGTAGGCGCGGTAGCGGCCGATGTTCGGCCCCACCGTCCGCCAGATGCCCTGGAAGACGCGGGTGCTGCCGGTGAAAGTGCACACCGGCCAGGTCGGGGTGGCTCAGCACCGGGTCGCCGACCGCCGCGCCGTCGCCCGGCAGAAAGTTGATGACGCCCGGCGGCAGCCCGGCGTCCTCCAGGACGCGCATGATCTGCTAGCCGCTATAGACCGCCGACGAGGCCGGCTTCCAGAGCACGGTGTTGCCCATCATGGCCGGGGCGCTGGGCAGGTTGCCGGCGATGCTGGCAAAGTTGAACGGCGTGGCGGCAAAGACAAACCCCTCCAGCGGGCGCTGCTCGCTCATGTTCCACACGCTGGGCGCGTTGCCCGGCTGGGGCTGCATGATCTGCATCATGATAGTAGGGGTTGAAGCGCCAGAAATCGGCCAGCTCGGCCACGGCGTCGATCTCGGACTGGTGGGCGGTTTTGCTCAGGTCGAGCATGGACGCGGCGTTGATCTCGGCGCGGCGGCGGCAGGTCAGGATGTCGGCGGCTTTGAGAAAGACGGCGGCCCGCGCCTCCCAGGGCATGCGGCTCCACTCCTGCCAGGCTTCGTCCGCCGCCTCGATGGCCCGCTGGACCTCGGCCGGACCGGCCTTGTGGTAGGTGGCCAGCACGTGGCCGTGGTCGTGGGGCATGACCGCCTGGCCGGTGTGTCCGGTGCGGACCTCCTCGCCGCCGATGAGCAGCGGGATCTCGATCTGGCTGCGAAGCGAGCTCGCGCAAGGCGTCTTTCAGGTGCGCCCGCTCGGGCGTGCCGGGGGCATAGTCGAAAACCGGTTCGTTGACGGGAACCGGCACTTGAAAGATGGCGTTAGACATACTTTGGTCTCCTGTCTGTCCGAGTTGCGGCTCGAGATTCAGCCATGGCTGGCCCGCGGCTGTTCATGCCTGCTCGTACGCTTGCTGCAGCCAGGCAACTAGCTCTTTGTCCACGTCGGACGGGGACGCAAGCCGCACCCGGTGCGTGCACATGCCGCCAAAGACTTTGCCCCCTTCCAGGCGATCTGTCGCTTCCACCCCTTTCAGGTTGAACCCCAGATTAACCCTGCTGCGCGTCGCCGGCTGGACAATCGCAAACTGCTTGCTGCGGCGCAGGCTTACATAAGTCTTTTTGGGGGCGATTTCGACATCGGGGCCGAACTTGGAAGCTGCGGCCAGCACGGCGTCATACACGGGCCGCAGGTCGGCCTTGGCGCCCGCATACTGTGCGTTGACCAGGTCTTCTTCTGGGGGAGGCCCGTCCAGCGGCCTGCTGCCGGTAGAGGATGGATATGGTATTGGCATACCCATGGGTGACGTCATGCTCCCCTTTCAGCAGTTTCATAATGTCGCCGTGCTTGTCCAATCCAGCAGCGGCGATGACCTCGTACCATTCCGTCAGTGACTTGCCCGTCTTGTCCGGCATATTGTCAATCATTGCCTGTGCCTGCGGGTCGGTTGATTCACTCATCAGATCCTCCTCTGTACATCACACCGAAGAGAATGTGGGACATCATTTGGGGTCAATCGCTGGCTGCAAATTGCCGCATACAGCACCGAATCCTTGTGACGTCCCGAAGCATCTGGCCGCGAAGCTGTGGGCTCACGAGGACGACTATCAGGAAAAAAGGACGCCGCTCGCGGCGTCCTTTTGATCGATCCACCTGAATCAAGCCCTGTGAACCGGCGAGCTAGCCGCGTGCTTTTTCGTAGCGGTCCGCGACGTCATCCCAGTTGATGATGTTGAAAAAGTTCTTGACGTACTCGCCGCGGCGGTTCTGGTACTTGAGATAGTAGGCGTGCTCCCATACGTCCAGCACCAGCAGGGGACTACGCCCCACTGGGTCAGATTCTGGTGTTTTTCGGCGGTCAGGATGACAAGGCTGCTCGTCGGCCGGGCGGATAGGCCAGGATGCCCCAGCCGCTGCCCTTCGACGGCAATCGACGCGGCGACGAACTGGGCTTTGAATGCCTCAAAGCTGCCAAAGTCGCGGTCGATGGCCTTGGCCAGCGCGCCCCCGGGTTCAGCTTTGGCCTTGGAGGCGGCGATCATGTTCGGCCAAAAGATGCTGTGCAGAAGGTGACCTGACCCGTGGAAAGCGGCTTCACGGGACCAGTGTTTCACCAAGGCATAATCGTCCGCCTTGCGCGCCGCGGCCAGTTTGGCTTCCGCGTTGTTCAAACCCGTCACATAACCGGCATGATGGATGTCATGATGCAAGCGCATCGTCTGCTCGTCAATGTACGGCTCCAGGGCATCGTATGCGTACGGCAGATCGGGTAGTTTGTGTGCCATGGTTCTTTTTTCCTCCTGTGAGTTGATTAATTTCCTTCGTTCTATCCGGCTCTCCCGGTGCATTCGTATTCTGTCATCACTGCCCGGATTTGTCAAGTTAAAACTATATAAATTATAGCAGGGCTGAGCATGTCCACAGATCGGCAGTCGTGTAGAATCTCCTGCGCAGTACACGAACCAGGGTCGGACGATGGACCTTCTGACATAGCTCGCCCCTACGCGCATTCTATCCATGCTGTCACCATGCTGTCACAGGACTGCTTGACGGGTCGTCCGCTTTCTGCTAAGATCGGATACTGAAGTCATGCTGGAGGAAATATGTCTGACCGGATCCTGATCGTCGACGACGAGCCGCCCATCGTGGACGTGCTGGCCTACAACCTGAAACGGGACAACTACGAGGTGCTCATCGCCCGCGACGGCGAGGAGGCGCTGGCCCTGGCCCGCCGCGAGCTGAGCCCGACCTGATCATCCTCGACCTGATGCTGCCCCGCCTCGATGGCCTGGAGGTCTGCCGCGCGCTGCGCCGCGAGCGCGACGTGCCGATCATCATGCTCACCGCCCGCGACGAGGAGGTGGACCGCGTCGTCGGCCTGGAACTGGGCGCCGACGACTATGTGGTCAAGCCCTTCAGCGTGCGCGAGCTGATGGCCCGGGTCAAGAACGTGCTGCGCCGGGCCGCACCCCGCCCGGCGGAGACGGCGGCGGCGGCGATCCAGGCCGGCGCGCTGCACGTCGATCCCGCCCGCCACGAGGCCCGCTGGGCACGGCGCCGACGCTGGACCTCACCGCCCTGGAGTTCGACCTGCTGCACACCCTGGCGCTGCACGCCGGGCAGGTGCTCAGCCGCGAGCAACTGCTGGAGCAGGTGTGGGGCTATGACTACTATGGCGACCTGCGCGTGGTGGACGCAGCCGTCAAGCGCCTGCGCGCCAAGCTGCGCGAGGCGGCGCCGGGGGCGGAAATCATCGTCACCGTGCGCGGCGTGGGCTACAAGCTGGCAGTGGCCGATGAGCAGCGAAGGCCAGTGACTCCGGTGTTCTGCCAGCATTCGCAGCCGGCTGACGCTTGAGCCACCTGGCCGTCATCGTCGTGGCCATGGGACTGTCCGGCTTTCTGCTGCTGTCGCTGCTGGAGCGCTACTTTCTGGAGGCGATGGAGGACAGCCTGGCTGGCCCAGGCCAGCATCACGGCCCAGGCGCTCATCCCCGGCGCCGTGGCCGAGGTGCCCCTGAGACCGGCCAGAATGCCGCGGCTTCAACACCGTCCAGCAACAGCAGCGCGAGCAACATCTCGATTGCAGGCGCAGAACGTCGCGCCGCTGCCCGGACGAGGTGCCGCTGGGCGACCTCGACCTGAGCTATCTGGCCGACGCCTCGCTGCAACTCAGCTCCCAGCTCGACACCCGCATCCGCGATCTCGACGCCCAGGGCATGGTGCTGGTCGACTCGCTCCAGGAGCAGACCAGGGCGCCGACCTGAGCGGCGATCCGCTGGTGGTCCAGGCCCTGGCCGGCCAGTACGCCAGCCGCACCGACCAGGCGGCCGGCAGCCGGCCATGCACCTGGCCTTGCCGCTGCTGGTCGAGGGCAAGCTGGTGGGCGTCGTCTACCTCAGCCAGCCCCTGAGCGACGTGACGGCCGTGCTGTCGGCGACCTGCGCGCTCGCTGGCTGCTGTCCACGGCTCGTCGCCCTGCTGCTCTCGGCGGTTGTCGGACTGCTGCTGTCGCGGGCGATCGCCCGGCCCGTGCGCCGCCTGACGACGGCCGCCGGGGCCGTGGCGCGAGGGCAACCTCGACCAGCAGGTGCCGGTCGCACTCCCGCGACGAGCTGGGCCGCCTGAGCCGGGCGTTCAACGACATGACGGCCCGCCTGCGCGCCGCCCGCCAGATGCAGACCGACTTTGTGGCCAACGTCTCCCACGAGCTGCGCACGCCGCTGACGGCGGTCAAGGGCACCGTCGAGACGCTGCGCGACGGCGCGGTGGACGACCCCGAGGTCCGCGACCGCTTCCTGGAGACGGTCGAAGCGGAGACCGACCGGCTGATCCGCCTGGTCAACGACCTGCTGATCCTGTCCCGCGCCGATTCGGAGGCGCTGAACCTGCAGCGCGAGCCGCTGGACCTGGCCGCACTGGCCCGATCCACGGTGCGCAAGCTGACTCCCCAGGCCGAGGCGCGGAGAGTGTCGCCTGGTCGTGGACGGCGACCCGGCGCGCCCCTGGCCCTGGCCGACGCCGACCGCATCGAGCAGGTGCTGGTCAACCTGCTGGACAATGCCATCAAGTACTCGCCGCCGGGCGGCACGGTCCGGGTCCGCGTGGCCGGCGGTTTCGACGGCACGGTCGAGGTCCGGGTGAGGACAAGGGCATCGGCATCTCCGCCGAGGAGCTGGCGCGCATCGGCGAGCGTTTTTACCGCGCCGACCGAGCCCGCTCCCGCGCCGAGGGCGGCAGCGGCCTGGGCCTGGCCATCGCCCCGGCGCTGGTCGAGGCCCACGGCGGCCAGCTCTGGCTGGAGAGCCAGGAGGGCCAGGGGACGACAGTGACCTTCACCCTGCCGATTGCCTGAACAACGCGTTCGCTTCAGACCGGTACTCACACCTGCCCGGCCGACCTCATGCTTGG
Source organism: uncultured Microthrixaceae bacterium (assembly GCA_963714875.1). Lineage (GTDB taxonomy): Bacteria > Actinomycetota > Acidimicrobiia > Acidimicrobiales > Microtrichaceae > JBAOHV01. The sequence goes on along the minus strand of CAVQQI010000002.1, from coordinate 30,101 downwards.
CCGGGCTTTCCCATCCTCTGCGGCTCCGATGTCTCATGATTCTGTCCACGGCGTGTACACTTTCGGTCACAAAGCTGTCATACAAAGCTGGTAGGATGAGGTCATTCTACAAACTGCTCTGAGGGAGGTAGCTATGAGAGATGAACTGATTCGCTTTGGTCGCGTGGCGGGCCTGATCTTGGCCCTCTTTGTGGTGCTCACGGTCACGGGCTGGTCCGATGAGCCGGTTCAAGGTACAGAGCCTCGCCGTGTCACGGTCACCGGCGAGGCTGAGGTGCGTGTGGTGCCCGATGAGGTGATCCTCACGTTGGGCATTGAGACCTGGGACAAAAATCTGCAGGCAGCCAAGGGGCAGAACGATCGGATTCTGGCCAATGTCCTGGAGGTGGCTGCCGATCATGGCATCCGGCCCGAGCACCTGCAGACCGACTTTGTGAGCATCGAGCCCCGGTATCGCAATGGCTACTATGAAGAGCGTGATTTCATTGGCTTTTTTGTACACAGAAACGTGGTCATCACGCTGCGGGATCTGGGCGAGTTCGAGGGGCTGTTATCTAATGCATTGGAGGCAGGCGTCAACTATGTCCACGGCATCCAGTTCCGCACCACCGAACTGCGCCAACATCGCGACCAGGCACGAGCACTGGCCATCCAGGCTGCCAAGGAAAAGGCCGAAGCCCTGGCGGGCAAGCTGGATCAGCAGGTCGGCGAGCCGCTCGACATCCAGGAGGTGCAGAACGGGTGGTGGTCGGGCTACAACGCCTGGTGGGGCGCCCGCTACGGGGGCGGCATGACACAGAACGTGATCCAGGAGGCAGGAGACGCCATGACATTCTCTGACGGTGGCGTAGCGCCCGGCCAGATCGCCGTCAGTGCCCGCGTCAGCGTGGTGTTCGGGTTGTCCCGGTAGCCAAGGTGAACCAGGTGAAGCTAGCCCGTGACGACCTCGGCAATCGCGTCGGCCATCTCCTGGGTGCCGACGGCCGTCGGATCGTCGCGGGTGGGCTTGAGGTCGTAGGTCACGGCTCCGCCTTCGGCGATGACCTGCCGCACAGCAGCTTCGACCCGCTCGGCGGCCTCGTCTTCGCCCAGGTGGCGCAGCATCAGCGCTCCGCTGAGGATGGTGGCCGTGGGGTTGACCTTGTTCTTGCCGGCGTACTTGGGCGCCGAACCGTGGACCGGCTCGAAAACGGCCAGGTCCTGGCCGAAGTTGGCCCCGGGCGCGACGCCCAGGCCGCCCACCAGTCCCGAGCAGAGATCGCTCAGGATGTCGCCGAACAGGTTGGGGCAGACCAGGACGTCGTACTCGTAGCGGCCGCTGGACCAGCTGCATGCACATGTTGTCCACGATGCGGTCGTTGAACTCGATGTCAGGATACTCGCCTGGCCACCTCGCGGGCCACCCGCAGGTAGAGGCCGTCGGTCGCCTTGAGGATGTTGGCCTTGTGGACCGCCGTCACCAGGCGGCGGCCGTTGGCCGGGCGTACTCGAAGGCAAAGCGCACGATCCGCTCGCTGCCCCGCCGGGTGATGATCCGGATCGACTCGGCAGCCTCGTCGGGGATGACGTCGTGCTCGATGCCGGCGTACAGGCCCTCGGTGTTCTCACGAACGACCACCAGGTCCACGTCCTCGTGGCAGACGGGGATGCCGGCCATGGATCCGGGCCGGGCGCAGGTTGGCATACAGATCCAGCGCCTTGCGGATGGCGACGTTCACGCTGCGAAAGCCGGTGCCGATCGGCGTCGTGATGGGGCCCTTGAGCGCCACCTTGTTGCTGCGGATCGAGTCGAGCACTGCGTCCGGCAGGGGCGTGCCATACTTGTCCATCACGTCGGCGCCGGCTTCCTGGATGTCCCAGTCAAACGCGACGCCGGTGGCTTCCAGCACGCGGCGTGGCGGCGACCAACTCCGGTCCGGTGCCGTCGCCGGGGATCAGCGTCACGCGATGGCCATGATGATTCTCGTGCCCTCGTTGTGTCCACCTGACCGGTGCCAGATGCTCACGTGCCGCCGTCCGCTGGCCGGTTCAGCGTCAGCCGCCTGCAGGCGCTATCCCATGCGCGCGATGCTTCCGAAGCTGGCCAGAAGCGTGGCGGCACCTCCAGCGCAGCCGGGCAGTTGGCCGGTTGGCCGGCCACGCACTGGGCCTCCGGCTGCGCTTCCACCAGTGGCTCGCGCTCGTCCATCTCTGCCCAGGACCGGTCCCGGGGCCCGGCGTAGTAGGCGCGCGGGCGGATGAGGCGGTTGTGCTGCTGCTGCTCCAGCATGTGGGCCGTCCAGCCGGCGATGCGGGCGACGGCGAACATCGGGATGAACAGGTCGACCGGGATGTCCAGGGCGTAGAGCAGCGGCGCCGTGTAAAAGTCCACGTTGGTATAGATGCGCCGCTCCTGGAAGTAGGGATGGGCCAGCACCCGCTCCTCCAGCCGGGCGGCGATGTCGTACCATTGGGTGTTGCCGCTCCGCTCGGCCGCCTGGCGGGCCAGTCTGCGCAGGATGGTGGCCCGCGGATCCTCGGCCTTGTAGACCCGGTGGCCAAAGCCAAAGAGGCGCTGCTTGGCGGCCATCTTGTGCCTCGAACCAGGCGTCCACGTTCTCCACGCTGCCGATCTCCAGCAACTGCTCCATGGACGCCTGGCTGGCCCCGCCGTGCAGCGGCCCCTTGAGCGTGCCCAGCGCCGTGACCACCGCACGAATAGACGTCGCCCAGCGTGCTGGCCGTCACCCGCGCCGAAAAGGTCGAGGCGTTCATGCCGTGGTCGGCCAGCAGCACAAAATAGGTCTCCAGGGCCTGGGCGCTGCTCGGATCCGGTTCCTCGCCGTTGAGCATGTACAGGAAGTTGGCGGCGTGGCCCAGGTCGGCGCGGGGCTCGATGGGCGGGCGGTCGCGGCGCAGCCGGTCGAAAGAGGCGACGATGGTCGGCAGCTTGGCCGTCAGGCTCACCGACCGGCACAGCGACGAGCCACCCTCCTCCTCGTGGACGCAGGACCGGTCGAACATGGACAGGGTCGAGGCGACGGTGCGCAGCGCCTCCATGGGCGTGGCCTGCTCCGGCAGCGAGTGCATGATGCCCCACACCACCTTGGGCAGGCGGCGGTTGGCCCGCAGCCAGTTGGACAGCATCTGCAGTTCGGGCTCGGCCGGCAGGCGCTGGTACCACAGCAGAAAGGCTGTCTCCTCGTACGACGCGTTCGCCGGCCAGGTCCTCGATGTCATAGCCGCAGTAGGACAGCTTGCCCGCCTCGCCATCGATGGCGCTGAGATAGGTCTCGGTAAAGATGACGCCTTCCAGTCCCGCTTGATGTCCACCTGTTGTGTGTCCATCGAATTCTCCTTGGGATTTAGTCAACAGAGCATGCCTCAGGTGTTCGGGCACATACCGCTCGACCTGGTGTGCTCTACTGGTGACGATGTCAATCATGTGCCAAGTCCAAAAGTCAGCAAGCCTTGTCCACAATGGCCCGCCAATGACGATCGAGACGCCGTGGCTGCCGGCGATGGGGCGTTCAGCACGTGGATGGCGTTGGCGCTCTCGACGAAGCTAGAAATCATCCAGCAGATTGCCCTGGCGATCCATGGCCTGGGCGCGGACGCCGGCCCCGCCGGGCTTGACGTCGTCCTGGTCCGACTCCGGCAGCAGCTCCTGCAGGGCCTTGACAAAGGCCCGCTTGTTCCAGGAGCGATACATCTCGCCCAAGCCCATCTGCCAGTACTTGGCGGCCATGATCCAGAAGCCGCGAAAGGTCAACAGGCCGCAGCAAGTAGCCCAGGTCGATGTCGGTCTTTTTATAGCCTTCGCGGGCAAAGGCCAGCACGGCGTTGGGACCGGCCTCCACCGAGCCATCGATCTTTTTGGTGAAATGCACGCCCAGGAAGGGAAAGCGGGGATCGGGCACCGGATAGATCAGGCCGCGCACCAGCTCTTGGCTCTCGGGCGTCAGCTCGTAGTACTCGCCGCGAAAGGGCACGATGCGCAGGCCTCGGTGCTGCCCATCATCCTGGCGATCAGGTCGCTCTGCAGGCCGCCGCAGTTGATCAGCGTCCGGGTGTGGACCTCGTTGCCGGTGGTCTGCACGACCAGCTCGTCCGGGGCGCTGCTCGATGCCGGTCACCTCGGTGTTGAGCCGGATCTCGCCCCCGCCCTGCGCGACGATCTCGGCATACTTTCTGGCCACCGCCTTATAATCCACGATGCCGGTGTTGGGCGACCAAAGCCCGGCGACCCCGGTGGCGTGGGGTTCATACTCCCTGATCTGTCTCGCCGCTGATCCTCGTCCAGGCCCGGCACGCCGTTGGCAGTGCCCCGGCGGTACAGTTCCTCCAGGCGCGGCAGTCTCTTCCTCGCGGGTCGCCACCACCACCTTGCCGCACAGCTCGTAGGGCAGGTCGTGCTCCTGGCAGAACTCGACCATCCGCCGTGCGCCCTCGACGACCATCTGGGCCTTGAGGCTGCCCGGCTTGTAGTACAGGCCGGCGTGGATCACGCCGCTGTTGTTGCCGGTCTGGTGGGCGGCGACCTGGCGCTCCTTTTCCAGGACGACCAGCTTGAGGTCCGGACGGCGCTTGACCAGTTCCATGGCCGTGGCCAGTCCGACGATCCCGGCGCCGACGACGACGATGTCAAGTTTGGGGTCGGTCACGATTTCCCCCTGGGAACAGTCTGCTCCACATTATATTCGAATTTCTGTCTTAGATATGTAGATTATACCACATTGTGTCCAGGATGGAAAATGCGAGGAGCAACGAGCATCGTTCGGAGTGCGGAATGAGCCAGATCCGCAACTGACCGGCCTGGATGCTTTACGCTGTTGGCATTCGACTGCCGAGACCCGGCGCCGGTTGGCGTGGAGCGGGCAGGGCGCGGCGCGAGGCGACGCGTCAGCGCATGATCTTGACACTGCTGCCGCTGGTGGTACAATAGAGTCCGAAATACAGGCGCGCAATTGGGCGCTCGCTGGTGATTGGGAGGCTGAAGACTATGACTGAAGAGGAAACGGCGGATCGATCCGCCGTTCAAGTTTCTGAGGAGACCAAGAGACGACGCCCGCGCCCGCGGCTCACGTCACCATCTTTGGCACCTGGTGCAAGGGTTGCGGCATCTGCATCGAGTTCTGTCCCAGGGCGTGTTCGAGGCCAACGGCCAGGGCCGGCCCGTCGTCGCCCACCCGGAGAAGTGCACGGCCTGCCACTGGTGCGATACCCACTGCCCGGACATGGCCATCACCGTGCGGCGGCTGGAGCCAGAAGAGGTGGAGGAACTGGAGGAGCTGGCCGAACTGGCCGAGACAGGGCGCCCTGCCTGCCGGAGGTGACCTGTGACCGTCGCAACTGATGCAGGGCAACCGCGCCTGCGCCTGGGCGCGCTGGCGGCCGGCTGTCGCTTCTTTGCCGGCTATCCCATCACCCCCTCCTCCGAGATCGCCGAGATCATGGCCCGCGAGCTGCCCAAGGCTGGGCGGCAAGTTCATCCAGATGGAGGACGAGATCGCCAGCATGGCGGCCGTCATCGGCGCCTCGGTGGGCGGGCTCAAGGCCATGACGGCCACCAGCGGCCCCGGCTTCTCGCTGATGCAGGAGAACATCGGCTACGCCGTCGTGGCCGAGATCCCCTGCGTGATCGTCAACGTGCATGCGCGCCGGGCCCAGCACCGGCCTGCCCACCAGCCCCTCCCAGGGCGACGTGATGCAGGCCCGCTGGGGCACCCACGGCGACCATCCCATCATCGCCCTGGCCCCTGCATCGGTGCGCGAGGCCTTTGACCTGACCGTGCACGGCCTTCAACCTTGCCGAAAAGTACCGCACGCCCGTCATCGTGCTGATGGACGAGGTGGTGGGCCACATGCGCGAGAAGGTCGAACTGCCCGAGCTCGGCCCCGGTGGAGATCGTGAACCGCGAGATGCCCGACGTGCCGCCCGAGTGGTACGAGCCCTTTGGGAACCCGCCGTCGGACGTGCCGCCCCTGGCGCCCTTTGGCGAGGGCTATCGCTACCACATCACCGGCCTGCTCCACGACGCCCGGGGCTTTCCCACCAGCCGCCTGGACGAGATCCAGCCCTGGGTCGAGCGCGTCTTTCGCAAGATCGACCGCCACCTGGACGAGATCTGCCATGTGGGAGGAGGACGGCGCTCGAGGATGCCCGGGCGGTCGTGGTCGCCTACGGCTCGACGGCCCGCTCGGCGCGGCAGGCCGTCAAGATGGCCCGGGCGCGCTATGGGCGCAAGGTCGGGCTGCTGCGGCTCAAGACGCTGTGGCCCTTTCCCGAAGAGGTGGTCGAGCGCGCCGCCGAGACGCGTGCAGCGCGTCATCGTGGCCGAGATGAACCTGGGCCAGATGGCGCTGGAGGTGGAGCGGATCGTGGGCCGCGAGCAAGGTCCTGCGCGTCGGCCGGGCCGACGGCCAGATGGTCACCCCGGACCAGATCCTGGACGCCATGCGCGCGCCGCAAGCCCAGTCGACGCGACGTACCAGATGCTGGCCAGGCGCTGGTGAAAGAGGAGTCGAACGTGAAACGACACGACCAGGGTACCTACGAGTATCTGCGCCATCACAAGAAGTTTCCCCACGTCTGGTGCGCCGGCTGCGGCATCGGCATCGTCATGGGCAGCATCCTGCGCGCGGTGCAGAGAGCTGGAGCTGGACCAGGACGACGTGGCGATGATCTCGGGCATCGGCTGCACGGGCCGCATGCCGGTCTATGTGGATTTTAACACCATGCACACCACCCACGGCCGGGCGCTGGCCTTTGCCACCGGGCTCAAGATGGCCCGGCCCGAGATGGAGATCATCGTCGTCATGGGCGACGGCGACGCGCTGGCCATCGGCGGCAACCACTTTATCCACGCCGCCCGGCGCAACATCGACCTGACGGCCATCGTGGTCAACAACAACATCTATGGCATGACCGGCGGCCAGTCCTCGCCGACCACGCCCCTGGACGCCTGCTCGGCCACGGCGCCCTACGGCCACATCGAGCAGCCCTTCCCCATCTGCGAGCTGGCCATGGCGGCTGGCGCGGCCTTTGTGGCCCGCAGCACCGTCTACCACGTCACCGAACTGGACAAGCTGATCGAGCAGGCCATGCGCAAGAAGGGCTTTGCGCTGGTCGAGGCGGTGAGCTACTGCCACACCACCTTTGGCCGGGCCAACAACCTCGAGATCGCCCGTGACCATGATGCGCCAACCTCAAGGACAACAGCATCACCGTGCGGGCAGCAGAAAAGCTGCGAGGAGAACTGCCAGCCAGAGGCCATCGTGCGCGGCGTGTTTCTGCGACGAGGACAAGCCCGAGTTCACCGAGCTGTACGACCAGGTCATCGAGCAGGCCCAGGGCTCCCCATGCCCCGCAAGCGCAAGGTGCGCCGGGGCTGGATCTAGGAGATCAGCATGGACCAGCGGAAGACAGGCAGCCCGGCGAGGCGCTGGAGGACCGCTACGAGGTTCGCCTGGCCGGTGAGGGTGGCCAGGGCATGATCCTGGCCGGCGTCATCCTGGCCGAGGCGGCCGCGGTCCACGACGGCCTGAACGCCGTCCAGACCCAGAGCTATGGCCCCGAGGCGCGCGGCGGCGCCAGCCGCTCGGAGGTGATCATCGCCCACGGCGAGATCGACTATCCCAAGGTGATGGACGCCGACCTGCTGCTGTGCATGAGCCAGGAGGCCTGCGACAAGTTCTACGACCCAGGTGAAGGACGATGGCTGATCGTCGTCGACTCGACCACGTCAGCCGCGTGCCCAGCCATCGGGCGATTGCCGTGCCCATTACACGCCATCGCCGAAGAGGCGACCGGCCGCCGCATCACGGCCAGCATCGTGGCCCTGGGCCTGGTCGGCGGGCTGACCGGCATGGTTGGCCGCGAGGCGCTGGAGTCGGCGGTGCGTCGAACGGGTGCCGGCCGGCACCGAGGAGATGAACCTCAAGGCGCTGGCCGCCGGCTTTGCCGAGGCGAAACGGATCCAGGCCGAGGGCAGGATGCCCAGCCAGGCATAGGACTGTCTCGTAGCGGCAGTAGAAAGAGGGACCTCTGATATGAGGTCCCTTTTGAGTCCATGGCACTCTTGAAAAACCGCACACATCGTGATACAATAGAGCCGTGGACGAGAAGTGGGTGCTCGAAGCGGGCTGGCATAGTTGATGTGGTCCAGCCAGTACGGGACATGTTGGCATGAGCCGGCGAAGTATGGGTAGGAGGCCTTGGTGGTTGGCGGCTGGCCTGGTGTTGGTCGTTTTGATGTCAGTACTGAGCAACTGCGTATCTACCACTGCACTGACCGCACCAGCGACGCCAACCGAGCTATCGGTTGGCAGCCCGACGAGGTTCCCTGAACCCGATGGCCTGCGGGAGGCAAGGATGAAGATGGTAAATACCCAGATCCGTCGCCGGGGCGTCACGGACCAGGATGTCCTGGCCGCCATGGAGACGGTGCCCCGCCACGAATTTGTGCCCGACCGGCTACCAGGTCCAGGCCTACGCCGACCACCCCCTGCCCATCGGCTATGGGCAGACCATCTCCCAGCCCTACATCGTCGCCCTGATGACCGAGCTCCTCGAACTGACCAGCGACCGACCGCGTGCTGGAGATCGGCACCGGTTCCGGCTACCAGGCGGCCATCCTGGCCCGAGATCGTCGCCGAGGTGTACACCGTCGAGATCATCGAGCCCCTGGCCACCGAGGCCCGGAGCGACTGGAGCGCCTGGGTTACGCCAACGTCCACGTCCTCCACGCCGACGGCTACTTTGGCTGGGAGGAGCATGCCCCCTACGACGCCATCATCGTCACTGCCGCCCCCGACCACATCCCCCAGCCCCTGGTCCAGCAGCTCGCGGACGGCGCCAAGCTGGTCATCCCCGTCGGTCCGCCGGGCGGCTACCAGACCTTGTGGGAGATCACCAAGGAGGGCGACCAGGTCAAAAAGCGCAACGTGACCGGCGTCCTCTTTGTGCCGCTCACGGGCGAGCATTAGAGAGTCGGCGCCCTGCCCTCTCGGCAGATGCCGCTATTGGCGCAGCCGCGACGTCCAGCGCGGTGTGGCGGTCTGCGATCTGGTTGTTGCGCACGGCGATGGCGATGGCCCGTCGCTGTGCCGACCAGCACGACCAGCTCTTTGGCGCGGGTGACCGCCGTGTAGAGCAGGTTGCGCTGGAGCATCACATAGTGCTGGGTAAGCACCGGGACGACCACCGCCCGGTACTCGCTGCCCTGGCTCTTGTGCACGCTCACGGCATAGGCGTGGACCAACTCGTCCAGCTCGGAGAACTCGTACTCGACCGGCTGTTCGTCGATGCGCACCGTCAGCACTTGGTTCACCGGTCCAGAGCGGACGATGCGCCCCATATCGCCGTTAAACACCTCTTTGTCATAGTTGTTGCGGATCTGCATCACCCGGTCGCCCGGACGATACAGGTGCGAGCCCACGACGCGCTTCGGGCTCTGGCCGTCAGCCGCGTGGATTGAGGGCTGCCTGTAGCCGCCGGTTGAGTTCGCCCACGCCGGCCGCGCCCCGGTGCAGCGGGCGAGAGCACCTGGACGTCGTCCATGGGGTCGAAGCCGAACTTGTGCGGGATGCGGTTCTGTGACCAGGTCCACCACCAGGTCGGCCGCCTGCTCGGCATCCTCGGCCGGAAAGAGGAAAAAGTCGACTGCCTCCCGCGGAAAGAGCGGCATTCTCCCCGGTTGATGCGATGGGCATTGTCGATGATCTAGCTGCCCTCCGCCTGGCGAAAGATCTCGGTCAGGCGGACGACCGCCACGGCCTCCGGATTCGATGATATCGCGGAGGACGTTGCCGGCCCCAACGCTGGGTAACTGGTCAACGTCGCCCACCAGCAGCAGATGGCTCTCGGGATGAATCGCCTTGAGCAGGTGATTGGTCAGCAGCAGGTCCAGCATGGATGCCTCGTCGACGATGATCATGTCCGCTTCCAGCGGGTTCTCCTCGTTGCGTTGGAAGGTCGATCCCTGTCGGCGGCTTGAACTCCAGCAAGCGGTGGATGGTCTTGGCCTCGCGGCCGGTGGCCTCGGCCAGGCGCTTGGCCGCCCGGCCGGTCGGTGCCGCCAGGGCAGTAGGGATGGCCCTGGGCTTCCAGACAGGCGGATCACGGCGCGCACGGCCGTCGTCTTGCCCGTGCCCGGCCCGCCGGTCAACACAGTCACTTTGTGTGTTAGGGCGGCCCGCACGGCCGCCCGCTGTCCCTCGTTGAGGGCCGGCTCGTTCTGTTTGGGCAGGTGTTCAGAGACTCGGTCCAGGTGCGCCTCCCGGAGAGAGCCCAGTCGGCTGGGGACAACGCCCAGGAGAGCCTTGAACCGGTTGGCCACGCCGACCTCACCATAGAAGAATGGTGGGAGGTAGATGGCTCGCTCTTCGTGCAGCGACGGCCCTGGGGGTTGATCGTCAGGCGAGGAGTAGGTCAGGGGATCCTCCTTGAGTTCCTGCTCGTCGAGCAGTGCCTGGACGCCCTGGCCCACCAGACCGGGTAACACCTGGAGGATGCGGACGCTCTCGTGCACCAGTTCGCCTTCCGGGGCATAGACGTGGCCGTCGTCGGCCATCTGACTCAGGGTGTATGAGATGCCAGCCCGAACCCGCTGTGGGCTGTCGTGCGCCAGGCCCAGTTCACGCGCGATCTTGTCAGCCGTGAGAAAGCCGATGCCGTGGATGTCCCGGGCCAAGCGGTAGGGATCGCTGCGCACCACGTCAATGCTGGCATCGCCATAGGTCTTGTAGATGCGCACCGCGTGCGAGGTGCTCACATTATGGCTCTGCAAAAAGATCATGACCTCCTTGATGGCCTTGTGCTCTTCCCACGCCTTCTGGATCATGGCCACGCGCTTCAGGCCCACGCCCAGGACCTCGCGCAGGCGCCCCGGTTCCTCCTCGATGATGCGCAGCGTGTCCAGCTTGAAGCGACGGACGATGCGCCGGGCGGTCACCGGGCCCACTCCCTTGATCATGCCTGAGCCCAGATACTTTTCGATGCCGGCCGCGGTAGCGGGCAACACTGTGGCATAACGCTCGACCTGGAACTGCCGGCCATAGCGGGCGTGTGTCGTCCACTGGCCATGCAGCCGTAGATTCTCGCCAGGGCTCACTTCCATGAGCGCGCCCACGACGGTCACGGTGTAGGCCCGACCTTCGGGCGCAACCTGAGCCACGGTGTAGCCGTTTTCCTCGTTATAGTAGGTAATGCGCTCGACAGTGCCGACCAGTGTCTCCAAACGTTCATCCTGTTCGTCTGTACACGATCTGTTCAGGGTCCATTATACCCCCGCGCGGTTCGGCCGTCAACCGAGGTCCATCCGCGCAGCCACATGCCTCAGACCTTTAGGTCTCTGGAATCCTCAAGGTCTGGTTGAAAGAGACCCTCTGTCTTGCAGTTACCGCATGGGGTTCCATCGGCGCGACACATTCCGACGAGTGTTTGCGGTTCTGGATGCAGAGCACTTCCAGACCTGTTTTGTGAACTGGATCCAGGCCGTGGAGACGGTGACGAAGGGGCAGGTTGTGGCGATTGATGGCAAGACGCTGCGTCGTTCTCATGACCGCAGTCTGGGCAAAGAAGCGCTGCATATGGTGAGCGCCTGGGCCTCAGACAATGGGGTGGTGCTGGGGCAGTTGAAGGTCGACGACAAGTCAAATGAGATACCAGCCGTTCCTGAGTTGTTGGAGATGCTGGAGATAGAGGGCTGCATTGTTACCTTGGATGCTCTTCATTGCCAGACGGAGACTGTGGAGGCAATCCTAGAGAAACGTGCCGACTACGTGCTGCCGGTCAAGGAAAATCAGCCACGGCTGCTTGAAGCGCTGCAAAGGCTCTTCGATGATCCTGAGGAAATGCACTGGGTCGAGATGGGTAGACATGGGATGCCGCACCGGGTATAATGGGTACATCCCGAGTTGATTCCTGGAGGAGGTGAACACACGAAATGAAAAAGGCAACTGAGACCCTCGAGGCCCGACCGTATCGCGGGGCTCCCGACCTGGAGGCTATGCGCACGATTCTCGTCGCAGGCCGACAGGCGGCGGGGCCAACCCACTATGTCCATGTAGGCGATCTTGCCTGGTGGCTGTACTTTCTTGATCAGGGTCCCGATCTGGGGCAGCGCATCTTCCTCTGGGGGCGTCATACGGGCGAGGTCAGGGGCTGGACCCTGCTGTCGCCGCAGTTTTCTGCCTTTGACGTCTTTCTGCATCCCGACGAATACCGATCCCCCCACTGGATGCGCCCCTGGATCTGGAGCGAAGAGCAGATGGCCCACCGGCTCGTGGCTGACGGACGCGGTGAACTGCAAACGATCTGGATCTCAGAAAAGGATGAGCGCCTCCATCGCCACCTTTTCCGCCGAGGATTCTGCCGCAGCGAGGAATTCATGATCGACCTGCAATTTCCTCTTGCTGGAACCCTGCCTCTATCCCAGCCGCCCTCAGGCTACCAGATCCGTCACGTGGCAGGAGAACACGAAGCGGAAGCGCGGGCTGCTGCCTCACACGCGGCCTTTGGGTCGGGTCAGGCCTTTAACCGCTACGTGGAGCGCTACCATCAATTCATGCGCTCACCCGTCTACGTGCCCGAGCGGGATATTGTGGCTGCGGTGGCCGGTGGCCAGATCGCGGCGTTTGCCATTACCTGGCTCGATATGGAGAACGGGGTCGGTCATTTTGAGCCGGTCGGCACCCATCCGGAACACCGGCGCCAAGGGCTGGCCCGGGCCGTGCTCGAGGAGGGGCTGCGCCGCATGAAGCAGTGGGGGATGAGCGTGGCCCACGTGTGTGTGGCCCATGACAATGCAGCAGCCCAGGCGCTCTATACCTCGCTCGGCTTTCAGTCCATGGGAAAGTTACGGACCTACTACAAGCGACTGCCAGTGGCGGCCCAGTGCCGGGAATTGCCTGGAGAGTAGAAATGCCAACGAGGCTGCCGGACCTGATTCCTCTGGGTCTCTGTGCAGGCTTGAAACTGGCGGGATTCTGTGATATACTGAGATCAGAGGTCTGACGCAACCTGCGTCATGGAGCGGCAGATCCGATCGGCCGCTGTGTACGCAATGGAGAGGCGGTTCTTTCGTCCAGGAAACAAGGCTCCCGCCTGTTTGTGGGAGCCTTTTGGCTTCAGGGGGGATGGGGACCGGCGTGGGTCTCCGGGAGGGAAAAGATGGCTGGCATTCGAGGCCGCATCGGGTGGGGAGCAATTCTGGTGGTTACCCTGCTGGTCGTGACCACCATGGTCAGCAGCGGACAGGAACGCGAGGCGCCAGGTTCAGAACCGGTCCCCAGCGTTCAGCATGTCTCTGATCCGGCCTCGCTACAGGCCGGGCACCCGCTGCCAGGGGCGCGTTATCCCTGGCAGCCCGTCGAGCGACAGTCGCCGGTGAGCCGCGTGCCGGGCGCCCCGCCAGCGGGCATAGACCTGGACGTCACCTTCATTAGGCGGACGCCCATCTATCTGGCTTACTGGGTGAACTATGTCGGCGGCATCCCGTATCTCCAGCCGGGTACCGAGGGTGAGCAGCGCTGGCCCGAGCCGGGCGAGGTGGTGACCTTTACGGCGCACATTGCCAACAAGGGCACCCAGGCTAGCCCGGACTTTGCCTACGAGTGGTCGATAGACGGGGCTGCGGCTGCGACCGGCATGCTGCCCGGGCTGGCGGCCGGGGCAGCAACTACCGTCACTCTTGCCTGGCCTTGGGGCCATACGATGGACGGCGAGCGCGTCGTGGACGACCACACGGTCGGTTTTGTCGTGGATCCCGCGGACCTGATCGTTGAGACGTACGAAGCGAACAACCGCCTTGAAGACCGGACCAACGCACTGAGCTTTCGCCTGGCCATCACCCCGGAGATGGTGACGGCCTATGACACGCCCTGGGACTCTTCTTTTTCCTATTCGGCTGAGGATTGGCTCCAGCGCCAGATCGTGGCCATGAATTGGGCGCTGGCCAACTCTACTTATCCCACGACGCCCGGCGGCGCCACCGAACGGGTGCGTATCGACCAAATCGTCGTTACCTCTACCGCACCGCTCTATGATCGTCAGAGCGATGGCGGCTGGTTCGTAGATGCCGACTACCGGGTAGTCAGTGGGGGCTATGATCCTATCGCCGACGTGGACTGGAACCTAGTGCACGAACTTAGCCACCAGGTGGGCCTGATCGACCTGTACATGTCTGGGATCTATGAGACCGTAGTCCATGTCCTGGATAGCGAGGGAGGGCTGGCCAACGTTGGCTTTGCCTGGCCGCGGCCAGGCCTGATGGGCGGGGGCGACGTCGCCCCGCACACCGATTCCCATCTCTACTCCAGCCACAGCGCGGGCGGTATCTCTTCGACCAAGGGGTATCGCCGTGGCTATTATGGCGAATACCAGTACGACATCCCCGCTGAGAACTACCTGCAGGTCCTAGACAGCCAGGGGAATCCAGCGGTGGGTGTGCAGGTGGGGCTCTACCAGCGCACTGGCTCTCCTGTCTGGCCTGGTGACTCGACCATCGACAACACGCCAGAGATTTCCGGCACGACCGGCGCTGATGGCCGCTTTCTGCTGACGAATCGCTCTGTGGCTGGTGGAGTGACAACGTCTACCGGCCATACCCTGCACGACAACCCCTTTGGCGTGATCGACGTGGTAGGCAGGGAGAACATTTCTCTGCTCAAGCTGAGCACCCCGAATCACCAGGAGTTCGCCTGGCTGGACGTGACAGCCTTCAACCTGGCCTATTGGGCGGGGGACACTACCAGCCACATCTTTGTCCTCAGCTCGCACATTCCGCCAGCCGACACGCCAGCGGCGCCGGCGGAGATATCCGTCCGGGTCGAGGGTGATCAGGCATCTCTTTGTTGGGCGGCCAGCTCTTCGCCCGGTGTGACCGGCTACCACGTCTACCGTGCAGCTCCACCCACGTATGCCTACCAGCGGGCTGCCAGCCTTCTTCCAGGCCCCTGCTATGCCGAGACTTATGCAGCCACGCGCATCTATGCCGTTACGGCGGTGGATGGCAGCGGGCAGGAGAGCGGCTTCAGCTCCTTTGCCTGGGCACCGCGACTGATCTGGCCCTACGCCGTGGCCGAGATGGCGGACGGGCTGCGCACCATTCTCGATCCCCAAAATGGCTATGCACTCCTACGCCAACAGGCCGATGGGCGCTATCTGAACAACATTGGGAGTGTCCACTATCATCTGGAGAACTCGCGCTACATGGCCAGCGATGAAGATGACCGCCTTTTGCTCAGCCATCCTGCCGACTGGTACAGCAGCCGCCACTCGGTACGCATCGCCGACCGTGACGCAAGCCCCCTGTTCGAGTTCGGCGAGCGGGGTTCCGGACCCGGCCAATTCGAGACCCCAGCGGGTGTGGTGGCCATGGGCCAGCCTCCCAGCATCGAGGGGCCATATGAGGATGATGCCGACACGTTGCTGCTGCTGCATTTCGACGGGAGCTATCAAGGCAGCCAAGGCGAGGAGGGCACCGCCAGTGGTACAACCTTCGTTTCAGGACGCTACAGCCAAGCAGTGTCTATTGACGCGGGAGACACACTGACCTACCTGGCGGCGGGCAATCTGAACCGAACGGAGGGGGCATCGAGTTCTGGCTCTGTCCCTACTGGGACGGGAACGACGGCACCAGCCACACTTTCTTCGAAGTCGGTGATGGGTGGTTCAACCGTATGCGAATTGTCAAGGACGGCGCCAACAACCTGCGCTTCATGGTGTGGGACAGCACTACCGAGTACGGTGTGGCCTATCACGTCGGCAATTGGCAAGCCGGCAACTGGCATCACGTGGCAGTCACCTGGCAGGGAACCGAGATTGCCCTGTTTGTCGATGGTATACAGCGGGAAAGTTACGATATGGCCCATGTGCCTGATAGCCTGGCCGATACGATCTATCTCGGGTCGACGATGGTGTATGACGAACATGCCAACGCTATCCTCGACGAGTTGCGCATCAGCAATGCGCCGCACCTGGGCTCCGGCGGTGGCTTTCCCCAACGCTTGCTGGTCGCTGATTGGGGGAATCACCGCATCCAGGCCTTTGATGGACTAGGGCACTTTGTGACAGCCTATGGTACTTATGGCAGTGGTCCGGGCGAGTTCATGTTCCCCGAAGGGTTGGCCGCTGACGCTGCCGGGCGGGTCATCGTCGCCGACAGCGGCAACCATCGGCTGCAGGTCCTCAGTTTTGACGGCTGGCATTTTGCCCACCTGCGGACAATCTCGGCCGGCTTGAACTACCCAACCGGGGTTGACACCGATGAAAGCAACCATATCGTGGTCGCCGATACGCAGAACGACCGTGTGGTGATCCTGAACGCTGCAGGGGATGTGATGGCCGAGTACACAGAGCCGAACGATGGGTACACCGGCGACTTTCACCGCCCCCGTGGTGTGCTCGTCGACCGCACAGGCAACGTCGTGGTCGCCGACACGTCCAACCGGCGGGTCGTGACCCTCCTGGGCGTGTTACCGGCTGGCCCATTGCAGGCGATCTATTTACCCATGATCTTGCAGGATCCGGCTGCACTGCCCGGTGAAGTGTGTGAGGAGTGGGTCGAAAACGGTAGCTTTGAGACGGATGCTGCCTGGGTGATCGGCTCGACACCCAGACCGGCCCGCTACGTCACCGACCTGGCGCACAGCGGCAGCCGGTCGATGCTGTTGGGACTCAGAGCAAATGAACCGGATGTACGCAGCTATTCTTCGGTACAACAAACCCTGATGCTTCCGGATGACGTCTACAGTGCTACCCTCAGCCTGTGGGTCTATTCTACCTCGGAAGAGGACGAAGGGGATCGTCAGGACTGCCTGTTGCTGGACGAAGAGGGGGATCTGCTGGCCATCGTGCACCGGGCCAATGAAGACACGACGGCCTGGACCCGGGTGACGTATGATTTGGCCGCATATGCCGGACAGACGGTCAGGATCTACTGCAACGCCTACAATGACGCCGACGGGGCTGGGATCACCGGTTTCTACCTGGATGATGTGTCCGCCGTGGCGTGCCGGCCGGGTAAAAGCAGATGACTTGTCATAACGGTCAGATCGCGCTCCGACCGACCGGTCCTGCAGATCTGCCACGGCTGCTGAAGCGTGGAACGATCGCCGGGCCATGAAGTGGGTGGACTTTCCCGATGGGCTTGGCTATGACCAGCCGGCGATGAGGGGCTGGTTTGAGTGTGTCCAGGATGGACTTGCACTTTCTCCCCCGTATCTTCTAACGGAACTCTAACATTCGTCCTATGCGCTTCTAACAGAGGTTTGCTATCAACAAAAAAGGGTGGCGAGCATAGACGCTCATCCATATTTGACATAAGGAGGGGGGACAGATGAAGATGAAACGCTTGTGGATGTTCTTTGCTGTGCTGGTGGTTATTTCCTTGCTGCTCAGCTTGCCGCTGGCGGTTATGGCTCGGACGGGTTCGCCCGCAGAGGATGAGCCGGAGCTGGTATTGTTTACCGACTATCCCAGCCAGGTGATCGGCTTTGACGAAAGCCCCACAATCAAGCTGACGCTGCGCAGTGGTGTGGAACCACAGATCGTGGAACTGGCCATGGACGAGATGCCCGAGGGATGGATGGCCACCTTCCGCGGGGGTGCCACCGTCGTCCGGTCAGTGTACGTCGAACCGGAGAAGGACGCTTCTGTGAACCTGAAGCTCGAGCCGCCGGCGGATGTGATCGGGGGCACCCACAGATTTGTCGTGGCAGCGCGGAGTGAGCGCGCTGCAGCAGAATTGGCGCTTGAGCTGATGGTCCAGGAGCGGGTTCCAACTCGCCTGGCGCTGGAGATTGACCTGCCCACCGTACGTGGCGCACCGAGCAGCACCTTTCGTTATAACGTCCAACTCAACAATGAGGGTGATGAAGAGATCTCGGTGAACTTGCTGGCCGAAGTGCCGGCGGGTTGGGATGTGACCATCAAGCTGAGTGGCCAGGAAGTCACCAACCTGCCGCTGGAAGCGAATGCTACCAAGAGCCTGAGCGTCGAAGCCAAGCCCTTTCTCGAGATGCCAGCGGGCACATACCCTATTGTCGTGCGGGCCGAGGGAGGCGGGACTTCTGCCGATCTTGCCCTGATGGCTGAGGTGACTGGCGAGGCGAATCTGAACGTGACCGCGCCCGATGGGCGTCTTTCGGGGAGGCCTACGCGGGCCAGGAAACCCCCTTCAAGGTGATCGTGCGCAACACCGGCACTGCGCCCGCGCGGGCTATCGAGATGAGCGCCAGCGAACCTGCGGGTTGGACGGTGGCCTTTGATCCCCAACTGATCGGCGAGATCCCGGCCGGCGAGCAGGTGGAGGTTACGGCCCAGATCCGGCCAGGGGACAAGGCGTTAAACGGCGACTATATAGTCACTGTGCGGGCCAAACCGGAAGGCAGCACGACCAAGTCTGCCGAGTTCCGCATCACCGTGCTGACCTCCACGCTGTGGGGTGTGGTGGGCGTCGCTCTGATCGCCGTGGCAGTGGGCGTAGTGGCGCTGGCGGTTCTGCGCTTTGGCCGTCGCTAGACGCGGAAAGGGGCTGGCTTGTGGGCGAACTGGTAGTGCAGACCCGGGGAGTAACCAAATACTATGGCGAGACTGGCGCCGTAAACGCGCTCGATCTGGCGGTGCATCACGGAGAGGTGTTTGGGCTGCTAGGTCCTAACGGCTCGGGCAAGACCACAACCATCCTCATGCTGCTGGGCCTGACAGAGCCGACGGAGGGTAGCGTGCGTGTGCTGGGCCTTGATCCGGCGCGACAGCCGTTGAGCGTCAAAGCCAGGGTGGGCTATATGCCCGATGAGGTAGGCTTTTATGATGAGCTGAGCGCCCGCGCCAACCTGCTCTACATCAGCCGCTTGAATGGCCTATCTCGCGACGAGGCACGCCAACGCATCGATGCTGCCCTGGAGACAGTTGGCTTGAGGCAGGTCGCCGACCATCGGGTAGCTACCTTTTCACGGGGCATGCGCCGCCGGCTGGGGGTGGCTGATGTGCTGCTCAAAGAGCCGCAGTTGGTGATCATGGATGAGCCGACGCAGGGTCTGGACCCGGAGGGCGCACGCTCTTTCCTGAACACCATCCGTGACCTGCGGTCGCGGGGCATTACCGTGCTGCTGTCGTCTCACCTGCTGCACCAGGTGCAGGCGGTTTGTGACCGGGTGGGACTCTTCCGTCAGGGCCGTATGGAATTGGTGGGCACGGTGACCGATCTGGCACACGAGGTCCTGGGCAGCGGTTATCACATCCAGCTTCAGGCGGATGGACCGGTGTCGACTCTGACTGAGGTGCTGCGGGGCATGCCAGGCGTGGTGGAAGTGCGACAAGTGGACGGCAACCGCTTCCAGATCGCGTCCGGGGATGACCTTCGGGCCGAAGTAGCGCAGGCAGTCATCGCCGCCGGCGGCCGGCTGCTGAGACTGGACGTCGCGGAACCGAGCCTGGATGACATCTATGCACAATACTTTGGGGAGGCGGACCATGGACGCTCAAGACTGAGGTTATCCAGGCGAGGCGGCGAACCCGCGAGGGCTCGCCGTGGACTGGCCTCTGGGCCGTGGTGGGCAAGGAGATGGCCGACCATCTGACCAGCGCCCGAATGCGCATCCTGGAGGTGCTGATCCTGCTGACCGCGGCGGGGACGGTGTACGCCGCAATCCAGAACTTGGGCGGGAGTGAGAATGACTTTCTGCTGCTCAGGTTGTTCACGACAGGGCAGGAACCGCTGCCGGCCTTTGCTGGCTTCCTGGGCTTCCTGATCCCGCTTATCGCCATCGCGCTGGCCTTTGACTCGGTAAACGGCGAGTTCAACCGCCGGACCATGTCGCGGCTTCTGGCACAGCCGATCTATCGCGATGCGTTGTTGCTGGGCAAGTTCCTGGCCGGCCTGTTCACGCTGGCACTGGTGCTGGCGGCCATCTGGCTGCTGATCATCGGCGCGGGCATCGTCGGCTTGGGCGTGCCACCGACTGGCGAGGAGGTCGGCCGTAGCATCTGGTTCTTGATCGCATCGGTCTTTTACGGCGGGGTCTGGCTGGCGCTGGGTCTGGTCTTTTCCATCGTCTTCCGCCAGCCGGCCACAGCAGCGCTGGCTTCGATCGCCGTCTGGCTGTTCTTTACCGTATTCTGGTCCATCGTAGCCGGGCTACTGGCCCCCCTGCTTCAGCCGGTGGAGGTGGGCACCCTCGACGAGCTGCTGGCCCAGGCGCAGTTGGAGCTGACGCTGACGCGTTTGTCGCCTAATACGCTGTACAGCGAGGTGATGATTGCCCTCCTGCAGCCAGCGGTGCGATCGGTGGGCTTTGTGCTGCCCATTCAACTGCAGGGCGCGGTGCTGGGCAGCCCTTTGCCCCTGGGGCAGAGCCTCTTGTTGGTGTGGCCGCAGATGACGGGGCTTATCGCCGTCACCATCCTGCTGTTCGCCCTGGGCTATGTGCTCTTCCAGCGGCGAGAGATCCGGGCATAAGGCCGTCGTAGCCCTCTGCCAGTTATCCCTAGTGCCCTGGGGCTAAATAGGCCATCTATTTGACTTCAGGAGCGAATTGGGTAGAGTAGGCCAATTCTGAAAGCAAAGGTGAATACCATGCCTGGTCCAAAACCTCCTGAAATCAAACTGACCGATGAAGAACGCCAAGGTCTTGAGAAACTGGTCCGACGTCATAACACACCCCAACAAATCGCCTTGCGAGGTCGGATCGTTTTGGCTGCTGCTGATGGCAAGAACAATGCACAGATTGCCCGAGAGTTCGGGATCCATGTGGATACACCTCGGTTGTGGCGTAATCGCTGGTTGACTCTTGAGCCCCATTTCTCTAGACGACCTGAGCGTCGAAGAGCGGTTGGAAGATCTCCCGCGACCGGGAGCACCAGCCGCAGATTACGGCAGACCAGCGCTGCCAGATAGAGGCCATGGCCTGTGAGGATCCCGAAGACTCGGGACGGCCTATCAGCCATTGGACGGCTAGAGAGATAGCCGATGAAATCATGAAACGAGACATCCTGGAGACAATCTCGCCCCGACACGCGGCGAGGCTTTTAAAAAGATGGCGATCTCAAACCCCATCTGATCCGGTACTGGTTGACACCGGTTCCTGACGAGCAGTTTGATGAGAAGGTAGAGGACATCAATACCTTGTATCGCCAGGCTCCAGAACTGGCCCAGAAGGGCGAACGGATGCTCAGCACGGATGAATTGAGTGGTGTGCAAGCCTTGGAACGCAAGCATCCCAAAGCTGCCGATGGCGCCGGGCAAGGTCGAACGGCAGGAGTTCGAGTACAAGCGTCATGGCACCCAGTGCTTCATCATCAACTTTGAAGTGGCAACCGGTCGCGTCGTAGAGCCTTCCTATGGATACACACGAACCGAGGAAGACTTTGTCAATCACATCAAGCGCACGGTCGAGTCCGATCCGTCTGTCAGCCGTTGGCACTTTGTCGTTGACAATCTCAACATCCATCAAGTCGGAGTCGTTGGTGCGCTACGTGGCTGATGAATCGGACATCGTGACCGATTTGGGCGTCAAAGGCAAAAGCGGGATCCTGAAGTCTATGGCGACACGGGCCGAGTTTTTGAGTGATCCATCTCATCGGATTGTGTTCCATTACACGCCCAAACATGCTTCCTGGATGAACCAGGTGGAGATCTGGTTCAGCATCTTGGCTCGCAAACTGCTGAAACGCGGCAACTTCACCTCCGTCGAAGACTTGATCGCCAAGGTGCTGGACTTCATCGACTACTACAATCGCACGATGGCGAAACCGTTCAAATGGACGTACAAGGGCAAGGCCCTTGCTGCATAACTATTGGCTTATTTAAGCCCAAGAGCACTAGTGGTCCTGGCTCCGTTGTCCTTTGCGGCTGGCGTGCTTAACACCGTCATCAACAGCAGCATTACAAAGTCGGTCTATCCTGAGGAGGTGGGTGGTGCATTGGGCGTAGCAGCGTCCGTCGAGAGCCTCACGCGCGTCATCGGCCCGGCAGCCGGTGGCCTTCTGTTGGGGGCTCTGGGGACTTGGGCGCCGGGCGTAATCGGCGCGGTCATCATGGCCTGGGTCGTGATCTATGTCTGGCGCCGGCTGATCGTCAATCCCGACCCGCCTTTGCCGGGCCGTGGCGTAGAAGCTCCTGCCCAGGGGTCGGTCCAGACGCAGCCTTGAACCCGTATCGGGTAGTACACCAGTTTGTGGAATCCAGGCCACTTGGCTTGGTAGGTACCACAGTAACCATGAAAGACAGAAAAAGGAGAGAAGTGAAATGTCTGCAGAATCTATCGCATCGACCAACGTTGTAGACGCACCGGAAAAGACGTTCCTGGGACTACGTCGCTTTAACCTGATCATGGGTTTCCTCCACCTGGTGCAGGGCATCCTGATGATCGTCCTGAGCAACGCCACGACCTATCCCATCTATACCAACTTTTTGAGCTTTAACACCGATACGCTTTCCCTGACACCCGACCCGCAATTGTT
The DNA here is from genome assembly GCA_963714875.1 of uncultured Microthrixaceae bacterium. GTDB lineage: Bacteria > Actinomycetota > Acidimicrobiia > Acidimicrobiales > Microtrichaceae > JBAOHV01. The sequence goes on along the minus strand of CAVQQI010000002.1, from coordinate 7,654 downwards.
TTACGAGCTGCGGTTCGGCCCGGCCATTGCCGCATTCCTGCTGCTATCGGCCATCGCCCACTTTTACCTGGCTAGCATTGGCTACCGGGGCTATGTCAAGAACCTCAAGAAGGGTATGAACCCCATCCGCTTCTACGAGTATGCCCTGAGTTCTTCACTGATGATCGTCCTGATCGGTCTGCTGGTGGGTGTCTGGGATCTGGGCGCGCTGATCGCGATATTCGGCGTCAACGCCGCTATGAACCTCTTTGGCATCATGATGGAGCTGCACAACGAGAGGACGGACAAGACCGACTGGCGGGCCTTTATCTATGGCTGTATCGCCGGCATCGTTCCCTGGATCGTCATCATCTGGTACTTTCTGGGCTCCCTGTCTTCCTCTGATGCAAAGCCGCCCGCCTTTGTCTATGCCATCATCCCCACCATCTTTGTCTTCTTTAACATCTTTGCCATCAACATGTTCCTGCAGTACAAGAAGGTGGGGCCGTGGAAGAACTATTTGTTCGGCGAGCGGTTCTATATTGTGCTGAGCCTGCTGGCCAAGACCGCGCTGGCCTGGATGATCTTTGCCGGGACGCTGGCACCGGTCTAGAGCCGTACTGGTGGGAATCGTCTGTCCCTCCTTGCCTCAAGGGCAGGAGGGACTGACACAGAAGGTTGGGGAAAGCCATGAGCCGTCTACAGCCCGGGAAACTGCACGTCCGGCTGGGCGCTGGACTGACTGCTGAGGGTCCGGTGATGCCCCGGCGCTACACCCTGACCCACTCTGACACGACGGGTGACCTGTTCCTGACGGTAGGGCTTGGACTATGATCGGCGGCAGATTTCCGGTTGGTACACGCGCCTGATGCGCGACGAGGTAATGGCCGAGTGGCGGGAAGACGACGATGGTCCTGCACTGCACGTCTATTGCCATGTGAGCGGCGGACTCGTCTTTGGCACTGCCGGTTGGCGGTACGCCATCTTCCGGCGTGAGCTACCGCTGGTGCTGGAGGCTTTTCGCTATGGCGATCGCGCCCTCTTTGCCGCTCACCCGGAGTTGGATGGCGCGCCGATCCGGATTCACTTTTCCGCGCCGCCAGCGTCGCTACCGTCGCGTGGAGCAGTGGGGTACGCCGGCTGACTACCGGCTTGAAGGCTCCTGAGCGACACCGCCCCGCATGCTGGGGCAGGCCCCGTGACCTGGAAGGAGGAACAGATGTCAGACAAAGAGCAGCATCCCATCGAGGGACCGACGATTCGTCTTGGGATCAGCACCTGCCTGCTTGGAGAGCAGGTGCGCTTTGATGGCGGGCACAAACTGGACCGGTATCTGACCGGCACGCTGGGCTACTTTGTCGAGTGGGTGCCGGTCTGTCCCGAGGTCGAGATGGGGCTGCCCATCCCACGCGAGAGCCTGCGCCTGGTGGGTGACAGGCAGAGAGCCCACGCCTGATCGCGCCCAAGTCTGGCACAGACCATACGGAAGCCATGATCGCCTGGGCGCGGCAGCGTGTGGAAGAATTGGCTGCCATCGGGCTCCACGGATTCGTGTTCAAGAAGGATTCGCCAAGTTCAGGCTTATTCCGTGTGAAAGTGTATAATGAGCATGGAATGGCGCAGAGAAACGGCACGGGCATGTTCCCCCGCGAGGTCATGAACCGCTTCCCCCTGCTGCCGCTGGAAGAGGAGGGCCGGCTCAACGACATGCCGCTGCGCGAGAACTTTATCGAGCGGGTCTTTGCCTACTACCGCTGGACCGAGATGCTGGACGAGGAACCGACGCCCGGCGGCCTGGTCAAGTTCCACACCGCCCACAAGCTCACCCTCATGGCCCACAGCCCCAAGCACTACACCGAGATGGGCCGCCTCGTCGCCGACGCGGGCAAGCGGGACTGGGACGAACTGACAGCCGAGTATGGGGCCATGCTCATGGAGGGCCTCAGCTGTGATGGGTACGCGGGGCAAGCATGTGAACGTGCTCCAGCACCTGATGGGCTACCTGAAGAATCACCTCTCGAGCTGAGGACAAGCAAGAACTCCTGGGCCTCATCGAGGACTACCGGCAGGGGCTGGTGCCGCTGATCGTGCCGCTGACGTTGCTCAAGCATCACCTGAACCGCCATCCGGTGCCCGACTGGGTGCACCAGCAGGTGTACCTCCATCCGTACCCAGGAGCCGACCCCCGGCGGCCTGGTCAAATTCCACACCGCCCACAAGCTCACCCTCATGGCCCACAGCCCGAAGCACTACACTGACATGGGCCGCCTCGTCGCCGATGCTGGCAAGCGGGACTGGGACGAATTGACCGCCGAGTATGGTGCCCTACTCATGGAAGGCCTAGCTGTGATGGGTACCCGGGGCAAGCATGTGAACGTGCTCCAGCACCTGATGGGGTATTTGAAGAATCACCTCTCAAGCGAGGACAAGCAAGAACTGCTGAGCCTGATCGAGGACTACCGGCAGGGACTGCTGCCGCTGATCGTGCCCCTGACGTTGCTCAAGCATCACCTCAACCGCCATCCGGTGCCCGAGTGGGTGCACCAGCAGGTGTATCTCCATCCGTATCCCAAGCTGATGCTGCGCAATCACGTCTAGGTCGCGGGCTCAGTGGGCAGACCAAGACATTGCCAGTTTCCCACAACGATACAATCGCCTAGTTACAATGGAATGTGATCATAATTGCCTGTAACCCTACGAATTGGTAATACACGCATCACGAGCTACAATGGATCAACACCACTGTAGACCTGTGAGCTGGGCGACACGGAGTATGTTCGAGGCTCCTTTCGATCAGCAGATCAGCAACGGCTTGTGCCATACCCATACAGAAACTTGACAAAACTTGGCACCTGTGGTATTGTATCAGCGTGGGATGAAGTAAGAATCTGGTACAATCAAAGAAGATTAGCACCCAGGCTTTTGCCAGTCTGGGTGCTCTTTCTAGCTCAAGCCCCGCTGCGCCTCCTCCTAAAAGACGATGTGAAAGGTGTAAAATGTATGAGAGAACAACCTGATCACCGACCGCGACACCGGACGGCCCACGGGCTTTGCCTTCGTCGAGTTGGCCACGGATCAGGCTGCCCAGGCGGCCATCAGTGCGTTGAACGGCAAGTCGCTGGACGACCGCGAGATCAGGGTGGACTAGGTCAAGCCGCAGATGATTGGGGAGCTCATCTCTCGACCCATTTTGGCGGCTGCATGCCACATGAATTCTTATTCGCTAGCCTGCTTTCTGTTTACCATATTCGAGATAACAACCACAAAAGGAGACTTTCTATATGGACATAATAATCAAGGAGGAATTAAAGACCTTTCTAACCAGATATCCTGGTTGGCACGTCTCGCTGTTTATGCCTACGCATCGACGAGGGCGAGAAACTGAACAGGACCCAATTCGCTTTAGGAATTTGCTTCGCGAGGTGGAGGAACGCTTGCTGGACAAGGGCTTACACTCCCCGGACGTGCGGGAGATACTGAAGCCAGCTCAGCGCCTATTGCAGGAACCGGGCTTCTGGCGGTACCAGAGCCACGGTTTGGCGGTATTCTTTACGGCAGAAGAGTTTCATTCCTATCGCCTTCCTCTCCCGTTTGAGGAACTGGTGGTGATCTCTAACCGTTTTCATCTGAAACCGCTGCTGCCCTTCTTTGCCAGCGATGGCCACTTTTACATCCTGGCGCTTAGCCAGAACCAAGTCAGGCTGCTGGAAGGCACCCGATACACAGTGGATGAGATCGACCTGGAAAGTATGCCCGAAAGCATGGCCGAGGCGCTGCAATATGAGCGTTTCGACAAGCAGTTACAGTCTCATAGCGGCGCATCATCGGGAACGGGAAGTCGTATGGCTATGTTTCATGGTCATGACATCGGCGACGAAGCCAAAGACAGGATTCTGCGTTGGTTCCGTAAGATTGACGATGGGTTACCCAACTTGTTCACAGGCAGGCAGTCACCTCTCGTGCTGGCAGGGGTCGAGTATCTCTTCCCACTATACAAAGAAGCAAACTCATATCCTCATCTTCTGGAGGAGGGAATTCCAGGCAACCCGGAGGAGCTAACGCCCGAAGAACTACATGCCCAAGCCTGGCCGCTCGTGCAGCCTACCTTCATGAAAGCACGAGAACAAGCGACCGCTCAATACAGTCAATTAGTCGGTACCGGACAGACCACAGCCGATGTGAAGGAGGCCGTTCTGGCAGCGCATCACGGGCAGGTGGATATATTGTTTGTTGCCGTCGGTGTTCAGGTGTGGGGCGATTTTGACCCAAGCACGAACACAATCCACGTGCACCAGGATCCCGAGCCCGGTGACGAGGATCTCCTTGACCTGGCTGCTATCCAGTCCATTCTGAACGGGGGAACTGTCTACGCGGTTGAGCCAGAACAGGTGCCCGATCATGCTCCGCTTGCAGCAGTGTTCCGCTATTGAGATCGGGTGATGAAATGGTCAAAGAGATGGAAACTTCGCTTCCGTCCGCACAACGGATTCTTCCGCTTCTCTTTGGCTGGTGTTTCATGGTTGCGCAGCGTGAAAACATCGTTCTAGAATCGGAAATAGTCGTGTCAAGCAAAATCACTTTGTGAAGGAGAAAAGGCAAATGGTTCTCAAACTCAAACCTTTAGCAGACCGGTTGGTGGTGGAACCCACCGAGCAGGAAGAAATGACGGCCAGCGGCATCTACGTGCCAGAGACCGCCAAGGAAAAGCCCCAGGAGGGCAAGGTCATCGCCGTCGGTCCGGGCCGAAAGGACGACGACGGCAAGCGCATCCCCATGGATGTCGCCGAGGGCGACCGGGTGCTGTATGCCAGGTACGCCGGCACCGAGGTCAAGCTGGAGGACAAGAAGTACCTGATCCTCAAGGAGAGCGACGTTCTCGCCATCTTGGAATGACCAAGGGCCAAGGACCAATGATCAAGGACGAATGACCAAGAGGAGTGATATGAAATGGCAAAACAACTGGTATTTTCCGAGAATGCGCGACGGGCGCTCAAGACCGGGGTGGATGCGCTGGCCAACGCGGTCAAGGTCACGCTGGGGCCCAAGGGCCGCAACGTAGCGCTGGACAAAAAGTGGGGCGCGCCGACCATCACCCACGACGGCGTGACGGTGGCCAAAGAGATCGAACTGGAGGAGCCGTTGGAGAACATGGGCGCCCAGTTGCTCAAGGAAGCGGCGACCAAGACCAACGACGTGGCCGGCGACGGCACCACCACGGCCACCGTGCTGGCGCAGATGATCGTCACCGAAGGCCTGAAGAACGTGGCCGCCGGCGCCAACCCGATGCTGATCAAGAACGGCATCGCCAAGGCGGCCGAGGCCGTGGTGCAGGCCCTGCGCGACATGGCTGAGGACATCGACACCAAGGAAGAGATCGCCAACGTGGCCGCCATCTCGGCCAACGACATGGAGATCGGCGAGCTGATCGCCGAGGTGATGGAGAAGGTGGGCAAGGACGGCGTCATCACCGTCGAGGAGAGCAAGGGCCTGGCCTTCGAGACCGAGTACGTCGAGGGCATGCAGTTCGACCGCGGCTACATCTCGCCCTATTTCGTCACCGACCCGGAGCGGATGGAGGCGGTGCTCGAGGATCCGCTGATCCTGATCCACGACAAAAAGATCTCGTCGGCCCAGGACATCCTCCCCCTGCTGGAAAAGATGGTCCAGACAGGGCGAAAGAACCTGGTCATCATCTCCGAGGACGTGGACGGCGAGGCGCTGGCGACGCTGGTGCTGAACAAGCTGCGGGGCGTGTTCAACGCCCTGGCGGTGAAGGCGCCCGGTTTTGGCGACCGGCGGAAGGCGATGTTCCAGGACATCGCCGTACTGACCGGCGGGCAGGTCATCACCGAGGAGATGGGCCGCAAGCTGGAAACGGCGCAGCTCAGCGACCTGGGCCGGGCGGTGAAGGTCATCTCGACCAAGGAAGACACGACCATCGTCGGCGTCGAGGACGAGGCCATCAGCAAGGAGATCCTGGGCCGCATCAACCAGATCAAGGCCGAGATCGAGGCCAGCACCTCGGACTATGACAAGGAAAAGCTCCAGGAGCGGCTGGCCAAGCTGTCGGGTGGCGTGGCCATCATCCGCGTGGGCGCCGGCACCGAGGTGGAGCTGAAGGAGAAGAAGCACCGCGTCGAGGACGCATTGAGCGCGACGCGGGCGGCGGTGGAGGAAGGCATCGTGCCCGGTGGCGGTGTGGCGCTGATCAACGCCGTGCCGGCGTTGGCCGACATCAAGATGGAGTTTGACGACGAGCAGACGGGGGTGGCCATCGTGCGGCGGGCGTTGGAGGAGCCGATGCGCCAGTTGGCGGTCAACGCCGGCAAGGACGGGGCGGTCATCGTCGACAACGTGCGCCGGCAGCAGAAGGAGCAAGACGACGTGAAGGTCGGCTACGACGTCCTGCGCGAGGTGTACGTGAACATGGTGAAGCAGGGCATCATCGACCCGGTGAAGGTGACGCGCAGTGCGGTGGAGAACGCGGCCAGCATCGGGGCCATGATCCTGACCACCGAGGCGCTCATCACCGACATCCCGGAGAAAGAAAAACCGCAGATGCCGCCCATGCCCGAATACTAATCGGGAACGAAGCGGAACGGGGGCCACGTCCCGGCCTGGGGCGTGGCCGCCGTCCCCTGTCTTGAAAACAGCGGCCTGCGGTCCGCCTCCATCTGGTGCTTTGTCCCGAAGTATAACCCGTAACTTTCTTTCTGGACAAGTGTTCTAATATATGATACACATCACCGTCTCAACGGTACACATCAATACTCACCCAATGTTTCTTTTAGTCACAGGAGGTCAAAATGAAACTTGAAATGGTTGGTAAATGGGCTTTTATTGTCGGCCTGGTACTCGCTGTGGTCGTGGGGTACATCTTTCAGGCTGAGTGGGTGGTCTGGGTGTTGGCGATCCTGGGTGTGATCGTCGGCCTTCTCAATGTCACCCGGGAAGACACGGAAAGGTTTTTGCTGGCTGCGATTGCGTTTGGTCTTTCCGTAACGGCGCTAAGTACCGTGCCCGTTCTCGGCCTTCAGATTACGAACATCCTGGGGTATGTGGCAGCCTTCGTCGCCGGAGCGATGGTCGTGGTCGCATTGAAAGCACTGTTCCAGACCGCCCGGTCATAATCCTCGCCAACAGCCCAGAATTGCAGAAGCAGGTGGCGTCTTATCGATTTTCCGGATAGGCGCTTAGGCTCTTGTTGCCGCCCATCATCGTATAGAATCACCTCCTTCTGCTCTGGCACGTCAAAGGCCAAGTGCACCGGCTCGCCCACCAGCCGGCCCCCGCTGCTTACTCGTGCTTCGTGCCGTCGGGCATGGTCGCACCTTCGAGTTCGAAGGTCACTTCCCAGGAAAGCTGTCCAGGTGCCACATTTGCCCCTTCCAGGTTGGCATGGCTCAGGTTGGCCTCATGTAGGTTGGCCTCAAGAAGCTCGGCCCAGCGTAGTTCGGCATTGCTCAGATCGGCTCCACTCAGGTTGGCCCCCTTCAGGTTGGCCCCTTCCAGCTTTGCCCTTTTCAGCTTGGCCCCGCTCAGGTCGGTTCTCCGAAAATCTCGCTTCCCTGCGTTATAGCGTCTGATAAGCTCCTTGGCTTCCGTCGTCTTGATCCCTTCGCCTTAGCCTGGCAAATGCGCAGGCCGGATTGATTCGGTGCCCGCCCATTCAGCC
>CAVQQI010000001.1:0-149673 GCA_963714875.1 uncultured Microthrixaceae bacterium | reverse complement strand
GTCGACGAGACACAATGTCTCACCTACGATTCTGCGATGGCGGACATGGGCGTGATGCGGCTGCTGCGGCGACCAGCGGAAACGATGCTGGCGGTACTGATCCTCGTGCTGGCCGCGTGCAGTCCGCACCCGCCGACACGGTTCCAGCCGCCGACGGCTGGTGAGGCGTTCTCGGAGCTGCAACTCACCCGGGGTGACGGGGCGCTGATCGGTGTTGCCGACCCCGAGGTCCTGCGGGTCGGCGACACCTGGTACCTGTACGCCACCACCAGCACCGAGTCCGGATTCGAGGCCTGGAGCTCCGACGACCTGCGCTCGTGGACCTACCAGGGGTTCGTGTGGGAGCCGACACCGGGTTCGTGGAACGACCACGGTGGATACTGGGCGCCGGACCTGCACGCGAGTCCGAACGGCATCTTCATGTACTACACGGCCGGGAACAGGATCGGCGTGGCCCGCGCCGACTCGCCACTCGGGCCGTTCCTCGAGGTGCTCGATCATCCCTTGGTCGGCAGCGGCTACGGCGGGGTGGGCGACGGGAACTACTGGGGCTCCCCGACGGACCCGGTGCCGCTGTTGGACTCCGATGAACACGCCATCGACGCGTTCCTCTTCGAGGCGTCCGACGGATCACTCACCATGTACTTCTCCACGTACCCGGTGCTCGGGGTCGCAGTGATGGCCGCGATCCCGATGGTCGACGAGACCACTCCGGCGCCGGGACCGGCGACCATCGTGCTCGACGCCAAGGTGGCGAGCTGGGAGCTCTTCATCCGAGAAGCACCATGGGTGACCGAACACGACGGTGTGTTCCACCTGACCTACTCCGGGGCGGGAGCGGATACGACCTGCTATTCGATCGGTGAGGCAACCGCCACGAACCCGCTCGGCCCGTTCACCCGCACCGGACCTGCTCCCATCCTCCACGACGACCCGTCCGTCGGCTTCTACGGTCCAGGGCACCACAGCCTCACCGACGGACCCGATGGCGAACAGATCATGTTCTTCCACACCAAGGACGACTACGAGAGCGGCTACGCCCGTCACGTGCGCTGGGCCCCGGTGTCCACCGACAGCTCAGGCAACCTCCGCATCGACGGGGCCGCCCCCGGCACGTCCACCACCGGCACGTCGTCCTGCGCATTCGGCTGAGCCGCGATCGCACCGAGGCACGATGCAGCCATCGACTCCACAACGAACGACCAGCCTGATCACCGGCGCCAACACGGGCCTGGGCCGGGCAACAGCCCACGCGCTCGCCGAGCGCGGCGACCGCGTGATCCTGGCCTGCCGCTCCGAGTCCGCGACACGACCCGTGATCGAGGAGCTCACTGCCGCCACGGGCAACGACGCGCTCGAATTCCTCCCACTCGACCTGGCCGACCTCTGCTCAGTTCGCGACGCCACGGCTGCATTGGTGCACCGCGGGGATCCGATACACGTCCTCGTCGCGAACGCAGGGGTGGCAGGACAACGGGGACAGACACGCCAGGGCTTCGAGCTCGCGTTCGGCGTCAATCACCTTGGTCACTTCCTGTTCGTCACCGGCCTCCTCGAGCTGCTCAACGCGAGCGGCCCCGCACCCGATGGCGGCCCGGCACGACTCGTCGTCGTCTCGAGCGGGAGCCACAACGACACCAAGGGGATCGATTTCGATGACGTCCGGCGACCGACCCGGAGTATCACCGGACTGCCCGAGTACGCCGTGTCGAAACTGGCCAACGTGCTGTTCGTCCAGGAGCTCGCCCGACGAGTGCCATCAGATGAGATGCTCGCGGTCGCCCTGCACCCCGGGAACCTGATCGGAACCGACGTGGTCCGGCGACTGCCTCGCCCGGTGACCGCCGTGCTGAAACGGATCCGCCCTTCACCCGAGGTAGGTGCGCGCACCTCGGTGATGTGCGCGACGTCACCCGATGTACTCGATCACCACGGGGAGTACTACTCGGTGGGAGAGCTGACGACACCGAGCGCAGCGGCGACTCCCGAGCTCGGAGCCGAGTTGTGGCGACGAAGCGACGAGTGGACCGCACGGTTCCGGTGACACTCCATCGGGCAACTGGTGGGAACCTGAGCTGATGTCGTCGAGTGACTCCACCGGTCCGGTCCGGCAGCCGGTCGGTCCGAACACCGAGTGCGGAGCGAACCCTGCGGGACCGAGCGCTCGGGCACGTCGCCGCTCATCGTGGATCGCCGATCGACGGGAACGGTCGGGCACATTCGACTTGTCGGTGTCGCTGTACGAGCGTGATCGCGACACGTTCGGGTCGATGCTGGGTAGCGCCATCGCGCTCCGCCTGTTCCTGTTCGTGGTGGTGGCGCTGATGCTGCTCGTGGGCGGAATTGGACTGGTGTTCGGCGAGGATGGCATTCGACGAATGATCGACACGGCGGGAGTCACGGGGATCGTCGCGGACCAACTGGACACCGCAGCACGCTCGGCGGACCGGTCGAGCTGGGGGATGCTGCTGATCGGTGCCGTGCTCACGCCGTGGGCCGGGCGGGCGCTGACCTTGGTGCTGTTGGCTGCGTCGGCGGGAGCGTGGCGCGTCCGTGGACTCGATGTGCGGGTCACGTTGCGACTGGTGACAGCGATCACCTCGATGTTCGTGGTGGTGCTCGGGCTGTCCTTGCTGCTGAGCGAGATCCGAGCGGGCGGCGCCCTGGTGACCACCGCCGCTGCGCTGGTAGCTGCGACCGCTCTGTTCACCGTCGCGTGGTTCGGGATCACGTGGTTGCTGCCGAGAACCAACTCGGACCCCGGCGCGCTCCTTCCGGGCGCGTTGCTGCTGGGTGCGGTGATGGCTGCGGCCCAGTGGGTGCTGCAGTTCTGGCTGCCCCAGCGGATCAGTCGCTCGTCGGGAGTGGTGGGCAGCTTCGGGGTGAGCGTCGCCGCGCTGGGCTACTTCTTCGTGGTCGGAAGGATGATGGCGGCGAGCCTCATCGTGGACGCGGTCGATGTTCGAGCGAGTCGGCAGCCTCTCGAGAGCCCTGTTCGCCCTTCCTGGTGTGCGGAAGCTCCCAGAGCGCTGGCCGGCACTCGGCCGGTTCTTCGCTCTCGACCCGGTCGCGCTGGACGAAGCACAGGACGATGGGACCGTCACCTGAACATGGTGCGACACGATGTCTCATCGAAGGGAGCGGGCAGGTTCAGGGCAACGCCGGCCCGCTGTGGTGCTGGTCTGCGTGGATCACCTCGGGGCGCACGTTCTCCGCTGCTCAGGCCAGCCAGGGCTCGAAGACGTCGTCCACGATCCGCTCGATCACGCCATCGTCGACGGGTTCGCCGCGCAGCATCCGTCGGGACCACAGCGGACCGACGAGCTGGTCGAACATCTCGCCGGGGTCGGGAGCGGCGGTGAGCTCACCGGCGTCGACCGCCTCGCGGATGGCTGCATCGAGGTTTGCCACGAACGCAGCCACGAGGCGTTCCCGCATCGCTTCTGCTGTCTGGAGCCGCTCGGACCGCTCGAGCAGGATCGACAGGACCCGGCGTGTCTGGACCGAACTGAGCTCGTTGGCCAGACGTTCCAGCTCGGACGCGACGCGCACCTTGATCGGCGCTTCGGACGCAACGACGGGCGGGAAGTCGACCTGTTCGAGCGCAGCCTGTACGAGTGCGGCGCTGTCGGACCAGTGCCGGTACACCGTTGCCCGGCCGACACCAGCGCGGGCCGCCACATGTTGGGGCGTCACCGCGGCCGCGCCCTCCTCGCCCATGATCGACACCGCAGCATCGATGATCGCCTGTCGGGTCTTCGCTCCTCGTGCGGGCCTCGTCGCCATCACCGACAGCATAGGGTGAGACATTGCGTCTCACCCGTGCCGGCGTCGGCGTCGAAGCGGGTGCTTCGGCAGGAGGAACAGCGGTGCCCGACCGACCCGACCGGCAAGCGGATCATGGACAGCACGACGGAGCCGTGACCCGGCGACGGGCGGATCCCGACCGACTGGTGACGTTCACCGACGGTGTGTTCGCGATCATCATCACGATCCTCGTCCTGGACATCCGCGTGCCGTCCGACCTCGATGGCGCGTCGCTTCGCTCCGCACTCGGTGACGTCGGTCCGACCCTGGTCGCATGGATCATCAGCTTCCTGCTGACCGGGATGTTCTGGGTGTGGCACCGCGACGTGTTCGCGGGTGTGCGGGAGATCAACAGGGACGTGGTGTGGCTCAACCTGCTGTTCCTCGTTCCGGTCTCGCTGATCCCGTTCGCCGCGTCGGTCGTGGGCGAGTACGACCGGTCACCGATCGCCCTGCACCTCTACGGGGCCGTCCTGATCACGGTCAGCATCATGCGGGCCGTGCTGTTCCGCTACCTCTCCACCCGGCCGCACCTGCTCTACGAACCGGCGTCCCCGCGGGCGAAGCACTTCGGCCTGCTCGTGACCCTGACGCCGATCGGTGTGTACCTGATCGCCATGGCACTCGCCGATGCCTCACCGGTGGCCAGCCTGGCGCTGTATGGCTCGATGCCGCTGCTGTACTTCGGGACGCTCACATTGCTGCGCGACCACTCCCGGAGCAGCGACGAGGCGGACGACTACTCATGATCCAACAACGGCGACGGGGCGAGGCTGTGACACCGTCGAACACCACAAGGGGCGCGCCATGACCAGCGACGAGCCGACGGACGGCAACCACGACCACCTGACACGCCATGCCCTCCGACGTCGCCGAAGCAGCGGAGGCGCACGAAGCTGAGCGGACGCTGCGGGGTGGACGTCCCGACTGGGTCGACCGGTTCGTCTGGGAATCGCTCTGGAAAGCCGTGACCGTCGGCGTGCTGACCACCATCGGGGTGATCGTCGCGCTCCGGGCACGACACCTGATCTTCCTGCTCGTCATCTCGCTGTTCTTCTCACTCGCGATGGTGCCCGCGGTGCAGCACCTCCAACAGAAGCGGGGGTGGCGTCCCGGTGCGTCCGTCGGTGTCATCTACGCCGGTGTCGTCGCCTTCGTCCTGGCCATGGTCCTGCTGCTCATCCCCGGCATCGCCGACTTCGCCGGCACCGTGAGCGACAAGGGCGACGACTGGATCACCAGCCTGAACGACTGGACCGAGTCGAACCTGGGTGTCACCGCAGTGGATCAGAGCTCCGCCCAGACGGCCGCGACCAAGACGGGCGCAGCGCTCAGCGACTGGACCGACGAGATCCTCGGCGTCGCCTCCTCGGGGCTCGGCATGGTCTTCGACCTCGCCACCGTCGGACTGTTCACCTTCTACCTGACCGCGGACAACGAACGCATCCGACGTGCGTTGTTGTCGAAGGTGCCGCCACGCCGACAACGGGTCTACTCGTGGGTCACCGACACCGCCATCACCCAGACGGGCGGCTACTTCTACTCGCGGCTCCTGCTCATGGGCATCAACGGCGGTCTCTTCTTCGTGGTCATGGTCCTCGTGGGGGTGCCCGTGTCCTACGCGATACCCCTGTCGCTGTTCGAAGGTTTCGTCGCCGAGTTCATCCCTGCGGTCGGCACCTACATCGGCGCAGCGGTACCCATCCTCGTCACCCTCGGCGATCAAGGACTCGCGTCGGCCGGCATCCTGCTGGCGTGGACGCTCGTCTACCAGCAGGTCGAGAACTACTGGCTCAGCCCACGGCTCAGCGCGCAGACCATGGAACTCAACGGCGGTGTCGCGTTCGGCGCTGCCATCGCCGGCGGCGCCATCGCGGGGCCCATGGGTGCGTTCATGGCCCTTCCGGTCGCAGCCCTCATCACCGCCATCGTGTCCAACCTCGGCCGCACCTACGACGTCGTCGAATCGACCGCAACGAACCCCGACGACAGACGCGACCCCCTAGCGAACGAGGTGCAACGGGGCCGCGTGCTGCGCGTGCCGTCTCACCACCCGGTGCCCTGCCGGGCCGAGCACCGCCGGTTGCCCAGGACACCCGCCGGACGGTCTGATGCAGGACGATCACGCCGTGATGGCGGCCACGAGGGCGAGGTACCAGCGTTCGCTGGATCCGACGAACACCGAACTGGCACCGGCGGCCTGTTCAGGACACGAAACGGCCGGCGGGAGGAACCCGCCGGCCGTCTCGAAGTGCGTCGATCTTGAGTGGTCAGATCCCTGCAATTGCAGGGTTCTGAGCTACTCGATGCGCAGGCCGGAGATGGCCCGGGCGATCACCAGCTGCTGGATCTGCTCGGTGCCCTCGAAGATGTCGTAGATCTTGGCATCGCGGTGCCAACGCTCGACCGGGTACTCACGGGTGTAGCCGTAGCCGCCGAGGATCTGGATCGCACGCTCGGTCACCCACACCGCGGTGCGGCCGGCCATCAGCTTGGACATCGAGCCCTCGCCCATCGTGTAGCCGCCGCCGTTGTTGGCCAGCCACGACGCACGCCAGATCATCAGGCGGGACGCCTCGATCTGGGTGGCCATGTCGGCCAGCATGAACGCGATCGACTGGTTCATGATGATCGGCTTGCCGAACGCCTCACGCTCCTGGGCGTACTGCAGTGCGTACTCGTAGGCGGCACGGGCGATGCCGACCGCCTGGGCGCCGACGGCGGGCCGGGTCGCTTCGAAGGTGGCCATGGCGGGCTGCTTGCCCGAGGACACCTGCGGGTTCTTCAGCGCTTCGTGTGCCCTGGCCAGCTTCTCGTCCAGCTTCTCCTTGCCGCCGAGCAGGCAGCGACCGGGGACGCGCACGTCGTCGAGCACCACCTCGGAGGTGTGGCTGGCCTTGATGCCGTGCTTCTTGTACTTCTGGCCCATCGACAGCCCCGGCGTACCGGGCGGGACGACGAAGCTCGCCTGACCGCGGCCCCGCAGCTCGGGATCGACCGTGGCGACCACCACGTGGATGTCCGCGATGCCACCGTTGGTGATCCAGGCCTTGGTGCCGTTCAGCACCCACTCGTCGTTGGCCTCGTCGTAGACCGCACGGGTGCGCAACGACGACACGTCGGACCCGGCATCGGGCTCGGACACGCAGAACGCGCCCAGCTGGATCTTGTCGGGGGTGCCGTAGCACTGGGGCACCCACTCCATGACCTGCTCGCCCGTGCCGTTGCCGGCGATCCCCGCCGCGGCGAGCGACGAACCGAAGATCGCCAGACCGATGCCGGCGTCGCCCCAGAACAGCTCCTCGAGCGCCACCGGCATGGTCAGCCCGGTCGGGTCGCCGAGCATCGCCTGGGCGATGAAGTCGAAGGAGTACAGGCCGATGTTGGCGGCCTCCTGCACGATCGGCCACGGGAACTCCTCACGCTCGTCCCATTCCTCTGCGGCCGGGCGAACGGTGTTCTCGGCGAAGTCGTGGATCCACTTCTGGATCTGCAGCTGGTCCTCGTTGAGGCTGACGGAGAAGTCGGACATGTCCGGTCCTTACGGTTCTGACGGCGCACCGTCGCTGGATCGCTCTCGGCTCGTGCGGAGCACGGGCACTGGATGACGCACCCGCTGCACTGCTCGCGGGCAGGTTACCGATGAGTAGGTTACCCACGGGTAACCGCAACGCGCCACCGGTCGCGGCGCCCGCCGGGTCGGACTGTCGCACCGGGTGCACACGACTGCCATCGGTGGATTCACCCAGCACCGACCGCCGAGATCCTCCGCCGCACGACGACCGGGCGCCGGCGGACCGAACCAGCTCAGTTCCGCCGGGTTCGTGCCGATGGACCCTGTGGAGGATTCGTCATGCACCCCACCCCAGCCGCCCGCTCAGCGACCGACCCGGCAGACCCGGCCAGGCTCCGCTGACGACACAGCGATGACCGAGACGACCGAGATGCCGGGGGCGACGGGTCGCAAGCTGCGCCGCGCCCGGGAGCTGTCCGACCTACGACCGGGCACCGCCGCTCGGGCGATGGGCATCCGACGCTCCCGCCTGCGCGACTGGGAATCGGGCAGGACCGTCCCCGATGCCGACGAGTTGGCACGGGCGGTCCAGCTCTACAGCGCGGACCTCAACCACATCTGGCCCGATCGAGAACCGTTGATCTCCCCGGAGGAGCCCGGGGTCCTGATCGTCGGCGACGATCGCATCGAGGTCTCGCCGATCGCCGGGACCACGCCGGGTTCCGATCGGACGGCGACACGGGCAGCGGTCGACAACCGCGTCGTGCTCTCCCGCTACATCGCAGCCGTGCGCCGCCAGCGTGGCGTCGGCCCCGACGATCCGGTCGAGCTGCGCTCCCAGGACGTCAGTGCCCTCGCCACGGTGCTCGACCTGGACGACATGCTGCTCGAGGTCCAGCTGATGGATCTGCTGGACCTCACACCCGCCGGAGCTCGATGGACCGCTCGGGCCATGATCGTCGGCACGCTGATGGCCGTCGGCGCCGGCGTGCTGGTGGGCGCCTCGTGGTTCGGTGCAGCGCCCTCCGACGCAGCAGCGGCCGAAGGTCCGGTCGCCACCGCGCCCTTCGCCCCTGAGGTGTCCGACTCGATGCCCGGCCCACGATCGGGCGTGCAGTTCGCGCCCGGACCGGTCGACGTCGACGCCCCGATCGATGCAGAGGTGGTCGACCCCGGCCACGGAGCGATCACCTCACCGTTCAGCACCGAGCCGAACCGGGTCGAGGTCGAGCTCGCCCCGGCGGTGTTCGCTGTCGCACCTGCCACGGAGTGGTCGATGGTCAGCATCGAGCCGACGACGCCCGCGCCTGCGCCGGATCAGCTCCCGCCGGACTGACGCCCCCACACGCCCCCCGGACACCGATCGGACCGGTCGATCTGGCGCGGTCGGCCTCGGTCGGCTCGGTCGGCTCGGTCGGATCGATGCAGACGGCCAGAATCCTGGAGGCAGTCAGGCCGGTCGGACGACGGTGCCGTCGGCGCTGTCCTCGGCGACGTAGCCGGCTGCGACGATCTGCATCACGCAGCGAGTCAGCAGTGGCGAAGTCCTTGGACGCCCTGGCCGAGTCGCGCCGCCGGGCGAGCTCGAGGATCTCGTCGGGCACCTGACCCACCTCGTCGTGCACGACCAGCCCGAGCGCTCCGAGGATCTCGGCCCACGCAGCAGCGAGCGGCGCAGCGCCCTGCACATCGCCGGCATCGATCATCCGGTTCACCTCGGTCACCAGACCGAAGAGCTGCGCGCACACCGCCGGGGTGTCCAGGTTGTCGTCCATCCGCTCCACGAAGGCAGCGAGCGCCCCGGCGTCGGGCTCCGCAGCCGGCAGGTCCCGCGCTCGACGAGCGAGGGCGTCCAGGCGGTCGCAGCGATGCCTCCGCGGCGGAGATCGTCGCGGAGGTCACCTCGAGCGGCGAACGGTAGTGGGACTGGAGCACCAGCAGCCGGTAGGCCCGAGGATCGTGCTCGGCGACCAGGTCGGTGAGCGTCGTGAAGTTGCCGAGCGACTTCGACATCTTCTCGCCCGACACCTCGACGAAGCCGTTGTGGGCCCACCGTCTGGCGAACGGCCGACCCAGAGCGACGGCCTGGGCGCGCTCGTTCTCGTGGTGTGGGAAGGCCAGGTCCATGCCGCCGCCGTGCAGGTCGAAGTCGTCGCCGAGCAGGTCCAGGCTCATGACCACGCATTCGGTGTGCCACCCGGGGCGCCCGTCGCCCCACGGCGAGGGCCAGGCCGGCTCGCCGGGCTTGGCCAGCTTCCACAACGCGAAGTCCGCCGGATGACGCTTCTGCTCGCCGCCGACGATGGCCCGGTCGCCCCCGCCGGCGAGCATCTCGTCGAGCGACTGATGTGCGAGCAGCCCGTAGCCCTCGACGGCGTCGACCGACAGGTACACGCCGTCGTCGGTGACGTAGGCGCTGCCCCGGCCGATCAGGTCCACGATCATCTCGACCATCTGATCCACATAGGCCGTGGCGTGCGGGTCGTGGTCGGGGCGCATCACACCGATGGCGTCCATCGCGTCGTACCAGACCGCCTCGTACTCAGCGGTGATCTCCTGCCACGGACGGCCCTCGTCCGTCGGCGCGTTGGATGATCTTGTCCTCGATGTCGGTGATGTTCGACACGTAGGTCACGTCCAGCCCCGACCAGATCAGGTAGCGGCGCAACACGTCGAACGCCAGCGAGAAGCGCCCGTGACCCAGGTGAGGGGGGCCGTACACCGTGGGCCCGCACACGTACATCGACACCTTGCCGGGCTCGCGCAGCTCCAGCGGCAGTACCCGGCCGGCGGCGGTGTCGTACAGGCTGATCATGGACGGCGATGCTACCGGCGCCGGTCCGCACCCGAACCCACGCCGGCTCCACCGATTCGCGGGTTGCGTTGCGCGGGGCCCGCCGAGTTCCGGGTGATGCCATGCCCGACCCATCGCAGTCTGGGTGGCACCACGACCGCCGGCGAGCACCGTTGCCGCCCAACGACCCAGCGGCCGACCGGAACGACTCGACCCAACAGATCCACTTGGTGCCATCGAGGTCCCGCCAACACCGGGCGGGAACGGCTCAGCCCAGAAGATCCACCGGCGGCTCGCCGTCGGCGAGGCGGCGCACCCGGTCGGACGCGGCCCAGGCGATCTCGGGTTGGGGCAGCACCCAGAAGCGGTGATCGCGCACAGCGGCGACGATGGCATCGGCGACCGTCGATGGGTCCTGGCCGGCGTCGTTGCCGGCCCGCACGGCGGCAGCCACCGCTGCGGCGGTGCCCGACAGGTGCTCGTCGTCGATCCCGGCAGCGGCGAGGGAGTTCGATGCCATCGGCGTGGCAACGTTGCCGGGGCACACGACCGAGGCGTGCACCTCCGGCGCCACTCGGGCCAGCTCGTGGTGCAGCGATTCCATCAACCCCACCACGGCGTGCTTGGTCGACACGTACGGGGCCAACGCCGGCGTCGCCACCAGGCCCGCGCCCGAGGCCATCCCCACGACGTGTCCGCCGCCCCGGGCGATCATCGCCGGCACCGCGGCGCGCACGCCGTGCACGACACCCCAGTAGTTCACCCGCACATGCAGCTCCCACTGCTCCAGGGGGAGCTCCCACGACAGGCCGGGCAGGTAGACCCCTGCGTTCAACACGCTGATCGACAGCCCACCCAGATCCTCGGCAGCACTCACCAGTTGATCGTGGTGCGTCGGATCTGCGACGTCGCCCACCACCGCCTCGCAGCGGGTGCCCGCCGGGAGTGACCTGACCACGCGGTCGAGCGACGCGGCATCACGGTCGGCGAGCACCAGTGCCAGGTCCTCGGTGGCCAGTCGCGCCGCGATCGCCGCACCGATGCCACCACCTGCGCCGGTGATGATCGCCGCTCCTGACAACGCCGTTGCACCGGTGTCGCTCATCGTCGTCCTCGTCCCCGTCGTCGTCGCTGCGGATCCACCGGACCCGCCGGAGCCACCGCAGCCACCGCACCGGCAGGCGGTGCCATCGACGCATCGGGGCCATCGGCTTCGGACCGTAGCGGGCGGGCCGGTAGTTTGACGCACCTATGCCAGCCACGCCCCCCAGCCCCCGCTCCCGTCGATCGGTTCCCGAGAAGCCGTCGGTGGATGGCCTCGAAGCGCGTTGGAGCTCGGAGTGGCACGAGCAGGGGACGTACTCGTTCGACCGTCCGGCGAGCCGCGGCCAGGTCTTCTCGATCGACACGCCGCCGCCGACGGCCTCGGGGTCGCTGCACATCGGCCATGTGTTCAGCTACACCCACACCGACACGATCGCCCGCTACCAGCGCATGCGTGGCCAGCACGTCTTCTACCCCATGGGGTGGGACGACAACGGTCTGCCCACCGAACGTCGGGTGGAGAACTACTACGGCGTGCTGTGCGACACCTCGGTCCCCCACGACCCCGACCTCCAGTTGCCCGAGACCCCACCCAAGGACCGCGGGGACTACCTGCGGGTGAGCCGTCCGGACTTCATCGAGCTGTGCGAGCAGCTGCTCGTCACCGACGAGGCTGCGTTCGAGGAGCTGTTCCGACGTCTCGGCCTGTCGGTCGACTGGTCGCTCGGCTACACGACGATCAGCGACTCGACCCGGCGGATCTCCCAGCGGGCCTTCCTGCACAACCTGGCCCGCGGTCAGGCGTACTCGACCGAGGCGCCCTCGCTGTGGGACGTCACCTTCCAGACCGCGGTCGCACAGGCCGAACTCGAGGACCGCGAACGCCCCGGCGCCTATCACCAGATCGCGTTCCACCGCACCGATGGCGGTGACGACATCCTCATCGACACCACCCGGCCCGAGCTCGTGGTCAGCTGCGTGGCGCTGGTCGCGCACCCCGATGACGAGCGCTACCAGCCGCTGTTCGGCTCGACGGTCGTCACTCCCCTGTTCGGCGTCGAGGTGCCGGTCGTCGCACACGAGCTGGCCGAGCCCGACAAGGGAACCGGCATCGCGATGATCTGCACCTTCGGCGACCTGACCGACGTGATCTGGTGGCGTGAGCTGGACCTGGCGACCCGAGCCACGCTCGAGCGCGACGGTCGCTTCGCCGCCGACCCGCCCGAGTGGCTGACCACCGACACCGCTCGAGACGCCTATGCCCGCATCTCGCGCAAGGCAGCTGGCGGTGCCCGCAACCAGATGGTCGAGATGCTCACCGAGTCGGGCGACCTGCGCGGCGAGCCGCGCCCCATCACCCACCCGGTGAAGTTCTTCGAGAAGGGCGACAAGCCGCTCGAGATCGTCACCTCACGCCAGTGGTACATCCGCAACGGCGGTCGATCCGACGACCTCAAGGCCGACCTCGTCGCCCGCGGCGGCGAGCTGACCTGGCACCCGGGTTTCATGCAGCATCGCTACGACAACTGGGTGCAGGGGCTGAACGGCGACTGGCTGGTGTCGCGCCAGCGGTACTTCGGTGTGCCGTTCCCGGTCTGGTACCCGGTGCTCGACGACGGCACCGTCGACCACGACCACCCGATCCTGCCCGACGAGTCGGACCTGCCGGTCGACCCGCAGTCCGAGTGCCCGACCGGTTACACCCCCGACCAGCGCGGCGAGCCCGGCGGGTTCGTCGGCGACCCTGACGTGATGGACACCTGGGCGACGTCGTCGCTGACGCCGCAGATCGCGTGCCGTTGGGGCGAGGACGACGAGCTGTTCGGGCTGACCTTCCCCATGGACCTGCGACCCCAGGGCCACGACATCATCCGCACCTGGCTGTTCTCGACCATGCTGCGCAGCCATGACGAGTTCGACCACGTGCCGTGGTCCGACGTCGCGCTGTCGGGATGGATCCTGGACCCCGACCGCAAGAAGATGTCGAAGTCGAAGGGCAACGTCGTCACCCCGATCGACCTGCTCGAGAAGTACGGCTCCGACGGTGTGCGCTACTGGGCGGCGTCGGGTCGGCCCGGCAAGGACACCGCCTTCGAGGAACAGCAGATGAAGGCGGGCCGAAAGCTGGCGATCAAGCTGCTCAACGCGTCCAAGTTCGCGTTGTCGCTCGGTGGAGCGGATGCACCCATCGAGCCGCCGAGCTCGATCTCACGGCCGCTCGACCGCTCGATGCTGGCGGCGCTCGCCGAACTGGTCACCGACGCCACCGCTGCGTTCGACAGCTACGACTACGCGCGTGCGCTGGAGCGCACCGAGCAGTTCTTCTGGCGCTTCTGCGACGACCACCTGGAACTGGTCAAGGGCAGGGCCTACGCCAGCGACGACCCGGAGGGCTCCGCGTCGGCACGAGCAGCGCTCGCAGTTGCGCTGTCGACGTTGCACCGGCTGTTCGCCCCGTTCCTGCCGTTCACCACCGAGGAGGTCTGGTCGTGGTGGATGGACGGGTCGGTCCACCGTGCTGCGTGGCCCGATGCCGCCGAACTGCAGGCGCTCGCCGCCGGCGCAGATCCCGCAGGGCTCGAGATCGCCGGCCAGGTGCTGTCGGAGCTGCGCGGGGCGAAGTCCGCGGCGAAGGTGTCGATGCGGGCCGAGATCGCCGTGGCAACGGTGTCCGACACCGAGCAGCGTCTGGCGCTGTTGGGCACCGTGCTCGCCGACGTCGTCGATGCCGGCAACGTCACCGAGATCCGGACCGAGCCCGCCGGGTCGTTCGCCGTCGCGGCGACCGTCGTCCCGCCGGCACCCGAGCCCTCCTGAGACCCACCCCGGCCACGACCCGGCCGTCCGGCGGTCGTCGGCCGGCTCAGTTGCGCCGGGGTGGTGATGCGTCGGAGATGCGGCCCTGCTTGCGGTCCACCATCTCGACCAGGACCCGGTAGAAGTACCCCGGGTCGTCGACGTCGTCGACGGTGCGCAGACCCGACCGCTCGTTGGCGGACTCG
The DNA here is from genome assembly GCA_963714875.1 of uncultured Microthrixaceae bacterium. Lineage (GTDB taxonomy): Bacteria > Actinomycetota > Acidimicrobiia > Acidimicrobiales > Microtrichaceae > JBAOHV01. Next base: position 135,512 of record CAVQQI010000001.1, on the reverse strand, counting down.
ATCGTGATCGTCGCGGTGCGGGCAAGCCATTGGAAGATGGTCTCGGACCGGGTGATGTCGGTGACCTTTCCCCATGGGATGAACTCGGCGTGCCGATTCAGGATGCCGTGGACGCGCAGCACCCGCAGATCGGTCACGACGTAGCGGGTGAACCACGCCTGCAGGGCCCGGAACGCGATCACGGCGCCCAGCACGACCAGCCCCACCATGGACAGGTTCAGTCCGGCCGACCCGAACACCGCGACGAGCACCCACGCGACGACCAGCGCGAGCACCATCCAGATCGACTGGCCGACGAGGAACCCGCGCACCGAGCGGGTCTCTTCGAGGACCACCCGCTCGTCGGCGACCAGGTAGCTCGCGACGATGTCGTCGGGGTGCCATCCCCTCGGCGCGCGTCCCGGCGCCTGACCGGCACCCGGGCGAGCGACCACGCCGGGGCGACGACGCACCGGACGTTCGGTCACGACCCCAGGTTGGAGAAGAACTCGGCGATCTTCGCGACCACGTCCTGCAACCACGAGCCGAACGAACCCGCCAGGTTGCCGACGTCCGAGGCAGCGATGGCGGGATTGCGCCAGATCGCGAAGACCAGGAACGCAGCACTGAAGACCAGGAACGGTGCCAGCAACTTGTTCATCGTGATCCTCGACCTTCCCGACGGCGGAGCCGGCGACGCTGTGTGCAGTGGTCGACCCACGGTTCCGGCAGCGCTGTCACCGGAGAACGCCGTTCGCTCAGCGAACGTACCAGCCGCCATCCGCCCGCCGGTGGACCCTTCGGCGCCCGCGCACTGTTCGCCTGCCCCCTCGACACCACCGGCGCATCCACGAGGCCGGTGCGGGCGAAACCTAGGCTCGGCGGCGAACAGGGGGCACCGGGCCGAACGCCATGGGTGGGTCGCCCCCGGTCGACGCCGAGCCCGTCACTCTGGGAGGATCTGCACCGTGAATCGCTGGTCCCGACGACGCCGGGCAGAAGAAGCTCTCGAGGCCGCCGAGACCGCTCGTCGACAACTCGAGTCCGACCTCGCCCGGGCGCTCGCCGTGCACGATCATCTCGATGCCACCCGGGTGCAACTGCAGCAGGAGCAGGACCAGCTGCGCGACGCCTATGACCGGGCGCTCACCGAGAGCGGCGTGGTGCTGCTCCAGCAGGTGGGGCCCGAGTCCGATGGCTTCCACGTCTCGGCATCGATGACCGAGGTGCTCGGGTGGGACCCGGCGGTGTTCCTCACCCCCGGCATCCTCCGCGGCATGGTGCATCCCGACGACCTGTCGACGTTCGCGGTGGGATTCCCCGCGCCGGGGTCGGACGCCGCAGCGGCTGAGGCGTCGATGCCGACGCCGGTGATCGACCTGACCGAGTCGGCGCCGGCAACGTCAACCGCCGCACCACCGACAGCGGCGGGCAGCGACGACCTGGTCATCCGGTTCCGCACTGCGGCCGGCACCTGGGCGCACGTCCAGGTCAGGCCCGCAGAGGGTTCGCCCGCCGCCGGCACCGCGTCGCGCGGGTCGCTGATCGACGTGACCGCCGACGAGGCGATCCGGCGAACCTGGCGGCGCTTCGCCGAACTGGTCGAACGCGACCCGGCGGGTTGCCTGGTCCTCGAGTTCCTCGACCCGACCGACCCCGAGACGCTCGTCATCCGTGCAGCCAACCGCGCCGCGCACGCGATGTTCCACCTGGAGCACGCGGTGGTCGACGGCACACCACTGGAGTCGGTGCTCGGGCCTGCATCGGCCCAGCTCATCCGCTCCGCTGTGTTCGACGTGAGCCACACCGGTGAGCCGATGACCGCCGAGCGGCTCTCGCTCACCGAGGTGCGTGGCACCTACCTGGATCTGCGGGTGGACCGGCTGGCCGACGGCACGATCGGCATGGTGGTCACCGACGTCACCGGCACCGCGGCGCTCGAGGAGCGACTGCGCCACCAGGCGTCCCACGACGCGCTCACCGGACTCCCCAACCGATCGCTGTTCGAGGAACGGCTGGCGGGTGCGGTGGCCGAGGTGACCGCCGATGCCCCGGCCGCGCTGATCCTGGTCGACATCGACCGTCTGCGCGATGTCAACGAATCGCACGGGCTGCACATCGGCGACCAGTTGCTCGTCGAGGTCGGACGGCGGCTGGTGCGGGAGGTGCGTGGCGCGTCGATCGTGTCGCGGATCGACGGCGACGAGTTCGCCGTGCTCACGATGCCGTGCGCGAGCAGCGCCGAGGCGACCGAGCGGGCGCGGGCAGTCAGCGCCACGATGGCCCGGCCGTTCGACGTCGAAGGGCACCTGCTCGGCGTGCAGGCCAGCATCGGCGTGGTGATCGCCCCGGACCATGCTGCGGACTCCCGCACCGCCCTGCGTCTGGCACACAGCGCACTCATGGCGGCGAAGTCCGCCGATGACCGCCTGGTGGTGCACGAACCGGACCACCCCTCCAGCTCCATCCACCGCCTCGCACTGCTCAGCGAGCTTCGCCAGGGGCTCGCCAACCGCGACCTGGAGCTGCGCTACCAGCCGGCCATCGATCTGCGGTCCGGTCGGGTGACACGCGTCGAGGCAGTGCTGCGCTGGCGCAACGACGACAGCGGCACCCATCTCCCGGTCGAGTTCCTCGAACTGGCCGAGCACTCCGGACTGATCCAGCCACTCACCCGGTGGATCCTCGGTGAGTCGGCCGCAGCTGCGCGCACCCTGTCGGCGGGCGCCCGGCACATCACGGTCAGCACCAACCTGTCGCTGCGCAACCTGTTCGATCCCGATCTGCTCACCTTCCTCGGCCTGCTCGTGTCGAGCGGCGAGCTCGAGCCCTCCAGCGTCGAGCTCGAGGTGAGCGAGACCGAGCTGATGGACGACCCCGTTCGATCCGCCGAGGTGCTGACCCGCCTCGGCGAGCTGGGTCTGCGGATCGTCGTGGACGACTTCGGCACCGGCTTCACCTCGCTGTCCACGATGCGCCACCTGCCGTTGGTCGGCCTGAAGGTCGACCGCAGCTTCGTGGCGAACGTGTCATCGGTCCCCGCCGATGCGGCGATCGTGCGTTCGACGATCGAGCTGTGCCACGAGCTGGGCCTGACCGTCGGCGCCGATGGCGTGGCCGACGCAGCCACGCTGTCCACGCTCGCCAGCCTCGGCTGCGATCATGCCCAGGGCGTGCACCTGTCCGAGCCGGTGACCATGGATGCACTCGATGCCCGCATCGACGAGCTCGAGTCCGCCGTGCGTGGCTGGATCGGCACCTCCGAGAACGCCGCCGGCTGAGCCGACGACCGCTCAGATGGGACGGTCCGGGTCGACTTTCCCGGAGTTGGTGCCGGTGACCTCGCTCACGCCGTCGTCGGGGCAGTGGAATCCATCGCCGTCGTCACCGTCGCCGCCGACCTCGGGGTAGAGCCGTTCGAACTCCCCGTCGCGGACCACCAGCAACATCCCGCACGGGCTGCCGACCACCTCGTCGACCGCGGCCGGGTCCTGGGGACCGTGCAGCCCTCCGCCGGTCCAGTCCTCGACAGCTGCTGCCTGTTCGAGGATGCAGGTCCGGTCGAGCACCCCGTCGTTCTGCTCGCCGCACGCGTTCGCCGCGGTGGCGAACAGCAGCCAGGCCGAGAAGCTCTGCATGCCGAGCGAGCCCAGCAACGGATCGTCGACGTTGCTCTCGACGATGTCGATGTAGTCCGCCGTCGCCGGCCATTGGTCGGCCTCCTCGAGCGGGTGGAAGGTCGAGCGCACCACGGTGCCCTCGGTCGCCGGTCCGGCGCCGCTGACGACGTCGCTGTACATGTTGGTCTCGACCAGCGCCGTGCCCTCCCATCCCCGTTGGCGAGCGGTCTCGAGGAACTTGGCGAAGAACACCGGCTCGCCGATCCAGCTGAAGCTGGTCGCCCCCGAATCGATCAACTTCTGTGCGTAGGGCACCCAGTCGTCGGCGCCGGCAGCCGGGTAGGAGATCGACTCCATGATCTCGGTGCCGCCCACGTCGGCCAGGCCTTCTTCGTACTTCGTCTTGACCGCCTCGATGGAGGGGAGCTCGCCCCACACCGCGACCCACTTCGACGATGCGTCCGGCTCGAGCTGCTGGAAGTCGCGGAACCAGGTGACGTTCTGCGAGGTGCCGGGGTTGGGGATCGGCTGGATCTGGCCGTTGGAGTCGGACTTCTCCGGCGAGTTGGCGAAGCCGGGGATGTCGATCAGCGCGCACTCGTGGAAGTCGCTGCCGTCCTTGCCGGAGAACTGGAGCTGATCCTGGACCATCCCACCGCCGACCATCGCGAACACGCCGGTGCAAGCAGTGGTCATGGCTGCCTCCACGTTGAACAGCGCCGCATCCAGGTCGACGATCTCGATCGGCAGGCCACCGATGCCGCCCTGTTCGTTGCACCAGTCGGCGAACGCCACCGAGCTGTCCCACATGTCGGAGTTGAGTCCCGGGCGGATGTCGGAGCTGCGGTCGCCGGCGACACCGATGCGCAGCACGTCCGGGCTGCCGCCCGCCTCGTCCGCGTCGACGCTGAAGTCACCCTCGCCGCACACCGGGGTGTCCATCTCGCCGAACACCGCTGCCTCGGCGGTGACTGCAGAGGTGGTGGTGGACCCTTCGCTCTCGGCGCCGTCGCCGTCACCCGATGCACCACATGCGCCTGCCACCATGGCGAGCGTCACGCTCGCAGCCAGCACGGTCAGCCGTCGTCCCATGAATGATCCCCCTGCCGACGGACCCCCCGGTGGGTCGGCCACGTCACCTTACGCCGGTGCGCGGCGTCCCCGCAGCGATCGGCGGAGCGTCAGAAGAACTGGTCGATCAGGACCGGGTTGCCGTCGGGGTCCACCAGCGTGATCGATGCGGCCCCCTCGGTGCCCGGCTCGGTGACCGTCTCCAGGGCCAGCCCCGCCGCCTGCACCCGCCGCTCGATCTCTCGCACGTCGGTGAACCGCTCCAGACGCTCCATCCTCGGGGTGAGGCCCGGGTTGAAGGTCAACATGTTGCGGTCGAACATCCCGTGGAAGAGTCCGAGCGTCGTCTCGCCGTTCTTGAGGATCAGCCAGTTCTCGGCGGCGTCGCCGCCGGTGACCTCGAATCCCAGCGCCTCGTAGAACGAGCGCGACGCGTCCAGGTCGGCAACTGCGAGCGACAGGGAGAACACCCCGAGCTCGATCGACCCCGGAAGGCCGTCCGCTGCCGAGCCCACGACCGGCAGCGACGCGAACACGTCGGCTCCGTCGTCGCTCGCCCCGGTCGGGTCCGACGACGTGTCGCCGGTGGGTGTGGGGTTCGATTCGCCTGCCACCTCAGGCCTCCGGACTCATGAGCGACACCACCGCACCCTGTGGGTCGACCAGCGTCGCCAGCGTGCCGACGCCGGGCATGACGGTGGCCTCCATCATCACCTGTGCACCCAGCCCACGGGCTGTGTCGACCGCCGCGGCGACGTCGTCGACGTGGAAGTACACGGACCAGAACGACGGCATCCCCGGCATCGGTGGCGCCATCGCTCCGGCGATGCCGTTCTCATCGGCACCGTCGACACGGAACACGGTGTACTCACCACCCGGCATCGGGACGGTCTCGGCGGCCCAGCCGAAGACCTGGGCGTAGAAATCGGCGACCGCTGCGGGCTCCGGGGTCACCAGTTCGTTCCAGGTCAGCGCGCCGTGTTCGTTCACGACCTCACACCCGATGTGCTCCTTGGCCTGCCAGGCGCAGATCACCGCTCCGGCCGGATCGGCGAGCACTGCCATGCGGCCGGCCTCCATCACGTCCATCGGCGGCTGCAGCAGCGTGCCCCCGGCAGCCTCCACGAGACCGGTGGTGGCATCGATGTCCGACACCGTGACGTAGGTCGTCCACACAGGGGGCATCCCGCCGGCGGCCATCTCCGGGGACAGCTGCATCATGCCGGCCGCCGAGCGTCCGCCCTTCGTGGCCATGGTGTAGTCGGTGTCGGGCCGATCGGTCGGTTGGTCGTCGTAGTCCCAGCCGAACAGCGCTGCGTAGAACGCCTTGGACGCCGCAGGATCCGGCGTCATCAGATCGACCCAGCTGGGCACCCCGTCGAGGTACTCGGTCATCGTGGCCATCGTGTCCCCCCTGGTCTCGCTGCGATCCGCACCCCGGGTGAGCGCGAGGCCTCGCGGACCGTCCGCGACGTTAGTATCGGTTTTTCAAGTGAACAAGGGGTCCCACGTGGCCGGCAGCACCCGACGTAGCTACTCCCAACCGTGCCCGGTCGCCGGGGCGCTCGACGTGGTCGGCGAGCGGTGGACGTTGCTGCTGGTGCGCGACCTGATGTTCGGCCCGCTGCGGTTCACCGAGCTGCAGCAGGGGTTGCCCGGCATTGCACCCAATCTGCTCAGCGATCGTCTGAAGATGCTCTGCGAGCAGGGCTTGGTCGAGCGGGTACCGCTGCCGCCTCCCGCCGGCCGCTCGACCTATGCGCTGACCGCCACGGGGCGGGACCTCGGCCCGGTGATCCACGCGCTCTCCAGGTTCGGCGTCGACCGGTGGGATGATCCCGACGGCGATCCGCCGCCGGAGCGTCTGCTGCGCGGGGCGGTCCTGTCGCTGATGGACCCCACCCGGCTCACGTCAGCGGGCTGGACCGCTCGTCTGGACCTGGGCGGGTCGATCATCGGGCTGCGCGTCTCCTCGGGCACGCACCGTCGCTCGGCGCTGGAGCGATTGCGGCTCAGCCACCCCTCGGAGGTCACCGACGCAGGGGCGGACGTCCGGGTGGGTGCCACGCTGGGAACGCTCGTGGAGCTCCGCCGAGGCACCGAGCAGATGGACGCCGGCATCGCTGCCGGTCGGCTCACCCTGGACGGCGACCCGCGAGCGATCGACGCCCTCGCAGCGGTGTTCGGTTGGAGGTGAGTTCGACAGCAAGGTGAGATGTCTGGAGCGATTCCCCACCGCTTCGCCACGATCGCGAACGTCGCAGAGCCGGCAGCGACAGGTGATGGTCTGGATCGCGACAGAGGAGCCAGGTCCAACTGCGCGTCGTCGGCCGGCTGGCCTCAGCAGTCGGTGCGGCGGCCGAACAGCTCGACCTTCCGTACGCAGCGGAGTTCCCCCTCGTAGCACCCGGAACTGCCGAGGTACTCGTCGCCCACAGCGGGGTCCAGTGGGTGGTCTCCTCCGTCGTAGGAGTTGCCCGAGATGGCGAGTGACTCGGCAGTGACCACACAGACGAGCTCATCGTGACCTCCGAGGACCCTCCGCGCCCCCCAACTGAGGAACAGCAGTGCGGTGAGGACGACTGCCACCGACCACATCGCGATCACAGCGCGTCGTGGCCCGCCCGACCTGCTGCTGCTCGAAGGGGTCGACACAGTCGACGGTCGTTCCATGCAGGTGGATGGTGACACCCGGAGTTGACGGAGTCGATCCAATGCCGATGCGGCCCCGCCAACCGACGTATTGGGACGGTGCGCTGTGGGGGTTCGTCCAGTGTGGGTGGCACGGTGACGCCATCGAGTCGCCTTTGCCACCCAGAGCTGGGCTCGGCGATTCAGCGGAAGCGTGGCGGCGGTCGAAATCCCGGCCCTTCGCGTTGCTGAGCAACGCGAAACGCCGGGAATTCGCCGAGAGACGGGTGTGGCTGATGTGCCGTTCTGGGGCACCCATCGACGCCCCGTCGCTCACCCGCAGCTGCGGTCGAGCTGCGGAGATCCGCTCCGTTCAACTCACCTTGCTGCCGAACTCGGCTGGACGTGACGTCGAGCGGTCAGTCCTCGACCCGACCATCGGTCGCTGCCCCGACCGCCCACCGGTAGTCGGGCTTGCCGTTCGGGCCGCGCTGGATCGACTCGACGAACACGACCCGCTTCGGGCACTTGTAGCCGGCGAGGTGCTGCTTCGCATGCGCGATCAGCGTCGACGGTCCGGGCCGTTCCACCGGGTCCAGACCGGGCTCGAGCGACACCACGGCGGTGACCGACTGGCCCCAGCGCTCATCGGGCAGCCCCACCACGTTGGCGTCGTGCACGGCGGCGTGCAGCTTCAGGGCCTCCTCCACCTCCTCGGGGTAGACCTTCTCGCCGGCGGTGTTGATGCACACCGACCCGCGACCGAGCAGCGTGATCGTGCGGTCCTCCTCGACGGTGGCCCAGTCGCCCGGGACCGACCAGGTGCGACCCCCGAAGGAACGGAAGGTCTCGGAGCTCTTGTCGGGGTCCTTGTAGTAGCCGATGGGGATCGGACCACCGACGGCCAGCAGCCCACGCTCCCCGGAACCGGGGACCACGGGGTCACCGGCCTCGGTGAACACCTGGGCGTGTTCGCCGAGGGAGAACGATGCGGTGGGCTCGGTCGCGCCGCGTCGCGCCACCGAGCTCGCGAAGCCCACGCCCTCGGAGGATCCCAACGAGTCGACCAGCGTCGCCGAGCAGAACTCGAGCAACTCGTCCTTCGCAGCCGCGGACCACATGACGCCGGAGGACACGACGACCTTCAACGAGGAGAGGTCGTAGGGCCGACCGGCGTCACGCGCCCGACGCAGCGCCGACACGATCGGTTTGGCGAACGCGTCACCCACGATCGTCAGCTGGGTGATCGCACGGCGCTGCACGGTGGCGCACAACTCGTCGGCGTCGAACGACCGCTGCGTGAGCGTCACCACGGTGCCGCCCGCGCTCAGCACCGCCACCGCAGTGATGGCCGAGGTGCCGTGCATGAGCGGCGCCGCGGGCAGCAGGCGGACGCTGCGCCCCTGGTCGTGGAAGTCCTGCACCGCGGCGGCCACCTGGTCAGGGGTCGACGGCACCGGGCGCTTCACGACCGAGAACGTCGCTGCAGCGGTCGCCAACAGGTTGCGGTGTGGCCACATCACCCCCTTGGGCATGCCGGTCGTGCCGCCGGTGTAGAGGAACCACAGGTCCTCCCCGGAGCGCTCGATCGCGGGCATCGGCCGCGCTGCGGCGATGGCCTCCTCGTAGCCCACGGCCCACTCAGGCTCGGGCTGATCGTCCGTTGCTCCCACGCAGATCCACAGTGCGACCTTCGGCAACGCCGCACGGATGTGGTCCAGGCGCTCGGCGAACTCGACGTCGAAGACCACGACCTGTGCGTCCGCGTTGTCCAGCAGGTACTCGAGCTCGGCTTCGAGGTAGCGGTAGTTCACGTTGATCGGCGCCGCTCGCACCTTGAACGCAGCGAAGGTCGACTCGAGGTACTCGGGGCCGTTGTAGAGGTAGCAGGCCAGCTTGGCGTCGTGACCGACGCCGGCCGCGTCCAGGTGCGCAGCGAGTCGAGCCGCACGGTCCTCGAACTCCGCCCACGTGCGCACCAGGTCGCCGTGCACCAGCGCCGCGGCGTCGGGAACCGTGACGGCCACCGTCTCCCAGACGTCCGCCAGGCTCATCGAGGCGGACTCGCGGTCGTCGTCGGTGCTCGGCATGGTTCCCCTCGGTACTGCTGCGTCCGGTGATGTGCGGCGTCGGGCGCCCCTTGTTCGGGTCCAAAGCCACTTCCACCGACCTGCGGTCCGTGCCGAAGATACGGTCCTGCGGGAGTCAGCGCACACGACAGGAGAACATCATCCATGACCGCTCGACGGGTCGACACAGCAGCCGAGGCGGTCGCCGCCATCAACACCACCGACAGCGTCGCCGTCGGACTGGGTCCAGCGCACCCCGGCGGGTTCCTGCACGCGCTGGGCGACCGTGACGACTGGGTCGACCTCCAGCTGTTCGGCGCACTCCTGACCGATCTGTACGCGGTGTTCATGAAGCCGGGGGTGCATTACCGCAGCGGGTTCTTCGGGCCGGCCGAGCGGTTCCTGCGCGACAGCGGCGCAGATGTCCAGTACGTGCCGGCCGACTTCCGTCGCTTCGGTCCCATCGTCGAACAGCTCGCTCCCCGCGTGATGGCCACCGCGGTCGCCGCACCCGACGCAGAGGGCTACTGCTCGCTGTCACTGCACGCGGGCGCCACGGTCGACGAGTTGCACCGGGCGGGCGCAGATCCGGACCGGCTGCTGATCGTCGAGCACTCGCCGAACTTCCCTCGCACCTTCGGGCTCATGCCAGAGCATCCACATCGCCTGCACCTCGATGAGATCGACATCATCGTCGAGACCGACTCCGCGCCGGTCGACCTGGCCGACGCCGTTCCCGACGAGATCGACCGTGCGATCGCCGAGGAGGCGCAGCGTCACATCACCGACGGGGCGACCCTGCAGACCGGCATCGGCGCCATCCCGTCGCTGATCGCGACCCTGCTCGCCGAGGGCGACGGCTCCGGCTACGGCGTGCACTCCGAGATGTTCACCACCGGGCTGATGCGGCTCTACCAGGCCGGCAAGGTGTCCAACACCAACAAGGGCGAGTTCGAGGGCTACTCGGTGACCACGTTCGCCGCAGGAACGCCCGAGCTCTACCGGTGGTTGCACGAGAACGACCTGGTGCGGTTCCTGCCGGTCGACGTGGTGAACTCCGCCGACATCATCGCCGAGAACCGTGACTTCATCTCGATCAACGGAGCGACGGCGGTCGACCTCTACGGGCAGGTCGCCGCGGACACGATCGGCGGGCTCCAGCACTCCGGCACCGGTGGACACGAGGACTTCCTGGCCGGCGCCGGACTCCAGAGCGACGACCACTCGCTGTTGTGCCTGCGGTCCACCTCGACCGTCGACGGCGAGTTGGTGTCGCGCATCCGACCCGAGTTGGGCAACGGCCTGTTGGTGACCACCCCGCGTCACCACGTCGACGTGGTCATCACCGAGCACGGCGCGGCCGAGCTCAAGGGGCGCACGGTGCGGGAACGCGCCGTGGCGCTCGCCGCCGTGGCACACCCCGACTTCCGCGACGAACTGACCGAGGCAGCCGCTCGGCTGGGCTGAGGTCATGGGTGGTGCCCCCGGACCGACGTGAGCTCGCCGGCCGGGCCCGCGTCTCGATCGGCGATGCCGCGACCCCGTCACCCGACGGTGTCGAGCACCAGCACCTGGCGGTGTCGGTAGACCTGCCCGGGACGCAGCTCGGCAGAAGGGAATCCGGGCTGGTTCGGCGAGTCGGGCAGGTGCTGGCTCTCCAGGCACACCGCCCCGTGCCGCGGCGACGGGCCGGCGCCGTGGTTCGTGGTGTACACCTGCAGACCCGGCTGGTCGGTGTGCAGCCGCAGACGACGGCCACTGCCAGGGTCCACCAACACCGCGCTGGGTTCGGACGCGCCCGGTTCGAACGCGCCGGGTTCGGACGTGGCCCTCGCCAGCACCAGGCAGTGGTCCAGGCCGCCCGGACCCGCCAACTCGGGAAGGTCGAGGACTTCCCCCAGACGCCGGGGAGCACGCAGGTCCCACGGAGTGCCCGCCACCGGATCGAGTCGGCCCGTGGGCACCAGCGCATCATCGACCCTGACGACCCGGTCGGCAGCGACCGCCAGCGTGTGGTCGCGGATCGTGCCATGCCCGACTGCCCGGGCGCTCGCGGTTCCCCCGAGATTCCAATAGGCATGGTTGGTCACGTTCAGCACCGTCGGTGCGTCCGTGTTGCCCTCCACATCGATTCCCAGCGTGCCGGCGGCATCGAGACGGTAGGTCACCGTCACCTCGACCCGACCGGGATGACCCTGGTCCCCGTCATCCGACACCAGGCTCAGGGAGACCTGCGCACCAACGTCGTCGCTGCGCGTCGAGACCTGCCATTCCCGGCGGTCGAACCCCTCCGGACCTCCGTGCAACTGGTTGACACCCTCGTTGGCGACCAGGTGGTGGGTGACCCCGTCCAGATCGAACCTGGCACCAGCGATGCGGTTGGCGTAGCGGCCGACGGTCGCGCCCAGGTAGGGGTTGCGGGCCCGGTCGCGGTAGGCGTCGGCGTCCACCGTCCCGTCCGGTCGACGCAGCGACACCACGGTGTTGTCCATCACCCCATCGCGGTCCGGCCACCACACCCCCACCAGGTGCGCCCCGTAGGACAGCACCTCGAGACGCGCCTGCCGCCCGATCAGGCTGATGACCTCCGAACTGCTCGATGCGGCCGAGCGATCGTCCGCTCCAGTGCGTTCGACACGGACCGGGCCAGGTGTCGAGGACCCCGTCCGGGCACTGTGCCCACTCAACGCTGCGAACGGATGTCGCGGGCGAGCGACGCGGGGTCGTCGGTGCCCGGCAGGTACGAGCGGAACCAGACCGACAGCGTGTGAGTGCCCGCACTCGACCGGTACTGCTCGAGCGCATCGGGGCCGCACGAGGCGGTTCCGAGTCCGCGCTGCGCGACGTCGAGGTACAGGTAGGTCGCCGGCGGCTCCGCTGCGGTGAGCCGATCGAGCTCATCGGTGTGGCTGCACGCCCAGAGGTCCCGGTCGCGGTGGCGACGGGCGGCGAACCCGATCGTTCCGGCGCCCACCGACGGATCCGTCACGATGAGCAGGGCCGGCGGCGCGCCTCTCGCCCGACGCCCCCGACCAGCGCCGCTCGCTGCTGACCCTCCCCGGGGATTGCTCGAGCGCAGCGCCACCCAGCGCGCACCGCCGCGGTGCCCGTGCTCCTGGGGGACCACGTAGTCCTCGTAGATGTCGTCGATCCGGCTGGTCCATCGCCCGACCCTGGCCGACGCCCGACGGTCCGGATACGACTCGTGAGGACCGTCGCCGAACCACTCGACGATGTCGAGCGACCCCGGAAGCAGCCACTCGGTGCCGATCCGGGGCGGGTCGATCAGCGGTGCGGGCAGCTTCATGGTCACCGTCGCGTGCACCCAGCCGTCGTCGTGCTCGTCCAGACGGCGGCGGACGATGACCGCCTCCTCCACTCCGGGCGCGCGCAGCTCGCCCGACAGGGTGGTCCGGTTGATGCCGTCCACGATGCGGCGACGGGGCAGCGACGGGTACCACTCGCAACGGTCGAGGCCCTGACGGGTGATCCAACGATCCAGGTTGCCCAGGTGCCCGCGCATCCAGCCCAGCCGGATCCCGTCGTTGTCGGTGAGCGCACGGAACAGGGTCGGCGACCAGTCGAGCTCGCCGACGTCCCACGGCCGGTCGCCCGAGACCGCCGGGGACGGGGACGGCGACGCCGGTCGGGCCGGCCCCGTGATCACGCCCAGGTCCAGCTGGTCGACACCGACGACGTGGCCCGCCGAGGCCCATCCGGTGCGCCGCCGGAGCGACCAGACCACGTCCAGGTGCACCTCGGCGCCCACCGGCGCACGAGGTATGGACCCCGGACGAGCGATGGCGACCTGGCTCCGGGGTCCCAGATCGGGCACGTCCAGTTCGCCACGATCGACGATCTCGCCGTCGACGCGCAGCTCCCAGTGGGCGCGCAGGTCGGACAGGTCGGTGAACCAGCGGCGGTTGCGCAACGTCAGCCGGCGGTGTCGAGCATCGGCCCACTCGACCGACGCTGGTCGGCCGATGTGGTGCACCTCGCGCAGCGCAGGGTGCGGCCGACGGTCAGCGGCGACGAGCCCGTCGCAGATGAAGTTGGCATCGTTCGGGGTGTCGCCGAAATCGCCGCCGTAGCCCCACGACGTTCGTCCTCCCGGCCCGTCACCCACGGCGCCGTCACGACGCAGCCCGTGTTCCAACCACTCCCAGATGAAGCCGCCCTGCAACCCGTGGGTCGACTCGATCGCGTCCCAGTAGTCCGACAACGACCCGTTGGAGTTGCCCATGGCGTGGGAGTACTCGCACAGGATCAGCGGCCGGCGGGTGTCACGACCCGACCTCGCCCACGCCACGATGTCCTCGATCGGGCTGTACATCGGACAGACCAGGTCGGTGACGGGGGCATCCGCATACAGGTCGTGCATGAGCGGACCCTCGTAGTGCAGCGGCCGGGTCGGGTCGTAGCGCCGCACCCATGCCGCAGCAGCGTCGTGGGGTGCTCCGTACCCCGACTCGTTGCCGAGGGACCACGCGATGATCGACGGGTGGTGCTTGTCGCGCCGCACCATGCGCTCGACCCGCTCGATGATCGCCGCGCCGTAGCGAGGGTCGTGACACAGCGAGGTCTGACGGCCGTGGCTCTCCACGTTCGCCTCGTCGATGAGGTACAGACCCAGCTCGTCGCACAGCTCCGCGAGGTGCTCGTCGTGCGGGTAGTGCGCCGCCCGCACCGCGTTCAGGTTGTGGGTCTTCATCAGCACGAGGTCGTGGCGGGTCAGCTCGCGCGGCACGGCCCGACCGTGCTCGGGGTCGTGTTCGTGCAGATTCACCCCGTGCAGCAGCACCGGGGCACCGTTGATCAGCAGTTCGTTGCCGGTCACCTCGATCGAGCGGAACCCGGTGCAGATGGTGCCCACCTCGACGATCTCACCCGCGGGATCGCGCAGCATCGTGACGACCCGGTAGCGCGTCGGCGTCTCGTGGCTCCACGGGCGGACGTTCGGCACCTCCAGCCGTGTCCGCACGACGCCGGGCTCGACGAACATGGCGCAGAGCAGCTCCTCGATCTCGTTGCCCGCGCGCCAGGCGGGCACCTGGAGCGCACCGGTGCTGGCCAGACGACGCCCGGCCGATCCATCCGGACGCAGCGTCTCGACGAACGTCTCGACGGTGAACCCCTCGGTCCGACGGCCGGGACCGTCCACGACCAGCTCCAGGTCGAGCGTGCCCGTCACGACCCCCATGCCGCGGCGGTCACCGGATCCGGCTGCTGCCGCCTCGGCCCGGGGGCCCCCGGGGGCCGCCAGGCCGGGCAGCGCCTTCATGTCGGCCAGGTGCGTGGGCGCGGTCGAGTACAGCGAGACGCCTCGTTGGATGCCGCCGTGCCACCACTGGTCCTGGTCCTCCAGCCAGGTCGCTGCGGACCAACGGACCACGAGCAGCACCACCGATGCGGATCGCCCCGCCTGCACGTGCGAGGTGATGTCGAACTCGTTGGGCAGGCGGCTGTCGGTGCCGACTCCGACGCATGCGCCGTCGATGTACGCGGCGACCACCGACTCCGCAGCGCCGACCCGCAACACCACTCGGCGCCCCGCCCAGCTCGCGGGCACCTCGACGAGCCTGCGGTGCACTCCGACAGGATTCACCTCTGGTACGTCGGGCGGGCTCGGCGTCGAAGCCCATGATCACGTTGGTGTAGTGGGGCTGCACGAACCGGCTGCCGTCGCTGCCCCGTTGGGTCGTCCATGCGCCGGGGACCTGGATCGACCCCCATGCACCGCCCTGCTCCTCGACGATCGAGCCGGGAACCTCCGACAAGCGGTCGAAGAAGCGGACGTCCCAGTCGCCATCCAACGATCTCCACCACGGCGACGACTCGGGTGAACCGGAGCGCGCGGCGTCGAGGTCGGGGAACGGCGCCGCCGTGGTGCGCATGGGCAACCGGTCCACGCCGGTGAGCGTCGGATCGCGAAGGACCGCGGCGAGCATCGGGAAGGATCCGTGAGACCCCCCGGGACCGTCCCCCGGGCGGGGTGAACCGGCGATGAGCGGAGCCTCAGCCCGCTGCGGCGGCGCGCAGCACCGACAACGCCTCGTCAGCATGCACGTCCATGTTCGTCTCGGAGCTGATCGCCGCCAGGATGTTCTGGTCGGTGCCGATCACGAAGGTCGCGCGCTTGTTCGGGATCGGTCCCGTGCGCTTCACGCCGAACGACCGTGCGACCGACCGGTCGGCATCGGACAACAACGGGTAGCCCAGGCCGTGCTTGGCGTCGAACTTCGCCTGCGCATCGACGGAGTCAGCCGAGATCCCGACCCGATGCGCGCCCAGCTCGGCGAACTCGCCCGCCAGGTCACGGAAGTGGCACGACTCCTTGGTGCAGCCACTCGTCATGGCCTTCGGGTAGAAGAACAGGACCACCGGACCGTCCCGGAGCAGCTGCTCCAACGAGACCTCTCGACCGTTCTGGTCGGCGAGTGTGATGTCGGGTGCTCGGTCTCCGGTGCGCAGCATCGCCTCAAGCTACTCAGTCGTCGGCGACCAGCACCGCCGCCCGCAGCTCCTCGATCGCCTGAGCGTCCACGCCCGAGGCCAGCACGTAGCCCTCGGGACCCCCGTACTCGTCGCCCAGCCACCGCAACGTCGAGACCATCGTCGCCGGACGGGCAGACCACACGCCCAGCTCCAGGTCGCTGTCGCTGACCTGGCCGGCGGGGTGACCGAAGGTCCACAACCATCCGACCTGCACAGCGGTGGCCCGGGCAGACCTGGCGTAGTCCGCGACGATGACGTCGTCGGGAACGCCGAGCACTCCCAGCAGCAACGCCGTCAGGAGTCCGGTGCGGTCCTTGCCGACCGCGCAGTGGTAGGCGACCGCCCCGGTGCTGCCGGGCGCGGCGACCACCTCGACCACCGACCCGAACGCGTCGCTGAACCGCTCGGGAAAGGAGTCGAGGATCTGGCGATACCGCACGCCGAGCAGCTCCGCAGGCTCTGCGTGGTCGTCCTCGAACCACTCGAAGGTCGGGTCGAGCACCGGGTGGTGCAGCACCTCGATGCCCTCGGCGACGAGGACGCCGTCCTCGTCGCGCTCGCGCTCGTCGCGCAGGTCCAGCACCCGCACCACTCCGTGGTCGCGCAACGCACGGCCCGTGGTCCGCGCCCGGTGCAGCGAGTCCGCTCGCACCAACCTGCGCGGGGCGACCGACCGGCCGTCGTCGGTGCGCAGTCCGCCCAGGTCGCGTGCGTTGAAGATTCCCTCGCGCGCCAGACGGGGGCGCAGCTCGGCGGTCGGCACGACTCAGGCGAGCGACAGCACGATGCCGACGCCGTCCGCGGTGACGCGCAGGTCATCGATCGAGACCGGCAGGGTCGCATCGCCGTCGGGCAGCGGCACATCGATGGTCGAAGGGAACTTGACCTTCATCGGGGTCAGCGCCACGAGCCCTCCGAGACGCCGCGACCAGGTGTTGAACACCGACGGCACGAGCGGCGGGAGCTCGAGCCACGCTGCCTGTACAGCGAGCTCGAGGCGGCCGCCGACCAGACGGGTGCGCACCTCGGTGCGCAGCGACGAGCGAAGGTCGGGCAGGAACTCGGGCAGGATCCGCGCCTGGCGGATGCTGCCCGCCACCTGCTGCTCCCCCAGATCGACCTCGAGCTCGAACGGCACCGGCAGGTCGCCCGCGGCACGCACGATCAGCAGGTGTGCCAACGCGTCGACCACCGACGTCGCCAGGCCCAACCCCAGCCGTGTTCCCGCGACCGGCACCGGCAGCGCGGCGCCGACCAGATCCTCGGAGCCGGGCATCGAGACGGTCACGGTCCCCGACCCCACGCTGATCTCGGCCCGCCCCGGGGCGAACCCCAACCCCACGAGCAGGTCACCGACGTCGGCCGGCAACTCCAGCCCGGCGGTGCCGACGTGCTCGCCGAGCGAGTCGAAGAGCCCGGCGCCGAGCACGCCGAACATCATGGAGAACATGCTCAGCATTCCCTGCCACGCGGTCGGGTCAACACCCTCGGGCACCGGGGCCTGATCGTCGACCGCCAACGACACCAACGTGGCGTCGGACAGGTCGAGCCCGACCGACAGCGTGCGGTCGCTGCGCAACTCGACCTCGGGTCGCACAAGGGCCTCGACACGGACCGGGATCGGAGCGGGAGGCATGGGCATGCCGATCCCCGCGACGGACACGTCCTCCGGACCGGACACCACGGCGGCAGATCTGGCCGACACGTCGCCGTCGGCTGTGACCACCACGCGTGCGCGGCCGCCGTCGTCGGCCGACAGCGTCATGGTCCCGCCGGTGACCGTCAGTGCGAGACGCACGTCGACGTCACCCATACCCGGCAGCGCCAGCGCCGTTTCGAGGGGCTCCAGCGCAACACCGCCGCCGATGGCGAACAGCACCAGATCGTTCAGCAGGGTCTCGGTGACCGACACGACCGCAGCACGGGCGCCGGGCGACACGTGGGGTTCGTCGCGGACGACCGACAGGTGCGATCCTCGGGTCAGCGGGTGCTCAGGTGGGGTGGTGTGCACCGACGTCTGTTCGGGCACCGGCACGTCGGTGCCCGGCACCCACTCGGTGTGCCCGGCACCCGCCGGACGCTCCGCTGGCCTCGCGGCGGAACGAACCGGCGCCTTCCTGGCCGGAGCCTTCTTCTTCGCCGGCGCCTTCTTGGCCGGCGCCTTCTTCTTCGCCGGTGCCTCTCTTGGCCGGCGCCTTCTTCTTCGCCGGTGCCTTCTTGGCCGGCGCTTCTTCTTGGCCGGCGCCTTCTTCTTCGCCGGCGCCTTCTTCTTGGCGCTCGTGCTGGTGCTGGCACGACGAGGCACTGCCGCGCGCGGGCGCCGTCACCGGCGCGGGGCGCTTGCCCTCCAGCGTGGGGTCCGGATCCCGCTCATCGACCATGGGCGATGGTCTAGCGCAGCGCGCCCGCTGGCGCGCATCCGACCGCCATACTTGAGCCATGTCAGCTGGCGACCCCGGGCACATCGACCCCGACGAGCACGACGCAGCGACGGGCAGCTTCATCGAGCGGTTGAGCGCTGCTGCGATCGAGGCCGAGTTCGAGACCGGCCGTCACGAAGAGACCGTCGAGGAGGCTCGCCACGGGGTGATGATCCGCTTGGCCAGGATCGTCGGCGGTTTCGCCATCATCGGCATCGGCGTGGCGGCACTGCCCCTACCGGGACCGGGCTGGGTGATCATCATCGTCGGGCTCTCGCTGCTGCCGTTCGCCTGGGCGGAACGCACCGTGATGCTGATCCGCAGCAAGGTGCCCGGTGTGCCCACCGAAGGGACCATCCCCCTCAGCACCTGGATCGTCATGGGCGTCCTGCTCGTGGCGTTCAGCACGATCAGCATCCTCTACGGCGGCGACATCACGACATGGCTCGCCAGTCTGTGGGGCGACCCGGACCGACTGCTCGGCTGAGCCCTCGGGGCAGCTCGCCGCAGGGGCATCGCGCAGCGGTGGCAGCTCACTACGGTGGGGGCGGTGAGTCCCTTTCCGCTGCCCGTCCACCACACCCTGTCCGGCGAGCACACACCCGGGGGGCGGGGTGGGCCGACCATCCGGATGTCGGTGCACGAGGCCGGCAACGGGTCGGGCCGACCACCCGTGGTGCTGTGCCATGGATTCCCCGACCTGGCCTACGCCTGGCGGAACCAGTTGGATGCCCTCGCTGACGCGGGATTCCGGGCGATCGCACCCGACCAGCGGGGATGTGGGGCAACCACTGCACCGGACGACATCGACGCCTACGGACTCGGTGATCTCACCGGCGACCTGGTCGACCTGCTCGACGTGCTCGAGATCGAACAGGCGGTGTTCGTCGGGCACGACTGGGGCGGGTTCGTCGCGTGGGCGATGCCGGTGCTGTTCCCCGAGCGTTGCGCCGGGGTGGTCGGCGTGTGCACCCCCTACACGCCGTTTCCCAGCACCGAGCTGCTGGCCGCCATGTTCGGCGAGGACCCCGAGGGCATGTACATGCTCTGGTTCCAGGAACCCGGCGTCGCCGAGACGGTGCTGGACCGTGATCCCCGCCTGGTGTTCGACAAGCTGATGGTCGGCGGGGTGGACCCGGAGCTGCTCGCCGAGCACGGCATGGTGCGCCGATCCGGTTCGCAGTTCAATCCCTTCATCGATCTCGCGTCGTTGCCGGAACTGGGCGAGCGGCTCCTGTCGAGCGAGGAACTGGACCTGTACGCGTCGACCTTCGGAGCAACGGGGTTCCGTGGTGCCATCAACTGGTACCGCAACATCGATGAGAACGGCCGCCGCTACCCCGAGGTGGGGGTGGCGCAGCTGGACCTTCCGGCGCTGATGATCTGCGCGGAATGGGACCCGGCCCTGCCACCCGCGCTCGCCGCGAGCATGGGCGAGCGGTGCTCGGACCTGGAGATGCACATCGTGGCGAAGGCGGGGCACTGGGTACAGACCGAATGCCCGGAGGAGGTCGACGACCTGCTCGTCGACTGGCTGACTCGACGCTTCGGCTGAGATCCCGCCGGCGTCAGCCGACGACGTCGCTCAGCAGTCGCTGCAGCTCCCGGGTGCGCTGGTCCCAGGTGAACCCATCGGCCACGAACTTCGCCGCCTCGGCGCCCATCTGCGTGGCCCGCTCGGGGTCCCCGAGGAGCGAGGAGACGGCGTCGGTGACGTCATCGACCGAACTGCCGTCCACCAACAGCCCGGTACGGCCCGGGTCCACGGCGTCGGGCACCCCGCCGATGCCGCCCGCGACGACGGGCCGGCCGATGGCCTGCGCCTGGATGAACACGATGCCGAACGCCTCGACCTCCAGACCGCCACGTCGCTCCCGGCACGGCATCGCGAACACATCACCCGCCGCATAGTGCGCAGCGAGCTCGTCGTCGTCGACCTGCCCGGTGATGGTCACCCATGGGTCGACGCCGAGCTGGTGGGCGAGCGAGGACAACCGGTCGATGAACGGACCCCCGCCGACGAGCAGCAGCCGGGCGCCGGGCACGCGGCGCCGCAGTTCGGGCAGCGCCCGGATCAACTGGTCCTGGCCCTTGCGCTCGACCATGCGTGAGACGCACACCACCACGGGGTCGTCGCCGAAGCCATGGCGGGCCCGCACCTGTGTGCCGTCCACGCCCGGGTGGAACGCCGGGTCGACCGCGGGTGGCAGCAGTTCGTAGCGGGGTCCGGGCCCGAACGCCGGCTGCAGGAGGTCCCGACACCAGTTCGACACGAACGTCACCGCGGCAGCGTCACGACCGATGCGGCGCAGCAGCGCGGCGCCGCCCGGGGCGCGCACCGCGGACACCTCGAGTCCGTGGGTGAAGCCCACGTAGGGCACCCCCGTCCGGCGTGTGATCGCCGGGCCCATCAGCCCCAGCGGGAACGTGGCGCCGAACACCACGACGTCAGGGCGGCGACGCTCGATGATCCGCAGGACGTGGCGCAGCACCTGTGGCGTCGGCAACAGCGTCGAGGTCGACTCGCGGATCACTGCGAACGGAGCGTCGCGATCCCAGTCCTGCCAGCCCGGAGATGTCGATCCGTACACCGTGACCCGGTCACCGGCGGCGACGAGACCCCTGGCGAGTTGGTCGACGTAGTACTGGATCCCGCCGACGCGCGGCGGCAGGTCGTTGGTGACGAACAGGACGTGCATCGACGGCGCTGGGCTCCGCTACCGGATGGCGCCGCGGAAGAACTCGAGCGTGTCGTCCCATGCAGCGGCGGCAGCCTCGGCGGAGTACACCTCGGGGCGATCGTCGTTGAAGAAGGCGTGGTCGACGTCGGGGTGGATGCGCAGCGTCGCGTCCTTGCCGAGTCCCTGCAGCTTGGCCTCCAGCGCGCGGGCCTTGTCGGGGCCGAAGAAGCCGTCGTGCTCGGCGAAGTGCCCCCGCACCGGCGCCGCGAGCCGGGACCAGTCGGGCTCCGCCGCCTCCCAGGGGATCAGGCCGTAGAACGGGGCGCACGCCACCACATCGTCGGGCTGCTGGGCCGCCAGCATCATGGCCAGGCCACCTCCCATGCAGAAGCCGATCACGCCGACGCCGTCCGAGGTCACCGCGTCGGAGCCCTGCAGGAAGGCGATGGCGCCGCTCATGTCCTTGGCGGCCTGGTGCAGGTTGAGCGCCATCATGAGCTTTCCGGCCTCGTCGGGCTCCGTGGTGGTGGTACCCCGGTACAGGTCCGGCGCCAGCGCCGAGAACCCGGCCGCGGCGAACCGGTCGACGACGTCGCGGATGTGGGGCACGAGACCCCACCACTCCTGGATGACGATCACCCCCGGCCCCGATCCGTCGGCCGCCGCAGCGAAGTAGCCCGACGCCGTGGTGCCGTTCGACGGGAACTCCACCATGGAACCGGTGCCAGCGTTGCTCGAGTTGCTCACCATGGATCGGACAGTACCCGACGGCTCCGGGCCGACGGTCCGTACGGCGTGCTCAGCCGGCGAGTCGGAACAGCTCGGGTGCGACGGGACAGTCGGTGTGACCGAGCGCTGCTCGGAGCTCGAGCACACCGCCCACGCCGGCGACGCGATCGGTCATCCCCATCGACATGACCTCCTCGTCGGCCTCGACCGGCTCGACCGTGCCCGACCAGCGCTGCTCCAGCGCGTCGAACATCGATGCGGGCAGCAGCCGACCCACACCCGCGATCATCCAGACGGGCACGTCGCGGTGGCGAGCGACCGCCGCAGCGGCGACCGATCCCGAGGGCACCAGCGCCCGCTCGGGCCCGACCGCCAGCGCGTCGATCAGCACCAGGTCCGCCAAGCCCACCGCGCTCGACACGCCCCGTGCCGGGATCTCGATCGCCTCGACGTCGAGCGTCTCGAGCTGCTCGACGGCGTGGCGGGCCTCTCCGGCGACATCGACGAGCAGCACCTCGACGTCGCCGCGCCTGCGCAGCGCCGCGACGGCCTGCGACGGCCAGCCGACGACCACGACCGAGCCCGACTCCGGCAGCTCCTCTGCGAGCAGACGTCCGGTGGGGTCGGACTCCATCTCGGTCACCGCGCCGGCGCCCTCACGCATCGCCTCGGGGGCGCACAGCATGCGCGCGCAGAGCCACCACAACGGGGCACAGGTCAGCTGCCGGTCGATGATCCGCCGACATGCCGCGACCATCCCGGCGGGATCGTCGCGGAAGGCCCCCAGCGCCATCGCTGCCTCGCGCACCAGCACCTCGGGAGGCGCCCCCTGGGAGCGGGCCACGTAGCGGAGGCGTTCGATCGGGTGCACGACCGGAGTGTACGTGTGCCCCGGATCTGCTCCCGGTCGTCACCTCGCGCTACTTTTCGCCCGTGGCGAACGTCTCTGCAGATCTCATGCTCGACCCTCTCGGCGGCGAGCCGCTGACCATGTCCGACCAGGTCACCATGTTCCACCTGGTCGTGGTCGCGCTCGACCCCTACACCTACGAGAGCGCGTGGTTGCTCGAGACCGCCGGTCGGATCCTCGAGGAGTTCTACGGCGCCGACTGTCGGGTCGCCTGGCTGGTCACTGCCGGCGATGCCGATGCCCGGGCGTTCCTGGGCCCGTGGGCGGAGAAGTTCCTGACCTTCGTCGACCCCGACCGTTCGGTGGTCGAGGCACTGGGCATCGAGGAGATCCCCGCGCTGGTGCACGTCGGCAACGACCTGAGCGTCATCGGCAAGGCCGACGGGTGGGACCCCGAGCAGTGGCGTCCGATCACCGACAACCTGGCCAAGATGATGTCGTGGTCGAAGCCGATCTTCCCCAAGCCCGGCGACCCGATGGCGTTCGCCGGTTCCGCCGCCGCGGGCTGAGACCGTTCAGCGGGCGGTCCAGCCGCCGTCGACGGCCAACACCTGGCCGGTGACGTAGCTCGATGCCGGCCCTGCAAGGAACAGCAGCGCCCCATCGAGTTCCGCGGGTTCACCTGCGCGCCCCATGGGGGTGTTGCGGGCCACGAACTGTGCGCCGCCCTCGTCGTCGAACATGTCGGCCTGGGTCATCTCGGAGGGGAACCAGCCCGGGGCGAGCGCGTTGACGCGCACCCCCTTGCGGCCCCACTCGCAGCCCAGCTGGCGGGTCAGGTTGACCAGGGCACCCTTCGACGCGCAGTAGCTGGCGTCCTTCATGGGCGACGCGGCGACGAGTCCCAGGATCGACGCGACGTTGACGATGCTGCCCTCGCCGGCCGCCAGCATCGAACGTCCGACCAGCTGACACAGGTGGAACGGCGCCACCGTGTTGATGTCCATCGTCGAGGCGAAGTGCTCGAGCGTTTCGGACTCCGCCGGTGTCGGGTCGCTGTGACCGGCGTTGTTGACCAGCACGTCGATGCGTCCGCTGACCTCCAGGGCGACGGTCGTCAGGCGTTCACGGTCGGCGGCGACGGTCAGATCGGTCGACACGGTGGTGACCCGGTCGCCCAGCTCGGCAGCGAGCGCGTCGAGCCGGTCGGCGCGGCGCGCTGCAACCACCACATGTGCACCTGCGCCGTGCAGCACGCGGGCGAACCGGTTGCCGAGCCCGGACGAGGCGCCGGTCACCACCGCCACCCTGCCCTCCAGTCCGAACAGCGCCGTGAGCGCGCCCGACCCGCCGTTGTTCGCCCCGTCGTCGGTCACTTCACCACAACGACCTGCGTGCCGACCGGCGCCCAGTTCCACAGCGCCTCGGCATCGCTCCAGTGCTGGCGGACGCATCCTGCGGACTGGTAGGTGCCCAGCTGCGCAT
Source organism: uncultured Microthrixaceae bacterium (assembly GCA_963714875.1). Taxonomy (GTDB): domain Bacteria; phylum Actinomycetota; class Acidimicrobiia; order Acidimicrobiales; family Microtrichaceae; genus JBAOHV01. Next base: position 111,482 of record CAVQQI010000001.1, on the reverse strand, counting down.
CGCTCTGCAACGGCACCCCTCTGGAGTTGACCGGGATGGAGTGGAATCCGATCGCAGCCGAGCGCCCCCACGCGAATCGGACCATGTACTCCATGCGCGCCCCACCGCCGATCGAGGTCGTGTAGCGGCTCTTCGAGAACACGCTGTACACACCGGTCGCCGGCGTGCCGGCTCGGCCCGACACCAGATAGGACCGGGCGACGGTCTCGTCGGCCTCCACCAGCCAGACCCGCTGCTGCTCGACCGAGTAGACGATGCGACGTCCCGCACCGGAGTCGTAAGGAGCCGGCGGGAAGAGGGGCTCACACGCCCCGAGGGAGATCATCCCCAGCCCGAGCGCCACCACGGCGAGCAGTCGTCGGAACGTCGGTGCGGTCATCGGGGCCTCCCTGGTCGACCACCGCAGACCTTGTGCTGATCAGGTCGAGGTGGCATGGACGTAGCGTACCGAGAACCGTGCCGGTGCAAACATTTCGCGTTCGGTCGGTTCGGTCCGTTCGCGGCACCGTCGCATCACCGCTGGGACGGACCCGGAGCGTGCTGGAGCACCCAGGTGTGCAACGCGATCCCGGAGGCCACGCCTGCGTTGATCGATCGGGTCGAGCCGTACATGGTGATCGAGCACACCAGCGACGCCGAGCGCTGCGCGACAGCGGAGAGCCCGGGTCCTTCCTGTCCGAACAGCAGCAGCGACCGCCGTGGCAGCGCGGTGTGCTCCAGGGGGACCGATCCCTCCACGTTGTCGATCCCCACGACCGCAAGGTCCCGCGATGACACCTCCTCGATCAGATCCTCGATCGAGTGGTGGTGCTCGACGTGCAGGTAGCGGTCGGTGACCATCGCCCCGCGACGGTTCCAGCGGCGGCGGCCCACGATGTGGACCCGTCGGACGCCGAAGGCGTTGGCGTTGCGCACGACCGTGCCGATGTTGAAGTCGTGCTCCCAGTTCTCGATCGCCACCTCGACCGGAAACGGGTCTCGGTCCAGGTCCTCCCTGATGGCCTCGACGCGCCAGTAGCGGTAGCGGTCCGCGACGTTGCGGCGGTCGCCATGCTCCAACAGCTCGATGTCGAATCGCTCGTCGGTCGGCCACGGGGTCGCCATCGGACCGACCCCGACGGTGTCGTCGTCGCCACCCGCAGGGGTCATGTCGTCACCCCCGACGGCGGCGGTCACGTCATCGCCCGTCGCAGGTGCGCCGCGGCGCGTTGTTCGTCACGGATGCGCACCGTAGCTTCTCCGCGGTGAGCACCAGACCGACCCCACCGACGCCGCCGGCACCGACGCGCGTCACCCTGCTCGTGGCACACGGCAGTCGCAATCCGGCGGCGCAGCTGCACCACGAGGCACTGTGCGAACGGGTGCAGGCCGTCGCCGATCAGGCCGGTACAGGCGGGAGCGCCGGCGCAGTGAGCCGCATCGTGCCGGCGTATCTGGAGCTGGCCGAGCCATCGATCCCCACGGCGATCGATGCGGCTGTCGCCGGCGGAGCGACACAGATCCGGCTGGTGCCGCACTTCCTCGGCCCCGGCAACCACGTCGCGGTCGACATCCCCGAGATCGTCGCTGCTGCCGGCGAACGCCATCCGGGCGTCGAGATGGAGGTCTCGGAGTACCTGGGCGCCGATCCCGCGCTGGTCGACCTGTTGGTCGCCCGCGTGCTGGCCTGACCCGCCCACGCCGGAAGCCGGACGCACCGAGGCCGGACGCGGACGAGCCCCGGACCCCGATCGATCACGACCGGGACCCGAGGCTCGACCAGCGTCAGATGCCGATGCGCTGTGCGAGCAGCTCTCGGTGGTAGGTGGGGTCGCCGAAGAGCAGCTCGGAGCTCTTGGCCCGCTTGAAGTACAGGTGCGCGGGGTGCTCCCAGGTGAAGCCGATGCCACCGTGGATCTGGATGTTCTCCGCTGCTGCGTGGAAGTACGCCTCTGAGCAGTAGGCCTTGGCGAGCGACGCGACCGAGGGCAGCTCGTCGTTCAGCTCGGCTGCGCACCAGCCGGCGTAGTACGCCGCGGACTTCGCGGACTCGACCTCGAGCAGCATGTCGGCGCACTTGTGCTTGATGGCCTGGAACGAGCCGATGGGGCGACCGAACTGCACCCGGTCCTTGGCGTACTGGACCGCGGACTCGAGCACTTCCTGGCCGCCGCCGACCTGCTCGGCGGCGAGTGCCACAGCCGCGAGGTCGAGCACGGTCGAGATGGTGTCCCAGCCGGCGCCGTCGGTGCCGATGAGCTTCGCCGACACACCTGCGTACTCCAGGCGGGCCTGCTTGCGGGTCTGGTCCATGGTCGACAGCGCGGTGCGGGTCAGCCCCGCAGCGTCGCCCTGCACGGCGAACAGGCTGACGCCGGCGTCAGTGCGGGCCGCGGTGATGATCAGGTTCGCCGTGTGGCCGTCGAGCACGTAGAGCTTGGTCCCGTCGATGGTCCAGTCGTCGCCGGACCTCGTGGCGGTCGCGGTCACGGCGGCTTCGTCCCAGCGCCCGTTCGGCTCGGTGTAGGCAAGGGTGGCGATCGTCTCACCCGATGCGATCCCGGGCAGGTACTCCGCCTTCGCCGCATCGTCACCGGAGTGGACCAGAGTCTGGGCGCCGAGCACCACGGTGGAGAAGTAGGGGGCGCACAGCAGCCGGCGACCCATCTCCTCGAGCACCACGATCAGCTCGACGAAGCTGTAGCCGGAGCCGCCGAACTCCTCGGGGATGATCAAGCCCTGCAGGCCCATCTGCTCGGCCATCTGGGTCCACACGGCCTGGTCGAAACCGGACTCGGTGTCCATGAGCTCGCGGACGGTGGCCTCGTCGGACTTGGCGTTGAGGAAGTCCTTGACGACCTTGCGGAGCGCTTCCTGGTCCTCGCTGAAGGCGAAGTTCACTGTCATCCCCCTGGGGTGATCGAGGTGTACGGCAGCACATTTCCTACACCGTCCCGAAAAACGGGACACTTCGCGCGATGTACATGGGTGTACACCGCGGGTAGCTTGTCGCCGTGGAACACCTGGGCGTGCGCGACCTCCGACGCCAGGTGTCCGCAGCCATCCGCCGGGCCGGAGCGGGCGAGCGGATCGTCATCACCGTCGATGGCACGCCGGTGGCCCAACTCGGCCCGCTGGAGCCGACCGACGAGATCCTGACGCTCGAGGACCTCGCGGCACGCGGCCAGCTGGTGCTCGCCCGCCGCACCGACCGCCCTGCCCCGCAGTTCTCCATGCCGCTGTGGGCGGGCACACGCATCGACCAGCTGATCCGAGAGGTCCGCGGCCGATGACGCTGTTCCTGGACTCGACCGCGCTGCTGGCGCGCTATCTCGACGGACCCTCCCGCGACGCAGCCCTGGCGGCGATGGATGCCGACCACGACTGGTGTGCGTCGACGTTGGCGTTGTCCGAAGCGCTGATGGTCGTCGACCGACTCGGCGACGACGCGTCACGCACCGACGAGCTGCGCCGCGCCATGCGCGACGATTGGGAACGAATCCACGTCGTGCCGGTCGACCAGCGCTGCTTGGACCGGGCAGCGGAGCTCGGCCGCACCCAACCGGTGCGCACGGTCGATGCGATCCACCTTGCCGCTGCCGACCGACTCCCCCGGCCGCTCACGTTCCTGACCTTCGATCCCGGTCAGATCCCGGTGGCGATGTCGCTCGGCTTCGACGTCACCAGCTCCTGAGCCAGGGAAGCGCAGCCCGACATCAGGGCGGCCGCAGCCCGGATCACCGTTCGGCCACGACCAGACCCCGGGCCGGCGACCACGAGCGGATGACCATGCAGTTGCGCTCGTGGTCGATCTCGGAGAGCACCACCTGAGCGATGTCCAGGCGGAACAGGTGGAACGGGTCGGACGCCTCCTGGGGCAGGCCCGCGGCGATGGCGACGGCCAGCTCCCCGCCGAGCTCGACCGCCGTTCCGCAGACCTTCGCGTCACCGCCCTCCATCGAACCGTCACCAGGATTCGAGTGCAACGCGAACCGTCCATCACGCCGCAGGTCGAGTGCCTTCACCGCGCGCCACATCGACCCCAGCGCCAGCACGTCTGCTCCGATGATCACCTCGGTGCCGCTCACCCGCGGAGCCCCGTCGGAGCGCAGCGTCGCCAGCACGTGGTGCTTGGTCGCCTCGAATCGTGCCCGAACCGCGAGTGCGAGCTCGGGTTCGGTGCGCTGCACGACACCCCAGTCGACGTGGCCGGGAGTCCCCGGCGACTCGCTCCGGGTCGGGTCGAACGGCCAGCAGCTCGGCGCCTCGTTGGTCATGGTGCGATGTTGGCACTTCTGGTGGACCCATCCGGCGCCGACCGGGCCGCTGCTGACACGCCGAACGCAGTGGGCCCGACACCGCTGGAACAACCGGATGAGCGCACAGGGGTCGGGTTGTGCCAGTTTTCACAGCACGGCCGAAAGGATGGGAATTCCGGATGGAACAGTTCTGGCGCGCAGCAGGGGTCCAACTCGGCAAGTACTGGTGGGCGGTGCTGGGCTCGATGCTCGCCATCACCGCCGTGCTCGCGTTGGGGCTCTCCCAGCTCGAGTTCGCGACCGGGCAGGACAGCTACCTCAACCCCGACTCCCAGATCGCGGTCGACAACGTCGAGTACCAGGACAACTTCGGCGGCGAGGCCGCCATCTTGTTGTTCCAGGCGACCGACGGCAACGACATCACCGACCTCTTCGCCGGTTCCAACCTGGACGAGCTCCGTGCGCTCGAGGAGCGCCTTCGCGAGGTCCCCGAGATCTACGCGGTGCTCGCGCCGCTCACGGCGCTGGAGTACTCCGAGGCCATCGTCACCGAGGGAGTGGGCACCAACGCACTGCTCTCCGCCGCGCAGAGGGATCCAGACCCCGAGGCCGTCGCCGTTCGACAGGCCGACATCTCCACCACCCTGGCCCGCCTCGGCGCCGTCGATGACCAGGCACTGACCAACCCCGAGTGGGTCGACTTCCTACTGTTCGCGAACGACGGCTTCGAGGCCGGCGACGATGGCGTGAGCGCCCCGGCCGACGACGAACGCGTCGTGCGCGGCTCGCTCCAGTCGTCGTTCCCCAACCTGGACACTGCGGTCGGCGGTGCACTCATCGAGGGCAACGCGGATCTCGACACCCTGTCGGCGGGCACCGAGGCGATCCTCGCTGCGGTGGACGAGGCCAGCTTCGACGGCTTCGAGGTGATCGTCACCGGCTCACCGGTGTTCCTCGCGGACATCAACGACTACCTGCAGGGCGGCATGCTCACCCTCGGCGCCGCAGCGCTGGCGATCATGGCGGTGATCCTGCTGCTGATGTTCCGGGTCCGCTGGCGGCTGCTGCCGTTGCTCAGCGTCATCGTCGGCGTGGTCTGGACCTTCGCCGTGCTGGGACTGCTCGACATCGACCTGTCACTGGTGACCATCTCGGGACTGCCGATCCTGATCGGTCTCGGCATCGACTTCGCCATCCAGATCCAGAACCGCGTCGAGGAGGAGGTGGTGCTGGACAAGGAGAGCCACCCGATGTCGGAGACGTTGGCCAACCTGGCCCCGGCACTCATCGTCGCGACCGTCGCCAGCGCCCTGGCCTTCCTGGCGCTGCTCATCTCCCAGGTCCCGATGATCCGTGACTTCGGCGTGATGCTGGCGATCGGCGTCGTGGTCCTGGTCGCGGTGGGGATCGTCCTGCCGACCGCCGTGCTCGGCATCCGCGAGTGGAAGAAGCGCTCCAAGACCCGCAAGACGTCGATCCCGGAACGGATCGTCGTGTGGCTCGGCGGACTGCGGGCCGGTGCCGCACCGTTCCTGCTGGTCGCCTCGCTGGTGCTGTTCGTCGCCGGTGTCGCGTACGAGTCCAGCATCTCGATCCAGTCCGACCCCGTGAAGTGGATCGACCAGTCGAGCCAGACCGTCGACGACGTCGCGACCCTGGAGGAGACCACGGGCTTCTCGTCGACCCTGGGCGTGCTGGTGCGTGCCAACAACGTGTTGGCCCAGCCGGTCATCGACACGGTCTTCGAGTTCTCCGAGGACGCCGAGGCCGGTGATGAGGTCGTGACGTCCTCCAGCGTCGAGAACACCATCGCCAAGATCATCAACGTCCCGGGGGCGACGCCCCTGGCCCCGACGACCGAGGACCTCGTGGCGGCTGCCGAGGTGATGCCGCCCGATGTGGAGAAGCTGCTGCTCTCCGAGGATCGCACCACCACCCAGGTCAACCTGCGGCTGGCGCCCGCGAGTCTGGACGAGCGCGCCGAGCTCGTGGAACGCCTGGAGGCCGACCTCAACCAGCGCATCGAGGAACTGGACCTCCCCGAGGACTCCATCCTGTTGACCGGCAACGAGGACCAGCCCGCCATCCAGGCGACCCCGTCGGGACTCGCACTGGTCGGCGTCGGCCTGCTGGAGAACCTCTCGGCCAATCGGGCGGTGCTCACCTATCTGGGGTTGGCACTGGTGGGACTCTGGCTCCTGGCCCGGCACCGCAGCCCGGCGAGGGCGCTGTTGACCATGATCCCCATCGGTCTGGCCGTCGGTGCGTCGACGGCCATCGTCGGGGCACTCGGGATCACGCTGTCGCCGCTCACCACGGTGTCGGGACCGCTGGTGATCGCGACGTGCACCGAGTTCTCGGTGCTGATCATGGCCCGCTACCTCGAGGAGCGACAGCGAGGCCTGGATCCCCGCCAGGCATCCGACCAAGCAGCAGGGCGGACCGGTCGCGCCTTCTTCACCTCGGCGCTGACCACCATCGGCGGGTTCGCCGTGCTGATCGGCTCCGCGTTGCCGCTGCTGCGCGACTTCGGCATCATCGTCACCCTGAACGTGGCGATCGCGCTGCTCGCGGCGCTCGTCGCCATGCCACCCATCCTGCAGTGGGCCGACGCCAAGGGCCTGCTCGACACGGGCGAGACGGCACCCGAGGCGGCTGTCGTGTTGGCAGCCAAGCCGACCGGGACCCGGTTGGTGACCTGGATCGCCTCGATGGTGATCGTCGCCGGTGCGGGCGTGTTGCTGTTCCTCTCCGCGGACACCACCTCGGCCCGGACGACCGAGCTCGAGTTCGTGGCCCAGGAGCTCCCCACCACCACGACCGAAGCCCCGGCCACCACGGTGCCGGCCGACGACGGGGCGACACCGCCACCCGATGCCGCACCCTCGATCGACCCGTCCACCTTCGGCACGGACCGCCCCGTCGATCCGCTGGCCGGACTGCTGTTCGACGCACTCACCGTCCAGGGCGCCACCCCCAACGAGGCGGTGTGCACCGCAGAGACGCTGCTGTCCCGGACGACCACCGACGAGCTGATCGCCCAGGGCATCGCCCAGTTCACCGAGGAGTCGCTCGCGCCGGTCATCCAGGCCGCACAGGACTGCGGGGTCGACCAGGGCGTCATCGACGCGACGGTTGCAGCCGGCCCACCGATCTGACCGGCGATGGCGATGCCGATCTGCTCGGCGATGGCACCGGCGCGAGACTCGTGCCATGGCCGAAGCGAGCCCGACCCTGCACCATGCCGACACCGATCTGGAGATCCACAAGGTCGTCGTCGGCCCGTTCGAGAACAACGTGTTCGTCCTGCGGTGCCGCCACACCGGCGACGCCGTGCTGCTCGACGCGGCCAACGAGCACGAGCGTCTGCTCGACCTCGCCGCGGCGCTGAACGTGCGGCGGGTGCTGGAGACCCACGGCCACTGGGACCACATCCAGGCGATCCCCGAGATGCGCGACGCCGGCTACTCGGTGGGGGTCACCGCCGAGGACGCAGCGATGCTCGACAGCTACGACGAGCTCATCGAGCACGACACCGTGATCGAGGTCGGCGACCTGCGCCTGCGCACCATCCTGACCCCCGGCCACACACCTGGATCGATGTGCTTCGAGGTCGAGGGCAAACCGCTGCTGTTCAGCGGGGACACGCTGTTCCCGGGCGGACCCGGCAACACGAGCCTCGAGGGGGGCGACTTCGACACCATCATCACGTCGGTCGACCGGCTGCTGTTCGCACGCCTCTCACCCGACACGATCGTCATGCCGGGACACGGCGACGACACCACCATCGGCGCCGAAGCGCCACAGCTCCAGTCGTGGATCGACCGCGGCTGGTGAGGGTGCCGCATCGACTTCGGCGAGACTGACGTGGTGGACGACCGACCGCTGCGCTCAGACGAACGACCGATCGATCGGACCCCGGTCCACACCGAGGACCTTCCGCCCACACCGACCAGGGACCGCAACATCGCAGCATCGGCGTGGATCGAGGCGCCGGCGGTGCTGCTGGCATCGGGCGACGACATCGGCGGCGTCGAAGCCGCCTACAAGCGGCGCATCGGCCCATGGCTCCTGTGGCGTGCGGGACCGGCGCGCCGAGGAGATGCCCGCTACACCGCTGTCGACTCGACCGACCTGGACCGATCGGTGAGCTTCCGGCTCTTCCCCGACGGCACCGGATCCGGCGCGGGTCCCAGCGGCACGCACCACGAGCGGTTCCGTGCCTGGAAGGAAGACCTGCGTGACCATGGCTGAACACCGCCGATGCCCCGTCGCCCGAGGGCCCGGCCATCGACGCACCCCAGCAGGTGTCGGACGCCCGACTGTTTCCACTACGCGAGTAGGGGAAATAGACTGCACCGCATGCCCCCCGAGCCACAGCCCACTGTGGACATGACGTCACCGGATCTGGACGTCGCGGCGATCAAGGCGGACTTCCCGATCCTCTCGCGGACCGTCCACGACCGTCCTCTGGTGTTCCTCGATTCCGCTGCGTCGTCACAGAAGCCCCGCCAGGTGCTCGACGCGATGGACCGGTACTACGAGCACAGCCATGCGAACGTGCACCGCGCTGCGTACACGATGGCCGAAGAGGCCACCAACGCCATGGAGGGCGCCCGCTCGAAGGTCGCCCGCTTCATCGGTGCGGCCCACCCCGACGAGGTCGTGTTCACCAAGAACGCCACCGAGTCCATCAACCTGGTCGCACGGTCGTGGGGCGGGGCGAACCTGGGACCGGGCGACGTCGTGCTGCTCAGCCAACTGGAACACCACGCCGACATCGTCCCATGGCAGCAGCTCGCCGCCGAGAGAGGGTTCGAGGTGCGGTGGATCCCGCTGCACGCGGACGCGACCCTCGATCTGTCCGGCATCGAGCAGCTGATGGACGGCGTCTCGCTGCTCGGCATCACCGCGATGTCCAACGTCACCGGCACGCTGCCACCGGTTCGAACGCTCGCCGACATGGCTCACGAACGTGGTGCGGTGGTCAGCGTCGATGCCTGTCAGTACGTACCGCACCTCGCCACCGACGTGACCGAGCTGGGCGCGGACTTCCTGGCGTTCTCCGGGCACAAGATGCTGGGCCCGACCGGTGTGGGAGTCCTGTGGGGACGCCGCGAGCTGCTCGAGGCCATGCCCCCGTTCCTCGGTGGCGGCGGCATGATCCTGGACGTGCGGCTCGACGGCTTCGTCGCCGCGGATCTCCCCCACAAGTTCGAGGCCGGCACCCCGCCGATCGCGGAGATCGTCGGGCTGGGCGCTGCGGTGGACTACCTGGAGGCGCTCGGCATGGATGCGGTGCGTCGCCACGAGATGGAGCTGACCGGCTACGCCATGTCGGTGTTGACCGAGCGCTTCGGCGACAAGCTCACGATCCACGGCCCGGACCGGGCGACCCCACGTGGCGGCGTGATGAGCTTCGCCTTCGGCGACCTGCACCCCCATGACCTGTCGCAGGTGCTCGACCAGCACGGCGTGTGCGTCCGTCCCGGCCACCACTGCGCCAAACCGCTGATGAGAGTTCTCGGAGTCGGCGCCACCGCGCGAGCATCGTGGTACGTCTACAACGACGAGTCCGACGTCGATGCGCTCGCAGATGCGCTCGAGGACGCCGGCAGCTTCTTCACGTTGTGACACCCCAACCACACGACCACGTTCCGACCAGCTAGACCGGACCAGCACCCAGTGCTGCCGACCACCACGGAGGGCACCGCATGTCGGGCCTCGAAGAGCTCTACCGCGAGATCATCCTCGACCACTACCGCAGCCCCCGGAACCGGGGCGAGCTGCCCTCTCCCCCGGCGCGGCGCGTCGAAGGGTTCAATCCCCTGTGCGGCGACGAGATCGTCGTCTACCTCGACGTCGACGATGCGTCCAAGGGCGATGCGGCGGTCGTGACCGACATCCGCATCTCGGGCCAGGGCTGCTCCATCTCGCAGTCCTCGGCCTCGATGATGTCCGACGCGGTCAAGGACCACACGCTCGGCGAGATCCGTGACCTGACCCGGGCGTTCAAGTCCATGATGTCGATCCACGAAGAAGGCCTCGAGGGCGGCGACGGCGAGGTGCCCGCCGATGCCCCCGAGATCGACCTGGGCGACCTGGAAGCGCTGCGCGGCGTGGTCAAGTTCCCGGTGCGCATCAAGTGCGCCACCCTCAGCTGGAACACCCTGACCCAGGCGATCGACGAGGCCGTGGCCGAACCGGCCTGACGGGCCCTGCGATGGCCGGACCCGGCGCCCACACAGCCGGCTCCCGCCAGCAGCTTCCATCGAGCTGGTCCGCCGCCCGGCCAGCTGTCCAGCACGGGCCGGTGAGCTGGTCTGCCGGTTGCGGTCAGGCCGACGGCACGTCCCAGGACCAGCGCACCGCCACCGGCAGGTGATCGCTCAGGTCCCGGCCGTCCGGCGTGCGGAACCGCTCTGCGGGAACGGTGCGCTCCACCGGCGTCAACGAGACCTCCGCCGAACTGCGGTAGGCGAACTTGTCGATCCGAGCCGGGTCGTCGCACTCGAGCGCGGTGCACACGTCGGTCATGCCGGTGGCCGACAGGAATCGGTCCCAGATCACCCGGTCCACCTCGCCGGGATCCTGATCGGGACGACGGTCGACGATGTGCAGGTTGGTGTCGCCGCCGACGATCACCGCCCGATCGTCGCCGCGAGCTTTGATGACCGCGGCCAACTCTGCGAAGTTCAGCTCCTGCAACGCCTGGTCACGACGGCCACTGCCCGCCTCGGCGTGCAGGCTGTACACGTCGACGTCGCGGCCGTCACCCAGGGTCATCGTGACGACACGGAACCCCTTCATGGCCAGGCAGTCGGCGGCTCCGAAGAAGGCGTCGCCGTTGCACTTCGACCAGGCATGGTGCGCCTCGCCGGTCAGCGGGAAGCGCGACATGATCCCGATCCCGTCGCCGACCACCAACGGCCGAGACTGCGGGTCGACCCCGACGGCACGAGGGCCGGGGTGCACGTCGGTGCGGTACGGGTGGGTCGCGTCGGCACGCAGCCGGGAGTGGTAGTTGCGGAAGTCGAGCAGGCCCGCCAGCGGCGTCCACCAGTCGAAGTCCTCCTGGGTCAGCACGACGTCGTAGTCGTTCAGCAGCGGGCTGATCAGTGGGATGTTCCGCTCGGGGTCGGACCCGGAAATGCCTTGGGGCAGGCCGGCGACGTTGTAGGCGAGCGTGGTGAACTGCGCCGGCGGGGCCGGCAACGGCTCGATGGTCGTCGGCGGGCTACCGGGGTCCGACGGCGGCGGAGCGCATGCCCCGACCAGGACGCCTGCTGCGACCAACGCCGCTCCGGCGCCAACCACGCGCGCAACACGCCGACCACTCCCCCGCCCACCTGAACGCCACATGGCGTGGAGGTTACGACGAGGCGATGGCGATGGCGAGTGCCGACATCCGGGTCGCCAGTTCGACGTCGAGCGAGGTGATCCCGCCCGCGTCGTGGGTCACCAGATCGACCGAGACCTTGGAGAACACGTTCGACCACTCGGGATGGTGATCCAACCGCGCAGCCTCGGTCGCGACCGCTGCCATGAAACCGAACGCCTCGGCGAAATCGGCGAAGCGGAACTCCGAGTGGAGCTTGCCGTCCACCAGGGCCCAGCCGGCCAGGTCCTGCAGCGCTGCGTCGATCTCGTCCGGAGCAAGGGATTCGGGGCGTGCCATGGGCCGAACCTACCCACTCGCGGCCCGGTCCCTGCAGCAACCGTCGAGCAGTCGACCGACCGCGGCCAACACGTCGCCGACGTGACGCCCGAGGAGATGGAGCGTCCGATGGCCGGGTGCTACGACAACGGGCGAGCGGATCCGTCGACGCCGCCGCGGCGGACACGGCGAGCGACGATCAGCACCGCCAACCCGATGACCGCGAGCATCGCCGCGAACTCGACCAGTCGGATCGGTTCGCTGCCGGTGAAGGCGAGCGAGGTGGGCCCACGGTCGCCGGTCGCCTCGGGTGAAGTGGCGTCGCCGGTGGGAACTGCTGGCGCAGGTCCGTCGACCGAGGCGACCCTCGAGTACGGGCCCTGCCCGACCGCGTTCACCGCGGCGACCCGGTAGCGGACCGTCGTCCCCTCGGCAGCGGCGGGCAGCATGATCGAGGTGGCGCCCAGCTGTGTCACGCCGCTCAGCTCGGCCGCTCCCTGCGCCGACGGTGCCGCCGTGTCGGTGGCCGCGGCGACGAAGCCGATGGCCGGCGCGACGTCGGCGGCTGCGGATGCGGCGACCCCGGTGACGCCCGACCAGGCTGCGCCGTCGGTGGACGACTCGATCAAATAGGACGTGACGGCGCTCCCGCCGTCATCGAGTGGAGCGGACCAGCTGAGAGCGACGCCCTCAGGCCCGCTCGATGTTGCGACCTCGACCGGCGCTCCCGGAGCGGCTGCAGCGGTGTTGACCGATCCGATGGTGCAACGTGCACCACTCGGCGAGGGGCGGGGACCGCCGCGCTGATCGGTTGCGAGGGCGTCCGAAGCGAGGGTTGCGCAGCGCGTCTCACTGATCGCGAGGAGTAGCGGGCTTGCTGCCCCGGGCAACCGGGTCGAGGTGGCGCCACCGTTGTCGGCCAGCGGGTCCAGACCCGGGTCGCCGCCGTCGACGATGTTGTTGGCCTCCTCCAGGCCGCACGTCTCGCCGCCGTCGAAGTTGTCCGCCCCCGCGGTGGCGCCGGCGAGGTCGCAGGACCCGGTCGAGGCGAACACCGAGCCGTCGACGTCCAGGGTCGCTGCCAGTTCGAAGGTCGCCACGTCGGCGCCGCCGCCCTCGGCGCGGTTGGCCGCCATGGTGACGAACCGCAGTTCCAGCGGCTCGGCCTCGGCGGCGATGGCGCCGCCACGTCCGCTGGTCGCGTTGGACGAGAACGTGGAGTTGCTCACGGTGAGCTCGTCCTCGGTGAAGACCGCGCCGCCGTCACGCTCCGAGGTGTTCGAGTCGAACGTGGAGCCCGCGACGGTGGAGGGATCCTCGGCCCAGAACGCTCCGCCGTCGCGGCTCGAGGAGTTGCCACTGAACGAGGAGGCCGTGACCGTCGCTTCGTCGGAGTCGAACCCGCCGCCGTCGCCGCCCTGGGCCTCGTTGCCGGTGAAGGTGCCATCGGACACCGCCACGATCACGCCGACGAGCCCCCCGCCGTCGCCATCGGCGACGTTGCCGGTGAAGGTGCTGTCGGACACCGTGACCTCATCGGCTGCGATCCCGCCGCCGTCGTCGCCGGCAACGTTGTCGGTGAACGAGCTGGCGTCGACGGTTGCCTCCGTGTCGGAGTAGACCGCGCCACCGTCGTCGTCGGCGACGTTCTCGGTGAAGGTGCTGCCGGTGATGGCGACTTCCGCCTCGCTGTAGATCGCGCCGCCCTGCGTCGCCACTGGAGTTGCCGGTGAAGGTCGAGCCGTCGAGCGTCGACGGCAGCTCGGCCCAGAGCGCACCTCCGTCGTCGGAGTCCGTGCTGTTGTTCGTGAAGGTCGAGTCCGACACGAAGAAGGCGCCGGTGTCGAGCACGCCGCCGTAGTCACCAGCGCTGTTGTCCGTGAACGTCGACCCGCTGATGGTCGTGACGCCTTCGCCGCCGGTCCAGGCCTCGATCGCGCCCGCTTCGCTGCCCGCGGAGTTGTCGGTGAAGGTGGAGTTCACGACGCTGACGACGAGTTGGCCGAGGAGTGCGCCACCCTCGCTGTCGGCGGAGTTCCCGGTGAAGGTCGAACCCGTGACCGAGATCGCGCCGTCGCGCACGCCGGCTGCGCCGCCGTCGCCACCTGCGGTGTTGCCGGTGAACTCGCTGTCGGTGATGGACATCCCCTCATCGCCGTGCACGGCGCCGCCGTCGGCATCGGCGCCGGCGGAATTCGAGTCGAACGTCGAGTTCTCGATCACGACGTCGTCGCCGTCGAGTGCGCCGCCCTCGTCGAACGCGGAGTTGCCGGTGAAGGTCGAGCCGCTCACCTCGACGCGCTCCCAGGCGTAGAGCGCGCCCGCTTGATCATCGGTCGATGCGTTGTCGGTGAACGTGGAGTCGGTGACTCGCAGCACATCGGTGAACGACCACAGCGCGCCGCCCTCCTCGACGCTCTCGTTCTCGACGAACTCCGAGTCGTGCACGGTGCTCAGTGGCGCCGAGTCGGAGAAGTGCACGGCGCCGCCGTCGTCACCCGAGCTGTTCGCGGTGAACGAGGAGCCCGAGACGGCTCCCGAGGCGGCGTAGACCGCTCCGCCGTCGTCGTCCGCGGAGTTGGTCGTGAACACCGAGTCGGTGATCGTCATCGTCGCCCCGCTGCCGCGCACCCCGGCGGCGCCACCGTCATCGACAGAACTGTTCGACTCGAACGTGCTGTCGGAGATCTGCAGGGAGTCATCAGCGTGCGCGCCCCACCGTCGTCGCCGGCGTCGTTGCCGGTGAACGTCGAGCCGGAGATCTGCACGTCGTTGCCGTCCAGGCCACCGCCCTCGCTGTCGGCCGAGTTGTCCGCGAACGTCGACCCGGCGACATCGAGTTCGGCCCAGGCATAGATGCCGCCCCCCTGGGAGGCGTCCGAGCTGTTTGAGGTGAAGCTCGTCCCGGTGATCCTCGCCAGCTCGCTGTAGACCGACAGGGCTCCGCCGTAGGAGCTCGCGGTGTTGGCGGTCATCGTCGAGCCGGTGACCGTGCTGAGCGCTGCGGCGTCATCGAAGAACTCGACGGCGCCGCCTTCGCTGTCGGCCGAGTTGTTCGCGAACGTCGACGCGATGACCGTGCCGGACGCGGCGGAGATGGCGCCGCCGTCAGCACCCGAGCTATTGCCGGTGAGCAGCGAGTTGGACACCTGGACCGATCCGGGCGTGTGGATCGCGCCACCGTCGTCGGCGGCGACGTTGTCGGTGAACTGGCAGGCGGTGATGATCAGGGCACCCGCCGCCGCCACTGCGCCACCATCGTCCGCCGATCCGTTCGCCACGGTCAGGAGCTCCAGCGTGATCGTGGCGCTCGACCCCGTCGCGTCGAGCGCCCGCCGTGTACCGCCGGCATCGATGGAACGACCCGCACCGGAGATCGTCAGGTCCTGGTCACCGGTGTAGGTCGGGTCACCGGGCTCGGTCAGCGTGAAGCTGGCTCCGAGGGTGATCGTGTGCGGTCCGTTCGGGTCGATCGACAAGGTGGCGAGCGCGGCGCGGTACTCCACATCGTCGTCCACCGTCTCCACGCTGCTCGCGCTCACCCGCAGGTCCGCGGGTTCGATCGGCTCGACGGGGTCCACAGCAGGGGCGACCGTCGGGCCGGGCCCTGCGGGGTCGGCCGGGTCCGGCGACGGGTCGACGCCGACGACGGGGGCAGCAGGAACGGTCGGCACGGTCGAACCGGGAGCGTCGTCGTCCTCCGACGAGCCCTCGGTGTCCGGCGCGTCCTCGCGAGCATCGGCGCCCGCCTCGGTCGACTCCTCCGACGCGGCGGGGATCGTCTCCCCCGGCGGGGCTTCCTGGGCCATCGCGACCGGCATCACCGCCCCCACCATGGTCGTCACGGTCAGCGCGACCAGCGACGTGGTCACCAGCGCTCGTCGCAACGTCGCTCGGGCAGGTCGGCGCAGTCGATCCATGAATCTCGTTCGGCGGGCCGAGGCCGAGAGTGAGCAAAACGTCGGGACGACACGTCGTCAGGGGTCCACTCGGTCGAAGGGAGGCCACCGACTGCGCGGCGGAGCCCGTCATGATCGGCACGGTCCGTGGCACACCTGGGAGCCGGGTGCCGGGGCGGCGTGCGTCCGTGACCAGACCAGCGGCACCCAAGAGCTCTCGATCGACGTCGACGGCGTCAGCCGCGAGTACCTGCTGGGGATGCCAGACGGGCTGGATCCGAGCGAGGCCGCCCCACTGGTGGTCGACCTGCACGGGTTCTCTTCCAACGCACAGCAGCAGTCGATGCTGTCGGGCATGGGGGATGCCGCCGGAGAGCCCGGCTATGTCGTGGTGACCCCGCAGGCCCTCGAGGTCGACGTGCCGCTGACGACCGGTTCGTTGCGCACCACGTTCTGGAACATCGACCCCGCAGCGGTGCGCCCCGGGTTCGGCCCTGCCGACGATCTGGGCTTCATCGATGCCCTGCTCGACGAGGTCATCGAGCAGCAGTGCATCGACCCCGACCGGCTGTTCGTGACCGGCATGTCCAACGGCGCGGGCATGACCATGGCACTCACATGTGGGTCGACCACCCGGTTCGCCGCTGCTGCCCCGGTCGCGGGGGTGAACCTGGTCGGCTCCTGCGAACCCGCAAGGTCCATCCCGCTGCACGCGATCCACGGCGACGCCGATCCGTTGATCCCAGCAGCCGGCGGGCAGGTGGTCGGCCAGGACTACGAGGTGGTCGCGGTCCACGACCGGATGCAGGACCTTGCCGATCGGGCCAACTGCACCGGCCCAACGTCGGCGACACCCTTCGCCGACATCGAGGTACGGATCTGGGCCGACTGCGACGACGACGCCGAGTTCGTGCTGACCACGGTGCTCGGCGGCGGCCACACGTGGCCCGGTTCGGACCTCGTGGAGGATCTGGGTCAGCCCGATGCCGAGCCGCCGCCTCGGCCCGAGGGTCAGCCGAGGGTCAGGCCGAGTTCCTCGACGGTTTCGACTTCTCTGCCGTAGCGGGCCAACCCACCGAGAGCATCTCGGCGACGAGCCTGATCCTGGACTTCTTCGACCGACACGACACCCGCCGCACTTGAGGACGTCGTCGAGACACGAGGTGGCGGCAACCTCGTCGCACTCCGACGCCCTGGCAGGCACAGCACACGTTCCGTGCGCCCGCCACCGCGTTCGGGCGACCACTGTTGAGATAGGTTGGTTCGGAGTTCTTCGGGGGGAGCAGATGCGACGGAAGCCGGGCACGACCGACAAGCATCAGGCGCTGAGAGCGGTTGCGCTCCTGGCGCCCTGCACCGACGCGGAGCTCGAGGGCATCACCGCGCTGACGACCGAGGTGGACGTGCACGCCGGTCAGGCATTGTGTGAGCTCGGAGAGCGAGGGGTCGAGTTCTTCGTCCTGCTCGACGGCTCGGCGGACGTCACCAAGGCCTCGGGAGCGTCGATCGAGATCGGGCCCGGCGAGTTCGTCGGTGAGCTCGCCCTGCTCGACGGCGGGCCACGGACAGCGACCGTCACGATGCGCACCGACGGCCGGGTGCTGGTGCTCTCAGGTCCCGAGTTCCGCGAGCTGCTGCGCTCGACACCGGAGATCGCGATCCGGATGCTGTCGGTGGTGGGAGCACGGATGCGCGCTGCCGAACAGGCTCCGTCGGCCGACTGAGGGTCAGCCGACCTCAGGCCACGCTGTCCGGGGTCTGGCCCTGCCGCCGATCGTTCAGCTCACGTTCGATCCCCGCGAAGCCGTGGCGGGCCGAGAGCTCTGCGGCGGCATCGAGATGTGCCGGGTCCCAGTCCGCCAACGCCAGGTGGGAACGTGCCCGGTAGTAGGGGGACCGGAGCCGCTCATGACGTTCGAGAGAATCCTGTAGGTACACAGGCGCATCGTCACGCCCCAACGTGCTCGCGAGTTGGCCGAGTGCGAGCGACACCGCCCCGAGACATCCGGCGGGGTGCACGGCGATCCGCTCACCGTACGGTTCGAGCATGTGGAACAGCACCGATGACGTCCGCCGGTCCCCCAACCTGGTTGCAGCGTCCGCGAGCAGCACCAGCGAGGCGAGCCAGAAGTGGTCAGGGGGCAGCGTGGTCTCCAGGTCACCGAGCGACGCAAGCGCTGCTGCCGCCTCGTCCAGGCGACCAGCCTCGGCGAGGAACGCCGCGGCTCCAGCACGGAGGATCGGCAGGCCCGGATTCTGCTCCGCGGCCTCGAGGGTGAGCGCAATCAGTTCGTCCGTGCGGCCCTGATGGATGGCCATGCCCATCACGAGCGCGCCGTACGAGACGAAGGCATCCGGTTGACCGGTCGCCAGCCCGAGCTCGAGAGCGGCTTCCATGCGGTTCTGCGCGGCCGCGTAGTCGCCCAGGACCGTGGAGAGGATCGCCGACCGAAGCGCTGCGGTCCACAGCCGGACCGGCTGGCCGAGTTGGCCGACGAGTTGCTCGTACTCCGCTGCGCATCGTGCGGCTTCATCGACCTCACCGAGGATCAGCTGCACGGCCTGTTCAGCGAACAACACCTGCATCCGACGATTCGGATCCTGTGCAGTGGCCGTCAGCGCCATCGCCTCGGCGGACAGCGCAGCGGCCTGCTCGAACTGCTCTGGAGCGACGAGGACCGTGAGTCCGAGCGCGATGACGTCGACGAGAGTGCCCTCATCACCACAACCCCGGGCAACCTCGACCGCTTCGACGGCGAGCTCGTGCCGGGCGGGATCGTCGGCGGGCAGCTCGGTCGCGAGCAGCACCAGTAGCCGGGCACGGTCGGCAGGGGAGGTGTCGACGACGTCCAACGCCCGGCGCGCCACCTCGATCCGCTCCTCGTCCACCATCCCCGCGCCACTCTGGAATCCCCGGTGGTTGGCCAGCACCGCCGCCACCAGCAGGTCGTCCCGTCCCAGCTGCTGCGCGAGGTGTGCAGCTCGGAGCAGGCGGGACCGGTGCTCGGGGTGGCCCGCCAGCCGTTGCGCCTCACCGAGGAGGACCATCAGGTCGCACTCCTCCTCGGTGTTCTTCTCGACCAGTTCGAGCGCCCGCGAGAACCAGACGATCGCCTCCTCGGGCGCACGCTGGTGGCGGGCATCGGCGCCGGCGGCCGTCATCAGCTCGAGCAGCCGCTCGTCCCCACCCGGCGGCTGCGCAGCCTGCCAGTGGTACGCCAGCTGCGCTGCGCTGAAGCGACCCGAACCCGCGTGACGATCCATGGCCTCGACGATCGATCGGTGCACCACGACCCGACGTCGCCTCGACAGCGTCTCGTTCAGGACACGACGGACCAGTGCGTGGCTGAACGCAAGCCGGTCACCACTGTCGTCCACCTCATCGAGGAGTCCGGCTCCGACCGAACCGTCGATGATGTCGATCAGCTCGTCCTGTCCGGTCTCCACGAGGTCGGCGAGCAGCTGGACGTCGAACTCTCGACCGATCACCGACGCAGTCGTCAGCGCCCGGGTCGCCCGCTCGCCCAACGCGTTCACCCGTGCGATGACGACCTCACGAACGCTCTCGGGCAGCGCCAACGAGGACGGGCCATCCGTTGCGGTCGGCGACGCGACGGCCATCGCCGCGTCGAGGCCCGACTCGGAGAGGTGCCAGAGCAGCTCGCCGAGGAAGAACGGATTGCCGCCGGTCTCCTCCGCCAGGGTTTCGACGAGGTGATCGTCCGCGTTCGCTGCAGGTATCGACAACGACACCATGGATTCGATCTCCCGGGGAGTCAGACCTTCGAGGTTGAGGCGAGTCACGCCCGTCTCGCGCCGGAGTGCGGCGAGCAGGTCCTCGAGCGGGTGGCCGTCGTGGAGGTCGGTGTCGCGGTAGGTGCCGAGCAGCATGACCTCCCCGCTCAGGAGGTGACCGGCGACGTGTCGCACCAGCAGCAGACTGTCACGGTCGGCCCACTGGAGGTCGTCGAGCACGATGAGCACCGGGTGGCTGTCGGAGAGCTCGAGGAGCAGCGAGGTCAGCGCCGTGTAGAGCGCGTGCTGGTCACTCGTCGTGCGCTCAGCGGACCCGGAGGACGCGCCGAGCAGCTCGGGCATGAGCCGGTCCAGCTCCTCCCCGCCAGGCCGTTGGGCATCGCTGACGGAGTGGCGGACCCAGTGCTGCAACGCCTGCGCCCACGGACCGTACGGCAACGGCATCTGGTCGTCGCAGCGTCCGTACAACACCAGAGCACCGTCGTCGTGTGCCGACCGGGCGAGTTCCGCGGCGAGCCGGGTCTTTCCCTGACCGGCCTCACCCGCGACGAGCACGATTTGACGAGCTCCGCTCCTCGCCTCCTTGAAAGCATCACCGAGGCGCTCGCGTTCAGCGATGCGACCGACGTAGGGCAACGGGTGAGCGACGGCGAGGCGGTCCGGAAGGGGAACCGCCGTGGGTCGAGCCGGCTCGGGCGGGCTCCACTGCAGCTTGGCGACGTCGACCGCCTCGGGAATCCCCTTCAGTTCGAGCGGACCCAATCGGTCGAATCGGTAGTGGCCTCTCGGCGCGGAGAGCCGCACGACCTCAGCGACGAGAATCTCCGCACCGTCGGCAGCGTTGCAGAGGCGGGCGGCTTGTATCACGGGCTCGCCGAAGTAGTCGCCGTCCTCGGCCACGCAGTCACCAGTGGCGACACCGACACGGATCCGCAGCGGCTGCTCGGCGTGGTCCTCGTTGTGCCGGTGTGCTTCCTGCTGTATCGAGACGGACGCGTCCAGCGCTGACCCGACGGACGGGAACACCGCCATGATTCCGTCGCCGAGGTTCTTCACCTCGGTCCCTCCGTGAGCGTCGATCGCCCTGCGCAGCAGTTCGAAGTGCGTCCTGCGCACCTCGTCCGCCGCCGCCGCGCTGAGCCGTGTGCTCAGCTCCGTCGAACCGACGAGATCGGTGAACACGACGGTCGCTGCGACGGTGCGTCCATCCTCCGCCGAAGCTGCCACAGCGGGGAACACTACCGAACGACCTCGCGAGGCGGCAGGCGCGGCTGTGGCGCTGAACACCCATCGGTGCGGGCCGGGGCGGCCTTCGCAGGGTCGAGATCGCGGGTCGAGGATCGGACCCGCCACGGGTGGGAGTGCCGAGAGGAGGGCCGCAGGCCCGCGATCCAAGCTCCCTGTTGCCGGGAATCCGTCAGGTCGGTCCAGACACCCCCATGGCCGTCACGTACGCTGGCCCGAGCTACGGAGGGGTCGTCGTGAAGTTCATCTGTGACACCCGGCAACTCGAAGCAGCGGTCGGCACTCGTCCGCTCGCCGCGATGATGAAGTCGATCGACCAGCTCGATGAGCACTGCACGACACTCCTCGCCGCCTCCCCCTTGGGAGTCGCCGGACTCACCGACGCCGACGGACGACAGCGAGCACAGGTCATCGGCGGCTCCCCCGGGTTCGCCCGGGTCGCGTCGGCGACCAGCCTCGATCTGGGCGAAGCACTCCCGGCAGCCCCGCAGAGCCCGGTCTCCACGCTGTTCTTCCTGCCCGGTTGGCGCGAGACGCTGCGTATCAACGGTTCGATGCACCCCTCTTCTGCGGGCGTGGTCGTGGTGGAGGAGGCCTTCGTCCATTGCGCGAAGGCGATCATCCGGTCCGGGTTGTGGACGACGCCGCCGCCGGCACCTGACCTTCCCGCCGACCCGGCGGTCCTCTCCGACTCCCTCGACGACACCACCGCTGCGTTCGTGGACTCGTCGCCGTTCGTCGTCATGGCATCGCAGGACCTCGATGGACACGCGGATGCCAGCCCGAAGGGCGACCCACCCGGTTTCATGCGCGTGCTGGACGCATCGACGATCGCGATTCCCGACCGGCGGGGGAACCGCCGGACCGACACGTTCCACAACGTCATCGAGCGTCCCGAGGTGGCGTTCCTGGTGCTGAGACCCGGCGACGACAGGGTGCTCGAGCTCCAAGGAACGGCGCGCGTGACCGATGACCGGACGCTCTGTGGGTCCATGGCCATCGGGGGCAAGGCCCCCCATGCGGCGATCGTGCTGAGCATCGAGAGAAGCCGATTCGAGTCGAGTCGGGCGATTGCCGACTCCCGGGTGTGGGATGGCTCCTGTCACGTCGACACCTCGGCGCTCCCGCGAGCGTCGCTGATCTGGACCGACCACGTGAAGGCGAACCCTGCGAGCGGGCCAGCCGCCGCCGCCATCAGAGCAGCAGCACGAGAACGGGCAGTGCGTGCCGGCACCGCCGTCGACTACCGCCACGGCCTCTACTAGCCACAGTTGCGGCATCGCCCCGCAGCGCCGGTGGGATCTGGGTGCAGCAGGTAGCGAAGCGACGGTCATCGGCAGTGCCCGAGAGCACAGGCGCCTGGCCCGTTCGCACCGCGTTGCACCCCATCCCGCTTGGCTTGGGTTCTGTACCGGCGGATGCGCGACCGAGACGCCGCCACCCCCGACATGTGGGCTACAACGGGTTCGCTGCACGCCACGGCGGCTCCGCTGGAAGGTTCAGCACCGTGCATCTTGGAGAAGGCCATGCGTCGAGATCAGGACAAGCCGGTCTATGTGGGGCTGCCATGGCGCGTCGTGCTGCGCGACGTCGAGCTGGATGCCGAAGCGGTGCTCCGCAGGGCGGGGCAGCCATCGAACCTGTTCGACGCCGACGGCTCATGGATCTCCGTCGACGACTTCTACGACCTGTTCGACGCAACCGAAGCCGAAGCAGGAGGCCCCGACGTCGCGGTTCGTGCCGGCGCCGTGGTGTCGGCCGAGCTGTTCGATCCGGCCTACTTCGCGGCGATCTGCACACCGGATCTCACGACCGCCCTGACCCGCCTCGGCGAGCACATGCAGCTGGTGGGCCCGTTCCTGCTCGACGTGGAGGTCACAACTGCGGAGACGACTGCCCGGTACCGATGCAAGCACCGCCCCGATGTGGCGAGGCTGCTCGGTCTGTCACAGCTCGCCTTCATGGTGGCGCTGGCGCGCCGCGCCACGCGGAGTGAGATCGTGCCCAGACGCGTCACCGTCATCGGCCCCGCCGACGACCTCGGCGCCTGTGCCGAGTTCTTCGGCTGCGACGTGGTCGCAGGCGACGTCTTCGAGGTCGCGTTCAGCGCCTTCGATGCCCGACGCCCGTTCCTCACTCGCAACGACGAGATGTGGGAGACCTTCCAGCCCGGTCTTCGGCGGCGGGCAGCAGAGGCCGGCGAGTACCGGTCGGTCCGCGAGGAGGTGGAGGAGGCGCTGCTCGTGCTCCTGCCGAGCGGGCGTTCCGCGATGAGCGACGTGGCGAGCGAGCTCGGTATCGGGGGTCGGACGCTGCAGCGGCGCCTGGCAGCTGAGGGCACGAGCTGGCTCGACGTGCTCAACGGGACACGGGAACGACTGGCCCGGCACTACCTCGAGTCCACGGAACTGAACGCGACCGAGATCAGCTTCCTGCTCGGGTTCGCGGATCCGAACTCGCTGTTCCGTGCATTTCACCGCTGGACCGGCACGACCCCCGAGTCATTCCGGGCCGAGGTGCGGTCCACCGGCTAGTTGTACTCGGCCAGGACGTTGGTGACGGTGCTCGAGCATGCGTCGCGGAGTTGACGTGTCGAGCAAGCCGATTGGCAGGTTCGGCCTGTCGGTGCTTCTGGCCCTGCGCCCATACTCGATCGGACACGGATCGGCTCCCCCCGCCGATCGCCCCTGCGATTCAGGAGTACCCCGACATGAATCCGATCAAGCGGCTGTTCGCCATGGCGCCCACCCCGGACGAGACCGGTCGTGGCTACATCCCGTCCCCGCTCGGGCGCCTGCTGGGCGTTGCGAAGAAGAGCGACTTCGATCCGGTCGACTTCGCCGGTCGGACCCATGACGGCGACAAGAAGGTCCTCGTGCTGTGCACAGAGGATCGCTACTTCGAGATGACCAACAGCACGCTGTTCTCGACCGGGCACAACGCCCTGGAGACGGCTGTCCCGCTGATGCATCTTGCGGCGGCTGGTTTCGACTTCGACGTCGTGACGCCGACGGGAGCGCCGGCGGTCATCGAGGAGTGGTCGGCGCCGAGCAAGGACGAGGCGGTGCTCGAGTTCCTGGTGGATCACCAGGCCGCGTTCGACCGACCGTTGTCGTTGCGCGATCTGGTCGGCCAGGGTGCACTCCACGATGACTCGCCGTACGTCGCGCTGTTCCTCCCTGGCGGCCACGGTGCGATGGTCGGGCTGCCCGACGACCCGAACGTCGGTGCCTTGATCCGATGGATCGAGGCGTCCGACCGCTACCTCGTCGCCGTTTGCCACGGCCCTGCAGCGATGCTGGCCGCCATGGTCGACGAGGAGCGCCCGCACCCCTACGCCGGTTACGACATGGCAGCGTTCCCCGACCGTCTCGACCAGCGATCTCCCTCGCTCGGCTATCTGCCCGGCGACCTGCCGTGGCTCCAGTGCGAGCGACTCGAGGCGCAGGGCATACGGATCGTCAACGACAAGGCGAACGGCACGACGCACATCGACCGCAAGCTGTACTCCGGCGACAGCCCGAAAGCCTGCGACCAACTCGGCAAGCAGGTGGCCGAGGCACTGCTCGCAGACCTCGCCACCAGGACGCAGCACGCGGCGGCGACCGACGAGAGCACCCGTGGAGGTGCCCGATGAGCCAGACGATTCTCGTCACGGGCGCGAGTTCGGGCATCGGCAAGGCGTCGGCCACGTTGTTCGCCGATCGCGGCTGGAACGTCGTTGCCACCATGCGCAACACCGACGACGGCGCCAGCCTCGCCGGCCGAGACAACGTTCTCGTGAGGGCGCTCGACCTGCTCGACAGCGAGTCGATCGCCACAGCGGTCGCCGACGGCATCGAGCGCTTCGGCACCATCGACGTCCTGCTCAACAACGCCGGCTACGGCGCGTACGGCCCACTCGAGGCCACGCCGATGCCGGTGCTGCGCCGCCAGTTCGACGTCAACGTGTTCGGCCTCGTCGAGACCATCCAGGCCGTGCTGCCGTCGATGCGAGCACAGCGGAGCGGCGTCATCATCAACGTCTCGTCGGTCGGTGGGCGCATGACCTTCCCGCTCGGCAGCCTCTACCACGGCTCGAAGTGGGCCGTCGAAGGGCTGTCGGAGGCGCTGCACTTCGAACTCGCCACGCTCGGCATCCGGGTGAAGCTGGTCGAACCCGGTGGTGTCAACACCGACTTCGGAGGACGATCGTTCGTGTTCACCCACGACCCGCAGCTCGCTGACTACCAACCGCTCGTCGACATGGCGGCCGCCGCGTTGCAGGAGGAGGCGTCGGACGACAACCAGGAACCGCACGAGGTCGCCGAGGTGATCTTCGGAGCGGCGACCGACGGCACCGATCACCTCCGCTACATCTCGGGGGACGGAGCAGCGCAGCTCCTGGCGAATCGCTACTCGGCCGAACAGGACGAACTGTTCGTCGCCGGGATGCGAGCCCAGTTCGGGATCTGACCGGAGCGAGCCCAGTTGAACACGTCACCCCACCGACTGCACCGAGCACGGGGCCGTCTCGGCGGCGTGCTCCTGACGGCGCTGCTCGCTGCGACTGCGTGCGGTGGCGACACCTCGAACGAGACAGCGCCCCCAGCGATCGAGCCGGACTCGTCTGCCCCCAGCACCACGACCGAGTCGCCCGCCACCGCTGCCAGTTGCTCGACGATGACGCCCGGCGTGTCGCAGTTCGTCCTGGATGCCGGCGGCGCCGAGCACGACGTCCGCGTCCACGTCCCGACCACGTTCGACGGAGACTCCCGACTGCCCCTCGTGCTGAACTTCCATGGGTTCGGTTCGAACGGCGATCAGCAGGCGACGTTCACCGGCTACGAAGACCTGTCCGAGGCCGAAGGGTTCATCGTCGCCCACCCCACCGGCGTGCCTGCGACCGGCGACGTGAACGGCCGGAACTCGTGGGAGTTCCCCGACATCGACGACCCGGCCAAGGACGACCTGGCGTTCATCGACGAGCTGCTCGACCTGCTCATCGCTGACTGGTGTGTGGACGAGTCCAGGGTCTACGCCACCGGCATGTCGGGCGGCGGCCTCTTCACGAGCCGGCTCGTCTGCGACATGTCGGATCGGATCGCCGCCGCTGTCTCGGTGGCTGGGATCGCCTACTCCGACAGCTGCGATCCAGCGCGCGCCGTGCCGTTCATCGCGATCCACGGCACCGACGACGAGACCGTGCCGTTCGACGGCGACCTCACCGGAACGCGCTTCGAGACGGAACCTGTCGCCCAGCGACTGTTCTCCGAGCCGCTCCCCGATCAGTTCGCCGAGTTCGCCGAGGCGATGGGATGCGATCCTGGCGGGGTGGGTTCACAGCTGTCGACCGACGTCCTCATCACGACCTACACCGGGTGCGACGATGACGTACCACTCACGTTCTACGAGGTCGTGGGCGGCGGCCACTCGTGGCCGAGTTCGCCCGTGGCCGACCTCCTCGCCGACCTGCAGGGCTACACCACCTTCGACATCGATGCCACCGCCGACGCGTGGGTCTTCTTCGAACAACACACGCTCGACGCCTGACGCAACCGGCTTGGGACTGCTGCACGATCCGGTGTCTCGCCGGGGACGACCTGGCCAGAGGGTCCCGCTAGCGTGGACCGAACCAGATCGAACGTGACCGATCGGACGCCTTCGCCAACATCGCCCCCGACCCCGGCTGACGGTTCTCGGCTGACGGTTTTCGCTCCGAGCATCACCCGATGACGACGATCTGGTCGCCGTGTTCCAGCGGCACACGATCGGCGACGTCGGGATTGAGCAGCACCTGACCGTGCGCCGCGTCGGGATCCGGCCCGAGCGGTAGTCAGCGTGCGAGTCGGACCTCAACGGTGCACCCAGATGTCCTCGGCGCCCCGTTGCCGCACCGACGCCAGCCGGACCCTCCGGGTCGGTGGCGGCTCGCGGCCTGACCCGTGGGGTTCGCGTCGGAGGACCGACGTGAACCCCCACGTTGAGCACAGCCACCGGCCGGCGCGGGGTCGACATCGCCGACCCGAGGTGCGACCCTTCGAGGGTGGGACTGTTTCGGAGGAAGGCAGTCAGCCCGCAGTCGACGCGACCGGATCTCTCGGTCGCGTTCCGCGCGAGCCGACGATGACACTCGGCACGCCGACCGGTGTGGTCGGCTCGATCGCGCACGCCGCGCAGGTGTCGGACCTACTCGCCGACCGGACACACGCCGAGGTCGTCGCGGTGCTCAGCCCGGAGCCCTTCCACGGCGCCGACTCTCACGCCGTCGCTGTGCATGTGCAGGGCGAGATGGTCGGCCACCTCGAACGCGACGAGGCCGACGCTGATCTGGGGGCGATCAACGACGCGATCGCCCGCCACGGCCTGGCCACCGTTCGGGCGCGGCTGCAGCTGGTCGACGGACACCCGTCGGTGATGATCGAACCGCTCCTGTAGCGCACTCGAACACTCCCGGCACGCGGCGCTGGGTAGCGTCAGCACCGATGGAACTCAGCTGCGCCTTCGCCCCCCGCCCCGACCTGCCCGATCTGGTCGCCCATGCCGAGTCGCTCGGCTACCGGCGCGCATGGGTCTACGACTCCCCCGCCCTCTTCGGTGACTGCTGGATGGCCCTCGCCCGCTGCGCAGATGCCACCTCGACCATCGGCCTGGGCCCCGCGGTGCTGGTGCCGTCACTGCGCCACCCGATGGTGAACGCGGCAGCCATCGCCACGCTCGAACAGCTGGCCCCGGGTCGGGTCGCGGTGGCACTCGGCACCGGCTTCACCGGCCGGTTCGTCCTGGGCCAGCAGCCCATGACCTGGGCCGCGACCGAGCGGTACCTGCTGGCGCTGACCGGGCTGCTGCGCGGCGAGGTGGTCGAGATCGACGGCGCGCCGACGCAGATGATCCACCCCGACGGCTACGTGGCCGACCGCCCGGTGTCGACCCCGATCCTGGTCGGCGCCAACGGCCCGAAGGGTCTGGCCGTCGCCGAGCGGGTGGGCGCGGCGGGCGTCGTGTCGATCTTCGGCGGGCAGCCCGGGTGGGACTGGTGCTCGCTGTTCGCCTACGGCACCGTGCTCGACGATGACGAGACGCTCGCTGACGAACGGGTCCTCGATGCTGCGGGCCCCGGCGCGGCGGTGGTGTTCCACGGCATGTACGAGGCAGGCCCGGAGCTGCTCGACAGCTTCGAGGGCGGTGCGCAGTGGCGTGAGGCGATCGAGCGGTTCCCCGCCGATGAACGCCACCTGCACACGCATCGCGAGCACTTCGTGGGCATGACCGATCGGGATCTGGCCTCGGTCACCCCGGACCTGATCGGCTCGACCACCTGGACCGGACACCGCGCCGAGTTGCGCGGACGACTCGACGAGGCAGCGGCGAGTGGCGTCACCGAGTTCATGTACGCACCGATGGGATCCGACCTGCACCGCGAGCTCGACGCCTTCCAGTTCGTTGTTCTGACCCGGTGGCGGGCGTCGGGCCGGAAGCTGATCGCGCTCAGGACCTGCCGGTCAGGTCGAGCACCGCGGCCCATTCCGTCGGGGTGAACGTCGCTGGGTTGCCGATGCGTGGCACCCGCAGGATCTCGGCGTTGCGCAGTCGGGGGTCGGCTGCGAACACCTCCCGCGGCACGCACTGGTCCAGGACCTCGAGCTGCACCGGCACCTTCGGTCGGACCTGGCGTCGAGCGAACTCGTCGCGCCAGAGCGGATCATCGGGGTCACCGGTGTCGTCGTGCGGGTCGCCCGCGACCTCGCCGATGGCCCACAGGCCGGAGCGGACCCGCGGGTCACCCCGCGTGACCCACATGGCGCAGGGGTGGCCGACCCCGACGAGCTCGGCCCGATAGGTCGGCGCGAGCCGCCACCAGTCGAGCTCCACGCGTTCGGTCAGCGCTGCGCCGATGTCCCAGATCGACGGACTGGCCTTCAACAGCCAGGCCGCGACGGGGGCGCCGTCGCGCAGCCGGGCGATCGTGTCGACCATGGCGGGCTCGGACCCGGAGGTCAGGACTTGCGACGGAAGAAGCGCTTCCATCCTCCGGTGGCACGGCCCCGGTCGGAATCGACCTCGGCACGTGTCTGCTCGGCCACGGCATTGACGATGTCCTCGGCCTCGTCGAGCAGCGCGGCGATCGAGGGATCGGAGCCGACCCCCTCGGGCTCGGGCGGGGTGGGCGGCGTGACGAGCGACCCGTGGGACCAGTTCACATCCGCCATACGGGGCTGGAACGCCGGGCACGAGTCCGGGCAGCGCCACGGCGCCTCGGGTGCGAGATCCAGGTCGCACTTCCTGACCGTCTCCCCGTTGGGATAGGTCCGGCTCTCGAAGAACTTGCACCCTTCACGCATCGGCATCCGCTGATTCTGGCAGCACGAGCATCGAACGGCACCGCATCCTCAGTCAGCGCTCAGCTCGGGCGGTCCCGGAGGCCGTTCATGGGCAGATCTACCGGCCCCACCGACGTGTTCTCAACGTCGCCGACGACAGCGCCGACACAGGAGCCATGAACGATGTTCCGCTCCGACGGGTGCTCGACGCCGCCGGCGTCGCCACTGCGACGCTGGATGCCGAGGGACGCGTCCTCACCGCATCGCCGTCGTTCGCACGTGCGTGGGGCCGTTCGACCGACGAGCTGTGCGGCGCCCACCTGGTCGGACTGTGCCCCGAGCACGAACAACCCGAGGTGCTCGCCACGCTGGTCCGGCTACTCGAAGGGGTCGCAGAGATCGAGCGTCATGATCTGCGGTTCGATCCGGCGGGCGACGAGCCCCGGGTCATGCGGATCACGTTCGGCCCCCTCCACGACGATCGCGGCGCCGTGGACGAGGTGATCGTGGTGATGAACGAGGTGACGACCGCACACCGGGCCGAGCGTCGTCGCCGACGACGAGTCGTCGAACAGACGCGCTCGGCGACGGTGGACTCGATCACCGGGCTCCCCAACGAGCGGGCGTTGCAGTCCCTGCTGGGTTCCGCGGTCCGTCGCTCGGGCCGCACCGGGTACCCGTTCTCGCTGATGCGCGTCGACGTCGACGGACTGGCCGAGCAGCTCGATCAGTTGAGCCCGACAGCAGCGCGGGACCTGATCGACATCCATGAGTCCCGACTCGCCCAACGCCTTCGCCCCAGCGACGACGTCTGTCGCACCAACGGGGACAGCTTCATGGTGGTGGCCGAGGACCTCGGCGATGTGCAGGACGCCGCCGGGGTCGCGTACCGGCTCCTGTCGACCGTGGTCGAACCGATCGCCGTCGACGGCAAGGAGATTCAGCTTCCGATGACGGTCGGCGTCGTGGTGGCCGACGGCACTGCGGCGATCGAGACGCTGCTGCAGTGCGCCGATGACGCGCTTGCCGAGGCGCGGAGCGACGGCGTGGGTGGGTTCCGCATCATCGACGTGCGTTCCGGCCTGGCGGCCTGAGCCACAACACGGCCTGGCGGCCTGAGCCACAACACGGCCTGGCGGCCTGAGCGTCCACCACCTCGGGGCGTCCCGGTCCGGTTAGCCTGTCGGGGTGACCATCGATCTCGGCGCAGATGCGTCCCCGGAGCACGAGCGGCACCATGCCGCTGCGCCAGACGGTGACCCTCGCCCGGAGGGGTCGGCCGACTGGCGGCGTGGAGCGCTCGTCGGTGGCGCGGTCGCGGCGGGAACTGCAGCGATCGCACTGGTCAACCCGACCGATACCGGTGTGCCGGTCTGCTGGAGCGCCAGCGTCTTCGGATTCGACTGCCCCTTGTGTGGCGGGCTCCGAGCAGTCAATGCACTGGCTCGGGGCGACTGGCTCGCGGCGGCGGATCACAACGTGCTGCTCGCCGTGGCCCTCCCGGTGGTCGTGGCGCTGTGGGTCGTGTGGATGGTCGGCGCGGTCAAGGGCCGCTCCGTTCGCCTGTCGGCTCCGCCGATGTGGGTGTGGGGAGCGCTGGCGGGTGTCACCTTGGCCTTCACGGTGGTCCGCAACATGGATCTTGGTCCGGTCGCGCACTACCTGGCCGCCACCGCGGGCTGATCCCACCTCTGGCGCTGCGCGTGGTGCGCCCCGGCAGGACTGAGTTGGAGCGTGTCAGCCAGCCGCAGGGCGTCGGTCAGCTGGAGAACGCCGGTCAGCTGGAGAGCGCCGCGACCGCCTGGTCGAGGAACGCCCTGATCTGGTCCGCGACCGGGCCCTCTGCGGTTGCCAGATCGGTGCCGGTGCCATCGATGGACAGCTCGACCTGCGCCGGCTCGACCGGGCCGGGCTCAGCGCCCTCGGGAACGGTCGCCGCCTGACCCTCGCCTGCGGTGGTGCGCATCGAGCCGACACGGGCGAAGCCGCCATCGGAATAGGCCCAGGTGACCACGCCGGTTGCCTGGTCCTCGACGCCGACCAGGGTCAACGAACGGTCCGGCGCCACCTCGGCACTCACGAACGCGATGCGTCCGACATGGCCGTCGGTGTAGCTGCCCACGCCGATCCCGCCGACCAGTCGGTAGCCCAGCACCTCGGCTTCGTAGACGGCCTCGGCGGGCACGCAGGTGTCGAGCGCGGTCCACGAACCACCCGGGATCGAGCCGGCGGTGACCGTCGCATCGACCACCACGCCGGGGCATGCCGGCGGCAGCGGCTCCTGTGCGTCGACCGGAGCAGCTCCGAACGAGACCGCGGCCAGCGCCGCCACGACCGCAGCGATCAGGCGGCCCGATCGACGTGGTCTCGGCAGGTCGGTTTCGGGCGCACGCGAACTCATCGACCAAGTGTGCCGCATCCGGTGCGTGGCCGCATGGGTGATCCGCCCCGTCGCTGGCCCGGGACTCAGCTGCACCGCCGGCCGAGGTGTCAATCGATGCGACGGAGCTGCCGGCGGTACCGGTCGGCCCTGCGCACGTAGGACTCGACACCCATGTCGAAGTGCCCGGGACGCACGGCGTTCTCCTTGATCTCCGCCGGGACGCCCAATGCCATCGCTAGCGGCGGCACCACCTGGTTGTTGCGGACGAACGCCGCACCGCCGACGACCGCCTCGAGGCCGATGTGGGCGTTGTGCAGCACGATCGACCCTGAACCGATCAGGGCCCGGTCCTCGACGATGCACCCTTCGAGGTGTGCGAGGTGGCCGATGGTGACGTCGTTTCCCACAGTGGTCGGGAACACCGCCGTGGTGTGCAGCACCGCCCCGTCCTGCACCGAGCAGCGTTCGCCGATGAAGATGAACCCGTCGTCGCCGCGCAGCACCGCGGTGGGCCACACCGAGGTGTTCGCACCGATCACGACGTTGCCGATCACGACGGCGTCGGGGTGCACGTAGGCGTCGGGGTGGATCTCGGGAACCTGCTCGCCGAGTGCGTAGACCGCCATCGCAGGCCTACAGCGCCGAGTGGCGGCCGTAGCCGCCGCGGAAGAAGAGCAGGGGGCCGACGTCCTCGCGGTGCACGTCCAGGTACTTGACCCGACCCAGGACGATCACGTGATCGCCACCGTCCAGGACGTCGTGCAACGTGCAGTCGATGTGCTCGAGTCCTCCCTGGATCAGCGGCGATCCGGTCACCGGTGCCGGCACCCAGGTCTCGCCTTCGAACTTGTCCTCGACCTTGGAGGCGAACCGCCCCGAGGTCTCGTGCTGGTCCTCGGCGAGCACCGTCACACCGAAGCACCCGGTGGCCTCGATGCGGGGCCAGCTGCCCGACGTCCGTGCGACGCAGAACCCCACGAGCGGCGGGTCGAGCGACACCGAGAAGAACGAGCCGATGGCCAGCCCGACCGGTCGACCGTCCTCGACTCCTGCCACGACGGTCACGCCGGTCGGATAGTGACCCAGCACACGGCGGTAGAGGGCCGGGTCGATCTCGACCTCGGCGTCGTGCAGCTGCTCGCCCTGGGCGGGGGTGTCGGACATGGTTCCTCCGGTGCTCGATGTCGCGGCGTCGGCCGAAGCTACCGGGTGGCGGCCTCACGACCCGACCCGAGATCGGCACCGACCCCGTTGGCGGTTGCGCGATCGGTCGAGGTGGAGTGGCCGTTCAGGACCACTGCGCCGTTCGGCCCGGCGTGACGGCCACTGCGGCGTGCGCCGGGTGCGGTGAGCGCCACGGTCAGCCCTTCGCTGGCCGCGATCACTTCCTCCAGACCGCGGCGTGCGCCTTGGACCCGTGCCCGCTCGAGCAGTTCGTCCATCCGCTCGTCGCAGTGCGACGGGTCGTGGTGGAACAACGCCAGACGACGCGCACCTGCGCGCACCGCCACCTCGATCGCGTAGTCGATGGTGCAGTGCCCCCAGTCGGCGCGCGACTCGAACTCCGCGTCGTCGAACTGGGCGTCGTGGATCAACAGGTCGACGCCGTCACACAGCTCGAGCACCGATCGGGAGATCTCGGTCGACCCGACGCCCGGCTGCTGGTGGTCGCTCACATAGGCGACCGAGACGCCGTCCCGCTCGACCCGGTAGCCGACCGTGGGCCCGATGTGTGGCACGGGCGCCGCCGTCACCGTGGCGCCGTCGACGTCGAACGAGCCGTGCTCGACCTCGTGGAACCCGAAGGCGCCGGGCAGCGCCTCGATCTCGACGGGGAAGTACGGCGGCGACATGAAGGTCTTCACCGCCTCGCACAGCGGGCCGGACTCCTGCGCGGGGGCGTAGACCTCGAGGCGAGCGCCCTCGGCGAGCATCGGAGTGAAGAACGGGATGCCCTGCACATGGTCCCAGTGCAGGTGCGACACCAGCGCCGTGCCCCGGAAGGTCCCGTCGGCGGGTTGGGTCATACCGAAGAACCGCAGCCCCGTTCCCAGGTCCAGCACGATCGGGTCGCGCCCGGGCCACTCGATCGCGACGCACGAGGTATTGCCCCCGTAGCGACGGTTCGAGTCGCACGAGCACGGCGTCGAGCCGCGCACACCGTAGAACGTGACGTTCAGCGGTCGACCTCGACGTGTCGGTCCTGCATGGATCCCCCTGTGGTGCGTCACCGCGACGCACTGTGAACAGTAGGTGAACATGTGACCGCCCTGCCCGACACTGTGACTGAAGTCTCGGCTGCGGCGCGCCCGAGCCACGCCAGGAGTCATCACCGGAGCCGCGCCAGGCGCCGCGCACCGGTCGGGGATCACTCGAGGTGCGCCCCACCTCGGCCGGTAGCATCCGCGTCGTGGACGACTTCGACCTTGACCAGAGCACGGTGCGCGCGGGTGACATCGACTTCGCCCTGCTGACCAGGGGGACCGGACCGCTTGCGCTGTGCCTTCACGGCTATCCGGACAGCGCATGGACGTGGCGACACCTGATGCCCGAACTGGCCGACGCCGGCTATCGGGTCGTCGCTCCGTTCAACCGAGGGTACGCACCCACCTCGCTCGCCCCGGACGGTCGCTACCAGGCAGGCGTGCTCGGTGTGGATGCGAACGCGCTGCACACCGCGCTGGGCGGCGACGGCGACGCCGTGCTGATCGGCCACGACTGGGGAGCGATGGGCGCCTACGCCGCGGCGACGCTCGAGCCCGGGAACTGGCGTCGGGTCGTCACCGCAGCGGTGCCCCCGGGCCCGGTGGTGGCCGGCGCGTTCATGAGCTTCGACCAGCTCAAGTTGAGCTGGTACATGTTCTTCCAGCTCACCCCGCTGGCCGACATGGTGGTGCCTGCGGAGGACTTCGAGTTCATCACCCGTCTGTGGCACGACTGGTCGCCCGGCTACGACTGCGCCGAGGACGTCGCCCGGTTCATCTCGTGCATGGAGGGGCCGGGCCGAATCGAGGCGGCGCTCGGCTGCTACCGGCAGACGCTGCAGAACGAACTGCAGGACCCGTCACTGGAGGCGGCGCAGAACGGCGCCTACTCGCTGCCCCCGCAGCCGCTGCTCTACCTGCACGGACGCAACGATGGCTGCATGCGCATCGAGGTCGCCGAGACCGCCGGCGACGTGCTGACCGTGCCCGGCAGCAGGGCGGTCATGGTCGACGGTGCCGGACACTTCCTGCAGCTGGAACGTCCCGACGTCGTCAACGCCGAGATCCTGTCGTTCCTGTCGGAGAGCTGAGCCGCTGGACCGCCGGCCGGGCTGTCGCGCCCACCCGGCGCTGCTGCTCGTTGTGCTCGGCGTGCCGGACGTGGTCAACCGGGCAGGCAGAGCTGGCCCTGCTCATCGAGCACGGCCAGACCGTCCGCAAGGAGCGATTCGATGACGGCCTCGCCTGCGGCGCCGCCATCGTCGCGGTCCCCCCAACCGATCGTCGACCTCGCCGACGGCGAGCTCGACGGGACCTGCGGCGAGCGCTGCCATCACCCGGCCCCTCGCCTGGCGGGCCGATCCCTCGAACCGCGTCTGTGGCCGTGACACGGCAGCTGATCCCGTCGCCGGGTCGGGATCGGGGTGTCCGGCCCGGTGCCACGAGCACCCCAGCGCCACCGGGCACCCACCGCACACGGGTGTCCGAGGGCGGCAGTGCTGGGCACCCACGTCCAACAGGGCCTGGTTCCACGCCCAGCCCTCCCCCGTCGGCAGCCAGGCATCCGCTCGCTGTTGTGCAGCGCGCGGCGACAGCGCGGTGCCGTCGCGGCGGGCGAGGATGCGCCCGACGTTGGTGTCGAGCACCGCGACATCGGCCTCGAACGCGAACGCCAGCACCGCTCGCGCCGTGTAGGGACCGACCCCCGGCAGAGTGAGGAGCGTGTCCAGGTCGTCGGGGAACCGCCCGCCGTGCACGCTCTCGATGAGCTGCGCTGTTGCGTGCAGCGCCCTCGCACGCCGCGGATAGCCGAGCCCCTGCCAGTCGACGAGCACCTCGCCCAGGGGTGAGGCCGCGCACGCTTCGGTGCTCGGCCAGCGATCGAGGAACGCCGCCCATCGCGGCTCGACGCGTTCGACCTGGGTCTGTTGCAGCATCACCTCGGAGACCAGGATCGCCCACGGATCCCTGGTGCGGCGCCACGGCAGGTCGCGGCGATGCTCGGCCGCCCACTCCAGGACGCGTCGCTGCTCCGGGTCGGGCGTCGACGGTACGCCGCTCACGCCAGCGCCCGACAGATGTGCAGCATCGTGTGATGCGGATACGAGAAGGTCCCCGTGAGTCCGAAGCCGTCGATGAGCACCGCCCGGGCGTCGACGAGCAGGCGATCGGCGGACTCACGGGGAAGTGCGGCCACCGCGCTGGCCGAACGCAACCGGTCCAGCACTCCCTCGACATCGACGGGCATCGGGTAGGGGTAGCTCGTCGACTCGAGCGGCGTGAACCCACCGGTGCCGTCCACCACCTCGACCCACGGACGATCCCGATGGTCGTCGTCCGGTCGACCGCCGGTGTGCTGTTCGACCAGCTTGCGCAGCGCGGCGACCCACGGTTCGGACTCGTCCCGTTCGTTCCAGATCCACACCAGCGGCGCGCCAGGCTCGAGGACCCTCCGAATCTCCGCCAACGCCGCCCGTTCGTCGAACCGACGGACGCGCTGCGCGACGGTGCAGAGCCCCACGCTGCGGTCCGCGACGGGAAGCGCCTCGGGGACTCCCTGAACTGCGGGCGCACCGGGCACGGCGCGCCTGAGGTGGCCCACCATCTCGCCGAGCGACTCGACGGCGATGACCAGGTGACCGAGTCGGGACAACTGACCGGTCAGGATCCCGGTGCCCGCAGCGACGTCGAGCACCCGGGCGCCCGGCGGCATCGAGCGGGCCAGTTCGGCGACGCGCCCAACCGCGGGCCGCGCATGGGCAGGCCGGATGCGGGCTGTGGTCGTCGCAGCCGCCGAGAAGCCCCCGGCGGCTGCAGGTCGGGTGGCCATCGATCCAGCCTCGCGCGGTCGGACAGGAGTGGGCCGTTCGGACCGGAACAGGAGCCGGCAATTGGGCCATCGGCATCATCGCTTCGCCATCGGCGTCCGGGCTCCGCTACTCCTGCCATACTGAGCCGGACACGGAGCGTGAGCGCAAGAACACACTTCGTGATGCTGGCGGGGCATGGAAGGGACGGCGGAGGACAGGATGAGCGGGAGACGACCTGAACGGTCCGAACAGGGGTCATCGACCGCCCCTGGGGTCAACGGTGCGCAGCTGAACACTGCCGAGGCGCAGGGTTGGTCGGACTTCAGCGAGCAGCTGATCCGGCTCCGGATCGGGTCGGGCATCATCCTGTGCGCCATCGTCGCACTGCTGCCGGTGCTCGGGCCCAACCGGTTCGCGCTCGCCGCCGCGACGCTCGTGGCGTGCACCACGGTCAATCTGGTCCTGCTGCAGCGGGCACGATCCGGACGCAGCATCAGGACCCAACTCGCCGTGGCCGACATGATCACCGCGCTGGCCGTCATCGCGATCGCACCGACGCTGTACACACCCGGCATCGTCGTCATCGTGTCGACCAGCGCCCTGTTCGCGTTCTGGTTCGGCGGCCGGGCGACGTTGCGGCTGCAGGTGCCGGTCGGCCTGTCGCTGCTCGCCATCGGCCTGTGGCGCACACCGGAGCTGTGGCAACCATCGTGGATCGCCT
The DNA here is from genome assembly GCA_963714875.1 of uncultured Microthrixaceae bacterium. Taxonomy (GTDB): domain Bacteria; phylum Actinomycetota; class Acidimicrobiia; order Acidimicrobiales; family Microtrichaceae; genus JBAOHV01. The sequence goes on along the minus strand of CAVQQI010000001.1, from coordinate 74,269 downwards.
GGGTCATCAGCACGGCGGTCACCACCATCGTGATCGTCCGCATCGCGTACGTGTCGACCCGCTCCCGCGACCGCTACCACGACATGCTCAACGGGCTGGACGCCATGGTCTGGGAGGCGCCCGGACCCAACAGCGATGCCGACTACGTCAGCGGGCGCGTGACCGACCTACTGGGCTTCGCACCGGAGCAGTTCGCATCGACGTCGTTCCTGGGAAGCCACGTGCATCCCGACGATCTGGACCGGGTCATCGAGAGCCGCCGCCAGCTCGCCGCGGGCGAGGACATCGAGGTTCGCTTCCGCATACGCGATGCCTGGGCCCGGCAGCGACATCTCCACGAACGGGTGCGCGTCGAGCTGGACCACGACGGCCAGGTGGTCCGGCGTCGCGGCATCGTGGTGGACGAGACCGCACAGTGGGCAGCCGAGAGCTCGGTGCGGAGCTACGCGGACTTCATCGAGGGCATTCCCATCGCCCTCGCGATCCTGCGGCTCGACGACCTCGATGATCCCCGTTCGCTGCGAGTCATCGTCGGCAACCCCGCGGCGGCACTTCTCGTCGGACGTTCACCCGACGAGGCGGTCGGCCACCTCCTGGTCGACCTCCTTCCCAGCAGCGAGGCGGTGCTGGACCGGCTGGCCGACGTGGTGCGACTGCACACCTCGATGGAACGCCCCGCGGTGACCTTGGGCAACACCGAGGTCGTGCACGCCCTGCGTGCCATGCCGCTGGCCGATCAGTGCGTCGGCGTGGCGCTGGAGGACGTGACGAAGCGTGCGCGGATGGCGGAGTCGCTGCGCCACCAGGCACTCCATGACCACCTCACGGGCCTGCCGAACCGCGCGCAGTTCAACCAGCGCCTCGCCGGCGCACTGGATCGTGCCGCGGCCGATGGCCGACGAACGGGTCTGTTGCTCATGGACCTCAACCAGTTCAAGGACGTCAACGACTCCCTCGGTCACGAGTACGGCGACCGTCTCCTCGTGGCCCTGGCCCGTCGCCTCTCGCGGAACATGCGCGACTGCGACACGATCGCCCGGCTGGGCGGCGACGAGTTCGCGGTGCTGCTCACCGACGTCGGCGACGAAGACGCGGTGATGCGGATCGCCGAGCGGCTGGTCGAGTTGTGCACCGAGCCCTTCACCGTCGGCGAGTTCCGCCTCCAGGTCGGCGCGAGCGTCGGTCTGGCCATCGCTCCGGACCACGCGACGGCCGCCGAGGAACTGCTGCGCAGCGCAGACGCTGCGATGTACCGGGCGAAGGAGGCCGGCGGCGGGATCGTCGCTCACTCCGATGATCGGGATTCGCAGAACGTCACGAAGATCGACCTGCTCGCCGAACTGACCGAGGCAGTGGGTTCCGAGGAGCTGATCGTGCACTACCAGCCCCGACTGGCGCTCCCCTCGCGGACTCCGCTGGGTGTCGAGGCGCTGGTGCGCTGGCGCCACCCGGAGCAGGGGCTGCTCCCGCCGGCGGCCTTCCTCGAGCTGGCCGAGGTCTCCGGCACGATCCAGATGCTGACGCGGGTCGTCACCGAGCGAGCGTTGAGCGAGGTCGACCGACTGGGGCTGGCCACGCCGCTCGCCGTCGCGGTGAACCTGTCGTCGCGGAACCTCTCGGATCCGACGCTGACCACGTGGGTCGAGGAGCTGCTCGGGCGACTCGAGGTGGCTCCCTCGACGCTGTGCTTCGAGCTGACCGAACGCCAACTGATGAACGACCCGGGCCAGACACTGGAGGTCCTCCACGCGCTGCGCCACCTCGGGGTGCGGATCTCCATCGATGACTTCGGCACCGGCTACACCTCGATGCCCTACCTGCGGGAGCTACCGGTCGACGAGGTGAAGATCGACCGGCGATTCGTGACCGATCTCGAGCGCGGCGACGACACGATCGCCCGCTCGGTGATCGACCTCGGCCACAACCTGGGACTGCATGTGGTCGCCGAGGGCGTCGAGAGCGAGCGAGCGTTGCAGCGGCTCTCGGAGCTGGGCTGCGACAGCGCTCAGGGCTACCACCTGGCCATGCCGATGCCGCTCACCGAGGTCGAGGTCTTCCTGGCTGAGCAGCCGGATCCCGGTTGTGAGCGCCAACTTACCCAGCGGTAACCTCACCCTCATGGCCGACCAGAATCTGCTCACCGGTGCCGCGTCCGCCCTCGACCTCGCGCAGGGGGTGCTCGATGCCGCCATCGCCCGACTCGCCGCTGACGGGATCGATGACAACCAGGTGCTCGCCTACGACGTCGCCCATGCCGCCGCAGCGGTGATGGCGGCGCGGGGCCTGCTCGACTACGGCAACCGCGGCGACGCCGAGTCCAAGATCACCGCGGCATTCACCGCGGACGTGTTGGCCGACCTGGCCGGCAAGGTCTTCGGACGGGAGTCCGAGTGGGGTGTGGCCCCGGAGGCGTTGGACGGCGTACGTGAGTTCGTCGCCGCGTATCGGGCGCCCGAGTTCCTCGCGTCGCTGGCCGACACCGACGGACCGCGACACCTCTCGAGCGACTTCGAGATGGTCCAGGACACCTTCCGGCGCTTCGCTGACGAGAAGCTCGCTCCCATCGCCGAGCACATCCACCGCGAGAACGCAGACATCCCCGAGGACCTCATCTCCGGTCTCGCAGAGATGGGTGCGTTCGGTCTGTCGATCGCCGAGGAGCACGGCGGCTTCGCCTCGGGCGACGAGTCCGACTACATCGGCATGGTGGTGTCGACCGAGGAGCTCTCACGCGGTTCGTTGGGCGCTGGCGGTTCGCTCGTCACCCGCCCCGAGATCCTGGCCCGGGCACTCGAGGCCGGCGGCACCGAGGCCCAGAAGCAGGAGTGGCTGCCGAAGCTGGCCTCGGCAGAGATCATGAACGCCGTCGCGGTCACCGAGCCCGACTACGGCTCCGACGTCGCCGGCATCAAGTTCACCGCCTCGAAGGTGGACGGCGGCTATCTGCTGAACGGGGTCAAGACCTGGTGCACCTTCGGGGCCCGCGCGGACGTGTTGATGGTCCTGGCCCGCACGGACCCCGACCGCTCGATCGGCCACCGCGGGCTGTCGATGTTCATCGTGCCCAAGGAGCGTGGCGACGCCCACGGTTTCGAGCTCGCATCCGAGAGCGAGTACGGCGCCGGCAAGATGGAGGGTCGCCCGATCGACACGATCGGGTACCGCGGCATGCACTCCTACGAGATCGCGATCGAGAACTGGTTCGTGCCCGACGAGAACCTGATCGGTGAGGAGTCGGGCATCGGGCGCGGCTTCTACTACCAGATGGCCGGGTTCGAGAACGGACGTCTGCAGACCGCTGCTCGAGCGCTCGGGGTCATGCAGTCGGCGCTCGAGGAGGCTCGCCAGTACTCGCTCGACCGTGTGGTGTTCGGCGAGCCGATCCACCAGTACCAGCTGACCCAGGCGAAGCTGGGGCGGATGGCCGTGACGATCCAGGGCGCACGCCAGTTCGCGTACGAGGTCGCACGACTGATGGCGAAGGGTGAAGGTGCCCTTGAGGCGTCGATGATCAAGGCCTACGTGTGCAAGGCCGCCGAGTGGGTGACACGCGAGGCGATGCAGATCCACGGTGGCATGGGGTACGCCGAGGAGTACACGGTGAGCCGGCTGTTCGTCGACGCACGCGTGTTGTCGATCTTCGAAGGTGCGGACGAGACGCTGTGCCTGAAGGTCATCGCCCGTCAGCTCGTCGCACGGCACAACGCCCGACAGGCGGCCTGAGACTCGGTTGCGCCGGGTACTCGGCCCTCCGGCGCGGGGCCACGCAGCCCCAGCGCCGACTTACGACGAATCACAGCGCCCCGGCCACCAGCGTCGAACAACCCCGAGCGCCGACTTACGACGAATCGCAACGCCCCGGCCACCAGCGTCGAACAACCCCGAGCGCCGACTTACGACGAATCGCAGCGCCCCGGCCACCAGCGTCGAACAACCCCGGGCGCCGGCTTACGACGAATCGGCGGCGTGCGCCATAACGCCGCCCGGCCGAGTGGCAGCGGCGGCCCGGCGACGGTCCCCTTCGCGCCCCAGATCACGCAGCCGGTCGCGATGACGGCGGGTCGTCTCTGGCCGGAACCCCGCCCGGTACCGGCCGCTCCCCTGGCAGCGCCCCTCCCGGGTCACACACCCCTTGGTGCACCCGTAGCGCAGCACATCGCCGATGGTCTTCGCCGGGTTCGCACCACCAACCACCAGGCCCGAACGCTCCCGCCGGCGACCAAGCTCGGTGATGGACCCCAGCCCCTGTTCGGCCAACACCGTCAGCAAGGCGAAGCGCAGGTTCCTGCCGCGCAGATCATGCGGCTCCAACCAACGACACCAGGCATCTGGATCTCGCGTGGCCATTCGCCGATCCTGACCGAGCACACGACCCATGTCAGCGTGTCCCGGTGCCCCGTTCGATCCATCCCACGCGCCGAGCGCCACCGCCGACTCGGCCCGATTCGTCACAAGCCGGCGCCAACACGCACCCCACACTCGCCACCGGCGGACGCGCACCGTCAACCCGATTCGTCACAAGCCGGCGCCAGCACGCACCCCACACTCCGGCGCGCAGGGCGCATCGGCGGGGGGTGGCACCGAGCACGAGCACCGAGCACTCAGTTCTCAGCGACGGCTCGAAGGCCGGCGAGGAGCGCCGTCAACCACTCGGCGAAACGCCGCTGGAACAGCGTCAGCTCGAACCCGTGACGCGCTGCGTGGCCAACAGGAATGCCATCCCAGCCGTAGTGCTCGACGGTGACTCTCGTCCCACCGTCGACAGCCTCGAATCGGACGTGCAGCTCGGTCTCCTGGTCGTCGTCGAAGACCTCCTCCCGCCATGACAGCACCAGGCAGTGCGGCGGGTCCCACGTCCGCACCTCTCCGACCACGAACTCACGCCCATCCGGCTTCACCTCCACCAGTCGGCCGGTGGGACCCGGCACGAACGACAGCGTTCCCGGCCGCCCCCGGCTCAGGCGGAACAGCGAGTTGTGCTGCCACCACTGATCGATCTCGCCGGTGAACGCCTCGAAGACCCGGGGCGGTTCCGCTGCGATGCGGATCGAGACGAGCACCCGGGATCCCGCCGGCGGCGTCACTTCTCGTCCTCGACGTGACGGCGCAACGCGCCCAGTTGATCGACCCATCCCTGCTCGGTCCGCCGCAGCCACTCCCGCAGGTCGGCCATCGACGCTGCCCGGAGCGAATAGACCCGCACCCTTGCGTCGAGATCATCGGAACGCTCCGCCACCAGCCCCCCGCTTCGCAGCACCCGGAGGTGCTTGCTCATCGTCGCCGCGCTCACACCCAGCTCCCGAGCGAGCTCGCCCGACCGCTGCGGCTGTATCGAGAGCAACTCGACCGCTCGACGACGCAGCGGGTCAGCCAGCGCCCCGAGCGCCAGGTCGACCTGTTCGGCCGACCTGGTCATGTCCACGTCGATGAACGGATCGGCGCTCCCAGCGCCCGCTCGGCCTCGGCCTTCGACACCTCACGGACGTGGGTCGAGAACGTCCATGAATGCCCTTCCGGATCCAGCGCCCGATAGCTCAGGTCGCCGTAGAACTGCTCCTCGGGCTCCATGACGATCTGTGCTCCCGCCGCCCGGGCGCGGTCGCAGTGCGCCGCAAGATCACCCGCGAGCTGCACGTGGATGCGCTGCGTGTTGGCCCCCTCGATCGACGCAGGGCTCCGCACCGAATCCTGCCATTCGGCGCCCACCATCACGCGTCCACGGCCGTCCAACGCCATCTCGTAGTGACACATCTCCGGCGCCTCGGCAGGCCCGTCGATCGCCATGGTCACCTCGAAACCGAAGGCCCGTTCCAAGAAGTCGAGTGCCGCCACCGGGTCGCGGTAGTGGACGCTGGAGGTGAAGATCGGATCGTCGTGCAACATATCTGCCATGAACAGCAACTATTGCCGATATGGGAAACAGTTTCAACCGACGCGCCCGGCATGCCGATGCGCACCGGGGATCATCCCTGGGCGCCGGGCACCAGCCGCAGACTGACGGGGAACCGGTACCAGTCCCCCCGGTTCGCAGCGATGGCAGCCATGACCTGCAGCACCAATGCGCCGATCAGCACGACCGGCAGGAGGATGAGTCCGATGAGCACGATGATCAGCAGCGCACTCACGATCGCCGCGATGGTCACGGTGATCTGGAAGTTGAGCGCCTCGGCGGCATGGTGCTTGACGAAGGGCTGGTCCGGCCGGGCGACGAACCAGATGATCAGCGGCCCCAGAAAGCCAGTGAAGATCGGCAGCACCTGGGTCAGGGTCGCCATCCCACGTTCGTCCTCGGTGGATCCGGTCCCGGTCGACCCTGTCGTGGACGCCACGACGCCCCACTGCGCGCCGTCCCACCACCGCTGCTGACCGGACGGGTCCGGGTACCACCCGGCAGGGGGCTGCGTCGCTGGCACCTGCACGGGCTCCGGCGGGACACGAACCGGGCGGAACGGGCTCCGGCGGGACAGAACCGGGCGGGACGGGCTCTGGCGGGACGGGCTCTGGCGGCATCGACATGACCACATTGTGGACCCGATCCGCTGAACGCCGAGGGATCAGCCCTCGGACAGCGCCCGGATGGCCGCGTCGATCGCGAGAGCACGTCGGGCGTTGTCGACGTGCAGGTTCTCGATCATCTTGCCGTCCACGGTGATCACACCCTTGCCCTCGGCGACGCCGTCCTCGAACGCCTCGATCACCTTGCGGGAATGCTCGACCTCGGCCGCGTCGGGCGCAAAGGCCTCGTTGGCCGGCTCGACCTGGGTCGGATGCACCAGCGTCTTCCCGTCGAAGCCCATCTCGGCTCCCTGGGCGGCCTCGGCGGCGAAGCCCTCGGGGTTGCGCACGTCGTTGTACACCCCGTCGAGGATCACCTTGCCGGCGAACCGCGCCGCGTTGACGCACCGGGCGAGGCCCCACAGGAGCGGATGACGACCCGGCACCAGCGCGGCGCGCAACTCCTTGGCAAGGTCGTTGGTGCCCATGATCAGCACCGTCAGTCGCTCTGACGCCCCAGCGATCTCGACCGCGTTCTCGACGGCCGCGGGGGTCTCGAGCATCGCCCAGATCATCGTGTGGTCAGGCGCTCCGGCGGACTCCAACAGACGCTCGACCGCGGCGACGTCGGCAGCGCTGTCGACCTTCGGCACCACGATTCCCGAGGGCCCGGCGGCGGCTGCGGAACGGACGTCCGCCTCGTGCCACTCGGTCTCGATCGAGTTGACCCGGATGGTGAGCTCACGGCGCCCGTACTCGCCACTGCCGACCGCTGCGGCGACCTTGTCCCGGGCGACGGACTTCATGTCGGGAGCAACCGAGTCCTCGGTGTCGAAGATGATGGCGTCGGTCGGCAGACCCTTCGCCTTCTCGAGTGCCTTGTCGTTCGCTCCGGGCATGTAGAGAGCGCTGCGGCGGGGGCGGTACTCAGTGGTCATCGTGGTGCTCCTCGGTCATCTCGTTCGTCAGTGCCCAACAAGGTCATCAGCGGCCCTCCGCCGTCACGAGCTGCAGCTGGCGGTCAGAATCCGTAGCTGGCGGCGAGCTCGGGGTCGCGGTCGGCCAGCTGACGTGCCAGGTCCAACACGACGTGGCACTGCTTCACCGAGGCGTCGTCCTCCATCTTGCCGTTCAACATGACCGCACCTGTGCCATCGCCCATCGCGTCGATGACCTCTCGTGCGTGGTCGACCTCCGCGGGCTCGGGCGAGAAGACCTTCTTGGCGATGTCGATCTGCACCGGGTGCAGCGACCAGGCGCCGACACAACCGAGCAGGTACGCGTTGCGGAACTGGTCCTCGCAGGCGACGGTGTCCTTGATGTCGCCGAAGGGTCCGTAGAACGGGAGGATCCCCGCCGTGGCGCAGGCGTCGACCATGCGGGCCACCGTGTAGTGCCACAGGTCCTGCTGGTGGGTGCCGCGCTCCCCGCCGTAGTCGGGCCCGTCGGCGCCGATCGACGGATCGTCACGCACCAGGTAGCCGGGGTGACCGCCGCCAACGCGCGTGGTCTTCATGCGGCGGTTGGCCGCCAGGTCGGCCGGACCGAGGGACAGACCCTGCATGCGCGGCGACGCCAAGCAGATCTCCTCGACGTTGGCCACGCCGCGAGCAGTCTCGAGGATGGCATGCACCAGCAGCGGCTCGGTCAACCCGGCCTTCGCCTCGAGCTGGGCGAGGAGCCGGTCGACGTAGTGGATGTCCTCGGGGCCCTCGACCTTCGGGACCATGATCACGTCGAGGCGGTCACCCACCTCACCGACCAGGGTCTCCAGATCGTCCAGCGCCCACGGCGAGTCGAGGCTGTTCACCCGGGTCCACAGCTGGGTGTCCCCCAGGTCGAGCTCCCTGGCCACCTTCACCAGGCCGTTGCGGGCCGCCTCCTTGGCATCCATCGGGATGGCGTCCTCGAGGTTGCCCAGGAGGATGTCGACGGTCGGGGCGATGTCGGGGAGCTTCGCGGTCACCTTGTCCAGGTGGGGCGGGAAGAAGTGGATCATGCGAGAGGGCCGGAACGGGATCTCACGAACGGGATCCGGGGCTCCGACGGCCAGCGGCTTGAAGAAGTCCTTGGGGCTGCGCATGGGGGCTCTCCTCGGGGGCGTGACGACGAACGCGACGACGTTACGGAGTGGTCGCCCCGGGGGCCAACCGGCACCGGGGGGCCGGGACGCCACGTGTGCCCGGACAGTTGGATACGGTCCTGCCATGCGCGCAGCCGTCTGTGACAACTTCACCGAGCCGGAGGCCCTCGAGGTCCGCCAGCTCGACACCCCGCCGTGCAGCCCCGCGCAGATCCGCGTGCACGTCTGGGCGAGCGGCGTGAACTACGTGGACGCCCTCTTCGTGCAGGGCCGCTACCAGATCCGACCGCCGTTGCCCTTCGTGCCGGGGAGCGAGATCGCCGGCGAGGTCACCGAGGTCGGCGCGGACACCGAGGGGTTCGCGGTCGGCGATCGGGTCATGGCCAGCATCGGGCTGGGCGGGTACGCCGACGAGATCGTCCTGGCCCCGACGCAACTGACCCACATCCCCGAGCGGCTCAGCTACGGCCAGGCTGCGACGATGACGCAGAGCTACGCGACCGCGTGGTTCTCGCTCACCCGCCGCACCCTGGTGGCACCCGAGGACTGGGTGGTCGTGCTCGGTGCGGCCGGCGGGGTGGGGCTCGCGGCCATGGACGTCGCGCGTTCGCTCGGGGGGAAGGTCCTGGCTGCAGCGTCGACCGACGAGAAGCTGCAGTTGTGCATCGAGCGCGGCGCCCACGGCGTGGTGAACTACTCGACCGAGGACCTCAAGCAACGGGTGCGGGAGCTGACCGACGGCGGCGCCGACGTGGCGGTCGACCCGGTGGGCGGCGAGCAGAGCGAGCCGGCGTTGCGATCGCTGCGCAACGGCGGCCGCCTGCTGGTCGTCGGGTTCGCCTCGGGCAGCATCGCGGAGCTGCCGGCCAACCAGATCCTGCTGCGCAACCGATCGGTGCTGGGGGTGGACTGGGGCGCGTGGGCCATGTCGGACCCCGCCGCCAACGCGATCCTCATGGGCGAGGTGCTGGCCCGGGTCGACGACGGCTCGTTGTGGCCGGCAGAACCCAGCAGCTACCCGCTGGCCGACGCCGGTGTCGTCCTGCGGGAGCTGCTGGAACGGCGCGTGACCGGCAAGGTGTGCCTGACGCCCTGAGGTGACCCACCGGGGTTCAGGACCCGGGCGCCTGCGGGATCAGACGTCGAGGTTGGTGACGAACTCGTCGAACTGCTCGTTGGGCAGCTCACCCGAGGCCCGCTGCACGACCTTGCCATCTGCGTCCAGGAACACCATGTACGGGAACCCGGTCAGACCCCAGGAGTTGCCGGCGGCCTGGTCGGGGTTGTCGAGCAGCACGGGCTGGCTCCATCCCACACCGGACAGCCAGTCCGACGGCGGGTAGTTGTTCTGGTCGGCCTGCACGGCGGTGTTGACCAGGTTCAGCTCGACACCCTCGGGGAGCCCGTCGTCATCGAGCCACGCCTGGATCTCCGGGATCTCCTTCTGGCAGTGCGAGCACCAGTGGGTCGCGAACACGACCACCATCGGCGTGCCGGTCCCCGGCTCGATGGTGATGTCCTCGCCGTCGAACGACTGCCCGGTGAGCGTGGGCGGGGTCATGCCGACCGCAGGATCGGTGGCCGGGTCGGCAAAGAGACCCCCGTCCTCGGGGTACGGCGGCAACGGTTCGCCGTCGACCTGCACCGCAGCCTGTTCCTGCACCGCATCACCGATCGTGCTCTCGCTGCTGCTGTTCTCCGAGGTCATCACCAGCGCCACGAAACCGACGATCACGACCAGGGCCACCACGGCGCCGATCACGTACATGCCGGTCTTCGAACTGGAACCATCGGGTTCCGGGGTGTTCGCGTACCCGTAGGGAACGCCCTTCGAGCGCTTGTCGTTCATGAGGAGGTCTCCTGGGAGATGTGGGTGTGGTCGGAAGTCTCGTCGCTCGGATCGCCGGGGAGCCCGCGCAGGCCCGTCGGTGCTGAGGATCTGGCCAGCAACACCAGGGTGATCACTGTTGCGAACCCGATCCCCGCCATGGCCGGGATGGACAGGAAGCCGAACTTCCAGATCCACACCGTCGAACACGGCACGTCGTCGGTGCACGAGAAGGTCACCGAGTCGGGAAACCGCTCGATCAGGTAGTGGTACACCGAGATGCCGAACCCGATCACCCCCAGGGGCACGACGTAGGTCCACACAGCCCGGTCCTTGCGCAGCGACGCGACGATCAGGATGACGGCCAGCGGGTACATCGCGATGCGCTGGTACCAGCAGAGGATGCACGGCGGGAACTTGGCGACCTCGGACAGATAGAGGCTGCCGAGCGAGGTGGTGAGCGCCACCGCGGCGGCGAGCGGCAGGGCCACCGGCGCCAACGCGGCGCGGGCCTCGATGACCCAGCGGGGCGTGACCCGCCGCACCGCGCGAGTAGCTCGCGGTCACCACCGTCACGACCACGAAGACCAACGCAAGTACAGCGAGGAGCGCGAAGAAGGTCGTGACGGTGTCGGTCGACATGGGACGATCAGACTACCGCCACCGCCGCGTCGGACCCCGCGACCGGCCACCCACCTGCACCGTCTCACACGGCTGCGGGAACCGGCGCTGCGGGGATACCTTGTCACGATGGCCATCTACGAAACTCCCATCGCATCGCTCGACGGCTCCCCCGACGCGCTGTCAGCCCTCGACGGGTCGGTGACCCTGATCGTCAACGTGGCATCGAAGTGCGGGCTGACCCCGCAGTACGAGCAGCTCGAGGCGCTGCACGAGCAGTACGCGCCGAAGGGCTTCAGCGTGCTGGGCGTCCCGTGCAACCAGTTCATGGAGCAGGAGCCCGGCACCCCCGAGGAGATCGCCACCTTCTGCTCGACCACCTACGGCGTGACCTTCCCCATGACCGAGAAGATCGAGGTCAACGGCGACGGGCGGCACCCCTTGTACGACCAGCTCACCCCTGTCGCCGATGGAGAGGGACGCGACGGCGACATCCAGTGGAACTTCGAGAAGTTCCTGGTCGGGCGCGACGGTCAGGTGGTGGCCCGCTTCGCCCCCACCGTGGCGCCCGACGCACCGGAGATCACCGCCGCGGTGGAGTCGGCGCTGGGCTGACGCCCGCGGGAGCGTCAGGCATCCGCGATCATCAACACGGTGCGCAGTCCGCGCCCGGCCTCCAGATCGTCGATCGCCTCGTTGACCTCTTCCAGTGGGCGACGTGAGGTCACCATGGACTCCAGGTCCAGTCGTCCCGCTCGCCACAGCTCCACCAGCCGAGGGATGTCGCGCGGTGCCCAGCACGATCCGAGCAGCGACCCGACCAGCCGCTTCTCGGTGAACATCGCCAATGCCGGTACGAGCGACAGCTCGTCGTCGACCGGCGCGGCCCCGACCATGACGGTGGTACCGCCGTTACGGGTGGCCTCCATGCCGGTGTTGACCAGCGCAGCCGCGCCAACCGCATCGAACGCGACGTCGCAACCGATGCCGGTCAGCTCCAGGGTGGCGGCGACCACATCGGTGTCGCCGGGATCGAGCACATGGGTCGCCCCGAAGGCCATGGCCTGTTCGCGCCGTGACTCCGACGGGTCGGACACGATGATGTGCGAGGCGCCCGACAGCGCCGCGCCCTGGACGATGCTGACGCCGATGCCTCCTGCGCCGAGCACCAGCACCGAGTCTCCCGGCTCGATCGAGACCGTGTTGATCGCCGCTCCGACCCCGGTCTGCACCGCACAGCCGATGACGCACGCCACGTCGAGCGGGACGTCGCTGTCGATGCGGATCGCACCCTGTTCAGCGACCACCACCTCGTCGGCCCACGCCGCCAGGCCGAGCCCGCGGTAGACCGTCTCACCGCCACGGCTCAGACGCGTGGTGCCATCGGGCAGCATCGAGGTGGCGATCGACATGGAGTCGGGGCAGACGCTGAACAGTCCCTTGCGGCAGTAGGCGCATTGCCCGCAGGACGGGTTGGGCGACAACACGACATGGTCACCGAGTGCGAGCGAGCTCACCCCGGGACCGAGCTCGACGACGACACCGGCGGCCTCGTGCCCGACGATCGTGGGGCCCATCGACGGGAAGGTGCCCCGCACCAGACTCACGTCGGAGTGGCAGACCCCGCACGCCACGATCCGCACCCTGACCTCTCCGGCGCGGGGCGCCTCCAGTTCGACGTCGTCCACGACCTGCACCGGTGTGTTCGCCTCGGTGAACAGCGCTGCACGCATTTCCGCACCCCCGTGGGATCGCCGGGGCGGTCCCCCGGTCAGCCGGACCACGGTACCGGCGAGGTCAGGTCACGAGCGACGGGGTCGGGTCAGGTCGGGTCGGGTCGGGAACAGCCAACCCGCTCAAGGACGGCGGGCACGGCCCACGGCCTTGCGGAGCTCCTCCACCACCAGCAGGGACATCGGCACCACGATCACCAGACCCCACTGCGACAGGGTCAACGGCACGGTGTCGAAGACCCTCTCGAAGAACGGCACCTGCACGATCACGATCTGCATGGCCACCACCGCGGCCAGGGCCCACAGCAGCGGGCGGTTCGACAACGTGTGCCGGCTGAACACCGTGGCGTCGCCGACCCTCACACAGAACGCATTGACCAACTGGAAGAACACGAAGGCGGTGAAGGCCATGGTCAGCGCTGCTTGCGGCTCGGCCTCGCGGAAGCCGAGGAACACCGCGAGCGTGCCGGCCATGATCACCACTGCCGAGGCCACGATCCGCGCCAGGCGCGGGCCCGACAGGATCACCTCGTCACGTTCGCGTGGCGCCCTGTCCATGATGCCCGGCTTCGGCGGATCGATGCCGAGCGCGATCGCCGGTGGCCCATCCGCGATGATGTTGACGAACAGGATCTGGATGGCGTTGAAGATGACCCCGAGCCCGGCGATCTGGGCGATCAGGATCGTGAGGATCGCCGAGACGTTGGTCGTCAGCTGGAACCGCACGAAGGTGATGATGTTGTCGTAGATCGAGCGACCGCCCTCGACGGCGGCGACGATCGTCGCGAAGTTGTCGTCGGTGAGGATCATGTCACCGGCTTCCTTGGTGACCTCGGTCCCCGTGATGCCCATCGCCACGCCGATCTCGGCCTGCTTGAGCGACGCGGCGTCGTTGACGCCGTCGCCCGTCATCGCGACCACCTCGCCCGAGGACTGCAGGGCCTTGACCACACGGACCTTGTGCTCCGGCGAGACCCGCGCGCACACACCGATCTCGTCGATCTGCACCGCCAGGTCGTCGTCACCCATCATGTCGAGCTCGGCGCCGGTCACGACCCGTCCGGTGATGCCCAGCTCCTGAGCGATCGCGCCGGCGGTCGACGCGTGGTCGCCGGTGATCATCTTCACGCCGATACCGGCGACGCCGCACTGCGCGATCGCGGCGATCGCCTCGGGCCGGGCGGGGTCGAGGATGCCCACGAGCGCCTCGAGCTGCAGGTCGTCGAGTTCGGCCGCGAGGTCGCCCTCGTACTCCTGTGCGGCCACCGGCAACTCGCGAGTGGCCAGCGCCAGAACGCGTAGACCCTCGGAACCGAGCGACTCGTTCTCCGCCGCCAACGCAGCGGTGCGGGCATCATCGAGGGGCTCGCGACCTGCGTCGCCGGCCACGGTGGCGCAGCGTTGGATCACCACGTCGGGCGCACCCTTGACCACCACGAGCGACCGTCCCGGGTCGTCGGGGTGCGGGTGCAGCGTGGCCATGAACTTCGCCGACGAGTCGAACGGCACCTCGGCCGCCCGGCTCAGGCGTTGACGGGCCTCCGCAGGGTCGACGCCTCCCTTGGCGCCGAGCACGACGAGCGCACCCTCGGTCGGATCTCCGACGAGCGACGGGCGCCCGTCCTCGGTGCGCAGGTGGGCGTCGTTGCACAGGACCCCGGCGAGCAACGCCGGGCGCACCACGGCCAGGTCCTCGGCACCCATCGGTTCCCCGTTCGACATGATGGCGCCCTCGGTGCCGTACCCCAGACCCCCGACGGTGTAGCGCCGCCCGCGGGTCGACAACGAGGTGGCGGTCATCTGGTTGAGCGTGAGCGTGCCCGTCTTGTCCGAACAGATCACGCTGGTCGACCCCAACGTCTCGACCGACGCCAACCGCTTGACGATCGCATGGCGGCGGGCCATCCGACTGACACCGATCGCCAGGGTGACCGTCACCACCGCGGGCAGGCCCTCGGGGATGGCCGCCACCGCCAGTGCGACGGAGTTGATCAGCGCCTCGCTGACCGCGTCCCGGTCGAGCGTCGGGGCTTGGAGCAGAGCGACGATGAACACCGCCGCCACCGCCACGAACGCGATGAACGCCAACCGCTTGCCCAGCGCGTCGATCTGCTCCTGCAATGGCGTCGGTTTGTCCTCCGCCGCACCCAGCAGTCCCGCCAGGCGCCCGACCTCGGTCGACATCCCGGTGCTGGTGACCACGAGCTCGGCGCGGCCACGCACCAGCGTCGTGTTCATGAACCCCAGGTTCACCCGATCGGCGAGCGGTACGTCCGCGTCGCCGGGGATCACCTCGTCCTGCTTCTCCGACGGCACGGACTCGCCGGTGAGCATGGATTCGTCGACCGAGGTCGACGCGGTCATCACGAAACGGCCGTCGGCGGGCACACGGTCGCCGGCTTCCAACAGGACCACGTCACCGGGGACCAGCCCGCCCGCCGGGATCTCGATCACCTGACCGTCGCGGCGCACACGCACGATGGTCTCGAGCATCTCCTGGAGCGCGGCCAGGGCGTTGTCCGCACGGTTCTCCTGGATGAACCCCATGATCGCGTTGATCAACAGGACGATCCCGATCACGATCGGATCCTTGATGTCGCCCACTGCCAGCGACACCACCGCTGCGCCGAGCAGGATGTACACCATCAGGTTGCGGAACTGGTCGAGGAAGCGCTTCCACGCCGGGCGACGGGGCGCCTCGTCCAGTTCGTTGCCACCGAAGCGCTCCAACCGCTCCGCGACCGCCGCGGAGTCGAGCCCGCTCAGCAGGTCGACGTCGAGCCGCCGCGCGGTTGCCGAGGGCGTCAGACGCCACCAGTCCGCTGGCTCCTGGGTGAGGGTCATCTTCGGGGGTCTCCGGTACGGCGCGAACGCCCACGTGCGGGGTTGGACGGTACCACCGTGAAGAAGTGGCCAAGCTCGCTCGAACGGCTCCAACCGAACCTCGCGCGCGATCCCCCACCGCCGTGGGTCGTTTGCACCATCGACATGGGCCGTGCGCCTCAAGGTTTTTTCGTCGATGGTCGACACAGCGCCATGGCCGTGGATCTCGACACCGACGAAGGGGTGGATCTGACCACCCGCCGCTCCCTGCTGGTGGCCGCGGGCGCGGGGCTCGCCGCCGTTGCGTGCGCCCCGGCCGCGACGCCACCGGGTCCCACCCAGGGCCCGTCGACCGTCGCTCCGCCGCAGGTGACGGTGCCACCCACCACCGTCGCACCGCTGGGGCCGGTCGACGAGGCACGGCATCTGGTGAGCCGAGCGACCTTCGGAGCGACCGCAGCCACCGTCGAACGGGCCCGCCAGATGGGATCCGCTGCCTGGCTCGAACAGCAACTCGCACCCGGTGGGCTCCCCGATGCCGAGGGCCGGCTGACCGGCTACACGACGCTGGCGTCGACGGATGCACAGAACGACGCCGTCCGGGCCGAGGACGGCGAGCGCCTCTTCGCCGAGCTCGACCACGCGACCCTGCTGAGGGCGGTCCACTCCGAGCGCCAGCTCTACGAGGTCATGTGCGACTTCTGGACCGACCACCTGAACATCTGGCGCCGGGCCAAGTGGTTGAGCCAGTTGAAGACCTCGGACAACGAGCGGGTCGTGCGGACCCATGCGCTCGGGAAGTTCGCCGACCTGCTGATGGCGTCGGCCAAGAGCCCCGCGATGCTCGTGTACCTCGACAACTACGTGAGCGACGGGCGTCCGGGCAAGCAGGTCAACGAGAACTACGGCCGGGAGCTGCTCGAGCTGCACACCCTCGGAATCGTCGACGGACAACACGTCTACGACGAATCCGACGTGGTCGGCGTCGCCAAGGTGCTCTCGGGCTGGACGATCAACTGGGACAACGGACCGAACAAGTACAGCTACCGCTTCGCTGAGTGGTCCCACTCGCGTGAAGCCGTGTCGATCCTGGGCGGCGCCTGGAGCCGGCCGGCGCGTGAGAACTACCAGGACCGCATCGCGAACGCCCAGGGCGACGGCGAGTCGCTGATCCGCTTCCTGGCCCGGCACCCGTCCACCGCTCGCAACATCGCCACCAAGCTGGCCCGGCGTTTCGTCTCGGACACGCCACCACCGGCGCTCGTCGACCGGCTCGTGTCGACCTATCTGGCGAACGACACCGCGATCGTGCCCGTGCTGCGAGAGCTGTTCCGCTCTGCGGAGTTCCGCAGTTCGGCGGGCCAGAAGGTCAAGCGACCTCACGACTGGCTCTGCTCCGCACTGCGTGCCACCGGCGCCCAGATCCACCCGGCACCCAAGGGAGTGGCGTCGACCAAGCTGCGCAGCGCCACACAGGCCCTGGGCCAGCCGTTGTTCGAGCGGGTGAGTCCCGACGGCTGGCCGGATCGTGCGGGGTACTGGGTCGCAGCCGACGGGCTCCTGAAGCGGTGGGAACACGCCGGCAGGCTCGCACGCAACGAGCTGACACCACCGGACGCCCCCGAGAAGGTGGTGGTGGACGTCACCACGCTGCTGCCCTCGCCGCTCCCGCCGACGGTCCGCTCGCTCATGATCGCCATGGCCGACACCGTGTTCCAGTTCGGGCTCCCGGAACCGCACGCGAACGGCATCGCCGCAGCAGCAGGGCTCGATCCCGCCGGACCGGCGTCCGCGCTGGCCAACGACCAGACCGTGTTGCAGAACGTGGTCGGCCTGTTGATGTCCCACCCAGACTTCCAGCGTCGCTGAGACGCATCACCCCAGGAGAGAGCACCGACATGGGCCGAGTTCCCCACACTCCCCACAGCGCCGGACGCAGCGATGCCGACCGGCGATCCGGACTGACCCGCCGGTCGTTCCTCGCACTCGCCGGCGCTGGAGGAGCCGCCGTCGGCGTGTCCGCACTGGGCAACCGCTACGCCTTCGCCACCCCCGGCCAGCCCGACACCGGCGACGTGATCGTCGTCGTGTTCAACCGCGGCGGTCTGGACGGGCTCAACGTCGTGGCGCCGTTCAGGATGCCGACCTACGCGGCGCTACGCCCCACGATCCGGGTCAAGCCCCCCGAGGAGGTGTCCGATCCGGCGACCGGTGCCGGGCTGCCGTTGGTCGCCGGCGGAGCGATCCCACCGTTCGCCCACTCCGGCGTGTTCGCGATGCACCCCGGGATGGACGCGCTGCACCAGGGTGCGTGGGCCGCAGGGCACCTGGCGATCGTCCATGCCGCCGGCATGCCGGCCGCCGAGACCACCACACGGAGCCACTTCGAGTCACAACGCAACTGGGAAGCGGGCAGCGCCAGCCTGGCGGTGTCGGACGGATTCCTGAACCGGTACCTGGCCGGTGTGGGCGACCTGGACCGACTGGGAGCCATCGGTCGCGGATCGACGCTGCAGGCGATGCTGCAGGGAAGCGCTGCGGCCTACTCGATGGCCTCGATCTCGGGGTTCGGGATCCGCGGGTACTCCGACAACGCCCGCGCTCGCACTGCCCTGTTGTCGATGTACGACGGGGGCGCCGACCTGGTCAGCGCCACGGGGGTCGAGACGCTCTCGGTCACCAGCCTGGTCGAGTCGCTCCCGCGTGATCCCGGACCCGGCAACGGCGCCAGCTACGGCTGGGACGGTCTTGCCAAGGGACTGCGTGAGGTTGCGCGGCTGATCAAGGCCGACGTCGGACTGCGGGTCGCAGTCATCGATGACGGTGGGTGGGACACGCACACCGACCAGGGGATCCCGGAGGACTCCGGGGCGTACTTCCGGCGGCGGACCGGTCAGTTCTCCGGCGCGCTGCAGGCCTTCTACCAGGACCTGGGACACGCCATGGACGAGGTGACGTTGGTGACGATGTCGGAGTTCGGACGCACGATCAACGAGAACAGCTCAGGTGGCACCGACCACGGGCGGGCAACGGCGATGTTCGTGATGGGCCGCAACGTCCGCGGTGGCGTCCACGGCCAGTTCCCCGAAGCGATCGTCAACGCACCCGAGGGCGACCTGGTGGTGCTCAACGACTACCGACACGTGCTCGCCGAGGTGCTGGCGGCCCGGGGTGGAGCGACCGACCTGGGCACCGTGTTCCCCGGCTACGGCGGGCACACGCCCCTCGGTCTTGTGGCCTGAGCGTTCGCCCGGCAACGGGGGTCAGGACAGGCGTTCCCTCAACACCGCGACGGTCGCGCCGATGTCGCGGCGTACCGCCGCCGAGTCCAGTGAGAGCATGTCGTCGAGGTAGTCGCCGAGCCCGATGAACAACGACACCGAGCTGGTCGACTGTCCGGTCCACTCATCGGCAGCCACCTGCACCGCTCCGTGGGCCCCGCTTCCGGCATCGGCCACGCCGCCGCCCGAGCCGGACCGGTAGGACACCGTGATCGGCACGTGGTCCTCGCCGAGGTCCTCCGGTCGCATCGCCGTGGGACGGCCCAACGAGATCATCACCAGGTCACCCTGCACCCCATCGAAACGCAGCTCCACGCCGCGGTCGGCATCGACCCGCTCACCCAGCGAGAAGCCCTGGTCGGTCACCGCGGAGGACACCGCCTCGATGAGCTGATCGTTCACCGCGTCGATCCGCGCCTGGAGCCCTGCCGCGAACCGAGCTGCGGGCGACGAGTGCCGTGAAGACCTCGTGATGGCGGGTATCGACGGCCACGATCTCGTCGATCTCGATGACTTCGGCGTCGACCGGCTGGTCGTCGCCGGCGTGACCGGCTTCGGCGTCGAGCACCCCGTTGGCGCCGGGCTCCTCCGCCAGCGAGGCCGGGGCAACACCGATCCCGAACGGATCGGCCACTCCGGCTGCAGCGGGCTCGGGCTGGGCGTACTGCTCAGGGCTGGGCTGGGCGTACGGATCCGCCGCCGGCTGGGCGTACTGCTCAGGGCTGGGCTGGGCGTACGGATCCGCCGCCGGCTGGGCGTACTGCTCAGGGGCTGGGCTGGGCGTACTGCTCAGGGCTGGGCTGGTGGGACGGGTCGGCCCACCCGGGCGCCGCCGGCGCGCTGGCGACCCGGCGACGCTCCAGCTCGGCCGCCACGCCTGGATGGCCGCCCATCGTGGTCCAATCCTCGAGGCCCGGCCACCAGACCGGCGTCGCCTCGCTGAGTCGGCCTGCCAGCACCTCGCTGACGAGGAGCTCCATCGTGTAGGGGCCGCGCTGATCGTTCGGGCCGACCACCACGTAGGCCTGTGACTGGTCGAGGGGCGGCAGATCACTCATGCCCGTGAGCCTGCCACACCGAACACGGCCTCCGCAGGGTTCCTGCGTGGCTGAACGACCGCTCCGCGTCGGGTGCCGCCGCGCCCGGGGTCCGGCGGGTCCCGTGGCACGCTGTGGGTACTCCGGTGCGACACACCGAGCGACGAGAGGACCCGACGACGGTGACCCCTGCACCCCCACGACTCCGATCCCGAACCCCGAGGGTCCTGCGGCCCGCGGCTGCTGCGATCGTGCTGGCGGTCACCGCGGCCGGCTGCTCGATCAACACCGACGAACCGGCGACGGTCACCATGCCCGAGCTGAACACGACCACCACGACCACACCCGAGGAATCAGGCCCGGACCAGCTCGCCGGGGCCGACGCAGAGCCGCTGCCTGTCGCATGGATCCGCCAGGTCGGTGGGCCGGGCGAGGACGCGCTGAACGCGCTGACCGGTTCGGGCGCCACCGTCGTCGCGGTCGGGAGCACCACTGGTCTCGCCGGCGCTCCCACCGCCGGCGGCACCGACGTCCTGATCGCCACGATCGGCACCGACGGAGAGCTCGGCACCTCGACCGCCGGCGGAAGCGCCGGCGACGACGCCGCCGCAGGGGTGACCGCTGACGTGACGGTGACGCTGTGCGGCAGCACCACGGGCGACCTCGGCGCGGCGTCAGCCGGCGCACAGGACGCGTTCTGCGCACCGGTCAGCACCGACGGCACGCTGGGGCAGGCCACACAACTCGGGGGGCCGCAGTCGGAGCAGGCGACGGGTATCGGCACCAGCTCCGAGGTCGGCTACTCCTTCGTGTCGGGCACGCTCGACGGGTTGCTGCCGGGAGCGCAGGACCCCAGCGGGCGCGGCCTGGGCAACGGGGATGCGCTCATGATGCAGGCCGACCCCGAGGGCCGACCGATCTGGGCCCGGCAGTTCGGCACCGGAGCGGCAGACGGGGCACTCGCGGCGGACGGCGCCCCCGACGGCGACGGACTCACGGTGGGGTACACCGACGGCGACCTCGAAGGACCGTCCAAGGGCGGTCGTGACGGCTGGGTCTCACGGTTCGATCCGACCGGCAACCAACGCTGGATCGCTCAGCTCGGCTCGTCCGGCACCGACACGCTCTCGGCGGTGACATTGAGCGGCGAGGCGCGGCGCGGCAACGAGCTCGTCATCGCCGCTGGGGTGACCGATGCCGACGTCGACGCGGAAGGGCCCGGGCTCAACGCAGGACTCAACGATCCGTTCGTCGCTGCACTCGGTTCCGACGGCACCCTTCAATGGGTCTCCCAGTTCGGATCGACCTTCGAGGAGACCGTCGGTGGGGTCGCAGCGGACGGCGACACCATCTACGTGACCGGTTCGTCGGGCAGCGACTTCGGCGACCTGCTCGAGGACGGCGGTCCCGGGGGCGCTCGGGACGGATTCCTCGCCGCCATCGACGCGGCATCGGGCACCGTGCTGTGGGTGAGTCGGTTCGGGTCCACCGGCGACGAGACCATGACCGGTCTCGCCACCACCGAAGACGGGCTGCTCGTCGCTTCCGGCACCACCACCGGACAGGTCGGTGACGACCCCGCGGCGGGCGGGACCGACGGGTTCGTGATCGCCTTTCCGCTCGCTGCCGCGGGAGGCGGGGCTGCGAGCTCGGTCTGAGCCAGGTCGGTAACGTCGCTCGATGGCCCATCCCCGACGTCTCCGCTTCGCGGTCGAGCTCTCCGCGCCACTCGAGGGGATGAGTTGGGTCGACTCGGCCCGGTGGTGCGAGGACGCCGGCTACTCGACGGTGTTCGTGCCGGATCACTTCGACGAGGGGCTCGGACCACTCGCAGCCATGTCGACCGCCGCCGCGGTCACCACGTCGCTGCGCGTCGGGAGCCTCGTGCTGGCTGCGGATTTCCGCCACCCCGTCGTGCTCGCTCGGGAGCTGGCCACCATCGACCTGCTCTCCGAGGGCCGGCTCGAGATGGGCATCGGCGCGGGATGGAAGACCTCGGACTACCTGACCTCGGGCATCGCGATGGATCCTCCCGGCGTCCGGGTCGACCGCATGATCGAGGCGGTCGCGGTGCTGCGTGGCCTGCTCTCACCCGGGCCGTTCAGCTTCGAGGGACGGCACTTCCACGTCGACGGACTCGACGGCAGCCCGATGCCCTTCCGCTCTGGCGGACCGCCGCTGCTCATCGGCGCCGGCGCGCCGAGGATGCTGCGATTCGCTGGAGCCAACGCCGACATCGTCGGCATCAACCCCTCGATCCACTCGGGGCAGATCGATGCAGCTGCTGCCCGCGATGCGCAGCACGATCGCATCGATCAGAAGGTCACCTGGGTGCGCGAAGGTGCTGGGGCCCGCATGGACGACCTGGAACTGAACGCATGGCTCGCGGTCGCGGTCATCACCGACGACGCCGCGGCAACCGCCGAGATGCTGGCACCAGCGTTCGGTGTCGCACCCGACGGGCTGCTCGACTCGCCGATGGTCGCGGTGGGCAGCGAGTCGGAGCTGACCGAGCAGTTCCTGATCAGGCGGGAGCGCTGGGGGTACTCGTACCACGTCCTGCCCGGGCCGAGCGCTGTGGAGTTCGCCCCGATCGTCGCCCGGCTGAGCGGCAGCTGAGTTCGGCAGCAAGGTGACAGGGAGCGAATCTCGACCGCTTCTTGGCCACGATCGCGAACGTCACCGACCCGACGTTCGGGGGCACCGCTCGCTCGCTCCCCGTTCTCGGTGCGATTCCTGTCGAGGGGTGGCGGCGATTCGCACCGAGAACGGCGGGGTGGCGATTCCGCAGAATCGTCGTCGGTGGCGAGACTCGCCGAAATCTCGGCGTTCCGCGTTGCTGAGCAACGCGAAGAACCGGGAGTTCGCAGGGACTCGGGTGTGGCTGCTGTGCCGGTGGGCGGGGAGACACCGGCGAGGCTCCGCACTCGGCTCGTCGAGCGATGGGTGGATGCGTGCCCACCACCGGCACTTCGGGGTCGGTCACCTTGCGGCCCCGGTCGGTGGCCGTTCGTGGCTGCCTCCAAGGAGTCACCGTTCGAGAACGACCCGGAATCGCGCCTGGCCCGACCGGAGGTGGTCGACTGCTTCGTTGATCTGGTCGAAGGAGAAGGTCTCGCAGACGGGAGCGATGTCGTGGCGGGCTGCGAAGTCCAGCATCGTCATGGCCGTCGTCGGACTGCCCGAGGGAGAACTTGAGACTGATCGGTTGGCCATCATCAGCTCGGTGTTGACGATGTCGAGCGGGGCAGGAACAGCGCCGAGTACGTGGAGGCGACCCTGACGCCGCAGGGTCCCGAGGTAGGCGTTCCAGTCGAGGGGGACGTTGACGGTCGACAGGAGCAGATCGAACGATTCGCTTGCAGCGGCGACCGCTTCGACGTCCCGGGAGCTGAGTACGTGGTGGGCGCCCATCTCTCGGGCGGCTGCTGCTTTGGAATCGGTGGAGGTGAACACGGTGACCTCACAACCCCAGGCGTTCGCGAGCTTCACCGCCATGTGGCCGAGCCCACCGAAGCCGATCACACCCACGTGTGCGGTCGGCAGGACCGAGTACTCGAGGAAGGGCGTGAAGACGGTGACGCCGCCGCACATCAGCGGGCCCGCGGTTCGCGGATCGACACCGTCGGGAATCAGCAGCACCGCGGCGGCATCGGCGCGAACGATGTCGGCGTATCCGCCGGGTCGTCCGATGAAGGTGCTCTCTGCGCCGGGGCAGAGATTCTGATGACCGGCCACGCAGTGCCGGCACGTGGTGCAGTAGGCGGCATTCCAGCCGAGCCCGACCAGGTCACCCACGCCGACGGTGGTGACTCCGGAGCCGACGGCTCGGATCCGGCCGATGATCTCGTGACCGGGCGTGATCGGGAAGGGCGTGAACCCCCAGTCGTTGTCGATCATGCTCACGTCGCTGTAACAGATGCCGCAGGAATCGATGTCGATGTCGACCTGGCCGGGCCCGAGGTCGGGAAGTTCGTACTGGTAGGGCTCGAGTCGACCGCCGGACTCGTTCGCTCGGTAGGCGTTCACGGTGGTGGGCATGGGTGCTCCTGTGGCTGGGTTCGTCGCGTCGCCTCACGCTGTCCGAGCGTCGGGTCGCCCCGCATGCCCGATCGTCCGCAATTGTTGCCCGATCCTCCGAGAGCCGAGCCTGACGCTTCTCGACTGCTTGCCTCTCCACTGCAGAGCGTGCAGCATCACCTTGCTCGATCCCGCTGGCAGGAGTGAACATTCCCGACGACTCGACCGACACCGAAGCTGCCCTGACGAAGCTGTCGGACCTCGCTCGCGAGCGGCTGGCAGCCACCCCGGGCGAGCCGCGCCTGTTGCGCCCGCACCGCCAGATGCTCCTCCTGTCCCACCGGTACCCCTCCGATCACCTCGCGCAGGTGTATGACCCGGTGGTGTGCCTCGTGGTGCGAGGCGCCAAGGAGACCACGACCACCGACCGCGTCCACACCATCGAGTCCGGGCAGTTCCTGATCGTCACCCACGACATGCCCGTCGTGTCGCGCATCACGCGCGCCTCACCGGAGGAGCCCTATCACGCGCTCATTCTCTCGCTCGATCGAGACGTCCTCGCCGATCTCCAGCAGACGGCGCGCGGTCTCTCGGTACCGGAGGACAGCGATCCGTTCGCCCTGACCGTCGGCGACGCCGGAGTCGATCTGATCGACGCGTTCGTTCGCTATCTCCGCGCACTCGAGTCGCCCGACGAGATGGCGGTGCTCCTGCCGCTGGTGCAGCGTGAGATCCACTACCGACTCATCGTCTCCCACCGAGGGCACGCACTACGTCGCCTCACCATCGGCCAACGGCCCGCCGAGAGCGTCTCGAAGGCGATCGGGATCGTACGCCGGGACCTCACGGCGAAGATGAGCGTCCGCCAGGTCGCAGGCCAGGTCGGTCTCAGCCCCTCCGCGCTACATCACCACTTCAAGGCCGTCACAGGAACGACCCCCATCCAGTTTCAGAAACAGCTCCGACTCCTCGAAGCCCGCCGGCTCATCCAGTCCGGCACCAGGTCGGTCACCGACGCCGCCTACGACGTCGGCTACGCCAGCCCCACCCAGTTCAGCCGCGAATACCGCCGCGCATTCGGCCACCCCCCATCCGCAGACAGACTCCACACAGCAACTGCCTGAACGCTCGACGTAGCGCGGGTCCTCCGGGGATACCGGGGTGGCTGCTGTGGCCGCGGCGTGGTGACCACCGTGCCGGTGACCTCGAACGTCAACCCCCTCGACGTCACTTGAGCCATCCGGCCGGCGCCGGGTCGGCTGCGGTCTAGCGTGTCGCCCCGTCAGCCCGTCAGCCGAGCCCCAGGAGCACCATGAGCGAACCGTCCACCGACGACCTCGTCACCTACGAAGTGACCGACGGCATCGCCAGGATCACCATCGCCGCTGCGGACCAGGGCAACTCGCTGAATGCCGCGATGCGCGACCGTCTGACCGAGCTGTTCGACTGGGCCTCGACCGACCTGGCCGTGAGGGTCGTGGTGCTGCGCGGCGCAGGCGGACGCCACTTCTGCACCGGCGCCAACCTCGGCGGACCCCAGAAGCCGACCCCCCCGCTGCCCGAGGGTGCCCCCGAGCGAGCGGTCGGCGACGCCGCCCGGTTGATCAGGCGCGGCTGGCAGCGACTGATCGCATCGATCCTGGACTGCGAGAAGCCGGTGATCGCTGCGGTCAACGGCACCGCCGCGGGCGGCGGCGCGCATCTGGTGCTGGCGTGTGATCTGGTGGTCATGGCCGACAACGCCAAGTTGGTCGAGGTCTTCGTCCGCCGCGGCATCCTGCCCGACGCGGGCGGCGCCTACCTGCTGCCCCGCATCGTCGGACCGCAGATCGCCAAGGAACTGATGTTCCTGGCCGACGACGTTCCCGCTGCCCGGTGCGAGCAGCTGGGTATCGCCAACCGCGTGGCGCCCGCAGCGTCGCTGGACGAGCACGTCGATGAACTGGCACTCCGCCTCGCCGCTGCGCCGACGAAGGCGCTGGGTCTCACCAAGTGGCTGATCAACCGCTCGTTCGAGTCCAGCCGCCAGACCGCGTTCGACGAGGAGGCCATGAGTCAGGATCTGCTCACCTCATCTGCCGACTTCAACGAGGGCCTGGCCGCGTTCCGCGAGCGACGGTCCCCTGAGTTCAAGGGCTGGTGAGCGGACCGGCGCCGCTGTTCAGAAGCCTGAGCAGGACGGGGCGTCGAGGCGTTCCGCAAGAGGGTTGATCTCCTGACCGGCCGCCGTCAGTCGTCGCGTCGCCTGCCGGGTCTGTTCGACGTCACCTCGGCGCGCCGCGGTGACGAGCTCGTCGGCCGCCTCGGCCAGGTCGCCGGCGCGGTCGCTGAGCTCAGCAGCCGTCGGTCGGTCACGCGACGGCACACCGGCCTCGTCGAGGATCCCCTCGAGGTCATCGGCATAGTCGGACACCCGAGCGGCATGCGCGATCGCGTCGTCGCGATCCGCAAGATCTGCAGTGGCGAGATCGGCGTAGTCGACGTCGAGCTCGCTGCACGCGGTATCGAGCTGCTCCGACCACGTCGAGCGGTCCACGACGACGCTCGGTGCCGCGGACGGCGTCGAGGTGTCGCTCGCAGCGCTCTTGTCGCCACCGCCGCACCCCGAGGCAAGTGCCGCCAGCGCGCCAGCGATCATCACGACCCTGGCTGCACCCTGGCATCGACCCACGTCACACCTCCGTCGGGC
Organism: uncultured Microthrixaceae bacterium; assembly: GCA_963714875.1. Taxonomy (GTDB): domain Bacteria; phylum Actinomycetota; class Acidimicrobiia; order Acidimicrobiales; family Microtrichaceae; genus JBAOHV01. The sequence goes on along the minus strand of CAVQQI010000001.1, from coordinate 47,659 downwards.
CGGGCTCGGATCCCGGCGGATCCACGCTATCGACCGAGTTCCGAAACCCGCCCCGGACGCGGGTCGACCGCCCATTCCGCTGTCGGTGCGGGCGAACCCGGTGGCGTGCGGGGTGAGCGGGTCGCCCCGCAGCACCGTGCGTGCTCATCCGTCGTTCGCGCTCCAGCGGAGTGGACGGCCGATCCAGATCACCCGATCCTGTGACCATCGGTCGAGAACCAACGGTCGAGGGCCGGAGAACCCGTGCCCATGACGATGCTCCTGCGCAGCGCCCGGGTCAAGAAGTTGACTTGTGATTCTCTTCTCGTGCTCACCGTCTCCTGGCGGGGAGGGGTGAGGCCACCAGCCCGGGCGACGCGCCGACGCACCGGTTCCACCGGACCTCAGTGGCGGTGACGGTTCAGCTTCCGGTGCACGCCCTTGTTCTGCTTGTAGATCGAGCGGAACGCTCCGTACATCTCGTCGTACACCGCCCGGTGCGCACCGTTCGGCTCGTGCACCTCCACGACGTGCACCTTGTCGCCCAGATCGTCGACGGTGATGCGCCCGAGCGCGAGTCCCGCCAGCAGCGCGGCACCCCGGGAGTTCGCTGCGATGGGACGCTCGATGCGACGGATCGGGCGGTCCAGGACGTCCGCATGGATCTGGGCCCAGATCGCCGAGTTGCCGCCGCCACCGACCACGTTGAGCCACGGGAAGGGGCGGCCGGTGAACTTCTCCACCGCGTCGAGCAGCCAGCGCGAGTTGAACGCGACCCCTTCCAGCACGGCTCGCACGAGATCGGCCCGGTCGGTGCGCAGCGAGACGTTGTGCCACCCGCCGCGGATGGTGTGGTCGTCGACCGGTGTGCGCTCGCCGTTCAACCACGGCGTGAAGATCACGCCGCCGGCGCCCGCTTCGGCAGTGGCCGCCACCCGATCCATGCGGGCCAGCACATCGGCCGGCGCGGGATCGGCGCGCAGCTCGTCGTCGCTGTAGAGCACGTTGTCGCGCAGCCAGTTCACGCACGCGCCCGCCGTCTCCTGCTCGTTGGCGACGAAGTATCGGCCCGGCAAGGGGCTGGGCAGGGAGGCCACTCCCCGCAGCACATCGGTCTTCTTGATCGGGATGTGGCACGACAGCCACGACGACGTGCCCAGGTAGAGGTGGCCCTCGTAGTCGCGCACCGCGCCGGATCCGATCGCTGCGGACTGCACGTCGGGCGTGCCGCCGATCACCGGGGTGCCCGCGACGATCCCGAGCTGCGCCGCGGCGTCCTGGGTCAGGAATCCGACGACCGAGGTGGCCGCCACCAGATCTGGCATCCACTCCCGACGGATGCCGGCCAGCTGCAGCAACTCGTCGTCGTAGCGCACGTTCGACGGGTCGCGGTTGTCGGTGACCCACGTCATCACGATCGAGTCGAACGTCGCTGCCGCCACGCCGGTGAGGCGCAGGTTCAGCCAGTCCTTCGGCTCGAGATACATCTCGGTGCGGTCGTCGAGCTCTGGTCGGTGCTGGCGGAGCCAGTGGATATGCGCGATGGGATCCTTGCCCGACAGCGACGGGATGCCGCCGGTCAGTTGGATCCACTTGCGCAGCTTCCGGGGGTCGTACCCCTGCACCTTCAGCGGTCCGCCGACGATCCGACCGATCTGCTCGGCGCCGCGTGAGTCCATCCAGATGATGGCGTCGCACACCGGTTCACCGGCGGCGTCGATCGCGACGGTGCCGGACCACTGCGAGGTGACCGAGATCGCGGCGAACCCGTCGGCGGGAACCGCCCCCCGCTCACGCAGGCGAGTGACGCCGGCGACGATGGCATCCCACCAGTCCGACGGGCGCTGCTCTGCCGCACCGTGGTCGCCCAACAGCAGCGCCACCGGCTCGAACTCATCGTCGACGTACTCGCCCTCGACGGTGAACACCGCCGTCTTCGGGCCCGATGTGCCCAGGTCGATGGTCAGGACGTGCTCGCTCACCGGTTCCTCCGTTCACCCACACGACGACGGCCGGTCGGCGCTCCGAGACGATACAGAGCCGGGCGCCGAAGGGACGCCGGGCGACCCGACGACATGCAATCTTCGATCCATGTTGCGACCTTCAAGTATTTTTCATGTTGTTTCAGTGCTTCTCGTGGTGCACAGTGTGCAGGATGGGCGGGGAGCAACGAAATCCGGGACGGATGATTCGATGGCTGGTCGTCGCCGTCGCGCTCGCATGTTCAGCGGGGTGCGGCGACGGTGCCCTGGACCCGGGGGTCGACCCACTCGCGCCCGTGGCCCGGGCGGAGGACGACCCGACGGACGGTTCGTTCGACTCCGACCCGGCAGCCTCTGCGGACCCGACCGACTCCGGTGCACCCGACGGACCCCACGACTCCGACGACGCTCCCCCTGTGGCCGGGGTCTCGCCGCCCGATGACGACCGCAGCGCCGACCGGGCTCGTGCTGCGGTGACCCAGGTGCTGGCCGCCTACGGCCAGGTGCTGTCGCAGATGTCGAGCGATCCGGCGGGTGCACCGCCGCCGGGCTCGCCGCTGCGTGGCCGATGGGACGAGCTGGTGGTGGCGGGTTCGGTGCTGTCCGAGGAACTCCTCGACCGCACCAGCCGACGTGCGCTGCAGGACCGGATGGTGATCGAGCCGGACGAGTCGGGCGCCTCCTTCCTGCACCGCCCCGTCGAGCTGCTCTCTGTGGCACCGGACGAGGTGTCGTTCACGTGGTGCGGGTGGTCCCCCGGGATCGGTCGGTCGGTGGATACCGGACAGGTCATGGATGACGCGGTCGGTCACGCAACCGGCACCGGCCGCATCGTCACGAGGAACGGCGGTTGGCGCCTCGCCGCCCTCGACCAGGAACAGCTCACCCTGTTGGCACCGGGGAGCGCAGATCCCTGCATCATCGCCGAGGTACCCCGGTGAGCCGTCGCCGACGGGCCCTGGCCGGCATCGTCACCACAGCCGTCATCGCAGCCGTCGTGACGACGTCAGGCATCGGGCCCGCAGGCGCGACCGGCGACGGCGGAGCGACCACCAGGGTCGTCGGTCGGGGCGACATCATCACCTCGATACTCGGCTGGTCGACGGGCAGGAGCGGCGGCAGGGGCGGGTCGGTCGGCGCGCCCAGGTGCGTCTGGCGCACGCTGACCGATGCGCAGATCGAATGGGTCGTCGCGGTCGCCGGTCAGGGCATCGCCAACGGACTGTCGTCGCAGCTCATCGATCCGCTGCGCCCCTATCTCGACGGGGGTGAGCTGCCCGACGGTGACCTGCAGGGCTACGTCTGTGGCGCCGGCACCTACGAGCTGCGCTTCGCTCCCACGTCCGTGCCGCGCACCGCTCTGCAGGTGCTGTACCGCCAGATGATCACGCGACTGCCCGCGCCCGAGCCACGAACCACCCCGCCGCCCTCCGCAGTGGTTCCGGTGGGGCAGCCGGTGTTCTTCTCGATCGATCGACAGCACTGGCGACCCCTCGAGGCAACCCTGCGCCACGACGGCCTGGTCGCCGAGGTCAGGGCCGAACCGGTGGGACTGCGCATCATCACCGGTGAACCGACGTTCGACCCCGTCAGCTGCGACGGGCCAGGGACGCCGTTCCGGCCCGAGACCCCCCTGCCCGCAGCACTCCAAGCGCGTGGGCCCGCGGCCTGCACGGTGGCGTACCGAACGGCATCCGACGGCGGTCGTTCACCGAGGTCCGGCGTCGATGGACTACCTCGTCCGGTCGCCTGGCTGGGCACGGTCACGGTGCTGTGGTCGGCCCGATGGCGCATCGGCACCGGGGAGTGGACCGACCTGGGACTCATCCCTCGTACCCGATTGATCGCCCGCAGCACTCGGGAGCTGACCACCTCGATCGAGAGCCGGCGCTGAGGCACCGGGACGGCACGGCCGGGACAGCGACGGGACCGTCGGGCGACTGCTGATGACTGCTGGGCGACCACCGACCGGCGCCGCGGCTAGAACGGCGCCATGACCGAGACGCCCGGAGCGAGCTCCGCCGACACGAGCCCCGACAACGACTCGACCGCGCCGATCGATCCACTCTCACTGGAAGCCGCTCAGTCACACGGCTGGGACATGGAAGCCGACGTGGTCGTCATCGGCCTCGGAGCCGCCGGCGCGTCAGCAGCGATCACCGCAGCGACATCGGGAGCGTCGGTGCTGGTCCTCGAGTGCGCCGGCGACGGCGGCGGCACCTCGGCGATGTCGGGCGGGATCGTCTACCTGGGTGGCGGCACATCGACCCAGCTCGATGCCGGATTCGACGACGATCCCGCGCAGATGCTGGGGTTCTTGGCCGACGCGCTCGGGCGGCCGATCGACGACCCCCGACTGGTCGCCTACTGCCGTGGTTCGGTCGACCACCACGACTGGCTGGTGGAGCACGGAGTTCCCTTCCGCGCCGAGTTCTGGCCCGAGCCGGGCATGGAGCCTCCGGGCACCGAGGGACTGGTGTTCAGCGGCGGCGAGGACACGTCGCCCTATGTCGAGCGCCACGCCCCGGCACCACGCGGCCACGTGCCCGCAACGCCGAACGCCGCCGGCGGCTTCCTCATGGATCGCCTGTTGGAGGCCCTCGCCACGACCTCGGCCCGAGTGATCACGAACGCCCGCGCACAACGGCTCGTGACCGATCCGCACGGTCGGGTCCACGGCGTCGTCGCCCGCATCGATGGTCGGCCACAGCGGGTCCGGGCACGGGGCGGCGTGGTGCTGGCCTCGGGCGGCTGGGCGTACAACGACGCGCTGGTCGACCTGCATGTCCCCCCGGTCAACCTGGTGGCGTGGAAGCTCGGTACCGACAACGACGACGGCTGGGGCCTGCGCAGCTGCATGGCGCTCGGTGCGGCGACCGATGCCATGGGCACCGCCGAGGTGGCGCTGCCCATCACCCCGCCGCGCGACATGGTGCGCGGCGTCCTGGTCAATGCAGACGGGCGCAGGTTCATCAACGAGGACACCTACTTCGGTCACCTCGGCCAGGCCGCGCTGCTCGAGCAGGGCGGCGAGGCCTACCTGTTGCTCGATGAACCCCGCTACCAGGTCAACGCCGTCGGCATGCGCGCGGCCAACGTCTGTGGCGACTGGGACGAGCTCACCGCCGAGCTGGGACTACCCCCCGGGTCGCTCGCGGCGACGATGACCCGGTACAACGAGGCGGCGGCACGCGGGCACGATCCGGAGTTCGGCAAGCAGCCGGAGTGGTTGGTGGCGCTCGACCAGCCGCCGTTCGGGGCGATCGACCTTCGGGTCGGCTCCACCATCTACGCGGGGTTCCCGCTCGGCGGGGTCCTCACCACCGAACACGGCCAAGTGGTGCGCACCGACGGCAGCACCATCGATGGGCTGTTCGCGGTCGGGCGGGTCGCTGCGAGCCTGGCGCTCGCCCGTTACTGCTCGGGGATCTCGCTGGGCGAAGGCACCTTCTTCGGCCGCCGCGCGGGGTTGGCAGCGGCATCCAGTGCCGCCGGTCCGGCGAGCGACGCCGGGGCCCGAACCACCTGACGCGCCCGGCCTGCACACGTTCGCCATGGCCCGATGGCGTGGTGTCACTCGAACGAGCGACCCCAGTCACGCAGCAGCTCCAGGAAGTTCTCCGGACTGTCGGGCGCCGCCGCGCCCGGCAGGTACGCAACGCGGTGCAGCTGACCGGTGAACGCGAAGCTGCCGTGACGCTGGTGCATCGACCAGCTGACCGGTGAGCGGCGGTCGATCCCGATGTCGATCCCTTGGAACGGCGCCATCGCCATGAGCAGTCGGAAATCCGTCCCGGCAGCAACCTCGTCGCCGTCCACGGCGAGCGCCAGGTTCCAACGGTCGTTCCCGGGGCAGGTGATGCGCAGCTCCAGATCGTGCTCGCCGGGCGCCACGACCGGTCCGCGAACCTCGCGTTCCAGCCCGTAGCCGTTGTGCGCCGCCACCAGCTCGCCGGTGTCGTCGATGTACAGCGAGTAGCCGCCACCCTGGTCGCCATGGGCCACCAGGACGCCCCGGTCCCCCTCTGCGAGCGTGACCGACGCCGTGATGGTCACGTCACGCCACAGGATCAGCCGCTGGGAACGCCACCTGTCGATCGACGCCGTGCCCGGGCGGAACTCCACGGGCTCGCTGTAGCGCTCGGTCCACGGCGGGCGCAGCAGGAAGCGGTAGCCGGTGCCCTCGTCCAGCGGGAAGATCTGGTTGGCCCAGGCGCTGTCGTCCCACGCCTGTTGCAGTTCGGCCAGCAGCTCCGGATGCTCGGCCGCCAGGTCGCGGACCTGCGACGGGTCCGACGCCATGTCGAACAGCTCCCAGGCCTCGTCGCTGAACGAGGTACGCGGCGCGTGACGGGTGACCGCTTCCCAGCCGTCGCGCCGATAGCCCCGGTGGCCCTCGTTCTCGATCACGACGTCGGCGGCGCGTCCCGCGGCGTCACTGTCACGCAGCGTCGCGCCGATGTCCTCGCCGGCGAGTGGGAGCACGGGCTCGCCACGCCACGTCGACGGACGCTGCACCCCGGTCAGTTCCAACACGGTCGGCAGCAGGTCGGTGACGTGGACGAACTGCCGGCGCAGCTCACCGCCGGGGACGCCACCACCCGGCCACGACACCACGAACGGCACTGAGTGCCCGCCCCGGTGTGCGTTGATCTTGTAGAGCCGGAAGGGGGTGTTCGACACCATCGCCCAGCCGCGCGGGTAGTGCGGCATCGTGGTCGGCCCACCCATCTCGTCGATGCGCGCCACGTCCTCCTCGATGGGCTGCTCGGCCCCGGTCCGGTGGTAGTGCAGCGTCCGGAAGTACGCGCTGGTTCCCTCCTCCTCGCCCTCGCGCGAGCCGCCGTTGTCCGAGGTGAAGATGAACAGCGTGTTGTCCCACTCGCCCATCGCCTCCAGCTCGGCGCGCAGCCGGCCGACGTTCTGGTCGATGTTGTCGACCATGGCGGCGTACACCGACATGTACTTCGAGAACAGCCGCTGGCGGTCAGCATCCAGGTCGTCCCAGGCCGCAACCTCGTCGCCGTCCTCGGAGTTGCGCGGGGCGAGCTCGGTCCCTTCCGGGATGACACCCAGCTCCAACTGGCGACGGTGGCGCCGCTCACGTACGACGTCCCACCCCTCGTCGTAGCGCCCGTCGTGACGGGCGATGTCGTCAGGCTTGGCGTGCAACGGCGCGTGCACCGCACCGTGGGAGTGGTACAAGAAGAACGGCTTGCCCGGATCGGACGCCTTCGACTCCTTGATCATCGCGATCGCACGATCGGTCAGGTCGTCGGTCAGGAAGTAGCCCTCGGGGTACTCATCGACGTCCACGGCGTGGTTGTCCGAGATCATGCGGTGCGGCTGGTGCAGGTTCGTGAAGCCGTCCAGGAACCCGTAGTAGCGGTCGAATCCGCGCTGACACGGCCACGAGGAGCGGTCGCCCGCATCGTTCTGTGCGCTGTCCTTCGTCAGGTGCCACTTGCCCACCATGAGCGTCTGGTAGCCCGCATCCCGCAGCAGCTCGGCCATCGTCGGGGCCAGCGGGGTGAGCTCCATCGCATAGCCCGGAAAGCCCGGGTCGGAGTGCGCGACGTGACCGACGCCGGCGCGGTGCGGTTCCAGACCCGTCAGCAGCGCCGCGCGAGTGGGCGAGCACATCGGCGTGGAGTGGTAGTCGGTGTACTGCACGCCGTCGGCCACCAGCCGGTCGATGTTCGGGGTGGGGATCTCCGAGCCGTAGCAGGCCAGATCGGCGAACCCGACGTCGTCGCACATCATCACGATCACGTTCGGCGCGCCGTCGCGCCGCTGTGGCGGCGTCGGCCACGCAGGTTCGGACGTCGCGAACACCCGCCCCACGGTGCCGCCGAACCCGGCGTAGGGCGCGAGCGGATCGCTGCTGGTCGAAGTCGGGTCGCTGGGTGCTGTCGCGTCGTTCACGGGTCGCAGCGTAGGAAACCAGCGGCGATGATGTTCCGATGCCGACCGGCGACGCGATCGACGAGCTGCGCGCCCAGTTGGGCCCCAACGGCGTGCTGAGCGAGGCCCACGACATGCTGGGCCATGTGACCCCGTGGCGCGGGGAGATCGGCGATGCCGCTGCCGTCGCCAGACCTGCGGACACCGAGCAGGTGCGAACCGTGATCCGGTGGGCCCGTGCTCACCACGTGCGACTGATCCCCCAGGGCGCCAACACCGGGCTCGTGGGGGCCTCGACCCCACCAGCGCGCAGCGACTCGGTGGTGCTGTCGCTGTCACGCCTGCGTCGTCCGCCGACGATCGACCCGGCGGATCGCACCGCGGTGGTCGACGCCGGTGTGCTGTTGTCCGAGCTGAACGCCGCAGCCGAGCCCCACGGGCTGTCACTGCCGATCGATCTGGGGTCGGACCCGAGCCTGGGAGGGATGGTCGCGACCAACACGGGCGGCGCACGCATGCTGCGTCATGGCGACATGCGCGCCGCCGTGCTGGGTGTGCGGGCGGTGCTGGCCGATGACGGGTGCACCGTGCTCGACGAGCTCACGACGCTGCGCAAGCACAACGTGGGGCCGGCGATGTCGCAGCTGTTGGTGGGCTCCGGCGGAGCGCTCGGCGTCGTGACCCAGGTCGCGGTGTCGCTCACCAGGCTGCCCGAGGATCGCAGCTGTGCATGGATCGCACCGACCTCGGACGCAGCTGTCATCGACTGCCTGCACCTGCTCGAGACACGCTGCGCCGGCGAGCTGAGCGCGTTCGAGGTGCTGTCGGCCGAGGCGCTCGACGCGGCGCTGGCGTTGCCGTCGGTGCGAACGCGGCCGTTCGGAGCCGACCCGTCGCCGGCGCACAGCGTGCTCGTGGAGCTCGAGGGAGCAGCCGGCACCCGGGACCGTCTGGCCGATGCGCTCGCGGCGCTGCACGACGCCCGACTCCTGACCGACGCGGTGCTCATGCCACCCGCTGCAGCATGGTCGGTGCGTCATTCGGTGACCGAGGGGCTGGCCTGCCGGGCGACCGTGCTGGGTTTCGACGTGTCGGTGCCGCGACCGCGGCTGGCCGACATGATCGACGCGGTGCGCGCCGCGATCGGCGGGGCGCTTCCGCGGGCCGTGGTCGCCGACTTCGGCCACTGGGGCGATGGCGGAGTGCACTGCAACCTCTGCTTCCCCCACGCCGCCGGACACCCGGACCCGCCCAGCGCCGAGGAGCGCCGCGTCGCACGGGAGATCGTGCTGGGCCTGGTCGTGGATCGGTTCGGTGGCAGCTTCAGCGCCGAGCACGGCGTCGGCCCCGCGAATGCCGACTGGTGGCGTCGCACCACCTCGGAGGGAACGCGCTCGTTGTTGGCCGCGTTGGCCCAGCGGGCTGATCCGCTGGGCATCCTGGGCCACCCCGAACTCCCCTACCGCAGCCCCTGAGCTGACAGGGCGTCGCCGTCGGCGCCCGCTGCGATCACCCCCACCCCACTGGCCCCGGCCGGAGCCGCTGCACGAGACCCCTACGCGATGGGCCAGGCCGAGATGCCCTCGGGATGGGCAGCGAGCAGGTCCTCCAACCGCTGGGGGACCAACGGCTGGGAGAACAGGTAGCCCTGGCCCAGTGCACACCCGAGCCGTCGCAGCGACTCCAGCTGCTCAGCATCCTCGATGCCCTCGGCGACGCACTCCTTGCCCAGCGCCGCGGTCAACTCCACCACCGAGGTGATGATCGCGGTGTCGCCCTCCTCGGCGTCCAGACCGGCGACGAAGGAGCGGTCCAGCTTCACCGCATCGAAGGGGAAGCGACGCAGGTAGGTCAGTGATGAGTAACCGGTGCCGAAGTCATCCAACGCGAGGCGCACACCCAGTGAGCGCAGGCGGTCCAGCCGCTCCCTGGCCTCGTCGACGTCCGCGAGCAGCAGGCTCTCGGTGATCTCCAGCCACAGGGTGTTGCGGGCCATGCCCGTTCCGTCTGCTGCCGATGCGACCATCGGGGCGAACCCCTGGTGGTCCAACTGCCGAGCCGAGACGTTGACCGACAGTCGCAGCGACCCCCATCCCTCCAGCTTCTGCCACGCCGAGACCTGTTCGGTCGCGGTGCGCAGCACCCACTCCCCGATCGGCACGATCAGGCCCGTCTCCTCGGCGATGGGCACGAAGTCCGCCGGGGACATCACGTCGTCGCCCTGACGCCATCGCAACAGAGCCTCGACGCCCACCAGTCGACGTGTCGCCAGCTCGACCACCGGCTGGTAGCGCAGCTCCAGACCGTCGCCGTGGCGAGCTGCTCGAAGGGCGGTCTCGGTGCGTTGGCGATCCCGGGCCTGCGCCCGCAGCGCGTCGTCGAAGACCACCCAGCGCCCGCGACCCGAGGACTTGGCCCGGTACATGGCGATGTCGGCGTCGCGGAGCACCGTCGACGGGTCGGTGTCGCTCTCGTCCGCGAAGGAGATGCCGATCGAGACCCCGAGCTGCACCTCGCGGTCATCGATGCGCAGCGGCTGGTGCAGCGCCGCCTCGAGGCGGTGAGCGATCACGACGGCGTCCTCGGGGTGATCCAGCCGTTCGCACAGCACGACGAACTCGTCGCCGCCGAACCGTGCCACCGTGTCACCCGGGCGCACGACCCCCACGACGCGCTCCGCGACGGCGGCCAGGATACGGTCGCCCAGTTCGTGGCCGAGCGTGTCGTTGATGCTCTTGAAGTGGTCGAGGTCGACGAACAGCAGCGCCACCGAGTGGCGGGCTCCCAGACCCCGCATTCCGTCCAGCGCCCGCCCGATGCGTTCGAACAACAACGTCCGGTTGGGCAACCCGGTCAGCGGGTCGTGGGTCGCCTGTTGCTCCAACGATGCCTCGAGCAGCTTCCGGTCGCTGATGTCGCGCGCGACCGCGGAGAAGAACTCGATCTCGCCACCGGGGGCATCGCGGTGGGCCAACAGCTGCACCAGCATCGGCACCATCCGCCCGTCGTGCCCGATGGCCTCGACCTCCCCGGACCAGCGGTTGAACGAGTCGGGATCCTCCACGATCGACGCGACCACCGGTTCCATGGCACGTGCGGGCTCCCAGTTGTGCCCGACCCACCGCTGCGCCGTCTCGTCGTCGACCTGGTAGAAGCGCCGGGCGGCTGCATTGAGGTGCAGCAGCCGGCCTCGTGCATCCAGCAGGATCGCCAGGTCGTCGGTCAGGTCGAAGATCTCGAGCAGCATGGTGTTCTCACGCCGAACCCGCTCGATCTCACGGGCCTCGGCGTTCGACGCCGCTGCGCCCCCTGCGCCATCGGACCCGGGGCGAACCTCCGAGGAGCCGGTACGGGAGGCCGGAGCATCGACCACGTCGTCACTCACCATCGCAGCGGCGCGCGATCCGGCCCACCCTCGTCTGGTGTCACCAGCCGGAGTCTACGGAGCCCATCCGCTGACTCCACCTCGCTGCGCCACGCTCACCGCGTGTAGCGGAGCGCCCGGGCCAGCATCGGGAACTGCATCGGCAGACGCAGCCACGTGCCCAACGCGGCCAGCTTGGAGCCCGTGCGGGTGGTGTCGATCGCCATCTGGATGTTGGCGGGATAGACCGCGACGATCGTCACCGCAGCGAGCCACCCGCCGATGCGACGAGTGCTCGGCACTGCGAGCAGCGCCCCCGCTCCCACCTCGGCCACGCCCGACCAGAACACCGCTGCGGTCGGCCACGGGACCCAGCGCGGCACGATCTTCACGAAGAACCGGGGTGTGACGAAGTGCAGTACGCCGATCCCGACGAGGGACAACGCGAACCGCAGTCGGGCACGATCCTCTTGCGGAGTGGCAGTGGGATCGGCGAACCGCTCGACCAACGACGTTGTGGGCACAGATCCTCCGAGGGCGGTGACGTGCGCGCAGCGTAGGTCGTCCCGCACGCCTGCACCGAGGTGGCCCACGCCTGCAGGGTGGCTGAGCACCGCGGCTAGCGTCCTGGGGCCATGCGCCGACCTCCGTTGCTCTCCCCCCGGACGACCCAGACCCTCGCAGCGCTGGGGTGCGGCGCCCTGCTCATGGGGGCGTGCACCGGGACCTCCAGCAGCCAGGTCGAGGTTCGGGTCGAGGAGCCGGCGGTCGCGTCGACCACCACCGAAGCTCCACCCGACTGCGCCGAACTGCTGCCCCCGGGCGCCCAGGCGGGGCAGCTGTTGATGGTGATGGTCACCAGCCCCCAGCTCGCCACCGACACCCTGACCGAGGGGCTCGCCGGCGGTTTCGGGCTGAAGGGGCGCCAATCGGCCGACGTGGCGGAGGAGATCGCTGCTGCGGTGGCCGACGCGCCGGTGGCCCCCTTCGTCGCGGGTGACGAGGAGGGCGGCACCGTGCAACGGCTGGGCGCCGCCATCGAGGACCTGCCATCGGCCGCAGATCTGGCCGAGGGCACTCCGTCAGAGGCCGGCACCCTCTTCGCCCAGTACGCAGCGGACATGGCCGCGTTGGGCATCAACATGAACTTCGGTCCGGTCGCCGACGTCGGGTCCGGATCCGACCTGGGATCGCGGAGCTTCGGAGACGACCCCTCGATCGTCGCGTCGTTCACCGATGCGATCATCTCTGCCCAGGAGGGCGCCGGCATCGCCTCGATCGTCAAGCACTGGCCGGGCATCGGCGGTGGCGACTCCGACCCGCACCTGACCCTGGACGACCTGGCACCCATCGAGGAACTGCGAGCGAGCGATCTGGTGCCGTTCGAACGCGCCATCGACGCGGGTGCGTCGGGGATCATGATCGCGCACGCAGTGGTACCCGGACTGACCGGCGTCGAGGAGCCCGCCTCGCTGTCCCGGGCGGCGATCACCGACGAGCTCAGGGGGCGCCAGGGCTTCGATGGCCTGGTGGTGACCGACTCGCTCGGCATGGGCGCGATCGTCGACACGACGCCCCAGGACGAGGCGGCGGAGGCAGCGATCCTGGCCGGGGCCGACGTCGCGTTGCTGTCGGGAACCGACGTTGCAGCAGCTGCGCACACACGCCTGACCGAGGCGATCATCGAGGAGCGCATCCCGACCGAGCAGATCGTGGCCTCGGTGCGCCGTGTGCTCGAGGCGAAGAACGTCACCGGTGACTGCGTCGACATCGCCGCGACCTACTCGTCCCGGCTGGAGATGGCCCGCGAGGGTTCCGGCGACGACGGCACAGGGACCACCGACGGGAACGACACCTCGGACGCCGACCGAACCGGCCCCGCAGATGCCGGCATCAACGACACCTCGGGCAGCAGCGCCGGCTCCTCCGGATCGGGTTCCGGCGCATCCGGGAGCACCGGAAGTGGCGGCGGATCCTCCGACGGCTCGGGAACCGGTGGGTCGTCGAGCTCGGGAAGCGGCGGCTGAGTCCGCCGGTTCCCGATCACCCAGCGGCGGCCTCGACCAATTCGGCCAGTGCGTCGAACGCGAACGGCTCGCCGCTCATCACGATCAGGTGCTGAGCGCCGGCATCCAGGTAGGCCTGCCAGCTGCCGACCTCGTCGGGGTTGATGGCCACGGTCCGTTCGATCTCCGCCGGGTCCCGGCCCACGCGCTCGCACCAGTCGTCCAGCACCGAGTTCAGCTCGGCGAAGCTCTCAGGCGGACCGAAGGCGTTCCACATCTGGGCGTGCTCCGCGACCATGCGGAGCGTGACCTTGCGCCCGCTGCCGCCGATCAGGAGCGGCATCGGGCCGACCGGGGCCGGGTGCAGCGCAGCGAGCCGCTCGCGGATGATCGGCAGATCCCGCTCGAGGTTCGCGAGCCGCCCCCGAGCGGTGCCGAACTCGTAGCCGTACTCGGTGTAGTCACGCTCGAACCAGCCTGATCCGATCCCGAGCACGAACCGCCCGTCGGCCACGTGGTCGATCGTGCGCGCCATGTCGGCCAGCAGGTTGGGATTGCGGTACGAGTTGCAGGTGACCAGCGCACCCAGTTGCACCCGTTCGGTCACCGCAGCCATCGCCGCCAGCAGCGTGTAGCCCTCGAAGTGAGCACCGTCCGGATCGCCGTAGAGCGGGTAGAAGTGGTCCCAGGTCCACACCGAATCGACACCCAGGGCCTCGAACGAGCGTGTCGCGTCGAGCAGCGACGACATGGTCGTCGCCTGCGGGTGGATCTGCACGCCGGCGCGGAATCTGCTCATGGGTACTCCTGGTGTGGGCTGGTCGGGGCGGCCAACTGGCGGACGCTGCGGTGACAGCAGCGGCAAGGATCAGTCTGCACCCTGGCGGCCGCGACGTGGTCCCCGCCCCCTCATCCGTCACCCTCGGCTGGAGTGACCGGTGACACATGCCGCTCGGTCGGTCATACTCGTGGTGAGGTTCCGACCAGGGAGGTCAGCCATGAGGGTGTCGGGAATTCTGGCGTCGAAGGGGTCAACGGTCGCGACGATCGCAGCGACCGCCACCGTCGCGGACGCGGCCGACCAACTGCGGACACGCGGCGTAGGAGCGCTGGTCGTCTCCGATGACGGCCGGCGGATCCAGGGCATCGTGTCGGAGCGTGACGTGGTCCGACGACTGGCCGAACGCGGCGACGTCGTCCTGTCCGAACAGGTCGCCACCGCGATGACGGCACAGGTGCGCACCTGTGCACCCGAGGACTCGGCCGAGGATCTGATGCGGCTGATGACCGACCACCGCATCCGGCACCTGCCCGTGACTGTCGACGACACGCTGGTCGGGATCGTCAGCATCGGTGACGTGGTGAAGTGGCGGGTCACCGAACTCGAGGACGAGACCCGCCAACTCCACGACTACATCACCACGGGCCGCTGAGCCTCACGGCTCCACGTGGGACTGAGCCTCACGGCTCCATGTGGCGGTTGACCGCCGAGACCACGGCGTGCAGCGATGCGGTCAGGATGCTCTCGTGCAGCCCGACACCCCAACGCACCTTCCCGTCGGCGGCCTTCACCTCGACGTAGGCCGCCGCGGTCGCGTCTGCGCCGCCCGACACTCCGTCGACCGACACGGCGTGCTCGGCGTAGTCCACGACGTCCAGGCCCGACCCGAACCGACCGATGATCGGATCGTCGGCGAGTGCACGCATGAATGCGGCGATCGGTCCACCCCCCTGTCCCTTGACGGTGCGGGACTCGCCGTCCACCAGGAGCTGGGCGACGACCGTCGCCCCGTCGTCGCCGGTGGTGACCTCTGCAGATCGCAGGGTGATGCCGTGCTCGGGTGTGGTGAGGTACGACGAGACGAACTCGGCCCACATCGCAGCAGCGGTGATCTCGGTACCGGTGTCCTCGGCGATGCGCTGGATGGTTCGCGAGAACTCGATCTGCAGCCGCCGGGGCAGGTCGAGCCCGTGCTCGGCCTTGATCACGTAGGCGACACCGCCCTTCCCGGACTGGCTGTTGACGCGGATCACCGCCTCGTAGCTGCGGCCCAGGTGCACCGGGTCCACCGGCAGGTAGGGCACCTCCCAGATGTCGTACTCACCCTGGACCGCGCCGGCAGCCAGGGCCTCGGTGCCCTTCTTGATCGCGTCCTGGTGCGAGCCCGAGAACGCGGTGTAGACGAGGTCGCCGACGTAGGGGTGGCGCTCGTGCACCGGCAACCGGTTGCAGTACTCAGCGGTGCGGCGCAGCGAGTCGATGTCCGAGACGTCCAGGCGGGGGTCGACACCCTGGGTGAACAGGTTCATCGCCAACGTGATGATGTCGACGTTGCCGGTGCGCTCGCCGTTGCCGAACAGCGTTCCTTCGATCCGGTCCGCTCCCGCCAGCAGTGCCAACTCCGCCGCAGCGACCGCAGTGCCACGATCGTTGTGGGGGTGCAGCGACAACACCACCTGGTCGCGGTTGGGGATGTGGCGGTGCAGGTACTCGATCACGTCGGCGTACACGTTGGGCATGTACATCTCGACGGTCGCCGGCAGGTTCACGATGAGCTTCTCGTCGGGCGCCAGATCGAGCGCGTCCATGACCGCTGCACAGATCTCGATGGCGACATCGGGTTCGGTACCGGTGAATGACTCCGGGGAGTACTCGTAGCTGACCGCGGTCTCCGGGATGGTCGCCTCGAGCCGGCGCGCGGTGTGTGCGGCGTGCACCGCCAGCTCGGTGATGCCCTCGACGTCCTCGGCGAACACCACGCGGCGCTGCAGGATCGACGTCGAGTTGTAGAAGTGCACGATGGCGCGGGGCGCCCCGGCGATCGCCTCGTAGGTGCGCTCGATCAGCTCGTCACGGCACTGCACCAGCACCTGGATCGTCACGTCGCTCGGGATCAGGTCCTCGTCGATCAGCTGGCGAACGAAGTCGTAGTCGGTCTGGGATGCGGAGGGGAACCCGACCTCGATCTCCTTGAACCCCATCTGGACGAGCGTGGTGAACATCTTCAGCTTGCGGGCCGGATCCATGGGATCGATCAGGGCCTGGTTGCCGTCGCGCAGATCGACCGAGCACCAGATCGGTGCCGCCTCGACGCGTCGATCGGGCCACGTGCGATCCGCCAGTCCGCCGCCGGGACCCGTGAGCGGAAGGAACGGCCGGTACTTCTCGAAGGGCATCTGCTTCGGGGTCACGGGTTCCGCTGGCATGTCGCTGTCCTGTCTGGTGCTGGATGGTGTGGATTGATCGATGGTGGTCGGCGGCCCCGGCCCGGTGGCCGGGATGCGGTGGAGCGAAGCGTCGGGGCCGGAAAACCAAAGAACCTCCTGCGGGGCGCAGGAGGTTCGGCGAGCCAGCGGTTGCTGGTTCGCCTACGTCAGGAGGAGGGCGGTCGAGATCGGCATCGGTACAGATGCTACCGCCGTCGGTCGGAGAGGGGCAACGCATGGTCGACCGACAGCGGTCACACCTGCTCAGAACCTCAGGACCGCCGCCACCCGCCCGACATCCGCGAGCACCCCGTCGGGCACGATCACCACCTCGCCACGGCGCAGCGCCACATCCTCGATCAGGTCGTCCACGACGTCATCGACCACGTCGCGTGCCTCGAGCTCGGACGGGTCGACCTGGATCAGGTGCGGACCGTCGGTGCGGACCGGCACCGCGTAGTTCCGCTCCACGACCAGCAGCTCGACGCGGGACTCCCTGGCCAGGCCCCAGACCTCATCGAGGCCGGACGCGAAGCGGCGCCTACCTCGTGCCTGGTCCAAACGGTGCAGCGCCGTGGCGTTGCGCGTGCCGACCCACTCCGACAGCGGTCCACTGGCGAGCTCGGCGAGCCGACTCCACGGAGTGGTGTCGTGATTGCCCAGCACCACCGCAGCAGGCTCGACTCCTCCGGCACGCACCAGCGTGGCGACCCGTCGGCCTGCGCCGAAGAGCACCAGCGGCAGCTGGCCAGAGCCGATCCGGCGGAGCAACGACACCGTGCGCCGCTCCCACGCCGGGTCGCTCTCCTCGGGTAGCCGTTGCAGCGGCACGCCCTGGCCCACCACCGGGGTCATGACCTCACCCACCCCCTCGAGCACGTGCACCGCTCGGTCGCTGACCGTGGCGGCGAGGAACGTCACCGTCCTGCGCACCTCGTCGAGGAGATCCCTGGTCGCGAAGGTGTCGTCGACGATCGTGCGTTCGCGCACCTCGATGTTCAGGTGATGCGCCACCGAGGTCGACGGCGAGGCGAACAGCGCCACCGATCGTCGCGTCGGCTCGGACCCCAACTCGGCGAGCATCACCTGCAGGCGCTCCATGATCTCCACGGTGGTGTCGGTGTCGACGTCCCCGAGCAAGCGACGGGCGACGTCATCGACCCGCTGCTGGATGCGAGTTCGATCGCGCTCGGTGAGCTGTGGTCCGGGCTCAACGGGAACCAGGATCGACACCGATGGGTACTCACGGAGCCGTTGCAGGCCGAGGACGGTAGAGGTCTTCACGGGACGCGTTCCTTCCGATCACCGGAAGGTCTCTCCACTCCGTGGTCGGAGCGGGACGCCGGACCCCTGACGGAGTCGTGCTGACGACGTGCCCGAACTGGATACTCCCCTTCGAACGACATCTTGCACCTGACGCCGCGGCGACCGAGGTCGGCTCGGCAGCGCGCTGAGAGCCTTCTCACAGCGAACGGGGGCGCCACGCCATGCGAACCGGGGGCGTTTCTGCACGCCGCGGCGTGCAGAAACGCCCCCGGTTCGCTGCTTCAGGCCGGGACCGCCAGGAACAACCACCGGGCGGCGACGCAGGGCCCAGTTGCTTCCGCGCCGACCGCATCCGACCGTCCGAACCGTCCGAGCCGTCCGAGCCGTGACCCGTCCGAGCCGTTGTCGTCGCCGCCGGTCGACGACCGCCACAGCTCCGCATCGATCCGCAGCACCGCCGAGCCGTCCCCGCGAGGGCGGACATCGCTCAGTTCGCCGTGCAGGTACACCGATGCCCCGACCGGCACGGGCTGCAGGAATCGGACGCGGTCGAAGCCGTAGTTGACCAACATCGACACCGGCCCGAACGCCGGGAGGTCGAGCCCGGACGACAGCTGTGTCAGCAGCGACAACAACAGGAAGCCCTGCGCGATCGGCCCGCCGAAAGGGGACTCGCGACGGGCTCGTGCAGGATCGTTGTGGATCCACTGTGCATCGCCAGTGGTCCCAGCGTGTGTGTCCACCATCTGTTGGGTGAGGACCAGATCCCTGCTCCGGCCGAGGTCGATCGGGACCGCCGTGGCCAACTGGTCCATCGTCATCGATGGGCCGCTCATGTGCGGTGACCCAGGACCGAGTCGACACACGCCCCGAACACCTGGGTGTGGAGATCGACGTCGGCATCGGTCGTGACCGGCGACATGAGCGCCATGTTGTGGAACGGCGTCAACAGCACACCGCGGTTCAACGCGAACAGGTGGAAGTACCCCTCGAGTTCGGGGTCGACCGCCGCCGATGCGTCACCGCCGTTGCGCGGCGGAGGACAGAACCAGTACTCGGCCCGCGCGCCGAGCTGCTGGACGTGCCACGGCAGCCCGGCTGCGTCGATCACCCCGGCGACGCCATCGGTCCAGCGCTGCGCGAGCGGGATCATCCGTTCGAAGTCGGCAGGCTAGGAGCGTGGAGGACAGCGTGGCGCGCAATGCGGCGAGCGCGAGCGCGTTCCCCGACAGCGTGCCGCCCACACCCGACACGTCGGAGTACTCGCCGAACACCGGCTCGAACAGCCGGTCGGCGAGCTCTTCGGTCATCCCGTAGGCCGCGATCGGCACCCCGCCGGCGATCGGCTTGCCGATGGTCAGCAGATCGGGCTCCAGGCCCCACGCAGCAGTGGCCCCGCCCGGACCCACGCAGATGGTGTGCGTCTCGTCGATGCACAGCAGCGTTCCGTGCTCTCGGGTCAGTCGCCGCAGCTCGGCGTGGTAGCCGGGGTCGGGCAGCACGATGCCGATGTTGGTCAGCGCAGGCTCCGCCAGCACCAGGGCGACATCGCCGCGCGACAGCTCACGCTCGAGCGCCTCGAGGTCGTTGAATTCCACCACGGCCACCGTGTCGCCCGTGGCAGCGAGCGCACCCACGTTGCCCGGTCGCGGGACGACCGAGCCGTCCGCATCCAGCACCCAGAGGGTCTCATCGACAGTGCCGTGGTAGCACCAGTTCATCACCAGCACGCGCTGGCGGCCGGTGGCCTGGCGGGCCATGCGGATCACGAACCGGTTCGCGTCGGTGGCCGTCATGGCGATCTGCCACCGCTGCAGGCCGAAGCGGCTCGTCAGCTGCTCGCCGACCACGATCGCGTCCTCGGTCGGCAGCATCATCGTGATTCCCGAGGCTGCCTGCCCGGTCAGGGCCCGGACGGTGTCCGAGGGCGAGTGACCCGTCATCGCTCCGGTGTCGCCCAGACAGAGGTCGACGTAGCTGTTGCCGTCGACGTCGGTGATCGACGCCCCCGACGCGCGTGCGGCGAAGACCGGGAAGGGGCCCGGCCATCGGGTCATCCAGTTCATCGGCACGCCGCCGATGAGTGGACCGCTGGCCCGCTCGTGCAGCTCCCCCGAACGAGGGTGAGAGCTGATGAACCGCTCCGTCTCGGCACCCATCAGGGATCGCAGGTGGTCGCGGTCGATCTTCGGAGTCACGGACGCTCCCAGCTGCTGCGCGTGTGCGGATCGGACAGGACGGCCATGCTAGGGGAGCATGTCGGCAGACCCCTCCCCCGGCGGAACCCGCCCGATCGCCGTCCCTCCGCTGCCGCTGGGGCCGTTCACGGTGGATCCTCCTGTCGTGCTCGCACCCATGGCGGGGGTGACCGACGCCCCGTTCCGCGTGCTGTGCGCGTCGTTCGGCGGAGGGCTGTTCGTCAACCAGATGGTCACCGCACGGGCCCTGCTCGAGGGCCATGCCAGCTCCTGGGAGCTGGCCCGCTTCCACCCGGCGGAACGCATCCGTTCGTTGCAGCTCTACGGCACCGATCCCGTGACGTTGGGCGAGGCGGTGCGCCGACTCGTGGCCGAGGACCGCGTGGACCACATCGACATGAACTTCGGCTGTCCGGCGGCGAAGGTCACCCGCAACGGCGGCGGGGCGGCCCTGCCGTTCAAGCGCCAGCTGCTGCGACAGGTGGTGCGCGCGGCGGTGCGCGCAGCCGATGCCGAGTCGGGCGGACGTGTCCCGGTCACGGTGAAGTTCCGACTGGGCATCGACGACGACCACCTGACGTTCCTCGACACTGCTCGCACCGCCGAGGACGAGGGTGTGGCGTGGGTGGCACTGCACGCTCGCACCGCCCTCCAGCACTACGCCCCGCCCGCCCACTGGGACCGGATCGCCGAGCTGAAGCAGGCGATCACCTCCATCCCGGTGCTGGGCAACGGCGACGTCTTCTGCCCCGACGACGCACGGTCGATGATCAGCTCGACGGGGTGCGACGGCGTGGTCGTCGGTCGTGGGTGTCTGGGTCGGCCCTGGCTGTTCCGCGACCTGGCCGCTGCGTTCGCCGGTGAGCCGGTCCCCCCGGCGCCGCTGTTGGGCGAGGTCGCGGACACGATCCGCCGGCACGTGTCACTGATCGTCGAATGGCAGGGCGGCGAGGAACGCCTGGCGCACTTCCGCAAGCACCTTGCCTGGTACCTGAAGGGCTATCCGGCGGGAAGCTCGGTGCGTCAGCAGGCCGGCCAGGTCGCCACCGTGGCCGAGATCGATGAGCTGCTCGACCGCCTCGACCCGACCGCCCAGCCGGTCGAGGGCGTCGAGCGCATCGTGCGCAGCCACTCCAACTCGCTGTCCCGGGTCGCGCTGCCCGAACGGTGGCTCGACGATCCCGATGCCGAGGTGCAGCTGCCACGCGGGGCCGAGGCGCTGGTGTCGGGCGGATGACACACTCGACCGCCCCGGCACGATCGAACGAGCGACCATGAGCGCCCCAGGTCCGCCTCTGGTGCTGGCCTCGGCGTCACCGCGGCGCAGCGAGTTGCTCGAGCGGGTCGGCGTGTCGTTCACGGTGTCGCCGGCGAACGTCGACGAGTCGCAGCTGCCGAGCGAGTCGGCGGACGACTACGTGGTGCGGGTGGCCGCGGACAAGGCCCGCGTCGTTGCGGCGCTGCGGCCCGGAGCCGTCGTGCTCGGGGCGGACACCGCGGTGGTGTGCGACGACATCGTGCTGGGCAAGCCCGCGGACGCCGCCGCAGCGGTCGAGATGCTGTCGACGCTGGCCGGGCGGTCCCACCAGGTCCTGACCGGCGTCGCGGTGCTCGACGCGGACGGCATCGAGCACACGGTGCTGGCTCGTGCCACGGTCACGATGGCGCCGAACACCCCCGCCGAGCTCGCCTGGTACGTCGGGACCGGCGAGCCGATGGGCAAGGCGGGCGGCTACGCCGTGCAGGGCATCGGCGCGGTGCTCGTTGACCATGTGGACGGCGACCCGACCACGGTCATCGGACTGCCGCTGCGGACCACGGTGGACCTGCTGCGCGCTGCCGGTGTTCGCTGGCCGGAACCGCCCGTCGGCAGCGGGCGGACGCCGATCGAATAGGGCCACGTTGAGCGAGCATTCGAGCTGTTCGCGACCGGGACCTCGGCGGGTGAACGGGGGATCGAGCCACAGCCTGGCGACGATTACGCTTCGCGTTGGCCCGGCTGGGCGCAGCCGGACGGCCGAACGAGCGTGACTGGTGGACCCTTCGATGAGCAGCTCGGAACAGTCACCGCAGCGACGGCCGGGACCTCGACGTGCGGAAGGTGCACCGACGGGGCCTGGAGAAGTGCGCCGGGCGCTGCTCGACGCCGCAGCAGAGCTGTTCATCGTGAAGGGCGTGCACAAGGTGTCCCTGCGGGACATCGCGGCCGCGGCCGACGTTCACCCTGCGCTCATCGGCCGGTACATCGGTACACGGGATGAGCTCATCGACGCTGTGTTCGACGACCTGACATCCCAACTTGCCACCGCTGTTCTGGACAATCCGTTGGAGGGTCAGGGCCATGGTCCCGGCACGGTGATGGGTCGGTGGGTGCGGCTGGCGAGCCAGTTGGTCGTCGACGGTCGATCGATCGTCGGTCGCAGCGAGTTCAACCCCGTCGTCGCAATGGCCAGCACACTCATGGAGGGCTACGGGATGGACGATCTCGCGGCGCGGGTGCGGGCCGCGCAGATCGTCGCCACGGCGCTCGGTTGGCGGATCTTCGAGGACTACCTCGTGGAGTCGGCACACCTCGACGAGGTGCCGCTCGAGACCCTGCGGGAGGAGCTGGTGCACTCCGCCCGTCGGCTCGGCGCGACCGCTTGGCCGTCGCCGCCCGATCCGAGGCCCCGCAACACCTGAGTACTGCCCAGCGGATCGGGACCTTCGGCCCTGTGGCATCCACTCGACGCGGGCAACAATGTGATCATTCGGACACATTGTCTGGGCGCCATCGACTGGTGGCATCGCGATCCGGAGGTACTGATGGCCGAGGAGAAGGTGGCGACGACCGTTCCGCTGAGCTGGGACGAGGTGTACTTCACGAACTGTCCGATGGTGTCGGCGAACAACATCGATCAGGAGCTGGGCTGGTGTCGTGAGGAGTTCAAGAAGCTCGGCGTCGAGTACGCCTACTTCCGGTCCCGCCCGGAGAACAACTGGTACCCGCACTACGTGCACAACTTGGACAACCTGATCCGTTTCGGGGGGCTGTACCCGCCGATCCACGTCAACGCCGACATCCGCCGAACCCGCCTGCTCGGGGCGACCCAGGTGTGGGAGGGCGGCGCCATGTTGGTGCGCGCTCGCGACGACCTGTTCCGGATGGAGGATCTGCGCGGCAGGAAGATCGGGCTCACCAAGAGCCTCAACACGATCAAGAACGACTGGTGGCGCATTCAGGAGCACGCCGGCATCGAGCTGATGCTGAGGATGAACGGCATGACCACCGACGACGTCGAGATCGTCGAGTTCCCGTACCCCGACGACTGGTACGACAAGCCCGAGATGCTCCAGGTCAACATGAACAATCCGTCGGAGCTGTGGCTGCGACGCGACCACAAGCACGACCTGGCGTTCCGGCCGCTCGAGACCGCCCTCGAGGAGGGCAGGGTCGATGCGATCTACACGCAGTCCAAGGTGTTCCAACACCTCCAGGAAGCGACCGGCAAGTTCAAGGCCATCGAGGACCTGTCGCGGTACCCGGACTGGACGTTGCAGATGGCGAACTGCCCGGCCGTGATCACCTGCACCGACGTCATGGCCGACGAGCACCCCGAACTGGTCGTCGCGTACATGAAGGCGATGATCAATGTCGGTCGTTGGGCGAACGACAACAAGCGCGCCGCGTCGGTGATCCTGAACCGCCAGACCTTCTACCGGGACGCCGAGGACACCTATCAGGGCATCAAGGACGTCGACCTGGTCCCGAACCTGTCACCGCAGAACCTTGCGTCGATCGAGATCGGAAAGGACTTCATGGTCAGCCACGGCTACATCCAACGCGACTTCGACGTGCACGAGTGGGCCGCACCGCAGTTCCTCGAAGAGGCCGCCCGGCAGCTCCTCGAAGAGGAATGGACACGGGTCACCACCAACAAGCTGCCCCAGCCCACCGAGCTCGGCGCCCAGCACGCCCACCTCGGCTGACCCGGCTCGATCGGAGGAGACCGACATGACCAGGACCGCGATCGAGATGATCACCGAAGCCCGAGCCCTCGTCGGCACCGTCACCGCGACCGGAGCTGCCGACGAGCTCGCAGCCGGTTCCGCCGTGGTCGTCGATGTGCGCCAGGTCGACGAATGGGACCACGGCCACATCGACGGTTCCGTGCACGCACCCCGTGGACTGCTCGAGTTCGTCGCCGATCCGACCAGCCCCCGCCACAAGGATGAACTGGACCCGAGCGTCCGGACGATCGTCGTCTGCGCCTCCGGCGCCCGCGCCGCCCTCGCCGCAGCAACCCTCAAGTCGATGGGCTACACCGACGTCGCCGTGCTCGATGGCGGCCTCAAGGCCTGGAGCGGCGCCGGACTGTCGATCACTGAACACGAATACGCCGGCATCTGATCCCGCGAGCCCTTGGAGTTCCACCGCCTCCCACCGCTGGACTCGCCGGCTGCCGCGGTGCAGGTCCCATCAGTCCTTCGATCGGCGCAGGTGGTGCACCAGCCGGTGATCCGGGGTGAACAGGCGCCGGCTGACCCCGATCGCCACCACGGTCGTCGTGGTCGCGACCGACCCCAGCACCAGGTACATCACCGCGACCTGGACGCGCACCGCCTCCACCGGATCGGCCCCGGCCAGGATCAGCCCGACCATCGCTCCCGGCAGGAACACCACGCCGACCGCCTTGGTCGTCTCGATCTGGGGGACCAGCGCCGTGCGTGCAGCGGAGCGCAGGAACGGGTGCGCGGCCTGTGCGGATGTCATGCCGAGCGCCAGGCGCGCCTCGACCTCGTCACGGTGGTCCGCGAGCTCCCCCACGATGCGTCGCCCCACCAGCACCGTCGAGGCCAGTGAGTTGCCGATGACCATGCCGGCGAGCGGCACGACGGTGCGGCCCTCGACAGGGAACACCGACAGCCCGAACAGCACCCCCAGACTGACCAGGCACGAGGCGCCGTAGGCCGCCAGCGCCAGGGGCAGCACGGCGGGCACCTCTGGAGCGCGCCGCTGGGTGGTCCATGCGGCGAAGCCCACCATGACGGCAACCCAGATCCAGCTGTAGATGATGGGCTGGCCCGGGTCGATCACCAGCCCGAGCGCCGCTCCGATCGCCAGCAGCTGGACCAAGGCCCGCAACGCTGCCCACAGGATCGAGCGCTCCAACCCCAGGCGTCGCCAGATCGAGATGCCCACGGCCACCGCCACCAGGATCCCGCTGGCGGCCAGGCCCAGGTACGACGGGTCAGTCGACAATGCTGACCCCCTTCGATGCGAACACGGTGATCCGCCAGGCGATCAGCCTGGCTGTCGTCGTGGGTCACCCACACCACGGTGTCGCCATCGGCGGCCAGCGCCCTCGCCGTGTCCTCGATCGCGGCGGTCGCGTCGGCGTCGAGCGACGAGGTGCACTCATCGGCCAGCACCACCTCGCAGCCGGTGGCCAGGGTGCGGGCCATGCACATGCGTTGTGCCTCGCCGCCCGACAGCACCATGGCGTCGCGGTCCACCAGGTCGACCGGGAGGCCCACCCGGTCCATGAGCGCAGCGATCGTCGCGTCGTCCAACCCCGGATCGGCGACCAGCAGGTTGTCACGCACGGTGCCGGGAAACGGCGTGGGTCGCTGGAACACCATGCCGACGCGGCGACGCAGCTCGATCGGGTCGAGCGACATCAGGTCGTCACCCCGGAACGTGATCGATCCGGAGGTCGCGACCTCCAGCCGGTTCAGCAGTCGGAGCAGCGTCGACTTGCCGGACCCCGACGGGCCCTGCACGACGGTGATCCCGTCGGTGTCGATCGACAGATCCACACCGCGCAGGATCTGCTGTTCGCCATCGGCGACGTGCACGTCGTGCAGCTCGAACAGATGACCCACGGACCGCAGTGTGCCCCGCGGACTGACAGGATGTGCAGATGGGCACCTACCCGCGTGACGAGATCGAACGCGCCTTCACCGAGTACCAGCACGCCGCGGCCGAGGCCGGCAGGACCGGCGACTGGCGACCGTGGGCCGACCTGTTCACCGAGGACGCCACCTACATCGAGCACATGTTCGGCGACTTCACCGGACGCGAGGCGATCTACGAGTGGATCCAGGGCTCCATGTCGCAGTGGCCGAACTCGGCGTTCACGTCGTTCCCGATCGAGTGGTACGTCATCGACGAGGATCGGGGGTGGGTCATCTGCCACGTCTGGAACCGCCTCGAGGATCCGGGCGACGGCTCGATCCACCAGGAGTACAACCTGACCGTGCTGCACTACGCAGGCGACGGGAAGTGGTCCTTCGAGGAGGACATCTACAACCCCGAGAAGTTCGCCGTCGTGTTCGGCGAGTGGATGCAACGCCGGCGCGAACTGGGCGGCGGAGAGGACTGAGGAACCGATGGAGAAGCTCGTCTACCTGATCCGCGATCGAGCGAGCCGCGATGGAGCGCAGCTCCGCGCAGAGATGCTCGGCAACGTGGTACCGCAGCTGAGCGACCTCGGCGCACAGCACGTGTCGGTGCACCTCGACGACGACCGGGTGTCCATCCCGGGCCCGATGCCCTGCCCCGGCGGTGAGCTACCGCTGCGTGCCGGCGTGTCGCTCTGGCTCGAGAACCACGACGACCGAGCAGGGGCGCAGGAGGTGCTGTCATCGATCGGCGAGCGGTGCGACGGCTACCTGGTGACCGAGTCGGTGTACTCCGAGTACGGGCAACGCCGCGGCGAGCCCAGGTCCTGGCCCGACGGTGAGCGTTCGCCGGGACTGGTCACCTTCGCACTGGTCCACCGCAACCCGTTGCTCGATCCCCGGACGTTCCGCGAGTTCTGGTACGGCCACCAGTCACCCATGTCCGAAGCGGTCCAACCGCGGCTGCGCTACGTGCGCAACACGGTCGCCCATGCCGTGACGCCGGGTGCGCCGCCGTTGGACGGGATCGTCGTGGAGTCCTGGGAGTCCGAGGAGCTGGTGTCCGACATCGAGGCGTTCCACCTGGGCGACCTGGAGAACCTGACGGTCATGTTGGACAGCGTCGGAACCGTGTTCGACATGGCGCGCCTGCGCAGCATCGCCATGTCGGAGTACCTGTACTGAATGGATCAGCCAGACCCTGACCCCACCGAGCGGGCCGTGCAGGCGCTCACCGAGGCGGTGCGGCTGCTCGACCGGTCCCTGGCACCCGCCCAGAAGGTCCGGGCGTTCCAGCGCGCCGCGGCGACGATCCAGGAACTGGACCCCGAAGATCTGGTCCACCGTGCCGACAGCGGCACGCTCACCGAGCTCGGCGGCATCGGCGCATCGACGGGGTCGGTGATCAGCGACGCGGTGCTGGCCCGACCGTCGCCGTACCTGCAGCACCTGGAGCAGACCACACGCATCGACCCGGGCCTCGGTGCGTCGCTGGTCGCGATGCTGAAGGGCGACTGCCACACCCACACCACCTGGTCCGACGGCGGCGCGCCGCTCGAGCAGATGGCCCGAGCGGCCATGGCACTCGGGCACGAGTACCTGGTGGTCACCGACCACTCGGCCCGCCTCACGATCGCCCACGGCCTGTCCGCAGAGCGTCTGACCGAGCAGCTGGCCGCCATCGCGGCGCTCAACGAGCAGCTGGCGCCGTTCCGAATCCTGACCGGCATGGAGGTGGACATCCTGCTCGACGGGTCACTCGACCTGGCCGATGACATGCTGGCCCGGCTCGACGTGGTGGTCGCCTCGGTGCACTCCAAGCTGGCCATGCCCCGCGACGAGATGACCCGACGCCTGGTCAGGGCGGTGACCAGCCCGCACGTCGACATCCTCGGTCACTGCACCGGCCGCAAGGTCACCGGGCGCGGTCGTCCACCGTCGGACTTCGATGCCGATGTCGTGTTCGCTGCGTGCGCCCAGTTCGGCACCGCGGTCGAGATCAACTGCCGCCCCGAGCGCCAGGACCCGCCCGAGCAACTGCTGTCGCTGGCGCTCCGGCGGGGGTGCGACATCGCCATCAACACCGATGCCCACGCGCCGGGCCAGATGGAGTGGCTGCCCTATGGTGCCGACAAGGCGGTGCGCTGCGGGGTGCCCGCCGAACGCATCGTCAACACCTTCGGTGCGGATGACCTGCTCGCACGCGCGGCGTCGCGCAGCTGAGCGGCTCGCGAGCGGCTCAGCCGGATGTCCGCTCGACCGCCTGGGCCTTCGCCCAGCGGTAGTCCGCCTTGCCCGATGGCGACCGCACCATCTCGTCGACGAAGAACAGCTCCTTGGGCAGCTTGTACGAGGCGATCAGCTCGGCGCCGTAGTCGTGCAGCTCCTGCACGGTCGGACGGTCGCCCTCGCGAGCCACGATCACCGCAGCGACGTGTTCACCCCACCGCTCGTCGGGAACCCCGACCACGACGGCATCGAAGACCTTCGGATGGCCCTTGAGGACGAGCTCGACCTCTTCGGGGAAGATCTTCTCGCCACCGGAGTTGATGCTGACCGAACCCCGCCCCAGCAGGGTGATGGTGCCGTCGGCCTCCGCGACCGCCATGTCACCGGGGACGACCCAGCGCTCACCGTTGATCATCGGGAACGTCTCGGCGGTCTTCTTCTCGTCCTTGTAGTAGCCGAGGGGGATGTGACCCCGGCGCACCAGCCGCCCCACGACCCCGTCGCCGGGAGTCGTCGGATTGCCGTCGTCGTCGATCACGATCGTGTGCTCGCCGAAGGTGAAGCGGGGGCGACCCTGGCTGTCGGCACCTGCGCTGGAACCCTGGTAGCCGGTCTCCGATGCGCCGATGGCGTCGATGACCAGCACGTTCGGCAGCACCTCGGACACCCGCTCCTTCACCGACGGGGACAGGATGGCGCCCCCCGAGCTCATCACGAACAGCGATGACAGGTCGAAGTCGTCACGATGCTCGCCGAGCGCCTCGATCAGGGGACGGATCTGTGCGTCGCCCACCAGGTTCATGATCATGGCGCCCTCGTCGGCCGCGATGCGCCACACCTCGAGCGGGTCCATGTGGCGGGTGGGACTCAGCACCATCCGGGTTCCACCAAGGGAGTTGGTGATGCTGGTCCACTGGGCAGCGCCGTGCATGAGCGGCGCGACCGGGAACCCCACGCCCTCTGCCGAGGCCGCGGCCCGCTCCGCCACCTCCTCCTCACGCTCGATCGGCCCTGCCAGCACACCCATGATCGGACCCAGCGTGGCCTTGAAGAAGTCCTCGTGGCGCCACATCACGCCCTTCGGCATCCCGGTCGTGCCGCCGGTGTACAGGATGTAGAGATCGTCGTCCGAGCGGGGGGCGAAGTCACGCTCCGGCGAGGCCTCAGCCAGCGCTGCCTCGTAGTCCAGCGAACCCGAGGCCGAGATGTCCGCACCGGATCCGTCCGCCCATGCGATGCACACCTGCAGCATGGGGCAGTCGTCCTTGACGTGCGCGATGCGGGGGGAGAACTCCGCGCCGTGCACCAGGCCGACCATGTCGGCGTTGTCGAACAGGTACCGCAGCTCGCCCTCGACGTAGCGGTAGTTGACGTTGACCGGGACCGCACGCAGCTTCCACGCCGCCCACTGGGCCTCGACCCACTCGTTGCTGTTGTAGCCGTAGACGCCGACCTTGTCGCCCGGTCCAACACCGTTGGCGGCGAGCACGTGCGCCAGCTGGTTCACCCGCGCCTCCATCTGGGCGAAGGTGAACTCGCGGCGCCCGTCGTGCGCGTTCGGGATCACGAGCGCGGCCCGGTCGGGTATGGCGTCGACGACGGACTCGTACAGGTCGGCAAGGTTCCAGGTCATGGCGGCAGAGTAGCCAGCCGCACCGTCCTCCGCCGGGCGTTCGATGCGGCGTCCGACGGTCGGGCGTCCACTGTCGCGGGCGAGAGCGTGTCCGAGCGCCGCTCAGTGCTTGAAGTGGCGCTCGCCGGTGAAGACCATCGCCATGCCGGCCTCGTTCGCAGCGGCGATGACCTCGTCGTCTCGGATCGACCCACCTGGCTGGATCACCGCGGTGGCACCCGCATCGGCCGCCGCGTCCAAGCCATCGCGGAAGGGGAAGAACGCATCGGATGCGCACGCGCCACCGACGGCGCGGCCATCGGCCTTCTCCGCAGCGATGCGCCCCGCGTCACGACGGTTCTGCTGGCCGGCACCGATGCCGACCGCCTGACCGTCCTTGACCAGGACGATGGTGTTCGACGTGACCCTGGCGACCAGACGCCACGCCAGTTCCAGGTCGCGCCACTCGGAGTCGGTCGGCTGGCGGTCGGTGACCACCGACCAGGCAGCGCGGTCCATCGACACCGAGTCCGCTGTCTGGACCAGCAGCCCACCCGAGATCGAACGGATGTCGAGCGGCGGCACGACCGGTGGCGGCGCGGCGAGCACGCGCAGGTTCTTCTTGGCGGTCAGCACCGCCAGCGCATCGTCGTCGTAGCCAGGGGCGATCACCACTTCGGTGAACACCGGCGCGAGCGCCTCGGCAAGACTGACCGGCACGACACGGTTGACAGCCACGATGCCACCGAAGGCCGAGGTGGGGTCGCCCTCGTGTGCTCGCACATAGGCCCGGGTGATGTCGTCATCGACCGCAGCGCCGCAGGCGTTCGCATGTTTGATGACCACCGCGGTCGGGTCGTCGCCGAGCGAGTGCACCAGCCGCCAGGCGGCGTCGGCGTCGTAGACGTTCAGGTACGACATCTCCTTGCCGCCGTGCTGGACGGCCTGGTCCCAGCACGATCCCTGGGGCAGCGAGTAGCGGGCCCCCACCTGATGCGGGTTCTCGCCGTAGCGAAGCTCCTGGGTCCGGGTGGCGGCGAGGTGCAGCGTGGTGGGCAGCGGCCCTTCGTCGGCCGAGGGGCCGGGCCCGTCGTCGTCGAACCACGACACGATCGCAGCGTCGTACGCCGCGGTGTGGGCGAACGCGTCACGAGCCAGGCGCCGCCGGGTCGCCGCGCTCACGTCCCCCCGGTCCCGCAGTTCCCCGAGCACGACCTCGTACTCGGCCGGGTCCACCAGCACGGTCACCTGCGAGTGGTTCTTCGCCGCGCCGCGCACCATGGCCGGACCACCGATGTCGATCAGCTCGATCGACGGCTCGGAGCTGAACGGGTAGAGGTTGACCGCCACCAGGTCGATCGCGGTCACCCCGTAGGTCGCCATGTCCTGGACGTGGGACGAATCGGTGCGGTCCGCCAGGATGCCGCCGTGGATCGCCGGGTGCAGGGTGACGACCCGGTGACCCAGCATCTCGGGGAAGCCGGTGACCTCCTCGGTGGCCATGACCGGCAGACCGGCATCAGCCAGGACCTTGGCCGTGCCGCCCGAGGACACGAGCTCCCAGCCCAGGTCGACCAATGCCCGGCCCAGCTCGACCATGCCGGTCTTGTCGTACGCGGAGAGCAGCGCGCGGCGGGGGGTCTCGCCCGAGGTCGCGGAGCCTGCGGGGGTGGGGTCAGTCATGGGACTCTCTCGTGTTCGATGATCGATCGGATGGTCTCGACGTAGAGCCGGCGCTCCACGGTCTTGATGCGTTCGTGCAGGGTCGCTTCGTCGTCGCCATCGAGCACCGCCACCGCCTCCTGGGCCAGGATCGGACCCGTGTCGACCTGCTCGGTCGCCACGTGCACGGTGCACCCGGTGACCTTGACGCCGTAGGCCAGTGCCTCTCGCACGGCGTTCCAACCGGCGAAGGCGGGCAGCAGCGAGGGGTGGGTGTTGACGATCCGCCCCGGGTACGCAGCGAAGGCCGCGGGAGCAAGGATGGTGCCCCACCCGGCCATCGCGACCAGCTCGATACCCGAGATGCTCAGCCGGTCGAGCACCCGGTCGGTGAACGCGTCACGATCGAAGGTGCTGGAGAAGTCGGTGCGCTCCACCACCTCGAGCGCCAGTCCGTGTCGTTGCGCGACCTGTTCGACCGCGCAGTGGCGGTCGACGAGCACCAGGTCGATCGGCAGGCCTGCTGTAGCCATCGCGTCGAGCAGGGTCCCGCTGCCGGAGGCGAGGACGGCGAGTCGCATAGCGGCGCTGAACCTATCAGTCGGCCCTCGCACCACGAACCGGGGGCGCTTCTGCACGCTATGGCGTGCAGAAGCGCCCCCGGTTCGGGTTCGGGTTCGGGTCTTGGTTTGGGTGTGGGGTTCGGCTCAGAGGCCCTTGATGATCTCGACCATCAGCTCGCCGGCCTCGGTGGGGTTGGCCCCCACACGCACACCGGCGGCCTGGAGCGCGTCCATCTTCGCTGCAGCGGTGCCCTTGCCACCCGACACGATCGCGCCGGCGTGGCCCATCTTCTTGCCCGCAGGCGCCGTCTGTCCGGCGATGTAGCCGGCGACGGGCTTGGTCATCCTGGTGGCGATGAACTCCGCCGCCTCTTCCTCCGCGGACCCGCCGATCTCACCGATCATCATGACCGCGGAGGTCTCGGGATCGGCCTCGAAGCGCTCGAGGCAGTCGATGAACGTGGTGCCGGGGACCGGGTCGCCGCCGATGCCCACGCACGTCGTCACGCCGATGTCCTGCTGCTGCAGCTCGTAGAGCGCCTGGTAGGTCAGCGTGCCGGAGCGGCTGACGATGCCCACGTTCTTCTCCCCGGCGACGGGCTCCTTCGCGATGTGCCCGGCGGTGATGCCGATGTTGCACTTCCCGGGGCTGATGATGCCCGGGCAGTTCGGGCCCAACAGCTGCACGTTCGGGAAGTCCCGCCGCAGCTTGTTGTAGAACCACGCCTCGTCCTGTGCGGGGACGCCCTCGGTGATGCACACGATGAACTCGACGCCGCCCTCGGCGGCCTCCATCACCGCTGCCTTCACTCCTGCTGCGGGGATGAAGATGCAGCTGGCGTTGGCGCCGGTGGCTTCGACGGCGTCGGCCACGGACGCGAACACGGGGACGCCGTCGACGTCGGTGCCGGCCTTCTTGGGATTGGTGCCGGCGACGACCTGCGTGCCGTAGTCCCGGTTGAGCAGGCCGTAGTAGCGGCCCTGGCTCCCGGTGAGGCCCTGGTAGACGACCTTGGTGTTCTGATCGACGAAGATGCTCATGGGTCCAGTTCTCCTTCAGCGTGCGCCGGCGAGCGCCACGACCGTGCGGGCTGCGTCGAGCATCGTGGGCTGCATCTGCAGCGCATCGGACAGGTGCGGTTCGAGGATGGCTCGACCCTCTTCGGCGTTGGTGCCATCGAGACGGATGACGATCGGGGCGTCGATGGTGACCCGACCGAGCGCCTCGATGATGCCGTTGGCGACCTCTTCGCCACGGGTGATCCCGCCGAAGATGTTGATGAAGATCGACTTCACCGCAGGATCGTTGTTGATGACTTCGAGCGCCCCGGCCATGACGTCCGCGTTGGCGCCGCCACCGATGTCGAGGAAGTTCGCCGGACTGCCGCCGACCTGGTTGACCACGTCGAGGGTGCTCATGGCCAGACCTGCGCCGTTGGCGATGATGCCGACCGAACCGTCCAGGCCGACGTACTGCAGCCCCTTCTCGTGTGCGGCCTGCTCACGCTCGTCACGCTCCTGGGTCGCCTCGTACTCGTCCCACTCGTGGCGGTACGCAGCGTTGGCATCCAGGGTGACCTTCGCGTCGAGCGCGTGGACCTCGCCGGTCGGCTTCAGGATGAGCGGGTTGATCTCGGTCAGGTCGGCGTCGCCCTCGGTGTAGGCCCGGTAGAGCTTCATCAGGATGTCCACCGCTCCGTCGGTGGCATCGGGATTCAGCTTCGCCGCCTCGACCCAGGTGCGGGCGGTCGCCTCATCGAGTCCGTCGACCGGATCGATCCAGATCTTGGCGAGCGCATCGGGGTTCTCGACAGCGACGGTCTCGATCTCGACCCCGCCCTCGGCGGAGAGCATGCCGAGGTGCTGCTTGGCCGAGCGGTCGAGGGTGAAGCTGGCGTAGTACTCCTCGGCGATGTCGGAGGCCACCTCGATCCAGATCACCTTGACGACATGCCCCTTGATGTCCAGACCCAGGATGTTCCCGGCGTGCTCGCGAACCTCGTCCATGTCGTTGGCCAGCTTCACACCGCCGGCCTTGCCGCGGCCGCCGACGTGGACCTGTGCCTTCACCACGACGGGGAACTGGCCGATGCGCTCCGCCGCCGCCATGGCGTCGTCGACCGTCGTGACGGCCTCACCCTTCGACACCGGAATGTCGAAAGAGGCGAAGAACTGCTTTCCCTGGTATTCGAAGAGGTCCACCCTCGTCTGCCTTCCTGCTCGGCCTGGGGCCCGACCGGCGGCGCCGGCGCTGTTCGATGGGCGTGAACCGCGATCCGCACCCGGCGGGGGATACTAAGCGGGTGACCTCCCCGACCCCATATCGAGTCCGGTCAGTCGCCCCGCCCCGCACCGGAGCGTGCAGCTGATGCCGGTCGAACGACGATCCAGTTCGCGGCAGGTCAGGGCCGTCGCCTTCGCCATCATCGCGGTGCTGCTCGCCGTCGGCGTGGCGTGGGGAATGCTCGAACTCGCCTCCGGCGGTGACGGTCCGGTGCGCATCGAGCTCGGCGACGACGAGTTCGATGCCGGACAGGCCGCACGGCTCTCGCGCCAGATACAACAGGACGGCCCGGTGCTCTTCTCCGACGTCTCAGGGCGCGGTCAGCTCCAACCCATCATGGTCAACCACTTCGGTGACGACCCCGAGATCCGCTGGGTCGCGTTCCCCGCGGTGGCTCCTGGCGCATCCGAGGGCTGCTTCCTGTCCTGGAACCCCGACGAGGAGCTCTTCGAGGAGCGGCTCAACCCCGAAGGAGCTGGGCGCGAGGACCTGGGCGAGCTGTGCTCCAACGCCACCTATCCCTCCAACGGCGAGGGGCTGGAGCAGTTCGGTTGGGAGGTCGATGACGACGGCAACCTGATCATCGACGTGCGGGGCGACGAGGCGACGACCACCACCGGGGGTTGAGCGACGGACCGAGGCTGGCCAGCGGGCCGATAGGTTGGGTCCGGTGGCCGTCAGGAAGTGGTCGAACGCTGGGGAGCTGCGGACCATGGGGGCCGCGTTGTCGCGCATCGGGATCCTCTGGCTGCTCACGGTGTTCGGCCTGGTGGGCATCGAGCTGGACAACGGCATCCAGATCGTGCCGTTCCTGTGGTTCGCTCCGCCCGTCCTGCTGACCCGCCTGCTCGTAGCGGCGCGCAGCGCACACGGCCGGATCGGTCAGCTGCTGCTCGGCTCGGTGGCGATCGGTTGGGCGGCGTGGCTGCTCGCAGTGCCTGCCTCGCTGCTGGGCTGGGACGAGGTCCTCAGGACCGCGCAGTGGCTGGGGACCCAGGGCGGAGCGCTGCTGTACTGCACCGCGATGCTCCGGTTGACCTCGTCGCTTCGATGGGGGGACCACGCCCGGCACTGGCAACAGACGCAGCGGACCCTGGGAGTCGCGAACGCGGTGTTGCTGGTCGCCGGCTCGATCGCCATCGCCGGCGGACTGCTGGGCGACGACCAGAACGCCGTCGAGCTCGTCGCCACCGGCCTCGCGCTGGCCGCACTGGTGCTGGCCGCGGTCGGCCTGATCCGGCTCTCTCGCATCCACTCAGCCACGACGCAGAGGCTCGCCGTGATCACCGACGACGAGATGCCCGACGAGCTGCGGCGTTGATCAGGCCGGGTCGAACAGCGGCAGGAGGCGGTCGCGTTGGACCTTGCGCGTTCCGGTGTGGGGCAGTTCGTCGACCACGACCACGGAGCGCGGGGCCTTGTACTGCGCCATGCGGACACCGCTCCACACGATGAGCTGCTCGGCGCTCAGCTTCGCCCCCGGGCGAAGACGCACCGCGGCGACGGGAACCTCGCC
This sequence comes from uncultured Microthrixaceae bacterium, assembly GCA_963714875.1. Taxonomy (GTDB): domain Bacteria; phylum Actinomycetota; class Acidimicrobiia; order Acidimicrobiales; family Microtrichaceae; genus JBAOHV01. Next base: position 12,004 of record CAVQQI010000001.1, on the reverse strand, counting down.
GAGCTTGTCGTCGGGCAGACCGACCACTGCGGCTTCCAGCACGTCGGGATGCTCCTCGAGGTCCGCCTCCACCTCGAGCGGGTAGACCGAGTACCCCCCTGACTTGATGACCGCTTTCGCCCGACCGTGGAACAGCACCGTGCCGAACGGCCCGGACCTGACCAGGTCACCGGTGCGCAACCACCCGTCCGGGGTGATCGCGGCCGACGTCGCGTCGGCGTCACCCCAGTACCCCTTCAGCATGCCGGGCCCGCGCAACCGCAGCTCGCCGACCTGGCCCGGCAGCACCGGACGGCCATCGGGGTCGGACACCTTGAGCTTCCACCCCGGCATCGAGACCCCCAGGGAGTCGCCCAGGCCGATCGGCAGCATCGGTGGAGAGACCTTCGCTGCGACGCTGCCGCCGACCTCGACCATGCCGTAGCCCTCGATGAAGGCCGCTTCGCCGAACGATCCCAGGCCTGGCAACGTCGCCGTGGCGCCGAAGGACTTGAAGCGACGCGCCACGTCCGCAGGCATCACGTCCGCACCGCTGATCCAGATGCGGACCGAGCTCAGGTCACGATCCTCGGCGCCGGACTCGAGCAGGGTGCGGTACATCGTCGGGACCCCGATGAAGGCCGACGAGCGACGCCGCTCGATGGCGTCGAGCACCCGGGTCGGAGAGAAGCGGTCGAGGAAGTAGATCGGGATGCCGGCCATGGCCGGACCCATCACGGCGACGAATCCCATGATGTGGGCGATCGGCAGCGCCATCACGATCTCGTCGTGACGCAGCACGAACGGCCACGCCGCGGCGGCCGCGACCTGACCGACGAGGGCGCGATGGGTCAGCTCGGCACCCTTCGGCCGCCCGGTGGTGCCCGAGGTGTAGAAGAGCGCCGCCACGTCACCGGGGGCGGGACGAGCCGATGTGGTCGGTGCGCTGCGGGACCCCTTGCCGGTCTCCAGCTCCGCGACGTCTCGGATCACCAGGGTCGCTCCCGAGTCCTCGATGACCAGGTCCACCTCGGCGTCGCTCATCTGCGGGTTGACCGGCGCCGGCAGTCCACCGACACGAGAGACGGCCAGACACGCCAGGAACTGGTCGATCCCGTTCTCGGTGGCGATCACCACCGGCCTGCCCGGAGCACTGCGAGCAGCAACGGCGACCGACCAGCGCTCGACCAGGCGGGCCGCCTCGAGGTACGTCAACGTGCGTGTCCGTCCGGCGCTGAGCTCCTCGGTGACCATCACCGCGTCACCGTGCACCTCGGCGAGCTGGGCCATCAGGTCAGCCAGGGTCACCGTCCGGCGGATCGCCATCTGGGCCCGTCGGATCAGGGATCGGGGCAGGGTCATCGACGCACCTCGCTCATGCCCACAGCTTGTCACGGGCAACCCGGATCGCCGTGCCGGCAACCGGGTAGGTCAGGCCTTCTCGAGCGGCGCCCAGGACAACAGCAGTCGCTTCTCGCCCACCGAGGCGAAGTGCACCACGGCCTCGGCCTTCTCCCCCGCCCCTTCGATGTGCAGCACCACGCCCTCGCCCCAGACGTTGTGGCGCACGTCCTCGCCGACCTTGAACCCCAGCTCGTGGGCCCGCGTCGGCGTCGGCGCGCTCGGCCTCGTGGAGCGCTCGACCAGCCGATCACGACCCGCCGGCGCCCACGAGGTGGATCCCCACCCGCCCGGCCGACCCTCGGAGCTGCGGCTCGACCTGGTGCGGCTCCTGCTGGCAGAGGACTCCTGGATCAGCTCAGCGGGAACCTCATCGAGGAACCGGCTGGGCGGGTTGTACTGGGTGCCGCCGAACAGCGTGCGACACCAGGCGTGGGTCAGGTAGAGGCGCTCACGTGCGCGGGTGATGCCGACGTAGCAGAGGCGGCGCTCCTCCTCGAGCTCTGCAGGCTCGGTCAGCGACCGCATGTGGGGGAACACCCCCTCCTCCATACCCGCCATGAACACCGTGGGGAACTCGAGCCCCTTGGCGGCGTGGAGGGTCATCAGGACCACGCCGGTCTCGGTGGGGTCGTCGGGGTCGGGCAGCTGGTCGGTGTCGGCGACGAGCGACACCTGCTCGAGGAATTCATCGACCGTGTCGAACTCGCGGGACATGCCCACGAGCTCGGCCAGGTTCTCCGCACGCGACTCGTTCTCGATCGACGGCTCGGCCGCCAGCTCTGCCAAGTAGCCGCTGCGGTCCAGGATGGACTCGAGCAACGTCGCGGGCCCCGTGCCGACCTCGGCCGCGAGATCGTCGAGGATGCCCAGGAAGGTCTCGATCCCGCGCGCCGAGCGTGCTGCGACCCCCGCCTCGTCCCAGCGGCGCAACGCCTCGACGAACGTGATCCCCTTCGAGCGGGCGAACGCGTCCAGGCGGCCGACGGTCTGGTCGCCGACGCCGCGTTTGGGCACGTTGAGGACCCGCTTGACGCTCACCTCATCGGTCGGGTTCACCACGGCCTTCAGGTAGGCCATCGCGTCCTTGACCTCACGACGGTCGTAGAAGCGGGTGCCGCCCACGACACGGTACGGGATCCCCGCGCGCAGCAACTGCTCCTCGAGCACACGACTCTGTGCGTTCGTCCGGTAGAAGACCGCCATGTCGGCCCACCGGTGATCGCCGCCGTCGTGCAACCGGGTCATCTCCCGTGTGATCCACTGCGCCTCGTCGATCTCGTCCTCGCCCTGGAACCGGACGATCGCGTCGCCGGCGCCGGACTCGGTCCAGAGGTCCTTCGGCTTGCGCGCCTGGTTGTGGGCGATGACCGCGTTGGCTGCGTCGAGGATGGTCTGCGTGGATCGGTAGTTCTGCTCGAGCACGACCATCGTCGCGTCCGGGAAGGCCGTTTCGAACTCCAAGATGTTGCGCATGTCGGCGCCACGGAACCTGTAGACCGACTGGTCGCTGTCGCCCACGACGCACACGTTGCGGTGCTCCTCGCCCAACATGACCACCAGGTCGTTCTGGACCACGTTGGTGTCCTGGTACTCGTCGACCAGGACGTGACGGAAGCGGTTCTGGTAGTCCGCCAGCACCTCGGGCTGGGTCTGCAGGAGCTCGACGGTGACGCCGAGCAGGTCGTCGAAGTCCATGGCACCCGCCCGCTTGAGACGGGCCTGGTACTCGACGAACACCTCGGCGATCTTGCGGTCGTAGACGACCTGGGCCATCTCGACAGCATCGAAGGGCGAGCGGCCGTCGTTCTTGAGCGCCGAGACCGCGGCGTGCACCGCGCGGGGAGGGAACCGCTTGGGGTCCAGGCCGAGATCGCGGATGACGTAGCCGGTCAGGCGCACTGCGTCGGCCTGGTCGTAGATGGTGAACTGCGACGGGTAGCCCAGACGGTGTGCGTCGCGCCGCAGGATCCGGACGCACGCAGAGTGGAACGTCGAGACCCACATCTTCTCGGCGACCGGGCCGACGAGCCGGCCGACCCGCTCCCGCATCTCTGCTGCTGCCTTGTTGGTGAAGGTGATGGCCAGCACCTGGAACGGCGACACCCGGTGCTCGGAGATGAGGTGCGCGATGCGATGGGTGAGCACCCTGGTCTTGCCGGACCCAGCGCCGGCGACGACCAGCAGTGGACCGCCCGTGTGGGTGACGGCCTCGAACTGGGCGGGATTGAGACCGTCGAGGAGGTCATCGGGGGGCATCGAGGTCACCCTACCCGTGGGCACCGACAGCCTTCCGATGGCCCCGGCACCAGCAGGAGCGACGGGCCAGGATCGGTAGCGCTCAGCGCCCGGGTACGCCGAGGCGTTCGTCGAGGAAGTCCAGGACCTGTTCCAGCGCGGCGTGCGTCGGCTGCCCCGGCTCGTCGATCAGGTCCTCGGTGAGTACCGAGTGGGCCAGCGAACGGTGCCCTGAGGGATTCCCCTTCGATGAGTCGATCTCGACCCCGATGAAGTTGTCGCCGAGCGTGCGCCGCAGTGACGCGAACCGGGCATCGGGCACCATTCGATCGCCGGTGAAGCGCAACCCCAGTACGCAGAGCCCGTCATCGCGGCTTCGCTCGGCGACGGCCAGCAGGTCCTGGTCCGAGCACCCCAGATCTGCTCCGCGTGCTGCGGTGATCGCGATCGGGAGCGACGGCTGGGAGAGCACCGGGGCCAGCATCTCGGGTTCGGTCGACATCGCCAGCGCGAATCCGCCGGTGAAGCACATCCCGACCGCCCCCACCCCTGGGCCACCGCATTCGGCGTGAGCCTTTCGCGCGAGCGCACGCAACCAGTCGATGGCCGGCGGCGTCGTCCGGCGTGCGAACGCCGTGAACTCCCGTGACACGCAGGCCGGCACGATCGAACGAACGATCGCTCCCGGGGTGGCCTCGGCGCCCGGGTCACCGAACAGGTGGGGCAGGTACACCGTGTGCCCGCGGTCGACCACACGCCGGGCGAAGCCGGCCACCGCAGGGGTGATGCCCGGGATCTCCGCCATCACGATGACCGCCGTCCCCTCTCCCCCTCGGTAGACGGTCCGCTCCGTCCCACCGAAGCTGAACGTCGTCGTGGTGAAGTCCTCGAGGGGGTCACGGGCCATGGCGTTCGACGCTAGTGCGGGCCCCGGCACCCGGTCCGCCCCATGTCATGGCTCCACCGACGGTGGACGGGGCGGTGGACGGAACTACGGTCCGGGTGATGTCGACGTCCCGGCTCCGTCCGTTCCGCTTCACCGTCCAGGCGTCCCGGCTCCCCCACCCCGACGCCCTGCGCCCGCTGGCCCGGAAGTCCGAGGACATGGGTGTGTCGGTGCTCACCGTTGCCGATCACCTCGACGACCAGCTCGCCCCCCTCGCTGCGCTGATGGCCGTCGCCGACGCGACGACCACCCTGCGGGTCGGATCGCTGGTGTTCGCGAACGACTACCGACACCCGGTGGTGCTGGCCAAGGAGGCCGCGACGATCGACGTGTTGTCGGGCGGACGCCTGGAGTTCGGGTTGGGTGCGGGCTGGATGGCACACGACTACCACTCAGCAGGCATCGCCATGGAACGTCCCGGCATCCGCATCCAGCGCCTCGAGGAGGCACTCGACGTCATCACCGCGATGTGGTCGGACGGCCCGGTCGAGTTCAAGGGCCGGTACTACGAGGTGACCGGGCTCGAGGGGCAGCCCAAGCCGGCGCAGCAGCCACACCCTCCGATCGTCATCGGCGGTGGCGGTCCCCGCGTGCTGGCCCTCGCCGGCCGACGTGCCGACATCATCGGGCTCAACCCGGCGCTGGCCGCCGGCGTGATCGACGAGCACGCCGGGCCGAGCGCCACCGCCGAGGCCACAGAGGAGAAGCTGCGCGTCATCCGCGACGCCGCGGGCGACCGGTTCGATCAGATCGAGCTGCAGACCCGCATCCACCTGGCGATCGTCACCGACGACCCGGAATCGATGTACGAGCTGTTCGCCGACGGCTTCGGGCTGACCCCGGACCAGGCCCGCAACTCGCCCCATGCGCTGTGTGGCACCGTCGAGCAGATGGTCGATGATCTGATCGAGCGGCGCGAGCGGTTCGGCATCTCCACCATCGGCCTGTCGGCATCGGCGCTGGACGACATGGAGCCGGTGATCGGGCGCCTCGCCGGCACCTGAGTCGCTCGGCGTCGTCCGACGACCGCGGGATCAGGGAATGCGGCCGAAGCTGTCGCCGCGCACGGCCGAGATCTTCACGACGTCACCGGTTCGGGGCGAGTGGATCATCTGGCCACCGCCGATGTACATGCCGACGTGGTACACCGGATTCCCGGAGAACACCAGGTCCCCCGGCTGCAGCTGCGACTGGCTGATGCGTTGCGTGTAGGCCTTCTGGTCTCGTGAGGTCCGGGGCAACGACACGCCGGCGTTCGCCCACGACCACAGCATGAGACCCGAGCAGTCGAATCCGGACGGGGTGGTGCCACCCCAGCGGTAGGGGGTGCCGAGCCGGCTCTTGGCCGCGGCGATCGCCGCGGCGGCCCGCCCGTTCGGTGCGGACACGGGGGCCGGCGCCGGGGCAGGTGCGGGCGCTGCCACCGGTGCGGGTGCAGGTGCAGGTGCAGGCGCAGGTGCCGAGGTGCCAGCTGGAGCAGTCTGCGCGGGCCGGGAGGTGGATGAGGAGCGGGAAGGCGCCGACGAGCCGGGCGCAGCGGTCGTGGTGGTCCGACTTGCCGCCGCCGCAGCTGCCGCCCGGTTGGCAGCGGCCTCGGCACGAGCTGCCTCGGCTGCCTCACGGCGGGCACGCTCAGCAGCGAGGGCCTCGTTCAGCTGGCTGTTGGTGCTGCTGAGCAGCTCGTTGTGGCGCTCGACGTTGTCCTCGAGGCGCTCGACGACGGCGGCCTGACGCTCCTTCGATGCGGTCAGCTCCCGGGTCGACGCCTCGAGCTCGGCCGAGCGGGCCTCGAGATCCGACTTGGAGGCTGCGAACTCATCGGCTGCGACCTCTCGGTCGCTGCGGAGGTACTCCAACATGACCTGGGAGTTGACGGCCTCGTTCGGATCCGCACTGCCCAGGGCGATGCCGTCGCTGGAGCCGGCACCGATATAGGCCTCGACGAGGTAGCCGGCCGCCTGGTCACGGGTGGCCTCGACCCGCGCCTGGGCCTCATCGACCTTCTCGCGGTTCTCCGCCTGCTCGGCCTCGAGCCGATCGAGCTGGTCGGAGAGCTCCAGGAAGCGTTCGTTCAGCTCGAGGCTCTGACGCTCCAGGTCCTCGAGCTCGTTCGCGAGCTGTTGTGCGCGGTCGCGCAGGCTGTCGACGGTCTGCGCGCTGGCGCCGCCGCCCGACATGGTGATGCCGACGATCAAGCCGACGGCGAGCAACGCCGCGGTGGCGCGGTGCAGACGACGTGCAGGGGCCGTCCGGCGCGAGTCACGGGCGGGGCCCGGTACGACGAGACGCGGCGACAGCTCTGGAGTTGGCGTGGTGGTCATGACGGGACAGAGTCAACCACAGACCGTGACTTCATTACAATCGCGTTGCGGTCCGTCACGGACTCCCCACAGGAACATCGTCCTCATCGACAACTGGCCGCTCCCCACCCACGAGGTCACTCCCTCGGGCGGATCACTCCCACTCGATGGTCCCGGGCGGCTTCGAGGTGATGTCGTACGCGACCCGGTTGACCCCGGCGACCTCGTTGATGATCCGCGACGCCATGATCTCCAGCACCTCGTAGGGGATCCGCGCCCAGTCGGCGGTCATCGCATCCTCGCTGGTCACCGCCCTGATGATCACCGGGTAGCCGTAGGTGCGCTCATCGCCCATCACGCCGACCGTGCGGATGTCGGGCAGCACGGCGAACGACTGCCAGATCTCACGCTCGAGCCCGGCGATGCGGAGCTCTTCCCTGACGATCGCGTCGGCCTCCTGCAGCACCGCGACCTTGTCGGGCGTGACCTCGCCGATGATGCGCACGCCGAGGCCCGGCCCCGGGAAGGGCTGGCGCCAGACGATCTCGTCCGGCAGACCCAGTTCGGCGCCGACCGAACGCACCTCGTCCTTGAACAGGGAGCGCAGCGGCTCCACCAGATCGAAATCCAGATCGTCGGGAAGGCCCCCGACGTTGTGGTGGCTCTTGATGGTCGATGCGTGCGCGGTCCCGGACTCGATGACGTCGGGATACAGGGTCCCCTGGACCAGGAACTGCGCATCGGTGACACCGCCGCGTGCGTCTTCGAAGACGCGGATGAACAGCTCGCCGATCGCCTTGCGCTTCTCCTCGGGCTCGGTGATCCCCGACAGCCGCTCGAAGAAGCGATCAGCTGCCCTGACGTGGATGAGCTCGATGCCCTGGTGGCGCCGGAAGGTCTCCACCACCTGCTCGCCCTCGCCCTTGCGCATCAGGCCGGTGTCGACGAACACGCAGGTGAGCTGCGATCCGATCGCACGGTGCACCAATGCCGCAGCAACTGCCGAGTCGACACCACCGGAGAGCCCGCAGATGGCCCGGCCGTCACCCACCTGGGCGCGGATGGCCTCGACCGCGGTGTCGACGAAGTTCCCCATCGTCCAGTCGGTCGACAACCCTGCGACCTCGTGCAGGAACCCGTCGATCAGCAGCTGCCCGTGGGGCGTGTGCACGACCTCGGGGTGGTACTGCACGCCGTAGATGCGCCGCTCGGAGTTCTCGAGCACCGCGATCGCAGCACCGGGAGAGGACGCCGTCGCGACGAATCCCTCGGGGACCTCGACCACCGCATCGAAGTGACTCATCCAGACCGTCTGGGTGTGCGCCAGATCGCCGGTCAGCAACTCCGACGGCGCGCCCGGGATCGGTTCGAGCACGGTGCGGCCGTACTCGCCCGCACCTCCACGGCCGACGGTGCCGCCGAGTTGCTGCGCGATGAGCTGCGCTCCGTAGCAGATGCCCAGCAGGGGCACGCCGAGGTCGAACACACCCGGGTCGATGGCGGGAGCACCTTCGACGTGGACGGACTTCGGACCACCCGAGAGGATGATCGCGCTGGGCTCGTGCGCCGCGAACTCCTCGGCGCTGAGCGTGCAGGGCACGATCTCGGAGTACACGTTGGCTTCTCGTACGCGACGGGCGATCAGCTGGGAGTACTGGGCGCCGAAGTCGACCACCAGCACCTTCTCGGACGGGGCTGCGATCTCCATCGCTGCCATCACTGCACCCCCGGGCGAACCGCAGGAGGTGTCGTCACCATCAACTCGGCCTTCTGCAGTTCCTTGAGGGTGCCGTGGCCGGTCACGGCCATCGACTTGCGCAGCGCGCCGATCAGGTTGGTGCGCCCGTCGGATCGCTCGGAGGGGCCGAGCAGCACCTGTTCGAGCGGGCCGACCGGAGCGAGCCGACGCAGGCGACCACGAGGCAACGTGCGGTGCAGGCTCGCGGTCGACCAGGTCACCCCACCCGCAGGAGCCTCATCCGAGCGGGCCAGCGGCGAACCCAACATGACGCCGTCGGCGCCGCACACGACGGCCTTCGCGATGTCGCCCCCGGTCGCCATGCCGCCGTCGGCGATGACGTGGACGTACACGCCTGTCTCGTCCAGGTGCCGCATGCGAGCGGCGCGGGCATCCGCGATCGCGGTGGCCTGGGGAGTCCCCACGCCGAGGACGCGGTTCGTCGTCGAGGTCGACCCAGGACCGACACCGACCACGACACCTGCGGCGCCCGTTCGCATCAGGTGCAACGCCGCCTGGTAGCTGGCACACCCACCGACGAGCACCGGGACCTCGAGCCGGCGCACGAGGTGCTTCAGGTCGAGCGGAGGGTGCGCTCCCTCGCTCACGTGCTCGGCCGACGTCACCGTCCCCTGGATCAGCAGCAGGTCCGGCTCCGCTCGCACGATGTGGTCGAGCAGCCTCTCGGTGCTCGACGGCGTCACCGCGACGCAGACCGTCGCGCCACCCTCGCGGATCTCGTGCACCCGCTCGGCGATGAGCTCGGGCACCACCGGTTGCGAGTGCAGCTCACGGAGCTTCGCCAGCACGCCGTCGTCATCCATCTCGGCGATCCTGGCCAGCTCCGCCGCCGGATCCTCGAGTCGGCACCACAGACCTTCGAGGTGCAGCGCCCCGGCACCACCGAGGCCACCCATACGGATGGCCGTGGCCGGGCTGGTGACGCCGTCCATGGCAGCGGCGATCACGGGCAGATCGAACTGGTAGGCATCGATCTGCCACGACACGTCGACTTCATCAGCGTCGCGGGTGCGCCGGCTCGGAACGATCGTGACCTCGTCCAATGAGTACCCACGTCGCCCGGACTTGCCGATGCCGATCTCGATCTCTGCCACGTGCTCTCTCTCAGCGCCGACGAACCCGGCAATCAGGAAGCGAGCAGTCTACGCGCCCCCGACCGGGGTGGCCGACTCCGTGCCACACCGTCCGGAGCGAGGGGCGGACCAGCACGCCGTGGCCCGGCGCGATCAGCCCCGCAGGGACCGCAGCAGCTGGCGAGCCATGTTGGCGTTCATCTGGTACGCCACCTTCCCGGCGGCCTTCGTCGCCTGCTGCACCACACCTCCGCCGGTGGCCTCCTCGATCGAGTCGAGACCTGACACCACCGCTGCCTTGGTGCCGTCGGTGACCTTGTAGCCCATGTTCGTCAGACCTCGGACGACGTCGGACTGGGCGATCGGCTCCGGAGCGGCGGAGGCGATGATGCGCAGCGCCTCCTTCGTGAGCTCCGCTCCCTGGTTGACCGCTTCGACCGCGGAGAGCGCGGCGACGTCCTCGCCCTCGAGCGATGCGAGCCAGCGGCGGACCTTCACCACGATCTCACCGTGCGTCTCGCCCTCGAAGGTCAGTTCCGGCATGTGCTCACGCTATCCCGATCGGTGCACACATCCGGGCCTCCCGGGGTCCGAACGCCGGCAGACCGCCCCGGCAGCACTGACTAGGATCCACCCATGACGCCCCTCCCCAGCGATTCGATCGACCCGAGCGGTGCAACGGAGCCCTACGACCCGCTCCAGCGTTTCGGTCAGATGGGGTTGACCTTCGATGACGTCTGCCTGGTCCCCTCCGCCTCCGACGTCATCCCGGCGCAGGTCTCGACCAACACCATGTTGACCCGCGACATCGGGCTGGCGATCCCGCTGATGTCGGCGGCGATGGACACCGTCACCGAGGCCCGTCTTGCCATCGCCATGGCGCGCGAGGGCGGCCTGGGGGTCATCCACCGCAACCTGTCGATCGAGGACCAGGTCACCGAGGTCGACAAGGTCAAGCGCTCCGAGTCCGGCATGATCGTCGATCCGGTCACACTCGGGCCCGACGACCTGGTCGGCGCTGCGCTCGACCTCATGTCCAAGTACCGGATCTCCGGGGTGCCGATCGTCGACGAGCAACGCCGACTGGTGGGCATCCTCACCAACCGCGACCTGCGTTTCGAGGACGACCGGAGCCGCCCCGTACGAGAGGTCATGACCGCCGAAGGTCTCGTCACCGCCCCCACCGGCACGACCCTGGGAGATGCCCAGACCATCCTGGGGCGCCACCGGATCGAGAAGCTGCCGGTGGTCGACGACGACGGTCGCATCACCGGACTCATCACCGTCAAGGACATCAACAAGAAGCTCAAGTACCCCAACGCCACCAAGGACGACCAGGGCCGGCTGCGCTGCGCCGCTGCGGTCGGCGTCGGCGACGACGCGCTGGAGCGCGCACAGGCACTCGCCGCGTCGGGAGTGGACCTGATCGTGGTCGACACGGCGCACGGCCACTCCGCCGGTGTCCTCGAGGTGGTCACGAAGATCAAGGCCAACCTGTCGGTGGCCGTGGCGGGCGGCAACATCGCCACCGGCGCCGCAGCCCGGGCGCTGATCGACGCCGGCGCCGATGCGGTCAAGGTCGGCGTCGGACCGGGTTCGATCTGCACCACCCGCATCGTCGCCGGTGTCGGCGTGCCGCAGCTGACCGCGATCCACGAGTGCTCGGTCGTCGCCGCGGCCCACGGCGTCGGGCTCATCGCCGATGGCGGCGTGCGCTACTCCGGTGACATCGCCAAGGCGATCGGTGCGGGGGCCGACGTGGTCATGGTGGGTTCGCTGCTCGCCGGGGTCGACGAGACCCCCGGCGAGATCGTCATGTCCAAGGGCGAGCGGTACAAGGCCTACCGGGGCATGGGGTCGCTCGGCGCCATGAGCGACCGGTCGTTCTCCAAGGACCGGTACTTCCAGGGCGAGGTGGAGGCGAGCGACAAGGTCGTGCCCGAAGGGGTCGAGGGTCGGGTCCCCTACAAGGGGCCGGCCAGCAAGATCCTGTACCAGCTGACCGGCGGCCTCCGCTCCGCGATGGGCTACTGCGGCAGCCACGACATCGCACAACTGCAGCGTGATGCCCGCTTCGTGCGGATGAGCCCCGCCGGGCTACGCGAGGCGCACCCCCACGACGTGACCATCACCGCCGAGGCACCGAACTACTGGATGTAGTCGGGACCGCTGGGTCACCGGGGCTGTTCAGACCACACCACCCATGCCATCGGGGCCCAGCGGGAAGTGGACGAGCTCGGTCCCCCGCGCCGGGTCCAGATCGGTGGGCGCTCCCGGATCCGTTCCGGTCAGCCGCGCCAGCAGCTGA